>NZ_JBIAFV010000097.1:0-1007 GCF_042869435.1 Nocardia sp. NPDC006982 | reverse complement strand
TGCGTTCCTTGATGATCATGTATCTTGTTGTGGGTCTTGTTGGTTCGGGTGTCTTGGGGTGGGTTCTGCCGAAGGTGCTGGTCGCGCGTCCTGCGCGGGATGTGTTGGAGGAGTGGAAGATTTGTAAGCTCGCTGGTGCTCGGGGTGATTGGATTCGTCGGGCGTGGATGATCACGGCGAGCGGGAGGGGAAGTCCACCGCGGTGATCGGCGGGTGAGTTGGGTTGTCATCCGCAGACGGTGCGTGAACGCCTGCGGCGGTTCAACACTCACGGCCTGGAGGGGCTGGGTGATCGGCCGGGGTCGGGGCGTAGACCCGCCTGTCCGAGACGGAGCGCAGTCGGATCGTGGCTTTGGTTGCCACGACGCCACCGGGGTGGTTGACGCGGGGATCCGATGGCACTCTGGAAGCTGAGCAGGTCGGGGTGCCGTCGAGCTGGACGCTGGATTCGCTGACCGCGGCCGTGCGCGCCGAGGGCATTGTCGTGGGTCGTAGTCAGGTGCGCAGAATACTTGTGGCAGAAGGGATCAGGTGGCGTCGGCCGCGGTCGTGGACGACGAGCAAGGACCCGTACTTCGTCCCAAAAGAACTCACATCGTCGGTCTCTACACGCAGCCACCGGCCGGGGCAACGGTAGTCTGCGCCGACGAGCTGGGCCCGGTCTCGCCCCGTACTTTCGGACCCGCGCCGGGCTGGTCGGTCGATGGGCACCGCGTCAAGGCGCCGCTGGAATATTCGCGAGGTCCGGACAAGATCTGGGTCTACGGCTCGATCCGCGTCCGCGACGGCCAAGCGGTCACGCTCACCGCCGGTTCACGCAACAGTGTGAATTATCAGCGGTTCCTGGAACTGGTCGAACAGGCCAACCGGGTCGGTGAGATCTATGTGATCACCGACAACCTGTCCAGCCACAACAGCAAATCCACCCGCGAATGGCTCGAGGATCACCCCCGGATCAAGCACGCCTTCATCCCGGTCGGCGCGTGCTGGCTCAACCTGCAAGAGCC
>NZ_JBIAFV010000096.1:0-1093 GCF_042869435.1 Nocardia sp. NPDC006982 | reverse complement strand
CGATGGGGTGCGCGACGACGTGCGCGCGTATGCGGTCGAGCATCTCGGGGACCCGGACGGCGTGTTGGTCGTCGACGAGACGGGATTCCTGAAGAAGGGCACCAAATCCGTTGGGGTGCAACGACAGTACTCGGGGACGGCGGGTCGGATCGAGAATTGTCAGCTCGGTGTTTTTTGTGCGTATGTGAGTGTGAAGGGGCGCACGTTGATCGACCGGGAGCTGTATCTGCCGAAGTCGTGGATCGCCGACCAGCAGCGGTGTCGGCAGGCTGCGGTGCCTGAGGAGGTCGAGTTCGCCACGAAACAGGTTCTGGCTCAGCAGATGCTGGGCCGTGCCCTGGATGCCGGTGTGCCGGCCAGGTGGGTGACCGCCGATGAAGCCTATGGTGGCGATTCGAAGTTCCGCAGGTGGCTCGAGCGACGCCGGATCGGGTATGTGGTCGCTGTTCCCAGTAGCGCGCCGATCGTGTTCCCGACGGGTGACTCACGCGCGGACCGTCTCGTCGCGGACGCGCCGCAGCAGGCATGGAAACGTCTGAGCTGTGGAGAAGGCGCGAAAGGCCCGAGGTTGTTCGACTGGGCCGTGGCTACGCTGCCCGGCGTCAGCGAGGCCGGTTCCGGGTGGCGGCGCTGGCTGCTGGCTAGGCGCTCGCTGACCCGCAACACCAAAGGCGAGTTCGAAATCGCCTACTACATGTGTGGCGGCCCGATCGGCACCACCGACACCGACCTCATCAGGGTCGCCGGCGCCCGCTGGTCGATCGAGGACTGCTTCCAGACCGCGAAAACCGAAGTCGGACTCGACCAGTACCAGGTCCGTCGTTACGACGCCTGGTACCGGCACATCACCCTGGCCATGCTCGCTCACACCTACCTCGCTGTCACCGCCGAGATCTCCCCAAAAGCATTGGCAGCGGCCTCATTCCACTCACACTCGGCGAAATCAAGCGTCTCCTGGCACACCTGACCACCCCGATCCCGGACCTCACCACCATGCGCCGCTGGTCGACCTGGCGACGAAGACATCAACACCGCGCCAAGCAGGCCCACTACCAGCGAAGACAGGCAAAACATCACGAACTGCGGCTGGAGT
>NZ_JBIAFV010000095.1:0-1118 GCF_042869435.1 Nocardia sp. NPDC006982 | reverse complement strand
GCTTGAGATTTAACCAGCGCAAGATCAACTTGCGCCGTGCTCGGTTAATCTGGCTGACAGCCAACGGCTTTCGCGTGATGATGTCTTGTCGTCGGCGTCGGTGTCGATCATTGAAGGCCGTAGAGGTGGACTGTGCTGTGTGGGGACGCCGCTGCGGCGGAGTCGGTGTTGATGGAGTTTCGCAATCAGTTCTACGACTGCCTGAATACGCGAGCGGACGCGCTGTTCGAGCTGTCTGACGCGGCGATCTGCGCAGAAGGGCCGGTCACCTCGCTGGTGGAGTTGTCCCTGGCTCCCGTGTTCCGCCGCGGGCACGGGGCTTTGTATGACGCGCTGGCCGAGGGTGCGATCGACGAGGACCGGCTGCGCGATTTGCTGGCCGACCAGCTGCCGACCGATGCGCCGTTGATGTTCGGCATCGACTCGACCACCTTCCCGCGACCGAACGCCGAATGCTCGCCCGACCGGGGTCTGCACTATGCGCCGTGTCGCTGCGACGGCGATCGAAAAGTTGTGCCAGGCTGGGAATTCCAGTGGGTCATGGGCCTGGAGTGGGGCAGTTCATCGTGGACTCGGCCGTTAGATGCTCGTCGCCTGGCCGAGGGATCCTGCCCTGTCGTGTCGACCGCCGATCAGATTCGCGACCTGGCAGAACGGCTCGGCCAGCGAGATGATGCGGCGGGACGTCCCGCACCGCTGTTCATTCTGGATCAGGGGTATGCGGCCGCGGCTCTTACTCACGCGCTGGACGGGCTAGAGGTTCAGACCCTGGTGCGGATCTCGGGTGACCGCGTCTACTACGACGGACGTCCGGGCCCCCGCAAGCCCGGCCCAGGCCGAAATGGCGTGCATGGCAACCGGTTTGAGCTCGACGCGAAGGTGAACCTGCGCCGCCCCGACCAAGGGCTGGTCGTGCCCGACACCAACAAGTACGGGCGGGTCGAGGTTCGCGCCTGGCACCGCATGCACCAAAAGGTCCAACGCACCGGGTATTTCGCTCGCCTGGACGCCGAACTGTTCACCCGGCTGCCGATCATCGAGGGCACCGTCATCGAGGTCCGAGTCGAACGGCTGCCCGACGGCCGCAACCCGCACCGCACCATGTGGCTGTGGCACTC
>NZ_JBIAFV010000094.1:0-1169 GCF_042869435.1 Nocardia sp. NPDC006982 | reverse complement strand
GATCACCCGCTTGACCAACCCCAACGCGTTGCGCAGGCGCTTGTTGTAACCGGACTGCTGCGGCAGGTACCCGAACATCCCGGCCAGGTGCTTGCGAGCGAACCGCAGCCAGTGCGTCTCGGAGGTGAACCCCAGCAGCGACTGGGCCACCGTCAGGCACACCAGCTCCGAATCGGTCAGCACCGGCGGGCGGCCGGTCCACCGCGGCCCGGTCAACTCGTCATCGATTTTCACGTACAGTGCGGTCAGCAGGGCGTCCAGGTCATTACTCACACAATGCGCTTCGACGCCCTCCGCCCACGTGTAACCATCACCCAGACTTCGGACTTACTCGTCTAGCCATTTTGTCCCTGGTGGGACGCCCGTTCCGGGCTGAAAATGGTGGGGTGGTCGCCTTGTCGACGCCGTTTTCCCTATGGTCCTTCGAGGCCGTCGTCTAGCCGGGCGTTGGGGTCGGGTTGTGGGTCCTTCATTGTTGCCGATGTTGTTTCACCGAGCACGAGGATTAGATTCCGCTTTCCCTTGCCGACTCCACAGGCGACCACCCCGAGGTGGGTGCGAGCGGTGCGGGAGAGGACGAACAACGATGCTGGCCGAATCCCATGATGAGGAACAGATTATCGCCAGGGTCGCGGCCCTGGATGTCGGTAAGGCCGAGGTGGTGTGCTGTGTCCGGGTTCTCGCCGAGAGTGGCTCGGGCAGGCGGTGCCAGGAGGTGTCGACACATTCGACGATGACCCGATCACTGACCGAATTGGCCAATCATCTGGTCGATTTGGGTGTCGAGCGGGTGGTGATGGAGGCGACGTCGGACTATTGGAAACCGGTGTTCTACCTGTTCGAGGCGCATGGGTTGGAGCCGTGGCTGGTCAATGCCCGTGACGTGAAGCATCTGCCGGGCCGACCCAAAACCGATGTGCTGGATGCGGTCTGGTTATGCAAGGTCGCCGAACGTCAGATGCTGCGTCCCAGTTTCGTGCCACCGGTGCCGATCCGGCGACTGCGGGATCTGACCCGGTACCGCATCGATCTCATCGGGGCACGCACGGCGGAGAAGAACCGGGTCGAGAAACTCCTCGAGGACGCCTGCATCAAACTCTCGGTCGTGGCGTCCGACATTTTCGGGGTATCCGGACGAGCGATGATGGCCGCGTTGATCGGCGGTGAAC
>NZ_JBIAFV010000093.1:0-1179 GCF_042869435.1 Nocardia sp. NPDC006982 | reverse complement strand
TGGGCTGCTCCCAATGAATGAGACCATCTGGTATTAGAGTCCCGTTTGGCCTGATGAGGGCCGAGAAGGGACACTGATCGACATGGCAGGACGCAAGCGGCACTCCGCGGAGGACATCGTGCGGAAGCTGCGCCGTGCCGACGAGTTAACCGCTGCTGGGAAGACCGGCGAGGAGATCGCCGCCGAGATCGGGGTATCTACAGCGACGCTGTACAATTGGCGCCGCCAGTACGGTGGGGTAGACACCGACGCGGCCAAGGAACTCAAGGAGCTGCGCGAGCAGAACGCCCGGCTCAAGCGGCTGCTGGCCGATGCCGAGCTGGAGAAGGACGCGCTGCGGGAGATCGCCAAGGGAAAATTTTGAGCCCAGCGGCCAAGCGTCGGGCCGTGGACATGCTGCGTGAAGTCAAGTGTGTGTCGGAACGGTTCGCGTGCAAGGTTGTTGGGCTCAACCGGTCCACCTACCGGCGTCTGCCGGTGAAGGAGAGCTCGGCCGATCCGGATGCCGGTCTGCGGGCCTGGCTGCGTTCGTATGCCACCAGAAATCAAGGCCATGGGTTCCGGCGTGCCTGGGCGCGGCTGCGATTCGACGAGGGCAGCGAGGTCAACATCAAGAAGGTTCACCGGCTCTGGCGCGAGGAGGGCCTGCAGGTCCGCGAACACCACCCGCGTAAGCGAGCCGGAATCTCTTCTGCACCTCCGGTCGAGGCGGACGCACCGAAGGTGGTGTGGGCGTTGGATTTCCAGTTCGACTCGACCGTGGACGGGCGGGCGGTGAAGATCGCATCGATGATCGACGAACACACACGCGAATCGCTGCTACACATCGTGGAACGCTCGATTACCGCCGAGCGGCTTGTTGTGGAGCTGGAGAAGGTGTTCACCACGGCGGGCGGACCTCCGCGGGTGCTGCGGATGGACAACGGTCCGGAGATGATTTCGGCTGCCCTGCAACAGTTCTGCGCCGACAGGGTCGGGATCTCCTACATTCCGCCGGGCACGCCCTGGAACAACGGCTTCGTCGAATCGTTCAACCGGCGGCTGCGGACCGAGTGCCTGAACCGCAACCACTGGACCAGCCTGCTCGAGGCCCGCGTAGTGATCGGCGATTTCAAGGTCGATCACAACCGGCGGCACCGGCATTCGGCGCTGGGCTACCTGACCCCGGCCGAGTACGCT
>NZ_JBIAFV010000092.1:0-1199 GCF_042869435.1 Nocardia sp. NPDC006982 | reverse complement strand
TGCTGCGTTCCTCAAAGATCATGTATTTTGTTGTCTGACTTGTTGGTTCGGGTGTGATGGGGTGGGTTCTGCCGAAGGTGTTGGTTGCGCGGCCTCCACGGGATGTGTTGGAGGAGCGCAAGATTCGCAAACTTGCCGGAGCTCGTCATGTGCCTGGGGATTGGATCCGTCGGGCGTGGATGATCACGGCGAGTTGGGACGGAAAGTCCACCGCGCAGATCGCGGGCGAGCTGGGCTGTCATCGGCAGACGGTGCGAGAACGGTTGCACCGGTTCAACACTCACGGCTTGGACGGGCTGGGCGATCGGCGAGGGGCAGGACGCAAACCTCGGCTGACCGAAACAGAGCGCAGTCGCGTTGTGGCCTTGGTCGCCACCACCCCGCCGGGACGTTTGACCCGACGCTGCGATGGTGCTCTGGAAGCCGATCAGGACCGGGCGCCCTCGTGCTGGACCCTGGATTCGCTCACCGCGGCCCTGCGTGCCGAAGGCATCGTCGTTGGCCGTAGTCAGGTGCGCAGAATCCTTGTGACAGACGGGATTCGATGGCGCAAGCCGCGTTCGTGGACAACGAGCAAGGATCCGTACTTCGTCCCAAAAGAACTCACATCGTCGGTCTCTACACGCAGCCACCCGAAGGTGCCACGGTAGTCTGCGCCGACGAGCTGGGCCCGGTATCGCCTCGCACCTTCGGCCCCGCACCGGGCTGGTCGATCGACGGACACCGGATCAAGGCGCCTCTGGAATACTCGCGAGGCCCGGACAGGGTCTGGGTGTACGGATCGATCCGCATCCGCGACGGCCACACCGTCACGCTCACCGCGTCCTCACGTAACAGCATCAACTATCAGCGTTTCCTGGAACTGGTCGAACAGGCCAATCCTGTCGGCGACATCTACGTGATCACCGACAACCTCTCCAGCCACAACAGCAAATCCACCCGCGAATGGCTCGAAGACCACCCCCGGATCAAACACGCCTTCATCCCCGTCGGAGCGTGCTGGCTCAACCTACAAGAACAATGGTGGCGAATCTTCCCCCGAGAAGCCCTCGCCGGCCAGACCTTCGCCGACCACACAGAGATCGACCAAGCCACCCGCCAAGCCACCGCCGCCCTCAACGCCCGCGCCCGCCCCTGGATCTGGGGCCGACCCACCCCGAAACCAAGGACCCTACGCCGCCGTTTTATCTACCACCTTT
>NZ_JBIAFV010000091.1:0-1289 GCF_042869435.1 Nocardia sp. NPDC006982 | reverse complement strand
TGGGGTTCCCCCGAAAAAGTGGACAGCGTTAGCTTGCTTCGGGGGTAGCTTTGAGGGACTGCTCGTAGTCGATCGGTGAGCGCATCCCGATCGCCGAGTGTCGCCGCCGATGGTTGTAGAAGTGCATCCAATTGTCAACTGCAGCAACCAATTCCGCCTTGGCGGCGTAGGTGTGCCGGTAGTAGCACTCGTGCTTGAAACTCGACCACAGCGATTCCGCGCCGGCGTTGTCCCAGCAAATCCCGGTGGCTCCTGCCGAGCGGAGCAAGCCGTGGCGGGCGCAGGCTTCGGCGGTCACGGCAGCGGTGTATTGGCCCTGTCCGAGTGCAGAATCGTGCCCCGGCAGCGGCCACCACGCACGAACACGGCCCGGTCCACGGCGTGCACGACCAACTCGGCGCGCATATGGTCGGCGACTGCCCAACCCAGTACGCGCCGGGAATGTTCGTCGCGGATCGCGCATAGGAACATATCGCCCTCACCGCAGCTCAGGTAGGTGATATCCGAGGACCAGACCAGGTCGGTCCGGCCACGGTCGAAGCGACGCCCGACCAGATCCGGCGGGAACGATGCTGCTGGATCGGCGATGGTGGTGGTCTTGAACGAGCGTGGGCTGATGCCCTCGATCCCGAGATCGGCCATGATCGCGGCCACGGTGTTCTTCGATACCTGTTCGCCCTCGGCGAGCAGGTCGGTGGTGATCCGGGGCGATCCGTAGGTGCCGTCGGAGGCACGGTGGTGGGCAAGGATTTTCACCTCCAGATCCCGGCGCCGCTGCAGCCGCGCCGACGGCTCCGTGCTGGCACGGACCTCCAGGAACCGGTAGTAGCCGGAGGTCGAGACGCCGAGCAGTTCGGCCATCCGGGTCACATCGTGGTCGGCGCACTCTGCTGCCATGAGCTCGAACCTGCTCACTTTGGATGCCGTGCCGCAAAGTACGCCGAGGCTTTTTCCAGGAACGCAATGTCCTTGGCCTGCTCGGCGACCTTCGCCCGCAGCCGCACCAATTCCGCGCGCTCATCGGCTGAAAGTGGCTGGCCACCACCGTCATCGCGAGCCCGGCCACCGGTCTGGCCAGCCGCGGCAATACGGCGGCGTTCTTCTCGCACCCACTTGTGCAGCAGGTTCTCGTGCACGTCCAGCTCACGGGCGATCTCGCGCACCGGTCGGCCGGAATCGATCACTCGATGCGCCGCTTCCACCCGATACTCAGGCGAATACGATCGACGCGGACGACCCATGGTGAACATCCTTCCAGGGACCATTGGTCCCGCTATCTCAGATGTCCA
>NZ_JBIAFV010000090.1:0-1371 GCF_042869435.1 Nocardia sp. NPDC006982 | reverse complement strand
ACTCCAGCCGCACTTAGTTATGTGATCGGTGTCGTCGCTGGTAGTGGGCTTGCCGTGCCCGGTATTGGTGGCGTCGCCGCCAGATGGACCACTTCCAGGCCGCTGTGTTGTCGAGGGCGTGGGTGATCACGTGTGCCAGTAGACGACGGATTTCTCCGAGGGTGAGCGAGATGAGGCCGCTGCCAACGCTTTTGGGGAGATGGCGGCGGTGACGGCGAGGTAGGTGTGGGCGAGCATGGCCAGGGTGATGTGGCGGTACCAGGCGTCGTAACGGCGGACCTGGTAGTGGTCGAGCCCGACCTCGGTTTTCGCGGTTTGGAAGCAGTCCTCGATCGCCCACCGGCCACCGGCGACCCGGATCAATTCCTCATCGGTGGTGCCGGTGGGCGCGCAACACATGTAATAGGCAATCTCCAACTCTCCCTTGGCATTCGGTGTCAAGGCGCGGCGTGCGAGCAGCCATCGGCCCCACCCCGTGGGGGTCGTGAACTCCAAAGCCAGCAACGAGGCCACCGCCCAGTCGAACAGTCGCGGCCCTTTGGCACCGGCACCGCAACTCAGCCGTTTCCATGCCTGCTCGGGCGCTCGAGCGACCAGCTGATCGGCGCGAGTGCAGCCGGCCGTGACCGGGATCGTCTGGGTGCGCGGTACCGCGACCACGTAGCCGACGCGTCGTTCTTCGAGCCAGGTACGAAACTTATAGTCACCACCGTATGCCTCGTCAGCGGTCACCCATCGCGCCGGAACTCCAGCATCGAAAGCCCGCGCCAGCATCTGTTTCGCCAGTACCGTCTTGGTCGCGAACTCGATCTCCTCCGGCACTCCTGCCTCACGACAACGATCCGGATCCGCGATCCACGACTTCGGCAGATACAACTCCCTGTCGATCAACGTGCGCCCCCGCGCACTGGCATAAGCACAGAACACCCCGAGCTGACTGTTCTCGATCCGACCCGCCGTCCCCGAGTATTGTCGTTGCACCCCAGCAGATTTGGTGCCCTTCTTGATGAACCCGGTCTCGTCGACGATCAACACACCATCCCGATCACCGAGATAACGCACCGCGTAGTCACGCAGATCATCACGCACCCCATCAACATCCCACGCCGCCTTGTTCAACAGCCGCTGCATACCGTCCGGGGTCAGCTCACCCGCAGCCTCGGCCAACGTCCAGCCGTTCTTCCCAGCCAACGGCGCCAACAACCCCCGCACATACATCCGTGCCCGCAACCGCGGCTCCGCACGATAGAACCGGCCCGCAACACGCCCGAACAAATCATCCAACCCAGCCACCCACGCAGCCAGATCCCCATCAACCGACACAACGAAACACGATACCGCACAACATAACTAAGTGCGGCTGGAGTACTA
>NZ_JBIAFV010000089.1:0-1374 GCF_042869435.1 Nocardia sp. NPDC006982 | reverse complement strand
CTAGTACTCCAGCATCACTTCGTGATGTAATGCCTGTCTTCGGTGGTAGTGGGCTTGCTTCGCCTGGTGTTGGTGTCGTCGCCGCCAGGTCGACCAGCGGCGCGCCAGAGTCAGGTTCGGGAGTGGGGTGGTCAGGTGTGCCAGGAGACGCTTGATCTCGCCGAGTGTGAGTGGAATGAGGCCGCTGCCAACGCTTTTGGGGAAACGGCAGCCGTCACCGCAAGGTAGGTGTGTGCGAGCATGGCCAGGGTGATGTGGCGGTACCAGGCGTCGTAGCGGCGGACCTGGTACTGGTCGAGCCCGACCTCGGTTTTCGCGGTCTGGAAACAGTCCTCGACCGACCATCGGGCACCAGCGACCCGGATCAGATCGGTGTCGGTGGTGCCGACCGGGGCGCTACACAAGTAGTAGGCGATCTCGAGTTCGCCTTTGGCATTGCGGGTCAGTGACCGTCTGGCCAGCAGCCAGCGCCGCCACCCGGCACCGGCCTCGCTGAGGGTGGGCAGCGTGGCTACGGCCCAGTCGAACAGGCGAGGGCCTTTCGCGCCTTCTCCGCAGCTCAGGCGTTTCCAAGCATCACCTGGCGCATCCGCGACGACCTGATCGGCACGCCAGCTGCCTGCCAGCGACACGATCGGCGCACTGCTGGGCACCGCCACCACATACCCGATCCGCCGCCGCTCGAGCCAGGTCCGGAACTTCGAATCACCACCGTATGCCTCATCCGCGGTGACCCAGCGAGCAGGCACGCCGGCATCCAAGGCGCGGGCCAACATCCTTTGTGCCAGAACCTGCTTCGTGGCGAAGTCGACCTCCTCCGGCACCCCGGCATCGCGACAACGATCCCGATCGGCGGTCCACGACTTGGGCAGATACAGTTCCCGGTCGATCAGCGTGCGACCCTTGCTGCTCGTGTACGCGCAGAACACACCCAGCTGGCAGTTCTCGATCCGACCCGCCGTCCCAGAGTATTGCCGTTGCACCCCAGCCGATTTCACGCCCTTCTTCAGAAATCCGGTCTCGTCCACGACCAGCACACCGTCCGCGTCACCCAAATGCTCGACGGCATACGCTCGCACCTCGTCACGCACACCGTCGACATCCCACGCCGCCGCGTTGAGCAACCGCTGCATCCCGTGCGGTGTCAGATCACCCGCGGCTTCAGCCAAGGTCCAGCCGTTCTTCCCCGCCAACGGCGCCAACAGGCCCCGCACATACATCCTGGCCCGCAACCGCGGCTCCGCCCGATGAAACCGCCCCGCCACCCGCGCGAACAACTCCTCCAGCCCAGCCGTCCACGCAGCCAGATCCTCATCAACCAGCACGAAACCCCATGCTACCCAACAACATCACGAAGTGATGCTGGAGTACTAG
>NZ_JBIAFV010000088.1:0-1428 GCF_042869435.1 Nocardia sp. NPDC006982 | reverse complement strand
ATCGCTTGAGCACTGTGAGGATGAATGCACACCGCCTGGCGAGCAGGATTGACCCAGCTTGAGACTGGCCACCCGTGCCTTCGTGATGACCTGTCGCCTGTCCGCCCGGTGGTGTGCACCGACCGGCGGGGACGTGTCCCCATAGGGGCCTTGCCTTGCATCGTCACAGTCCTGACCTCCTCGCTCGATCGGGCTCAATTGCTCTCGACCCGCACCGACGAGGAGACCCTGTGGCCAACGCCACCGAGCACACCACCGCCGAACCCAATAGCCTCGACGAGGGCGAGCAGATCGTGTTGGGTGTCGACACCCACGCCGACGCCCACGTCGCGGCAGTGATCACGGTCCTGGGCGTGCTGCTGGGCACCCAGGCGTTCCCGGCCACCGCCGCCGGATACGACGCGCTGCTGCAGTGGGCTCGTCAGCACGGCCGCCTGCGGCGGGCCGGAGTGGAAGGCACCAGCTCCCACGGCATTTCGCTGAACCGCCACCTGCGTCGCCGCGGTATCGAGGTGATCGAGGTCAACCGGCCCGACCGTGCCACACGGCGCCGGCGCGGCAAGACCGATGCCGTCGACGCCGAAAACGCCGCCCGCGCAGTGCTTTCCGGCCGAAGCAACGCTGTCGCCAAGACCGGCGACGGCGCAGTCGAAATGATCCGCATGGTCAAGATCGCCAAGGACTCCGCGGTCAAGGCCCGCACCCAGGCCATCAACCAGCTCCGCGCCGTGCTGGCTCGCACAGACCCCGCGCTGCGTGAATCGCTGGCCGGACTCGGCCCGGCCACGCTCATACGCCGCTGCGCGGACCTACCCGACACGCCGGTCCGCGACCTCGACACAACCGCGACCGTGGTGATTCGTGCTCTCGCGCAACGCATCCACGCCCTCGAAGCCGAGATCCGAGGCCATCAGCAGCAGCTGACCACTATCGTCACCGGCTGCGCTCCGCGGCTGCTCGAACGGCCCGGTGTCGGTGCCGACACCGCCGCCGCACTGCTGATCACCGCTGGCGACAACCCCGACCGGCTGACCAGCGAGGCGGCGTTCGCGGCCCTCTGCGGGGTCAACCCGATCGAAGCATCATCCGGGAAAACCGCACGTCGCCGACTCAACCGGGGTGGTGACCGGCGCAGCAACAGCGCCCTCTACACCGTCGTGCTCACCCGCCTCGGCCGCGACCAACGCACCCGCGACTACACCGAACGCCGCACCCACGACGGGAAATCCAAGAAAGAGATCATCCGCTGTCTCAAACGATACGCCGCCCGCGAACTTTTCCCGATCATCAGAGACGCGCTGTCACCAGGGGAAACAGCACCCGCAGCGACTTTACAAACATAGGGGCGTCATCACGCTCCATCGCCAGCTCGGCGTTCTCCCGCCGAAGCCGTTGCAGCTCTTCGCGTTCGGACTCGCTCAACCCGCC
>NZ_JBIAFV010000087.1:0-1492 GCF_042869435.1 Nocardia sp. NPDC006982 | reverse complement strand
CGAATACGATCGACGCGGACGACCCATGGTGAACATCCTTCCAGGGACCATTGGTCCCGCTATCTCAGATGTCCATTACTTCAGGGGAACCCCAACCTGCGGTCCCGCATCGAACGCCTGCGGGCCAAAGCAAAGCTGCCGACACCCACACGCCCCCAACGGATTCGGAGAACACTCTCGTCCAGACACTCGGCCTGCAGATCACCGAGCTGAAGAAGCGGCACCGCACCGAGGTCCAAGCCCTACGCGACGCACTCGAACAGGCCCACGGCGAAAACCTCGAACTCCGCCGGGAACTCGCACGGCGCGGAGCGAGTGCAGCTTCCGGTCCGCACTGATCTTGCCGAGGTCGGCAGTCGTCTCGAAACTGGTTGCGCCCATTGGTATTACGGACAGAAGTACCAGATCCTCTGGTAGTCTTATCGCTGCGGACTGCAGCGGGCGGTCAGCACCAGGGCGCAGGCCCGGAAAGGGGACATCTATGTCTCAGAATGTCTTATTCGTGTCGGTGAACCAGTCATTCAAGCCGACGTTCTCCCTCGCAGATCTCGAGCGCTGGGTCTTCAAGGCTTGGGCAATCTCGGCAGCGAAGGCCGCAACCTGCGACAGGGTCGTTGCTGTCTACTTCAATAAGCCCACTGCGGCTTGGCGACTGCGAGGCGCATACAGTGCGGCCGGCTACCACTACACCGTCGCTGGCGGACAGACCCGGCCGCGAACCGCACTCGCTCTCGGCGAACCACTTCCACTCCAAGCCGCATATGACAACGTTCCGTCACTGCGTCACGGATGCGCCGTCGCGGCGCTCGACGTCGAGTCGCTGGAGCCAGAGCGCTAATGCGCGCTTCAAGGGATTAGCCACACCGACAGCGTTGATGAGATCTCATCAACGCTGTCACCTGGTCAAATAGCAGCGGCCTTGGCAAATCCTGCGGATAACAGTCGGGCCCAGGAATACGACGTTTTCCTTGGCGGTGATGAAGTCCAGGGTTCCGAGGTGGATGATGGTGTCGCGTTTGAGTGAGCGCTGATGGTCGAAATCGAACTCCTCCAACGATTTTCGCGACGGAAATCGAGCACTGCGGATGCGTCCTTCACCGCCGCGGGATTCGCGGGCGGAAACTTCTCGTTGCAGGCAGGCGGCCAATAACTCTTCGTGGCTCCAGTTCTCCGAGCGGGCGCGTTCGGCCAGTCGCTCAACCGCGCTGCCGAGTGTCGGTGCCTTGAGTGCTCTTGCGAGATAGGCGATTTCGGAGGTTACGTTGCGTGAACCATTGGCGGTCTTGGTGGCCATCAGGCGATTTCCTCGCTGCTGCTCGCCTCGTCGAGGTCGAACATGCAGTCATAGTCAGACAGGTTTCGATGCTCGACATCGGTGTCGATCGCGGGAACCGCGACTAGTGCTGCGTTCCTCAAAGATCATGTATTTTGTTGTCTGACTTGTTGGTTCGGGTGTGATGGGGTGGGTTCTGCCGAAGGTGTTGGTTGCGCG
>NZ_JBIAFV010000086.1:0-1537 GCF_042869435.1 Nocardia sp. NPDC006982 | reverse complement strand
GTTGTCGTTGTCGTTGTCGGCGGTGCTGTTGTCGTTGTCGTTGTCGGCGGTGCTGTAGTCGTGGACGTCGGTGGGATAGTGCAGTTGGGTCGGGTGATCCTGTTGTTGTCCAGGGTGACCGAGCCGTTTCGTGCCAACAGCCGTCCCTCCACGATGGTTCCGGTCTGCGCCGAGATCGAGGTCAACGCCATGATGGTTCCGACGAAGGTGGTGTTGGTGCCCAGTGTCGCGGAGCTACCCACCTGCCAGAAGACGTTGCACGGTGAGGCTCCGTTGATGAGGGCGACCGTGCTGTTGGATGCCGTGATCAACGTAGATCCCGCTTGGAAGATCCAGACCGAGTTGGGATCATTTTGCCCATCGAGGGTGACTGTCCCGGTTAGGCCCATGGGGCCCGCCGTGTTGTACACCCCCGCGACCAGTGTTTGGCCGCCGAGATCAGGGGGAGCGGCGGTGGCGGGACCGCGACCCGCGGCATCGTTATATGCCGTAGTCAGATCTGTTTGCGCTTGCAACGCCACCGCGTCGGCAGCGTGGAAGGTTCCCGTTCCGGGGGTAATAAGTCCCGGCGGGAACCCGGTAATAGCACTCCCCGGGCTGACCCCCACATCACCGGAGATGATCGTAGGCCCGGTGTTGGTGACCGTCTGGCCCGCCAATACCGCAAAGGACGCGGCTGTCCCCAACCCGACAGGGGGCTGGGCCGCTGACGCTATCCCATTGAAGATCAGCAGGACTGTGGCGGTCACAACCGTCACCGCGGCGATGATCAATCGTCCGACCGGACGCGCCCGGGGCGAGTTGGACGGCAATGTCACTGGTTTCCCTTCACCGTTGAACGGCACACGTGTGAATGTCACTGTGTGTCTTCGATACAACGCGGATGCCTGGATGGGTCGGCCCGTCGTGATTTGCCCACCACTGTTCTAGCAGTGTCCAAACCGCCCCGAACACGTCGATAAGTAGAAGCCAGAAATTAACCCATCCAAGGTCCATCGACTTACGAAGTACCTTTCGATGCCGATGCAGCGGGGCGATGCTCGCGTCAGTTTGCTTGCTACTGAATCGGTGTCACGGTCGAGCTCGCCACGGAAGTATCAGCGGTTCGCAAACACAGTGCGCGATCCCTCTTCTGGCGGGCGACCACGCAAGCGCCCTCGAGGACCGTCCTTGGGGGCACCACGAATCACCAAACAGGAAGAGGTTAAACAAACATGGGCGGTCTCCTCAGCGGTCTGCTGCCGATCGTGGGCAACCTTCTCACCGGTGTTGTCAGCGTTCTGGTCCACTCGCTGCTCTGACACGAATGTTTGCTTGCGGTCCGGCCCCCGACATCTCGAAACAGTCGGTCGGGGGTCGGGCCGCGAACAATTCGCTACGCCCCGATAGATAGGTGATCAACCGACCGAGAGGCCGTTCGAATGATCCTCCAGCCCGTAATCAACCTCGTCACAGGACTTCTCGCCGTCGTGGGAGACACAGTCCACTTTCTGACCGGCGGCCTGCTCTAGGGGCTATCACAACCCAGTGGGATGAA
>NZ_JBIAFV010000085.1:0-1579 GCF_042869435.1 Nocardia sp. NPDC006982 | reverse complement strand
AACGCCCGCGCCCGCCCCTGGATCTGGGGCCGACCCACCCCGAAACCAAGGACCCTACGCCGCCGTTTTATCTACCACCTTTAAGGAACACAGCATTAGCACGACAGTTGTATTTCGTTGTGTGGCAGGATGGTTGATCCTGCGGTAGCTTGTTCGGCTGTGCTGGATGATGTTGTGGCCGAGGATGTTTCGGCGTGGCGTGTGGCGTTCGATGATATGTTCGCCGGGGTTGCGGGGATGTTCTATCGGGCTGAGTCGCGGGGGTGGGCGCGGTCGTATCTGACGGGGTTGCTGGCGCCGGTGGAGCGCAAGAACTCCTGGCAGTTGGCCGATGCTGCGGGTGTGGTGGGCCCGGACGGTTTGCAGCATTTCCTGAACCGGTCGCGGTGGGGCGCCGATGAGCTGCGGGATCGGCTGCGGGGGTATGTGGCAGGGGCATTGGCTTGCCCGGATGGTGTTCTGGTCGTGGACGAGACGGGATTTCTCAAGAAGGGGGTGAAGTCGGCTGGTGTGCAGCGGCAGTATTCCGGCACGGCGGGGCGTGTGGAGAATTGTCAGCTCGGGGTGTTTCTGGCCTATGCCGGAAAGGCAGGGCGGGCGCTGATCGATCGCGAGCTCTACCTACCCGAGGCTTGGATCAGCGATCGAGATCGTTGCATCGAAGCGGGAATACCCGAGAACCGTTGCAGCCAAGGGATTTTGACGAAACCACGGTTAGCGGAGGCGATGATTGCCCGCGCTCTGGACGCGGAAGTAACCGCCGGGTGGATCGCCGCGGATGCCGCCTACGGGCGCGATGGGCGCTTCCGGGCCTTTTGTGAGACCCGTCGGCTGTCCTATGTCCTCGAGGTGCCGGTGCGGCAGACGGTGCACGATCTGGACGGCCGTCGCCGCGTGGACACCCTCGTCAGCCGCGCGCCCGAAGATGCCTGGCATCGGGTCTCGACAGGGCTCGGCGAGCGCGGCGAACGCGAATATGATTGGGCCTGGGCCACGCTGCCATCTTTCGGTGACCTCCCGGCCGGGTTCGCGCGGACCCTGCTTGCTCGCCGCAGTCTGGACGACCCTGCCGATATCGCCTACTACCTGTGTTTTCACCCCGCCACGATCACCCGTGAGCAGGTCCTCGCCGTGGCCGGGGCCAGATGGGCGGTCGAGGAATGTTTCCAAGCCGCCAAGGACCAATGCGGCCTGGACCACTACCAAGTCCGCAAATGGGAACCCTGGTACCGCCACATCACCCTGGCCATGCTCGCACACGCCTTCCTCGCCGTCACCGCCGCCACCGACCCAAAAGCCCACGCGGGCTGGGCCGAATCACAGTCGCCGACATCCGCCGTCTCCTGGCGATAATCCTGCACCCCGCCCGCACCCTCACCCACGCACTCGCCGCCTGCAACTGGCGACGCCGACACCAAGCACACGCGCGGCAGCTGCGACATCAACGAAACCGATTATGAAACAACGAAATACAACTGTCGTGCTAGTACTCCAGCCGCACTTAGTTATGTTGTGCGGTATCGTGTTTCGTTGTGTCGGTTGATGGGGATCTGGCTGCGTGGGTGGCTGGGTTGGATGA
>NZ_JBIAFV010000084.1:0-1643 GCF_042869435.1 Nocardia sp. NPDC006982 | reverse complement strand
ATGTTTCGCCACACCATCCAACACCACGAACTGCGTCTATATCCGATCCGCCTGCGCGACAGATGGATCGACACGCGCCCGATCATCAAATTCCGGCCAGACCCACCCGCAACTGGCCATTGACACTGCCGATTGTCGAGATCACTGAGCGCTGCCGAGTCGATATATAGGAGCGGCCGGTTGTCCAGCCAATGCTGTAGGGGTAGTCGACCGAATACAACACTCAAATCGGCGCCGAGAGAAATTGTCAAATCTTGTGGATCGGTGAGTATCAGTTCAGAGCGTGTCCGAGTCACGCTGTCCGTTCTGGCATAGCCCGAGTAGTCGGTCGATGTCGGCGGCAAAGTGTGCGAGCTCCCGCGCCCCGAGAATCGGGCGACCCGCGGGTCCATCTCTTCGCGGACGATCGCAGAACCGGCGGCGACCATTCGTTTGCCCGCTGCGGTGAGTTCGAGCATCGACGACCTTCGGTCGGACGGGTTGTCGACCCGGCTTACCCAGCCGCTGCGCTCCAGGCGATCCGCCGACTTGCTGGCCCCGCCCACGCTGATGCCTAGGCCGTCCGCGACATCCTGCACCCGGCAGCCCGGATGCGTTGCGACAATCCGCATCGACAGTAGCGCGATCAGGATCAGGTCCTGCGCATCTGGCTCGCCAAACAGGCCGATTACCAGGCCAGCGGGTGGGCGGTCTCCAGGACCCCGCAGTGGCCGGTGCCTTGGAGGCGATGCACGGCCAGCCGAGCCACAGCTGGACGGTTGCCGAGCTCGCCGACCAGGCGGGACTGTCGCGGGCCACCTTCGCCCGCCGATTCGCAACTCTGATCGGCCAACCCGTCATTGCCTACCTCACTTGGCGGCGCATGACGCTTGCGGCTCGGAAGTTGCGCGAAACCGATATCCCGCTGGGGGGATCGCCCGCGATGCCGGGTACGCATCGGAATACGCATTCGCACACGCCTTCAAACACGAATTCGGTTGCGCACCCGGACAATTCCGCAGGAACCAGGCAGGAACATCGGACCGGCAGACCACCACCGCCGAGCTGCTGTCCCGTCGCGAAACCTCGCGACACGAAATGGCTCGCTCAACTGGAGCTCTATCCTGAGGCAGCAGTCGGGCGCCCGCCGGCTCACCGCCGCCGGCCATTGCCGATGCCGGAGGATGAGGCGGCCTTCTCGATCGGCCGGGGTTCAGCCTGTCTATGTTGGACGCGGCGTTCATCTCCAGCACACCGAACTCTGAGAGGAATGAACACCACACGAGTATCGGTCTAGTACTCCAGCCGCAGTTCGTGATGTTGTTGGGTAGCATGGGGTTTCGTGCTGGTTGATGAGGATTTGGTGGCGTGGTCGGCTGGGTTGGATGAGTTGTTCGGGCGGGTGGCGGGTAGGTTTTTGCGGGCGGAGCCTCGGTTGCGGGCGCGGGCGTATGTGCGGGGGTTGTTGGCGCCGTTGGCGGGTAAGAACGGGTGGACGTTGGCCGAGGTGGCCGGGGACGCGACGCCGGACGGGATGCAACGGCTGCTCAACGCGGCGACGTGGGATGTCGATGGGGTGCGCGACGACGTGCGCGCGTATGCGGTCGAGCATCTCGGGGACCCGGACGGCGTGTTGGTCGTCGACGAGACGGGATTCCTGAAGA
>NZ_JBIAFV010000083.1:0-1674 GCF_042869435.1 Nocardia sp. NPDC006982 | reverse complement strand
TAGCCTCGATCTTTCGCCGGGCCTTCGGCCCGGCGTAGTCGGGTTCGGATTGGTTTCCGGTGGCTGATCAGCGGCCGGTGGGCAACATCGGGTAGCCCGATCAGCGGGTGGCTGCCGGGTTCCACGGGCCCGGATGGAAGCCCTTTCGATGTTGTGGGAATAGTGTGTGCTGGTCAGCCGGGTTGCAGCCGGTCCAGTGCGGTCAGTAACAGGCCGGTGCCGCGGTGATGGCGTGACAGGCGCAGGTGGACGCGGCGGGCGTGGTGCGCAATCCGGGCGGGGATCGAGAATAGTTGCAGGCGTAGTGTTTTCGGTTCCCAGCGGCGAGCAAGGTGGCCGCGCAGGCCGATGGTCTGCAGCCAGGCGGTCAGGTCCAGTGCCAGCGCGACGATCGCGACCCAGATCCGATTCGCATCGAAGCCCTTGAACGGCAGGTTGCGTAGCCCGGTGTCTTTCGCGGCTCGGATGCGGTCCTCGCAGCGTGCCCGGCGGCGATGCCGTAACTCCAGGTCAGGGATCTGACCGCGGCGGGTGTTGGTGACGAACGCGGTCAACCGGAGACCGTCGACGTCGGTGAACCGCAGCTGAGCGCCGGGATGCGGGCGCTCTTTGCGCACGATAAGCCGCATATCGTGTGGCCAGCCGGTCAGGTCGAGCATGTCGGTGACCTCGGCGACCCAGGCGCCTGGTCGGACCTCGCCCTCGGCGTCGTAGGCGGGAGTCCACACGTTTTTCGGGATCCGGTTCACTGCCTCGACGATGATGTCGGTGAGGGTGAACCCGAGCGAGTATTGGACGTGGCGGGCGGTGCAGTAGTCGATGAAGTCGTGGGTGCCGCCGCCGGAGTCGGTGCGCACCAAGACTTTCCGGCCGATCCGGCAGCCCGGCTGCCACGGCAGCTGCGCCACGGCGGCAGCGAGGACCTTCTTGTGGTCGTCGGCGGTGTTGGCGCCGGCGTTGCCCGGGCGCAGTAACTCGGCGACCGGTTCCCCGGTGCCGTCCGGGCCGTGATCGCAGAAGGCCAGCAGCGGATGGAAGCCGAATCCTTTCTTGAACGTTGGTGCCGCACATTCCTTTTCGGAATGCGCATCGAGCAGGGTGGCATCCAGATCGATGGTCAGCGGGTTCTCGGCGGTGATCGCGTGATCCGGCGCCTGATCACCGGCGGCCTGCCAGGCCGCCGACCGGGCGAGGGCGCGGGCAGAGGTGATGGCGGACAACGCTTTCGGTGCGTCGGCAGCCAGTATCGTGATCAGCCGCGACACTGTCGGGTCCGACGCCACCAGACCGAACACGCCCGGCTCGCCGCGCAGTAGCGCCAGATCGGCGGCGCAGTCGCCACCGACAGCGATCATCACGGCCAGATCCAGCAGAATCTTCCCCGGATCATGCACTGCCAGGGGTTTGCGCCACGGCGCCAGCACCTGGGACAACGCCCGATCCAGCCCCACTTTCACCGCAGTGCGCAGCAGCGCGACCGCCCCCGCTTGCGCCACCACACCCGAACCGTCGCCGCCAATTTTCAGCGACGGGTACCACGACGTAGACTGCCTCACCAGAAAGGTGCTCCTCGATACTGCCGATTCAACCTTAGACAAGTCGAATCATTGCAGTTCAGAGCACCTTTCGCCATTCCCGGGCCATCAGCAGCTCAACCAGCATGATTGGCCGAGG
>NZ_JBIAFV010000082.1:0-1699 GCF_042869435.1 Nocardia sp. NPDC006982 | reverse complement strand
GGGTCTGGCCGGAATTTGATGATGGGCCAGGCTTATTGGGCGAGGACGCGGGTGCGGAGGAGGTCGAAATTGGCACGTCCGTACATGGCCCTCTTGTATGCCTTAATCCGGCAGACGGCTCCCTCGACAGCGCCACTGCTCCAGGGCAGGGTGAGTCCGTTGCGGACGGCGTCGTAGTCCTTGAGCAGCCCGTCGGCGAAGCCGCGCAGCTGTGGGATGCTGCCCGCCTTGGCCTGGTTGATCCAGTCGTCGAGTTGCTGGCCGCGGCGGTGGCGCGGCATATCAGCGAACCCCGTGACCAGCCTTTCGAGCTCACGCAGGGTGTCGCAGCGGTCGAGTGCGTGCTGCAGGTCAGTGAGTTCGTCGGTGGTGAGTTTGTGTCGGGGCCGCATGAACAGGCTGGTGAGCTGGCGGGCGGTGACCGGTTGTTTCGCCGTCCATACCGGCGCCGGGGCGCTGTTCTCACGCCAGGTGTGGATGAGCCGGCGGACCGAGCGTTCACTGCCGCGGTAGCCACGCTGGCGGAGTTCACCGAACAGCAGCCGTGCGTTGCTGCAGCCGTCTTCCCACCGTCCCGCGAGGTAGGGCACGTGCGGGTCGAGGGCGCTGCCACGTCGTGGCACCGGGGTGAGAAGCTCGTCGACGGTGCCGGCCAGGCGGTAGCGGCGCACGGTCTTGCCGTCCAGATTCAGTGCTTTCGCGATCGCGGTCGGGCCGACGCCCTTGGCGACCAGCGCATGGATCTCGGCATGGCGTTGCCGGGTCGCCGCTTCTCGCCCTGCTGTTGCCGGTGTCTGGCCCGCCGGTGCCGGGGCGGGTTGGGCGACCGCTGCGTGTTCGTCGTCCTCGCGCAGGCATTTACGGTGCGCGCGAACAACTTTGTCGACTGCAGTGGTCAGATTGTGGAGCAAATGCCACCTGTCCGCGATTTGAATCGCTTGCGGCGCACCGCGACTGGCACCGTCAGCATACGGACCGCCGCGGTCGCGACACACTACGCGAATGCCTGGATGTTGGGCCAACCAGGCGGCGAGGGTGTCGGAGGTTCGGTCAGGCAGCAGGTCGACCGGCCGGTGGGTACGCATGTCGATCACCACGGTGCCGTAGATGTGGCCGCGCCGGATAGCCCAATCGTCGACACCGACCTCCACCAGCTCACCGACCGCCGGCAGCCGGATCGCACGCACGAGCCCCAACAACGTTGATCGCGACACCTCCACCGCCAGCTGCCTCGCCATCCTCGCACCTGGCCGACCACCCAACGCCAGCCCGACCCGCGTCAGCAACTCGGCCACCAACGGACTGCGCCGCTGATACCGAGCAGCCAGCCCTGCGACCTGCTCGGAGAAGATCCGGCGCTCGCAGTGAGCGGCCTCGCACCGAAACCGGCGCACCATCAGCCGGATCACCACTTCCCGGCCCGCAACGGCCAGGTCCACGATCGTGCGCCGGTAACGGCTGTGCACCACCGACGAGCCACACCCACACCGCGTGCAAACAGCCGAAGAACCGCAGGTCGACGCATCGAACACGATCCGACCGCCCATCGCTGATACGTCATCGAGACGAACCACCCACAGATGCGGAAAGAGAAGGCTCACAACATGTTTCGCCACACCATCCAACACCACGAACTGCGTCTATATCCGATCCGCCTGCGCGACAGATGGATCGACACGCGCCCGATCATCAAATTCCG
>NZ_JBIAFV010000081.1:0-1704 GCF_042869435.1 Nocardia sp. NPDC006982 | reverse complement strand
GTGGCTCTGGCACACTTTCGATGACGGCGTGCTAATCGACCAGGAGCACACGGCGGCGAAGAAGATCGAAGTTGGCTCTGCCAAACATTTGCCGCTTCAGCATTTTCACGCGATTCACGTTGCCTTCGACGGCGCCGCTACTCCACTCCAGGGTGAGACCGTTGCGGACAGCGTCATAGTCTTTGAGCAGCCCATCGGCGAAACTCGCGAGCTGTTTGATGCCGCTGGACCGAGCGTCGGCGATCCATGTGTCCAGGTGTTTGCCGCCGCGTTCGCGGACCATGCCCGCGAAGTCGGCGACGAGTTGGTTCATCTGCCGCAGCGTGTCGCAACCGGCCAGAATCTGTTGCAGCTGGCGTTTTTCGTCGTCGGTGAGCGCGGTCGCCGGTCGCATCATCCAGCCGGCGACGTCACGCGGTGTCGTCGTCGCCGCTATTTTCGCCGCGGCTGGTGGTGTGGTGACGCGCCAGGTTTGCACCAGCCGCCGCACCGACCGGTGACTGCCGCTGTAGCCGCGCTCGCGCAGCTCTTCGAGCAGGCGCAGCGCGTTGGTGCACCCCTCGTCCCAGCGTTGCCGCAGATAGAGCGTGTGTTCATCGAGAGCACTGCCCCGTTTGGCGACAGGGGCGAGCAGGTGCTCGACGTTGTCGGCCTGGACATAGCGGCGGACAGTCTTGCGATCCAGCCGTAACCGCTCGCTGATCACGCTGATGTTCACACCACGGGTGAACAACTCGTGGATGTCGGTATACCGTTGCCGGATCGCCTCGGCCCTGGAACCCGAACCCGGTGGCGCAGCTTCCGGCGTCACCGGTTCCTGATCACTTTCTGATGTATCTTCTTGTTGGACAAGGCATTTACGGTGTGCGCGAACGACACGGTCAACCGCTGTGGTGAGGTTGTGCAGCAGATGCCAGCGATCTGCAACCTGAATCGCGGCGGGGGCGCCGCGGCTGGCGCCGTCAGCGTAGGGACCGCCGCGGTCACGGCAGACGACCCGGACCTCCGGATGCTCACGCAGCCAGTCAGCGACAGTGTCGGAAGTGCGATCCTCGAGCAGATCGACCGGCTGGCGGGTCGCCATATCGACGATGATCGTGCCGTAGACGCGGCCCCGGCGGATGGCAAAATCGTCGATGCCGACGGTCGGCAGCGCGCCCACCTGCGGCAACGGGATTGCTCGGACCAGCCGCAGCAGCGTGGACCGAGACACCTCAGTGGCGAGGTGGCGGGTCATCCGGTGACCGGCCCGCCCGCCCAGTGCCAGCCCGACCATGGTGAGCAGTGTGGTGAGCATGCTGCTGCGGCGCTGATACCAGCCAGCCAGGTCACCGAGCCGCTCCGCGAAAATCACTCGCGAGCACTGGCGGTCCGGGCATCGGAATCGCCTCACCTGCACGCGAATACGCACTTCACGCCCGCCGACACTACGATCGGACAGATACCGGACGTATCGGCTGTGAACCCGGTCGGACACCGTCCCACACTTCGGGCATGCGGCGGTGTCCGCGTCGCTGCGGGCATCGAACCAGACCGTGGACCCACGCGCCTCCACGCCATCGACTCGAATCCCGGACAGATGCGGAAACAACACCCCACACACCGACTCCACCGCACTCACAGCCACCAGCAGCATCTACATCGGAATCATCAGCGCCGCAATGCGATTGCTGAACCGCTGCACCGAAAGTGTGCCAGAGCCAC
>NZ_JBIAFV010000080.1:0-1730 GCF_042869435.1 Nocardia sp. NPDC006982 | reverse complement strand
GGATCTGGCACGCTTTCCGTGATTGACCCATGCGAATTGCGTTCTGGGGCATGATGATTGATCATGTGCCCGGTGTTCTGAGCTTGGGCCGTTGGCGGTCTTGTTCCCGCACCTGGACGGGTTGCGGATTGATGGTGTCGGCGCGGCTGGGCTGGTGATCGGTATCTCGGCCTGCACAGGGGACGACGCGGTCGGCTGTCCGGGATGCTCGATGTTGTCGAAACGGGTTCATAGTCGCTACGAGCGGCGATTGTCCGACACAGCCGTGGGCGGGCACGAGGTGATGATCCGGTTGCGGGTGCGGCGGTTGTTCTGCGACAACCATGATTGCGGCAGAAAGACTTTCGCCGAGCAGGTACCGAATCTGGCAGGGCGGCATGCGCGCCGCACCACTATATTGCAGCGGGTGCTGTGCGCGGTGGCGCTGGCATTGGGCGGTCGCCCCGGTGCAAGACTCACCCGTCACCTGGCGGCGGCAGTAAGCCGGATGACGTTATTGCGGCAGATCAGAGCGCTGCCAGATCCAGATCGGCCCACGCCTGCGGTGCTGGGTGTCGACGACTTCGCGCTGCGCCGTGGGCACCATTACGGCACGATCCTGATCGATATGCAGACCCGGCGTCCGGTCGATGTTCTGCCCGATCGGACCAGCGAAACGCTCGCGACGTGGCTCGAGGCGCATCCCGGTATCGAGATTGTCTGTCGCGATCGAGCTGGTGCTTACGCTGAAGCCGCACGGCTGGGCGCACCGAATGCCGTGCAGGTCGCCGACCGTTGGCATTTATGGCACAACCTCGGCGAAGCCGTCGAACGCGCGGTGGCCACACACCACCGATATCTTGCCGCCGCCATAGCCGACGAACTCGAACCCCCGGTGCCCCCGCGAACCGACAGCGCGCCGGTTCCGTCACAGACGCCGCCCGGCCCAGCTGCTCGCACCGATCGGACCGCAGTGCGCACCCGGCAACGCTACAAGGCGGTGCACCGACTACTTGCCGAGGGCCGCAGCATCCGGGGCATCGCTACGGATCTCGGATTGGCACGTGGCACCGCGCGTCGGTTCGCCCGCGCCGCAAGCCCTGAGGAGCTGCTGGTCAACAACAGGACCGGATACCGTCGCAGCCTGCTCGAGGACCACAAGCCCTACCTGCACCAGCGGTGGAATGAGGGCTGCACGAACGCCGCGCACCTGTTCATAGAGATCAAAACCCGCGGATACCGTGGCAGCGACAAGATCTTGCGGAAATACCTCCATCAGTTCCGCACCGGCGACCAGATCGCGTGGACGCCACCCAAACCGCCGACGGCGCGGCGGGTGACAGCGTGGATCATGACCGACCCCGCCAACCTCGAACCCGACCACCAAAAGCAACTCGAGACGATCCTGGCCGCCAGCCCCGACTTGAAGTCGCTGGTCGACCACGTCCGGGGTTTCGCCGACATCATGCGCAACCGACGCGGCCGTGAACTCGAAAAATGGATGGCCGCAATCGATGCCGACGACCAGCCCTCACTGCACTCCTTCGTCCGCGGGCTGCGTCGCGACCAGGACGCCGTCGCCGCCGGACTGACCATGGAATGGAACAGCGGTGCGGTCGAAGGCCACGTCAACCGCATCAAAATGCTCAAGCGCCAGATGTTCGGTCGCGCCAACCTCGACCTGCTGCGCAAACGAATCCTGCTCCGCGACTGAACTATTCAGCCGAGATCACGGAAAGCGTGCCAGATCC
>NZ_JBIAFV010000079.1:0-1769 GCF_042869435.1 Nocardia sp. NPDC006982 | reverse complement strand
ATCGCTCCTTCACGGAACTCCGCATCGAACTTGCGTCTCTTCTCCGCCATCTGGCCTTTCCTTTATGGTCCGGCCTCCACGATATGAGGGGAATCCCATCCTTCCAGGGACCATCGGTCCCGTTATCTCGGATGTCCACTACTTCAGGGGAATCCCATAGCCATGGGTTGATGGCGGCGATGCGGACGTGGCCAGATAACGAACGGCGAAGTTTGATGCCGCTATGGATGTCAAGCTGCAGTGCGCAGTTTCGGTGTCTGCGGTTCGGGTCTGGTAATGATCTGGTATATCTCCCGCGCGAGGTAGCGTTTGAGGCATCGGATGGCTTCTCGCCGGGGCTTGCCGTCGGTTTCCGTTCGGGCGATGTAGTCCTTTGTTGCTGTGTCCCAGCGCAGTCTGGCGATAACGATTTTGTAGAGGGCGGAGTCCGCCTGGCGGTCTCTGCCACGATTGAGTCGACGACGCCTGGTTTTGCCGGAGGATGCCTCGATCGGGCTGACGCCGCACAAGGCGGCGAATGAGGCCTCGCTGTGGAGGCGTTCGGGGTTGTCGCCGGCAATGATGGGCAGGTGTGGCGGCGGTGTCGGTGATCTGGGTGTTGAGGCCATCGATCTCCTCGGTCGGTGCGAGGATCCGCCGCGCCAGCGAGCGCAGTGTCTAGACGGCTGCGGCGGTGACGCTGGTTGTTGGTGTGGGGCAGTCGAGTTCGGCGCAGCGACGGATCAACCGGGGGTTACTCATGCCGGTCAGCGATTCACGCAACGTCGGATCCGCGCGCACGATGATTGCTTTGAGCTGGTTGATGGCCTGGGAGCGAGATTTGATCGCCGAATCCTTGGCCGTCTTGAACATGCGCACGATCTCGGCCGCTCCGTCGCCGGTCTTGGCGACGGCGGTTGTGCGACCGGACAGCACGGCTGGGGCAGCGGCTTCGGCGTCGATGATGTCAGTCTTTGCTGCGGCGGCGCCGATGCGCCTTGTCGGGCTGGTTGACCTCGATGACGCACACGCCAGCCGCACGGAGGTCGTGAGTCACTGCGGTGCCGTAGGAACTGTTCTCTTCGACACTGGCGCGCCTGAGCGTGCCAAAGCCTCGGGACCAGACCGACAGCTGCCGATAACCGGTCGTTGTGGCAGCAAAACTATTGTGCCCCAGCGCCTCTCCATACATACCGATGACGAAAGCAACAGGGGAATCCTGGTGCGTGTCGACTTCATGGATCACGGTCTCGTCGTTGTTGGCGTCACCGGATCCGTCGTCATGGGGCATGCTGGGCACGGGTTGGCTGTCTCCTGATCGGTTCGGGTCTGAGCTGGCCGACGCCGGACCGAGCATTGTCGGTCAGGACTGTGACGGTGCCTTGTTCGCGGCAAGGCACCTATCGGGAAACGCCCGGCTCGGCCCGGCGACAGCAAGCACCGCCCCGGACGGTGGTCGACAGATCAAACTCAAGGCACCAGGGGCCAGTCGAATCGCGGGTCATCCCACCACCGGGGGCGGCACTTGATCATCTTCACAATCGAGTCTGGTTGCTTCAGCACGGTGTTCCCTAAGTTTGTAGGTGTCTGGGGTTGGTGCCCTGGATGCCCAGGGTGGTGGGGTGTAGCTGATGGTTTTCTGCCTTGTTCGAGGCTTCGAAGGACTGGCTGCCCCGCCGTTCTGGACGCTCCGGCTGCTGATACAAAAATCCTCGTGAGATGGGCTGGGTCTGGTGTGGTCATGTGCCTCCCAGCGGGTTGAGAGTTACCTGGTAGCCGAGGTGGTTGAG
>NZ_JBIAFV010000078.1:0-1817 GCF_042869435.1 Nocardia sp. NPDC006982 | reverse complement strand
GAGGCCGGGACGCTGCGCTGGAGCACCGTCAGTCAGGAACGACTGAAATGCTTGCGCCGCTTCGATACTTGGCTCACCGAATGCGTCGATGACCCAGTCTCGGTGCTGGGCGATCCGGCCGTCGCGGCGGGCCAGGCAGCGGAGTTCCGGCGCTGGGCGGCAGCCCCGCGCAATCGGTTGCGTTACCCCGGCGATCAGCGAGACCTCGGTAAACAGGCTCATCCTCGCCTGGTCAACGACGACCTGCGGGCGGCGGCGGAGCTCATGGACTTCATCGCCGCCAACCCCAGCGAAACCCGCGCCATGCTCGGTCCCTCACCCTGGGATCGGGTCACCCCAGCTCACGCGGCCAGCTGGTTCGCCCAAGTCACCCAAATTCCCCACACCCGCGAGTTCAACGACGCCCACTACGTCGATGACCACGCCTTGGCTCAGATTACCGCTGCGCTGCCGGTCATCGGGCTACCGCGTGACGAGCAGATGACTATCACCCGCGGTGACAGGACACAGGTCGCCGCCTGCGGCCTGAACAACCCCCAGGCCATGCGGATGATCCTGCTGCAGATCCTCACCGGCCGCCGCTCCAGCGAGATCCGCACCTGCGCATTCGACTGCCTGTCCGCGCCACCGGAACCCACTGTCGCCGGCGCCGACGGCGAACGAATCGCCCGATTCCACTACGCGCAAACGAAAGTCGACGTCGCACCCGACACCATCCTGGTCGACCAGGAAGTCGTCGAAGTCATCGAGGAACAGCGACGCTGGATCCGTGATCAGTTCCCCGACCGGCAACCACAGTTCCTGTTCATGCAGCGCAGCGGCAACCGAACCGGCGACAAACCCTATCCGTCGGGCAGTTACAACTGGATCCTGCGCGAGTTCGACAACCTGGTTGCGATCACCGACGGCCAGGGCCGCCCGGTTCGGCTCAGCCACACCCACCGATTCCGACACACCCGCCTGACCCGGCTGGCCGAGCTCGGGCTGCCGATCCACGTGCTGCAACGCTATGCCGGACACGCCACCCCGACGATGACCATGCACTACATCGCCGCCCGCGAACAGCACGCCGAACAAGCATTCCTGACCACAGTGAAACTCAAGGCCGACGGCACCCGCATCCAGTTCTCCCGCGACGACCACGACAGCCTGCACCTGTTCGACCGCGCCGACCGGTTCCTGCCCAACGGGCGGTGCATGCTGCCGCCGCTGCAATCCTGCGACAAGGGAAACGCTTGTTTGACGTGTTCGGTTTTCGCGACCGACTCCACTCACCAAACTGCACTGAAACGCCAACTCGACGACACCATCGCCCTGATCGCCCGCGCCACAACCGAATTCGAGCAACGGCACGGCCGCCCTATGCCCGCCGACAACATCTGGCTCACCCAGCGCCAAGCCGAGCAGCAAGCCCTGACCCGACTGCTGGACGCCCTGCCCGCCGAGTCCGGCCGAGCCGTCCAGGGCGGCGGCTGCCTCAACAACGCACCCGGACCCGTCCCGCTCACTCTCGGCGCTATCCCACGAAGGACACGACCGTGACCAGTCGAGAAGACCGCACCGCAGCCCTGATTGCCGCTGCGAAAGCCAAGTCCAGCAAGAAGACCGCCGACGCCGAGCAGGCAATCCGGTGCTTACTCAAACGCGGCGATCCCGTCACCTTCCAGGCCGTCCAACGCGAGGCCGGCGTCTCCCACGCCTTGCTCTACAGCCACCCCGACTTGGGGTTCCCCCGAAAAAGTGGACAGCGTTAGCTTGCTTCGGGGGTAGCTTTGAGGGACTGCTCGTAGTCGATCGGTGAGCGCATCCCGATCGCC
>NZ_JBIAFV010000077.1:0-1839 GCF_042869435.1 Nocardia sp. NPDC006982 | reverse complement strand
CCCATCTACCAACGCGGACAACAGCTTTCACCAACAAGTGAGGGGCGGCACCGCGCAGCGGTGCCACCCCTCAACTCACTTCGACACAGACCCTAAGCCTCGATTCACCGACGGTCTGGCGGCCGTCTGGGGTGTCGTGAATGAAGAAGTGCCCTTTGAGCTGGGATGATCACTGTTGTCTAGGCAGTGAGTTGGTCCAGTTCGGAAGGGCACTTTGGGTGCAAGTTTCGGGATCTGGCACAGACTTCGTGATTGACCCGTTCGGGATGCGAAGGGGCGGTTGATAGTTCATGATGTCGCGGGTGTTCTGATCTTGAACCGATGGCGGTCCTGTTCCCGCATCTGGACGGTCTGCGAATCGAGCTGATCCGCGCGGCGGGCTCAACAGTACGGATCGAGGCCGCCACCGGCGGCGATCCCGTCGGCTGCCCCGAGTGCGGGATGCTGTCAGGCCGTGTCCACAGCCGGTATCAGCGGCGGTTGTCGGATACCTCGATCACCGGCCGGGAGGTCGTGATCAGGTTGCAGGTCCGCAGGTTGTTCTGCGACAACTCCGATTGCGGCAAAACAACTTTCGCTGAGCAACTGCCTCAGCTGGCCGCCCGCCACGCCCGCCGCACGCTGATCCTGGAACGGGCGTTATGCGCGGTCGCGCTGGCGTTGGGTGGCCGCGCTGGGGCGCGGCTGACCCGGCAGTTGGCCGCGACGGTGAGTCGGATGACGTTGCTGCGCCAGATCCGGGCGCTGCCCGATCCTCAGACCTCGATCCCGCAGGTGCTGGGTGTCGACGACTTCGCCCTGCGTCGCGGGCACAACTACGGAACGATCCTGATCGACATGCAGACCCGCCGCCCGGTCGAGGTCCTCGACGACCGAACCTCCGACACCCTCGCAGCCTGGCTACGAACCCATCCGGGCGTCGAGATCGTCTGCCGTGACCGGGCCGGCGCCTATGCCGAGGGCACCGCTGCCGGAGCGCCGGACGCGGTGCAGGTCGCCGACCGCTGGCACATCTGGCACAACCTCGGCGAGGCAGTCGAACGCACCGTGGCACGCCACCGCGCCAGCCTCACCGCCGCGATCGCCGAACCCGAACCGCAGAACCGGCCCGACATCACCGACGTTGCCGCCGAAATGCATCGCGGGCCCGTCACACCCGATCAGCGGAAGGATCGCACCGCAGTCCGCACCCGCCAGCGCTGGGCCGAGGTCCATGCGTTGCTGGCCCAGGGCACGACCATCCGCGCGATCAGTCGTGAGCTGGGGCTGGCCCGAGGCACCGCCCGCCGCTTCGCACGCGCCGAATCGGCCGACGAACTGCTGGTCAACGACCGCACCGGATACCGCATCAGCGTGCTCGAAGCACACAAATCCCACCTACATCAGCGGTGGAACGAGGGCTGCACCAACGCGACCCAGCTGTTCGAAGAGATCAAGGCCCTCGGCTACCAAGGCAGCGAGAGGATGGTGCGCAACTATCTACACCCCTTCCGCGCCCTCGCGCTCATCCCGGCCCCGCCACGCAAACCGCCGGCCGTCCGGAAGGTCGTCGGCTGGATCATGACCAACCCCGCCGCCCTTGCCCCCGAGCACCAGGAAAGTCTCGATCGGGTCCTGGCGATCAGTCCAGAACTTGCCGCTCTCACCGGGCACGTCCGCGCGTTCGCAGAGATCATGGGCGAGCGGCGCGGTCGAGATCTCGAGCGGTGGATGGTCGCCGTCGACTCCGACGATCAACCGGCACTGCACTCGTTCGTCCGTGGCCTGCGCCGCGACCAGGACGCAGTCACCGCGGGCCTAACCATGGCATGGAGCAGTGGAACGGTCGAAGGGCACGTC
>NZ_JBIAFV010000076.1:0-1873 GCF_042869435.1 Nocardia sp. NPDC006982 | reverse complement strand
GCAGACCAGCGGCTACCCCACACCCGAAACCGAGTTGGTCCGCGTGCTGCAGGCACGCAAACCATCACAGAAACTCATCCATGGATCGAGGCTAAGGAGGCGATCGATGAGTTCGGAACACACATCCGAGTCTGTCCAAGCCACATTCGAGGCAATGTCCGAGACGTGGGCCAGGCAGGATACCGCACAGTTCGCGGCCTGCTACACCCACGACGCGACGGTGATCGGACCGGGGATCTACTTGCGGGGAAGGGATGACATCAGTCGCAGCATGGCCGCCGCCTTCGCCGGACCGCTGAAGGACTCACCGCGGCCGCATTCAACACAGATGGTGCGTTTTCTGCCCGGCGGGGGCGCGATAGTGATTACTAAGAGCGCAACTATATTTCCCGGCGAGACGGTGGCTCCACCCGACCGTCAGCACCTGGTTACATGGATTCTGCACTACCAGGAGTTTCAATGATCGTGTCAAGCCGCAGCGCTGATCAGGGTTGGTGCCTCGATAGCGTAGGTGCGGTTGTCGCGGATCAGTGCCCAGATGACGTCGATCAGGCGGCCGGCCAGCGCGATGAGTGCTTGGGTGTGGATCTTTCCCTCGGCGCGTTTGCGCTGGTAGAAGGCTTGCGAGGGGCCGTCGGCGCGGCGGATGCTCGACAGCGCGGCCATGTAGAAGACCTTGCGCATGCCTCGGTGATATCGCTTGGGGCGGTGCAGGTTTCCGCGGACTTTGCCGGAGTCGCCGGGTACTGGCGCCAGCCCGGCGTAGGCGGCCAGCCGCGCTGCGCTGCCGAACACGGCACGCAGGTCACCGCCCGCGTCGGCCAGCAGTTGCGCACCGAGTATCGGGCCGAAACCGTCCACGCTGGTGATGGCCGCGGCGTGGGGATGCTGATCGAACCGTTCGGTGAGCTGTTTGTTGAGCTCTTTGATATCGCGGTCCAGGTCGAGCAGTTGATGCGCCAGCCGCGCGATGAGGGGCGCGGTGACCGCCTCGCGCCGGGCAGGGCGATGGATTGCTCACCGGCCGCCGCCAGGGCTTTATCGGTTATAGCGGAGATGTTTTTGGGCCAGGCGCCGTGGGCGAGCAGGTAGGTTCGAACGCCGTCGTAGCCGGCTTCTCGCAGACCGGCGGGGGTCTGGAATCCGGTGAGCAGGACCAACGCCGAGCGGGTGGAGTAGTCGAAAAGCCCGCTCCAGTGCGGGAAGGATCGAGGCCAGCATCTCGCGCAGATGGTTGACCCCACGCACCCAGTCCGCCATCGGGTTCTCGCGGCGCGCGGTGAGAACCCGCAGGTCGGTGACGATCTGATCGGGACTGGTGACCGGCGTCAAATCGCTACGAGTGCGGGCGGTTTCGGCGATCGTGCGGGCGTGTTTGGCGTCGGTTTTGCCTTCTCCGGCGAACGCGCCGGACATCCGGTTGACCAACCGGCCGGGCACATACACCAACCGATCGCCGGTGGCGCTCAGCAACGCCAGCAGCAGCCCTGCCGCCCCGGAGGCCATGTCGACTGCCCAAACCACCTCGCCGGCCTTGGCCCGGACCCGGGCGATCAACGCCTCGATCGCGGACTGACCGTTGACCACCTTCCCGGAGAACGCGACCTTGCCGTCCTGGTCCACCACGCAGGCGTGGTGAGCAGCTTTGCCGACATCGATTCCGACCCAAACCTTTTCGCGGACCTTCACCCGGCCCGACCTCCCGCTCTCACAACCCGACCCCGCGGACGACCCCGCCTGCATCTCCATAAACAGCGCCTGAGCGCACAGATTTCAATCTGCTGATACAAAAATCCTCGTGAGATGGGCTGGGTCTGGTGTGGTCATGTGCCTCCCAGCGGGTTGAGAGTTACCTGGTAGCCGAGGTGGTTGA
>NZ_JBIAFV010000075.1:0-1952 GCF_042869435.1 Nocardia sp. NPDC006982 | reverse complement strand
CGCTTCGACGACTCGGACGCGAGACGGGCCGCGAACTCCTCGCTCGTAAGACTCGCTCCGTGGTGGTTGACGGGGCGGGACGTTCGGCACCTGGTACACGCCTGCCGGATGCCGCGCCTGCGTCGCATGCGCTTCGACGACTCGGACACGAGACGGGCCGCGAACTCCTCGCTCGTAAGACTCGCTCCGTGGTGGTTACGCCGCGAAGCAACCTTTCGGCATGAGTACCCGATCTAGTAAACCGGCAGTGACTTGTCGACCTGATTCGCCCAGGCGACGATGCCGCCCTGCACGTGCGAGGCGTCGGCGAAACCTGCGTTCTTCAGGACCGCGAGTACCTCCGCCGAGCGGATACCGGTCTTGCAGTGCAAGACGATCGGCCGGTTCTGCGGCAGATCCGACAGCGCCTCACCGGAGAGGAATCGATCCTTCGGGATGAGCTTGGCGCCCTCGATGTGCACGATGTCCCATTCGACGGGCTCGCGCACGTCGATGAGCTCGATTTCCTTGCCCGCGTCCAGCAGCTCCTTGAGCTCGCGCGCGGTAATCGTCGAACCCGCGGCCGCGGCCTGGCCCTCCTCGGACACCACACCGCAGAACGCCTCGTAGTCGATCAGTTCGGTGATCGGCTGACGCTCCGGATCGCGGCGCAGCTTGATGGTCCGGTAGTTCATATCCAGTGCGTCGTAGACCATGAGACGGCCGAGCAATGGTTCACCGATGCCGGTGATCAGCTTGATCGCCTCGGTAACCATGATCGAACCGATGGAGGCGCACAGCACGCCGAGGACACCGCCCTCGGCGCAGGAGGGCACCATGCCGGGCGGCGGGGCCTCCGGGTAGAGATCGCGGTAGTTGATGCCGCGACCGTCCGGTGCGTCCTCCCAGAAGACCGACACCTGGCCCTCGAAGCGGTAGATGGAGCCCCAGACATAAGGCTTGCCCGCCAGCACCGCGGCGTCGTTGACCAGGTAGCGGGTGGCGAAGTTATCGGTGCCGTCGACGATCAGGTCGTACTCGGCGAACAGCTCGACGGCGTTCTCCGGCTCCAAGCGGATCTTGTGCAGCCGGACCTCGATGCCGGAGTTGATCTCGAGGATGGAATCGCGCGCACTGTCGGCCTTCGGGCGGCCGATGTCGGATTCGCCGTGGATGATCTGGCGCTGCAGATTGGACGCGTCGACCTCGTCGAATTCGACGATGCCGAGCGTGCCGACACCGGCGGCCGCCAGATACAGCAGTGCGGGCGAGCCGAGCCCGCCGGCGCCGATTACCAGCACCTTGGCGTTCTTCAGCCGTTTCTGCCCGTCCACACCCAGGTCCGGGATGATCAGATGACGGCTGTAGCGGGCGATCTCGTCCTTGGTCAGCTCCGCGGCCGGTTCGACCAGCGGCGGCAGGGACTTCGGTGATGACACGTCCAGGGCTCCTCGAATCAATTGGCCGATCGCACTGTGGTGGCTCAGCGCCTTAATACTCAACACCGACAATCGGGCCGTTCTTCCCGACCATGGTCTCGCACCACCAACCCAAGCCCCTGAGCGGGTATACACCCGGCGCCGACCTGCCCACTCACTCGACAACCACGGAGCGAGTCTTACGAGCGACCCGTTCGCGGCCCGTCTCGCGTCCAAGTCGTCGAAGCGCATGCGCCGCAGGCGCGAGTCTCGACGACCACCGAGCGAGTCTTACGAGCGACGTTCGCGGCCCGTCTCGCGTCCGAGCCGTCGAAGCGCATGCGCCGCAGGCGCGAGTCTCGACAACCACGGAGCGAGTCTTACGAGCGACGTTCGCGGCCCGTCTCGCGTCCGAGCCGTCGAAGCGCATGCGCCGCAGGCGCGAGTCTCGACAACCACCGAGCGAGTCTTACGAGCGACGTTCGCGGCCCGTCTCGCGTCCGAGCCGTCGAAGCGCATGCGCCGCAGGCGCGAGTCTCGACAACCACCGAGCGA
>NZ_JBIAFV010000074.1:0-2035 GCF_042869435.1 Nocardia sp. NPDC006982 | reverse complement strand
GCGCCGTGGTCCGCGGCACCGTCACCATCGCCAACCCCCACGGAACATCCGCCCCGGTCACCGAGCACGACGCCATGTCGGTGTTGGAGGCATGAAGTGTTCCTGACCAGAATGCCGATCAACCCACGGCGCCGCGGCGCCCGCACACTGCTGTCCTCCCCACAAGCCCTGCACGCCGCGGTATGCAGCGGATTCGCCGACGCCACCGCCACCAACGAAGGCCGGATCCTGTGGCGCCTGGACACCTACGGCCCCCACCGCGTCCAGTTGTATATCGCCAACCCCCGACAAACCCGACCTCACCCACATCGTCGAACAAGCCGGCTGGCCCACCACCGAAACCTGGGACACCAAACCCTACGACCGCCTGCTGGAACGACTCACCCTCGGCCAGCAATGGCAATTCCGGCTCACCGCCAACCCCGTCCACTCCGCCCGCCGTGACGGCTGGACCGACACCGAACCCCTCGCCCGCATCACCGTTGCCCAACAACAGCAATGGCTGCTCGACCGAGCCGCCCGCATCGGCATCCGCATCCTGCCAGGCCTCGCACCCAACGCCACCGCCGACGAAGTCGAACTCACCATCACCGACCGCACCGTGCACCGCTTCACCCGTGGCCAAGGGCGGGTCACCATCTCCACTGCCACCTACGAAGGCCTACTCGAAGTCACCGACGTTGCCGCACTACGACATTCACTCACCTTCGGTATCGGGCGCGCGAAATCCTACGGATGCGGGCTGCTCACCCTCGCATACCCAACGACCGATAATCCGCGATGACCACCATCGGCCGCCGACCCGCCGAGTCGAAAGAACTCGTGCGGATCTCCGAGCGGATCTCGTTCCTCTACCTCGACCGGTGTGTGGTCAACCGTGACAGCAACGCCATCACCGCCACCGACGAACGCGGCACCGTGCACGTCCCCGCCGTCGCCGTCGGTGTGCTGCTGCTCGGACCGGGTACCACCATCACCCATCAAGCGATTTCGCTGATGTCCGACAGCGGGTCGACCGTGGTGTGGGTCGGCGAACGCGGCGTGCGGTACTACGCCCACGGCGTAGCACTGGCACGGTCCTCACGGCTACTCACCGCGCAAGCCGAAGCTGTCACCAACACCCGCGCACGCCTGCAGGTGGCGCGGGCCATGTATGCCATTCGTTTTCCAGGAGAGGACGTCTCGGAACTAACGATGCAGTAGCTGCGCGGCCGCGAAGGCGCCCGCGTCCGCGCGGTCTATCGCCAGCACTCCGAACGCACCGGCATCGAATGGAAACGCCGCCACTACGACACCGAGGACTGGGACACCGGCGATCCCGTGAACCAGGCCCTGTCAGCGGCGAAGGTAATATCAACCAGCGCAACGGGATTGTCATGATCATTATTATCGGGCTCGTCGTTCTCATCGGCGCGGTAATTATCGGCGTTGCCGGAGTGGCGGCCAATACGGGCGAAGTTCGTACGGCACCAGGTGATTTCGGTGTATTCGACTATCACTTCAGCGTCTCCGCGGGGGAACTTTTCCTCTACGGGATCGCGATCGGGGCGATCGGGATGCTCGGCCTGAGCCTGCTGCTCGCTGGCCTCTGACGTAGTTCCCGTCGCAGCAGCGCCGCACGGCGCGATCTGCGGCAGTCGCGCCGGGAGTTGGCGGCACATCATTTTGCTGCTCATCGGTGCGATCCTCGCACTCGTCGGGTCGGTGGGGCGCCCGGTCGGCGGCACTACTACTGACGCCATCGCGCTGAGCGAAGAACGGGCCGAGGGTTTCCTTCGGCCCGTTCTCATATCCCGGTGACATCCGCCAATTGACCGATGCCATAGGTGATCGCCATCGCCAGCGCACCACCGATCATTACCCGCAACACCGCGCGTGCGCGGTTACTGCCGCCGAGCCGCGCGCTGACCGACCCGGTGATCGCCAGCGCGATCAGCACTGCCGCGAATGTCACCGGAATGCGTGCGGTGGTCGGCGGCAGGATGATCGCCAACAGTGGCAGCAGCGCACCCACGGTGAACGCGACCGCCGAGGA
>NZ_JBIAFV010000073.1:0-2087 GCF_042869435.1 Nocardia sp. NPDC006982 | reverse complement strand
ATGGGTGACGGTGAGTCCGTGCAGCCCTGTTCCGAACCATCGACCAGGTGATTCACCGTGCGCGGCGTAGTAATCCGACAGCGGCGCTCGGCCGCGTGTGGACGCGTCGTGGGCTGCGACTCTGCGGGTGTAGTACTCGAATCCGTCCCCTGCGGTGATCTTGTGCAAGGTGGCGGTCATTGCTTCATCACAGGCCGTGGAATACAGTTCCTGCCAGTGCCTGCATTTATGCAAATGGCATTGATGCCGGTCCGCCTCAACGGTGTGTTATCGGAAAGTTATCCCAGATGCAAGAGGTCTGACCGGTTAAAACGATGAAAAAGAGGGAGGGCGTGGAAATGTGGCATGAGGAGATTTATTATTCGACGGCGTAGATAGAGGTCGGATATGTGCATAGAAGGAATGAAGGTGAGCGAGAGATCTGTGCACAGCAGATGGGAAAGTGACGGACAGTAGCGATGGGCTGCTGAGCCGGGTGTCACAGCCGCTCACCCGCCGGATCCGGCGCGCCGCGCGGGAAATCCCGCGTGAGCGCAAGGAGCGCATCGTAATTGCCCGAAGCTACGCCGCGAGCGGTCGCCTTCTCTGCCATCGCGACGGGCGGAAGAGAAGATCACCGGGCCAGGCGCGTGTCAGGCGGTGAGCGGGGGCGAGGTGACGGACCAACCTGAGGGATCGCAAGAGTAGTACTGGTTGTCGATCCCCACGACGTCACCGACGGACAGCGATCGGTTCCCGCGCTCGAAGTACTTTTCGGCGAAATGGGACTCGCCGATGTTGAAAAGCTCGAACTGACGCTCGAGGATTTCTTTGTGGGTGGCCCAGGGCGCGGCGTCGGTGTCGTGGTAGCTGAAGACCAGCTCGGCTACACGGTTACGGCGGTAGGCGGGGCGGATGTCGTCGAACATGTCGTAGTGAAAGATTCGGATCAACGGGCCGACAGGGTTGGTGATCAGGGCGATGCTGTCGCGGACGTCGCGAAAGAGACGGACCAATTCGTTGAAGCTACGTCGAACCAGAGACTTGAGCGCCATGCGGGATTCCTGTCGGTTGAGTGATGTGACAACGAAACAGCGGGCCGCCACGGAGTGAGTCCGTAGCGGCCCGCTGGGCTGGGGCTATTCGAGTCGAGAAGTAACTACTGGTGCTGCGAGCGGCACGTTGTAGTTCGTGCCGTTGGTCAGGCGGTCGTCGCCAAGGCAGCCAAGTCACCGCGTTCGGCGAGTGAATTGGCGATGAAGTCGGCGACGGCGCGACGAAGCTCGGATTGCCTTATCGCACCGGCGCGGGTCAACGAAACGTCGACGGTGGCGAGACCGAATCCCGGGATGTCGAGGGTGACATCCTTGGACGAGGGCGGGAGATAGTCCCTCAGCCCGAGAACTGCGATCTTTTTTTCCAGCAAGTCGCACAGATGCTGCTCTTCGCCGTACCGGAGCACAGTCGCGACGAGTTCACGGCGGAATGCCTCGATGTCGTCGGATCCGGCCTCGGGAAGTGGATCATCGCTGTCGCCCCACTCGGCGACGACCGCGTCAACGTCGATGGCTGAGGAGTTCGACTCGACACGTTCGGCGACTACCTCGTTGTCGATGATGCGGTCCAGGAATGCCCGCACCTTTGGGGAGAGCAACTCCTCGAGGGCGTCTCGAACGTCGTACTTGTCGGGCGTTCCGCTGCGGGCATAGACGCGGATCTCAGCCTTCCCGGGGAGGTTGTTGGTGAGCTCGGCCAAGTCGACAGTGAACGGCGGTCGGCTGCTGGGCGCATATCCGGCAAGCCCGGCCCGTTCGAGCAACTGGTCGATGATTTCGGACCAGTGGGGATACTCCCGCGATGACACGACGCGGGCGACGATGATCTTCTTGTCCGTCTCGACGTCCGGAACTACTTTTTCGACTGTCATTTCTTTTCCCTTCACATATTGTGCAATCGGTTGTGGCAGTTGGTCAGCGACGCTTGGTGGACGCCGTAAATGCCGTGATGAAAAGAAGCGGGCCGCCGCGGAGTGATTTCCGGGGCGGCCCGCTGGATGGTGGATCTGAATCAGGCAGCGCGGCGGGCACGAGAATGGCCCTTGACCGTCG
>NZ_JBIAFV010000072.1:0-2115 GCF_042869435.1 Nocardia sp. NPDC006982 | reverse complement strand
GCCCGGGCCAGATTCCACGTAACTTTTAAAATGCTCAAACGGCAAATGTTCGGCCGCACCAAACCCGACCTACTCCGCAAACGAATCCTATTGAGCGACTAGGAAACCCGACCAGACGGAATCACGCAAACCGTGCCAGATCCTGAATCGTGACCCGGTCGTTTCGGTTGAATCCGGACCCACCCCTGTTGGTTTGGTTAGTCGTTGGTCTCGGCCGCTGGGACGCGGCCGAGGTCTCGGTCCTTGAGTCGGTAGCTGTCTCCCTTCATTGAGATAACTTCAGCGTGGTGGACGAGGCGGTCGATCATTGCGGCGGCCACGACGTCGTCACCGAAGACCTCGCCCCAGCGATCTGGGTTTGTTGCTAGTGACGATCAGGCTGGCTCGTTCGTAACGGGACGAGACGAGCTGGAAGAACAGGTTCGCAGCCTCGGATTCGAACGGGATGTAGCCGACTTCGTCAACGATGATCAGCGGAATCCGGCCGAGCTTTATCAGCTGCCTGCAGTTTTCCGGCGTGCTGAGAATCAGCCAGCCGTGAGACCCACTCGGCGGCGGTGGCGAACGCGACTCGGTGACCTGCTTGGCAGGCGCGGATTCCGAGCCCGATCGACAGATGCGTTTTGCCGGTGCCAGGCGTTATCCACGGGACCTGACCCGTCCTCATCGATGTTCACGACGAAGACCTTTGGTGGGCAGCGGGTCTCGTTGTTGCCTGCTTATCAGTGGGGCTTCAACGACGTGATGAGCGGATGGCTCTGGTGGCCTACGGCATTGCGGTGCGCCCATCCGGCGGCGGGCGGACGTGGACGGTGGTCGATGCCTCGTATCGGACGGTCGGCCCGGTCGAGGAGTGGATCGAGGCGCATCGGCATCTGTGGTCGCCGAACACCGTGCGTGGATATGCGACCGCGCTGGCGCAGTGGTGGACCTTCCTCGAGCAGCGCGACGAGGCCGGGCGGTGGCAGGAGGTCGGGGTTCCCGCGGTGACCGGGTTCTTGTCGTGGCTGCGCAACGGTCGCACCGTCGAACACCATCTGGCTCCCTCCGATCAGCGGCCGTCGGCGACGACACTGGAAGCTCGTCTGGCGGCTTTGATTTCGTTCTACCGTTGGCAGCAGGAAGTGTTCGGGGTTCCCGTCGCGGGCCGTTTGTTGCGGGGGACGCCGCGGCGGATGCCGACGCGGGGGCTGCTGGCGCATCTGGATGCCCGCTAGGCACCGGCACCGTCGTCGCTGGTGCGGGTGCGCCGTCAACGCCACCGCGGTCGGCCGCCGATCCTGCTGCCGCAGCAGCTCCAGGCCATCCTCGACAGGTGGGCCGTCGTCGATCAGGCCACCGGCGAGTGGGCCGGGAATCTGCGGGATCGGCTGCTGTTCGCGATTCTGGCGGAGACAGGCGCTCGGCTGGGTGACGTGCTTGGCCTGCGCATCAGCGATTTCGTGCTGGGCCGAGGCGGCACCGCGTTCGTCGACATCGTCCCGCGCGAGGACAACGCGAACGGGGCGCGGGTGAAGATGATGCGTCCTCGCCGGGTCTATGTCGGCGCCGACCTGGAACGACTGTTCGCCGACTATCTGACCTATCTGGCTTGCCGCGCAACCGATCTCGGTCTGCTCATCACGGTCGACTCACCGCTTCTGGTGAACCTGAACCGTCCACCATTGCTGGCCCCGCTGAGGGAAGGAACGGTGAGAGACAAGGTGAATGCTTTGCGGCGCAAAGGAATCGGGCCACATGGGTGGTCACCACATTGGTTCCGGCATACTCATGCCAGCGCTCTTCTGCTCGCGGGAACGCCGGATTGGGTGGTGTCACGGCGGCTCGGTCACGCCCATGTTCAGACCACGCTGGACCTCTATGGCTGGGTCCTCGAAGATGAGGCGCTGCGGGCAGCGGCGAACTGGAAGTCTTATGCCGCAGGCTGGCAGGTGAGCCAGTGAACACGAATCGTCCGCCGTTCCTGCGCTCGGGTGAGGAGCTCGATCCGATCTGGAGGCTCTGGCTCGAGCTGCCCCGGGCCTGGCAAGGGCCGGTCATCGGTCCCGAGGTCGAGAACTGGGAGGCGTTCACCGAGCTCAAGGACCACAACATCATCCTGACCGGACTGCCGGA
>NZ_JBIAFV010000071.1:0-2303 GCF_042869435.1 Nocardia sp. NPDC006982 | reverse complement strand
CACCGCCGCCCTCAACGCCCGCGCCCGCCCCTGGATCTGGGGCCGACCCACCCCGAAACCAAGGACCCTACGCCGCCGTTTTATCTACCACCTTTAAGGAACACAGCACTAGTCAACGTCGCAACACAGACTGACTCTCGAAGGCTAACAGAGCGGTGAAAAGCTCTGCCGGGCAATGGTCTTGGAGGACGCGGCGGGGGCGGTTGTTGAGTTCGTCCTCGACGGCCAGCAGATGCTCGGGTGAGTGGATATTGAGGTTGGTCCCCTTCGGAAAGTAGTCGCGCAGCAACCCGTTCGCGTTCTCGTTCGAACCGCGCTGCCATGGGGAGTGGGAGTCGCGGAAGTAGATCGGTGCGCCCAGCGAGCGCGCGATCATGATGTGGCGGGCCATCTCGGTCCCTTGGTCCCAGGTGATTGATCGCAGCAACGCCGGCGGCAGATCACGCATCCTCGTGGTCAGCGCCGTGTGCAGAGATTCGCTGTCGCGGGAGGGAAGATGCAGTAACCGGACCATGCGGGTCTGGCGCTCGACGAGCGTGCCGATCGCCGACCGCTGATCCTTGCCGACGATGAGATCTCCTTCCCAGTGCCCTGCTTGTGAGCGATCCTCGGGCCGAAAGGGGCGATCGCGAACGGTGAGCATGGGGCGTTCGAATCGTGGGCGACGTCGTTCGGCCCGCTGGTGAGCGCGCCGATGATCGCGTCCGGTGCGCAGTGGCGAGCGACGGTGTGGCGCCAGCCGCGAGGGCCGCAACAGGAGGCAATCCGGGCTGGTAGACGGCCTGATAGATGGTCTCGTGGCACAACCACATCCGGGGATCATCAGGGAACCGTTTCCGCAGATGCCGGCTGATTTGCTGCGGGCTCCATCGCTGCGCCAGTAACTCCGCGACCAGACGTCGCAGTTCGGGGTGGGTTTCGAGGCGTCGGCGATGCCGTCGAGCGCGCCGGGCGGTGGCGCGTCGGTGCGCTTCGAACGGGCGATATCCCTTGCTCTTGAACGTATTTCGGCGTAGTTCTCGTGAGATCGTCGACGGTGATCGGCCCATATGGGTCGCGATCGCGCGGATGCTCATGCCTGCCTGGCGGAGATCTGCGATCTCGATCCTCTCGTCTTGGGACAGGAACCGAGCGTCGATCTGACGCGCCGCCAACCGATCGAAGGCAGGCACGAACCCGACGACCTCGCCGTTGCGGTAGGTCTTGTAGCCACGCGACCAGTTGGCGCCGGCGGTTCGTGACGCTCCGACTTCGCGAGCTGCGCGGAGAATGCTCCAGCCGCGAGCCCGAAGTTCCATGAACCGTTGACGTTTGGCCGACTGCGGACGACGCCCCGGCCCCTTCTTCACGCGACGCGACGACGACAACACAACCTCCAGAACCTACGGGAGTGTTGCGATCACCGGTAGAAACCGCCCGGGTCAATGCTGACCCCCCTGTGAACGATCATGAGGTGCTGAACGTGGAGGACTGGGCGGAGATCCGACGGTTGCATCGCGCTGAGGGGATGGCGATTCGCGCGATCGCTCGTCGGATGAAGGTTTCGAAGAACACCGTGAAGAAGGCGCTCGGTTCCCATGAGCCGCCGCGCTATCAGCGCAAGCCGAAGGGGTCGGCGGTCGATGAGCTCGAGCCGCAGATTCGGGCGGTGCTCGCCGAGTTCCCGGATATGCCGACGACGGTGATCATGGAACGTGTTGGCTGGCAACGCGGCAGGACGGTGTTCTTCGAGCGAGTGCAGCAGCTGCGGCCGTTGTTCAAGCCGGTGGACCCGGCCTCGCGCACTGAGTATCGGCCCGGCGAGCTTGCTCAGTGCGATTTGTGGTTTCCACCGGTGGATGTTCCTTTGGGGTTCGGTCATGTCGGTCGTCCGCCGGTGTTGGTGATGGTGAGCGGCTATTCGCGGATTATGGCGGCGACGATGGTTCCGACCCGGCAAAGCCCTGATCTGCTGGCCGGGCATTGGGCGTTGATCTCGGGCTGGGGGCGTGTTCCGCGAGCTCTGGTCTGGGATAACGAGTCCGCGGTCGGGCAATGGCGCGGCGGCAAACTGCAGCTGACCGAGACGATGAACGCGTTCCGGGGAACGTTGGGCAGCAAGGTGATTCAGTGCCGACCAGGCGATCCGGAGGCCAAACCTGTGGTTGCATACCGCACCTCTTTCGTTTGATCCGGGTGTTGTTTGTGTTGGTGCTGGTCAGTGCGTTTTTAGCCTCGATCCATGGATGAGTTTCTGTGATGGTTTGCGTGCCTGCAGCACGCGGACCAACTCGGTTTCGGGTGTGGGGTAGCCGCTGGTCTGC
>NZ_JBIAFV010000070.1:0-2608 GCF_042869435.1 Nocardia sp. NPDC006982 | reverse complement strand
CTCAACCACCTCGGCTACCAGGTAACTCTCAACCCGCTGGGAGGCACATGACCACACCAGACCCAGCCCATCTCACGAGGATTTTTGTATCAGCACCAACGGTCAGGCGGCTGTGGCTGGCTACCTGTGGAGCCCCGAGGCGGGTGCCTACGTCGGCTGGGCGATCAACGTACTGACCTTGCGGGGTACTCGGATCGCCGAGATCACCTCGTTCCTCGGCTGCAGCCACGTGCTGGCCTTCGGTCTGCCAGCTTCGCTGGTCTAATCAGGTGCGAATATACGTCAGCAGGAGCTCGCTGAATACATTGCCATGCAAGGATTCTCGGCATCAATAGGTCGGTATGCGACGCCAATGACAACGCCCTGCCCGGAATCGATCATCGGGCTTTTCCAGCAATGCCACGTAGTTAAGCCTTTGGGGGGCAGGTCAACTCGCGTATTTCCGAGATGCGTGTCACGGAGGGGTGGCAACGAGACCTCTGCTATTGCAGAGAAGTCGTCCAAGGTCTTCCCGTATCCGAGAGGTCCCGTTGCCCTCCCCGTCTGTCACTACGACGCTCACCCGCACCATCACTGTGGCCGCAGGAATCTTCGCGCCTGGTCACCTTGGGGAGCTGACGCAGTACCTGCCATTCGAGTTGATCCATGACGTGCTTGCCCGGACCCAGGCGGTGCAGCGTCGCACCCGCCTGCTGCCCTCGCGTGTGGACGTGTATTTCATTCTGCCCTAGCTGTTTTCCCGGCGCTGGGCTACGAACGGGTCTGGAACAAGCTGATCGCCAGGCTCGGATCGATGCTCCCGCACAGGCCCTCGGAGAAAGGGCTGCGGGATCTTCGCCGACGCTTGGGAGCAGCACCGTTGAAGGGCGCTATTCGAGGTTGTGGCCGGCCCGCTGGCGCAACCGGCCACCCCAGGTGTGTGCTATCGACGTTGGCGCATTGTGGCTTTCGATGGCTGCAGCTCGCTGCAGGCTCCTGACCAGCCGCGGATCCGCCTGCGGCTGGGTAAGTTCACTCGATACCGGGGCAGCACCGAGGGCTACCCATATCTGCGGGTCTTGACATTGTACGAGACCGCAACCCGCGGCCTGCCCGGCGCAGTCTTCACACGCAGTGAGACCGACTACGCCGCCACCTTGGTGCCCCTATCGAACGAGACGATGCTATAACTGGCCGACCGCAACTCCGGCGGCGATGACATCCTCACCCGCGTCGCTGCCACCGGCGCCCAACTCGTGGTCCGGCTCACCTCCCGCCGTCGCCCGGCCATGTGGGCCACGCCGCCCGACGGATCGGTGCTGACCAGGATCAACGGTCACCGCTTCCGCATCATCGACACCCAGATCACCGCCACCTGCGCCGACGGATCCCGCGTAGGTGACCGCTACCGGATCATCACCACCTGCTCCGACCACCACACCGATCCAGCGATCCAGATCGCCCGCCTCTACCACCAGCCCTGCGCGATCGAATCCCCACTCTTCGCGTTGCGCCACACCATGTTTCACGGCCGTGTTCTACGTTCGACCGACCCTGTCGGCCTCGAACAGGAGATGTGGGCGATACTGACGATCTAGTCAGACGTCACAAAACCGAGGTCGTCAGCCGACTCGGCGAGGTCGAGTTCGCGCTCATGGAATAAATCGACTGATAACAACGCCGGGCTCGACCACCGACCCCGGTCGAACACGAAGCGGCGTGTTGTGCCACCACCCCGAGTACAAGCGCACGACCGACTCAGCGAGCAACGGTGCCCGATCACGTCCGTACATCGACGGATATCGCGCATGTCGGCCGCCAGGAGGAAGAGTTCTGGGCAGGAACCGTGACTTACTGGTTGGAGTGTTGCCGTCCAGCCCTGCCGCTTCTACTTATGGCACCGGCGCGCTGGTGATCCGATCCGAAAGTTGTTGCCGCACTTGACTCCTGTAGTGATCAGTGATATCCAGAGCGACGGTGACCAGGTCGTCGTAGAGGCCGTTGTTGCCACGCCGATGGCCGAGTGTCCAGCTGTGGAACGGCGGCTGGGCGCGTGCATTCCCGCTATCGACGTCGGTTGGCCGATGCTGCGATTGCTGGGCGAACGATGGTGCCGCCGCTGGTCATGGCGACGTTTCTTCTGCGGTAATAGTGACTGTGCGGCAAGGGCTTTCGCCGAACAGGTGGATGGGCTCACCGCCAAGCGGTCACGCCGGACCAATCAGCTGCCTGCGCTTTCGACAACGCTTCACCCATCCCGCGTATCCCTTCTCGGCATATATTCAGATCCCTCCCCCGGATCGCACTACTGTGCAATTCGGGCCAAGTTGCTGCCGTCGTGGTCGCTGTACTCGCGACTTCATCGGAGGACTCTGCCGTACTCATCCCAATTCTCTTGGGTGCCAGCGCCTGTGAGAACACCGCGCGCAACAGCTAGAGCATATGTCCGCGTCGACCCGCGTGACGGGCTGCGATGTTCGCAGCCGATTGCACCGGTGACCTGAAGAAGGGAATCGACGGGACCCCGTGATTTGGTAGCCGTTGCGCCAGGGCTGGCCGGGCGGGATGAACGCCAAACCGACCCGTTCACCAGCCCAATCGGCCATCGCCGCAGCCGCCAGCTCGGGTC
>NZ_JBIAFV010000069.1:0-3018 GCF_042869435.1 Nocardia sp. NPDC006982 | reverse complement strand
TCATGCCTCCAACACCGACATGGCGTCGTGCTCGGTGACCGGGGCGGATGTTCCGTGGGGGTTGGCGATGGTGACGGTGCCGCGGACCACGGCGCGCCATTGGTATTGGCGCCGGTTCGGGTCGAAACTTACTGGGGTATCACGGATCATCTCGCCGTCGGACTCAGATTCGGCGGCGTCGCGGACGGTCGCCAACCGCACGACCCGGTCGCGGGCGCGGCGTTGTGTGCGGGTGCTGGCCAGCCACGGCCGGTTCGCCAGCGCGGTCGGCAGGTCCTCGTCGAAAACTCCGAGGGCGATGGGTCCGGCCGGTGGGCAGGATCGGCGGCCGAGGTAGAGGGGGAATTCGGGGCTGCGTACCGCGGCGTCGATCGCGGTAACGAGGTCGTGTTCACCTTCGAGGACCGCGAGGTAGACCGCGTCGGAGATGTAGTAGCGATATGACAGCGGCAGTGAGGTCCAGCTGCGGGATCCGTCGCGTTCGAGTTTGGGTTGTTGGGCGGTGTGGAAGTCGCGAACGAGTTGTCCGGGTTGGTCGATGCGGACACCGAATCGCAAGCCCAGCAACCCCTCCAGCGGGTCGGTGCGTCGCAGGCCTTTCGCTGCGGCGACGAGTCCGAGGACTCCGCTTTTGGTAGGTGCGGTCTCGGTGTCACGGCGCACGAACCGGCTACTGGCTCCCCAGGACTGCAGCGGTCCAGCCAACCGCAGCGCGACCACGCTCACCGCGGTTCCCCGAGCCGAGTCTCGACGAGCGCGCCGACCGCGGTGACGAGGTCGGTGAACGCGACGTTCGGGCCGAGGTCGTCGAGCCCGGCGGTGTCGGAACCGATCCGGGTGACCCAGCTGGCGATCGGTGTTTCGGTGTAGGCGCGTTCAACCTCGCGGGCTTCCTCACGCAGCGCGTCGGCGGCGCGTTTGACCCGGCCACCGGTATTCGTCTCCCGCACCGGGCTTTCGAACGCGCCGACAAGGTTGATCGGCTGGGTGTCACGCACCAACACGACCACCGCCTCCGGGAGGGTGCGGTTGGCGAAGGTGTTCTGCTTACCGGTCGGCATGGACCGTACGAAAGACGCGACGAACGCTTCGATGGCACGGCGGGTCGCGGTGGGGTCGCCGAGGTTGTCGTGCAGACGGTTCACATCGATGGTCGCGTACCGGTACAAGGTGGAGGAGTTGAACTCGACCGTGCCGATCATCCCGGCACCGGTCTCGTCGTCACCGAGCTGATCATCGACCGCGGTGAAGTAGTCGAACTCGGTTTCAACCGGGTGCACGCTGATGGCGTGGGCAACCTGCACGGCGGCATCGACGTTCAAGTCGGCTTGGTCGGCGACCATACGACCGAACAACGCGATATCCACCGAGTGGTCGCGGTCGGCCAGATCCTTCACCTTGGCCTCCCGCAACGCTTTCGCGACATCGGCCGCGCCTGCCGCGGCGACCGCCGCAGCAGCCAGGGCCTGGATCTGGCACCGGCTCAAGAACACCAGGTATCCGGCTTCCTCGATCGCGTCCTTCTTCGGCGGCTTCACGGTGATACCGACAGCCTTCATCACCTCCGCGGCCAGCTCGAGCGAGCGCTCACCCAACTCGGTTGCCTGCGAGGTGATCTCGGCGGCCAACAGTTCGACCACGCGACGGGTCCGCACCCCCAGCTGCGAGCGGTCAAGCTGGTCATCGAAGGCCACGCGAGTGGCCCGCTTCCAGGCTTGGCTGGAGACGCGGGCGCGGCGCACACCGCCATAGATCGCGGTCTTCGGGCTACCGGTGTCGTCGCGGTTGAGGTTGCTCGGCGGCACCGTCTGCAGGATGTGCAGGTCGATCAGGGTTCGGGTCATCGCGGCAAGCGGCCTTTCACTGGTCATTCTTCACTGGCTTCGGACTCGGAATCTGGTTCGGCGGCGGTGGTGGTGCGGTAGAAGTCGCGTCCCCAGGCCAGCCGCACCCGCTGGGCGCGGCCCGGGGTCAGCAGACCGGTGAGGTCGTCTGCGAGGCGGGCGTAGTCGAATCCCTTTTTCTCCGACCGCAACTGGGTGACCAGCCCGCGGATGTGCACCAACACCTCCTCGATCGATTGTGCGGTCGACACGGCCATGAACCGGCGCGTGACCGCCTCAGCGCTGCGCCCCTCCGACTGCGCCAGAATCCCCACCGCCCGCCCAAACGAGACCTCCGGGACATGCGCGCGCACCAGCATCGACTGCTGGTGCGCGGCGAACAAGGTCAGCACCGAATGCGCGGCAGCCTCGGCCACACTCGGCTCACCATCGTCGAAACGGTCCTGCCCGCACAGGGATGCCGGCACCGCGGCGATGGTGAGGTCCCAGATCTCGGGGACGCTGCCCGCGGGTTTACCTAGACCTCGACGCAGTTTCGCCAGTTCCGCCCGCGCTGTGGACGATCGCTGTAGATATTCGTCCTGAAGGCGGTTCAACCGCCAATCCAGGGCGCTTCCGAGGCGGCCCAGCCGCCGCGCGGGCACCACCTCCAGGGTTTGCTTCTCCTCCACGGTGCTCACGCCACCGCCTCCTTCGATACAGAACGGATCGACCGGGAATCAGCCAGCGGCAACAGCTTCCGCAGCGAGGTGTTGAGCCACATCTCCGCGCGCGCCACGTTCACCACCTGACCGCGAACCGTGCGCCCTACCCACGCCGAGGGCGGGGCAGCCGAAATCAGTTCCGCGGCAATCGGATACACCGCAGCCCGAAGAGTTGTTTGCCATTGTGCGCGCGCCTGATCGAGGTCTCGTTCCGGTGTCAGGGACGCCAGCCATTCCCGGTACGGGGCGTCCAGTGCCGCGTACAGGTGTTCGCGGGCGCGGTCCCCGGCACCGGATTTCGGTTCCGCGCCCGCGGCCTGGGCGAGGTTTTCCGCGAAACTCCAGACCGCTGACGCGGTGTTTTCGGCGTCGTCGACGGCGTTGGACGCGGTTTGACCGGCGGCGGGGCGGTCCTCACGCAGCAAGATCACCGACATCGGCAACACATCCTCGACGATCTCGGCGAATGT
>NZ_JBIAFV010000068.1:0-3253 GCF_042869435.1 Nocardia sp. NPDC006982 | reverse complement strand
GAAGTGGTCCATCTGGCGGCGACGCCACCAATACCGGGCACGGCAAGCCCACTACCAGCGACGACACCGATCACATAACTAAGTGCGGCTGGAGTGCTAGTCCGAACTCCTGTTGGGCAGAACAATCATTCAACCAAAGTTGGCGCGCTACTGGTAAGTCGAATACAGCTTCTCGTGCTGGGCAATCGGATGCGGCAGCCCTGACTCTGATGCCGACCACGTCTCCTCGACGTATGACCCGAAAGTTCGCGCCGGCTGTCCCGTCAGCAACTCCACATCGCCGCTGACAGCTGCGCATGCACCGGCCTTGGTGGGGATGAACAGATGATTGATGTGATTTACATACGCCGCGGGCCGATCCGGACCTCGCATGTACTCACGATGTTCGGCTGGCGTGCAGTCGATATGGCGAACCGACGTGCCGCTTGTCGCCCCGATCGCCGCGGCGACCTCCGCAAATGAAATCGCCTCCCGCCCACTGATCGCATAGGCCCGGCCGTCGTGCCCCGACGTCGCGAAAATCGCAGTCGTGGCCGCCGCCAGGTCGCGGGTATCGACAAAACTCACCTTCGCATCCCCCGCGGGGGCATGCACCTCACCCCGTGTCCGAATAGCTTCTGCGAACACTGCGTCGTCCTCGTCGAAGTTTTGCATGAACCAGTTGGCGCGAAGAATTGTCCACGCCTTGCGCGAGTTCTGCACCACCAGCTCGATTGCCCGGCGTGGATGATCGTCCGGGGTGTACTCCACACCCATATTGGACAGGAACACGACATGTCGGACATGCGGTGCGGACTCCAAGAGCATCCGTACCGACTCGGCAGCATAGTGATCCAGATCGAGTCCCTTAACCACCAACCCCTCAGCATCCCCAAGTGCGCTCGCCCACGTCGATTTGTCGTACCAATCGAAAGCCACCGGTGTCAGATGCTCAGACGGCGCGCCCGGATGCCGGCTTCCGACCCTCACGTCGAGCCCGGCTGCAGCCAACGCCTCGACCATCCGCCGTCCAGCCTTCCCAGTCCCACCCGTCACCAAAATCTCCATCGAATTTCCCTTCTTCCCGATGCTTCGATTTCGTTATAGAGGCTAGGACTGATCGCATGCTCAAGTAATGATCGAAAAGCTTGATTGATGAACCGATCGTCTTGCCCCACCTCACCCCGCTAGACGACTGACGAGTGGTGCCTAACATACGACTATGCTTTCAGCGTGGAGACGATCACCGATGTCTACGCCGCGCTTCGAGCCGGCCAACCATTTGCCGAGTACACACGTTCCGACGGCATCGTCATGCCGGAGCGCCGGTCGACTCGACAGATTGCATCCGTCTCATTTCGCATCGTGTTGAGCGGATCGTGCCGGATTTTGCCACCTGCCGGCTCCGGACATTGGTTCCCAGAGTTGGTCCTGGGACCAGGAGACATGGCCCTATTCGGTCCGCGCGTCGTCCATACTCTTGTCGCGCACAACCTCGCGGATCAGGCGGGAAGTGCAGTGGAAAGCCTGTATTGCGGATATCTGCAAGGCCCCCGCCAGCCGCATCCGCTGCTTCGGGATCTGGCGAACATCACCTACATTCCGGTGCGCGCAGCATGCCCGATCGAATTCGAAAGCCTGCTGAGGTTCTTGCGACTAGAGCTTGAGGACTCTAAGCAGCCACCCGATCTGACACCGGCCCTCGTCGAAGCCTCACTGACATATGTGTTACGAGCATGGCGTCGTAACCATGCCCGAGACACATCCTCGCCGCATGCCGATACCGTGGTAGCCCGAGCACTACGAGCGATGCACACACATATCGAACACCCCTGGACAGTGGCAGAATTGGCCGCCGTCGCCGGACTCTCCCGTGCCGCATTCGCCCAACGCTTCACCACTGCGATAGGACAGCCTCCACTGGCTTATCTGACCTCAGTGCGTCTGGCCGAGGCGGCCAAACTCCTCCGGGACACCGACCGACCCATCACGCAAATTGCCCGCGTCACCGGCTACAGCTCCACCATCACCCTCACCCGCGCATTCCGACGCGAACAAGGCATTACCCCTGGCGCCTACCGCCACGAACAGACCCGGATCGGCTGAGCAAGACTTATTATTGCCTAATCGCGAGGGCAAAGCCGAGCATGCGGAAAGTCTCTGAGTCGCGCCGGTATCCTCCATGGCCACGGCGAGGCAGGCACTTCTACTGGCCGCCGATGTATCTAGATCACCAAGTTGATTTTTGTCATCCTGAACAGAGTCTGTCGAACCAAAGCTGAAAAGCCGCTGCCCCTGGAATGAACGGCCCCGATTTTCCGGCCGCTTCCTTCTTTGTGGAGGCTATGGGCCATGCCCAAGCGTTATCCGATCGAGCAGCGTGAGCGAGCGGTGAAGATGGTGCTGAACCGACTCGACGGGTATCCGTCGGCGTAGGCCGCCTGCCAAGCGCTCGCCCTCGCCCCAAAGCTCGGAGTCCACCCGGAGTCGTTGCGTGTCTGGGTGAAGCAGGCCCAGATCGACACCGGGAAGGCTCCCGGGGTGACGAGTGCGGAGCAGGCGCCGATCAAGGAACTCGAACGAGAAGTCCGAGATCTTAAGGAGGCCAACGAGATTCTGAAAGCGGCCTGAACCGTCACGAGTAAGGGACCGGCTTCGGTGTCAGACCAGCGCCGGTCGGCGTGGCGGTTGTTGAGAGTAGTACGCGGCTTCGTATTCGGCCGGGGTCAAGTAGTCCAGCCGTGAGTGAAGACGCGCATTGTTGTACCAGTCGCACCATTCCATGAGCGCGAACTCGACCTCGGCGAGCGTGCGGAACGGGCCGTGTCGGCGCACGACCTCGGTCTTGAAAAGCCCGATTATCGATTCCGCAAGAGCATTGGTGCGTCCTGAAGGTGATAGGGAGGTTGTGATGTAGAAGGCACGAATCTCGTTGTCGCCGTGCTGTTGTGGAGATGAAGGTAGGTCCTTCGGCATCGGCATGCAGGTGCAGGTGTCAAACCACCCCGAGTTGCTGCGGTGAATGAGCCGTGGTGGTGAGCGTCGTGGGAAAAGCCTTGCGAGACAAGGCAGGTGTGGGCCGAGAAGGCGAACGTAAGTGAACCACTGATGACGTGTCGTTAAGCCAGGTGACATCGAAACCGGGGCCTTAATGCTGTCCCGGGACGAGCCAGACGGGAGTGGGCTGCTCCCAATGAATGAGACCATCTGGTATTAGAGTCCCGTTTGGCCTGATGAGGGCCGAGAAGGGACACTGATCGACATGGCAGGACGC
>NZ_JBIAFV010000067.1:0-3480 GCF_042869435.1 Nocardia sp. NPDC006982 | reverse complement strand
GCTCGTCGAGCACATTGAAGCCGGGTTCGTTGTCGGAGCTCATGGGTGAGTGCTCACTTCTGTTGACCCGTGCGATGAATCCACCGACGGTTGATCCGCTTCCTGCTGTTCCCGGAACCCGGTGTCGCGGGTGTAGCGCACCCTGTGTCCGGCGATGTCGCCGTAGCCGTCCTCGTCGATAACCAGGACAGGGAGCCGGTAGATCAGTGGTGAGAACTCCCACTCCTCCGGAGTCGATGCCCACAGCGCGGATTCAGCGTGCTCATTGCTGAACTGCAACGGCAGCCGCAGCGAGCACGCGGCAACGATCCGCGCCACCTCATCCGATGGCGTCTCACCACGCGGCACAGGCACATGCCCCTCGCCGTCGGGCAGCCACGCGGGGGTGAACCAGTCACCGGAGGCCGATTCCTGGACGACGACAGCTTCCAGACTCGGGGCGCCATCACGGACTTGACCTTGGCCTTGCGAATCATCGTCGGTGTCACCGACATTCGCCGACACCCACCCGACGATCGCTTTGCCCGGCCGCGTCGGCTGCTTGATCTGGAACGTCTCAGCTTTCGATATGCGGTTGGCGGTCTTGTCCAGCCAGTGTCGCCGAGCCCGGTCCATCGCATCCTGCCAGGACGCGGGACCGAGTTCCTCCGGCCCGTAGGCGTTTTGAACCAGCGGTGCGATGTCGTCGGGCAGCGCGATCGTGGCGCCGAGCTTCGGCAGCAATACCGCAGCCGCACGCAGCAGCGTGTGCTCGTCGTACACATAGCGTGCCGCCGCGCGTTCCAGCTCGGGCGCATCGTCGGTGAATGTCACTCCGGCGATGAAAGCTTGGGCTACACGGACTTTCGGTTTCCGATCGCATTGATCGGGTCCTCGTTGGTGGCGGTGCAGCCGTCCCATCCGCTGCAGCAGCAAATCGATCGGCGCGAGATCGGTGACCAACACGTCGAAATCGACATCCAGGGATTGCTCGACCACCTGGGATGCGACGACGATATGCCGCTGCGGTCTTCCGATCGCTCGTGCCGGGTTCCCGAAGCAGTCGAGCAGCTCGATATCTCTACGCATCCGGTCGGCGGCGATGAACCGAGAATGCGCGACGATCACCTCACCGGGAAACCACCGCTCGAGCACCGCGGCGGTGTCCAGCACACGGCGAACAGTGTTGCGCACGACCAGCGCACACCCACCGTCAGAGAGTTTGTCGCGCAACAGCGCGACCAACGCCTCACCGTCGTCATCGACCTCACCACCGAGAACATCCAGATGCACGGTCGTGCCGCGCCCGGAGGGTTCGACTTCGCGACTGTGAATACCGTTCTCCGAGGTCCAGGACAGGATCGGGTAGCCCGCCACATCGGCGATATCGGGTACCTGGTCGCGGTCGACCCCACGCTGATACGCCTGCAGCAGCGCGTGTCGCCGATCCGCGGGCAGCGTCGCCGACAACGCGATCACCGGAACCCGGTACGCGCCAAGCCAAGTGAGTACCATCATCAGGTAGGAGTTCATGTAGGCGTCGTAGGCGTGGACCTCATCCAGCAGCACCACCTTCCCGGCGAGCCCGAGATGACGCAGCATCAGATGCCGCGACTTCAGCCCCGCGAACAGCAGCTGATCGATGGTGCCGACCGAGAAATTCGCCAGTTGAGCCTTCTTCCGCCCCGACAGCCACGAATGCGCGACCACCGCGTGCGGCGCGGCGCCCCGCCCACCGGTGTGGTGGCCGTGGTTTTCGTCGCAGCCGATCTCAGCATCCCGGATCCGACCGGCCCGCACCAACCCCTGGAACAATCGGTTGAATCGCGCCTTGCCATGCCCGAGCGTGATCGAACCCCCGACCTCCTGCCCCTCGGCGCCTAAGGCGTCGAGCCAGTCGACCACCCGATCGAACATCGCATCACTGGTCGCCTGCGTCGGTAACGCCACCATCAAACCGCCTGCGCCCCAACGCTGCGCGAAGATCTCCGCCACCGCCAGCGCCGCCTCGGTCTTGCCCTCCCCCATCGGCGCCTCGACGATCAACAACCCCGGCTCGGGCATCGCCCGAGCCACCTCACACGCCGCAACCTGCACCGGCCGAGGTGTCGCGCCGTCTGGCAAAGCGAACCGCGAGGCGAACAACTCCGGTACCGCCGCCGGAATAGCCGACGGTGACCACGGCCGCGGCAACGCCAACGCCGCCAATGCACGACCGGACCGCTCCGGGTCGACCACAGCCTCGGGTAATCGAACGGTATGAAAGGGCAGCAGATCCTCGTTGCTGGCGATCCAATCCGACACGATCACGATCCCGGTGACCAGGACCTGGAAACGCGCCGACAGCTTCAGCTCACACCAACCATCCAGATACTCCAACACTCCGGTCCGGGATGCCATGCGCTCCAGCAGCTCTCGCTGCACCCGCACCCACGCCCCCGCACCCAACAAATTCGGATACTTCTCCGGGAACAGGCGATCGTCCTCATCCAGTGGCACACCGTGATGACCACCCACCACCACACCCCACGACACCGCCCACCGCCGCGACCACCCCCGCTCGACCAGCCATCGAATCAGCAGATGATGACCCGCCACCGTGTGATGCGCCCGCCGCCGATCCACCAACTCATGCCGGGTTGTCGGCATATACAACCCGTGCTCGCGCATCCGCTGAGCAAGCCCCTCATCCTGAACCGCGAACGCAGGAGTCGCTTTTCCCAGATCATGCACACCAGCCAAGAAGCGCACCGCGCACCGCGCCGCAGCCGCATCACCCCCGAACTCCGCAGCCAGCAACCCCACAACGCTCGGCGCCAGCCACTCATCGAACAACAACCCGGCAACATCAGCCGAATCATCCATGTGCTGCCACAACGGAAGCCACCCACCCACACCATTCGGCGACTTCGCCCACACCGAACGCGCAGCCTCGCTCAACACCAAATCCACCCCTAAATGAATAGATGCGTGTGCTCCGTCACGGGAGATACCGAGCACTCTCGCACCCCCCACCGACAGGTTCTCGACCTACAACCCCAATACCGCAACAGCCGACGACCTTTCGGCCACGCTACCCGCCACAACACACCCACACCCACGCTTTAACACGACAACTTCGCAAACCGCCAGCGCCACCTCCCGCTACAAACAGTGCCGCCGACACCTTCCCACCCAGCAGAAACCTGCCGTACTAACAGCACAAATCGACACCCCCGTACACGGGGAACAGGCCACCTCGATCGCCGCTGCCTGCGGATCACCCCCGCGCGGGGAGCATGCGGGGACGATCACACCTTTGCCGTCGCGGCCCGGTTAATCCCCGCTGCGCGGGGAGTACGTCGTCGACGGCAACGGCACCGAGTTCATCGGCGGATCATCCCCGTGTCGACGCTCTTCGAATTCCGGATCTGGCACGCTTTCCGTGATTGACCCATGCGAATTGCGTTCTGGGGCATGATGATTGATCATGTGCCCGGTGTTCTGAGCTTGGGCCGTTGG
>NZ_JBIAFV010000066.1:0-3658 GCF_042869435.1 Nocardia sp. NPDC006982 | reverse complement strand
TGCACTCGTTCGTCCGTGGCCTGCGCCGCGACCAGGACGCAGTCACCGCGGGCCTAACCATGGCATGGAGCAGTGGAACGGTCGAAGGGCACGTCAACCGGATCATTCTGTGGAATCTGAAATGTCAAGTTTATGAGGATCTTCCATGGCGGACGCCGACGATCGGCAGTTGGATTGCGCCTGCCGCGCCGACCTCACGAGGCGTCGGGCCCGCCGGAGTGGGAACGTCAGCCAGGCGCGTCAGCAGTTTGTCGACTGCGATCTGGCCTTCTTCGACGGCGGCTTGTTCGTCGTCGGTGAGTGGGATGTTGACGGCCATGCGTTGCAGGTTCGATTTTGCTTGCAGGAGTTGGCTTTTGCTGGATTCCTTCGGTGTGTAGAAGTCGCAGCGGGCGCAGGCCATCCGGTGCGGGCATTGCTCGAAGAAGGTGTAGGTGCAGAATCCATGACCGAGGTCGAAGTGTTGCCAAGGCTCGCCCTGGGCCGCTGCGCCGCTGGTGAGGGTGTCGCGGTCGACGAGGACTTCGATGGTTCGCATGTTGCGGGCGAAGTAGCCGGCGTCGTCGTATGCCTTTGTGAGGGTGTTCGGGCTGATCTTGGCGTAGAACTGGGTCGACTGCGGCGAGCGATGCCCGAGCCATGCCTGCAGCTCGAACAGGGTCATTGGTTCTTTGGCGTTGTAGAGCTGGCTCGCGATGGTCGATCGGGCCCGGTGGCTGGTGATGTTGCCGCGGACGTCGGCGGCCGGGACTCCGGCTTTGCGGCAGAGCATCGGGATCACGGTGTTGTTGATGTAGGCCGAGGACATGCGGCGGGCGCGGACGGCGAACAGCAGATCGACGTGTTGTCCGGTGCGGCGGTCGACGAACGTCGGCTGCTCGGGCCGGTTCGCCTGCCAGGTGTCGATGGCCTGACCCAGGATCGGGTCGACCGGTTTTGTGAATGCGGTGCCGGTCTTGTGGGTCGGGACGTCGAGTAGGCAGACTGCGTCGCGGGCCAGGATCTGTTGCGAGTCACCGGGAATCGGTGTCCCGTTGTGCTGCCAGCGGATGCAGCCGAGGCGTAGGCGCGCGATCTCGTCGCTGCGTTGCCCGGAGAACAGCCAGGTCAGGGTGACCGCCCGAACCAGCTCGATCGGATAGAAGTTCCCGGCCTGGGACTGGGGCAGGTCATCGGGAGTCAGGTTCAGCCCGGCCCACATCAGTTTCGCCCAGACATCGTCGGCGATGATGCGGGGATCGGGGCCGAGAAGGGCGGCGATGCTGCGTGGGGTGGCCAACGCCCGGTTCGGGTCGAAACGCCGTGGCAGCCAATCCCATTCCTGGCAGTCCCGGAAGAATCGGCGGACCGCGGCGATTTGTCCCGCCTTCGTAGAGGCTTCCAACGGTTTGCCGAGGCGGTCGTTGAGTCCGGTGGTGCGTTGGACGTAATCTCCGACCTTCATGCGGTCCAGCGCCGCGATCCAGGCCGCGCAGGTCTGTCGGGTCCAATCGGCCGGATCGGCAGCCTCGGGATGTTCGACCTCCAGCCAGCGCCCGACCCGTAGCAGGGTGGAGCGGACGGTGCCGCGGACGCGGGGAGTCAGTGTCGAGGTGTCATGCCAGCGATCGGCCCATTCGGCCCATTCGGCCCATTCGGGTGCTCCGCCGGTGGCGCGTGCCGAGTGCCGTCCCGTGAGTTGCTGCGGCGCATCGCAGTAGCCCAGCGCGGCGACCGCCCGCTGCATCGCGTGCAGTGTGTTTCCGCGAGCAGCGGGCAGCAGCCGTTCACGGCGGATCCACTCGAATAGTTCCGTGTTCAGCTCGTCGAGGTGCGGGCTGCGGTTGAGTAGCAGCACCTGGCAAGCGACCCCGGGCAGCAGGGGGTCATCGCCGCGGCCCAGCTGATAGCCCCACCCGGCCAGCACCGACCGGATCCGGCCGATCTCACTGTCGACCAGATCACGGCCGAAGATGTTCTCGGCCAACGTAAGACGGCTGAAGCTGCCGAGCCGATAGAACGCGGCGAACCCGCCGAGCAGAAACGCGTGCGTGGCCAAATAAGGACGCACCGCATCGTCGGCCCATCCCGGGGCCGCGGCCCGGAACTCGTGCAGGTCTGCGCCGATCAGCTCAGCCCATTGCTCGTCTGTCCACGACCAGAACGACTTGCCGGTCCGCACGCAGTGCAGCAACACCACCGCGGTCGCGTCCCTCATCGCTCGCCGCCGGTGCGGTGTCCGCGGCGCCTGGACCGCAGCGGTGGCGTCGTCCAGGGCCAGCAGCAGGCGGCGGATCTTCGTCCATCCTCGGGCATTGGGGTCGTGGCGGGCCACGCGGCGGAGGTTCTCGACACCGAGTTCGGTGATCGCATCCTTCTCCGCCGCCCGCAGCGCAGGTGTCGCGTCGTAGCGGCCAGGATCGATTGGCGACCGCCAGCGCAGGTCGTCACCGGGCGAAACCGCGGGAGGGACGGCGCTCACCGCGCCACCACCAGGTCGGTGCCGGTCAGGGCCTCAACCCGCCAGGCATGGATGTGGTCCATGCTGCGGGCGAGCTTGTCGGCCAGATCCCGGCCGGACAGGTGGATATACCGAAGCGTGGAGTCGGTATGCCGGTGGCCGGCGAACGAGGCGATCGCATGCACCTCCCACCCCATCCGCGCCAGGTCCGTCAAACACAGATGGCGGGTCGTGTGCGTCGAGAACTGCGGGACCCCAGCGTCGATTGCGATGCGCCGCACCACCTTCGACCACATCCACAAACTCAGCGGCTCAGCTCGATTACGGCGTGACTCGGACAGCAGCAACGGTCCGCGGGCCCGGCTGACCGTGGACCGATGGACCAGATACTGCGACAGCAACACTCCGGTGGACGCCGAATACGGCACCACCCGCTCGAGCCGGTTCTTCGTGGTCTCCGCTCGCACCTGCAACATCCGATGAGCAGGATCGACGTCGTCGGTGCGCAGCGAACACAGCTCCTCCCGCCGCAGCGCCGCGTCGTAGGCCAGTGCCAGCATCAGCCGGTTGCGGATCGGCTCAAGCCGCGCCACGTCCAGGACCTGCATCCACTGCTGCTCGTCGGGGATCCACGGCAGCTTCGTCAGCCGCGGTACCAGACCCCGCTGCATACCACCGGCCCGCCGACCGGGCGTGTATTGCCCTCGTCCTACCGGATTCGATTGCCGCAGGCCCTCTTCCATCAGATAGTCGTAGAACAGCCGGACCGGCACCAGCCGTTGCTGGATCGTCGCGTTCGCCAACCCCGAACCGGAATCCAGCGACACCACGTTTGGGCCGCGCCGGTGCGGGCGAGAAGTCAACTCCCGCACGAACACTGCGATGTGGGCGCGGCTCGCGGTGACCGGATCGACCCGCTCCCGCTCACACAGCAGCAGATACTCCGCAAGCCCGCGACCGTAAGCATCGATCGTGCGCGGCGCCCGCCCGAGATCAACCCACATGCCCAGCCACACCGCCGCCTGCTCGTGCCGACCCAACACCGGCCACTTCTCCATCAACGCCACCGCGCTGCCCAAGCCCGTCTCCCAAGTCCGTGGTCACCCGGGGAGACATGATCACCGCCCGGGCCAGATTCCACGTAACTTTTAAAATGCTCAAACGGCAAATGTTCGGCCGCACCAAACCCGACCTACTCCGCAAACGAATCCTATTGAG
>NZ_JBIAFV010000065.1:0-4031 GCF_042869435.1 Nocardia sp. NPDC006982 | reverse complement strand
CCTCGAGGACGCCTGCATCAAACTCTCGGTCGTGGCGTCCGACATTTTCGGGGTATCCGGACGAGCGATGATGGCCGCGTTGATCGGCGGTGAACGGGATCCGAAAGCGCTTGCGCAGATGGCGCGGTCACGGATGCGCCCCAAGATCGGCCAGCTCGAGGAGGCGTTCAACGGGCACTTCGGTAACCATCACCGGTTCCTGCTAGCCCGGATGCTGGCCCGCATCGACGGCATCACCGCCGACATCAACGCCGTCGATGAACAGATCGAGGCGCAACTGGCCCCTTTTCGCGACGGCGGCGGCGCGCCTGGATGAGATCCCCGGCATCGGGCCCGTCGCCGCCGCGATCATCCTCGCCGAGGTCGGGGACGACATGTCCCGGTTCCCGACCGCGGGGCACCTGTGTTCCTGGGCGAAGTTCTCTCCCGGCATCAACTCCTCGGCCGGCAAGACCAAAGGCAACGGATCCACCGGGCACGGCAACCGTTACCTCGCGCGGGTCCTCGGCGAGGCCGCCGTCGCCGTCGGGCGGACCAAAACATTCCTCGGCGAACGCTACCGGCGCATCGCCAGACGCCGAGGCAAGAAACGCGCCGTCGTCGCTATCGGCCGCTCCATCCTCGTCATCGTCTGGCATCTCCTGCACGACCAGAACGCGATCTTCACCGATCTCGGTGCCGACCACTTCACCCGCCACCTGAACCCGGACAGCAAGCGCCGCAACCACATTCGCCAGCTCGAAGCCCTCGGCTACACCGTCACCCTCACTCCAGCCGCCTGACCCTGTCACAACCAACAACAACCGGTGTCGGCTCCGCCGACAGCTACCGCCTGCCCACTCACCATCATTTTCGGATTAGATTCTTCATTACGGTTTCCGACACCGCGAATCCGAGTTCTCGGGATTCGCCCGCACTGATCCTCGTCGGGTTCCGTCGTGGCCGCCCGGCTGTTCGGCCCTTCGACTCCGGGCGGCCCATTCCAACCTCACGCGCCTATAACTGGGAGCATTGCTTCATTGATCGTCTCATCGATCTCCGGCGTCAACAGACCAGAGGTACGCAGGGTCTTCGTGGTCGATCACAGCACGCAGGTCGACTTGGCGTGTCTGCTTCCAATTTTCATCGCTACGGCGCTGGTACACGCCTATGACAGCGGGCGCGGCGATGTGCCCGCCGCCGGAAACCTGGAGTGCGACTGCCCGTCTCAGCGCTTCAGCAGCTGCAATATTGACCGTGCCAGCTACTTGCGAGCGGCTGCCGAACGCCACGGCACTGGTCATCGATCCGCTTCGCGCACTGACGCCGAACTTCCGAGCTTCTGAATACCGAGGACATTTGCGAGGTCTCCATCGGCTCATCGCAGGGCTCCCAAGGATATGTGATGAGCATTCTCTATGAGTATTTCGCAGCAGCCGACGACGCGGCAGCCGCAGCAGCGGTCCGCTGCGACGCCCCATCGCTCGGCATGCCATCTCTGGGCCTTGTGACGGGTCTCGACCCAGCAGTCCATATGGCAATACTGGAATCGCTGCTGCGCCGAATCGACTACGAGCAGGTCATCGACCAACCCCGGTGGTGCGATCCGGTTACCGTCCGGCTCGAACTCGAACGTCCAGCGTTCGTGACAATCAGGACGCCCCGCCCGGTTGTTCCGGATCACTTCCGAACCGCACATTTCACACCGGTTCCCCGCTGCCTCGCACACGGGAATCCGTAACCTATTCCACGTCGGATTGTCCACGATCTCCCGTATGCGGGAACAATACGAACGAGGCGGAAGCTCAGCACATCGAATCACCACACCGTCCGTCGCAGTAGGCCCAGCCAACGTCTCAACATCGGCAAACGACGAATCTTGTTCTGTAACCATGCTTTCCAAGTGTATGCGGGACCAACAGCACAGATTTACCGCGCATGGAGGTACCGCCGCGCCCCTGCGGGGCTTGTCAAATCAACACATTGGTCCGATAGACGGCGAAGGTCCCGATGCCAGGCAAGCTATTTCGCAGCCACCGAGGGTCGGACTGCGGCAAGGATCACACGTCTACAAGAGCGACGTGTATAGGCGCGTCGCCCGGTGCGCCCGGCGCAGAACTCGGACGGGAGCCGAACCGCCACACAGGACTACATCACGGAGGGCGTACTGAAACATCAACGGGTAAACTTACAACTCAGATAGACCGAGCTCGAGTACCTGCTACCACCCGGATATATTGAATCGCTGCCACCGGACCCGCCGCGTTCGGTGTAGAGCGTGACAGTTGCGTCGGTTGCGTTGCTCAGGTCGCCGGCGCCGATGATGACGTTGTAGTCGTCATAGTCGGTGGGATCGTCGATCTGTTGCGAATTGCCGTTCGCGTCTTTGAAATAGAAACTTCCGGTAGCCACTAGGTCACCTCCACTGTCGACCCTGGGGCGCGCAATACTACAGCAAATTCAGACTTACCGGTTGGTTCTCATGTGTGATGCATCAGAGTGAGACCGCAGGGCCGGACATGAACGGGTCACCCAACCCATCAACACCCGGTCCCGTAACACTTCCCGTCTCTCCGGGGCTTGCCGCCCAATCGTCGCCGGCCCCGGATATGACGACGACCCGTGGAGCTGGTTGAGATACGCTCACCGGCACCCGAGGGTGTGTGTGGCCGAGATCACACTTTCTCTAAACCGGCTGATCACACCTTTGAATCCGCCCGTTTTACCAGATCAGGTCAATCCCCCTGGAAAGGCCAATTGATTGTGGTCAATTCTGTACCACCGCGCTGTATCGGCCCGTGCGGTATCGGCGGAGACGGAGTATTCGACCTGGGACTATTCGGACTGCGGTCTTCGATGCCAGATCGGGAGCGGTCTTGTGGACCATCACGCAGGAAGACCGCGACACGGTAACCAACAGTCGATGAGTTCCGGTTTCACTCCCTCTCCGTTTCGTGCCTGGACCAGGCTTTTTTTGCCGTTTCCCTGCACTTGATCATTCGGGTGAAGTAGTCTCGGCGCGGCCGATCACATTGCCGCCGTGCCGAAGGTTCTTCACGGGGAGTGAAATCGATGGCGCTGTCGGCCGTGCGGGACCTGCGTGAGTTCCGTGCCCCGGCGACCGACGATGAGATCGCCGATTTCGAGAACCGACGTGCTGTCGGGTTCGTGCTGGCGCGGGCATCGGCCGTTCTGGTCGACTCGACCATCCGCAACGACGTGAATCGACGACTCCGACACCGGCGAGGTCCTCGCGACCGCGGCTGACAAACGCGGTGTGACCCCGCTGTTCTGGGAATATGTCCTGCCGTACGGCGAGGTGAAGTTGAATATGACCAGCCGACTCACACTCAGCGGTTGACGGCGAAGATTCCCCACTGCGCGTAGCCGATGGGCGAGTGTGTGCCGCGTGCGCTCCATGACAGCCCGGGACTCCCGAAGCTGACCTCGGGGGGCAAAGTAACGTGCGAGTAGGTGTTTTCGGCTCTACGGCTGCCGATCGTGCGTCAAGACTGGTCGATGAGCAAGTTGGTTGGAGCATCGCTACGTGAGGACGGTCTATCGCATTATGTGAGGGTGCCGCGTTGGTGTCCCAGCCGGCGACCGCACGCGGACAGTGCCAGGACACCGTGCCCACGCATCTCGGTGTCCGGTCCGATCGCAGCAAGTTCTGGGCAGATACGTGAGGCTATCCGCATAGGGTCTGCTGTGTCCGGGATCCCTGTATGGAGCTGGAACTCCCGCCACAACTGCCGCAGTCGCTCATCGCGCGCTTGTCGATCTACGTCCGTGTCCGGGTGGTCCTCCAATAGCGGGTCCCACATCAACATCGAGTCCCACATGGTTTCGTTGAACCTGTTGTCGCGCAGCCAGCTGCCGATGCCGGTGAACAAGAGTCCGGCTTCGGCCGGGTGGGCCGGCCCTACCGTGACCTGCCCGGTTTCGCCGGTGCTGTACTAGGGTCTGTGTCGAAGTGAGTTGAGGGGTGGCACCGCTGCGCGGTGCCGCCCCTCACTTGTTGGTGAAAGCTGTTGTCCGCGTTGGTAGATGGG
>NZ_JBIAFV010000064.1:0-4662 GCF_042869435.1 Nocardia sp. NPDC006982 | reverse complement strand
GCGAATACGATCGACGCGGACGACCCATGGTGAACATCCTTCCAGGGACCATTGGTCCCGCTATCTCAGATGTCCATTACTTCAGGGGAACCCCAGTCTCCCGTCCAGGGGCCGGATCAAGCGGTCTCACTCATCGGGAACAGGCCAATCGCACCATGTTCGCACGGTGCTGGCCGGGATCCGGATGCTGTCCCGGTAGGGTCGGCCATGGACTCGGCCGGTGCGGGCACTGCGCCGACAATAGCAACTCTACCCGCGCGATCCATGATCACTTGCGTCCCCGCCGGGTCGCCGCAATCATCACCGAATTTGTCGAACAGCAGGTCAACAGGCGGTGGCGAGGTCGAGCAGCCGGACGTGTATCCTCGTTCGATCTGATCCGCGGATCTATCGCCGCCGCACCAGGTTGAAGCTGTTCCAACCGGCTCAAACAGTACGGTTGTTGTGCCGCTGTCGAACATCGAGATCCTAGCTCCCGCTCACGTCACACTTTAAAGAATCGTCCTCATGTGCCAGAGCTCTGGAAAAAGCGTTACGTCCAGAACCTTCCGCAGATAGGGCACGCCGCTCGTTCCGCCGGTCCCCTGTTTGAAGCCGATGATGCGTTCGACTGTCGTCACGTGACGGAAGCGCCACTGTCGGAAAATATCCTCGAGGTCAACGAGTTGCTCGGCCATCGCATACAGATCCCAGTGTTTCTGCGGGTTGCGATACACCTCGATCCACGCATCCTCGACGGTCTGATCGCGCTGCGGCGGCTGCGCCCAATCTCGCTCGAGTCGGGCGGGAGTAATCGGAAAACCGCGCTGAGCGAGCAGAAGGATCACCTCGTCGTACAACGATGGTGCGTCGAGCATCGCGCGCACCTGCTCGAGCACCTGGGGGCAGTGAGCATGCGAACGGAGTAATTTCGAGTTCTTGTTGCCGAGAAGAAATTCGAGCTTCCGGTACTGATAAGACTGGAATCCAGATGACTGCGCGAGATAGGGCCGGATCACCGAATATTCCGACGGTGTCAGCGTCGCGAGCACGTTCCACGCCTGCACGAGGTGCTCGAAGATTCGTAACACCCGAGCCAGCACCTTCGAAGCCGATGGCAGCTCGTCGCGATGTATCGCCTCGAGTGCCACAGTAAGCTCGTGAAGAACAAGCTTGATCCACAGCTCGGTCGTCTGATGCTGGATGATGAACAGCAACTCGTTGGGATCCGGCGACAGCGGATGCTGTGCGCTCAGGATCGCCCCGAGAGACAGATAGTCGGAGTAGCTCATCGCGTTCGGAAAATCGAGTGACGCGTTGTCGTGGCCGACCGGCTCGCCGGCGCAGCTTGGTATAGGCGGCGCTCCATATCTGGTTTGATTATCCGAGAACGGGCAGCTCACTGGTGTGCCGTAGCCGTGTGGGCGCATCCGGTCAGAATTCACGATCGTCTACTCCATGAATCAAGCTGCGAATGATCGAATTCGAGTGCACCGCCACCGGGTAACGCGAGCGCATGCACCGAGCCGCTGGCGAGTAACGCTCGTCGGGCGCGAACGTCCTGTGCCAGAAGGTGATCGCCAGCGTCCGAGGATTCGGTGTCTATCCGGTTGATCGACGCGAACCACGATCGGCTGGCGGCAATCCGGGCGCGCTGGGTGCACGCCTGGCCGCGCGTGGCCGGGCTTGCGATCTCACGCAAGTGGGTGCGGCGGCTGATGCGAACGCCAGGGTGGCTGTTCCAATTCGAGTACACGAAATCCCACGTCCGGGGCGAACCCGGCGGCCGGACCGCCGACCCGACGGGCGAACTCGGCTACGCCGTCCCGCTGCCGCTGATCGAACGAAAAGTCCAGCGCAACCGTGTAGTAACGACGCAGCGTCGCTTCGTCCACCGTCTCCCAAGGTGCAATCTCACGGCAAATCTCGTCGACCTCCTCGAGTGCTACATCGCGCGCGGTCAGCAGATCGCGATGGACCGCGTGAACTATCTCCGGATGAAGGTCCAAGAACGACCGTCGCGCAGCGAAAACCGCGAATACGAACGGCAAACCCGTCCAGTCATGCCACATCTGGCCGAGATCGTAGACATGGTGGCCTCGGCGGACCGCGTCACCGGCCGCAATCAACGCAACATCGCCGATGATGACCGCGGCGGCGGCGACCCGCAACATCGCATCGACGTCCGGCGAACATGTCACATAGCGGCATCGGACACCGACGGCGTGACGCAGCAACAATTGCGCCAACTGCACCGAGGTGCGGCTGGTATTTCCGAAGGCGACCGTCGCACCGTCCAGATCCTCCAGCGGCACTGTGCTGACGATCAGACACGACATCACCGGCCCGTTACAGCCCACTGCAATACCAGACAACGCGGTCAGATCCTCGGCATGCCGAAGGAATTCGAATGTGCTGATCGGACCGATATCGAGTCGGTCGGTCGCGAGCGCGTCGCTGAGCCACTCCGGCGACGCAACCGTCATTTCCAATCCGACGAGGCTTCCGGTCCTCGCCAGACCCCAATACAGCGGAAGACAATTTAGAAATTCGATGTGCCCCATGCGTGGCCGCTTCAGCGGACCACTACCGTGTGGCACTCGTATCTTGTGCACCACAACCGACCGGAGGACGACGTCCTCCTCGCTGCGAACGTCCAATTCCGACACTATTTCCGACATTTCCTACACTCCAAACTGCGGCGAAATCTATGCGGATCATTCGGATGAACCGACAACCGCACACGATTCGAAACCGACGTCGCCAGAGCCCGAGGATAGCCCCGAATTCGCTGCAGCAGGCTCGCATTTACCGGTGCTGGGAAGGCAACTCAATGCTCAACTGACGAGAGCGATCGGCGGTTCTCACCGAACTGGAGTCCGCTCGATCTTCGTCAACTTCCGCCATATGGCGGATGTTTCGACTGCAGGGCTCCCATAAAGTGCCGGGACTGAGAGGCTCCTTACCTATACTGCGTACGGGAATAACAGTGGGCTAACGCCACGATACGACGACTCGATAAGAGCGCGGTTCATGGAAGATGAGGGACATTGTGCTGGTAGATCCAGGGGGTAGCGGTTCGCCGGCGGCCACACCGGCACCCGATCCGAACAGTGGGCCCGGTACAGACCCGGGTGTCCCCAACAACCAATCGCCTGGAGTGTCTAATAATCTGGATAAGTTGAAGAATTCGGCCAGCGACATGAAATCAACGTTGGATTTCAAGCTCGACACTGCTGAGCTGAAGAGTTCCGTAGCGATTGTTTCCAAAACGGCCGACGACCTGGATACAGCGTTGGATTTCATGGTGGGCGAGCTTGTCATGAATGCACTCGGGGGGCTGGGTGATCCCCAAGTAGAATCCGCATGGCGCCATTTCCACAATGCATGGATGCCAGAGTTGCGAACCGCCAGCGCCGCCGTGCACGAAGTTGCAGCACTGATACCCGATACAGCGAAAGTGATGGTGCAGCAAGACAGCATCGGGGGCTCGATAATCCTAGGCAGCGGGAGCAATTTCCGCGACCCAGCTGTACCCGTCACGCCCGCACCCGGCAGCGGCGGCGGGCAGAATCCCGTCCCCGTACCAGTCACTAAACCTACGAGCGACTCCAGAGGCAATGTGTCCCGGGGCAGGGCGCTGCCAGAATGCGCCAGGCGCAAGCGCTGCAATTGGCAGCGGATTTGATCGACATGTGCAACTCCGAAGGTATTGGTCACCGGTTTTTGGACGGGGCCATTTCCGTGGCGCTGCAGCCCCCCCGCCATGGCACAACCACCCTCGACACTCACCTCGATTACCGATGGTTACAAGCATATCGAGACGAACTCAGCGATGGCGTGTGCCGACTTGTATGCTGTAGCCCGCGGTCCCTTGCAGGCGGCGTGGCGGGGACAGGCGGCCGAGAACGCGTCAAAGGCATCGTTGCGATCTCGGCGCAAGCGCAGGCGACGGCCGAAGCGTTCGACTCCGGACGCGCGGCGCTGGCCGTCTGGGCTGAACAGATGAGCGACCGACACAAGCGGGACGCCATGGGCATCGGTTTGCTGTACGAAGCCCGAGTAACGTTAAAGTCGGGGGTCTCGGTCCGGCTGTATGCAACCGTGGCAGCTCGCTGACGAAGGATGCAAGGCGCGCCTTGCCGCAGCACGGAACCTGGAAGGCGCTGTATCGGATGCGGCCGACGCATTGAATCAATGTTCGGCGCGGGCACGGGCGCGGCAGATCAATTCACCCGGCATCAGCCCCCTGAGTTCCGTGGTTCTGGCATATTCGGGCGATTTCGGATCTTTCGGCGATCCGCTGAATAACATTCTTACGCCCACTGGGCTGGCACGAGCATCGCAATTCCTCAATTCCATGTCGGCGCCGGATCGTGCGGGATTCGAGAAGATGCTCGCCGATGCGAAGTCGCCCCAGGAGGCGGCTTACCTATGGAAGGCATTGGGGGCCGGATACAACTCCCTCGCCGACCCCCAGTCGTTCGACCAAGTGATCCACCCGCATGGCGACGATCCGTCCTGGCTATCCGGGCATCTGGATCCTCACATCAACAATTTGACGCAGGAGGGCAAATACGACTTGGATTGGGGTTCCCCTGAAGTAATGGACATCTGAGATAGCGGGACCAATGGTCCCTGGAAGGATGTTCACCATGGGTCGTCCGCGTCGATCGTATTCGC
>NZ_JBIAFV010000063.1:0-5202 GCF_042869435.1 Nocardia sp. NPDC006982 | reverse complement strand
GCAAGCACCTGGCCGGGATGTTCGGGTACCTGCCGCAGCAGTCCGGTTACAACAAGCGCCTGCGCAACGCGTTGGGGTTGGTCAAGCGGGTGATCCGAATGCTGGCCCGGGACACCGATTTCTGGCTGGATGACTGCTGGATCGCTGATTCGACACCGGTGCCGTGCGGCATGTCCCGCCCGACAGTCCGGCGTTCGGAGATCGCTGGATGGGCGGGCTACGGCTATTGTGGATCGCATTCGCGGTTCTTCTGGGGTTGCGCTTGTATCTGGTGTGCACCCCGGCCGGGATGCCGATCCTGTGGGCCTTGGCGGATCCGAAGGCACGATCGCAGCTGCGGCTTGATGAGAATTGGTATTGCAGGGCGACCCAGTAAGGCAGGTACTCGTGCCTGCCCCGCGGAGATCAGCCGGTTACAGATTCTGGCGGCGGGAGGCGGGTTCGGATGCGGGGGCGATCCGAGTGTTGCGGACATGTTCGTACACAACGGAAGTACGGACATCGGCGACCTCAGGGCGTTCGGTGAGTTTGTCGATAACGAAGGCGTACAGACTGTCGTTGTCGGGTACAGCGACGTGGATGAGGAAATCCTCGGCGCCGGTGGTGACGAACACGCCGAGCGTGTCGGGCAGACCACACACCCACTGCCGGAAACCCTCGATCATTCGCCGGGAGGGGGGTCTGATCCGTACCGCTATCAGTGCCTGCACCGGCCGCCCGAAGGCAGGCAAATCCACATCGAGCAGCGCACCGCGGATCACCCCGCGCCGAGTCAACCCGCGGGTGCGTTCGAGCGCGGTGGTGGGTGAGACCCCGACTGCGGCGGCGACGTCGCGGTTGGTGCGCCGTGCATCCGATTGGAGCTCCCGCAGGATCGCCTTATCAAGTTCGTCCATATCCATCAAAAGGCTCCTTGATCCGAACTAAGTACGGACTTGATTGCATCCTATTGAACCACTACGTACCTTCCAGGCAATCCAATTGCATGAAGTTAGGAAGATGTTACGATGCCGAATCAGCCGGATACGAAGGTGGAGGTGGGTTTTGCACCCGAGGAGATCAGGATCGATGAGCCGACCCGCGCGGCCCGCCTGAAATGGGTGGTGATCGTCGATGCGGATCTGCCGCCGGGGCGGGCGATTAACGCGGCGGTGTGTGTCGCGGCGGCGATCGGCGCGGCGGTCCCGGGTCTGCTCGGCCCCGACGGGAGAGATGCCTCAGGCGAGGTCCATCCTGGTCTGCCATGGGCGGGGTGCACCATCCTGGCCGCCGAAAGCGCCGAACTCCGCACCCTACGCGATCAGGCGGCTGCTGGCGGAGGCACGTTCGTCGTTGACATGCCCAGCCAGGCGCAGCGCACACGGGTGTATGGCGAATACCTGGACACCCTCGCCCGCGCCGGACAACACCGCATGTCGTATTACGCGGTCGGGATCATCGGCCCGCGTAACCGAGTGGACAAGCTGGTCAAGAAGCTGCCGTTGGCCTCATAGCTGATCCGCGGTGGGCTGGTGCCACGATCCGACCGTGGCGACGGTCGAATGAGGACGCTGGTCGGGGTTCGGCTGGAAACCCATCGATGAAACCGGACCCGGACTTCTGGAGACCTTAAAGGCTCCACTTCCCGCCACGGCCGCCGATAACACCTGGGAACCGCCATCTAATACCGAGGTCGCATCCGTCGCGACAAGCACCCAAGCCTGGTGACAGAAATAGTGATCAGGTGACAGATATGTTGGTCGGTCACAATACGTCGCGCACGTGACCATAGAGGGGTGCGGTTTCACTCTTCCAGGGCCGGCCCGCCTCATGGGGTAGAGATAGTCACTCGTGTTGGATCGCCATGCCGGCTACATCGGGCGGGATTTCGACCTGCCGCACTTCTCCTGGGTAACGCACAATTCGGCAGATGCGGACATTCGCGGACCGCCCGAGGGCCAGCATCGCCGCGAATAACAAACATCCTGGCAGCCGATGGTGGTGATCGGAAGGAGTTGCGTTCGGAGGTGTGGATAAGCTGGCTCGGTAGAGGTGGGCGTCCTTTGTGTATGAGGGCGGTGAACTGTTGCCCCTCGGCGAGGGTGAGCGGCCCGGCGCGGTCGTGTTCAGCAACACCGAGAGCAACACCCAGCGTGCGGCCGTGCGCGTCGAGGGCGCCTTCGGACACAGCGGTCAGATCGGTGACAGCGGCAAGGGCGTGGACCTACCTGATGACACCGATCCCGACGCCAATGGCAGCGGCGGGCCACCCCAGGACGCCGAGGAGCAGATAGGGCCAGGCCGCCGTGCTGTGGCACGCCGCGCAGCTGGCTGCCGGTGATCACCTCGCGCCCGAAGGCAATCGGCGATTGGCAGCAGCTGATCACGCCCTGTGATGGCTGTACTTCTGTAGACACGACGCCCTACCCGCCGACCGGAATCTTCCGGAGTTGGCCCGCGCCATCGTATTCCTGGGAGCCCTGACCTAGGACCTCGAGACGATCCCCGAGCCGCTGCGCGTGGTCCTTGGTGTTTCTGCGGAGGATTCCGCCCAAGCCGATCTCGCTACCCGGATGCTGAGCCATGCTGAAACCACGACCGATCCGGTCCTTATCCACGCCTCAATCAGCCTGCTTACCGCTGCCCTGGCAGCCACACCGACCGATTACCCCAACCAGGCGATGTTCCTTCCAACCTCGGTAGCCCGTACCAGGCGCGGTTGGATGCGGGTGGGTTGTGCGTAGACCGGGAGACCCTGACTGGCAACGGGATGTCCCACAACGGGGTGGCAAACGACAGCCACGTCGACCGGCGGCTCGCCGATGTAAACCTTCATAAGCTAGCCATCTTTTGCTGGCCAGAGCCGAAACCTCCTGCCCGAGACGCGTACTCCCGTGACGCCAACAGCGAGGTTCCACACCGCGTCAAGCATTGACAGAAACAGCCAATTACGAGACGCTCTCATTATCGAGTTGATGCCAACTGATTGGGACTCTCATGGATGCTCCGGGAATGCGCCGCTGGCTGGCACTCGGCGCCCTGTCTGTGGCGATGCTGACCATCGGCCTCGACGTCACTGTGCTCACCGTGGCGCTGCCCACCCTCGCCGTCGACCTGCACGCCGACACCTCCGCCCTACAGTGGTTCAGTAGCGCCTACACCCTGGCCCTGGCCGCCGTCATGATGCCCGCGGGCGCGCTCGGCGACCGCTACGGCCGCAAGAAGTTCCTGCTCGCCGCTCTACTGCTGTTCGGCGCGGCCTCCGTGGTCTGCGCCTTCTCCACCTCCTCCGGCGAGCTCATCGCCGGGCGCATGGTGCTCGGGGTGGCTGCGGCGACCATGGTGCCGCTGTCGATGGCAGTGCTGCCCGTACTCTTCCCCGAGCAGGCTGAACGGCAGCGCGCTCTCACCATCTGGACAATGTCCACCGCCATCGGCCTGCCCCTGGGCCCGATCGTGGGCGGCTGGCTCCTGCAGCACTTCTGGTGGGGCTCGGCCTTCCTGCTCAATGTGCCGCTGGTGATCGTCGGCGCGGTGGCGGTAGCCCTATTGGTACCGGAATCACGCAGCGTGAACTCCTACCCTATGGACCTGCCCAGCGTGCTGCTCTCTGCAGCCGGCATGAGCGCCATCACTTACGGTTTCATTCGCTGCGGTGAGAAGGGCTGGAGTGACAGAATAGCCTGGGCGACCATCGTTGCCGGGGCGCTGATGCTCGGCTCCTTCCTACTGTGGCAGCGCCGAATCGCACATCCGCTGGTGGACCTCGCGCTCTTCGCCGCACCCGGATTCCGTTGGGGCACCGTATATATGATCCTGGTCAACTTCGCCATGTTCGGCCTGTTCTTCACGATGCCGCAGTACTTCCAGGCAGTGCTCGGCGCCGACACGCTGGGCAGCGGCCTGCGGTTGCTGCCGCTCATCGGCGGCTTGGCAGTGGGTGCCCGGGTGGTGGACAAGCTGCTCCCGAAGGCGGGGCTGCGGATCGTGCTCACCACCGGATTCGCCTTGCTCGCAAGCGGTCTCGCCCTCGCGGCGCTGATCACAGCACACACCTCCTACGGTTTCGCCGCGATCGCCCTGGTCATGCTCGGCATCGGCATGGGATTCGTGATGCCCGCCGCCATGGGCCTGGCAATGGACGACCTCACCGTCGAGCGCGCGGGCTCCGGATCGGCTCTGCTTCAAGCGCTTCGGCAGGCGGCAGGCACCATAGGTGTGGCAGTGCTGGGCACCATTCTCGCCACCCAGTACCGGTCGAGCCTGGGTGACCTGAACCGCGAACCCATCTCCGACGGTGTGAACGCGGCTGTCGGCGTGGCACGCACGGTCGGCGATCCAGTTCTGCTCAGCCACGTGCAGTCCGCGTTCGTGGATGGCATGAGCGCCATGCTTTGGGTATGCGCGGGAATCTGCGTGGCCGCCGCGTTCATTGCGATCCTCCTGACCCGCCCGAAGGCGCCCGACGAACCGGTTGCCATCGATACGGGACAATCGACTCATGTCGGCTGAATCGAAGTCCGCGACGCTCCCGGACGGTGTCAAACACACACCGTCCGGGAGCAGCCTGCGGGAACGAAAAAAGGAACGCACCCTCCGCACCATCCGAACCGAGGCATTCCGGCTGTTTCGTGAACAGGGCTACACTGAGACCACGGTCGAGCAGATCGCCGCCGCGGCCGACATTTCACCCAGCACATTCTTCCGCTACTTCCCCTCCAAGGAACAGGTGGCGCTTGCCGACGACCTCGACCCGATAATGATCGAGGCTTTCGAGCGCCAGCCGAAGGAGCTGTCCACCATTGCCGCGTTCCGTCAGGCCACCATCGAATCATTTGAGGCACTCACTCCGGAGGAACTCGCCTTCGAAAAAGAGCGGGTGCAACTGCTGTACGCGGAGCCCGAACTACGCGGCGCCGTCGCCCGGGAATTCCAACGCAGCATCGATCTGATCGCGGAGCTCACGGCTCGGCGGACCGGCCACACCACGGAGGACCTTGAGGTGCGGGTGCTGGCAGGCGCAATGAGCGGGGCCATGATGGCGTTTATCGGCCGCAACCCTTTCACCCTAGAGAAGATCGTGCAGGTTCTCGACTTCCTGGAAAACGGTATGACACTCTAGTGCTGCGTTCCTTAAAGGTGGTAGATAAAACGACGGCGTAGGGTCCTTGGTTTCGGGGTGGGTCGACCCCAGACCCATGGTCGTGCGCGGGCGTTGAGGGC
>NZ_JBIAFV010000062.1:0-5205 GCF_042869435.1 Nocardia sp. NPDC006982 | reverse complement strand
ATGTTTCGCCACACCATCCAACACCACGAACTGCGTCTATATCCGATCCGCCTGCGCGACAGATGGATCGACACGCGCCCGATCATCAAATTCCGACCAGACCCATTATCCGGCGTCCGCTGGCACGGCGGGTCGGTCACCGATCGCTTCGCCTCCCGGTCCTGGCGTTGTCCAAACCCTCGCGCGGCGTAATGACGCATTCCAGAACGGAGATCGCCGCATCGGTAGACAACACTTGTTGGAGACTCAGACCAGCGCCGTCGAGTAGTCGCCGGTATTCGCTCAGGGTGCGTTCTCGACCGGCCAGGACGGCGAGCATGACAAGGTCCAACATGCGTGCTGGATGTGGCGCGCCGTCGTCGTCTGGCAATATCGCCTCGACGATCAGAAGGCGGCTTCGCTGGGCCATCGCCGCAGCGCACGCCTGCAAGATCATCAGGCAATCGTCATCATCCCAGTCGTGCAGGATGTGCGAGAGAACGTACACGTCCGCGCCGGGCGGAACATGATGGAAGAAGTCGCCTGCCACCGTCGTACAGCGGTCGCTGACGTCGGAGTGAGCAAGGAATTCACGCGCACGGTCGATCACGGCAGGCTGATCGAGCAGGGTACCGGCGAGTCGCGGGTACCTACTGAGCATCTGTGTCAGCAAAGCGCCCGTTCCGCCTCCCACATCCACTGCCCAGTCAGCCCAGCCGAGATCGACCGCGGACACGACTGCCGCGGGCTCATTGCCGTGTTGGGCGGTCATCAGCCGGTCGAATGACGCACCCGCATCACGATCAGCTTTCAGCAACTCGAAAAGCGGTGCACCGTGGGCGATTTCGGGACCGGTCCGTCCGCACGTGATGCGTTCTGGAAGTGCTGTCACAGAATCACGCCAGATTGGGCCCTCGAAGCAGGTGATCAAGTCGCGGGTGGCGGACGGGTGATCCTGGGTCAGCCAGGTCCCCGCTTCGGTCAACGAGTATCGGGTGACACCGTGAGAGTCTTCGGCGGACAAGAGTCCCGTGGACGCCCCCGCTCGCAACAGCTGCTGTAATGGGCCGGGTTGGACGAGCAGCCTATCGGTCAGCTCGGCGCGAGACAGGGGGCCTGCTGCAGCCAGCAAGTCTGGAATCTCCAGCTGAACAAGGACATACAGTGCTCGGGCGAGAAATGCGGAGTGCATGATGTCCCGCACTGCGGCGGGAGCGGCTCCACCTTCGTTACTCATTAGACCCCATCCCGTCAATCCGCAACATCGAACAGAAGCACCGGCTTGATCACCGCACTGGATGCTGCCGCTCGAGCGGCCTTATTGATTTCGGCAAACGGAAATGGCGTGATGAGCTTGTCGTAGGGAAGACGCCCGCCGCGGTAGAGATCGAGCAGCTCAGGGATGAAAGATCGTGGATCGGCGTCACCCTGGTTGATGCCGATGATGTGCGGTACCCGGTCCAACATTGCCGTCATGTCCAAATGCACTTCGGTGCCTGCCGGGGCCGCGCCGATAACCCCGCATATGCCCGCGATCGCGAGGCTGTCGACTGCAGCCCGCAACGTGCGTGGGTCCCCGGTCGTGTCGAGTGCGTAGTTCACGCCACCGCTGGTCATATCACGGATCGCGGCCGCAGTATCGCCCTGCCGGGCGTCGATGACGTCGTCGGCGCCGAGTTTATGGGCGATGGCAAGTCGATGGGGTTGCCGATCGATCGCAATGACGCGCGTTGCGGGGGTGAGGCGGGTGGCGAGCAGTGCCGAAAGGCCGACTGCGCCGACGCCGAAGATTGCGATGCTGCTGCCCGCGACCGGCCGCAGAATTCTCAGTACCGCGCCGACCCCGGTTTGCACTCCGCACCCCAGTGGAGCCGCTATGTACAACGGCACGTCGTCCGATACAGGTATGGCGGCGCGCGCGTTAACCACGACCCGCGTCGCGAACGAGGACTGTCCGAAAAAATGACCGTGGACAGGGCGGTTGTCGCGGTGGACAGTAGCGGTGCCGTCGAGACGGCTGCCTGCGCACAGGTTGAGAGCGCCCCAATGTGGGCAACGCACCGGGTGCCCGGCCCGACATGGCTGGCAGCTGCCGCACGAGGTGAAGCTCAGAACGACCCGCGTGCCCGGCGACAGGGTTGTTACGGCCGCACCTACAGCTTCGACTACCCCTGCGCCTTCGTGCCCGAATACCGCGGGTGTCGGGAAAGGTGTGTTGCCTGCTTGCGCGTTCAAGTCCGTGTGACAGATTCCGGTGGCGTGAATGCGGACCCGCACTTCGTCGGGGCGCAGGTCGTCGAGGGTGATCTCCTCGAACCGAAACGACGCGCCTGGCATCTCTACCACCGCCGCGGTCGCCGACACAGTCGAATCCGTGAACGTCATCGTGGCAGTCCGGCCTGGTCGCTGCACTGGCTCGTCATAAATGCCCCGCCGTTGGTCATATCGCAGTTGTGCGCTAGGTAGTCGGCGGCGTCCGCGAGTTCGTCGATGGTGATGTCATCGACGAATGTCGCCTGCCCGATGCCGATCGGTAGCGGAAGGCGCTGCCTGCCATCACGGTGTTCCACCGTGGCGACAAGCGCCGCATGCAGCGTCGACCGACTGAGCAGCCGATGATAGGTCGGCAAGCCCAAGTCGCGCATGAGCTGAAGTATCCGGTCGGTCTCGCCGCGACCGAGACCGCGCGATTGGGCGACGACCGTGAACAGTGCCATGTCGATCGCGACAGCCTCGCCGTGCAACAACTCCGGCAGCGCGCGCATCTCCAAGACGGGGCTGACGGCGTGCCCGAAGTCGGCCAAGCGGCTCAGTTCGTGCTCCCACAAGTTGTCGGCCAGTTCGTCTCGCATGTGCTGCACGGCAGCCCGCAGTATCTCGGCGACCGGCCCGTCGTCGGTCCCGGGCTGGAATGCCTCGTCGATCGCACGCTTGCCGTGTTGTTCCAGCAATTCGAATAGGCGCGAATCCATCATCAGGGCCAACTTCACGATCTCCCCGACGCCATTGGCGAGCTGTCGGGACGGGAGGGTTGCAAGGAAGGAGCGGTCCAGCAGGGCGGCCTGTGGCGGGTAATAGGCGCCCAAGCGGTTCTTGTGGCCGTCGTCGTTTACCCCGACCTTGACGCCGAACGCAGCGTCAACCAACGCCAGCAATGTGGTGCCGACACGAATGTATGGTGTGCCGCGGCGCAGCAGGGATAAGGCAACGCCCGCCACATCCAATAGGACGCCCCCACCGATTGTCGTGCACACAGACCGTCGCGGCAACCCATAGGCACCGAGTTCGCGCGCTAGTTGCTGGGCGGTCTCCAAGTTCTTCGTCGATTCGGACACTGGGACCGCGAGAATCTCGTGGTCCACTCCGTAATGGTCGAGATACTCGATGAGCGAATTCCCGTAGATGCGGTTCACTTCGGCATCGATCACGAAGAGCCTGCGAGATCTGTCGCCACCGCTCGCTTCGATTAGTGCTGGATTATCCAGATGGAATAGATTGTTGGTTAAGACAATTGGATAGCTTACATCCTGGTGAGCTTGCATCTGCCAGGTGTACTCACTGGGTTCTACGGTACGGGCAACGGTCATGGCTACTTATTCCTCGGTGCCGTTATCGCGGCTCGGCCGACGCGGCGGCAGATGTTCTGTCACGCGACGGGAATGCAGGGAGAACCACAGCAGCACGCATCCAGAGTTTGTGCTTACCTGGGGCGCCCCGGAGGTGTCGCCGATTGATACGACGTCTCCGGACTCGACCTTGTGCTCATTGGTGCCGCTGACCGTCACGATAGCGACGGTTGCCGAGCCGCTGGCGACGAAGATGACCGACTCCGTTCCTTCGACCGCAGGCTCGTACCGTACCTCGGGCGACACGGTAACTATGTCGAACGCTTCGCATTCGGCGTGAACGTGCCCCCTGCGAAAAGGCGTGCGTACCATGACAGTTTTCTCGGCCGCATTGGTAAAGTATGTCTTCGACGCATGCCCCGGCGGGCTGATAATCATGGTGTTCCCTTGGATCTCGGCTGAAAGGCCATTGACGCCACAAACAGTTCGAACGACTCACCGTGCGGACAGAATGTCGCGTCTTCGCCAAGCGGCAGACAGATCGCCGTGTCCTTTTCGACGACTTTGATAGTGCTTCCGAACTGGACGGTCCCAGTCCCAGCGAGCACGTACACGGCGTATTCGTGATCTGTTGTCCGCAAGGTCAGCGAATCATCGCCGACGAGCCGATGACGGCTGATCTGCTCAATCGGTCCTGACAACGGCAGCGAAGGTATCGTGCCGGGTTCTCGCAGCGAAAGTACGTCCGTCACGCCAACTCCTCCGATATCTTCGAAACCAATGCTGTGCGTGTCACCGGAGTGAACCTCCTTGAAAACTTGTGCGGTCGCGGGTGACAGCAGTTCGATCACCAACCATGTCAAATCAGCGCCCCTGTGTGTATTGCGCAATGCGTGCGACGCGCCGACACCAGTGACGACTACATCTCCTGCCGAGACATCGTGCGGTGTGCCGTTCAATACCATTTCGCCGGAGCCAGAAAGAATGAAGTAGAGCTCCTCTGTGCGTGTATGTAGGTGTTCCCCGCTGACTGCGCCAGCTGGTAACCGTGACCACTCGAATGCTTCCCAGGGCCCGATGAACTGGGACCGGCGTGCGTGTACCGCATATTCCGCGCGGCCCACACCGCCGTGCATGCCGTATACCTCGGACGGCACCCCAAGCGTGCTGATGATCGCGGAGTGTTTGCGCATGCCAAAGTGGTACGGCGGTTGCTGAAAAAGTGCAACGAAGCATTCCCTCATCTGGGAATACTCATGCAACAGTGCGCTGTCGCAGGTGGCGGTGTCGCGTTCATCGTAAACCGGTGTGTTTGCTCAGAGTGTTCTGTGATCCGGCCCCCTGGACCGCCATCGCAGCCGGCGTGCTGGCGTTCGGCCCGTTCGCGCTGTGGCAGCATCGCATAACCCAACCACTAGTCGACCTTGAGCTCTCTGCTACGCCCAAATTCCCTTGGGGCGCTGTCTGTGTAGTCGCGGTTAACTTCGCCGAGTGAAGTCTGTTCTTCACCATTCCCCAGTACTTCCAGGCGGTATTGGGCACCGACTCGCTGGTCAGCGGCCTAGGTACTCCAGCCGCACTTAGTTATGTGATCGGTGTCGTCGCTGGTAGTGGGCTTGCCGTGCCCGGTATTGGTGGCGTCGCCGCCAGATGGACCACT
>NZ_JBIAFV010000061.1:0-3416 GCF_042869435.1 Nocardia sp. NPDC006982 | reverse complement strand
AGTGGGTGTGTTGTTTGAGAACTGCACAGTGGACGCGAGCATCTTTGTTTGTAAGTGTTTAAGAGCGTACGGTGGATGCCTTGGCACCAGGAGCCGATGAAGGACGTAGGAGGCTGCGATAAGCCTCGGGGAGCTGTCAACCGAGCTGAGATCCGAGGATTTCCGAATGGGGAAACCCAGCACGAGTGATGTCGTGTTACCCGCATCTGAATATATAGGGTGTGTGGAGGGAACGTGGGGAAGTGAAACATCTCAGTACCCACAGGAAGAGAAAACAATAGTGATTCCGTGAGTAGTGGCGAGCGAAAGCGGATGAGGCTAAACCAGTTGGATGTGATAGACGGCAGTTGTTGTCCATCTGGGGTAGTGGGATCATTCTTCTCAGTTCTGCCGAGCTGAGCAACAGTCATAAACCGTTGTGTTAGTTGAAGTGGTCTGGAACGGCCTGCCATAGACGGTGATAGTCCGGTAAGCGAAAACTCAACGGCTGTTGTGGATGTCTCCCGAGTAGCAGCGGGCCCGTGAAATCTGCTGTGAATCTGCCGGGACCACCCGGTAAGCCTGAATACTCCCTGGTGACCGATAGCGGACTAGTACCGTGAGGGAAAGGTGAAAAGTACCCCGGGAGGGGAGTGAAATAGTACCTGAAACCGTGCGCTTACAATCCGTCAGGGCCTGCGAGTGACTTGTCACTGTGGGTGATGGCGTGCCTTTTGAAGAATGAGCCTGCGAGTTAGTGGCATGTGGCGAGGTTAACCCGTGTGGGGTAGCCGTAGCGAAAGCGAGTCCGAATAGGGCGTTTTGAGTCGCGTGTTCTAGACCCGAAGCGGAGTGATCTACCCATGGCCAGGGTGAAGCGACGGTAAGACGTCGTGGAGGCCCGAACCCACTTAGGTTGAAAACTGAGGGGATGAGCTGTGGGTAGGGGTGAAAGGCCAATCAAACTCCGTGATAGCTGGTTCTCCCCGAAATGCATTTAGGTGCAGCGTCACGTGTTTCACGCCGGAGGTAGAGCTACTGGATGGTCTAGGGGGCCTACAAGCTTACCGAAATCAGCCAAACTCCGAATGCCGGTGTGTGAGAGCGTGGCAGTGAGACTGCGGGGGATAAGCTTCGTAGTCGAGAGGGAAACAGCCCAGATCGCCGGCTAAGGCCCCTAAGCGTGTACTAAGTGGAAAAGGATGTGGAGTCGCGAAGACAACCAGGAGGTTGGCTTAGAAGCAGCCACCCTTGAAAGAGTGCGTAATAGCTCACTGGTCAAGTGATTCTGCGCCGACAATGTAGCGGGGCTCAAGTACACCGCCGAAGCCGCGGCATTCACACAATACATCCGCCGCAGATTACGGTTTGTGGTGCAGTGGTGTGGATGGGTAGGGGAGCGTCCTACAGCCATGGAAGCAGCAGCGTGAGCTAGTTGTGGAGGCTGTGGGAGTGAGAATGCAGGCATGAGTAGCGAAAGACGAGTGAGAAACTCGTCCGCCGAATGACCAAGGGTTCCTGGGCCAGGTTAATCCGCCCAGGGTGAGTCGGGACCTAAGGCGAGGCCGACAGGCGTAGTCGATGGACAACGGGTTGATATTCCCGTACCCGTGTATCCGCGCCCAATGGCGAATCAGTGGTGCTAAGTATCCAAAAGCGGATGGACTCCCTTCGGGGAGCTGGAAGTGGCTGCATACGACCCCTGCTGTAGTAGTCAAGCGATGGGGTGACGCAGGAAGGTAGCTGGGCCAGTCAGTGGTTGTACTGGTGTAAGCCTGTAGGGCGTTGTGTAGGCAAATCCGCACAACATGTGCCTGAGAGGTGATGCGTAGCCGATTGAGGTGAATTCAGTGATCCTATGCTGCCGAGAAAAGCCTCTAGTGAGTTGGTACACGGCCCGTACCCCAAACCGACACAGGTGGTCAGGTAGAGAATACTGAGGCGATCGAGAGAACTGTGGTTAAGGAACTCGGCAAAATGCCCCCGTAACTTCGGGAGAAGGGGGACCATGTCTGGTGACGGCTTTTGCAGCCTGAGCTGGGGGTGGTCGCAGAGACCAGAGAGAAGCGACTGTTTACTAAAAACACAGGTCCGTGCGAAGTCGTAAGACGATGTATACGGACTGACGCCTGCCCGGTGCCGGAAGGTTAAGAGGACCGGTTAGCCAGTAATGGCGAAGCTGAGAATTTAAGCCCCGGTAAACGGCGGTGGTAACTATAACCATCCTAAGGTAGCGAAATTCCTTGTCGGGTAAGTTCCGACCTGCACGAATGGCGTAACGACTTCTCTGCTGTCTCAACCACAGACTCGGCGAAATTGCATTACGAGTAAAGATGCTCGTTACGCGCGGCAGGACGAAAAGACCCCGGGACCTTCACTATAGCTTGGTATTGGTGTTCGGTACGGTTTGTGTAGGATAGGTGGGAGACTGTGAAGCGGGCACGCCAGTGTTTGTGGAGTCGTCGTTGAAATACCACTCTGATCGTATTGGACCTCTAACCTCGGGCCATGATCTGGTTCAGGGACAGTGCCTGGTGGGTAGTTTAACTGGGGCGGTTGCCTCCTAAAATGTAACGGAGGCGCCCAAAGGTTCCCTCAGCCTGGTTGGCAATCAGGTGTCGAGTGCAAGTGCACAAGGGAGCTTGACTGTGAGAGTGACAGCTCGAGCAGGGACGAAAGTCGGGACTAGTGATCCGGCACCGGCAAGTGGAAGCGGTGTCGCTCAACGGATAAAAGGTACCCCGGGGATAACAGGCTGATCTTCCCCAAGAGTCCATATCGACGGGATGGTTTGGCACCTCGATGTCGGCTCGTCGCATCCTGGGGCTGGAGTAGGTCCCAAGGGTTGGGCTGTTCGCCCATTAAAGCGGCACGCGAGCTGGGTTTAGAACGTCGTGAGACAGTTCGGTCTCTATCCGCCGCGCGCGTCAGAAACTTGAGGAAGGCTGTCCCTAGTACGAGAGGACCGGGACGGACGAACCTCTGGTGTGCCAGTTGTCCTGCCAAGGGCACTGCTGGTTAGCTACGTTCGGAAGGGATAACCGCTGAAAGCATCTAAGCGGGAAGCCTGTTCCAAGATGAGGTTTCTCACCACCTCGAGTGGTTAAGGCCCCCTACAGACCATGGGGTTGATAGGCCAGAACTGGAAGCCCGGTAACGGGTGTAGGTGACTGGTACTAATAGGCCGAGGACTTACCAACGAAGAAGCTACGCGTCCACTGTGCGGTATCTGAAACAACACACAGACACTGCAGCAGACAACGACAGGATCATGGTCCTGAAGGTTGTCGCGTGTGTGTGGATAGTTTCATAGAGTTACGGCGGCTATAGCGGTGGGGAAACGCCCGGTCCCATTCCGAACCCGGAAGCTAAGGCCACCAGCGCCGATGGTACTGCACTCGACAGGGTGTGGGAGAGTAGGACACCGCCGGAACATC
>NZ_JBIAFV010000060.1:0-5480 GCF_042869435.1 Nocardia sp. NPDC006982 | reverse complement strand
CGCAGGACGCGCGACCAGCACCTTCGGCAGAACCCACCCCAAGACACCCGAACCAACAAGACCCACAACAAGATACATGATCATCAAGGAACGCAACACTGAGGATTTAGCGCAGACAACAACATATTATCTGCCACAGACTCGGATGCAATTTGGCCCGATGCCCCCGGAGCGAGGGGATTCCGTAAATTATCTGCGGTAGTTCTGATGATCTCGGATGTGCCGGATCACACCCACCGGGCGTGATCGACCCATTGCCCGATTCCATGAACGAACGCCGCGGGAATTACGTGAACGTCGACACCAGTCGAATACGACGCGCTGGCCGGGGACTATGCGAGGGCCGGGTCGGCCAGTTTCGCGAACTCATCGAGGCGCGCAGCAATTCCGATTTCGGCAGCGTCGTGAGGGCGAGTTAGCTTTCGTCTGACGCGGCGAGCTGGGCCCGGCCCACGATGCCGTCGACCGTTGATGCGAGTTTACTGGGTCCACAATCTATCTAGTATCGAGAAAATGACCCTATTCGTCTAACTGCAGAATATTGACGAAGTTGCCATCCGCGTCTTGGATGGTCGCGATGGTGCCTACCGGGATCTGCTCCACCGGCCGGATCCACTTCAGGTCCAGCGCCTCGAGGTGCGCCACCAGCACGGCCAGCTCGTCGACCACGATGTTGATAATGATCCGGCCTGGCTCGACGGCTTGTAGGGCGACGTCGTCACGATGCTCGAAGATTAGAGTTCCATAACTCAATCGCAGCACTGAATCGACGACCTCCACGTTGGGCGCGAAGGCCGCCTGATACCAGTCAGCCAGCCGCTTCGGATCATTGCTTCCCAGCACGAGACTGTGCAGCCGGGCTTTACTCACGGGTACCACGTCAACTCCCAACTCCTACGGTCGATATCACGGGTGTCGTCGCTAGAGAATTCGAACACGGAGTGCATTCCGCCGAGTTATCTGGCAGTCTCGACCACTTACGGTGCGCTTGCATGATGCAAGCATATCATGCTCTTCGCGCTCGGCTCGTGCAAGCTGATCGTAGATGCAGCTGGGCAGCCAAAGGGCGATGCCCGCGTAGTGGACAGAGCGTTGGTAGACAAACTTCCTGTCGGACAACGAGTTTCGGTTACGCCTATCCGGACCGGGCGACGATATGCTGGTTTGATGTGGATCATAACGACTTCCGCAGCGGCTGCAGTGCTCGATACTGGCCTCCTTGTGGTGGACCCGAACCCACGTGTGACTGTGGCAATCTCATCAAGACTGCGCCCGCGGCGTCGCAATCACTGGGCCAAGGAAGGCAAGCCGAGTATGCGATCGCAATTTGCCGCTGCTGCGACGGCAGAGGCTACCCATGGCGTTCCATTGAAGTCTGTGAGGGAGCGAATCGAACATCATTTCCGCCTATCGAGAGGTCAGAACCTATCTCGGTGCGGCCGAGACCCTGTCCGTGGCCATGAGAAATGGCCATTGGCAGACCCGGGCTTTTTGAGTGTTCTTAGCTTCCTTTATTTCTCGCCGCAGGAGCTACCGGCTAGCAAGATAGGGCTGAGGACGCAATGCGACGGAGGTGACGAAAGATAGCACTTACCGGAGGGACTTCTCCGAGGCAACATCGATCAGTACTCGCCCGTACACGCGGCCGCTTCGGATTGTTTCGAGCGCGTCAGGCAATTCCGCGAGTTCGAATCTGGCCCCAACGACGGGGCGAACTCTATTGCTCGCGACCAGGGCGAGCGCGCGGGCGATATCGCCGCGCGTCGCGTATCTCGTTCCGCTGACAGTGAATTCGCGCAGGATCAAGTCCAGACCGTGCAGCGAAATACTCGCGTCCGCAGCAGCTCCGAGCACGATAAGGGTGCCGCCCGGACTGAGGCTGGTCACCGAATCAGTCAGAGTCGCTGTACTTCCCACGCAGTCGATCACCGCATCGATCGCGATACCGCTGGCGGCGGCCTCGGATGCCCAATCGAGCCCGAACGTCCAGTCGGCGAAGCCGTCGCGATCGATCTGGATTCGTTTGTCGCTGTCCGCTTCCACGGCGATCACCCGTGCGCCTATCACGGTTGCGACTTGGAGCGCATGGATGCCGAGCCCACCTCCGGCACCGACAACCGCAACAACGTCTCCTGGGCGTGTTCGCAGTCTGTGATCGAACACGTGGACGGGAGTGGCGATGGCGTCGGCGACGATACCTGCCACGTCGAGCGGCAGACTATCGGGTACGCGAACGAGGTTGCGGGCGGGTAGGCGGACTGTCTCGGCGAATCCGCCGTCGATGGCGGCTCCGACGAAACCGGCGAAACGTGTGCACAAAGTTTCTCTGCCGCGGCGGCAGTTGTCGCAGTCTCCGCAGATCAAGTAGAAGCTTGTCGTCACTCGGTCGCCAGCGGTCCATTCGTCGACGTTGGCGCCAACCTCGCGAACCACGCCGCCGATTTCGTGTCCGATGATTCGTGGGAACGATCCGCCGAGTCCGCCGTTTCGTGCGAGTTCGAGCGTTAGCCCCGCGCCTACTGCGACGACGTCGACGGTGACCTCGCCGGGGCCGGGGGTCGGTCTGGGCAAGCGTTCGAGCCGAGGCGTCGCTCCGCTTTCGATGATCCGCATCGCAGACATGGTGTCGATGGTCATCAGGCCTCCCATAGGGCGTTCCGTAGGTCGCCTTTGCCGATGACCCAGGCCTTGACCATCTGTCCGTTGTCGTCGAAGAGAAAGATGTCGGAAAGCAGAACGCGAAACGGCTTTCCAGTGGGAGCCACGTCCCGGAACTGTCCAGTGTGTGTTCCAGAGAGCGCGAACAGGACCATAACGAGTTGCCCCTGAGCGGCAATATGTTCGATCTCGATCCGCCGGTCGGGCGCCCAAGCCTCTGCTTGCAGGATCACATCCTCGCCAGCCGCGATACCGCGGCGTTCGGTGGTACCGACATTGACGTAAGTGTCCGCAATGATGTCGGGCACCGCCTCGATCTGCTTGTCGTTGAACACTTCGAGCAGCCATCGCCGGGCGCTGGCGAGATTGCGTTCCTCGACTGTGGTGATCATTGCTTCCTCCTCGATCCCGCTAGTTCACTCGGCGCGAGTGTTGTGCCCAATATGGTTCGCGCAGTTTGCTTTTCATGTACTTGCCAGCTCCGGTGACGGGGAACGGCGTCGTTCGTATCTCGACCGACTTCGGGCATTTGTATCTGGCGATCAGCTGCTTGCAGTGCGCGATCACGTCGGACTCGGCGAGGTCACCGCCTTCCCGTACCCGAATGATCGCGTGGACGGACTCACCCCAGTCCGGATGTGGTACACCGATGACTTGCGCCTCGGTGATCTCGGGGTGGAGTAATAGCGCGTTCTCCACCTCGGCGCAGTAGACGTTCTCGCCTCCGCTGACGATCATGTCCTTGACACGGTCCACCACGAAGAGGAACCCGTCCTCGTCCAAGTAGCCTGCGTCACCGGTATGGAGCCAGCCGTTACGAAGCGTCTCGGCGGAGAGTTCCGGGTTGTTCCAATAACCCAGCATGACGTTGTCGCCGCGGCCCAAAATCTCACCCACGGTCCCGACAGGTGCCAGTTCTCCGTTCGTCCCGGCGATGGACACCTCACATCCGATGCAGGGCGTTCCCGCCGAGCGGGTCTTGCCGGCCAATGGGCCGTCGAACACGTGATATTCGGGGCGCAAGATTGTCAGCGTCGGGCTTGCTTCCGACTGCCCGTAGATCTGGTAGAGATCGGTGTCGGGGATGAGTATCCGAGCGCGCCGAACTGTGTCCTCCGGCATTGGGGAGCCGCCGAAGGCGAGGCAACGGAGCGAGCGGAGGTCACGATCTGCGAGAGTTGGATCGCGGAGCAGCAGGTCGATCATGGTGGGAACCATGACCGAGCAGGTCACCGCGCTCGCCTCGATGGCCCGAAGGACCTCCTCGGCGTCGAAGCGAGCACACATCGTTTGCGTGCCGCCAGCCAGTAGGGCCGCATAGGTTCCGAGGCCGTCGGCCATATGGAACATCGGTGCGGCATGTAGGTACACGCTGGTGCTGTCCCAGCGCAGTTCCGTGAGCGTCTGCAATGCGCTCGATAGGACATTGCGGTGGCTGAGTGTGACTCCTTTGGACCGGCCTGTGGTGCCGCCGGTATAAAAGATCACCGCCGGATCGGCATCTGTACCTGGGGCAGCGTCGGCGGGATGCGCGGATCCGAGCCAGTGCTCGTATCTTGTCCAGCCGCTCCGCAATTCGGTGTCGTTCAGGCTGATGACCTGTCGCACGTCCGGCAACTCGGGGAGGACGTCGGCGAGTACGTCCGCGAAATCGGGCTCTACGACAACCACAGACGCTCCTGAATCCTGCAACCAATGGTTGATCTCAGCTGGGGCAAGGCGAGTGTTGATCGGCACCACGATCGCGCCCGCCCAGGGGACGCCGTAGAGAAGTTCGAGGTAGCAGTCCGAGTTGTACGCGAGTACGGCTACACGATCACCGGGTTTTACACCGCTGTCGGCAAGGGCGCCACCGAGTAGCCGGATGCGGTCGCCCAGTTGACGCCATGTGCGGTTTCGACCGTGGAAATCGACCGCAACGCGATGCGGGCCGACACTCTGCGCGCGGCGAAGGACACTGTCTATGCGCATTTCGCTAACCTCCTAGTCCGGAGCGTCCGACGACCTCGCCTTGCTTTTGCCAGCTGCGGCCGTCGTATTGCGCTACCTGGTAGGCCTGTACCGGTCGACCGGTAACGGCGTTGCCTTTGAGTTCGATGCCCGGAAGCAATACGTCAAGTTGGGTAGCCGGCAGGTGGTCCCACGCCTGCAGTAGTCCATCGGTGGTGAGCTCGTCGGCGGATTCGAGCGCGGCCACCAGTGCCTCTGCGAGTCCGTAGCCGTTGGCGACGATGATGTCGTTCGCATCAACTCCTTTGCCGTACTTGGCCACTGTGGACCGGTATCGATCGAGTGAGGCATCCGTGGCCCACTGTGGGTCGGCCGGGTCCTTTAGCCACAGTGCGGAGTAGATGCCCGTTGCCGCAGATCCGGCTGGTTCCAGAAATGACTTGATCGAGGCCGCACCGGAGTAGATGAAAGTCGGGTCGGACATGCTGGTTTGTCGGCGGTATTTGAGCATCGCGATCTCGGTTGCGCCGGTGACGAGGGTGGCGAGTCCGCCTGCGTTGCTTGCCCGGATAGCGTTGAGCTGATTGCTGACCTCGGTGTCGGTGGGCTCGAATGACTCCTGGCGTACCACGTCGTAGCCGACCTGAACGGAACGCTGTTTGACTCCGCGTGCGTAGTCGCGGCCCGCGTCGTTGTTGATGGTGAGGGTGGCCACTGCGGACGAACCATTCGGCTTCGGCGTGCCCAAGAAGTTTCCGGCGACCGCGCCTTCGAGTTCTAGCCTCGGCCAATCATGCTGGTTGAGCTGCTGATGGCCCGGGAATGGCGAAAGGTGCTCTGAACTGCAATGATTCGACTTGTCTAAGGTTGAA
>NZ_JBIAFV010000059.1:0-5671 GCF_042869435.1 Nocardia sp. NPDC006982 | reverse complement strand
ACACACCAGCCCCACGCCACCTCCTCGGGTCAGAAATTCGCAAAACAGACAAGGTGGCGAAGATGGGAGACAAGAAGAAGGGTTAAATCTCAAGCTTGGAAACTCTTTCCGAGAGAGCGGATTCCGACGACAAGCGCAAGAAGCGTTGACCGTCGCCTATAAGGCGTTGACCACCGCGCGGGTCTCGACCCGGCGGGCAGCGTCGTTGACCGGGCTGGTGCGTTCGACCGCGATCCGCCGAGACCAGGCCGCGACAGCACCGGCACCGGTGGTTGAGCCGGCACTGGCGGCGGAGCCACCCAACAAGCTCACCGTGCTGGAGCGACGCCGAATCCTGGAGGTGCTCAACAGTTCCCGGTTCGTCGACTTGGCGCCGTTGCAGATCTATGCCCAGTTGCTCGACGAGGGCACTTACCTGTGTTCGGTGTCCACGATGTATCGGGTGCTGCGCGAGAACAGGCAGGTCAGCGAACGACGCCGGTTGGCGCGCCATCCGGCGAAAGTGTGTCCGGAACTGGTCGCGACCGCGCCCCGGCAGGTGTATTCCTGGGACATCACCAAACTGCCCGGCCCGGTCAAGGGCCAGTACTTCGACGCCTACGTGATGATCGACATCTACTCCCGCTATCTCGTCGGGGTTCATGTCCACACCCACGAATCCGGTGTGCTGGCAACGGAATTGATGCTCGAGATCTTCGGTGTCCACGGCATCCCACAAGTGGTGCACGCTGACCGGGGCACCTCGATGACTTCGAAATCCGTCGCCGCGCTACTCGCCGATCTCGAGGTCACCCGATCACATTCGCGGCCGCGGGTGTCCAATGACAACCCGTACTCCGAAGCGCTGTTCAAGACCTTGAAATACGGGCCGGAGTTCCCTGAGCGCTTCGGATCCCTCTCCGAGGCAAAACAATTCATGGATTGTTTCGCCGGGTGGTACAACCACGAACACCGCCACACCGGCCTCGGCTTACACACTGCCGCCGACGTCCACTACGGCCTCGCAGCGGGCAAAGCCGCCGACCGCCGCGGCGTACTCGATGCCGCCCGCGCCAGGCACCCACACCGCTTCGCCACCACCACTGCACCGAAGATCCTCGACCTACCCGACAGCGTCTGGATCAACCGACCCGCCACCCAGGAGACCAATACGCAAGCGGCATAACACACCCACTGGTCTCATTCAGCTTGAAAAATTCCGGGTTGACGGTGGTCGCGAGAAGGGTGAGCAGCCCGGTTGTGTGTCAGGAGGGCGGAACGCCTCGTAGTAGTGATGAAGTCCTTGTAATGGGGATGGAGCGAAGGGGGCGTGCTGTCGGGTTTCGATCGACGATCAACCAGAAATGGGAGGAATCCGATGACCGGAACGAGATCGGCGGGCAAACCGTTCGATATTCCGAAAACTCTGGTGTGGGAGGCATATCAGAAGGTCAAAGCCAACAAAGGTGCGGCTGGTGTGGATGGGCAGTCGTTAGCGGAGTTCGAGCAGGACGAGAAGGACAACCTGTATAAACTCTGGAATCGGCTGTCGTCGGGAAGCTATTTCCCGCCACCCGTGCGGGCGGTGGATATCCCGAAACCTGGTGGCGGGGTTCGCACTCTCGGTGTCCCCTGTTGCCGACGGAAGCTGGTGTCGCAGTGGGGGTGTCGCCGGTCATGGGCAGTCGGTGGTTCCGTGATGCTGGCGGGATGTCACCGTATTCCTGGAACCGGCCCGGCGGCCGCTACCTTTCGTTCGCCGAGCGTGAGGAGATCGCGCTGCTCAGGGTGCAGGGCAAGGGAGTTCGGCAGATCGCGCGGGCGTTGGGTCGCAGTCCATCGACGATCTCGCGGGAGCTGCGGCGAAACGCCGCGACGCGGGGCGGCAAGCTGGACTACCGCGCATCGGTGGCCCAGTGGAAAGCCGAGCTGTTCGCCAGACGCCCGAAGACTGCGAAACTCGTTGAGAACCAGCAGCTTCGGGACTATGTCCAGCAAGGCCTGTCGGGGCGGATCGCCGACGCGAACGGCAAGGTTGCCGCTGGCCCGGTGACAGGAACGTGGACCGGCCGGAACAAGCCACACCGCTCGGACCGGCAATGGGTGCAAGCGTGGAGCCCGGAGCAGATCTCGCGGCGGTTGCGGATCGACTTCCCCGACGACGAGTCGATGCGGATCAGCCACGAGGCCATCTACCAGGGGTTGTATATCGAGGGACGCGGCGCGCTCGACCACACCGGCCGCTCCGCTCTGTGGCAGGGCAGTGCACCTGCTCATGGAGCGGAGCGTCGGGCGATACCTCCGCCGCGGTGGAGCCCGGAATTAGGGATCCCATGGGTCGAGACCGGCGTCGGGTTCGAGGTGATCGAGGTTGGAGATTCGTCTGGCCGAATTCATCAGGTCGAGGCGATAGCGCTCCAAGGGCAGTGCGCGACTGGGGTCTTTGAGAGCCTTCCAATATGCCGCTGCTGCGGCCTGGTGGTCTGATGCCAGCCTGTGACCGATGGCCCACCGAGTATCCCGGCTGGCACTGTTCCACTCGTCCGGCAAAATATGTGTACGCAGATCGATCTCGGAATCCGACAATGCAAGCACCCTTGCCACAAAGGCAGAGTCGACATCCGTCGAGCCAGCTATCGGCGCGTTCGTATGCCTGAGAAAGTTGTTTGCCGAAACGAGCGCCTGTGCAGCGAACGCTCCATGCGCCGGATCACCAACATGATTCTCGACCGCCCGCGCAGCGGCCAGGGCCTTCTGCAGCGGCGCAAACCCGTAAGGGTTGCGCGACATGCTGGCATTCTGGACAGCCATCGCCCTTTGACCATTGATGACGGCAGCGTTGGTTGCACCAAAGCTCAGCAGTGTGCTAGCCACATACGTATCAGGAACCCGGCTGTCACCGAGTCCATCGAGCGCATTCTGGAGCCCCAGCTCAGTGTGGATTCCCCCCGCCTTTTCTGCGCGGGCCCGGGCTTTCTCCCGCCAGTTTTCCCGGGCCATACTCTGCCAGACCTGAAAATCGCGTTGCATCGGAGCAACTTCGATATTTGTTCGATCGACACGTCGCCGTCCCCGAGCCAACGGGTCCAACGGATTCTTGGTGCCGCCGGCCAACCAACCGATAATCGGGGAAGCATTGACCGCATTCAAGGCCGAAACTGCAGCGAGCAGTTTGATGCCTGATCGTGACTGAATGTTCGTATAACCCATTCCCAGCGCAGCGCCGCCACCCGCACCCGAGCTGTGTCCATCATTTTGTATAGCAAGAGCGAACCGGTTGGTGACCCAATTCGAGCCCCGTGTCAAACTGGCATTGAGCTTTCGCAACTGTACGATGCCGATAAACTCCGCGTTGGCGCCGAGCACGAGCACAGTCATGACGTGACCGTGAGCTTGCTCGAAGAGAGCGCCAAGGAACAGTTCGTAAATGCTGAGGAAAATGATGAAGACTGTCATCCGGGCCGCCGCGATGAATGCGTCGGTAATATCGCGGAGTAGTGCAGTCTGTGTCGGACCGTAAATGAATCCGCCTGCGGCGAACCCGAAAATAGCTCTGAAAGAGTAGTAAATTGAGTCCAACGCAGCCCAGATGATCTTCAGCCCCAGATACTGCCCGAAACACAGCAGAATGGCTGCGCAAACAAGTAGCATCAGGCCAGATCCCACCTGTCCCAGGCTCGGGTTGCGAGCTTTGGCGTAGGCCGTGGAATCGCCACACTGTCGAACGCCGTCCAAGACTTGGCCCTCATGGCCCGACTCGATGCCAGTTGTCCACGCCGCTCGGCAGCGCGGCGACTGGTCGATGACGTGACCGAAGTTCCATACCTGCAACGGCTTCCGAGCGAAGTTGTCCGCCAGTTCGCCCTGCAGCCCGATCACGAGTTGATCTGGCTGGGATGTCGATTCTCCAAAAAGCCCAGCAGCGACCGAGATACCCACGTCACGGCCCCGCGCAAGCAAGCCGTGCGAAGACAATACATCCGCTAGCGGGTCGGCCAGTGTGATGGGGCCGAGCACTGCCACCAGCAGCATGGTCATCACCTGCAAGGCCGCCTTGGCGTAGTAGCCGCGCACCGTAAACCACGCAACGAAGAGCGCACCGATGGACGCCGCAGTGATCAAGACAATAGGAGTCGCGATCTGACCAGTCAGACGGTGGGCAACCGCAGTCAGCGCCTGGCCGATCGGGTCCAGCCACTGGAAACTCACCGAATAACCGATCATCCACACCGCGGAGGTCACGATAACGAGATAGCCGATGAATTCGAGACCCAATATCACTGATAGGGTGCTCGTCACCGGATGTAGAATGCCACCGTGGTCGGTAGCAAACGTATAATCGGTTAGCGGAACACCCTCCGTGTCACGGATGTTCATCCAGCTCAGGGCATCCAGCGAGGACTCGGTGGTGGTCGAGCCGGTTTGGGCTCGCGCTACTGCGCCTACCGCGCCGGGGATGATAGCGAGCAAGCAGAACGTTGCCAGAGTCCACGCGAGCCTGCGCCGCATAGGCGAGGCGTTCCACCAGCGCACGCACATGCGTACGAGAACACCGAGCCGCACCGATTCCTGGAGCAGCAATTTCCGATACACATGTTTAAGCATTGGCTGCACCATGTTCACCCGAGGGTGCAGCCGACCATGCGCAGACCGTGTTTTTCCGGTAGCCGACCGGATGAGTACTCCGGTTTCTATGAACAGTAAATTCGCAATCGAATTCCGAGCTTGACGTCCTCGGTTCGAAGGTTCGAGGGGTAACAATGATTTCATGACCTAAGTCGGCCCTGTTGCAGATCGAAACAGACCAGCCCGTGCTGCGTCGTTATGTTCGCAACAGAAGCGGACACCTCGATACTGCGCTCGTACACGACGTCGATACAACACACGCTGCCGCTCGCGTCTCCGGTCCCGCGAGTGGCGCAGGGTCTGTCACAGCTGTCATACGATTTGGGCCAGCCAGGCAAAAGCGCTGCGATGAAGGTCTTGACTCCTGGGGTGGGCGGCTCCTGTTCTGCTTCCAGATAACGCTCGACGAGGCGATAGAACCCATCGTCCTCCCGATCATCGGCCCGCCGTGCACCCTTACAGGCCGCCATGCCATTGCTCATGAGCGAATGATGCATCCCTACATAAACATGCCACATCGCAAAAGCTGCTATTTCGGCATGTTGGCGGATCTTTCAAACTGCATGACGTATCATCATGAGACAACAGCGCGACCCGGCTTCCGAGACACTGCTCGGTTACTCCCTGCGCAAGACCTCCCAACGCGCGGCCCGGCAAGCGGAAGCACGACACAGCGTTGATCGCAGCTTCCCATTGGATGAACCGGGAGCCGCGGAGCGGGTGCGGAACCGGTGCCGGTGAACGAACTCGACTTTCAGGGTGGAGTTGAACGATCGGCCGGGGAGTTGTCCAGGGCCGAGGCGACCCGGCCCATCGACTGCACTACACCCAGGTGCCGGCACAAGGCGTTCGTGGCTGCGGCGGTGTATTGCCGCGGTCGGAGTGGAAGATCACCCCGCCGATCGCATCGAACCCGCCTCGCGTGGCAGCGGCCATTTTCTGTGCGGCACAAGCGAGTTCGGCGTCATGATGGTGGGCTGCTCCCAATGAATGAGACCATCTGGTATTAGAGTCCCGTTTGGCCTGATGAGGGCCGAGAAGGGACACTGATCGACATGGCAGGACG
>NZ_JBIAFV010000058.1:0-6357 GCF_042869435.1 Nocardia sp. NPDC006982 | reverse complement strand
GCACCCACCACCCGGTGGCCTGCGGGACCAACTGAACACGGAACGAAATCACCTGGACTCAATTCCGGGTGGTCTCGTCATCGGGGACCGCTCACCGGCCCTCACCAAGCTGCTCCACGATGATGTGATCTTGTTCATGCCGCCGTACGAACTCTGGCTGCAAGGCCGAACTCAGATCGAACGCTGGTTCCAGCGCGAACCCAACCCGTGCCGCAACGCCAATGCCATACCCGTTAAGGCCAACGGCTCACAGGCCTTCGCGATCTACCACGCCGAGGCGCAACACGGTGCGATGCGGGCTTTCGCCCTCCAAGTCATCACCATCAGACACGACCGAATCGCCGCGATCGACATACACATCGAACCGCAACTGTTCGGCCAGTTCGAGCTCCCGACCGAACTGCCAAGCGACAAACCCACGAACACAAACCAACCCGATTCATGCTCAGCACCACAAACAACGGGCTACTTCCGGTGCCAGGCTGTCTGACAGCGCCGAGCTCATCGACATGGCACTCGAACTCCTTCAAGACCCCCAACAGCCTTACCACCGGTGCACCGACCACCCGCGCCGGATGCTCACCAGACCATCTTCTGCGCCCCTATCGGTTGAATCATCAATGGCTCGCACCGGAACGCATCAGCACCCGGGCTTGTCGACCCACGTCCTCGCCAGCATAAGTAGGCTTCAAATGCCGCAACTGATCCAGCATGAATGGGCCACACACAAAGCCTTTGGTTTGGTCTTCGAACATCTCCCCGCCCGTCGGGACGACAGCGGGGCAGGCCTGCATTCGGTGCCGATATCCGCTTTGGCCGCACTGCGTTTCGCCTCCCAGTCGGTGAGGCAGACCAGGCCGACGCCCAGCCAGCAGGCGCGGCAGCAGCCGGGCGGAACATCTCTGAGTCATGATGTCGATCGCGCCGACATTGCAGATCACGATGGCGCACCGGTTCGCCGTGTCCAGGCCGGGACATCGAGCAGCAGTAGTTCCTCGGCGTATCCGGCGGTCTCGTACAACATCTGTCGCAGCGCAGGAGCGCATTGGTGGATAGAAGCGCGCGGTCATTTCCTCACGGGCAGCGTACGGGAGGGTTCCGGCGGAACCAGCCAGATACCAACCGGGAAAACGGATCTGCGAACAGCTAGCCCCTGCTTTGTCCGGTATTCGCACGCCAAGCGCAGCGCGGCCAGGCGCACGTTGAACTTCTGCGCAGCGCGGTCTGCCCGCCTGGTGCGTGGTGAAGCCTCCGCTGCCAAAGGCAGTATCCGGTGATGGCCGGGATACCCGATGATGTCGGCTACTGCGAAGTGACTGGGCTTGCCGACTTCGGCATAGATGTAGCTGGTTCTGGGTCTTCGTTCCCGACGCACCTGGCGCACTGGTGGCGGTTACTCTGTGGGAAGCGACTAGGTTGTGTCTCTCAATGGCGTTGGTCGATCAGCCCTGCTCGGCAGGGTTGATCGTGCATCATGGTCGCCGTGGCGACGCTGGCAGGTGATCGGTATCAGGTTCTGACGGACAAGTAGTGGGAGCTGCTCGAGCTGCTGCTACCGAAATCCGAAGGGCACGTGGGTCGTAACTTCACCAACAATCGCCTGGTGGTGGAGGGGATGCTGTATCGGCTGCGGACCAGCCTGCCGTGGCGGGACCTGCCGGAAGTCTTCGGACCATGGCAGACGGTGTGGAAGCGGCACCGCCGCTATGCCGCCGACGGCACCTGGGACCGGGTGCTCACCGCCTTGGTCGCCTTGGCCGATTCCACCGGCAACCTGGACTGGGTGGTGTCGGTCGATTCGACAATCGTGCGAGTGCACCAGCACGGCGCCGGCGCGCCCGACGACTCGGTGACAGGGCTATGAACCCACCGATCACGCGATCGGGCGGTCCCGCGGCGGGCTGACGACCAAAGTTCATCTGGCCGCCGATGGACACGGTCACGGCCTGGCCGTGCTGCTCACACCCGGGCAGTCCCACGACTCACCGTTGCTGCCGCCGCTGCTCGACGCGGTCGCGGTGCCCCGCCTCGACGGCGGCCCACCCCGACGCAATCCCGATGTGGTGATCGCCGACCGCGCCTATTCCGCAGCGTCGAATCGAACTCTGTTGCGCCGCAAACGCATCCAGACCGTGATTCCTGAACGCCGTGATCAGGTCGCCAATCGCAAACGCAAGGGCCGCGCCGGTGGCCGGGCACCGAGCTTCGACACCGAGACCTACAAACGGCGCAACGTCGTCGAACGTGCCTTCAACAGAGCCAAGCACTGGCGCGCGGTGGCCACCCGCTATGACAAGCTCGCGATCACCTACCGAGCCGGATTCGTTCCGGCCCTCATCGTCGAATGACTCAAGTCATTGGGAGACATGACCTAGGCGGAATGACTTCAGCTGATCGCGAACTCGTGAATGGTGTGCTGCTCTGACTGACAGGATGGGACGCATGGAGAATTTGCAGGACGCTGAGCGTCGGTTACAGGCCGCGCAGCTCGCCGGAGATGTCGATGTGCTGGATCAGCTGTTGGACGACCGCCTGATTTTCACCTTCGGTGGTGACGTTTACACCAAGGCCGACGACATCGAGCTCCACCGCACCAGGGCGCAGGTGATGACGAAGCTCCTCGAGGAGGACTTGACCGTGCTCGTCGACGGACACACCGGGGTCACCTGGTTCCTTGGCGTTGTCGAAGGAACCATGCACGGGACACCGTTTTCGGCCAGGATGCGCTACACCCGCACCTGGCTGCACGACAATATCCATGGTTGGCGGATCATCGCCGCACATGCCGGCACGACCACGTGACACAGACATTGCGTGTTTGCGTGAGACATGCCGCCACTGGTGTGCGGTCAGGACTCCTGCTCGACCTGGCCTAACAACAGGTGCGGCACCAACGCCTGTACAAATCGACAGCCTACGACGAGATACCATGCACACAACCGATGCCGACCCATCATGCTGGATCGCATCCGGATTGGAAGCTGCAGAGTCCACGAAGCCACGCGTCCTCGACCGCGACGATCTCGCTCGGCCGGGTGGTGAACGCGCACTCGGCGACGGCCCGGTCTGACTCGTGCGCCCCGCACAGACCGGTTCTGCCCCGGTCGCAGCGCAGATGAGCCTAGAGATTTTGCGAAAGTCCTCTGGTAGGGCTGTGTGGAAATGCGAAGTGCCTGTCCTGCAAGGCGTAACGGGACTTTCTACGGTTCCATAAGAAACGCTGGAAGGCACTTTGCAGGTGAAGAATATCGCAACGTTGACGGGTGCGAGTGTCGGCGGATGGTCAGGGTGTCGTGACACAGGCAGGACGGGCACGGTTGCGGGAACTGGCGGATCCTGACCACGCTGTCGGCGCCGGTCACCGCCGTGCTGGCCGACACCTGTCGAGGACGGTCCATCTATCCGCCGGGTGCGGTATTGGCCGACGGTGCGTTAGCAGCATCCGTGAAAGCCCGTGGATCGCCGAGGCCACCGACCTGGTCGATTTGAACACCTCGCCTGCCCGAACCCGGTTGATTCTGCGCTGGGAACGCCACATCCGGCGCCCAGTTATGGTTCACCGACTCCGACGGGTTACGGATCACCGCGTTCATCACCGGACACCATCCGGCGTAGTCGACGGGCAACTTGTCGGCCTGGAACTAGGCCACCGCCAACACGTACACGTCGAGGACTGCATCCGCCGAGCCAGAGCGACCAGGCTGCCCAATCTGCCCCTGCACGCATTCGACGCCGGCGCCGTCCGGCTCGAAATCATCCTCGCTGCAACCGATTCGTCGCCTAGAGCAAACTAATCGGCTTCGCAGATCACCTCGATCTTGCGACTTGCGAGATCGACACCTTCTGCTATCGCATCTTGCACGTCGCCGCCCGCGTCACCCGCAGCCGCGACGGATCGCCTCTGCATCGACTCCGTCTGGCGGTGGGCCACCACCATCGGCACGGCATGGCACCGCCTCCGCGCAGCATTCACCTGACACCCGACCACCAACGCCCACTCAATCCCGAAAGACTAACGGGCCCGCGCGACCCGCTACCGGAGCGCCACCCGCAGCCCCGCGTGCCAAACCAGTGAAATCAGCGCCCCACCAACCCGAACAAAATCAGAACCCTCGGTACGCAAAATCGAGGCTAGCCCGCTAGCCCGCATCCCAAGCTCTCAAAGAGCTCTGCCTCCGGAGCGATGCGCCGTGAGACCGCGATAGTGGTAAACGGGGATCCCCAAGCAATATGCCGGGCGCATCGCACATTTCACATGCAGGTCGAAGTGCTCTGCAACGTCATCGATGCGGCAGACGAACTGATTCACATCCGTCGAACGGGCACCCACAGGCCACTAATTTGATAGTAGCTATCATTTGCTACTTTCTGTCAAATAGAGGATAGTCTCCTGTTATGCAAGCAGAAGCGATGAGAGCCACGGTGGCAGTCGTCGGCTCCAGCACGGCGGCTGGACGTGGCCAAGTATTCGATGTCGTCGGCGAACTCCGCAGGCGACCGCGCAATGCCAGGTTCCGATTCCACAATTTCGGGGTGGGCGGCGATCGGGCGGTAGACACGCTCAAGCGCATCCCAAAGATCGCCGATGCCGCCCCGGATCGCATCATCGTGATCATCGGCGGAAACGACATCCTGACGTCAGTGTTCCCCGTCCTTGCACGGATGCTTGGCAGCTGGAAGCGTACGTCCGATGCGGCCACGCCGCAGTCCTACGACCAACATCTGCGGGAACTGGTGCGCAAGCTGAGAGCCGAGACGTCGGCCTCGCTCGCGCTGGTGTCGTTGGGACAGGTCGGCGAGGACCCCGCCTCTGATCAGCCGGTGCAGCAACGGCTCAACGAACTGTATCGGCAGTACCAGCAGATTATCGCCACGGTAGCGGCGGATGAGGGTCTCGACTACATCCCGTTCTACGAACGGCTGCACGACGCCATCGTCGCCGACCCCGGTCGAGCGTTCACCGCTCTCCGCATCCGCTCGCTCTATTGGGACACGTTCAAACACTTCGTAATGCACCGCAGCGGCGACGAAATCGCCAAGGCGAACGGATGGCGTTTCCATGTCGACGGAGTGCACTTCAACAGCCGGGGCGGGATGATACTCGCGGATGCCATTCAAGAGTTTCTGGACCGCTGACACATCAACTGATGCCCAGCCGTTCAAGTGCACGGTCGCCAGGGTCGGCCCCTGGGCAGGAAAAGCGACCCCGCTCCGACGGGGTCGCGGCAACCCGCCGGTGATTCGACAACCAGTACCGGCGCCACCGGAACGGCCCAGCCTACATTGCGCCGACGGAACGGCGGGTAGCACATCGCACGATGGCCATGTTCCTAGCCCTCGTCTCAATGCGGTTGGAGTTGTGGGCGCGGCTGCGCGGCGCCACAACTTGTGATTCGAATGATGTTGTTTGCGTGGGTGTCGGCGAGGGGATGAAGCGAGGTCTCCGGTAGATGGTTCAGCTGTCGAAGAAGAACCTGAATACCGTAGACCTTGCGACCAGAGTGTCGGGTGACGAGGTGAGCAGATCCGATCCACGCTCAGTGGGCGCGGCTGGAACCGCTGCTGCCACTGCGGCATCGGCCATCTGAAGGACTCTCAGTGAACGTGTCAAGCCGCAGTAGCGACCGAGATCGGCGTGTCGAGGGTGAATTCACGTCCGTCTCGCAGCAGTGCCCACAGCACGTCGACCAGGCGCCGGGCCAGGGCTAGGAGGGCTTGGGTGTGGATGAGTCGTTCATCGCGTTTCTTGTCGTAGAACCGCCGCGAGGGGCCGTCGGTGACTTTCAGGCTGGACAGGGCGGCCATGTAGAACACCCGCCGCATGCGCCGGTTGTAGCGTTTGGGCCGGTGCAGGTTGCCGCTGACCTGGCCGGAGTCCCGGGGAACCGGAACCAGGCCCGCGTAGGAGGCCAGGCGGCCCGCGCTGGCGAAGTTGGCCAGGTCACCGCCGGTGCCGACGAGGAATTCCGCGCCCAGTCCCGGTCCCATGCCGGGCAGGGACTCGATGATCCCCGCCCACGGGTGTTCCCGGAACCGGCTGGTGATGAGCTTGTCGGTGTCCTTGATCTCGCGGTCGAGGTCGAGCAGCTTGGCCGCGATGCGTTTGACCAGCATCGCGGTGTCGGCCTCGCCGGGCAGGGCCAGGCTCTGGCGCTCGGCGGCGTCGACCGCGGCGGCGGCAGTCTTGCCGATACCCGGTTTCCAGGCCCCGTTGTCGGTGAGATATGTTGCGACACCGTCGATTCCGGCGGCACGGATCTCTGCGGGGGTGCACAGTCCGGCGACGAGTATCAGTGGGGTCCGGTTCGAGTAGTCGAACGCGGCCTCCAGCGCGGGGAAGATGGACCCGAGCAGGGC
>NZ_JBIAFV010000057.1:0-6532 GCF_042869435.1 Nocardia sp. NPDC006982 | reverse complement strand
ATCGCTCCTTCACGGAACTCCGCATCGAACTTGCGTCTCTTCTCCGCCATCTGGCCTTTCCTTTATGGTCCGGCCTCCACGATATGAGGGGAATCGCACCGTCGACCAGCAGACCCCAGCGAAATGATCACGGTTTGTGCGCCAGAACCCATCACCCTGGCAGGGCGACAGTCAGCTGAACCCTATGAGGAACTCACGCCAACCACTTCAGAAGATAGGACGGTCTTGGTCTCGCATGCTGTGGTCCGACTCGACCGGGATGCTTTCGCTCTGCCGATCGTCGACAAGCCGATAGGTAATCTCAACTATCAATGGACGATTCGGAATCCTCGGCCGCCGAGGCAACGGACCATTCGTCAGATCCAGTTGTCGGCATACAATAAAGTATGGGCCCAGCACTGGCGCCTTTTTAGTGCGCAGACCCCACATCTCATGCAACACTCGATATTGGTCGTCGGGTATCGACAGCGCATGCTCCCCGCCCACGAATTCTGCGGCACCGAGTTCGGCTAAATGCTCGCCCTTGTTTTCCCGGCCGAGCAACGTCGGCGCTGGGCCGGGCAGCCGTTGCCCAGGCGTGTTCTCCGGCAAGAGAAGATGGGTGGTCTCATGGGCGAGAGTAACTTCCCATTCCTCTACGGACACCTTATTGCGAGGGCGGTGGGGACCGCTTGCGGGCTCACCGGGCTCGAGGAATTTGTCAAAGAACTCCGCAGACTGCGGTGGGGCTGGTATGCGCTGATCGTTCGGCTTCAAGATCCGATCGGACAACACCAGCGTGCGCCAACCTCGAAAACCGTTTCTCGGAATCATCGCCGTAGTGCCGTTCGGCAAGGTCGTCTGTCGTTGCATCAATGCGGACTCCTCCGGCACGATCATAATCGTGTCCAGAAGACCGGTGAGCTCCCCGCCGCTTCGTTCGGTCATATATCGAATGACGTTCGCAGTTTGTCGAATTCGCTCTATACCGAGTCGATTCGAGGAGAAATTGAGAAGCCGTATGGTGCTGATACCGTCGCTGAAATCATAAGCCTCGCTGACAACCTCCACGTCACCGCCACCGTCACGTCCGTCGTTGTGAGTCAGCTCTTCGAGATCATTGACATAAAAGTGGTCGACATGGTGCGCTTGCGCGCGGTAAGAAGCCTCGATAGCAGCACGTTTCACATCCGGTTCGACCAAGCTATCGAGAATATCGGCGCCGATGTGAGTGTGGTTGATCGTATCTCCGGTAGCGAAGATATCGGCAGGCACATGTTCAGCCGCGACCGCCTCGTCAAATTTCGAAGCAGCAACTGGAAAAACCACCACAAAACCCGTCTTGCCATTCCGCTGTTCGGCGTAGGCGCTTGGCACCACTTCAATAGGCGTGCTGCCGTCGAGATACTGTCGGACAAAGTCTTTGGCCTTGTGATCGACGCCGTGCGGGAACATCACCTCAAACGGCTGGGGCTCACTCGAATGTCCGCCTTCCAGAGATTCGATCCGGAAACCGCGGTTTGGCGCGTCGTCCGATTGCCGCTCGCTGCGGTCCCGCCTACCCCACATTGCGGGATCGCTGTCATTGTCAGCTGGGTCTACGTCGTTGATGCCGGGAGCACGATCCCACGGATTGAAGCTCGGCCAGATCAAACCCTCGCCGAGGCCGTCCAGGCCATCGACGTTGCCCGGCGGTAGGGGCCGCCACGGGTCGAGCGACGCCAGTTCGACCTCGTCACGTTCGAATTGATCACGTAATTGCCGCGCCTTTGCGCCGTCGGGCGCATTGGCGTCGGCGATCGCCCATTCGGCGGCGTCCCGAGCGACCGCCGTCAGCCTGATGAAACGCGGATGGGTGTCTGCGGCGGGATCCTGTGCGACCAAACGGTATTCCTCGACCCGACGATGCAATAGCCACGTCCAGTAGTACCGCTGGCCAGCGGCCTGAATCTCACCGAGAAGCAGGTCAGCGCCCTCGCTACCAACTCCGGTATAGCCACGAGGTGCGACAAGGCTGCCGCGCGCCAGGATGATGTCGATCACCAGGCGATCCCAGTCAATACTTGCCCCACGCCGATTCGCATCCGCAACCAGGCCACGCAACACAGCTTCCGCCCGCTGACGCGCACCGCCCACAGCGACCCAACCCTCGGCCCACTCCGGCGGCAGCACAGGATCCGTTTCCTCGGGCGACCAGCCCTGGTCGAACTGCTCCGGGGCCCGCAGCGAATCGGTCGTCGGTGCGATCTCGCTGTCGATCAACGCGGGCTGGGGGTCGCCGCGATCGGTATCGAGGTTGACTGGTTCGGCCGCCTGGGTGGTTTTTTTGGCGGTGGGTGCAGCTTCGGCGGCTTGAGTTGTCGGAGGCGTGTTTGGGGGGTCGTCCAGTGGCGCGCGGCGTCCCACCACGGTGTGGTAGGCATCGGGGTTGTCCGCCGGTTCGCGTGCGGTACTGCTGATTTGGGGCCCGCCTGCCAGGTAGTCTCGCAACGCGTCCGATACGACCCCGTCGCGAATTTCGGCGTCAGTGGCGTCGGCCTGCGTTTGATGGGGGTTGACGCCCCGTCGTCGCTCGAACTTCAACTGCCTGGCAGGTCCCTCAACGGCCACTGCCGTGCGATTGAGGATGACCCATACGTCATCGATGTCGCCACGGAGCCGATGTTCGCCGCTATGGCGATAGCCATGGAGGCCAAGGGCGGCCGTAAATCGTCCAAGGTCCTCCAGCACGCACTTGCGTGCTTCCAGGTACTCGAGCCTGGCCGCGATCTGTTGGGACCACGGCATCGCTGACAGATCTGCTATTTCTTTATCCAAGCGAGCGAGTTCTGCCTGCTGCGCTGCATACAGATCGAGTGAATTCGACACCCGGGCACCGGGGCGCAGGACCATCCGGATCACGCCATCCGGCTGCTTAAAGCGGTTCTCCGCGATGGACCGTTCTGTGGTCGCATGTGTACCGTTGCCGTGTATGGCTCCGTGGCCTGGATCTCCGGACTCACCGGGTCGGTTCAATTCGTCAATCGCACAAAGGTATTCCCATGCCCATCGAACCAGACGAACGCCTTGGCATACACGGGCAAGCCAATGCTGTGGTGCACTCTCTGATCACCAGTGTTGTCAGTGTGTTCGCACTGATAGTCGTCGTCGTGCTCATCTCGAAGGCGCTCGGTCTGGGTGCGGAAGAGTCGGAATCGACTGCGGCGAGTACAACGCGCAGTTCAGCCCCTACCGCGCCGGCAACCACACCGGCCGCTGCGCCGATGTCTCTGTCGGATCCGCGATGCGCCCCGGCGTCGGAGAATGTCGTCGCGCAGGTGCAAGCGGGCCTGACCATGGATGGCTACCGGTTCACCAATGCCACGGTGATCATTGACGGTCGTCTCACGTTCTTCGGTGCGACGACCCTCGACGCATCCGGACAGATGGAAGAGCGTTCGGACGTGTGGATCCTGCGCGACCACGTCGTCTTCGCCTCCACCGGCGGCGCACGCAGCAACTCGCAATTCCCGAAAGCCTCGTCGTCACCGCTGAGTATTTCGCCAGCAGACGAGCGGGTGCGAGCCGTGGACGGGTGTGTAGTGGATGCCACGCGCAGAAGTTGATGCACCCGTGGGCGCGACGAGATGGGGGAGCTCGCAGCGAGGGGCAGACCGCGAATCGGAGTCGTCGAGGCCAACCGATGACAATGACGACAGGAAGTCGGTCGGCCAGGGTATCGACGGTTCGTGATCGCCCGGGAAGATCGCTCAGCAGGTGTTGAGGTCCTTGAAGCAGCAGAAAAGTGCCATAAGCTTGTCCGGCCTCGTCTCCAAGTAGCTCGTCTTTCCTGGAAGACTTTGTCGGCTAAGACGGAAACCATCAATGAGTTCGTTCAGAGTGTCGCCGCGTCGAGACCTTGCGGTGTCAGGCCGAGGTCTTCTCAATCGAGAATCCAGCAGGCGGGTGCAGTGAGGCAGTCGGAGCCGAGGGCTAAATATTTGGCCTGATTTCTTGCGCGATCAGCTTTGAAAGAGGCTCGTGTGAGTCACGGCTCAGGTGCGTACCGTCATTTCCCGGACACGCGACGGTAGCCGCGTCCACGAACAAAGCCTTGCGCTTGTCAGCGACGCGGCGTATCGCCGCGCCGAGTTCGCGTGATTTACGCACGGAGTCGGCATCGTACTCGGAACTGCGCTCGGCAAACGCGGGCTGGTCGGCATCGAGATGGATCGGACTCACCAGCAATACCGCAGGCACTCCACCGTTGCGGGTCCAAGCAGTGCGCTCGATGTTGTCGATATAACCCTCGAGCGCGGTAGCGACGGCGTCTGTTTCTCGACCGAACTTGGTTTTGAGATCGTTGTTCCCGAGCATGATGACCACCATGTCCAGTGGCGAGTGGCTGCGCAGGCACGGTTGAAAGTAGGTTCGGCCATTGCGGTCATCACGATCGGGGTCGTCCAAGTCGGTGGTACGACCGCCGAGACCTTCCTCAATAATGGCGTATCCGGTACCCAGAAGTTGCTGTAGTCGACCGGTCCAGCGCACGTCGGCTGGCCATCGGGCGTGCCCTTCGGAGCGTTGGCCGAAGGTGTTGGAGTCACCGAAGCACAAGATAGTAAACGCAGCAGGGTTAACATTCAATGTCGGATTCCTACGGGTTGGACGGATACGCCGAGGTGTTTGGCGACGCCGACAAGCCCATCCAGCCGTTGCGTACCTCGACGGGTCAGTAGCTCATTGGTCAGCGTGTGGGCCAGGGGTATGTGACCAACGAATTCTGGTGCCATAGAGCACGCATGACGAAGCGTATCCACGGCTCCCGCATAGTCTCGATTGTGAATCCGGGCTTGTGCAACGTTGATGAGCCTGCGGCTGCGCAGCGTGGGCGGAATTCCGGTACCACTGCCACTGACAACAGCGGCAAGTTTCAGAGCTTCACGCGGCCGATTCGCCCCAGTCTCGTTGATAACACCGAAACTCGCGGCCGAGGTGCGACCGAACACATTCGACGCCTCAGGTCTGCCGACGTAGTCGTCTTCTAGCTGCGTCCCGGCCGATTCGCATAACCGCAAATATCGCCGTGCCTCCCGGTAGTCCCCCGTTCGAGACGCCGCGAATGCGGCGTAGCACAGAAGTTCTCCCCAAATGGAGATATGGCGCGGGGTGGCTGTAGACAAACGTGGTTCAATGTCGGTAGCTGCTTGATCGGCATACGCGGCTGCATCGTCATACAAGCCTTTTTTCGCCAACAGCCATGAACGTGATCCCTTAATCGCGGCTTGTGACAGATCGTCTCCGCTTTCTGCTGCTAATACATCTGCACGGAGGAGCGCCAAGGCGGCCAAGTCTTCCTGAGCGACGTAGCCCAGAAGATTTGATGACGCGTGCAATAGTTGAGCAAGCGAAATATTGACCTGACGCCCTGGCTCACCCCTCGTCGCCTCAGCAGCGCTATACGCGCTTGCTAAGACAGTAGGAAGCATCCGTTCCATTTCGCCGAAGCGAGCCGCAAAAAACAAGTCCCATGCACGCGCTACCGCAGCCGTGAGCTCTATCTGCGTGCCTGGCGGTATATCTGGAATGCATCCCATAAGCACCCGCCGCAAATGAAACATACTGCCATCGTGCGAGCCACTGCTTGAGTTATCTAAGACTGTGTCGCCGCCGGGTTGGTCGTCACCGTAGGTGGCTGCCGCGGCGAGTGGGTGACCGCACCAATCGAGCCTTCGGCGAGTAAGTCCGTAAGTTGCTCCGGCGTAACTTGCAGCGTTGCAGCAAGTTTCGGCCACAGCCCCGCTTGAGGCTGGCTCTTGCCAGCCTCCCAGCGGACCACAGTTGACCGCTCTACCTCCAGGCAGGCAGCTAAAGACTCCTGGGTGAATCCCTGCGCCTTACGGCGCTGCGCGAACGCACGGCGCGCCCCGCGCCCGGCAACCGCCATCCCTTACCGCCTTCCGCCCCCGTGTAACACCCAAGCTCAGCGGGGCAATGCCTCTTTCACGCCTCATTAGTGCACAGCGGATGCTCTGGCCGGTGACCGCTGCGGACGGTTGGCTACAGGGTACGGCCCGCACGCGCCGAATGCTCTATCAACTCCCGGCAGCAGGCCGACGGCGATGTCCTCGCTGGCGGGAGAACCACTCGCCACAGATTTCGGGAGTTGCACTCATGGCCGCTGTGGCCCCGCCACCGCCCACCCACCATGTCACATCGTCTTGGGATGCCCGATCAGACAACGACCCGGACCGAGCGGCCTGGACGGACCCGTATTCGCACAGCACTCGCCGAATTGGAGGTATCGGATGGCCACCCATTTCCTTGGCGTGAATCAACTGATGGCCCGCAATGATGCTGACGCCGAGCGACATCCGGACCTTGTGTCCCGAGCAGGCGCGCCATCAATGCCGCCATGGCTGACGGAAACGTCCGCCGCTGCCCGAAAAGCGGACTGGGGCAACGACAGTCGCTGGCGCCTAGCCTCGATCTTTCGCCGGGCCTTCGGCCCGGCGTAGTCGGGTTCGGATTGGTTTCCGGTGGCTGATCAGCGGCCGGTGGGCAACATCGGGTA
>NZ_JBIAFV010000056.1:0-8204 GCF_042869435.1 Nocardia sp. NPDC006982 | reverse complement strand
GAGGCCGGGACGCTGCGCTGGAGCACCGTCAGTCAGGAACGACTGAAATGCTTGCGCCGCTTCGATACTTGGCTCACCGAATGCGTCGATGACCCGACCTCGATGCTCGGCGACCCGGCGGTCGCGGCCGGTCAGGCAACACAGTTCCAGCGCTGGGCGGCGGACCCGCGCAACCGGCTGCGTTACCCGGGTGACCAGCGCGATCTGAGCAAGAAGGTTCATCCTCGCCTGGTCAACGACGACCTGCGGGCAGTGGCGGAGCTGATGGACTTCATCGCCGCCAATCCCGGCGAAACCCGCGCCATGCTCGGTCCCTCGCCCTGGGACCAGATCAGCTCCGCGCACGCGGCCAGCTGGTTCGCCCAGGTCACACGGATTCCTCACACCCGGGAGTTCAACGACGCCCACTACGTCGACGACCATGCGCTGGCTCAGATCACCGCCGCGTTGCCGGTTATCGGGTTGCCTCGCGACGGGCAGATGACGATCACCCGCGGTGACCGAACACAGATCACTGCGGACGGGTTGAACAACCCGCAAGCCATGCGGATGATCCTGCTGCAGATCCTCACCGGCCGCCGCGCCAGCGAAATCCGCACCTGCGCCTTCGACTGTCTGTCGGCTCCACCGGCCAGCACCGTCACCGGCACAGATGGCGATCAGATCGCGCGGTTCCACTACGCGCAATCGAAGATCGACGTCGCACCCGACACCATCCTGGTCGACCAAGAGGTCGTGGAGGTCATCGAGGAACAGCGCCGCTGGATCCGGGAATGGTTCCCCGACCAGCAACCGAGATTCCTGTTCATGCAGCGCAGCGGCAACCGGAACGGCGACAAGCCCTACCCTTACGGCAGCTACGCCTGGATCTTGCGCCGATACGACGATCTGCTGCAGATCACCGACAGCCAGGGCCGCACTGTCCGGCTCAGCCACACTCACCGATTCCGACACACCCGCCTCACCCGCCTTGCCGAGCTCGGATTGCCGATCCACGTGCTGCAACGCTATGCCGGACACGCCACCCCGACGATGACCATGCACTACATCGCCGCCCGCGAACAGCACGCCGAACAAGCATTTCTGGCGACGGTGAAGTTGAAGGCCGACGGCACCCGCATCCAGTTCTCCCGAGACGATCACGACAGCTTGCACCTATTCGACCGCGCCGACCGGTTTCTGCCCAACGGCTGGTGCCTGCTTCCGCCGCTCCAAAGTTGCGACAAGGGAAACGCTTGCCTGACCTGTTCGGTCTTCGCAACCGACGCCACCCACCAAGCTGCCCTGCAACGCCAGCTCGACGACACCACCGCCCTGATCGACCGCGCCACAACCGAATTCGAGCAACGCCACGACCGGCCAATGCCCGACGACAACGTCTGGCTCACCCAGCGCCGCGCAGAACAATCCGCCCTGACCCGCCTGCTGGAAGCCCTGCCTGCCGATCCCGGCCGCGCGGTCCAGGGCGGCGGCTGCCGCGAGAACGCACCCGGCCCGGTCCCACTCACCCTCTAACCCGCTCCCAGAAGGACACGACCCTGACCACGCGAGAAGACCGCACCGCCGCACTGATCGCCGCCGCGAAAGCCAAGTCCAGCAAGAAGATCGACGACGCCGAGCAAGCCATCCGCCGCCTGCTCAAACGCGGAGAACCCGTCACCTTCCAGGCCGTCCAACGCGAAGCGAGCGTTTCCCACGCCTTCCTCTACAACCACGCCGACCTGCGCACCCGCATCGAACGGTTGCGAGCCAACGCCCGACCAGCCCGCACCGACGCACCCCCAACGGATTCGGAGAACACCCTCATCCAGACACTCAGCCTGCAGATCACCGAGCTGAAGAAACGACACCGCGCCGAGGTCCAAGCCCTGCGTGACGCACTCGAGCAAGCCCACGGCGAAAACCTTGAACTCCGACGCGAACTCGCCCGACGCGGCACTCCCACCGCGACGTCCAGCACCAAGATGATCGGACCTTGCTGACCATCGTCACGTCAATTGAAAGAACGTCATTACCAGCGCAAATACGCCGAATTCAAGATCAAACCGTGGATAACGACCGGCACCGGCAAAACCCACCTCTCGATCGGGCTCGGCATCGCCGCGGCCCACCACGGCCACCGCGTCCTGTTCGCCACCGCCGTCGAATGGGTCACCCGCCTGCAAACCGCCCACCAGCACGGACGATTAGCCGCTGAGCTGGCCAAGCTACGCCGCTACGGACTTTTGATCGTCGACGAGGTCGGCTACATCCCCTTCGAACAGGACGCGGCGAACCTGTTCTTCCAACTGGTCTCCAGCCGCCACGAACACGCCTCGCTGATCCTGACCTCCAACCTGCCCTTCTCGCTGGACGAAAACTTTCACCGATCCTCGTCTGTGTTCAGCCATTGTCGACCGATTGACTTTCGGCGGGCAGATCATCGAGACCGGCACCCAAAGCTACCGCCTGGCCCGCACCGCGCAAATCACGGGACAGACCCCCAAGCCGAAGGACACAGCGTCGCTGCCGACGCCCGAACCCCAGCCCTGATCGGCTCACCGCAGCACTCCACGTGACGCCGAAATTCATCTGGACTCACCTGGTTACAACATGATTCGGGTCCACCGGCCGCAAATGCCGCAGCGTCACTACCAGGCCGGTGCCACCTTGAAGCGAGTCAGCATACGACGACGCCAGGCGGATGATGACTGATGGTGCATCGTTATCCAGATGTCCGACAACAACATCCGAATCGGCGATGCCACCGAACTGCTCTAATTCAGCAACAGTAGGCCGCGATGGCGGCGTCGCCCGGGGTGTCGGCGCGACCGGGATAATGACGAGTTTGTCGCCGTCATCATCCCCGATGCGGTATCGAAGTTGCCTTTGCGGCTGAACAGATCCTCACGTTGGGACGTTCACGGAGATGGCCGGGTACATCCGGAAGGACGCCGGGATGCCCGCAACCACTCTCTGGGATTGCGGGCATCCACGGATATATGCCTGGCGGCGATCAGCCGCAGTGTACGTGAGCTGGTGAGTACCAGACGTTCCACCCTGGATCGGCGGCGCCTCCCCACATTATGCAGACACCTGCGGCGTCGATCCTCACCGGGCCAGCGTAGTAGGCATACTCGCCCTCGTCATTGATGAAAGCGGGGTGGTTGTCGGACGCGATGGCGGCCAACATCATGGTTTTAGTTCCCGGGTTGTTCTTCGTCGTGACCACGCAGTTGGTGGTGCCGTTGTAGAGCAGGTGGATACGTGCGCCGGGGATGTCATGGTAGTCGATTTCGTGGTAGTTGTTGCCGCACGCCTCGGCCGGGGTCGCTACCGCATTCGCCGGACTGGTTACGGCCAGTGATCCGGCAAGAATCGCCGCCACAGTGAGACCCAGCCTGGCTCCGTGTTTGAGCATACGCACCTGTTCAACATCCGTTCTGTTACGAAATTTTTCGGACATCAGAAATAACTCCCACGGACCAGCCTCACACTGCCGACCGGTGACCATAGGTCGAACGAGGCTTGATTCCGGACCAGACCTGCAGACATGGCTCCGATCTCGAGACCTCACCGCTGCGAGGATGCCAAAATCCCGACCCGAATACAGAGGACCTTCCCAACGGTGAGGGGCGATCAGACGCCCAGAGGACACCGCCATGAGGTCGCCTTCTCGCGGCCCACGTAGCGGGCGACGCCGCGCATTTGGCTCGTCGAACAGGTTCGGCTCGGTCCGCCAGCATCCGATTCGGCGATGCCACCGAACTCTCCGAACTGCTCCAGTTCATCAACGACTGGCTCGCCGCAGACGAGGCCCGCATCTCGCTGGACCGCTTCACCGACCCCGCGCAATGCCTGCGCGTCGACCTCCACCGCTTCACTGCCGCCATCCTCGCTAACCCCACCGAAGCGGAAGCTGCCGCCGATCCCCACCCCCGACTACGATTCCCACAACCAGCAGCAGCCCAACCGACCGCAACCATCTCCAGCGAGACCACTCACCCTCCACCCCAAGCGGTGTCATTTTTCGTCTGCACAAATCGCCACTCGCGGCACCAAGTGACGCTCAAATTCACCTGGAACTGATCTCGGAATTCACCTGTCTAACCACAACGGACGACACACCATAACGAGCTGGCTGAAACGTCAAGCGTCACTTGATAACAGACGGTCAAGGAAGTCCTGATTCCTCACATCGACATCGCGGAAGGCATGAGTACAAATGCATAGATTTCGCCGAACTGGTGAATGGCCGGTGACACGATGTGGGTGCCCTGCATGGGATTTCAGTCGGAAGTTCCCGTGTCTGGCAATGCTCTGATGTGGCTCCGGCGGCGTATGGTCAGGTGCACGCCCTTCACCTTGGTGACCTCGAACGACTCGCATATCGGTCGATGAAATGGCGACGCGCCCACCGTCCTGCGGGAAATTCTCGTCGGACCGCGGAGCACTAGAGAATTCTTGTGCTGGTTTAAATCCACGACGATTCTGCCTCTGTCGTCGTATGGCACTCCGGCCCAAATCACCCCGCGCGGCTCCATGCCCGCGGTGGTGAATCCCTGGGCGAGGTCACTACATTGTGCAAGCACAGGGCATTGCCTACATGTCTCGATAGCTTGCTGCCACTCCTGCGGCCCGCCCGTGTCCAAGTCCCAGTCGGTGGGCCGCGCCGAACATGGAACCCGTAGCTTGGTCCGCTGCCTTGGCGCTTGGTTGTCCTCAATGTTGCTCATCATGGCCTCCTGCGGGCTCAGGTCTGGACTTGAGCCTGCCTGGAACACCCCCAGCAAACATCGGAGGATCTACGCAGATTTTGGCCTCCCGTGGGGTGCGCACGCTGTGTTCGCCTACCGACGATCGAGTACTTCCGTGACTTGGCTGATCTCAGATCGAGACCAACGGGCCAGGCTAGTGGCGAAACTTGAGCACGCAATGCCCTCGCCGGAGGTCGTCGCATGTGGATTGGGTTATGCATCGACATCGCTTGTCCTGGGAGGCTATCCAGCGGCGGTTAAATTCCCAACAGGGATGGCAGCCGATTGAATCGCCCCGGGTTTGGTGCTCAAAGTCTCCCGAAACACCGGGGCGGCTCAGGTGGACCACTTCCGTGTGTCGAGGAGCTCGGTTTGCAAGGTCGATCGGTTCAACCCGACGATCCGGCACGCCGATCGACCCGAGTGGCCGAGTGGCCGAGTGCGATCAATCCTTCGACGATCGCGACCTTCCTTTTGGGGAGATCACCGTCCCTTCATCGAATAACGCGCACGCGCCACGGGTCAACACCAGCTCGGCCTCCAGCCGGGCGATGCGCTTGTCGGCGGCGCCCAGCTCATCGGCGTCGGCTCTCCGCTGCGCAACCGCACAGACACCTGACGACGAACGGACGGCGAATACGATTTCGGCACAGTGACCTCCCGATAGATCACTCTGCCTCAGCACAACCGCGGACCAGTTCCAAGGGGCCACATCAATCGCCAATTAGGCCCCGACGCCGCTGGCTGTCCGCCCCTGGCGACGCCGCGACCACGTCGGCGATCGCCACTCTCGTCCAGCAGGTGATGGCGCTCAATGTTCAGCCCTTACACCGCGACGCCGCCAATAGCGTTGCACGAAACCAACCGCATACGTCGCGGGGCGAATCGACGAGGTCGCGTGCTCCAGCACTCCATCGTCGGCGACGTAGAAGACCGCCCGGCCGATCGCAATCTCTCCGGCCGGCACCGGCACGCACACCATCCACCCATGGTCGATCCGCTCAGCGACTAGTTGCTCGGGCGGGTATCCAGTTGTGTCGTAACCGTGTTGTTGGATGTACTCGTGGACAAGGGAGATGGCTCGTTCCGCAAGGATCGGCCCGATCTCTACCTCAGCCAGACCAGCGAGCACCAGCTGGTGCAGAGCACCATCCAAGTCGAAGCGCTCGTCGTCTCCGAAGACTCCGACGACGGTCTCACGTGTCACCGCAGCCACTTGGGCGGCGCTGACCAATGCTGTTGCCGCGCTGCGCAATTCGCTACTCGGCTGCTTCTCGATCACATGGGCGACGATATTGGCTGCGGTATCGACAGTCCACACACCTGGCATCGCTTTGGTGCAGTGTTCTATAGACGGGGATCCCCCGCGATACCACCGTCCATCGTCCCACCAATAGCAAAAGGAGAGTAGACCGGCGCCGACTCGCGGGTTCAATACCGGGTCAGCCACCCAATTCGGTGCTCCTGCATAGAGATTCGCGATCTGTGCACCGTCCTTACGCAGAGATTCGAGAGTAGCCGCGTCCCATACCCCACCTGACAGCACTGCGCGCCCTCCGGGCAGCACATACAACGTGGATCCGCTGCGCCAGGAGTTCTCGCACCATGCGAGGGACGGAAGAATCCGCGGTCCACGATCGGATCGCAGAGCGGAGAAAGCGGCCGCGATGGTCGCCCACCGCGCCCACATCACCGGAAATTCCGGAAACTCGTCCTTCATCGGCGTCGGCCGCACCTGCGCCGCGAAATCCGCGCGTGCTTGCACGGCGGCCCGCGCGGGACTGCGGGAATGCCGATCATTGTGACCAAGATACATAATCAGCCATCCAGGCAACAGGCGGCGTGGATGCATCTGACCATCAGCGTGGTCCACCTCGCGTGGCGGTTCTTCCACGAACAGTTCCTGACTGTAGTCACAGTCGACTTCGCAGTAACCACTTGGGTCCAGGCGTAGGCGCAACTCCCACCGTGGTCCTCGTCGCTGCCGAGTCGACTCGACGCGCAACCGTCGCACGGCCGCGAATGCCACCTCAGGTGGTTTGATAACCAGTTTCTGGTGATCGGCGGTGTATACGACCCGACCTTCCTCCCCTGCAACGGTGATCGTGAATTCAGCCTCTGCCAGCAGCCAACCCGGGGGCGCCACCGCCACCAGATGGGCCACCAGTCCCTCGATCTCGCTCACCGCGCTGTCTGCATGGCCGCCATCGTCAGGCACTGACGATCCCAGGCCGTCCCTGCGCCCCACTGTGGGATTCACAGCTACCCTCTGCAAGCAGGGATTGTCCAGGCTTATGCCTGCACCTTCGTCGACCGATATATCATGGTTGTCAGCGCTCACGCGTGTCCTCAGTCAGGCGATGGATCTTTCGAGCGGACAATTTGTGGACCTCGGCGAAGTACTGCCCTTCACTAAAGGCGACCATGACGAGCCTGTCGGCACGTGTTCGGCACAAGTCGACTGGTGAGGTCGTATCGCGGTGATCGTCGTTCATGTCGTACGCACTCGGATACTCAGCGTCGTCGACGTCGGGGCACGGATCTTCCTCGTCTCTCGACAACTGGTCACTCATCCGGAGCATCCCTTCTCAGCTGGTATTCAGAGCACTCCCCATGTCCCACGAGTGTGCGACTCCGCGCCGAGGGCAACATCCGCCACTTCACCGAGATTAACCAACGCCTGATACTCGCAGAGCGAATCTGCTTGCACGACAAAGGAAAAGGATCTCCACAATCCGCGGAGGCGACGCGGTGCGGTCAGGGGCACGCCGCCGCGACCATCTCACGCCAATTCCGATAGCTGTCGTGGTCCACGACCACTCTGGGCTCATGTGGACCGTTCCCGGTTCGGTGGACACGGGGGTCGATGTCGCCCGGTAGTTTGGTGTTGGGTTCGACGTGGCGTAATTTCACCGAGGAGAACAAGGCTCGGGCGGTAGCGTTCGTTCTGGGCCAGGGGCGGCCCGTGGCCGAGGTGGCATACAGTATCGGCTGTCACGAGATGACGTTGAGGAAATGGGTGAAGAGAGCGAAGGAGTCTGGAGCCGAGGGTGGTTCCGGGGATAAGTCGCTGACCGACTCGGAGCGGGCCGAGTCGGAGGGGTTGCGTTCGGAGAAAGCGGAGTTGAAGATGCAGGTCGCGTTCGCAAAAAAAGTTGCGAACGGGTTCGCGAAAGACCAGCGGTGAATTCGCCGCGATCGCGGACTGGGCGCTTCGGGCAAATTCGATGAGGCGTTCATGTGCTGGGAGTTGGCAGTCTCACCGTTAGGCTATTACGCCTGGTACGGCCGCGGTCCCAGCGATCGCGACACTAACGACTTCGGGCTTATCCGGCTGATCAGAGCCATCCACTGTAAACGGTCATCGGGAACGGGGTCTGGCCGGAATTTGATGATGGGCCAGGCTTATTGGGCGAGGACGCGGGTGCGGAGGAGGTCGAAATTGGCACGTCCGTACATGGCCCTCTT
>NZ_JBIAFV010000055.1:0-9188 GCF_042869435.1 Nocardia sp. NPDC006982 | reverse complement strand
TACCCGATGTTGCCCACCGGCCGCTGATCAGCCACCGGAAACCAATCCGAACCCGACTACGCCGGGCCGAAGGCCCGGCGAAAGATCGAGGCTAAGCAGTGGGCGAAGACGGTCGCGCTGTTCGACGGGTTCATCTTCGCTACCCCGGAGTACAATTGTTCGTTTCCAGCCTCTCTCAAGAATGCGATTGACTATTTATACCGAGAGTGGAACGACAAGGCGGCCGGTGTGGTGACTTACGGCCGCGACGGTGGCATTCGCGCGGCCGAACAGCTACGCCTGGTCTTGGCTGAGGTGAAGGTCGCGACGGTGAGAAGCCAAGTCAGCTTGTCGCTGTTCACCGACTTCACCACCCTGACTGACGAATGCACTCCGGGCCTGCGCACCACGCAGGCCTTGTTCAACATGATGGATGAGCTCATCGCCTGGTCGACCGCGTTGGCCACGCTCCGCGTAACTCTGGACCGGCAGCCGAAACCAGAACCACCTCAACAATGATCATTTACGCGAATTCGGAATCTCGGCACGGGTGGTTGTGACCGTAGTTACCCCCGTGGCGCAGCCCCGCTTGAGCAACGGCCTTACAGACCATTGGTTGGGGTCGCGTAAGATCTGATCTGCTGTGAGCTGCGGTTTTATCTCGATATGCGTGCAACGCGGCCCGTTACAACGGGAATTTCACGCCTTCCTCGCGCATATCGGCGTTCACCGAAATCCGTGCTGACCGGTCCCCGATGACGGGACCGCCTACAATGCCATCGATACCCCGGTGAGAGACCTCAACACGAAGATCGACGCCTCTTTCAAAACCGTACGGACCGTGACCGATAAGGACGACAAAACCAAAACCCACGAGGAACTACCGAAAAACATAATCGACGCCCTGTTCAACAGCGTCTGGGATACGTTGAATACGACATACAACCAGGTCCACGGCATCTCAGACCAAGCGGCGGCCACGGCACTCAAAATCAAAAGCTGCCAGCCGACCTACACTCCCACCGGCGGCCCAACCCCGACGTCATCCCCACCCCGCGGCACAGCGGAACAATCCCGTGGAGCGGCAACTCGGGTTCGATGGGCACCGCGATCATCCCCGCCCCAGGAAAGCTCGACATGGCGCTGATGGAATACCTCATCGGCACTGACCACTTCACCCCGGCGCAGGCCGCTGGCATCATAGCCAACGCGAAGTTCGAGTCTGGTTTGGACGTCTCTGAGGGAGACAGTGGAACGGCCAAAGGCTTGTTCCATCGGCGTTTCGATCGACTGGCCGGGCTCCAGGATTTCGCGAGCAAGCGGGGCAAGAATATCGGCGACTGGCATACCCATCTCGATTACATGGTTCAGGAATTGCACAGTGGCGGTTATCAGCAGGCCAACGATACCGTCCGCGCGAACCAGAATGACCCCCGGGCGGTGGCCGATGCCATCGACCGGTACTACGAAAAGAGTTCCGGATTCACGACCAACGATCGGCGCGATTACGCGGCTGGCCTCCTATCGAAGTACAACCAGTCTCATACGACTCTCGCCGTCTGAAGCCAGGGTTGTGGAGCGCATTAAACGGTAGCTCACCAGCACGCTACCCCGATTCCATCGACGACAAAGCCTGGACCAGTCGGACCGAGCCTCTGTGCGGACATGGCGGAAACCTAGTCGAACTCGACCGATTTGTCGAAGACTTCGCTGAACGCGGGTGGCAACGTGTGGCGCGAACCGGACCACGCAGGTCGGCGCTGCCGAAAATGCGCATCACGCAGAGGGCTGGCCGGTGGCGCTGCGCTGTAGCGGTGCTGGTGCAGAAGCGTGCGGCGGTTCGGGTCATGGTACGGCGGTGCGCAGGAACGCGGCGGCGAAGATGTCGCAGACCTCGTCGATGGGGACGATATCGGCGCGCAGTGTCGCCTGCATCGCGGATCGGGTCAGCAGGTGAGCGAGTAATGGTCCGATGAGCAGTTGGACCAGCAGGGGCAGCGGTAGGGTACGCAGCCGGTCGGCTCGCATGTGCGGCGTGAGAAGTGCGTGGAGGGGAGCGACCATGGAGGGCAACGTGTGCTGGACGAGGCGGCTCGCCGGGCCATCGTTGGGCCGGGCGAGCAGGTCGGCGAAGAGTGCGGGCAGTACCCTCGGTTCTCGGGTGAATGCCGCGACCAGGGCGCGGTAGATCTGATAGACGGTGTCCTCGATCTGCGCGGGAGGGGCGGCGGCGAGCTGTTGGAGGTCGGGTGGCGGGCCGTAGTCGTCGAACACGGCGGCGAGCAGACCGTCCCGGGTGCCGAAGACGGAGTAGAGGCTGGGCACGGCACAGCGCGCGGCGTCGGCGACCGCCTCCAGGGTGAATGCGCCGAGGCCGCGCTCGGTGATGAGCTCGGCGGCCGCGGTAATGGCGCGTTCTCGCACCCGCAGCCGGTTTCCGGGATCGATACCGGCCCGGCGGCACGCCTCGTCGAGTGCGGCCCGGGTGCCGATCCGGCGTATCAGGGTGCTGCGGGACATTCCGGCGGCCTTAGCGATCGCCGTCAGCGGTACCTCGGCGATCGACTGATTGCGCTGTCGCGCCGTAGCCATTGTCGCCTCGATGATTCTTCGCTCCACCAGCAAGATGATACCAAATCATACTTGACATCTGTCAATGGTTCACATCTACTTGGCGCCATGTCATGGTTCGAAGTGCTGGCAGTGGCGACCGCGGTGGTTCGCGGCATGGGCGCGGGCATCATCTACGACTCAGCGGTGGTCAGTCCTCGGGTGCGTCATCGGGTGGGGCTGCCTGCGTACGCCGATTATCTGCGTGCGAATTTGGCAGGGCTTGGTGGAAAGAGCTACGTCCCGGTGGCCTGGCTTGGTGCGTTGCTGACCATCGCGACGACGGTGGCCGCGTTCGTGTCCGACCAGCCACGGGCCGTGGCCTGGTGGACCGCGGGCTCGCTCTCGGCCACCGTGCTGGCCTTCCTCGGTACGGGCCTGGCGTTGCCCGCCCGGTTCCGCGTCGTACGCACAACCGAGGATGAGCACCTTCAGTTGAAGTCGCGTCTAGACCGCTACGCCAGCTGGTATGCGTTCAGCGCGTTCTGGCAAGCGATGGCATTTCTCGCCGCCGTCCTTGCGGTGGCCGGCGGCTGAATCCCTATCCCCCGCATAAGGATTTAGAGTAGGACCACTCGTGATCAAATCGAAGGCCACGCTGATCACTGCAGGATTCTTTGTCGTCGCCCCGGGCAACGCGATCGGCCTGATTCCGTGGCTGATCACCCGCTGGCGATTCCGGCGGCCGCAGCCCGGGTGGGTCCGGCGCGGGTCGTCGGTGCGGGGCTCGTTGTAGGTGACATCGCGGACCCAATGGAGTTTGTTCTCGATCGACCAATGTCCCCGCAACCACTCGGCGATCTGTTCGGGCGGGGTGTCAGCGATGGTCAGGCTGGTCACGGCGTAGACGGTTTTTCGGGTGTGTTTTCCGGTCCTGCGCAGCGTGCGGGTGCGGGTCAGTCGCAGCACTTGGGCGGCGCCGGGGAAGCCGATGCCGGCCGAGATTTCGGTGGCCTTCAGCGTGCGGGTGTCCTGGCGGCCGTGGCCGTGCTCGCGGGTGACCGGCAGGGCCCGAATATCTTTCCAGGGCAGGGATTTCACGCGTTTACGCAAGGTCGGCTGGTTGCCTTTCACGGTGAGGATGTAGTGGCCGCAGCGATTGGTGATTGCCTGTGCGGTCTCGCGCTGGCAGTGCATGGCGTCGGCAGTGACGATTGCGCCCGCGAGATCGAGTGTGGCCAGTAGTGTTTGCAGTACCGGGATTTCGTTCGTTTTCGCACCGACGGCGATCTGGGCGAGCACGACTCCAGTTCGCTGACACAGCCCAGCCAGCAGATGCGCCAGATTTCCCGCCGCGTCACGGGCTCCTCGCACGGTCTTGCCGTCGAAGGCGATAACGCGGCGCCCATCGATCACGGACGTGCGTAGCCACATCCACGCGCCGATCACCTCGTCGAGCCGGTCTGCAGCCAGCCGGCCCAGGATCCGGCGGATCGTTGATTCCGACGGGACCCGTGCCACGATTCCCAGTTGGGCTAACACCGTTTCCGGCGCGTCGGCAGCCCACTCGGCGATCGCCGTGAACGACCGTGCCCCGGTCAAGGTCGCCGCCAGCGCGAGCGCGAGGACCCCCCAACCGATACCGCACCCCACGCCGGTGCCGCGGATCGGTCACCATCTCCAGCATCTGCAGCAAACTCACCGGAATCAGCGGCTGAGCTGCTGATTCGCCACTCGGCGACACCGAAACCGGAGCCGCCGCGATAACCGCGGCCTGGGCATGACATGATGAGAACGCGGGCACTGCAACAGCTTTCGGACGATCCGGGTGGGAACAAGGTGAGCCAGGAAGGGCAACGGCCTGGTCGGAGGGGTGCTGGCCTGTGAGAGGTGACCGACCGCGTTGATTCGGTTGTGGTTCGGTGGACTATGGGGTGGGGAGGGTTGTCCTCCATTGTCTCGTCACCAACGACAGCATCCTGGGGCGCTGCCCTGCGACGTTGCTCTACGCTCAGCCGCTGACCAGAGGATCTTATGCATGACCGTCGGCGATGTCCTGCACGACAACGACGAGGTCAGCATCCGTCTCGGTGACCCGCCGACACCGGTCCCCGAACCGATCGCCGGGTGGCTGCTCACCCACATCGACAACCAGCTCAACCTGACCACCGACCCATCGAGCGGCAATTCCGCGCTCACGGCGTCCTAGCATCGCCGGCCGCATCGCCGCGATCCGCTACTTGTCCTGCAAGCCCTGCTCTGTCGTCGCCCGCATGCTCAACTACACCAGCAGACCACCTGCCTCGTCGCCGAGGCGGGCAGCACTTTGGAATCGCTCCGGGCCGGACGACCGCAACGACCGCTCCTGATACAGGCGATCAGGCTGACAGGATCGAATATGCGACAGTCGATTACGCGGTCACCAGTGTCCACCCGGCGTCTCGGGTCCAACCGGGTGCAAAGACAACGCCAAATGCCGGCCTGAGATGGGGGTCTGTGATCAGGTGGGCGAGTTCGGCGGTGAACAGGGCGGTGACAAGGATCGAAGCCAGCAACCATGCCACACCCCAGTCCATTGCCCTACCTGGTCTGTCCTCGGGGTAGGGGCGATGGGTCGTCAGATCGGGGTGTTGCGGTAGGCGCGTTCGCCGCGGAAGACCGCCGCGTGCTGAGCCGCGAACCTCCGGAAGCTGGTGGGCTCGATCCCGAACTGCCGATGCGTGCCGAGATCGACTGTCGCTGTCCCCAACTTCCGCCGCTCGGCGAACAGTTGGACAAAAGCGTCCACCCGCGGCGGTGGATAGCCGCGGGCGAGCCATTCAGCTCTCTTGACCTCAGGGTCTACATCCACATAGCGGATCTCACGATCGACCGCAGCAGAGATCGACTCCGCGATCTCGGTCATGGTGTTCGCCTGTGGTCCGGTCATACGGTAGGTGGTGTGTTCATGTCGGTCCGTGGTCAGGACGGCGTGGGCAACCTTGGCAACGTCTTCCAGGGCAACAGGGACGAGAGTGGCGGCACCCATCGGGAGCCGCAATTCACCTCGCTCGACGATGTCGGGAACCTCTTCGAAGTACACCTCCATGAACTGGCTGGGCCGAAGCACGGTCCAGGAAACTCCCGACGCCAGCAGGTACCGCTCGATCTGCTCGTGGCTGCGAGTCGAACGGAACTTCTCCGGCTCCCACCCCACGATGTGGTCGTCCCCGGAGAACTTGACGATGTGTCCCACACCCGCCGCCTTGGCAGCATCAATGAACGTGCACTGCGTCTCGAGCATCTGCGGACCGGCACCGGAGATCATCAACACTCGCTCGATACCGCCGAGCGCATCGGACAGCGTGTCCGGCCGCAGCATGTCCCCGACGACCATCTCGACACCGGGAAGCGACTGCAACTCCGCACCGTTGGCGGGGTCGCGGACGAGCGCGCGCACCGGATCCCCCCGCTTCGCGAACTCTCGGATCACCGCCGAACCGGGCCGGCCATTGGCACCTGTGACCAGGATCATCGTTCCTCCAGAACATAGAGCTAAGTTACATTTAGAAACTATATAGTTACATTATACTATCGGAGAGGATCGTGTCGGAAAGCGCTGGATAGGCTGTCGGTGTGCATAACAGACGGACATACGGGGAAGCTTGCGCGGCAGCACATGCCCTCGACCTGACGGGTGACCGCTGGGCACTGCTGATCGTTCGGGAGTTGCTGTTCGGGCCCAAGCGGTTCAGCGATCTGCGGGCGGGCTTGCCATCCATCGCTCCCAACCGCCTGGCTCAACGCCTGCGCGATCTCGAACAACACGCAATCCTGCAGCGACGCACACTCGGCCCACCTGTCGGATCGCAGGTGTACGAGCTCACGGACTGGGGACGCGACCTCGAACCGGTCCTCGTCGAACTCGGCCGATGGGGGCGGCGTTCTCCCTTCCGTGACCTCGACGCACACCTCAGCGTCGACTCGCTGATGCTCGCGTTACGCAGCGATTTCCGACCCCGGCCAGACTCCGACCTCCATGGTGTGTACCGGTTTCATTTCGGCAACGACCAGTTCACCGTGCGAGTGTCCGGCACAGGAATCGAGGTCGGACGTGAGGCAACGACACCGGCTGATGTCACAGTCATCTCCGACCTACAGACATTTGTGTCATTGCTGACGAGAAGGCACACCATCCCAGACGCCCTCGCAACCGGTCGATTGTCACTGTCGGGTGATTCCACCGCATTGCAGGATCTCTTCGACGTGTTTCCCAGACCAACCTCGTCAGTCCAGGCCGACTGACCAACGGACGGTTGGACCGATCGGGTCTAGCCCTACTGTAGTTGTCGATGGTTGTAGCCCATGAGAGTCACGACTTTGCCGGGCCCCTGGGGGACCGTAGCATGCCGGAAAGTAGCAAACAGTCCAAATCCGGCGAGCCACAGCCAGATGGAACCGCGGCCGGCCACGAGACGGAAATTTGGTCAGATTGGCGTGAGAAGACTTACGATCGCATTGCAACCGCACACGTGACGAACAATTACTGGTTGCGGATCGGGCCGATCCAATCAGGTACGGTTGCTCAGGCACGGATCGCTTTACTGGCCGAGCTGCGCCTGATGCAGTATTCCCAGTAACGGCCGCTGAGCGACAGGGTGGCGGCGACTCCATGTCGGAGATCGCGGCGGACGCTGGGTAAGCATGGTGGTACTTATTCGTATGTCTCGCGTTAGGGGCCATGAGCATGTCGCCGGAACTTGCCGACAAATGGCGAGCACATCGGATGTACTTGGTGGACCTCGCCTTTCGCGTGCTTGCCGATATAGGTGAAGCCGAGGACGCAGTGCAGGAGGCCTTTATCCGGCTGGCTCGTGCGGACCCGAACGAGATCGAAGACGTGCGTGCTTGGTTGACAGTGGTTACCGGACGCATCTGCCTCGACCAGTTGCGCAGTGCCCGCGCGAGACACGAAAGACCGGCCGATCCAACCGACGTCACTGTGCTCATGTCAGCCACCCACCAGCCATCGATCCCGCAGATCGGATCACTCGCGATCACGAAGTACAGACGGCTCTGCTGGTCGTACTACAACAACTCAACCCCGCCGAGCGCGTGGCCTTCATCTTGCACGATGTGTTCGCAACTCCTTTCGAGACGATCGCGCAGACCCTCGGACGCCCCGTCGGCACCTGTCGGCAGCTTGCCCGGCGAGCCAGGGGCAAGATCGCCGAAGCCACGCGGCATCCGAGCGCTATCCCGTCGGTTGAACACCGGGAGCTCACACATCGGTTCATGGTCGCCTGCAGCAATGGTGACATGGATACACTTCTCGAGGTGCTACACCCCGGGGCATGGGGATCCGCAAGTTACACCGTCAGGTCCGGTTTCGAACCGATCGTCCTCAACGGCCCACATGCGATGATCGACAATCTGCTCCGACATCTCCGCAACGCCACGTTGGTTACCCACCCCCTCGATCCGCATCCAATCGTGCTCGCTTATCGAGACCGAAAACTGTTGTCGGTGCTTGAGCTCACCATCGACACCGAACGTATCAAGAGGATCGACGCCTCGGTGGATCCTCCCAAAATCGTGGCTGGCGACAAACTGCATAATCGGTAGTTTCTCGAATGAGTGAGCAGCCGACGATCGGCGAGCTGGCGACTGCATAGGTGTCGCCACCTCAGCGCTGCGCTACTGGGAGGAGCTCGGCCTGCTGCCGGTGCCGACCCGGATCTCGGTCAACGGCGTTATCCGCCATCGGCGGTCGGGCTGGTCGGCGTGATCTTGACGCTATGAAACGTCGGTTTTACGTTGCGGAAGGTCAAAGCGTTGCGTCGCGTTCGCTAACTGACGACGGTTGGTGGCAGCATCTACCAACAGCTGCAACCCCACGACAAACGCCGAGTGCGGTCACCGTGGCGAGTTCGACCACAGGCCAACCTGACCGCCGTCAAGCAATAAGATTACTGATGTGTCGAACCATGAATGTGGGCTGGGCCAGCGGCCGAGTTTTCTATTGTCGCTTCTGGGTGCGTACACCACGGGTGAGTTCGCACGGCGGTTGGAGCCGTTTAGTTTGCATCCGCGGCAGTTCGGGTTGCTGATGTTTCTGGCCGACATGGCTGGACCGTCCCAGCAGCAGCTCTGCGATCGGATGGGGATTCACCGCAATGTAATGGTGAAGCTGGTCGACGGTCTTGAGCGCCGTGGCCTTTTGGAACGTCGACGCCGGGCGGGGGACCGTCGCACGCATGCTTTGCACCTTACCGACGAGGGCCGCGTGGTACTCAATAATGCCACGCTGGTCGTCGACGGAATCGATGATGACCTGCTCGCTGTCTTTGATATCGGCCAGCGCCAGCGACTGGTCGCTATGTTGACCGATATCGCCGTGAGCTTCCCCGCATTTATCGGAGAGGATGATGTTCCCCAGAGTCTACGGAGTTGGTTTGCTTGACTTCTTGGCCACGACATCATCGCAGGAATGTTATTTGTGCCACGGCATTATCCCGAGGAGTTCCGCCGCGAGGACCGGTCACTGCGGCTACCCGCTGATCTGGGCATCAATGACCAAGTCCTCTAGTACTCCAGCATCACTTCGTGATGTAATGCCTGTCTTCGGTGGTAGTGGGCTTGCTTCGCCTGGTGTTGGTGTCGTCGCCGCCAGGTCGACC
>NZ_JBIAFV010000054.1:0-9241 GCF_042869435.1 Nocardia sp. NPDC006982 | reverse complement strand
GCCACGGCACGATTTTTGGTGAGCACCAGCGAGAACCGCGTCCCGAGGCGGCGGCACGCGCCGATCACGGCCCGGCCACCATAGGCCGAATCCCCCGAACTCTGGGAAATGAATAGGTTGGGGCACTTCACATTTGACGCTGCGGTCGCCTACCCGGCGCAAGCAGCTTCGTTGCACCGCGCTGGATTTCCTCGATCACCGCGTCGAGCGCACGGCCGGTCGACCGGCGGCGGTGACGAACCAGCAGCAATCCGGGTTCGACGATCGCCGGCCCGGCGAAACGAGCCAGCCGCCGCTCGTCGACGGCGAAATCGGGCAGTACGGCCAGTCCGAGTCCAGCGGCGACGCAGGCCCGGGTGGCCTCGATACTGCCCAGCCGAGTCGTGCGGACCACTGCCGCACTGTCCCGCAGGCACCGAGCGACCTCGTCGCTGTAGGTGCAGCCCTCTTCGAGAAGGAACCATCGCTGCTTGGCCAACTCCGCCCACGACCGCGCTGTCACCGATTGTCGCTGATCGGTAACGAATGCGAGCTCGAGGGTGCCCAGCTGATCGACAACGAGATCGGGTGCCTCGAGCGACGGCTCGAGAATCAACGCAAGCGCATACCGACCGGCACGCAGCGCGTGGGTCGCGTCGGTCGTGCCCGCCGGGGACAGCGTGACCTCGACTCCAGGATGACGCCGTTGCAACGCCGCGATCACTGCCGGAAGCAGGTGCCCGCACAAAGATTCCGGTGCAACTATGCCGACCGTTCCCTCGATCGGGCCGCGCACATCCGGATCGGCGCGCAACGCTGCCTCGGCATCGAGGACCAGAGACGCTTTCTCCAGGGTCCGCCGCCCCGCGTCGGTCAGCGTCGCGCCGACCGGCAACCGATCGAGCAGCCGCAGCCCGAGCTCGGCCTCGAGCGCCTTGATGTGTGCGGTCACCGTCGACTGGGCCAGGTGTAGTTCGACCGCGGTCGCGGTGAAGCTGCCGGTCCTCGCGAGTGCGACGAACGTGGCGAGCACACGAGTGTCCATGCTTCCGATGCTATCGAACTTTCCGATGGAGTTAATCAAAATACATCGTTAGACTCGATCGCTGTGCGGTGCGAGCATGGGACATATGAGCACCGAAGTACTGCGCTACACCGCATTCAGTATCGATCCGGCCGGCGGCAACCCCGCCGGGGTCGTCCTCGACGGGACCGGACTCGACGACTCCGAGATGCAGCGAATCGCCGAGAAAGTCGGCTATTCGGAAACGGCCTTCCTGAACCACACATACGACCGGCACTACCGGGTGCGCTATTTCAGCCCACTCGCAGAGGTCGATTTCTGCGGGCATGCCACCGTCGCGACCGCGGTGGCACTCACCGAACGCATCGGCCCCGGCACACTGAATTTCCGAACCAATATCGGCGATATCGTCGTCGAAACCAGTATCGCGGACGATCGCCCGACGGCGACATTGACCAGCGTCGCAACGCATTCCAGGGCGGCGACCGCGACCGAGATCTCCGTCACGCTGGCAGCGCTCGGCTGGGACCCAACCGATCTCGATCCGGCCTTTCCAACCCGGGTGGCTTATGCCGGCAACGACCATCTGATGCTGGCCGCCGCATCCCGCGAACGCCTCGCCGCCCTGGACTACGACTTCGACGCCCTCGGTGCAGTCATGCGCGAGGCCGGATGGACGACGGTGCATCTGTTCTGGCACGAGGACGATCGCCACTTCCAGGCCCGCAATCCCTTCCCCATTGGCGGAGTCGTCGAGGACGCCGCGACCGGTGCCGCAGCGGCGGCCTTCGGCGGATACCTCCGCGACATCGGTCACGCCGATTCGGGCCGGATCATCATCACCCAGGGCGTCGATATGGGGCGGCCGAGCCAGCTGCTGGTCGACCTCGATCCAGCCGCAACCGGCATTCGGGTCACCGGAAACGCAGTGCGGATCGACTGAACATCAGCCGGAACCGCACTGATTCCGCACGGAGCGGCAAATTACTGCGGCGGCAGTGCAGTTGCTAAGCGATGCCTACACCGCTGCCGAGATCGCCGTCGAGCAATGCGGCGCCGAGCGTTTTCACCTCGTTCCGCATGGCATTGCGATTCCGCCGGCTCTCGATCAGCCCGGCCGGTCGCGGCAAGCAGCAATGTGGCGGCGAGAAAGTGCGCAGCGACCAAATACGGGTTCAACCGCGCCGGCATGGTCCTCATAGTGACCTGAAGGGCCGCACAGTCTTCGACAACGCGGCCCCGATTCCTGTCGCGCCCACATCGGACCAGGCTCTCTTGGAGTCCAAGGTGTTCAGGATCTTCGGTGACTACGGCGAGTGGCTGGCGCACCCGGTCGGAATCGCGCGAGTTCGACTCGGGGCAGACGGCGGGTTGACGGTATGGCTGGATAGTCATTCGGATTGCGTCCACTTCACCGCGAGCCGGGGGGATCTGAAGCCTGGCAAGATCCTTCACTTCAGTCAGATGTTGGTCGGGATGCTGCTTCCCTATGCCCATCCCGGAGACGAGCTGACAGGCATTCCCCGCCTGCGAGTCACCGCGGTTCGTGGAGGCGACCTGATGGTCTCGCTGGTTGGTACCAAGAGCCGGGTGACGCTACGCGGTGTGCCCGGTACCCGCTGGTAGAACGACATCGAGCACTTCCGCATCGAGAATGGCAGCACCGGTCCCGCGCCGATATGGTCGGCGCCCGAGTTGACTTCGGAGGAAAGGGAATTCGAGGAGGCGTTCGTGGGCGTCACTGCCAGCACACGAGACCTTTCCTGGCTCGGCAGTGGTCTTCTCCGGCGGGTGGCTCTGCTCCAGACTTCGAGCAACGCCTACCGCACGAGGTTCTGGACCAACCCTGATTACCGTACTGGTGGTGAGTGGATCTTCGAGCTATGTACGCGGCGAGACGTCCCAGTCGATAACGATGGATTGGTGGCGCGGCTGCTGGACCCTGTTTGGGGGCTGCCGCTTCGGGTACCAACACTGCAACGCCGGTCTTGATCGTCCGAGCAGGCGTCTGTAGTCATCTGCGGGCACCGGTGCCGCTTAAAACAGTGTGTTGCCTCCCAATCGAACTTCATTCCACCGATCGCCCGCCGTTGGGACTGCACACGCGTCATCGGCCGTCTGACAGCGGTAGTCGAGAGTGACGTGGTGCCCCGGCGCGGGCCACACGAACGGCCATCCAGTGTGGCGTTGTGGGCGATCACGGCGCTGTGCGGCGCGCTCACGCCATTCACGTCCCAACGATCGGAGCGGCGGGAATCACAGGTATGGGCGGGGTCGGGGTTCCACGATGCTGCCTTGTTCCGTCGGTTCAGACGCGACGTCAAGAGGCCGGACGGCGCGACGGAGGAAATTCCGTGCACACGCGGCGATGAATTGTGGGTTCCGTTCGCCTCTACCTGTGTAGGAGGTGATTGCCGTGACCAAACCAGCTGCAGTGTCGGAGTTCGTCGGTCTCGTTGTGTTCGACGGCATCCGTGGACCCGTTCACGACCTCACCGCCCTCGGCGGCCTTCCACGACGGCTCCCAGGGGTGGACGGCGGCGGCGCGCCGTCCTCATCGGCCGCTATCACGCCTAGACGACGGAGTTCTCCGTCAAGCGGTTCGACCAATGTAGAGGAAGAGACAATGCGTAATCCGTATGCGGTGCTGGTTTTGGCCGGTGCCTCAATGTTCATGGCGGTGGTGGATTTCACCATCGTCAATGTTTCGCTGCCCAGGATGGCGGTCGATCTGAACCTTGGCGAGGACGCCTTGCAGTGGGTCATCATCGGCTACGGCATACCGTTCGGCGGATTCTTGCTGTTGGCAGGTCGGCTCGGCGATATTTTCGGTCGTAGGCTCGCCCTACAGGCGGGACTGCTGCTGTTCGTGGCCGCGTCGCTGACCGCGGGACTGTCGGATGTCGGCGGGCAGTTGATCGGCGCCCGAGTCGCGCAGGGCATCGGCGCCGCATTGATTACCCCCTCGGCCTTGGGGATCGTGGCCGACGCCTTCAAAGAAGGTAAAGAGCGAGAGAACGCCCTGGGCATCTACGGTGCCCTCGCCGGGACCGCCGCCTCGGTCGGGGTACTGGCGGGCGGGTTCCTCACCGACGGCCCGGGATGGTCGTGGATCTTCTACGTCAATATTCCAATCGGCGTTGTGCTGCTGGCAACCACGCTGTTGGTGTTGCCCGAGAACCGAATCGCTCATCCCGGTGGTGGATTCAACGCTGTCAGCGCACTTTCGGTGACCGGCGGTCTACTCGCGGGCCTCTATGCACTTAACCGTGGGGTCGAACACGGGTGGACCACAGGAATGACACTGGGGTTCTGCGCACTGTCAGCAGTCTTGCTGTTGATCTTCGCATTGTCCGAATGGCGCACGCGCAACCCGCTCGTTCCTCGTGCACTCCTCAAGAATTTGCCGGTCGTACAGGCGAACCTCGCCGCCGTATCCGGCTTCGGCAGCTTCCTCGCCTTCGTGTTCCTGACCTCGGTGGTGCTGCAACAGCTGCTCGGTTACTCACCGACCAAGACCGGTGTGGCCTGGCTACTGACGACTCTGACCGCCTTCGTGTTCGCCGGATTGACAGGGGCAGTCCTGGCACAAAAGGTCGGCACCCGAATCCTGCTCGCGCTCGCGTCGTTACTCGTCGCCGGAGCTTCGGCGTGGTTGATCTACCTGCCTGCCGACGCGAGCTTCGCCACTCGCGTGATGCCAGCCCTGATCGCCGCGGGAATGGCCGTCGGGTTCTTCGCACCGTCAGTCCAGATCGGCGCGTTGGCCGAGGTCGAGGAGACCAACTTCGGTGCGGCATCGGGATTGGTCGAAACCTCGCGCGAATTGGGTGGCGCGATCGTGATCGCCTCGGCCTCGACCGTCCTGTTGGGTTCACACTCGGGGTTCCTCCACGGCGTCCATGGCGGCTACGGCGTCATCGCGGCAGCGGCGGCACTCGGGGTCGTGGCTACCGCCTTCCGGATGAAGTCTCCCGGCCGAGCATCAGTGCTCGACCCGACTGTCATCCCAGAACCCGCAGCGTAGGCGCTAACGAAGAGTTCGATCGGCACGCCACGAAAGCGAACCGACCCAACACCGCAGACTTCGCGCGACCGATGAGATTCACGGTCGATGAACCTCTACTCATTTAGAGGCCGGGCAACCGCCAGGCCGACAGCACTTCATCCCCACCCGTTGAGGAGCACCATGACGACAATCGCGATATTCGGCGCCACCGGCTATTCCGGCGGCAACATCGCAACCGAAGCATCGACTCGCGGGCATCGAGTCATCGCTGTAGCACGCAACACAGACCCGCTGACCGGCCGCAATGACCTGGATATTCGTCGAGGATCGCTGTTCGACGAGAATTTCGTGCGCGAGATCGCGTCCGAAGCTGACATGCTGGTCGTTGCTTTGCAGGCCCAAGGCACCGGACTGGCCGCCCATATTCCGACGTTGGGCCGTATCGCATCCGAAAACACGGTGCGCCTGGGCTTCGTCGGCGGCGCAGGAAACCTTCGCGTCGCACCGGACGGACCGCGTGTACTCGATACCCCGCTCTTCCCGGAAGAATTCAGGGAAGACGGCAACGCCCATGCCGCGGTAATGGCACAGCTACGCGCACTTCCGCAGGACGTGGACTGGTTCAGCCTGTCCCCGCCCGCCTTCTACAACGCCGACAACCCCGGCACGCGCACCAACACCTTCCGTGTGGGAGACGACGTTCTACTGGTCGACGCGGAGGGTAACTCACACATCAGCGGCGAAGACTACGCCATCGCCTTTGTCGACGAGATCGAGAAGCCCACCCGACACCGGACGGTGTTCACCGTCGCCTACTGACACGAGATAGATCCCGGCTTCCTGGAGCGGCTCCGCCCGGACTTCATCCTGTTCGACCGAACTCCCGGCAGCCGGGCCTACGACCCCAAGACCATTAGCACCATTAGCCCAGCCCCTACAAGGACATGACACAGATGCAATCCGAGATAGATCAGCCAACGTTTCTAGTGACCGGCGCGACTGGCTCAACCGGACGACGAGGCACGCAGTTACTACTCGACCGAGGGCACGCCGTGCGAGCACTCGTGCGGGTCGACGATGACCGCGCACAAGCACTCGCGGACGCAGGCGCCGAGGTCGTCGTGGGAGACATGTTCCGACTCGACGACCTCAGCCGGGCATTGCAAGGCGTGCACTCGGCATACTTCGTGTATCCGATCACCCCGGGACTGCTGGAGGCCACCGCGGTCTTCGCACAGGCCGCTACGGACACCGGCGTACGAGCAGTGGTGAACATGTCGCAAATCTCGGCACGCCGAGAAGCCACCAGCAACGCCGCCCAACAGCACTGGATCGGCGAACGACTGTTGGATCGAGCACCGTTCGACGTGACCCACCTACACCCAACGTTCTTCGCCGACAACTTCCTCTTTTCCGACCGCCCGATCGCGCACGAAGACACGTTCCGCTATCCCTTCGGCGCGGGACGGCACGCGCCCATCGCTGCCGAAGACCAAGCCCACGTGATCGCGGCCATCATGGCGGACCCCGCGCCGCACGCTGGTAAGACCTACACGCTGCACGGTCCGGTCGAGATGAACCATCACGAAATCGCCGAATCGTTCTCCAAGGTCCTGGGAAGAACCATCACCTACGAACCCATCGACATCGACCGCTTCGCCCAATTCCTCACCGGGGCAGGATATTCCGAGCATCTCATCCAGCACCTGACGAGCGTCGCAATCGACTACCAGAACGGAATATTCTCGGGCACCAACGATGTCGTCACCAGCGTAGGCAAAACAACACCGACGACCATCGAAGATTTCATCGCTACTCACCGCACGGTCTTCATGCCATGAGAACCAAAAACCATTCGTCGGTCGTCATTTCGTTCCGGAGAACTCCCGCACCGAGATCGACGCGTCCCATGCCCCCTGGATCACCCGTGGATCCCCTCAACCGACCTGTCAAGTAAGGACCAAGCCATGGTATTTGTCCGCGTACACACACTTGAGAACTACCTCAATGCCGAGCAGAAGACGGTGTTGGGTGACAAGCTCATTGCCGCGATCGCCGAGGCCGAGAACCATGTGAACTCCGAACGCCACCAGCAAACCTCATGGGTGCAGTACTTCGAACTTGACCGCGAGAACTGGTACGCCCCGATCACCATCGGGGACCCGAGCGTATTCTGGCAAATCGACGTGATCGCGCCGCGGGAGAGGGTGCCCACCCAGGCGGAGGCCCGCCTCGTGATCAAGAAGGTCACTTCGGCCGTCCGATCCATCACCGGCGACGGCGAGTTGCCGGCGTACGGGCCGTGGGTGCACGTCTACGCCGTCCCGCAGGGCCATTGGGGCAGCGATGGCACCGTCCCCGACTTCGAGGCTGCGCGCGCCTTCTTCGCTTCCGAAATCACTGAAGAAGAGGCCCAGAGGCTCGTACTGGGCCGGCAGACGGACGACAGCGAGGTCTCGTGAAACCCTGTCCTGATCGAACGGACGTCGGCTGTGTCGCTGCCGGCGTCAAATTCTGAGGCGACACTCCACACTGGAATTCCTCGTAGGCCGCCGCGTGTCCGTCGAAGGAACCGCGGCGTCGACCGGATTCGAGGATCAACCACCCTACTGGCTTAGCCACTGAGGAATATTTTGAGCGACAAGGCTGCAACCCGAATGCGAATCGGCGTCATGGATTTCGCGATGCATACGCCAACCATGACCGACCTCAATCTCCGCACGACTCGTGCACTGGCGCTGGCGGGCGGCGCCGACTCGTTTTGGATACCCGACCATTTGATGAGCTAGACTCCAGCCGCGATCTGGTCTGAAGAATATATCGGAGCCGCGAAGTTGGCCCGTCCGCGGACGCGATCTTCGAGCCGTGGACCACGTTGGGATACCTCGCGAAATTCTCACACCCCACGCCGCATCCGGCTTGGGGTGGGAGTCACCGACACTGGCAGGCGGCATCCGGCTGTCACCGCGCAGGCGGCCGCCACGCTGCATCTGCTCTCACCTGGACGCGCCATCCTTGGCATCGGACCCGATGAACGGGAGAACAACCAGCCCTATGGCGTGGATTGGCATGCGCCGGTCTCCCGATTCGCAGAGGCGCTGGCCACGATCCGCGCCCTGTGGGATTCCGGCGGTGCGCCTGTCAACCCCGATTCGGCGTATTTCCCGTTGCGCGATGCGGTATTTGACGTGCCGCAATACCGCGGTACGTGGCCGGAGATCTGGATCGGCTCGCACAGTCCCCGTCTGCTCGCGCTTACCGGAGCCTATGCCGATTGTTGGTTCCCGGTATTCCTCAATCTGCCGAAGGCATACAAGCGCGGCCTCACCGAAGTGCGTGCCGCCGCCGAAAATCACGGCCGAGACCCGCGGTCGGTGACCGGCGGCCTCCTGCTGCCCGTGCTGACCAAATCCGACGTGAACGCAATGGTCGAATCGGTCGGCGCACGCACACTCGCCCTGTTCGTGCCTGGCGAGGCGTGGGCCCGCCACGGCGTGGAACACCCACTGGGGGCGCAGTTCTCCGGATTCCAGGATCTGCTTCCGCAACTTCTGGACAGAGCAACTATGCTGTCCTACATCGACAGAGTGCCTGCGTCGTTTGTGCGCGAATACTGCCTCGTCGGCACACCCGGCGAAGTGCTGGAACAGATCGCCGAGCTGCGCGCCCATGGCGTCGAGCATCTCGTGCTCGCCAACGCGAGCGCCTATCATCCCTCGGTCACCGCCGGGCTCGCGTCGGCCGTGCCCTTTCTGCGGATCATGCGAGGAGACCGCCGACTGTGAACCGATGGAGCTACCACGACAATTCGTGTACTGCCACCAGCGTCGTCAGCGATGTGAGCACAAGACTTCCCACGCCGACCCCGGCATCTGCCCGCCGAAGGTCGGGGTACGTGGACGACATCGCGACTGATCTCTATCTGGCAACTACACGAGGCTCCCGGTCATCGTGTCCGATCGGACATTCGACGTTTCGACGCGCTCGATAGGCAAATCCGGTCAGCGTGTATGAAGCCGCGTACGACGACCAAACGGGGAGCATCGCGCTGATCCCGATCCCGCTCCGGGGCGGCCCAGGGCGGTGTTTATACGGACCGAACTGCCACATACGCTTCACACTGTCACTGTCGCCCTGGGGTTCCCCTGAAGTAGTGGACATCTGAGATAGCGGGACCAATGGTCCCTGGAAGGATGTTCACCATGGGTCGTCCGCGTCGATCGTATTCG
>NZ_JBIAFV010000053.1:0-12256 GCF_042869435.1 Nocardia sp. NPDC006982 | reverse complement strand
GATCGGGATGCGCTCACCGATCGACTACGAGCAGTCCCTCAAAGCTACCCCCGAAGCAAGCTAACGCTGTCCACTTTTTCGGGGGAACCCCAGACCACCCGGCAATGCCATCCAGATACGGGTGGAGATTTTTCGGCGAGGATCTTTCCCGCGGGATGAGACGCGGCGATAGCGGTGACGGTGAACGGCGGGTGCGAACGCGCCGTCCCGCGATGACGGCAAGCACGTCGAGGTCGCGGAGCGCGTCGTCGGGCCGATCGGGCCCAGGCCCCGGAGCTTATCCCGCCGCCCCAATCTGATCGCGAAACCGCCATCGAAGCCAGTCCACGAATCGAAGCTCAGCCAGATGGCGGATGTTTGGAAGCAACGAATTATCTAGCTTAGACATGGTCTTAGAGTCAACGGCTGATGGCAGCCGCGGACACATGTGGAGATTGGGTAATTGTTGTCGGTTCAAATCGAAGGCGCCTCTATGACTCTGAGAATTCCGTCGGAATATCCGAGCTGGTTGGCGGATATGGCCGGTCGATACTTTCCGCGAGCCGACGAAGATTCCATACGCCGGTTGGCTGGTGCCTGGCGCCATAGCTCGGACAGGCTTGCGCAGACTGCCCACGAACTCAATACTAGCGTTGTCGCCGATGAGGTTCTATGGGCGGCACTGCCCGAAGGATTTGGCAACGTATGCGAAACAAGGAAGTTGTGCGTTGATGCGTCTCGCGAACATTCGAACATCGCTGAGCGTTTACATGAAGCGGCTGCAATGATCGAGAGTGCAAAAAAATCAATCATTGCAACTGCGAACATGGCGCGTATCAGCATTGCTGAGGATCTCGGCGAAATGGACAACGCGATAAAGGTGTCGGCGCGGGCCGGTGTTGAGGAAGCAATGGCGAAGATCTCGCGAGAACTTGTCTCGAAACTAAAGGAACTCGATTTCGCCGGATTGCGCTCTGATCGGTAATATGTCGCATATGCTGCAACTGATCCACGATTACAACGAGAATCCGAGGTGGACTTCGCCGAAGCTGCGGAATGTTTGCGAAGGGAGCTACGGCCTCGCCAGCATTAGCGTATGTAGCTCATCGCTAGCTCAGAACTACGCGCCCTGCTCATCCATGGCTACCAGCTCGCTGAGCGCTTGGCTGTGCAGGGCGATCCGTGATGTGTGCGGCATATGGCGGGGTCGGTCCGGCTGTGGCGTAATACCGAACAACTTCTCGGGTCTTGCATGTCGTGGGTCGTCGGCGGCGGGGACGGGACGCCGTCGGAATGAGTGCTTGTCCCAATCGCCGGTGACCTGCCGAATTTGCAATCAATTCTGGCGTCATTTCGCGGTAATTGTTCCTAGGAATGGGAAATTGCTAAGCGGCTATACGGACCACACCATCTAGATCCGGAAATTCACGACAATATCGAAAGACGCTCTCCTTATGAAAATTGCCCGGCACATCACTCCTCTCCCCTCGCTGCGTCAGCCGTCGGAGTGCTTCACGCAGGGGCGGCTAATGCGGCTCCTGCGATCTCCGCCGCAAGCGCCGCACAGATAGGCGGATCGGGATATTGGCCGATCGACCAGACGGGTACTCCAGGCGGAGTGATCTACCTTTCCTACAGCGGAAGCACGGACTGCGTGGTGACAATGAAGACTGCCTACGTCGGCCAGCCGACGAAAACGAGCTCACATCGATCTCTGTTACCGATTCGGATGCTGTCGCTCCCGGCGCAACTGACTAGAACAACTATCTCTATTATGCTGGCCCGGTTCGTGCCTATGCGCCGGGAAAGTGCATTCGATGGCGTGGAACGTATTTGGATCCGAATGGACATCCGACCGGCGCGCTCAGTGGCCCATCACACTGCGGGTAAGTCCGCCGTCTCTAAGCCTCAATGCCGTTCAGTTAAGGTTTTTGTTCGGTATAGTGCGACCGTTCCGTGGAGTGGTTGGGTCAAGCCGGAGTCGGATCGTCGTCCGTCGCTAAGGCCGAAACAGCAAGCCACAACGCGAGTTCCAGCCGCCGATGTCGGCAGCGCTCCAAACGACTGGCTCGTTACCGATCACAAGGTTGATGACGTTTTGAGATCCGGGATCGTCGAGAGGATCGGCCTCCAAGCTCTTGCTCCAGCCAAACGGCACGAGATGGATGCGTGCGCCGTGTGCCCTCAAACGTTTCGCCAGTTGCGACAGCACGTCCGTCGTCTCAATGGCCGGGGAGGGGAGGTACCCTCGGGCGGTCGTCCACGCAGCTGAGCTGTGGACGTATCCGTCGATGACGGTGATCGCCGCCTCGGTTTCGCGTGCAATTCGGTATACCATCTCTGCGGCTGCGTCGGCCACCACGATGTCACCGCGTTCCACGCCGACTCTGACAAGAAGACAGTTGAAGAATCCTGTGGTCGAAGACAAGGACCCTGGCTCGAACTCGACCGCGCCTCGGTCCGTGGCTGTGACGGCTTTCTTGTATTCGACTGTGCGACAGTGGCTGCAGTAGATACGCATTCTCTTCGCCCCTTGCTGCGAGTTAGGTCAGAGGTGCGGTCAATTCCGAATGGGTTGCTGAACGACAGGATCGCGAGACCGAGTCAATCGAGTTCTGGGACTTTGCCTTGGGCGATGTCGGCGTCATCCAAAGCTCTGCCATCAGCGACGATTCATCGTTCAACCGGACCGAGAACCTGAAGTCGTCGAGACCTACTCGCTCAGAGCCGAACCAATTAATCACGGAGGCAACGGGATGTAGCTCGAAGAGCATTCCATCGGTCTCGAATACGACGCCGTCATATAGCCGCGGCGAATCGGTCCGTACCGGATCTACAGGACCTTCCGATTGCACGGCGCCCGCGAACGCCTGCAAGTTTTGATAGAACACGCACGAATGGTCGACGTCGGTGACGGTCAGACGCAGATGATGGATACCGGCGGACTCGACCAGGAACATACGAACCTCCGCTGTATCGGTGACAAAATGGGCCGTAAAGGCACCGTCAAGGTTTCCTGCGACTCCAAACCACGATGTCGCGAGGAGTCGTATCCGAACTCTAGAGCGACGGCAGCACAATTGCTGGTGTCGCGGCGGACAGAATTGGTACTGTTTGCGACATGGAAGTCGCGGTCTTCGTCGTCGATGGAGTGGCTGATTTTGGATTCGCCGCTGTGCTCGAGACATTCAATATGGCCAATGCTGTACTGAACTACCTGGAATCCCCGCCGGCACCTTGGCACGTCCATACGGTGTCACTTGGTCACAGCGTTCGATCAGGTCACGGACACCTGATACCGACCATGTCACTGGACGATCTGAGCACTGAAATCGATGTGATGATCGTGCCCGCGGTCGGGGTCCTCGATGCCGAGGCCCTGATCAGCCTAGTCTCTGCCCGCGCGAATCGCCCTATACTAGAGCGAATCTCGGCTGCACGGCACAACGGAGCACACGTTGCCGCCGCATGTACCGGAACATTCTTCCTAGCCGAGGCTGGTGTACTGGACGGCCTACAGGCGACCACGAGCTGGTGGCTCGGCCCCACATTCCGGCGCAGATATCCCGGAGTCGATGTGCACGAGGGCCTCACGCTGTGCCACGCGAGTGGGGTGACCACAGCGGGAGCCGTGGTGTCGCATCTGGATCTTGCGCTGTCGCTGATCGTTGCGGTCAGTCCCGCGGTGGCCGAACTGGTCGCGAGATACATGACGGTCGGCAGCCGAAGGACGCAAATCGAATTCGCAATACCAGAAGCAATCGCCCGAGGCGACTCGTTGGTGGCATCGTTCGAGCGCTGGGTGCGCGACCGCATTGCCGATCAGTTCTCGATCGCCGATGCGGCCAAGGCTCTTGGCGTTACCCCTCGCAGCTTGCAACGTGCGACGCAGGGCGAGTTGGGGATGTCCCCAAGAGATTTTGTCGACGAGATTCGGTTGGAACGAGCAACCCGACTGTTGCGGACGACGTCTCTGACTGTTGGCGCGATCGCAACCAAGGTTGGTTATCTCAACGCTGGCACGCTGCGCGCACTCTTTCGGCGACGTCGTAGCCGGACCATCGCCGACGTACGTGCTTCTGAAACGTATTGGCAGCCCGCGTCCATGTGGTAACGGGCCGCCGCGAAGCGGTGTCGCCTTCCAGCGTGAAGGGTTCTGGCGCCGAAGTTGTGACGCTGCTGGTCGAGTGCTGTTGGACACTGACGCTGATGGGCCGTTCGCGGCAGGGTGGATGGGCAATTCACTTTCGAGTTGAGCCGTTTGGGACTTTTGACAAGTCAGACCAATCGCCACCTGAACGCGCGACTGCACGTTCAGCTTCGCCAGAACGCTCAAGACGTGCATCTATCCTGCTAGTCCACCAACGTCTGTTCCCTCACCCACTTCCTGCTGGTATGAACGGGTTCGCGAATGAACGAACACGGACAAGACAGCACCCGGACCAACTGCGCCTTGAGCACTACCGGGATCATGCTCGGCGGCAAGCCCATCCGCACGCTTTACATAGAACTCAATGCGAGCCAGCGGGCGACGGCTTGGTCTGCGGGACCCGATACCTACGTCTCGTTTTGGTGGCCCGTAGATACTGACTTTCTAGTAGGTCAGATAGTGCTCGGTCCTCGCCCGATAGTCAAGGAGTTAGTCGACCATGACGCCTCGCCCCTCGGACAGAGACAGCGGCACATCCTCGACGGAGCCGAACGGCTCGTGGAGAGTCGCGGTCCAACTCGAACCGGGTCTGGTTGATGAAATGGTTCGTATATCACATCGGTCGCGCTCGGTGTGGCAATCCGGTTCTATGACAATGCGGGCGGTGCGCTAATCTACACCGGATCGGCGAAGGATGTCCGCCTCGGCCTTGGAGCGTGTCAGTTCGGCCCTCGCCTGGGGGAGGCTCCGGCTGCTTGACACCGTACGCCACGAATCACATTGTGGAACTCGTAATTTCATCAGTAGTGACGGGTGCGAGCTCCATCAACAGATGTGTCGCTGTCGTCTCCAGGATGTCGAGGTTGCCGTATATCCGGGAGACGAGCATCGCGCCTTCGAGAGAGCCAATGACGACGCGCGCCCTCTTGTGCGGCGATCCGGCGAATGTGAGTGTGCCTTCTCTTCTGCCCTGCGTCAGAACTTCGGAGAGCCATGCTTCGTTCCGGTTGAAGAATTGGATCACCGACCTCTGCATGGGATCGGACAACGTCGTGTACTCGGCGGCGAGCATGCCGCACAAGCACATTCGTTGTTCGCGCAGAACGCCGATATATAGGCTCGCATAGTATTCGAGCCGCTGAGGAGCGCTCTGCTCGTCGACGGCCGACAGTGCTCCGAAAAAGCGGTGCTCGTACCGTCGGATGAGTGCCAGGCCGAGTTCCGCTTTGCCTGGAAAGTGATAGTGCAGAGCGGGCTTGGAGATCGACAGTTCGGCGGCGATGTCCGCGTAGCTGAATCCGTTGAACCCGCGACGCTGCACGAGCCGTTCGGCTGCGTCGAGGATGTGCGACCTAGTGCTGCTGTCGCCGCTCGCGGGACGTGGCGTCATCGTCGGTTACCCCTTGACTATTGGGCGAGTACTGATGAGAATCTGACCTACTGGTAAATCAGCATACCTCCAACAGGATCAGAAATGACACAGGTCATTTCCGATTTTGCATAGCAGGTCGCAATGGCGCCGCAGCGCCGTCGATGCCAGGGCGAGACATGACACTTGGTCGGCAGCCCGCGATTCCGTTCGAGCGCGAAGCTCGGCGTTGTGTGCCGCTCCGAGGTTGTGGTGGCGAACTGAAGTGAACCGAACGGGAAGAGGGTGAGGCAGCCGATCGGTGGAGTAGAGGACTTGATCGAATTGTCCTCTCCACCCATCACATTCACGTGACCGTGATGTTCTCGACAGGTCGCGGCCGCGGACAGGTCAGGGTTGCCCACGGGTAGGCCCATTTGCCCACAAGATGATGATTGACCTCTCGATTCCCAGGCAGCAGACATGATGGAAATGCACTTTGAAACCGCGTCGCAGGTCGAACCGATCGGACACTCCGACGTCGATGTGTCTCGCGAATCCACTCGCAAGCACGGACTGATCGGCCAGCTGATCGGTCGCAGGGAGGAACTCGATCGGATCGACTACTGCCTGCGAAAAACGATGGCGGGGCGTGGCGGGATTGTCATTCTCGAAGGCGAACCAGGCATCGGCAAGACTGCGCTGCTGGCGGCGGCCACGCGAGTAGCGACCGCGCGCGGTGTGAGGGTTCTTCGTGGCGAAGCCAAAGAGCTCGAACAGCGCGTGCCATTCGCCACTTTGAGCGCCACCGCCGCGACTTCGGGAGAGCGCGCCCCGGTCACTGCACGACCGGATATGAATCCCGACAGCGTGGCGATCGGTCAAGAGATGGCGATGGTCGAGTCCTTGGTCACGGCCTTCAAGGACACTTGCATGTCGGAGCCCACTGTGTTGATCTTGGACGATGTGCACTGGGCAGATCCATCGAGCCTGCTGACGTTGCATCGCCTAGGTGAATCCGTTGGTGAGCTTTCGCTTTCGATAATTCTCGCGCTTCGGCCGCTACCGCGCGATCAGAGTCTGTCGTCCCTGCTCGGTCAGTTCGATTCGTGGGGTGCAGAGCAGCTGCGGCTCGGTCCCATGAACGATGCGGAAGTGGCCGCGTTGGTGGAAGACACCCTCGGCTTGCCCGCCGGACCGCGGTTGTCCGCCGCCGTCTCCGGTGCTGCCGGAAATCCGCTGTACGTCATCGAACTGGTGGCTGGTTTGATGCAGGCCGGTTTGATCGAACTCGGCGAGATCAGACCCGACCCAGCCGCATTCGAGGCGGAAGGGCCTGGTGAAATCCGGTTGCCGGAATCGCTGACCGATGTGATTGTGCGCCGGGTGGATTATCTACCTGCGCAATCACGGCAAGTTCTGTCTATGGCGGCGGCCCTAGGGCCAGGTGTCGAGGCGATCGAGCTGTCGTCGGTGCTTGGAGCGCCACTCATCGACGTGTGGAACGTTATCAGTGTGGCGGTCGAGGCGGGAATCCTGGTACGTGCCGGTTCGGACTTGGTGTTCCGGCACGATTTGATCCGCCAAGTTCTTGCCGATCAACTCCCGCCGTCGACACGCGTGACCCTGCAGTTGCGGGCAGCGCGTGTCTTGATATCGATGGAGGCACCGGTCGAGCGCATCGCGACCTATTTGCTGGCAAACGATGCGCCGCTGGATAGCGCTTGTTTGGACTGGCTCATCGAAGTTGCGGAGAGACTGACGGTTCGCGCTCCCGAGCTGGCAGTAGGTCTACTCGATCGGGCCATCGAGTATCCGGCACTGGACACCGCGCGCTCCGATGTGCTGCGACTGTGGTACGTCAGGGCGCTGTTATGGAGCGGAAATCCTGGCAAGGCCGAGGCAGTAGCATGGCGGACATTGTCGGACGATGCCGCCTCGGCAGGGCAGGAACCAGCGGTCAGCAATCAGCTCCACTGGCTGTTGGCTCATGCGTGTTTCGCCCAAGGAAACGTGGCCGCTGCCGTCGCTGTGGCCGAATCCGTTCTTGCCCGGCCTGGCCTCACGCCGCTACAACAGGGCCAGTATCACGGGTTCCGTGCCTTGTCCTATCTGCTTCTCAGGCGCCGAGATATCGTCGAAGAGGCGTCGGCACTGGCGATTTCGACTGGTGAAGCCTGCGCGGATCCCATCGCGTGGGGACTGGGTGCCTTTGCACTTGGCCTACTGCGGTATCACCAGGGATTTCTCGGTGAAGCGCAGGAGCTCGGCGATCGGCTGGTTCGAAGCTACGAACACAGCGGCCGCCGGCGACTTTCCAACATCGACCCGTACTCGCTGAGCGGTCGTTGCCTGACCGAGCTCGGCCAGTACGCCGCGGCAGAGAAGACGTTTACACTGGCAATTCGATTGAGCGAAAGTACCTCTGGGATGTATCTCGGGTCCATTCGGCTGGATTTGGCGCGCATGCACTACTTGGAAGGCCGCTGGGACGACGCCCTCGCCGATGTGCGAGTCTGCCAGGACGGACCGGACATCTTCGGATATGCCGCAGCCGCCGAGTGTTTTGTCGCTCTCGTTGCAGTGCGCCGTGGCACCTTCACCGGTGCTCCCGCATCGCTGCCTTCACCAGACGACCGCCTGGGCAGCCGCAATTCTCGCCATCTGCGTCCCTGGGTCCATGCGCTGGTGTGCGAGGCCCAAGGCGATCCAGATCAGGCGCTTGAAGCGGCGTCGGACATCTGCGATGAACTCGCCGAACCGGCGGCTTCCGTCGCGGTGTATCCGCTGTATCCGGATCTGGCGCGGCTGGCAGTTGTGACCAACAGACTCGATATTGCCAGCAAGGTCACCGCCGCCGCAGAAGCGCTCGAAGCGCGTTACTTCACACACAGTCGCCACGCAACTGCGGTGTTGTGCCGTGGGCTGGCCGAAAGCAGCATCGACCTTGTAGCCGAGGCCGTAGAGTCATTTCGGTGTGCGGGGCGGCCCTGGTATGAAGGACAGGCCAACGAAAACCTCGCCGTCTTGCTCGCTAGCAATGGCCAACTGGACGAGGCTCGGTCGGCACTGGAAAGGGCGATCGAACTGTATACCCGCTTCGAGGCCGAATGGGATATTGCGCGGGCCGAGGCACGTCTACGCGATTTCGGGATACGGCGCGGTCGCCGCGGGCCGCGCAACCGGCCCAAGACTGGCTGGGACGCTCTGACGCCGACCGAGAGGAAGGTCGTCACGCTGATCGCGCAGGGACGGTCGAATTCCGACATTGCGACCAGAATGTTCCTGTCCCCCCGCACTGTGCAGTCACACGTCTCCAGCATTCTGACGAAGCTGAATCTGCAGTCGCGGGTCCAAGTGGCGATTATCTCGGCCGGGAAGAGCTTGTAACATGCCTGACTAATCGCGAATCTGTAGCATAGACAATAGTTTCTCAGCGCGTAAGCAGTAGATTCGGTTGGTTGGACGGCAGGAGCACGCTCGCAACGGCAATAGCGCAGGCGAGTCCGGCCGCCAGTAAGAAGACCACATTATAACTCGTAGCGACGGTGGAAAGGGAGTTCCCGGCTTCCCGCGCCACATTGGTCCCGGCAGCAGCGGAGAGTACAGCCAGGCCGATCGAGCCGCCCACCTGATTGCCGGTGGTTGCGAGGCCGCTGAGAATTCCGGTGTCGCTGTCGAGGGCATTGACCGTCGCCGTAGCCATAAGCGTTGGAAAGGTCAGTCCGATGCCGACCGCGACGAGCAACGTCGGACCGAGCACACCGAAGAGGTAACCGCTATCGGTGTCGGCTTGGGCGAGCCAGCCGAAACCGGTCAGGAGACAAGCACATCCGATCAGCACCAACGGGCGCGGCCCCGTTCGCGGTAGGATTGTCGCAGCCGCCCGCGCGAAAATCAGGAATGTCATTGCGGCCGGTGTTTGCCCGAGTCCGGCGCGAAATGCGTTGTAGCCCAGCACGTTCTGCAGGAACAGTGGCGTAAAACACCACATCGCTATGGAAATTCCGCCGAGCAGCGCCAGCGCGCCGACCCCGACGGCTACTCGCCGGATTCGGAGGAGCCGCAAGGGCATCAGCGGCTGCGCTGCAAAGCGCGCCTCTACCACGGCAAAGACCGTGAGCAGCAGGAGCCCCACTCCGATTGGACCAAGTGCCCGGGGCGAAGTCCAGAGGTGATCGGCGGTTTGCATCGTTCCATATACCAGAGCGGCCAACCCCGCCGTTGCCGTGATCGCACCTCTGAGGTCGAGTGATTCACTCCGGCGGGTTTGGCTGTCCGACAATGTAATTGATGTCAGCGCGATCAGAAGTGCGCCGATCGGCACATTGATCAGGAAGATCCACCGCCACGACAAGCCAGTAGTGATGGCTCCGCCCGCGAGCGCACCCATCATCCCGCCAACGCCGCCCACAGCCGACCAAACCCCGAAAGCCCTCGCCCGCGCACGCTTTTCGGTGAAGCTAGTGTTGACCACCGCCAATGTCGCCGGTGCCATCATCGCCGCACCCACGCCCTGTGCTACGCGGGCTGCCACCAACATCTGCGGCGCAACCGCCAGACCTCCGGCAAGACTCGACACGGTGAACAAAGCCAACCCGCCGACTAGCATCCGACGTTGGCCGAATAGATCGGTGGCCCGGCCAGCCAGCAACATGAATCCTGCGACGGTGATCAGGTAGCCGTCCACCACCCAGGCCACACCGGTGGCATTGAAACCGAGATCATGTTGGATCGTCGCCAACGCGATGTTCACGATGGACGCGTCGAGGATGACCATGAACTGGCTGACGGAAACCACTGCCAGAACCAACCGCATGTGATTGGTGCGCGGATTGGCCAGGCTATCGAGTTCGACTGAGGTGTCGTTGGATTGGTACAAGCTCGGTCACCTGAGCTGGCCGGAAAGGCGGAACACCTCACCCGTCGGGATGCCTAGGCGCTGTGACCACGCCACGGCTTCATCCAGAGACGGGGAGTTGTCGATCAGCTGAGCTGCGGCGAGAGTGGCGGGGAGTTTTCCTTGGTCCAGGAGGATTTCCCACTGATACGGCCGGAGAGCCAAATAGCGTAACTCCGGCAGATCAGCCAACACTTTCAAGTCCCGGACCTCGGCCTTCGAGAGATCCAAGCCGCGAAGGGTCGATACGGTGCGCAGCGGGGTGATATCGACAGAGACCATGCTTTCCACCGCCAAGGACGTGAGGGTGCGATGATCGCCGAGCTCGCCGAGATCGGCGTTGGCCAAATTGATGTGCAGCGATTCGATAGGCAGATGCCGAATCGGAGCGAGGTCTCGAACGGGGCACCACACATACAGGCGCCGCAGGTTCGGTGCGGCAGCCAAGGGGGCCAGATCGATCGGGCTCGAGCCGCTGAGGGTGACCAGTTGAAGGCTCGGTGTGACATCGTCGAGGATCTCGGTTCCGCCTATGAGTAACTTGGGACCAGTCTCGTAGTCAGGGGCGGAGATGGAGATCGCGTCACCAGGTCGGTATATCTCGAACTGTTCCAGTTCGAGCGCAGTAAGATAGTGGCCCAGCAACGAGGTTACCGAATCTGCGACATAGGCTGGGCCGTCGGAATAATCGCGACCAGTGAGGATGACCTGGCCAGGGTGACCGTGACGGGCCGGAGCCATGTCCACCGCCGTGTAGTTGCCGGTTAGGTTGGTGCCGATCGGTATCCACCCAGGATGGCCTCCGCAGCGTCGAACAGTCTCGAGAGGTTGGGCATCGAGAACAACCCAATCCCAGGCCAGATGCCAGCCGATCCGCTTTATCATGGTCGCGTATAGGTCTCTTTCCTCCTCGAGAGTCGCGACAACCATTTCGAGTGGCATCCACGCTTTGCCGCCGAACAAACTCCCTGTGTCGATTTCCATTTCGCCGTCGGCGAATAAGTACAATGCCCGCAGGTCAGCGGGTAGCGGTCCACCGATGCGGCGCTCGGCGGCCGCGAGCGCTGCTGCCGATACCGGCGGTCGTAGTTGATCTGGTCGCCCCAAGATCGTCGCACGGCGCCGCAGGTACTCTTGAAACCGTTGTAGTGCGAGTTCCGGATCACCTTGTGCATCGGATGTCCCAGCGTCCTGCGTGTCACCGGGCCATGGCATTTCATATGTGGGGTCAATTATCGCCAGATATCCAGGTGATGATCCGAGGGTCCGCACGACACCGTGCTGCACCGCTACCAATCGGTATTCGCCAGTTGTGTTGCAAGTGAGTGTGATCGTTGCTTTTTCCCAGCTGGTAGACTCCTTCACCTCCGCCACAATTGCCCGCATATCTTTCTGCATAATCCTCAACGAGCCCAATGAGTCTCTACTAAGGTATTGCACGGATCGACCATCCACCATATAGGACACCAACGCATTGGATTCCGATACGGCTGCCGTCCATCCTGTGGGCGCATTCGCGATCATGTTCTCGACGGCTCGTTGTACGGCGGGCTCAATCAAGATGGTGCTCTCCTACAGTTGACGGGCGATCGGAATCACGGTGACCACAAAACGCGGGGCTACCCACGGCTGTTGGTGTTGCAGATAGAAGCCTGGAGCTTCGCAGAGCCTAACCATGCGGTGGCGGACTGAATATCCGCCATAGTGCCCAAGTTCGTATGCCGTGTCGGAGAAATTCACACCGACAGTGGGGATTCTGACCTGACCCCATGATTTCGGTCCGGGGACTGTGAGAGCCTTGCGGCCCACGTAGTGGGCAGGAAGGCTCGATGACCATGGCGACACGCAAGAGGCACACCCCTGAGCAGGTCGTGCGCAA
>NZ_JBIAFV010000052.1:0-12873 GCF_042869435.1 Nocardia sp. NPDC006982 | reverse complement strand
GCTTCCACCCGATACTCAGGCGAATACGATCGACGCGGACGACCCATGGTGAACATCCTTCCAGGGACCATTGGTCCCGCTATCTCAGATGTCCACTACTTCAGGGGAACCCCAGTCCTCGGCGAATCCGTAATTTCTGGGCAATCTTCGAGCGAACGGAATAGTGGTCGGAGATTTTGGCGTGGTATTGCCAACTGATAACTGGCCCGCCCCCCGAGTTCATCGTCGACTCGGTCCGCGCCACAACACAAACCTTCTCGGTCGAGTTGGGTGCCAGCCGATGGCCGAGGTCGCAAACCTGAATCGGGACTGCCTCGAAACCTTGCATTTGATCGCGGGTCCAAGCGCTGGCCGCCGCTGAGCGTACGCCGGACGTCTTCGTTGACTCAATCTTGCGTGCATTTTTTTGTATACGGCTCGGGTCGCAGTCAGGTCGGGATATTCGCTCGTGGCGACAACGATGTTCTCGTGTATACCTGTCCCGAGGTCCACGCCGTTGTGAACCGCCAGTCGGCCCCATTGCCGGGGCAGCGAGTGTGCCAAGCACACGCACCCCGGGACAGGCGAGCTCCGGAATAGATAACAGCCGCAGTACCCAATCCGGTAGTCACACATGATCAACAACTGATTTATTCTTGCCCTGCTTTTGCGCTGGGGTCGGTCGACGCTTAGCGTCATCGAGGACCGGTGGCACTGTCCGTTAGGTGGGACTGTCGCGGGCGTGGCTATTGTGCCAGGAAGAGCTCGTAGGGTCGTCCCTCCTGTGTAACGACCGTGTCATGCGATACCCCTCTCGACTCCGCGCCACCCCAGCGGCAATTGGAGGTGTCGTGCTCGTATTTCGCTCACCATTTCTGCATAGCCCTCTCGGGCCTCGCCAAGGTGAAACCATGCCTGATGACACGTTTCGGCGTCCGAGCAGTGCAGTACTGTCCACCACGCCTCGGCGTAAGTCTTAGCGATGTGGCTGATCACCTCGCCCAGCGAGTGAGTGTGTTTGCGGGCGTTTTTCGTGCGCGGTACGTATCGTGCGGCCCAAGTATCGATCTCCTTTACAATTCGATCGATTCGTGCGCGAACTTTCTCGCATACGAGGCCTTCTTGCTGTGGCTTCCGATCGAGCCGGAATGAAATCAATTCGGCGTGCAGATCGCTGAGGTCTCGGGCCCACACAACGAGGGGTTGGGTACTGATATAACGACCTGATATGGCCTGGAGAAGGCGCGCCGGCTCCAGCAATGGCTCCGGCGCACTGGTCGATGCCGGTTGGTTACCAGATCGGTTGATAGTCGAAGAAGATCCGTGTAGATACATCACTCACTGCCTCTAGCGGTTGGGGCTGCGGCGGCCAGCAACAGCAGCGGGTCCGCGGGCGGCCTGGTCACGGGGCTGTCACCTGCCCACACCGAATCCAGTCCCAACTCTTCGGCCCGAAGTGACTGGACGACGAACGGACCGAACTCGTGAGCACCGGAAATGGCGTGGTCCCGGGTTGGCAGCAGGTAGCCGATCTTCAGCTTCGCCATGTCACCTCCTCGGTCGTGGGTGTGTCCCTAGCTTAACTATTAGCTTCCTGTTTTTGAAGTGATAAGTTCACATTGAAGTCGCTCTGGGGGCGTTACGAAGGGCGACGGCGCTCTACACGGCGGAGACCCCCAGGGCCGGATGCCGGAACGGTCACGGCCGCGCGACCGATAATCGGCTGGATCCGACTCTGCGCCAGCCAGAGGAACCGGGCGGTGAAGGTCCCGATCTCGGGCAGCCTCGGATCATCCTGAATCGAGCTGCGAATAATCGAGATGAGCGTGCGGTGCACGCAGGTAGGCGCTCACCGCCAGCCGTAAGCACGCTGTCCGCTGGAAGCGGAATAGCTTGCGCCAGAAACCGATCGCCAGCCCGGATACCCCGGTAGCAACGATTCGAGCGCTGCATGCGATGGCAAACACCGCCATACACGATCCCATCGATTCAGATATCGTTACCCGCGGCTTTGTCGAAGCAGTCCATGAGCCAATGGAAGTGCATGGCGCCAGGCCGCTGAGACCTCCTTTCTCACGGGGCTCGTCCTTACTGAGAGTAGGAAAACCGCCGCACTGAGACATCCGCCATACTGCGGAACGGGCAACGCGGTAGCAATCACCACGGCAGGTAATACCCCCGATTTGCGCCAATGCTGTTAATTCGCGCGCCCCTGTTAGCTGGATGTGGGCGGTCCTGCGGTGACCAGCCGGATCAGGCCAGGGTTGTCACCCTCGCAGTTGGTGATCTCCTACTCGATCACCCGCACCGCGACTCCGTCGGGCATAGTGTCCCGGCGGCAACCCAGTGAAGTAGATGCGCTGACATTCGTCGGCCATGCGCAGGGATTCCTTGCTCGCCATCGCCTGTCGTTCCTTCCATTGGTGTAGAGCCCCTTATCGGGCTCTTGACTACTCGTCGCGGGAGGAGGGGCGATTTGGACAGTTCTTCGTGTCCAAATCCGCCTCGGCGTTGCGACGAGCGGCGCACGTGAGGCGAAGGCGGGTCAGATCCTTCTCCTTCGCCAACAGCCGCGATCGCGTGCCTCCTACTCCGCGGGCGTGACGGCCGGGCTCGGGAGGTGATGTCCTTGTGTGGAAGGAAATTCGGATCAACAGATTGTAATTTCGGCCATGTCGATGGCGACCAGGAGGATCTGGGCTCACCCATGGTGAGGCGCAGGTCATCGGCGGACACGATCGAGTTATTCAACCTCGCCAGAGTGCCGATCACCCGATCGGTATCGCGGCAATGCGATTGGCCTGTTCCCAATGAATGAGACGCCTCATCGGGGACCGGCCAGGTCAACATGGCGCGGATGGCCTACCACGCCCTACTGATTCTGCTCATAGCGCAACTCGATCGATCACGTCACCTGCCCGATGCCTGTGGCCACGGTCCGGCGGCGGGCTGAATCTCCTGACGCTGTGCGCAAAGCTGGCGTGTCACTAGCAGCAACTGCCGCAGTTCTTCGGCGGCGCAGTCATGTGCCTTTGCAGAAACTCTCCTGTCGGCTGCCTGGTGGAAGATGGGACTCTTCAGGTTTCTTCACACCGTGTAGGCGTCGAGGGTCTCTGCCGCGAATAGATCAGTGGGTGCGAATTGTCTTGTCGTCAGTCCCTGCTCAAGGGAGTATCGCAAGAAAGTCCCGAGCACTGTCGTGTTAGCCTCGACCCCGTACGGCCAGTAATCCGCACCCATGACCGCAGTAGTGCTCTCGAACTCGTCGTAGAGCCAGGGCAACATGTACCGCAGCGCATTGGTTTCCCTGATCTGGGCGACTGCCAGTGCCCGAGCGTGCTCGAATGCCTCATATAGTGACCTCACGATCCATGGGTTCTTGTCGTAGCGGTCGCGGCGCACAACGACCGTGTGCATGATGGGGAAGACACCAGTATCGGTGAAGTACTTCTCCTCAACGCGTCGAGGATCGCGAAACAACCGGGCGACGGCGGGATTTCCGTCGTGGAACGAATGCGGCATCCGGGCGCTGTACAGCGCGTCCAAATCACCGGCCACCAACATCTGATCCAGTGTTCGATCGTCCGGGATTGGTGCTATGTCCACACCCAGTTGCGCAGGCAGCGGCAGCTTCTCCGACCGCCCCGGCTGATGGAGGCCACCGGTTCGGTACTTGGGCCCCGCGACGGGCAGGCCATGCCGGTCGGCCAATGCCCCGCGGATGAATACCGCGGCAGTCATCTGATATTCCGGCACACCGACGCGTTTGCCGATCAGATCCGCAGGTGTCTCGATACCGGCGGTAGTGTTAACGTAGACCGCGTTGTGTCGGAACGTGCGAGACGGGAATACCGGAATGGCGAGGAACTCATCGCTGCGTTCCAGGCTCATCAAGTACGACGACAACGACATCTCCGCCGCATCGAATTCGCGGAACTTCAGCATCCGGTAGAAGATCTCCTCCGGCGGCATGGTCAGATAGTTCAGGTCGATTCCTGCCGGGGCGATCTCGCCGCTGCGCAGGGCCGCCGTGCGATCGTAATCGCCGCAGGCCAGTGTGATCGGAATCGGTGTCATTCTGTCCTCCAGAACTGGCGATGGGATGCCGATGGACGGCTCATCGGCGCTTGCCGGGCCGGTCGGCATAGGGAATCGCGTAATCGGCACGCACATCCACCTCAAGCCGTCCGAGGCCGTTGATCTCCACGGCAATGACATCTCCGGCGACAATCGGCCCGACCCCGGCCGGCGTTCCAGTTGCGATGACATCCCCCGGATGTAGTGTCATCACAGAGCTGATATATGCGATCAATTCGTGTACTCCATAGATCAGCTTGCTAGTCGACGAATGCTGACGGAGAGCTGCGTTGACCCAGCATTTCAAGTCGAGTCGACCAGGGTCACCGATTTCGTCGACCGTGGTGATCCATGGCCCCAGCGGGGTGAACGTGTCGAACGACTTTCGGGTGGATCGGTCTTCAGTGGATCGCACCGTGATATCGAGGAGGCAGGTGTATCCGAAAACCTGGTCCAGGGCCCGGTCCGCCGAGACATTCCGAGTGGTCGAGCCGATCACAACAGCCAGCTCTGCTTCGTAATCAGTTCTCTTGTCGGTGTATGGCAGCTGCACCACTCCCCGCGGTCCGATCACCGACGACGGCGCCTTGAGGAATGCGCCCCAATCCATAATCGTCTGAGCATCAGGCATTTCGTCCACATGCTCGTAATAGTTCGCTGGCGCGCCGATCACCTTGCCGGGTGCGGGCAGCGGAACTCCGAATTCGGCATCCTGCAAAGGCTGATGCGGCAGCGATTGGAGCTGCGCCGGATCGATATACGCTGAGCGGCCACCGCGTCGAATGAGATTCGCCAACACGCCCTCGGGTGTCGATGTGTCCACACCCATTAGCTCGGTCACATCCACGACATGGTCTTCGGCGACAACCGCCAGGCGCCCCCCCTTCAAGACCGCGTATCGCATACTGTTCCCTCAGGCCCGTTCTTCACGGAGCAGGTTGAACGGCTCGAGCATCGGTTCGTCCGTCATGGAGAAGATCGCGACATCACCGTCGGCATGGTGCTCTGCCCACGCCCAGGACGGCACCACGAGGAAGTCTTTCTCGTCCCAGTCCAGCCGTTTTCCGTCGATGATGCTGTGCCCGGATCCCTGTGCGACGCACAGCACCGCGCTGCTGGTCGTCCGCCGTGGCTCCGTACTGACGCCGGCTGTCAGCAGTTGCATGTAGCAGGCGAGTGTAGGCAGCACGTGTCCGCCGGTGAGCGGGTTGATGTATTCCATCTTGGTGCCTTCGTGCGCGTCAACGATTCCAGAGTCGCGCATTCGCTCGAGCGCGGCGAGTGTGTCGACCCATCGGTAGACGGTCATCGGTGAGTGTGGCGTGCTGGGCTTCTCATCGAAGGGTTTGAGCCCAGCCGGGTAGCGATCCAGGCAGTGGCCTTCAGGCAGATGCAGCTCCTGCAATGCGTTTCCCGGATACTCTTCGAAGAATTGTGCCCGCATTCCCCTGACGAAGGGGACATCCAGCCCATCGAGCCAAACTAGCGGCTGATCTCCGGTATTTCGATGATCGTGCCATGTGCCTGCTGGGGTCAGCACCAAGTCCTTGTCCGCCATCAGGATAGGTTCACCTTCGACAGTGGTATACCCGCCGCCCTGCAGAACGAACCGGATCGCGCCGATGGTGTGCCTGTGAGCGGGTGCGGTCTCCCCAGGCATCACCATCTGGTATCCGCACCCCATTGTGTGGGTGGCTCCGAACTGCCGTTTCGGGTTGCGTGCGGTAAGCGCACGACGCGCGGCGTCCTGGCCGAGCTCGACGACATCCGCCGCCTCGAGCAACAGTTCGTAAAGCTCTGTCCACCGCCAGACATGCGCTGCTTCTTCGATCGCCGGTTCCGGGAACTCGGTATCTGGAATCGTCCACAGCGCCGTGACGGAATGTTTGGCGAGTTTCTCGTAGTACGCGTCAGCAAGGGATTTCTTTGCGTCGATAGCAGTCATTAGTTGTCCTACCTTTTCTGGGTGTGGGGCCTGGTCCGGTCATTCGTAGGATCGGTGGGCCCCAGGGGTTTCGGGTATGGCTGTCATTGGGGTGCCGTTGGCAAGGCTCTTGGCCGCCCGGAACTCTACGATGACCCGACTACCAATTGGGATACGCGAGTTGATCGTTGCTGTAGGACAATGTCGGCGAGGTCGTCTGCGGGTGACCTGTGAGATGACGAACTGGCGAAGGTGTGCGTGCCCGAGATCTGCTGGGTGGATATCGGTAAGGAACACCACCACTGCGTGGTGATCAATGCCGATGGTGATCGGTTGCTGTCGCGGCGGATGTTGAACGACGAGGCCGAGTTGCTTGCGCTGCTCGGTGATGTCCTGGCAATCTCCACCGACACGCTCTGGGCTCTCGACCTCAATCATGGTGGAGTCGCTCTGCTGATCGGCTTGCTCCTCGGCCGTGACCAGCCAATGGCCTACTTGACCGGCCTCGGAGTCCACCGAGCCTCTGCCACCCACCGGAGTGAGGGCAAGACGGATGCGAAGGACGCGTTCGTCATCGCCGACCAGGCTCGCCTGCGCCGTGACCTCGGCCTGCTGCGACCCGGCGACGAAATCGCCGTGGACCTGTGCACACTGACCAACCGGCGCTTGGATGTGGTCTTCGACCGCACCCGCCGGATCAACCGCCTGGGTGCCCAACTGCTCAAGATCTTCCCCGCCCCGGAGCGGTCGCTGGACCTGGCCACAAAAGGGCCGATCATGCTGCTGTCCGGCTATCAGGTCCCGGCCGCGATTCGCCGCGCTGGCGCCGAGCGCATCGAGACCTGGCTGCGTAATAGCAAGGTCCGCAACGCCGCCGCGCGCGCGAACAGAGCCGCCGCCGCCGAGTCCCAGCACACCACGCTGCCCGGAGAGAAGCTGGCCGCCGCCATGGCCCGTCTCGCGAAGGCGGTGATAGCCCTCGACGCAGAGATCGCCGAACTCGACACCCTCATCGAGGACAAGTTTCGCGAGCATCCGCACGCCGAGGTGATCATCAGCTTGCCCGGCATGAGACCCCTCGGCGCCGAGTTCCTCGCGTCCACCGGCGGCCATATGGACGCGTTCGGCAGCGCCGACCGCTTGGCCGGGTTCGCCGGCCTGGCTCCCAGGCCGCGGGACTCCGCCCGTGTCGGCGGCAACCTCCGCAAACCCAAGCGATACCACCGGGGTCTTGTGCGGAGGATGTATCTGTCGGCGATGGTCAGCATCACCACCTGTCCCGCCTCCAAGGCGTACTACCGACCGAAGAGAAGCGAAGGCCAGGGCCACAAGCAAGCGCTGCACGCGCTCGCGCGCCGACGCTTGAACGTCTTGTGGGCCATGATCCGTGACCGGCGGTGCGACCAAAGCCCACCTCCCGTCACTACCGCGGCTTGACATCACGATTGGCAAGTCCTATGCGGTTTCCAGACGGGTCTCGCCCGTATCAGGTGCGAACACTTCGGCGCGTGGTGGATCCGCGTACAGCCAGTCGAGGTAGGTCATATCGTCGGGTTCCCGCAACCGCAGATACGCGTCGCGAATAACCTTCGCCGGGCCACCTACATGGCTGAGTTCCCCCCAGAACCGTGAGTAAGTTTGCATCGCGGTGGCACGTGGCAACCGAGACGACTCGTGCGCCTTAAATGCGGACGTGAAATCCATGCCGTGCGTCTGGATGTGCGAGGCGATGGACACCGCGTCTTCGAGTGCTTGACCGGCACCTTGAGCGAGATACTGCTGCATCGGATGCGCTGCGTCACCGACGAGCAACACCCGTTCTCGATGCCACGTCCGGTCCGATGAACGGTCGAACAACGCCCACCGCCGATCTCGCCCCACCAACTGGACACACTCACGCACCGGGCCGATCGCCTGGGCGAATCGTGCGTCCAACTCCTCCGTCGTGCCCCCCAAGTCCGTATCCGGGTCGTAGCTGTCGCTGCGAAACACCGCCACTTGGTTGAAAAGCTCGCCGGAGCGAATCGGGTATTGCATGAGGTGATAGTCATGCCCGAGCCACAGCGTTATCGAATCGGTCCGAACACCGGGGGGAAGCTGGTCGACCCGGACTGTCCCGCGATACGCGACGAATTGGCTGCACTCGGCCGGGGCATCCCCGTGGACATACGCGCGTATGGCCGAGTGCAACCCATCTGCGCCGATCACCGCAGGTGCCTGGTATGAGTCGCCGTTCTTGCAGACAACGGTGACCTCGTCAGCTGCCTGCTCGACCGCGACCACTTCGCTGCCTGCATTCAGCCGGACCAAAGGATGGCGCTGGCATTCCTCGAGCAATGCCTCCAACAGATCCGCGCGGTGAACAGCGGCATAGGGATAGCCGTAGCGTGGCACCAAGGTGTTGGTGAGACTCAATTCCGTGATTACCTTCCCCGACTCGGCGTCGCGGACCACGGCTCGCTGGAGCAATACGGCATTGGCAACGACTCGCTCATACAGCCCCAACTGCGCCAGCACGCGTAACCCGTTGGGACCCAGCTGCAATCCAGCGCCGATTTCAGCGAACTGGGGCGCTCGTTCCAAGACGTGCGTGGGCTGGCCTGTTCTGGCAAGGGCAAGAGCTGTCCCTAGGCCGCCGATTCCTCCACCGATGATCAATAGCGGGCTCGGATGTGAGAGATTCATTATCAAGGCCTCATATGTTTCGTGTACGAAGCGATCTGGGACCAGGGTGGACCGTGTACGAACTATCTGTCAAGGACCGGCATTTTCCCGTACCGGCCGTGAACTACTTCGGCGCGTTGGAGTGGTTGGCAAGGAGGCCCAGTAACCCGACGAATCTGTCCCGCTCGGCGTCCGGAATAGACGACAGCAACAGATCGCTTACCGCCTCGGCGCGCGGCGCGAGAGTCATGACCACGGCGCGACCCTTCGCCGTCAGTTTGAGGATCTTGCGTCGCCGGTCGCGCGGGTCTTCCCAACGCTCGATCTCTCCTCGTCCAGCAAGCCGCTGGATGACGTCGGTCAACGTCGCCTGCCTCAGTGAAACGATCTTGCCCAGAGTTCGTTGGTCCAGCCCTGGATTTTCCGAAAGCGTCTCGAGCACAGCAAACTGCGGCGAAGTCACCGTTCGTGAGACCTGCTGGAACCACAGTGCCGTGTGCACCTGTTCCGCGACTCGAATCAAGTGACCCACCTTGGAATCAAGGCCCCCATTCGCAGCCAAGTCGTCCTCCGTTTTCATCATCCATGCACCATTCGAATGCTGCTAACCGCGCGATTTCTGGCGTCGATTGTGATGGTGGATCTGCCGATCATTATCTCGGCTCCGCTCGTCCATGTGGAGCTACCGCCACCTCCGCGGCCGAAATGCCGTTGCCTGATGGGAGTTGCTCACTCTTTAGCCCACAGTTGGTGCGCCGGCTGATCGCCTGAGCCGCCGGTCGGTCAGCACTACCGTTGCCAGGCACGGGATAGATTCCTAGCGTCAGATCGTGCCCGGCCGATCGATTCGGCATTATCGCAGGCGGAGACTGCTACGGTCGAGCTTGCTCGAAGGGCTGTTCGGCGTCTGGTTCGCTCAGCGCGGCCAAGCACCGTCGATCGTAATCGTCTACGAGGCGCGCGCCGCTCTGCAACACGTCGCGCCCCTCCTCGGTGGGGCTGACGGTGTTGTTGCGGCGATCATTGGGAGCGGGCGGCGCTCGACCCAACCCGTCGTCTGCAGCTGGTCTATCAGGGCGACCATGGTCGTGCGATCGACGCCGAGAAGCTTTGCCACTCGCTGGGAGTGCCCGTACTGCTCGTCGAGGTAGTTCAGCGCCGCCCACTGATAGGGGCTGATGCCCATCGGCTCGAGTTCGGCCGAAGCCAGCTGCTGATATTGCAGTGGCTGCCCGCCAGCAGTATCGGTGTGGCTCTCTAATGGCTTGCGTCCCACCGGGTTACCGTGCAGGCGTGGCTGGAAAGGGGTCTGCCCTGGCTCGAAGTAGCGGTGCCTTCCTGCACCGATACCCATCCGTCGATCTGGAAGGATACCGATGCCGGTCATCATCGGAATTGACCCGCACAAACGCTCGGCGACCATCGAAATCATCGATCCTGGCGGGAAAGTCCTGGCGACCGGGCGTTACGGCACCGACACCACCGGATACAGCGAAATGATTTCTACTGCAAAGGGTTTCGGAGAGCGGGTGTGGGCGATCGAAGGCTGCAAGGGTGTCGGCCGGCACCTGGCACACCGGCTGGTGGCCGACGGGGAAACCGTCATCGACGTGCCCGCGAAGCTGTCGGCGCAGGTGGGAGTGTTCGCCACCGGCAACGGCCGCAAAACCGACCCGGTCGACGCCCACTCGGTTGCGTCGGCTGCGTTGCGAGCACCGAATCTGCGCCAGGTACAGGCCGATCCCGAATTGGTCGCGCTCGGCTTGCTGGTCGACCGGCGCGACGAACTCGGCCGCGCCCGCACCGAACTGCTGAACCGTATTCACCGGCTGCTGCTCGAGCAGGTGCCCGGCGGCGCCAAGCGGTTCCTGTCCGCGATGAAGGCCCGCGCCCTAGTCGAGACTGTCGAACTAGCCTCGATCTTTCGCCGGGCCTTCGGCCCGGCGTGATCGGGTTCGGATTGGGTTTGGGTCGCTGAGCAGCGACTTGTGGGTAACACAGGTGGCCCGGTCAGCGGGTGGCTGCCGGGTTCCACGGGCCCGGATGAATTTCCTTTCAGCGGTAGAAGGGGCGCGTTTGTGCTGGTCAGCCCGGTTGCATGCAGTGGAGGGCGGTCAGTAGCAGGCTCGTGCCGCGGTGGTGGCTGGACAGCCGCAGGTGGACCCGGCGGGCGGGGCGGCCGATCCGCGCGGGGATCGAGAACAGCTGCAGACGAAGGGTTTTCGGTTCCCAACCGCGTGCGGGGTGGTCGTGCAGGGCGAGGGTTTGCAGCCAGGCGGTCAGGTCCAGCGCGAGAGCGACGATCGCGACCCAGATCTGGTTGGCGGCGAAGGTTTTGAACGGGAGGTTGCGCAACCCGGTGTCTTTCGCGGCGCGGATGCGGTCCTCGCAGCGGGCGCCGCGGCGGTGACGCAGTTCCAGATCGGGGATCTGCCCGCGGCAAGTGTTGGTGACGAACGCGGTCAACCGCAGCCCGTCGAGGTCGGTGAACCGCAGCTGAGCTCCGGGATGTGGGCGCTCCTTCCGGACGATCAAGCGCATTTCAGCAGGCCAGCCGGTCAACTCGACCATGCCGGTGACCTCGGCGACCCACGCGCCTTCACGGACTTCGCCCTCGGCGTCGTAGGCCGGGGTCCACACGTGTTTCGGGATTGCGTTGACCGCGGCGACGATGGTGTCGGAGGTGACGGTGACGAGACGTCATCGAGGATTCACTGCGCGTTCGCCCGTCCGGTCTTCTCCTGGCCTGTAGTCCCCGGATGGAACGAGAACCCATGGACCTTCACCTCGATGCTCCGCACCCCGCAGTTACCCGAGACGCACGCCGAGGTCGGAGACAAGCCATGAGCACTGGCTTGGAACTACATCTTCGACATCGAACCTCCATTGATGTGTTCACTCACTATGTGCGACCTCGTGTCGCACCGGCGGCTCCGCCCCACCCGGCCCGTTCGACGGTCGGTGCGTCTATCCCCGTGCGGCGCAACCGGATCGCCCGCCACTGGGGAGTATGACCAGATGGTTCCCGTGTTCACTGTGATTCGCTCGACGAAGTAGGAGCCCAACTGTGTCCCTGCGGCATCGCCACGAGTACGCCGTAGACCTTCCCCGTGGCCTCCCGACCGGCTTTCGTAAACCTGTCCAGGAGTTCCCCTCCGCAAGCGTAAACATCGGGGACACACCGCGTCCTGCCCATATCCGCCAGATTTGAGCAAGTGGCGCATGGAGGGACGTAACAACGCTGGTTCCTCGCGTACTCCTGTTCATCCCGCTCGCCGGACCCGCACCATCTGGCAGTACTGGCCACGTCCCGGCGTTGTCAGGGCTGCTCCCACCCTCCCCAGCACCACCGGGATCAGGCTGCCCTCAGCTCCACCGACCTGCTACGACAGGCCGGAGGCGGGGGTCTCTCACCTCCACTCGAAACACAGCGCCTCACGGCGCAAACGCTTCCTGCGCCAGAACCCATCACCCTGGCAGCCGACACCTTATTCACACGCCGTCGTCGATGCCCTCGATGTAGCTGTCCCCACCGAGGCTCTGGAGCAGAGCGCAATGATGGTCGCTGGGTTATAGGGACGGCAACCTGGCGCCCGCAGTGCTCACACCCCGAACAAGGCGGGCACGAATCCCAGCAGCGATCAACTTTCCCGGCATACCCGGAGGGTGCGGGGTATTTCTTCAGTTCAAGGTCCAGGAGCAATGAGTACTCCCCAGCCGGCTACCACCAGGAGTTTGCCCGGATGGCTCACTCCCAGAACTGATTAGGAGCGAATATGCAAGACCCCATCTCATGCCAGCCTGCAGGCCAGCGCACCTCCCAGATCTGAACACGGTCGAACGCGCCCTCGTCCACGGCAAGCATGGGATATCCTCGACGCCGCGTCCTGACCTGTTAGACGAATTAGTAGGCAATTCCGACGGTATACCCGACCGTGTCTGGTTGGTCGATCACGCGAAGCATGCCGTGAGCGACGTCGGCGCGTGAGATGGCTCGCCCTCTCCGGACGTTCTGGCCGCGCACGGTTCGGTAGGTCCCGGTTCCCGGCCTATTTGTCAGTCGCGGTGGTCGCAGGGCGGTCCAGTCCAAGCCGCTGTCTCTGAGGATGTCCTCCATCACCGCGAGGTCGGCAACGATGGGGTGCGCGACGACGTGCGCGCGTATGCGGTCGAGCATCTCGGGGACCCGGACGGCGTGTTGGTCGTCGACGAGACGGGATTCCTGAAGA
>NZ_JBIAFV010000051.1:0-12946 GCF_042869435.1 Nocardia sp. NPDC006982 | reverse complement strand
TCCGGCAGTCCGGTCAGGATGATGTTGTGGTCCTTGAGCTCGGTGAACGCCTCCCAGTTCTCGACCTCGGGACCGATGACCGGCCCTTGCCAGGCTCGGGGCAGTTCGAGCCAAAGTCGCCAGATCGGGTCGACATCATCGACCGGGCGCAGGGGTGGACGGGTTGCGATCACCGGTTCACCTGCCAGCCTGCGGCATAGGACTTCCAGTTCGCCGCCGCCCTCAATTCCTCGTCTTCGGTGACCCAGCCGTATAAGTCGACCGTGGTCTGGACATGGGCGTGGCCGAGTCGCCGCGCCACGACCCAATCCGGAGTCCCCGCCAGCAGGAGAGCGGAAGCGTGAGAATGGCGGAACCAATGCGGGGTCCACCCGTGGGCGCCGATTCCTTTGCGCCGCAACGCATTCACTTTGTCCCGCACGGTCCCTTCCCGAAGCGGCGCCAGCAACGGCGGCCGGTCCAGATTCACCAGCAACGGTGAATCGACCGTCAAGGCCAGGCCGAGATCGGTTGCGCGGCACGCCAGATAGGTCAGGTAATCGGCGAACAACCGCTCCAGGTCCGCGCCGACATAGACCCGGCGCGGGCGCATCATCTTCACCCGCGCCCCATTTTCGTTGTCCTCGCGCGGAACGATGTCGACAAACGCGGTGCCGCCGCGCCCCATCACGAAATCACTGATGCGAAGCCCCAAAACCTCACCCAGACGGGCACCGGTCTCCGCCAGAATCGCAAACAGCAGCCGATCCCGCAGGTTCCCGGTCCAATCGCCGATGGCCGCATCGGCGACCGCGCAACCGTCGAGGATGGCCTGGATCTGCTGCGGCAACAGGATCGGCGGCCGAGCGTGATGACGCTGACGGCGGACCCTCACCAGCGACGACGCGGGCGGCGCTGACCTCGCGTCCAGATGCGCCAGCAGTCCCCGCGCCGGCATCCGTCGTGGTGTTCCCCGCAGCAGCCGTCCGGCGACCGGGACCCCGAACACGTCCTGCTGCCATCGATAGAACGAAATCACCGCTGCCAGACGGGCTTCCAGTGTCGTCGCCGATGGCTGCTCGTCGGCAGGGACCAGACGGTGTTCGACAGTGCGGCCATTGCGCTGCCACGACAGGAACCCGGTCACCGCCGGGACACCAACCTCCCGCCACCCGCCGGTCTCGTCTCGCTGCTCGAGGAAGCTCCACCACTGCGCCAACGCGGTCGCATACCCACGCACCGTGTTCGGCGACCACAGATGACGATGCGCCTCGATCCACTCCTCGACCGGACCGACCGTCCGATACGAGGCATCGACCACCGTCCACGTCCGCGCACCACCCGACGGGCGCACCGCAATCCCATAGGCCACCAAAACCGTTCCCTCATCACGTCGTTGAAACCCCACTGATAAGCAGGCAACAACAACCCCGATGCCCGCCTCAGGTCTTCGTCGTGAACATCGATGAGGATGGGTCAGGCCCCGGTGATAACGGTCGGGGTCGGAAAGACGTTCCTGGCCAACGCGATCGGTCACATCGCGGTCCGCCGCAACCACAGTGTCCATACCGAACGCGCCGACAAACTGTTCAAACGACTACGCGGAGCCCGTCTCGATGGCAGCTACGAAGACGAGATGCGCAAACTCCACCGCGTCGACCTACTGATCTTGGACGACCTGGCACTTCACAGGCTTGAGGCGACCGACACCAACGACTTCTACGAGTTGATCGTCGAACGCCACCGCAAAGCCTCCACGATCATCACCAGCAACCGTGAACCCCCGGAAATCCTCACCATGATGGCCGACCCACTACTCGCCCAATCGGCCATGGACCGGCTGCAATCAGCCGCCTACGAACTCGTCGTCGAAGGCGAGTCCTACCGCCAACGGCAAAAGCCGCGGCGCGGCGGCAAACCCGCCGCCCCCCACGACCCGGATTGACCAGCACCCCGATCCTCAGTCACCATCAGCACACGGCCCCGCGACCGGACAACCCGGTCCCATACTCATGACCAACCGGTGGCCCCTTGAGCCTGGCAGGCGACACCAGGGCAACCGCCAGCAGCCTTGTCCCGCAGCAGAACCCAACCCAATCAGCTCAGCCCTGGCTAGATCGGTGAATGACGACATCGTTGATCGGTGAACCTCGACATCGGTCGGGATCGGAACATGTTGGTATCGGTGGATTTTGATGTCCTCTGCCAGTGAAGTTGGACTTTTGCCATCGAAGTTGGCCCATCGTGGAGTGTCTGCCATTACAGTTGGCCCGTTCTGATCGAGTTCCGTTGATGGGAGCGGGGTTTGGGTTCGGCTCCGGTGGGGTCTTGGCTGGTCGATGGTGCTGGCGATGAGTTCGTGGTGGAGTTCTGCTCGGTACGAGGCGAGTACTTACGGTTGGGTCTGTTGGAGGTCGGCGGGCTGGCGTTCGAGCGGTTCGCGCCGGTGCGGTCGTTTCCGTCGTATCGGGGTCAGTCCGCGTTCGCGGGTTGGTGGTGGTTGGCTACGACGGGCGAGCATGTTGGCCATGAGTCCTGGCTCGAGCGGGACAATCTGATCGCGTTGGATTTCGATCCCGATGTGGTTGGTGTTGTGTCTCAACCGTTTTGGCTGCACTGGACCGATGACGTCCGGGCCAGGCGACACGCACCGGACTATTTCGTGCGGATGCGTGATGGCGCAGGTTTGGTGGTGGATGTCCGGGCTGATGATCGGATCGAACCTGAGGACGCGGCGGCATTCGCGGCCACAGAGCGGGCATGCGATCAGGTCGGGTGGGGTTACCGGCGTGTCGGCGTACTGGATCCGGTGCTGGCGGCGAATCTTCGATGGCTGGCCGGATATCGGCATCCACGATGCCTGCGCCCGGGTTTGGTGGCCGAGGTCGAGCGTGTCTTCGACGGTCGGATCGAACTGGGTTGCGGTGTCGCTGCGGTCGGCGATCCGATCGTGGTGCTGCCGACGGTGTTTCATCTGCTGTGGTCGGGTCGGCTGGCTGCGGATCTGACTGGTGCGGTGTTGGGCATGTCCACCGTGGTCGGTGTCGGATGAGTAGGCCGTTGCCGCGGGCGGCGGTGATTCGTGTCGGTGATGAGATCGGTTGCGCAGGGCAGGTATTCACCGTGGTCGGGTTGACCGGTGAGGCGGTGCGGTTGATGGATGCCGGTGGCATGGCGAGTGTCGTGGCGTTGGCGCGGCTGCTTGGTGATCCAACTCTGGAATTGGTTGCCACCGCACCGGTTACGCCGCCGCTGCGGAGTCTGGATCGGTTGCCCGATCATGTGGTGGAGCAGGCGCTTTGGTGGGAGCAGCATCTGATGGAGGTGCTGACCGGTTTGCCGCCGGATCCAGCGCCGGGGGCGGTGATGAGGCCGGAATACGATCTGCGGCGCCGGTCGCTGCGGGAGCGGGAGCTGGCCAAGCTCGATGAGCTGCATCGACTCGGGCACCGGGTCGGGTTGACCACGTTGAAAAGGCAGCGCCGCAATTATGAACGCGACGGGATCTGGGGCCTGGTCGATCATCGGGCGACACGGCAGCGATCGGCCGCCGGGCGGGTCGATGACCGGGTGGTCGCTGCGGTGAGGCAGGCGATCGGTGAGGAAACCGATCGTTCCACGGGCACGGTCACGCGGTTGCGTCGCCGCGTCGAACAGTTGCTGACCGCCGAATACGGCACCGACGCGCCACCGGTTCCGGCCGAACGCACCTTCTATCGGTTGGTGCAGCGGATATCGTCGGGCAAGCACACCTTCGGGTCCGCGCGGACTCGGCGGTCGTTGGCCAAGCAGCCCGAGGGTCCGTTCGGGTCGGTGACCGCGGCGCGGCCGGGTGAGTTGATGCAGATCGACTCGACCCCGTTGGATGTTCGGGTGGTGCTCGACGGCGGCTTGGTCGATCGGGTCGAGCTGACCGGGTTGGTCGATCTGGCCACTCGCACGGCCGCGGCGGTGGTGCTTCGGCCGTCGACGAAGTCGGTCGACGTCGCGTTGCTGCTGGCGCGGGCGTTGACACCGGAGCCGATGCGTCCGGGTTGGACCGAAGCGTTGCGGATGTCGCGGTCGGTGCTGCCGCACCGCAGCCTCACCAGTGTTGATCAACGCTTGGCCGATGCCGCCGCACGGCCGGTCATTGCGCCGGAGACGATCGTGTTCGATCACGGGAAAGTGTTCTTGTCGCAGAACTTTCGCTCCGCGGCGCGGGCGTTGGGCATCAGCTTGCAACCCGCGCACCTGGACACCCCGACCGACAAACCGGTCGTCGAGCGGACACTGGGTTCGGTGGGCACCCTGTTCGCTCAGCATGTCGCCGGCTACGTCGGGTCCAGCATCGAGCGCCGCGGCCGCAAGGCCGAGCAGGATGCGGCCTGGTCGATGATCGAATTGCAGGCGCTGCTGGACGAATGGGTGGTCACGGTCTGGCAGAACCGCCCGCACGAGGGACTGCGTGATCCACTCACCCCGGACAAGGCGCTGACACCGAACGAGAAATACGCGGCCCTGGTCGCGACCGCCGGTTATGTTGCGGTTCCGTTGTCGGCCGAGGACTACATCGAGTTGCTGCCCGCGACCTGGCGCACGATCAATTCCTACGGCATCCGCATCGCCCGCCGCACCTATGACGCCAAGGCGCTCAACCCGTTTCGGCGTCAGCATTCCGGCGTCGAGCACCACAACGGCCGCTGGGAAGTGCACTACGACCCCTACGACGTTTCCCGCGTCTGGGTCCGCAACCATCACAAGGGCGGATGGATCACCGTTACCTGGACCCATCTGCGCACCACCCCGGTCCCGTTCGGCGATCTGGCCTGGCAGCATGCCCGCGAGATCCTGGCCGAGCGCGGCAACAATCAGGCCACTGAAAACGAAATCGCCCGCGCCGCAGCCGATCTGCTCAACCGAGCAGGCACCGGCCCCACCACGACCCCAGCGGCATCCAAACGCGCCCGCCGGGTCGCCGGACGAACGAAAGCCACCACCGGGGACCGGCCGATACCACCAGCGGAGGACACCGCCCCGGCCGACACCAGCGACGAAGACACTGGCGAACCGATCGCGAAGGTGATCTCGCTGGGCATCTACGACCCGTTCGAGGAAGCGAAGAAACGATGGTGACCACACCGAAACCGGCTGCGGTCGTTGATGAGTCACACGCACACCTGACAACCCTGCAAGGCTGGCGGCAGTTCACCGCCGCCACCGCCGAGGCACCCTTGCTACTCAGCCTCGCCCAGCGAGAAGCGCTCACCGACGGCGAGCGCGAGCACTACGACGAGCAGCGGCTCGATCATCACACCCGCTTGGGAGTGGTCGCGACCTCGGCGCTGCGGCAGGTGGTCAACACCGGGCGGCGATTGACGCTGCTGAACCGGCACGCGGTCAGCGCCCGCCGCGGCATGGTCGTTTCCGGCGCCGCCGGCACCGGAAAAACCACCGCGATCACCCAGTTCGGCAAGACCTACCAGGCCATCGATGCGGCCCGCCACCCTGGTCAGGACCGGATTCCGGTCATCTATGTCACCGTTCCACCCGCTGCGACACCTCGCATGGTCGCCATGGAATTCGCGCGGTTCCTCGGATTGCCGATGCCGCCGCGCGCCAACATCACCGACGTCATCGAAGCTATCTGCGGCGTCGCCATAGACACCCGTGTCAGCCTCGTTCTGGTCGACGAGATCCACAACATGCAACTGGCTACCCGGGCCGACGCGGAAGTGTCGGACACGTTGAAGTACTTCTCCGAACGCATCAGCGCGACGTTCGTCTATGCCGGGATCGACGTCGAACACCAAGGCTTGTTCACCGGCACCCGCGGCCGCCAGATCGCTGGGCGGTTCAACCTCATTCCTACCCTTGCGTTCCCGTTCAACGACGAATGGCGCCAGATCGTCGTCACCATCGAAGACACCCTGCGACTGCATCACCACACCGCCGGAACTCTGGCGCGGCTCGACCGCTACCTGCACCACCGAACCAGCGGCATGATCGGCAGCCTGTCTCATCTGGTCCGCGGAGCCGCCATCGAAGCCATCCTGGGCGGCACCGAACAGATCACCGAAGCCTTGCTCGACCGGATCGATCTCGACCACGCCGCCCAACACAAACCCAACCGCACCGAAATCCGGTGACTGCCGCCGAATCCGCCACACCGCCGACACGACCGCTGCCTATCCGACCGCGCCCGGCACTGGGAGACACAACCCTCGCCTACATCCGTCGCTTGGCGCTGGCCAACTACATGCGCCCACATCACCTGCGGCTCTGCCTGCAAGAACCTGGCCACGACAACCGAATCCGTCTCGACCGGCTCGCGATCCTCACCGGACGAACCGTCGAGGCATTGAAATATGCTCTCACCGATCAACATTCGGCCAACAGCTCGCAACGATCAGTCAGCAGAACGCCACAGCGGACATCCAAGGCCGAACTATTCGCCAGCATCCGGCGCGATGCACGCGAGCATCGAATGTCGATGCGCGAGTTGGCCGATCGGCACGGCGCCGGATATCGAACCATCCGCCAAGCGCTACGGTCGGGTCAACCCGCTCCGCGCAAGTCCTATCCCGTCAGACCTTCCAAGCTGGACCCATTCACGGCGATCATCGACGACATCCTCGCCGCCGACCAGCACACCCCGATTCCCGATCGAATCTCCGCGAGAGCCATATACGACATCCTCGTCACCGAACACGCGGCCACCGATATCTCCTACGGGATGGTCCGCAACCATGTTGGTCACCGACGTCGCACCACCCGGCGGGAGCTGACACCAGCACATCAGGCGGTCGCGGACTACGACCTGCCGCTGCTACGCGCCCTGCTCGATCAGGGCCACGACATCGAAAATGACGACGGCGGTGGGCAAACCCTCCTCCGACATGCCATCGAGGTCGAATACACCCGCCACGATCGCACCGGCGAACCCCTCCATGCCGACATCAGCACCTTCCTGCTCGCCCGCGGCGCCGACCCACACAACCGCGATCTCACCGGAACATCCTGCATCGACCACGCCCACCACCTCGGTCACTGGCTGGTCCACGAGATCCTTCACGCCTGGACCGCGCGATCTCCGAAACGCTGACTTGGGCCAACTTCAATGGCAGAAAACCAGATTCGCTCTGCCACCCAAAATGGCCCACCCAAGGTCAGCGCCCTACTGCTGGGCCAACTGCACTGGCACAGGACATTTGACACCACCCGATGGGTTGCAGTGACAGGATCATCCTGCTATCAGTCTGCAACGGCCCGTAGGAGCTGACCTGTGCCGCTGAACTACTCCAAGGCACAGCTGTACGGGGCGATCCGCCGGGACTCGCGGGCGGGGATGTCGACCGCCTCACGTCCGGCGGGTAGATCATCGAAACTGGCACCGACAGTTACCGTCTCGCCTGCACAGTCCGCGACCAATCCGCCGGAACCACCACCGCCACCCAACTGCCTTCACCGCCGAAGCCGGTCTTCACCGACACTCAACAGACATTGGAAATCACGCCCTGAGCAGCAGGCTATCGGCGAATTACGACACCACAAGATCGCGTGAGGCCGAGGGTCACCGCGCGGAGGACTCTCTAGGCACCGCCGTAAAGGAAGAAACCCACCTCCCCCAGGCGGCCACCAGTGTCATCAACACGTCCTTGGTCGAAAGCCGACTGCGGGCGTCACAAACACCACCGGAGTGTGCGGACCTAGATCGAGTGCGTCGCGCACTTCGTCGCTGGCATAGGTTGGGGCACCGTCGAAGCAGTTCACCGCGAAGAACAGCCCGCGGCGCTCGAGGTAGGTGCCGACCCGTTGGACAGCCTTTCACATGGCTGGGAAGTTGTGTCAGCTCGCTATTGGCGGCCCGCTATCGTCGGCCCGGTGCCGGGGAAATGCTCGGCGAGAGCAAATGTGAGGTTGTGTGTGAAACGTTTCGGCGGCGTCGAATTTGTACGGAATACCCTGGAAATCGCCCGGCGGCCCCGGCCGTTCGGCGCCCGGCTCCGAGCCACGATGGCGGCCCTGGCCGTGGCTGTCGTCGCGGCGGCCTCGGTCGTGGCCGGTGGCGCCGGCACCGCGGCTGCGGACGGGTGCGGCAGCGACCGGGCGATCGTCGGCCCGATCACCAAGATCACCGACTCGGTTGGCGTCGTCGTCAAGCCCGTCGGCGACTTCTACATCGGGTACATCGCCAGCTGCCGCATGGCATACGCCGAAGTGCACTGGTACGACGGCGGGAGCTTCGCGCCGACCTACATCTGGCTGCAGGACGCGAACGGGGCCCAGTACGGGGTGGCACAGACCAGCGGCCACATGTCGGGGTTCTGGACCTCGCAGCTGGTGTCCATCGATTCCGGGATCTACTCCTACGCCAGGCCCTACGTCCAGACCCGCTTGTTGCCAGGCACGCCAAACGTGTGCAACGGGGCGACGATCTCCGGTGCTATGCACAACTTCGGCAATGGCAGCAGTTCCGGGACCAGCGACCATCATTGCTGAGCGGCGCCACCATCGCCGACCGCTACCTCACCGAAGAGCCACCTGACACGCCCGAAACGGCACGCGCCGACCGCGGCGACGTCAAAATTCACCGATACACCGGGCCCGAATCGAGCTTCAGTGACGCCGGAATTCACCGATAACTGACGCCAGAATCCACCCTTACAGCCAGCCGAAATCCCCGCTGACTGGGCCCTGGCCCGTCGCATCGTCGCGCGGGAGGTCAAGGTGGTACGCAAGCCGTGGGAGAGCTGCGAGGACTGCGCCGGGCACGACGTGTACGACAACCCCTGCGAGCCCGCCGATTTCACGCGGCCCCGCTGTGGCTGCGGCTGCGCCATCGACTTGCCCACTCGGTGATGAGCATGCCCGCGGATCAGGTGACGCGGGCGCGGCTCACGGTCGCGCGCTTCATCGGCGACGCCGAACAGTGCCGGACCGTGCTCGACATGCTGGGCCTGCTGCCCGATCAGGTCGAATGCGCGGGCACCTGCGCCACCTGCGGACGGCGCATGATCCGCAAACGCCACCCCGGCACGCCGCTCCTCGGCTGGGCCCGCCGAGAGGGCCCCCACCGCTGCCAGACCTGCTATCAGCGCGAATATGACCGCGCCCGACGCACGGCGCAACCCCCGGCCCCGAAGCTGCGAGGAAGGCCGCTCGGGCCGAATTCCAGGCCGAGGTGATCGCACTACGCGCGCACAGGCTCACCTGGCCCGCCGTCGCCACCGCCTTGCGGTGCTCCACCAACACCGCCCGCGCCGCCGCCGTCCTGGCCGAGGGGGGCGAACCTTGGCATCGCCGCCACACCGCCGCCCAGCGCGCGGCCAGGAACTGACCTTGCTACTGTTTCGAACGTGCGTTCGACTGACAGACATTGGGCGACGGGGGAACCCTACGGTGCCACCGGTAGTCACACGCTCCGGTTGTGCCGCGAATGTGACGTAATCCATTTGCCCCCAGCACAACCCGGATGCGCACACGACACCGAGGCAGGTCGGGGCGAATGACCATCTCGGCGCGCGTCAAAGTCCGGTCGTCTACCTGGCCGGGCGATGAGCCCAGCACCAGACACGGCTACATCGCCCCGGACGGCCACAGTCCCGACCCTCCCGGCGCGCTGATCCGCTGGGAATACAGCGAGGCGACCGAATGCCTCGAGCCCGTCTACTCATACATCCCGCCGCACCCGGATTCCCTGCTGGTCTGGTGGCCAGGCAATCGCTGGACCTGGGAGGACTCCGGATCTGTCGAGCCCGTCCCCGACGACCGACCGGGCAGCGAGCATCGGCGGAATGACCACCCAGCCGAGGGCCTGCTGTAGAGCACCCCCAGAGAACGACTCGAGCGCCCTACGGGCCGAGAACGTTGTCTTTGATCTGATCGACCGCGCGGCGCGCGATCTCCGGCGGTAGCACCGCGATCGGCTCATCCGACCCGGCGAACCAGCCAGTGCCGACCGTGAACGGCGCGCCCGTCAGCACCACCCCCAGGCCCGACCCCATGGTCGCAGATGATCGTGTCGCCGGTCAGCGACTCGCGCAGCACTTCCACGATGACGTGGCGGCGCGTGGTGTGGTGATAGTCGTCGTTGGACAAGCGGCTCGCCCAGCACGTCCTGGTGGACCGCGACGCCGAAGCCTGGTCCGGACGTACGCGGGTCACCGTCGGTCTGGTATTTCGCTCGGTGGCATAGCGGCGCAAGTCCAGCCTTCCGGAGCGGGTGACCAGCAGCCCCGTGGGGATATGGGTGAGTGAGCGGCCGTGGTCGGCGAAGGTGAGGGAGCCGTCCTGGCGGGCGGTGAGCGTGGGCGAGATCGCGAAATGCGCGGTCACCTGCTCGGCGGTGACGGTGATCGGGGAGCCGTCGCTCCACGGGATCTCAAGACTGATCAAGGCCATTTTTTCCTCCTGGGTTGGGTTTCTTCCAGGGGTTGGGGAATTTATGTGGCAGTGGTCGCGCTCTGGTGGGGCGAATCGTGGTCACCCTCGCGTTTTCGGGGCGTCCTCGGGCCACAGCGGCAACCCGGCTCGAGCGCGGATGATGTTGAGCCCTTGTCGAGTCGTCACCGCCTGCGCGCCCATCCGGATCGCCTGTGCGCGTTTGGAAGCCGTCACGTCGTAGTGCCACATCTCAGCGGCCGGTGAGCCCGGCTTCGCGTAGCTCGGTCCCTCCTGGAACCACGCACGGCGCAACCCGAGGCGGGTGGCGAACTCGTGCAGCTCCTCGCGGGTGTCGGCGAACAGGTGCGACCAGCGGCTGTTGTGGCGGCCAACGGTCGCCCGGATCGCGGCGTCATCGACATACACGCTCATCGCTCACTCGCCGGCCACTGGGCGAGGATGCGCTCGACGTTGGCGTCGACGCGGGCGCCGAGGATGATCTGGTCGGCCTCGGTGATGACCATCCGCGGCTGGTCGCGGTGCCCACACGGGTTGGTCCAGGTCTGGACGCGGCCTCGCCAGCGGGGCACGCCGCGGGGTTCGCCGCAGCGTGGGCAGCCGGTGGAGATGTCGACGGTGCGCAGCGGGCCCCTTGCGCCGAGCAGCCCCCAGGGGCCGCCGACGCGGTCGCGGAGGGTGACAGAACGCAGGGATCCGGGCTCGAGGGCCTCGGTCTGGGCGTGGCGGGCCATGGTGGCGGGCTCTTGGCGCGCGGCGGCGGCTTCGCGGCGCACCCAGCGCCGGTACCGGTAGATCGCGATCATCGGTTGTCGTCCTTCCTGGACTGCTCGGCGGGGCCGTTCATGCGGCGCAGCTCGAGCAGAGCGGTGTGCATCTGGGTGTGCAGGGTGTGCGCGTGGTGGATTTCGTCGGTCCCCCAACTCGGGGTCGGGGCCATCTCGCCGCAGCTGCACGACCCGCTGAACAGCTGACGGCCGGTGGCGTCGGTCTCGCGCGGCGCCAGCTGCAGCTGGTGTTGCTGGGTGGGCGCGGCCGCGCTCGCCATACGCGAATGACGCTGGCGGTGCAGTGATTTCATGGATTCCTCCTTGGGTGCGGATTCCCTGGACGAGATGGAGTGGCGCTCAGCGGCGCAGTTCGTCGCGGGCGAGCTTCGGTCCGCGCGAGGAGTTGTAGGCGCCGATCATCACCAGGGCGACGAGCGCGCCGTTCTGGCCTTCCTCGGTCTCTTTCAGTGCCATCGCGCGGGCCTTGACCTGGCGGGGCGCGAGGTCGACGAGGACCTCGGCGAAGCGGTCGTGGTCGAGTTGCTGCTCGTAGCTGCGCAGGATGAGGGCCACGCCGGCAACCAGCGGGGCGTCGACGGCGTCGAGGCGGTGTCCCCAGACCTCGACGATCAGCCGCAATGTGTTGCCCAGCAGCAACTTCCCGCCGGTGCGGTGGATCCGCTCGAGGGTGCTGGTGCAGCGGATGGCACCGTCCTTGGCGGCCTCGGCGACGGTCAGCCCGACCTCGGCAACGATGTCCTCGATCGCGGCGACGGTCGGGTCCGCGGCCGCGCGGCGCGAGCGCCACCGGTCCCACGTGGTCAACCGCCGTGTCTTGGCGTCGATTTCATGGAACAGCCGAGCTTCGTCTGCCACGGTCAGACCGGTGTGGACGTTGGCGACCAGTGCCATGTCCGGGTCGATCAGGCGGGCGGCTTCGGCGCGGTGCTGACCATTGATCACCGCGTAGCGGGCCAGGGATCCCAGGCCACGGTCGGCGACGTCAAGGACGCCGACCAGGCGGCGGTCCCATGTCTTGGCCATCGCGCGGGCCCCGGGCTTGTCGAGCTCGCGCTGATAGCTGGTGTCGACGAACATCTCGGCCACCGTGTTCGCGTCGATGTAGACCTCCGGCACCGACGCGTCGGCGGGCGGGGTAGTGCTGAGGGAGTCGGATCGGTCCAGGACCGCGGTGGCGGTGGTGTCAGAGGTCATGATCGGTCTCGGTCTCTTCGTCGATGGGAAGGTTCGTGGTCAGTGCGTCGGCGATCCAGTCGCTGTTGTGGGCGATGGCCTCGCGGATGGCGTCGTTGATTTCCTCGGTGGTCGCCGTCTTCCGGAGATGCACACGCATCCCATCGGGGTGGGAGTCGGTGAGGACGTAGCGGTCATCGGCGTCGACAAGGGCGATGCTGATCTCGCCGAGCCTCGGGGTCGATCGGCGGACGCCGATGAGACCAGCGAGGACGCGGCGGGCGAGCAGCTGCTGCTCGACGTGGGGTGAGTAAGCGCTGGTCACGGCAGGACCTCCGTGCTGGTGTCGAATGCCGCGACGGCGGTGTCGAGCTGAGAGGCGATGCGGCGCTGGAAATCGAGCAGGTCGAACGCGAGATCCTCGTCGTCACCGCTGTTTTCGATGTCGTCGAGCGCGGCGGTGAGGTTGGAGGCGGCGCTGTGGACGCGGTGTGGCCCCAAGGCCGCGCTGATCGAGCCCGCCTCGATCACCCGCTTGACCAACCCCAACGCGTTGCGCAGGCGCTTGTTGTAACCGGACTGCTGCGGCAGGTACCCGAACATCCCGGCCAGGTGCTTGC
>NZ_JBIAFV010000050.1:0-13508 GCF_042869435.1 Nocardia sp. NPDC006982 | reverse complement strand
GATCGGGATGCGCTCACCGATCGACTACGAGCAGTCCCTCAAAGCTACCCCCGAAGCAAGCTAACGCTGTCCACTTTTTCGGGGGAACCCCAGACTGCCTAATCGTACTCGTAGGCGAGCCTGGTTGAAACTACCGGGCGCAGCTGCACAGCTAGTGTGCTGATTCGCTGTTTAGCGCCGTAAGTTGTTGCTACCGTTGATGGGTGGTGCGGACTGGGCGGCCGAAGGCTGAGTTGACTCTGTCGGACGAGGAGCGTGACCAGCTTGCGCGGTGGGCGCGAGGGGATTCCCGGCTGTCGGAGCGAGCGCGAATTGTGTTGGGGTGCGCGGAGTCTGGGGCGGTGAGCAAGCAGGTCGCCGAGGGTCTGGGAGTGACTGCGGTGACTGTGGGCAAATGGCGCCAGCGTTTCGTCGAGTCGCGGCTGGACGGATTGGCCGATAGTCCGCGGCCTGGGCGTTCGAAGGCTGGGTTGGTGTTGACCGAGGAGGAACGCGCGACGTTGCAGCGGTGGGTGCGGCGGCCGAAAACGGCGCAGGCGTTGGCTTTTCGGGCGCGGATTGTCCTGGCTTGTGCGGAGGGTGTGTCCAACAAGCAGGTGGCTGTTGTGTTGGGGACGCGGGAGCAGACTGTGGCCCGGTGGCGTGGCCGGTTCGTGCGAGATCGCTTGCGAGGCTTGGTCGATGAGCCGCGGCCGGGTGCCCCGCGCACGATCAGCGATGATGATGTCGAACAGGTCATTGTGAAAACCCTCGAACAGGCTCCGGCAGGCGGGGACACGCACTGGTCGACACGGGGCATGGCGACGGCGACCGGCCTGTCACAGTCGGCGATCTGGCGTATCTGGCGGGCGTTCGGGCTCAAACCGCATCTGGTGGATACCTGGAAACTATCGACGGATCCGCAGTTCATCGACAAGGTCCGTGACGTGGTCGGGCTGTACCTGGACCCGCCCGCGGCGGCGCTGGTGCTGTGCGTGGACGAGAAATCGCAGATGCAAGCCCTGGACCGGTCGGCTCCGATGATGCCGGGAGTGCCCGCACGCCGCACCCACGACTACATTCGCCACGGCACCACCAGCCTGTTCGCTGCCCTGGACGTGGCCTCCGGCCAGGTCATCGGCCAGCACCACCGTCGGCACCGCCACCAGGAGTTCCTGCGGTTCCTCAAGACCATCGACGCCAATACTCCCGCCGACCTGGATCTCCATCTGATCTGCGACAACTACGGCACCCATAAAACCCCGGCTATCAACCGATGGCTGGCAGCCCACCCGCGTTTGCACCTGCACTTCACCCCCACCAGCAGCTCCTGGTTGAACCTCGTCGAACGCTGGTTCGCCGAGCTCACCAACCGCAAACTGCGCCGATCGGCCCACCGCAGCGTCACCGAACTCGAATCCGACGTCCAGGCCTGGATCCAGTCGTGGAACGAAAACCCGAAACCCTTCGTCTGGACCAAAACCGCTGACCAGATCCTCGACAGCCTCGCCCACTACTGCCACAAACTTACGGCGCTAAACAGCGAATCAGCACACTAGTGTGATGCGCCGGGAGTGTCGGAATAGCGGTTGATCTGATCTCGGTCCGATTCGGCCGAACCTGATGGTTCGGCAGGAAGGACCGACTGATGTCGGAGACACTCGACGCCGTGGCGAAGGATGCGGCGGACCCCACGAAGAAGCTGGCCGAGCAGTTGCTGGCCCAGGCCAGGGAGCAGGGCCTCGACCTGGTCGGGCCGGGTGGGCTGCTCAACCAGTTGACCAAGACCGTGCTCGAAACCGCTCTCGAGGCGGAGATGACCGAGCATGTCGGGTATGAGAAGCACGACCCGGCCGGGCGGGGAACGGGTAACTCCCGCAACGGAACTCGTTCGAAAACGGTGGTCACCGAGATCGGGCCGGTCGAGATCGACGTGCCGCGTGACACCGGCTCGACGTTCGAGCCGAAGATTGTGCGCAAGCGGCAACGGCGTCTGTCGGGGGTGGATGAGATCGTGTTGTCGCTGAGCGCGAAGGGGTTGACCACCGGGGAGAGTGCGCCGTGAGGCGCTGCTGGATCGTGAGGAGGTGAAAGACCTTCTCCCTCGGGCTGTCGCAACAGTCCGGGGAAGCTGAGGGCAGCCCGATCCGGGAGATGCCGGGGAGGGTGGCAAGCGGCCCTGACAGCGCCGGGACGTGCCAGTACTGCCAGATGGTGCGGGTCCGGCAAGCGAGTCGGAAAGGCATACGTGAGGAACCGGCGTTTACGTCTCCTAAGTGGTCACCGGTTGTCGAACCTGGCAGATGGCCGGTTGCGGTGCGCATCTGTCCGCCGATGTGGTGGGCGGAGAACTTCCGGGCAGGGATTTTCGCCTCTGCAGGGAGGCCATGGTGAAGGTTTGCGGCGTAACCATGGCGATGCCGCGGGGACCAAGTCGGGTGCCTCCTCCGATGAGCGATTCAGCAGTGAACACGGGAACCGTTGCGGGTCTGCCCTTCTCGCGCAGCCAGCGCGGCGCTTGGGCTGGGCTCATCGTCGGCTGATCGGCCTGCAACGGGGCGGAGCCGCCGTAGTACTCCGAGGTCGGGAAAGCCGATCACATGGGGAAGGGCGGCAGCGGATTTCGAGAAGGGACGGATACTGCAATGCCGGAAGACGCGGTGCCGAATGGTGGCGCTCCGGGCGATGCGGCCGCGAGTCGTGTCGTGCGGGTATCGGGGATGCAGGCCAAACTTCACCGTTGGGCGGCGGCCGATCCCGGCCGTCGGTTCGACGACCTGTTCAACTTCGTGCACGACCCGGCGACGCTGCTAGTGGCGTTCGACCGGGTCGCGGGCAACACCGGGGCCCGCACTGCTGGTTCCGACGGCTTGACGGTCGCTCGGATCGAGCGGGAGGTGGGTGTCGATGAATTCCTGGGCAACATCAGGTCGGCGCTCAAGGACGGATCGTTTCGTCCAGAGCCGGTGCGGGAGCGCAAGATTCCCAAACCGGGCGGGGCCGGGAAGGTTCGGAAACTCGGCATTCCCACCGTCGCCGACCGGGTTGTGCAGGCGGCGCTGAAACTGGTCCTGGAGCCCATTTTCGAGGTCGACTTCGAGCCGGTCTCGTTCGGGTTCCGGCCTGGCCGGCGAGCACACGACGCGATCGCCGACATCCACCTGTTCGGCAGCCGAGGCTACCGGTGGGTCCTGGATGCCGACATCGAGGCGTGCTTCGACATGATCGACCACACGGCCCTGATGGATCGGGTCCGTGGCCGGATCAGCGACAAGCGAGTGCTCGCACTGGTCAAGGCATTCCTCAAAGCTGGGGTTCTCACCGAACTCGGCGAGGAACGCGACACTCCGACCGGCACCCCGCAAGGCGGGGTCCTGTCCCCACTGCTGGCCAACATCGCGTTGAGCGTGCTCGATGAGCATCTTCACCGCGAATGGAAGCCAGGAGGGCAGATGTCGACGGACAATCGGCGCCATCGCCGGCGGGACCGGGGCCAACCCACCTGGCGACTCGTTCGTTATGCGGACGATTTCGTCGTCATGGTGTTCGGCACCCGGGAACACGTCGAAGCTTTGCGCGAGGATGTCGCGGCCGTGCTCGCCCCGATGGGACTGTGCTTGTCGCCGTCCAAGACACGGGTGGTGCACATGAGCGACGGGTTCGACTTCTTGGGTTTTCGCATCCAGTGGAAACGCAAGAGAGGAACTCGCGACAAGTGGCATGTCTACACGTTCATCGCCGATCGGCCCGTCCGATCGGTGAAGGACAAAGTTCGTGCCCTGACCCGCAGGAAGTCACAGAAACCACTGGGAGACACGCTGATCCGGATCAACCAGATCACGCGTGGCTGGGCCGCCTACTTCCAGCACGCCGTGGCCAAGCACACCTTCGACCGGCTCGCCTACTTCATCTGGTGGCGAATCGTGCGATGGACCAAGGCTAAACGCCGCTGGAGGTGGAAGGACGTCCACCGCTGGTTGCGCACATCTACTGGGTGGCAAACGATCACCGCGGACGGGACAGAGTTGCACAACATCGCGTCGACGACGATCACTCGATACCGTCGCCGCAGCACCTTCCCCACTCCCTGGACCGCCCTGAGCGCCTGACGGCAGAAACCGTGGAGAGCCCGTTGCGTTGAAAGGCGCACGGCGGGTTCGGCGAGCGGTCCGTAGAAACGGAGCGGCAGTAATGCCGCCACCGCGCTCCGGGCCGACTCGACTTTCGGCGCACTTCGCCGAGATCTATGGGGCTTCTGTCTCGAAGGACACCGTCTCGGCGATCACCGAGAAAGTGGTCGCGGAGATGACCGACTGGTGCAACCGGCCTCTCGACCGCGTCTACCCGGTCCTGTTCATCGACTGCATCCATGTGAAGGTTCGCGACGGTCAGGTCACCAACAAGCCGATCTACGTGGTCATCGGCGTCACTGTGGCCGGGGAACGCGACATTCTCGGGTTGTGGGCCGGTGATGGCGGTGAGGGCGCCAAATTCTGGTTGCAGGTGTTGACCGAGATCAAGAACCGTGGCGTGGCTGATGTGTGTATCACCGTCTGCGACGGGTTGAAGGGTCTGCCGGAGGCGATCACCACCGTATGGGACCGGGCGATCGTGCAAACATGTGTGATCCACTTGCTGCGCAACACATTCCGCTACGCGGCCCGCCAGTATTGGGACGAGATGAGTCGCGATCTCAAACCCGTCTACACCGCCCCGACCGAAGCGGCGGCCAAGGAGCGGTTCGACGAGTTCGCCGCCAAGTGGGGACCACGGTATCCGGCGATCGTGCGGTTGTGGGACAACGCCTGGAGCGAGTTCGTGCCGTTCCTCGACTACGGAGCCTGTTGCAGAATCGGTTTCGGAGTCAGAGGGCGGTCTTCGGGTCCGACACGTGTGAAGGCGTGGGGTGGTGCGATGTGGTCGGGGAGTCCCGGTGGCTCAGGCCGTGGCGGTTGCTCGGTAGATTTTCATGAGGTTGAACGCGGTGGCTGCCAGGTGCAGTTCGCTGGTCGCGTTGTCCAGGCCTCGGCAGGAGAACCGGTCGATGATCTTCTTGAGGTTGCCGATGCCCGGCTCGACGGTGGCACCACGCCGTCGGTAGAGCTGGCGGCCTTCAGGAGTGCGGAGTCGGTGCCGATTGTGTTCGCGGCGTGAAGCGTTCGCCGGTGGCGGTCCAGCTGTGGGTTCTTCGGCCTGCGTGCGGGCCTGGTCGCGGGCTTTGCCCAAAGCGATGAGCCGGTCGGGGCCATCTGCGTTCAGATTGGTCTCGCTGTTGTATCCGGCATCCGCGAGCACGGTGCCGATGACGTGCTCGGGATTTCCGGTCACCTCGTGCAGGCGGGTAGCGATGACTTGGGCGGCACGCATCATCGGCAGGAAACAGGCTTGATCGTTGGTCGATTGACCGACACTGACAGCGACGATGAATTGATCCCCGGTCACCGCGACGTGAGCGTTGTATCCCTGTAGATACCCTTTCCGGGTCGGCATGATCCGCGACTGCGGATCCGTTGTATTGGCAACAACTTTCGGCAACCCCACCGTGTCTTTGACTTTCGGTTCCCCAGCTGCGGCAGCGGCCTGTTCGGCACGGTGTACCACTCGTCGCGCCCGCAAGACTCGGGTGCTGGAATCCATCGGCACCGGTGGACGCCCCATCGGCTTCTTCCCCGCGGCGATCAACCCTGAATAGCGGTCGAGTTTGGCCTGATGTATCGCGATCTCGCGATCCAGATGCGCTCGCGCTTCGGGCAGCCGGTGTGGGCCGTCCGGTATCCGCCCGACGACCGGCAACCCCGCTTCCGAGCGGCGGCGGCGCGCGACAGCGACTGCCTCACGTTCCTCATCGACGCGGTCACGACGCTGTTGCTGCTCACGCAGTTGCTGCGCAGCCGCCCGGATCCGTTCGACTCGTCGATGACGGTCTGCCAAATCGGCCGGGACACGATCGGTTCTGTTGCCTGTCACGCGCGCAGCGGCGTCCTCGGCGTTGTCGATGCTTTCGGCCTCGTCGAGCATCTGGTGCACGTGCCGGTCGAACCATTCCTGGCCGCGGTTGGCGTCGATGGACGCATTCGCGGCGATCTTGGTCCCGTCGATCGCTACCGTCCCGAACCGACACATCCCGGCCTCGGCGGCGAACATCAAGACCTGAGAGAACAAGTCGCTGAACACATCTCGTGCCTGGCGCCGGAACCGGGCGATCGTCGTATGGTCCGGGCCGTCCTGGGCGCACAACACCCGGAACGCGACATCGGTGGCACACATCCTCTCGATCTGCCGTGACGACCGCACACCCTGGCAATACGCATACACCGTCAGCGCCAACAACATTCGAGGATCGAAACCTGCCGCACCGGCACCGCCACGACGGCGGGTCACCTGCTCCAACATCGCTGTGTCGAGAACCTCGACGCAGTCCAGGACGAACCACACCAAATGATCCGAGGGCAACCACTCACGCATATCGATCGGCAGCAACATCGGCTGATCCCGCAACACCGGACGATACGACTTGGCCACACCACATCCTCCCAGCCAGGCCCACCCGATTCTGCAACAGGCTCTACGACATCGAGATACGGCGAGTTATCTGCTCCACCAACGCCATTGAGTCCCTCAACGCCCGCTACCGCAGGGCGGTCCGAGCGCGTGGGCACTTCCTATTAGTTACGTGGAATCAATTCGAGGAGCTCGACGGCTCCGAATGTGACCACGGAACTGGGAGGCAGGCTTGGCGGTAACGGGGTTGGAGGAGAAGTGGCCGGTGCTCGGTCGGCACGAGCGGGCGGCCGGGTGGCTGCGGGTATGGACCGATCTGGGGCGGGCGCCGCGCACTATCGATGCGTATGCGCGCGGGTTGGCGGAGTTCCTGCAGGTCTGCGAGGACCACGGGATCGACCCGGTCGCTGCGAACCGCGCTGATGTCGCGGTCTTCGTTCGGGAGCTGACCGGGCGGGCCAGCCGCCGTGGCGCGAATGTGGTGTCGAACGATTCCGGGTGCGGGCTGGCGAACGCGACGATTCTGCAGCGGTTGGTGCCGGTGCGGTTGTTCTATGACTTCCTGATCGAGGAAGGTGTTCGGGAGTCCAATCCTGTTGGGCGGGGCCGATATACGCCCGGACGGAAATGGGGCGGTCAGCAGCGCGGGTTGGTGCCGCGGCTGGTGAAACTGCCGTGGATTCCGACCGAGCAGCAATGGCTGGATGTCCTGGCCGTCGCTGCGGCCGAGCCGCCGCGGAATCGGCTGATGCTGGCTCTGGCCTATGACGCGGCGTTGCGGCGGGAGGAATTGTGCTCGTTGCGCACCGAGGATCTCGATCCGGGCCGGCGGATGCTGCGAGTGCGAGCGGAAACGACGAAGAACCGGCTCGAACGGGTCGTGCCGTATTCGGCGCCGACCGGGGTGATGTTGCTGCAGTATCTGGCGCATCGGGCGACGATCAGCCGGGCGCGGGGTCCGCTGTTCCTGTCGGAGTCGCGGCGCAACAGGTCGCAGCCGTTGAGTTTGTGGACGTGGTCGAAAGTGGTGCGGCGCATCGCGATCGAGGCCGGAGTGCCGCAGTTTTCCACTCACACGACCCGCCACTTGTGTTTGACGGACCTGGCGCGGATGGGCTGGGAGTTGCATGCGATCGCTACTTTTGCCGGTCATCGCAGCACCGAGAGCACGCTGACCTATATCCACCTGTCCGGCCGCGAGCTGGCCGACAAGCTCGCGCGGGGAATGGACCACATTCACGCCTGGCGGGTGGAGATGCTGGCTCACCTCGGCGAGCAGGAGACCGGCCGCCGATGACTATGATGACCAATTCGCCAGCAGCGCAGCCTGTTTGGCAGTGGCCGCTGCGGCTGGATCGTTTCCGGCGCCGGGATCGGCTCTCGACCGGCGAGTCCGATGCTCTGCAGGAGCTCGGTTTCGATCTGCTGCGGCTCGACCGGGACCGCGAACACCGGCAATGGCCGGAGATCCGGCGGTTGACCGCACCACTGGACGAGGCGCTGGACGTGCTGCACTGGTATCCCGACACGGTGTTCCAGAGGCGGTTCGGACGCTATGCCACCGCGATTGTCCTGCACCGCTGCGGCGAGCTGGCCCGCGACTTCTGGGCCTGGTCGCCCCAGGAGTGGGCTGCGCTACTGCGCCCACAGCATCTGCGGGGCCGTTTCCCCGGGCAGCTCGGCATGCAGGCCCGTCCCTATCTGCTCACCCATGCCTATCTGCTGACCAGGTTCACGGCCTTCGATCTGGTCGGACCGTTCGCGCGGCAGACGTTGGCGCAGAGGGTGTTCGGCGCCGATGCCGTCGCTGAGGCGATCGAGCCGGTTCGCGCGGTGCTGACCGGATGGGGATATCGCGCGCCGTATCTGGAGTCGATGATCTGCACCCTGTTATTGCTCAACCACAGTCCGATGTTGAACGAGTTGACCTCGCCAGTGCTTGAGCGATTGCGTGCGGATGCGGCGATCGAACGGCATTTCCACGGCCGCCACCTGCACGGGGTTCACCGGGCGTTGGCTGCGCTCGGACACACCGGTGAACCACCGGCGCCGCGATTCGGGGACGGTCCCGTCCCCATCACCGGCACCGCCCCGGGCTGGGCGGCGATGGTCGAACGCTGGCATGCCACCGCGACCATCCAGCCCGGCACCCGCGACACCCACCGCGTCGTGCTGGCCAAGATCGGCCGATGGCTCGCCGCTGAGCATCCCGACGTCACCGGGCCCGCCGATTGGACCCGCCAGACCTGCACGGCCTGGATCGCTGCGGTCGACCGCATGCGCGTCGGCGACCACATCCAATCGCAGAACTGGCGTGACAGCCGCACCGAGCAGCTGGGAAAACCGTTGTCGGCCAAGACGAAACGCACCTATATTCGCATCGCCCGCACCTTCTTCCGCGACATCCAGGACTGGGACTGGATCCCGCGCCGGTTCGACCCCGCACGAGCATTGGAAACCCCACGCAGCATCCGAGCCCTGCAAGGACCCGACCCACGGGTCATCGCCGATGACCTCTGGGCCAAACTGCTCTGGGCCGGCCTCAACCTCGAACCCGGCGACCTGCCCGAAGGACCCGGAGCCCACCCGATCGACATGGTCCGCGCGATCACCCTCACTTGGCTGTTCAGCGGCCAACGCAGCGACGAAATCGCCCGGCTCCGCCTGGGCTGCATCCGCTGGCAACACGAGCACCCCTCGATCGGCGGCGACCCGCAGCCGGACAACGACCCGGTCTGCCTGCTCGATATCCCCACTCACAAGACCGGTATCGCGTTCACCAAACCCGTCGACCCGCTCCTGGGCCGGACGATCGAGGCATGGCAGGCCCTGCGACCGGCGCAGCCGCCAATGCTGGACCGCAAGACCGGCGAGAAGGTGCACCTGCTGTTCGCCATCCGGGCAGGACGGATCAGCAAGAACTACATCAACGACACGATCATCCCGGCGCTCTGCCGCAAGGCCGGGATCCCCGCTGCCGACATCCGCGGCCCGATCACCAGCCACCGCGCCCGCTCCACCATCGCGACACAGCTCTACAACGCCAAGGAACCGATGACCCTGTTCGAGCTGCAGGCATGGCTCGGACACCGCAGCCCGGAATCGACCCAGCACTACGCCAAGATCACCCCGAACACGTTGTCCAAGGCCTACTCCGAGGCCGGCTACTTCGCCCGCAACGTCCGCACCATCGAAGTCCTCGTCGACCGCGACGCGGTCGCCTCCGGCGCCGCCGCGGCCGGCGAGCCCTGGCAGCACTACGACCTCGGACACGGCTTCTGCACCTACACATTCTTCGAGCAATGCCAACACCGCATGGCCTGCGCCCACTGCGACTTCTACATCCCCAAGGAATCCAGCAAAAGCCAACTACTGCAAGCGAAATCGAACCTCCAACGGATGCTCGTCAGCATCCCGCTCACCGACGACGAACAAGCCGCCGTCCAGGATGGTCAAGCAGCCCTCGACCAGCTGCTGCAACGCCTCGCCGACACCCCAACTCCGGCAGGGACGACACCACGACAACTCACCGCCACCACCTCGCTGCCGATCATCGCCGTCAACGGCCGACCAGCACGAAGTTGACAATTCTGATTCCACAGAACCACCGAACAAGCCGCATTGAAGTGCCTGTATCTGGTGACTCGTTCACTGGACCCCACCGGCCGCGGCAAGGCACGATGGGCGATGAGGTGGAAGCCCGCACTCAACGCGTTCGCGATCACCTTCGAAGGCCGGATCACCCCGACCGGAAACTAACCCCTACCGAGGTCAGATCCGCCGTTTACCCGACACTCCCGATGCGCCAGATATTCTGCCTTTAGGTTATCGCGTTGATTGTGTGGATGTGGTGGGGTTGATTTTCGCGAGGTAGTCGGCGTGGGATTTGAGGATCTCATCGGCTGTTTTCGTCCAGGTGAACGGACGCGGGTTGTCGTTGCAGGTGTCGATCCAGTCTTTAACGTCGTCTTCGAGGGCTTTGACCGAGGTGTGGACGCCGCGGCGGATGAGTTTGTCGGTGAGTATGCCGAACCAGCGTTCGACCTGGTTGAGCCAGCTGGATCCGGTTGGGGTGAAGTGGATGTGGAAGCGAGGGTAGCGAGCCAGCCATGTTTTGTTCTCGGCGGTGTTGTTGGTGGCGCAGTTGTCGCAGACCAGGTGCACGCCGAGTTCGGCTGGAACGGCCTTGTCGATGGTGATCAGGAATTTCTTGAACTCTCGCGCGCGGTGGCGGCGGCGCAGTTCGTCGATGACGCTACTGTCGGTGATGAACGCGGCGAACAGGCTGGTGATTCCGTGGCGCAGGTAGTCGTGGGTGCGGCGCTCAGGCGTGCCCGGCATTATCGGCAGCACCGGCTGGGAGCGGTCCAGTGCCTGGATCTGGCTCTCCTCATCGCCCCTGGTGTGCTGAAGACTGCCCTGTTCCGAGGAATTCGACGCGTGACCGGGTGGCGCTCGGGGTCTCGCCAGTGTGTCTGCGGTAGACGCGGCGGAAGGCGGCCGGGTCGGCGTAGCCGACGGCGGCGGCAATCGCGTCGATGGGACGGCGGGTGGTGGCCAGCAGGCCGGCGGCGTGGGCGATGCGGAGGCGGTGGCCGAATTCGATGGGGGACATACCCAGGGCGTCGCGGGTTCGGCGGGCCAGCGTGCGTGGGGAAACCGAGGCGGCGCTGGCCAATTCGCGCAAGGTTGCCTGGCGGTCGAGGTTCGCGGTGACGTGATTTTCGACGGCGCGCAGTGTGGGGTCGGTGGCCCGAAGGTGTTCGAGCACCATGTAGCGGGACTGAGACATGCGGGCGTCCAGGACGAGGTAGCGGGCCACGCGGTGGGCCAGGTCTGGGCCGCCGAGGCGGGCCACTACGGCTAGCATCACGTCGGCGTGGGCGAAGGCCGCACCGGCGGTGAGCACCATGCCGCTGTCGACGACCATGCGGTCGGCCCGCACGGTCACGTCCGGGAAGCGGTGTGCGAATAGCGGAGCCAGCCACCACGTGGTGGTTGCGTCCCGCCCTGCCAGTAGTCCCGACGCGGCGAGCACGAACGTCGCCGAGCAAGAGGCGACCACAGTCGCGCCCCCGGCGGCTGCTCGCCGGATCAACTCGACGGCTCGGGCGGTGTCGGGCTGGGTAAGGAGGCGGTCGATGCGGGGCCGGTCGGCCGCAGACGGCCCGGGCATCACCAGCACGTCATCCGGGCCGAATTCCATAGTGTCCACGGTGATCCCGGCCGTGACCGGAATCGATCGTCCGCCGCCGGACCGAACATGCGCGCCGTCCATCGATACCACACATTGTGCGAGCAGCAACTCCGAGCGTACGGGCGCGTGGGCGTCCGCAGCGGCCAGCCCAGCAGCGGTATCGATAATGTCGAGCCCGACGCCCAGCGCACCTTCCAGCACGCCGTCCAGCGCGAGATGCGTAATCATATGGCAAGAATAGACCGAAGGGTGGCATTCTGGTCAATGGTGAGGTTGGCCGCCCTGCGGCATCGTTTCGACTATGCAGCATCCCTTCGCCCAAGATCCGCGCGACGACCCCCTCGACGACTTCACCGCCCGCTCGATCACTCTCGACGGTGTTACCCGTACGGTGTACGAGAGTGGCACCGGACCGGCAGTCATCGTCATGGCGGAAATGCCCGGCATCAGTCCGGACGTGGCCCGGTTCGCCCGCTGGGTGCGCGACGCGGGTCTCACGGTCTACATGCCTTCACTCTTCGGCCGTGATGGGGCGTACCCCGATGCTGCGGAAGGGCGTGCGGTATTCGAGCGCACATGCATCAGCGCCGAATTCCGAGCACTCGTGGCCAACCGGTCGAGTCCGGTCACCCGCTGGCTGCGTGCGCTGGCAGATCTCGCCCACCACGAATGCGGCGGTCCGGGGGTCGGGGCAGTCGGCATGTGCTTCACCGGCAATTTCGCGCTGACCATGATGCTCGAGTCGTCGGTACTGGCGCCCGTGCTGTGTCAGCCCGCATTGCCCTTGAACGATCCTGGCGCGTTGGAGATCTCGGGCGAGGAGCTGGCGACCGTGCGCCAACGCTTGGAACGCGAGGACCTCGTCGTGCGCGCGTACCGATTCCAAGGCGACCGCTTCTGCACCGCGCGACGCTTCGCGGCCTACGAGGCGGCGCTCGGCCCCCGCTTCGAAGGGCGAGTGCTGCCCGGTGCGGCCGCCAATCCGTACCCGCCGCCGTTCTTCGAGCAGTTCGTCGACTGTCCCCACAGTGTCGTCACCGCTCACCTCATCGACGCCGCAGGCGAGCCCACTCGCGAGGCGCGCGACGAAATCATCAGCTTTCTCGTCGAGCTGCTCGCTGCGGCGAGCAGCTGAGACTCCACGATCAACCGGGCGCGCCGGCTGAGACCGGGGTAAGTCGTGCGGAAGTGGTGTTGAGCCGATCGAGGACCTCCTGGTGTAGGATACCCCGGCGTCGAGAGCCATTGTGGTGCAGGAGATTTCGGTGAACCATCAGCGAGTGTATAGGCGGATATAGTAGACGAGGGAGGCGGTCGCGAAAGTCCAGCAACCATTGCGCAGCGGCCATCGGGTGGTGTCGTGGGCAACACTCGGAGTGTCTGATCGACTGTAGGTATCTCGAATCCGCGCGAAGTGTACAGCCGTGCCTCAATGTGTCGTCAGGGCGGCTAGCCGTCGCTCTAGTTCGGTTTGCTCGACGGCGTTCTGAGTAAGTGAGATAGCCCGCCGATACGCATCCGCCGCTGCTGCTTGGTCGCCGGCCCGGTTGAGCAGGTCGGCGTGGGTGGCATGCAGTGGCTGGTACCGCGGGAGCGAAGAGTCGGTCAGCAGCGGTCCGAGGAGGTCAAGACCGGCCCGGGGGCCTTCGGCGAACCCGACAGCCGCCGCGTGGTTGACCGCGACGACTGCCAACCGGCTGAGCTGGCCAAGTGCGGCGTATAGGTCGGCGATCTGCTCCCAATCAGCATCGCGGCGGCCCTGGCGGGTCGCACCTGGTGGGCGGGAAAATCCGGTGGTGGTCGCCTTGGTCGACGTCGTGGCCACTTGGCG
>NZ_JBIAFV010000049.1:0-14841 GCF_042869435.1 Nocardia sp. NPDC006982 | reverse complement strand
ACGCTGTTGTTCCGACTGGGATGTGAGTACCTGCTCTCGGCGCGTGTGATCTGGCCCAGCCCCGACACGGTCGTTCGTCGCGTCGTGCACGCCCGTGAGCAGGCACAACGCGAGACCTACGACCGGCTCACCCACGAGCTGACTCCCGCGCGGTGCGCGGAGTTGGACGGGCTGCTGGTCACCGATGCGTCGATCCGGATGTCGAGGTTGCGGTGGTTGTCGACCGGCCCGGTGGAGGCGTCGGCGGCCGCGGTGCGCAACGAGGTCGAGAAGCTGGGGTTTGTGCGTGGCCTGGGGGCGGACACTCTGGATCTATCGGTACTTCCCGCGGAGCGCCGCCGATTTCTGGCGACGCTGGGCCGCCGTCTGACTGGTCAGGCGCTGGAGCGGCGTGATCCGGAGCGCTGATATCCGATCTTGTTGACGGTGCTGGCGCAATCGGCCACCGATGTGCTCGACGAGGTAGTGGCGTTGTTCGACCAGTCGCTGTCGGCGAAGTTCAGTGCCGCGGAGAACCGGATGCTCGCCGAGCTGGCCGAGCGCGGCAAGACTGGAGAAGACCGCCAAGCGCTGCTGGATGAGCTGCTGGCGATCCTCGTCGATCCGCAGGTCTCTGACGAGGATGTCGGCGGATTGATTCGTGGCGAAGGCATCGGGTGGGATCGGTTGCGGGCGGCGAAAGCCCAAGCCAAACCTCGGCTTCCGCGCGATCACGGGCATCTGGCCGCTCTGGATACGTCGTATTCGTATCTGCGGAAGTTCACTCCGGCGGTGTTGTCGGCGGTGCGGTTCGCCGGCGGCACGTCGGCGACGGAGTTGCTGATCGCGGTGAATATGCTGCGCGAGCTGAACGCGACGGGGCGTCGGAAGGTATTCGACGACGCACCGACGGGGTTCGTGCCGACCAAGTGGCGCGGCTATCTCGACCAGGCCCGAAAGACAGGCAATGCCGTTGCCTACCGGCACTATTGGGAGCTGTGTGTGCTGCTCGGCTTGTGGGACGGGCTACGCACTGGGGACGTGTTCGTACCAGGATCGCGACGCTACGCCGATCCGTCCGCCTATCTGCTGACCCCACAGCAGTGGGAATCTCAGCGCGCCGAATTCTGCCGTCTGGTCGGCAAACCGGCCGATCCGGCTCGCGCGCTGGCCGCGCTCAGCGACGAGTGGGGTGAGGCGCTCGGCGCGCTGGAGCAGACGCTGGCCGCCGGGGACGGACCGGTACGCCTTGATGAAACCGGTGATCTGGTGATCTCCCCGCTAACCGCCGAGGACATCCCGACCGAGGCGATCGCGTTGAAGGCCGAGCTGACGGAAATGCTGCCGTTCGCGCCGATCGTGTCGCTGCTGATCGAGCTGGACAAGCGCACCGGCTACCTAGACTGCTTCACCCACGCGCGCTGAAAACAAACCCGCACACCAGAACTCAAACGCAACCTCATCGCAGTACTGCTGGCCGGAGCCACCAATCTCGGCCTGACTCGGATGGCCGACGCGACCGGTATCTCCTACGACATCCTGTCCTGGACACAGGAGTGGTACGTGCGAGAGGACACGCTGCGGGCCGCGAACCTCGCAATCATCGGGTACCACCATCGTCTGCCGTTGACCAGTATTTTCGGCGCCGGAACCCTGTCGTCTTCGGACGGGCAGCGGTTCCCGACGCGCGGAAAATCCACCACCGCCCGCACCATGCCACAATTCTTCGCTGACCAGGGATTATCAACATATACCCACATCACCGATCAGCACACCACCTACGGAACCAAGGTGATCGTCACGACCCGCCGAGAAGCTCACTACGTGCTGGATGAAATCCTGGGCAAGGACTCAGGACGGCTTCGCGGCCCTGCGTGGAGGGTGAAATCGTGTGCGGTTCTTGCGTTCCGGCGTGGCTGCGGAGCGGATGCTGTAGGGGTGCGTGTCACGGCTGACCCCGAACGCTTTGCGGTGCTGTGAGCCCGTTGGGAAAGGTGGTGGTGGAGGCAGGGCGGTTCTCGCCCTTCGCGGGATCCGTGGATTGTTGCCCCGAGCACGTGTAGGAAATTCCTGTATTTTTCCGTCTCCCCGTGATGCGCACGCCGACAACGGTTTTCACTTGAGCGGGAGAGGTGGTCGCGGTGGAAGTGGTGCATGCGCGGTGCGCGGGTATCGATATCTCGAAGAAGGATGCGAAGGTGTGCGTCCGGGTGCAGGGCGCGGGTCGGCGGGCAACGAAGACGACGGTGAGGACCTGGGGCTCGATGAGCAGCCAGATCCTCGCGCTGCGAGAGCATTTGATCGCCGAGCAGGTCACCTGCGTGGTGATGGAGTCGACGGGCGATTACTGGAAGCCGTTCTACTATCTGCTCGAAGACGGCTTGGACGTGATGTTGGTCAACCCGGGCGAGGCCCGTAACCGGCCGGGCCGCAAGACCGACGTCAGCGATGCGGCGTGGTTGGCTGATCTCGGTGCCCACGGGTTGCTGCGGGCGTCGCTGGTGCCGCCGCCCCCGATCCGGCGGTTGCGTGATCTGACTCGTGCTCGCACCAGTCTCCTACGGGATCGCGCGCGGCAGGTGCAACGGATCGAGAAGATCCTCGAGGACGCCGGGATCAAACTGTCGGCGGTTGTCTCCGACATCATGGGTGTGTCGGGTCGGACGATGCTGGATGCCCTGATCGCCGGAGGCAACGATCCCTCTACGATCGCCGATCTCGGGGTGGGCCGGATGCGGTCGAAGGTGCCCGTCCTGACCGAAGCCCTCACCGGGCGTTTCACTGCCCAGCACGGATATTTGATCCGGATGTATCTCGACCTCGTCGATGCCTGCACGGCAGCGATCGCAGACCTCGATGCGAAGATCACCGCAGCGTTGGGGCCGATGTTGGCCCGCGCCCGGGACTTGCTGGTCAGCATCCCCGGGTTCTCGACCACGGTGGCCGAAGTGTTTCTGGCCGAGACCGGCGGCGACATGAGCGTGTTCCCGACGGGCGGGCATCTAGCGTCGTGGACCGGGGTGTGTACCGGCGCCAACGAGTCCGCCGGCCGGATCCGCTCCACCAAGACCCGCCCCGGCAACCGGTACCTCAAAGCCGCCCTCGGCATCGCCGCGATCTCGGTATCACGTTCCAAGAAAACGTATTTCGCGGCCAAATACCGGCGCATCAGCACGCGGCGAGGTCCGATGAAGGCCATCGTCGCCATCGAACACGCCATGGTCGTGGCCGCACACAGCATGCTCACCCACGGCGACTTCTACCGCGATCCCGGCCCGGATTACTTCACCGTCCGCAAGCCCGGTCCGGCGAAGACTCGCGCGGTCCACCAGCTCGAAGCCCTCGGATACACGGTGTCACTGGAACCACGCGCCAGCAGCGCATGAATCGCTCGCGCCCTCGCCACCGCACCCGAGCCTCACCTCGACCGGTGGTCACCAGCTCGTGGTTACATTCGATTTCGCAGGAACGCAACGGATCTGCCGATCACCGAACATGCGACAGATACCCACGGGGTCACCCTGGTGAACTTCGCCCTTTTCGACCTCCTCAGGATGCAGCTGTCCCCACGCATCCGGGACCTGGGGAAGATCACTCTCTACCGGCCAGGGCCACGCGCCGACGCCGAGTCACGGTTCCCACACGCGGGACCACTGCTGACACGCAAGTCGAATCTGAATCTGATCGCCGAGCACTACGACGACCTGCTGCGCCTGGCCGGGTCGTTGAAGTTCGGGCACGCCACCGCGTCTCTCCTGGTGGGCAAGCTGTCGGCGTCGGGGCGACAGAACGCCCTGGCCGCGGCGCTGAAGGAATACGGCGCCATGCGCCGTACGGTCTACGCAGCCCGTTATCTGTCGGATCCGGACTATCGGCGCAAGATCTCGCGCCAGCTCAACAAGGGCGAGTCCATCCACGGCTCAAACGCGGTCTCATCTACGCCCACGAGGGTGCCTTCCGGGCGCGGCATCTGGAAGCCCAGACCGAACAGGCATGGTGCCTCACTCTCGCCACGAACGCGGTGATCTCCTGGACGACAGAGTATTTCGGGCTCGCAGTCGAGCAGATGCGCCGTTCCGGTCGCCGCATCGACGATGATGTACTGGCCCACATCTCGCCCGCGCACAGCGAGAACATCAACTTCTTCGGAGCCATCGAGGTCGACATCGACGCCGAACTTGCCCAGCTCGGGCCGACCGGCTACCGGCCGCTGAGGGTCCGCGACACGCTCTTTTGACAAGGGGCCATCGCCGATACCGAACCCGATGGCGCTCGGCCCAAGCAGCTCGGAGGTGGAAGGTGCGCCGGGTCGCCCTCGCCGCTCTGCGCTTTTACAGTAGCTGGCACACTTCACGAATTGGGGGAGATATACCCGCAGATCTCTAGCATATACGCGGGAGGTCTGGGGACCCTGATGCGAACTTGAATGTGATACCGAAGCGGCCTCCGACGGCGCGCAGCACGGCGGGGTCGCCGAACACATAGGCGATGCTGTTGTCGGGAGTTGGCTCGACTGAGCACCACCTCTCCGAGGAGCCGACTGGCACGAGTTCCCCGATCCGGTCCAAGAAGACATCAAGAGCGGCGTAGTTATCGCGCCCGCCGCGTGGAAGCGCCCACTGTTGAAGCTCGCGGTTGCAGTGGAATCGAAGTAGATAGTCGCCTTTACTATCGATCAATTCGACATCGGTTATGGCGAGCTTGCCACGACTGGCGCTAGCTATAGCTTGTAGTTCTTCGCGACACAGCGATTCGATCCAATGCGGCGGACCACCGAACTCGCCGTTAGCGTCAGGGCCGTAGAGAATGCCAAATTCGATCAAAACTGTGTGTATGTCACCGGAGTCTACGCAGGGATACTCGAGATACGGTACAGATTTCAGGAAATGTTGCAGTTCCCCTGTGTCAGCGAGACCGAGTTCGACTACCCATTCCGCTGCCTGACGAATCGTCCACAACGATTTCATCTGAAATCACCCCCAGGAAGCCCGGTTTTGTCGTCCGCCGTCTATCCGCAGTGGCTCGACCCGGACTGCCAGCAGTTGTCTATGGTGGCAATATTTCCAGGCTTTTGAGCTTCACCCTCCCACTGAATGCATTTCCCTCTCGCTGAAATCTTGACGGGACCTGCGTAATACTTGTAGTGGTTTCGACCATCGACGACCTTTGTAGAAGGTTGACCAGCGAGCTCTATTGAAGTGTTTACCTCAGCTGGAGTTCCGATATAGGCGGTTTTCCAAGTCACCATACAGTTCTCGGATCCGTTGTAGAAAAGATGTATCGTGGCAAGCGGCAAATCATGGTGGTCGATCTCATAGAAGCCTGGTCCGCATGTCGCTGCCGGTGTCGATGCGGCATCAGCAGCGACAGGCATTGTAATGAGCGGTGCCACCGCGCTGGCAAAGACGATCGTCGCAGCTTTGACGAAGAACGTCGAGGAAATCGTGCGATAGTTCCCGAAGTACATTGCCACAGGATGTCATGTAGGCCCTGATTTCCCACAGCGGAGAACACTTCCTTTCCTTCTGTACCGATAGCAGCGACTTTGAAGATGGCCCGAAGCCGTAAGTTCTCCAATGGGGCCCTACGATCAAGGGGTAGCCGCCTGCACGCCGTTCGACGTTTCCCACAAGCTCCGCGAAGAGCCCCGAATGGCCTATGGGAAGGCCACCGGACTGGTCCGTTGTGACCACGTGAGACCAGCCTCGGCTGCCGATCGCCACTGGCCAACCGTGTTCCGTTAGCCGATCGGCCAACGGAACAGTCCAACCTGCACGCATCAGACCAGCTCGGCGGTGTTCCGTAGAGGTGTTCCGCGAACCATCCCGGTCAACCCCGCTATTCGGAACAATCCGGGTATGGGTGAGCAGTTCCGGGTTGGGTACCAATGCCATTAACTTATGGCGTTTGCGCAGGTCGGCGGTCGTGAAGGCGGGCCGACGGGCTGTGGCGTGAGAGTTGCTGTGTAGCGAATGGTTTCGGGGTACGGTGCTGGTTCGTGGTGGAGGCGGGCCGGTTGACTGACCGGATCGGGTTGGGTGTGCTGACTCGGGTGGTGCGTCCGGATCTGGTCGACGAGGTGTTGGTGCAGACCGGTCGGTGTGAGAAGCGGCGACGGCTGTTGCCGGCGCGTGTGGTGGTGTATTTCGTGTTGGCGATGACGTTGTTCTTCGACCACGCCTACGAGAAAGTGATGCGCAAGCTCGTCGACGGGCTGGGAGTTTCTGCGGTCGTGGAGCGAGGACTGGCAGGTGCCGACCTCCCCGGCGTTGCGCAAGGCCCGGGCCCGCCTCGGTGAGGAACCGGTACGAGGGTTGTATCGGGCGGGTTGCGGTCCCGCTGGCAGGGGCGGGAATCCCGGGCGGCTGGCTTGCCGGGCGGCGGGTGATGGCTGTGGACGGCGTCCAGATGGATATCCCCGACACCCCCGGCAACGAGGGAGGTGTTCGGACGTGGGAAGACCCATCAGAGCCTGGAGGACCCGTATCCGAAGGTGAAGGTCGTCGGGCTGGCCGAATGCGCCACCCACGCGATCATCGACGCCGAGATCGGCGCGGTCACCACCGACGAACGGGAGATCACACGCCCGCTGCTGGCCGTAGACGACCCCGGGAATGCTGGTTATCGCCGATCGCGAGTTCTACAGCCACGAGTTCTGGCGCGAGGCCGCAGCCACCGGTGCAGATCTATTGTGGCGGGTGCAGTCCGGACTGAAATTGCATGTCGTACAGGAACTTCCGGATGGATCGTATCTGTCGAAGTTGATGACCGATGTCGAACGCCAGCGCATCCGCCGCCACCGAGCCCGCGGCTTGGATACCGTCCCCGAGGGCGTCACCGTCCGGGTGGTCGAATACGAGGTCGCCAACCGCGACAGCGACACCCCCGGTCCGATCCGGCTGATCACCACTCTGCTCGACCCAGCGGAGGTGACCGCGGCCGAGCTGGCCGCTGCCTACCACTGCCGGTGGGAGTTCGAGACCAGCCTCGCCGAGATCGAAACCCGCCAGCGCGGCAGCTACCGGCTGCTGCGCTCACAGAGCCCCGCCATGGTGCGCCAGGAGATCTGGGGGCTTCTGACCACCCACTATGCCGCTATCCCCGGGTCCTCAAACGCGCCGGGCGCCACAAGTTCAAACGAAAAACGCTGGCGCACAAGAACATCAACCACAACCAGCCGCCGGAGATCCGGCTACACCAGCGCGTAAGTTAACGGCATTGGCACCAAACCCGGCGGGATTCAGTCGTGAAGGACGACATTCATTTGAGAAGAACCCCAGCACCGCACTCGCGACTGGGGCGAAGACTATTGGAATTCCAGACAAATAATGAGCAAAAAGCCGAGCATCGATAGTTCATGGACCAGTTATTGACGAAATTCGTGAGATCAACGCCGATCCTGCCCTGCTCGAGCACATGAGCGAGCGCATGAAAGCGGCGGATCGTGCACCGCGGCCTGGATGGGAGTCCAACGCTCGGGCCCGTGGGTCCGGCTGAAGAGTCTCGGTAAGCGCTGTTCCGGAGTGTGCTTGGCTGAAAAGATCGCGTCAGGTGCAGGATTCCTTCATCAGATGACCGCGGCTGCTGGACTACCGCAGATATATCGCGGTGTCAGAGGCCGGGAGCTGCCACATCGGCCCAGTTCACACAGACAGTTAGCGCAAATAGTGCGCCACTAGCTGCGGTAACTCGCTAGCGCAGGATTTTCTCAAACAGGTTCCTCGACCGCCTCGATCGTGGCTTGGAGAGTGGGCACCTCATCGGTCTGTCGACGTACCAGCACTTGGTGCGGCTCAACTGGAGCGGGTCGCCGTGCGCGCCCCTCCCGAGCTGCACGCCATCGGGGTGATCGTGATCTGGCCACTGGCGGCGGTCGTGGCGTTTCGGGTTGTTTGAAGCGCTGGACGTGGCCGAGCGGGACGAATAGACGGCACTTTGGAGATTTCAGCGGCTCTTTGGGGAGTTCGCGGCCGGACATGACTATAGACACTTTAGTAGATATATTTGTGGTTGAGTACGCGCTGCGCGCTGCGATTCAGAGTGGCGCGGGGTGAGCGTGAACGCGTAGGCAAGGATCTGGCGCGGCAGAATGAGTCTTCCATCTGAAACAACTAGCTTTGTTGGACGTCGCGGCGAGACGGCCAAGCTTCGTGCTGTTCTCGCCGATGCTCGCGTGGTAACCCTGACCGGGCCTGGCGGCGTCGGCAAATCCAGGCTGGCCATTCACGTCGCCCGTGGGCTCGAACGCAAGCGTGTCGGTGGTGCCTGGCTGGTCGAGCTCGCCGAGCTGGAGGACGCCTCCCTTCTCGCGTCCACCGTCGCCGCGTCCGTGCGGATGCCTGACATCTCTACGCGTGACCTCGTCGCGGCACTGGTCGACTACCTGGCGGATCAGCAACTGCTCATCATCATGGACAACTGCGAGCACCTTATCGAGGAGTGCGCGGCGCTGGTGAGCACGCTGATCGAGGCCGCGCCTCGGCTACGGATCCTGGCGACCAGCCGAGAACCGCTCGGTATCACCGCGGAACGGATCTGGCCGGTGCCGCCGCTGTCCACGCCCGGCGAGGAAGACCTGACGAATTGGGCCGGCGGCCAAGAGTATGAGGCCATAGCGCTGTTCCAGGAACGAGCCGAAGCCGCCGGTGTCAGCGTCGGCCGAAGCGAGGCTGTCGGCCGGCTGTGTCAGCGCCTGGACGGACTCCCGCTCGCGATCGAGTTGGCCGTCACATGGCTGCGGACGCTGACCGTCGACGAGCTGGCCGACCGCCTCGACGATCGCTTCGCCCTTTTGGAACAGCGTCACCGCGACAGCGTGCCGCGGCATCGGACGCTGCGCACCGTTGTGGACTGGTCCTATGACCTGTGCACGGAGCAGGAACGCATGTTGTGGGCCCGGCTATCGGTGTTCGTCGGCGGTGTCAGCCTCGATGCTGCCGAGGCGGTGTGCGCCGGCGACGGCCTGACCTTGGACGAGATCCTCCCGGGGCTGGTCGGCCTAGTGGACAAGTCCATCCTCACACGCGAAGAGTCCAACGCCCGCAGCCGCTACACGATGTTGGAGACGATCCGCCAATACGGTCGTGACCGGCTCTCCGACGAGGCGGACGCCGTACGGCGCCGGCACCGCGACTACTACCTGCGGCTGGCCGAAGCTGGTGCACGTGAGTGGTGGGGCCCACACCAACGCGCTCTTTTGGACCAGGTTCGCCCCGAACGCGCCAACATCAGCCTCGCCCTGGAGTACTGCGCAACGCCAAGCCAGGCCCGTACCGGGATGCGGCTGGCCAGCGCGTTGTGGTGGTGGTGGCTCACCCGAGACCTGCGTGAGGGGCGGCGATGGCTCGAGCGACTGCTGAAGCTGGATACCACCCCGAGCCGCGAACGAGCCCACGCGCTGTGGGCCTGCGGGTTGAACACTGCCGACCAGGGCGACACGGTCCAAGCGCTTGCCCCGCTACGTGAGGCCCTCGAGGTGGCCAGGGCTGTCGGTGACGCGAGGGCGGAGGCCTACGCCAGCACGTGGATCGGCCAGGCGCTTTGGATGCAGGGCAGACTTCCCGAGGCAGTCGATGAGTTGGAAACGGCTCTTCGCCACCATCGGGACAGTGGGGAGCAGAGCTCCATTTCCATGATCGTGCCGGCCCAGCTCGGCATGGTCGTGGCCCTGCTTGGCGATCCTGATCGCGGGATCGAGCTCGGCGAACAGTCGGTGGCCGCCTGCGACAAGGTCGGTGAGCACTGGAGCGCCGGCTGGGCGGATTGGGACCTCGCCGTCGCCTGCTGGGCCAATGACAACCGTGCCGCTGCGCGTACTCGCGCGCTGGCGTCCCTCCGGCACAAACGTGACCTCGACGACCAGCTCGGGATCCCGTGCGGCCTCGAACTTGTCGCATGGTGCGCCACTGCGGACGGCGACGCCGAACATGCCGCGACGCTGCTCGGCGCCAGTGACAAGATGTGGGAGCCGGTCGGCGCCCCGCTTTTCTCATGGCGTGCCCTCCGTGACTGGTCGGCCCAGTGCCGTGTCCGTGCGCGCGAGATCATCAGCGACCAAGCGTTCAGGACGGCCTACCGGCGCGGCCAGAAGCTCAGCGTCGCGGACGCCGTCGCCTACGCGCTCGATGAGACGCCAGCAGTCTGCGACGCCGCCAGCACGCGTTCCGCCACCGACACCGCTGCGCCACCGGTGCTGCACCTGCTGTCTCCACGAGAACAACAGGTCGCCCGCCTCGTCGCTGGTGGCCGGACGAACCGGCAGATCGCCGCGGAGCTTGTGATCAGCGAACGCACGGTCGGCGGCCATATTGAGCACATCATGACCAAACTCGACGTCAACTCGCGGACCCAGATCGCTGCTCTGATGCTCGTCGGGCAACAAAGTCACTGATTGGTCTGCGATGAACGAGCCTCGGCTCGCGTCGTGGGGTCGCCTACTACCGTCAGCCCGGCAACGGCGCAACTACGAGGAGGTGGTGGGGTTTGGCGACCCATGCGTGACGCCCTGGACGCAACTGGGAGTGCTGGCGCGGTCCCTGTGGACCAGGGGCTCTACTCCTACGGAGCACGACTGGACAGCCAGCGGATCTACGGTGAAAGCTCCGACCTCATGTCCGCCGATGACGACCTGCATGACGTGGTGTTGCGGGCGTGGGCGGCTCACATCGCGCCCAGGTTGGGGCTGTACGGGGTGGAGTTGGCCGCCGATGCAGTGAGTGCTGCGCAGAAGGGCCGCACCGAGGCTTGTGCACGCGATCCACGCCGCGGGGTGTCCTGGGAGGCGATCGGTAAGGCGACGGGGAATGGCTCGCTAGTCGGCGCACCAGCGGTGGTCCCGATGAGCACCTTTGGTTGATCTATGTTTGAGGTTTCGGCTTTGGTCAGACATTGCTACGGAGTGGGTTCACGTGGTGGGCGGCCTCGCGTAGATTGCCCGCTTGGATCGCTCTTTGTGCCGCGAACGCCCGTCCGGCACCGGCGTCGGCGTGGTCACCGGCCTCGATCGCGGCCGCCTCCATGTCCTCGGCTAGGTTCCACAGGACCAGCCAGCCTTGATGCGGACTGCACCCGGTGTTGACCGCGGGTGACATTGGCGTAGCGGTGTGGGGCCGAAGTGGTCTCGGTCTGGGGATCGGTGACCCGGGATAGGGGTCCGGCGAGCCAAAATGGGGGATGTGCACGGGGAATGGTCCTCGGTGTACGTGGGCTGGAGGGGCGGCGGATCGTTCGAAGTCCAAACCGCCGCGGCATTGCGACCGCTGGTTGGTTCCACGAAGAACATGCAGTAGTCCTGTGATGTCTAGAAAGTGGTAGAGGGGCATCAGAGTCCGTGGGTGCGATGTCCGAGGTAGCCCCCATTCGTGGTTTGCGAGAGTCTTCGTTGCCGACCTACCGACGCCGTTGTCGGAGGCCGGCGGTGTCCGGGTGACACCGTTGTCACCCGACCTGTCTTTCCTGCACGACAACCAGCATCATCGAATGGGTGTTAACCCCGCATCGGTCATACATCCTGTTATCTACCTACTCGAAGACCGCAGTGCCCGAGCCCGTGCCCCTGAACGGCCATGTCAATCCGCTCGAAGTGTGGAGGGTTCCTTTATGCGGCCTAGTCTCGTGACAGGGCTGCCTCGGCCGCCGTACGCACGGCGGCCATATGGGTCTCGTAGTCGATCGGTGATATCCCGCCGGCAAGCGAGTGCCGCCGGGCCGGGTTGTAGAACCCGGTGATCCAGGTGACGATCCGGGCCTCGGCACGGGTGCGGAAGCGGTGGCGGTGCACGAATTCCACCTTCAACGTCGAGTTGAACACCTCGGCGGGCGAGTTGTCCAGGGCCGATCCGACCCGGCCCAACGACTGCACCACTGTGGCGGTCCCTTGGTAGCGCTGCGAGTTTCATCCGGGACCTGTCGCGGTGTCACGAGGAAACTCAGACGGATAACGCGTTCGGCCCTCGGCGCCCGCAGATTCGATTCGGCTGTCCAGCAAGGCTGCGCATAGACGCTGCGGTCGCGCATGCACTCGGGGAGCAGCCCACGACAGCCACATCAGGCCCGGGCGCGGAACTGACCAAACGCGAGCGGCGGGTCCCAGACCTCATCGCCCAAGGTCTCACCAACAACCAGATCGCCTTCAAGCTGGTGATCTCGCCACGTACCGCCCAAAGCCACGCGAGCACATCCTCACCAAACTCGGATTCTGAATCGCCTCCAGGGTTGGTGCTCACCTTGATGTTCCCCGGGTTTTTCGGAGTCGGTTTGGTTGACTTCTTGGTCACGACACCGTCGAAGGAGACTCGTTCGTGCAAAGGCGGTATCCCAAAGAGTTTCGCCATAAGGTCCTGGATCTGGTCGCTGCCGGTCCTCCGGTCGCCCAAGTGGCCGCCGATCTGGGCATCAGCGACCAGACGATCTATGTCTGGCGCAAGCAGGAACTGATCGACACCGGCCCGCTACCCGGCGCAAGTCGCGCCGAGCAGACCGAACTGTCAGCGGCCAGACGGCGGATCCGAGAACTCGAGCAGAAGGTAGCGATCCTGAAACGGGCTCGTGAACTGCTGAAAGGCGAAGAACGGCGTCCAGGTTTCGCATATCCGCGCCGTCGATCACGACATCGCGACCGGCGTCTGGCCGGATATGACCGAGCACGGCTGGGCCACCGATGAATGGCCTGCGCTGCAGCGGCAGGTGATGGACGCCGACATCCTGGTGCTGGCCGGACCGATCTGGCTCGGCGACAACAGTTCGGTCACCAAACGGGTGATCGAGCGACTGTACGGCAATTCGTCGATCCTCAACGAGGGCGGCCAGTACGCCTATTACGGCCGCGTCGGCGGCTGTCTGATCACCGGTAACGAGGACGGCGTCAAACACTGCGCCATGAATATCCTCTACAGCCTCCAGCACCTCGGCTACACGGTTCCGCCGCAGGCCGACGCCGGTTGGATCGGCGAGGCCGGCCCCGGACCGTCGTATCTCGATCCGGGCTCTGGCGGACCGGAAAACGATTTCACCAACCGCAATACGACCTTCATGACGTGGAACCTGTTGCATCTGGCCCGGATGCTGAAGGACAGCAGCGGCATTCCCGCCCACGGCAATCAACGCTCCGAATGGGATGCGGGCTGCCGGTTCGATTTCGAGAACCCCGACTATCGTTAGGGCTCAGCAGGTTCGGGCATGGTCGCCGGAAATCCACATGAGGTGACCAGATTCGCGTCACCGAAGGCGGCGATGCGGGTGATCGCGCCGTCGGTGGTGGTGAGCACCGCGAGTCCGAAAGCTTGGTAGCCGCCGCCTGGTTCGCGGAGGTAGGCGACGGCGGCAGGTTGCCCGTTGGCGATGTTCGCCAGCATGAGCCAGTCGCCCGGCGTCCCGAGTACCTGCGTGGCGAGATACCCGACGCAAGTCCGCTTGCCCGCGAACCATGTGGTAGCGGGCGGCATTTCGAGTACAGCATCGCGATGCAGTAGACGCTCGATGGCGTCGGGGTCCGCGTTCTGGAATGCGGTCATGTACGCGTCGAGGAGTGCGCGCTGCTCGGGTTCGGTCGGGTTACTCGCGTCCGCCGCGACCGCACCGAGTTCGTCGAGCCGGGCCCGGGCGCGCTGTAGCGAACTCTTGACCGCGGCGGTCGTGCTGCCGAGCAACTCGGCCACATCGGCAGCCGGGAAGTCCAGGATGTCGCGCAGCAGCAGAACCGCGCGCTGTTTGGCGGAGAGCTGCTGCAGACAGGCGATCAGCGCGAGCCGCAGGCTGTCGCGGGCGGCGACAACGCTGGCTGGATCCTCGGATTCATCGGTCACGAGTGCATCCGGCATCGGACCGAGCCATCGCACGTCGAAGTCCATGGCCGGAGCAGCGGACGGGTCGGCGGCGGGCGCGCCGAGTCCGGACGGCAGCACGCGGCGGCTGCGATGCCGCAGTGCGGACAGACAGGCATTGGTGGCGATCTGATAAAGCCACGTCCGCACCGACGAGCGGCCCTCGAAGCCGTCGAAGGCCCGCCAGGCGCGCAGATAGGTCTCCTGGACCAGGTCTTCTGCGTCGTCGGGTGAGCCGAGCATCCGGTAGCAGTGCGCGAGCAATTCGCGCCGATACGGCTGGGTGCGGCGATCGAATTCGATATGCGCGGTGCTCGCCTGCGTCATCAACGGATCCTTCCGGTCGGCGGCCTCATAGAGGTAGACCCACCGAACGCCGAAAAAGAATCGCCGCACCCCGATTCCTTCGTGCAATCGCCCGGGTCTACCTATCCGACCACTCGTTAAGGAGACTCGTGATGAAACTCGATGACAATGTCCGCTCGCTGATCGACGAACCGCATGCCGCGATCCTGTCGACTCCGAATGCCGACGGCCGCCCGCAATCCTCGGTGATCTTCGTGAAATACGAGGACGACACGGTGGTGTTCAGCACCATCAAGGGGCGGCTCAAGACCCGCAATATGGTGCGCGATCCGCGGGTCAGCCTGCTCGTATTGAGCCGGACGAACGGTCGCTATGTGGAGATTCGCGGAAGAGTGGATATTACCGAGGATCCCGAGAAGACACTGCTGTACGAGATGTACCGCAGGTACATGAACGGGGCCACCCCACCGCCGGAACCGGAGGCCGAGCGGCTGATCGTGCGGATCACGCCCGAGAAGCTCTACGCTTTCCCGCCGTCCTGATCGCGGTCGTCATGTGCCACACCGAGTTTCGGGTGTCACCGCGCGGAGGTGAATCTGTTCGTCGCGGGCAGCTCGGTCTTCCCGACCACCGGCCAGGCCAATCCGACCCTGACGATCGTTGCGCTGGCGGTTCGGCTAGCTGATACTTTGCGGACTTTCGCATAGTCTGCGGCTTATGGACAAGACGCCCGGTT
>NZ_JBIAFV010000048.1:0-14996 GCF_042869435.1 Nocardia sp. NPDC006982 | reverse complement strand
AAGAGGGCCATGTACGGACGTGCCAATTTCGACCTCCTCCGCACCCGCGTCCTCGCCCAATAAGCCTGGCCCATCATCAAATTCCGGCCAGACCCACTTTCTCATGGCCACGGACAGGCAGATTGCTCATCTCAACGCCGAACTTCTCATGCCGAGCCTCGTCCTGTAATAGGTTGAATTGCCTGATGATGGCAGCGAATTCTTCGGAGACAGATGTCCGTCTGCCATCGTCCCACTCGTCGATCAAGTACAGGTGACACGAGAGGAAGACGTCATGCGATACCTGCTGATGATCAGCGCCGAGGAGAACCCGGTCGAGGAGGAAGTGGCGGCTGCGGACATGGAGATCTTCAACGCATGGATCAATGACCTGGTCGAACGGGGTGTACTTCGTGCACACGAAGGGCTACACACGAGCCAGTGTGCGACCACCGTGCGAGTACGAGGTGACGAAGTGCTCCTGACCGACGGGCCTTACATCGAGGCCAAGGACCAGATCGGAGGCTTCGCACTCATCGAAGTCGACAACCTGGACGACGCTATAGAGATTGCCGCAAGGCACCCTGCCTGCGCGGTAGGGCAGGTCGAAATCCGGCCAGTCCTGGATCTGTGACCGATATCGACGCGGTGATCACAGCCGCCTTCCAAACCGAATGGGGGCGGCTGGTGGCGACCCTTATCGGCTTCACCGGCGACTGGGACCTCGCCGAGGAGTCTGTGCAGGATGCGTTTGCCCGTGCCTGGCAGACCTGGCCGCGCGATGGAGTGCCCGATCGGCCAGGAGCCTGGCTGCTCACCGCGGCACGCCATCGGGCCGTGGATCGGTTGCGTCGCGACCGGGTTGGAGAAGCCAAACTGCGGCAACTCGTCGTGATCGATGACGTTTCCGAGTCGGATTCCGGCGCATTCGACAGCGGAATCGAGGATGAACGGCTGCAGCTGATCTTTACCTGCTGTCATCCGGCTCTCGCGTTCGAAGCTCAGGTCGCACTCGCCCTGCGCACGCTCGTCGGACTATCAACAGCCGAGATCGCGCGGGCCTTCGGGGTTCCCGAGGCCACGATGTCCAAGCGCCTTGCCCGAGCCAAACGTAAGATTCGCGACGCGGCCATTCCTTATCGGGTGCCTCCTCGATATCTATTGCCCGAGCGGACTCGAGCGGTGCTCGGTGTGGTCTATCTGCTTTTCAACGAGGGCTATGTGGGCACATCCGGAAGAGACCTCCAGCGACCGATGCTCGCAGTCGAAGCTCGGCGGCTGGCAGGCCTGCTGGTCGAATTGATGCCTGACGATCCCGAAGCACGTGGGTTGAACGCGCTTGTACTGCTTCAACATTCGCGATCGTCGACACGAACGGATCCGACAGGTGCGCTCGTGCCCTTGGAGGAGCAGGACCGAACCCGATGGGATCGAGCACTCATCACGGCCGGCCTTGGGGAACTGCGTCACGCATCACGCAGGGAACGGCTCGGTCCCTATCAGCTACAGGCCATGATCGCGGCCTGCCATGTGGCCGCGCCGTCCTCAGCCGAGACGGACTGGGCGAAGATCGCCGAGCTTTACGACGCTCTGCTCAAACATGTCCCCTCGCCAACCGTCGCGTTGAACCGAGCGATCGCTATAGCGATGCGATCCGGGCCCCAGGCAGGTCTAGACATTCTGGACGACCTCGCAGGGGCCGGAGGGCTCAAGCACAATCACCTGTTGCCTGCCGCCCGAGCCGACCTGCTGCGCAGACTTGGCCGACCGGGCGCAGCCGCGGCGGCGTACCACGCGGCGATCGAACAAACTTCCAACCAAGCTGAGATTGCGTACCTGCGGCGTCGACTCGACCAGCTCCCGCCATGTTGAAGGACAACTACTGAAAATATGAATTCGGTTCAAGGAGATTCGGTCATGATCATGACCCCTGTTGTTATCGGACTGCCGATCGGCGTCGGTCACACGTGTTCTATATCGGCGGGCTCGGTCTAGATCCGGTCGGTGAACCTGCTGAAGACGGAGTGCCGCCCGAGCCCTTGCAGTTCGCAGTCAATGACAGCCTGCACCTTTTACTGATTCCCACAGAGGGGTTCGGTTGGGTAATCGGTGGAGGCGCCGTGGCGAAGCCCGGAGTCAGCGAATGCGTACTGACCTTCTTGGCGGGCACCGGAGCCGATGTCGATGCGGCGGTTGAAAAAGGCCGTCGCGGCACGGGCTTGAGTCGTTTCTGCGCCGGCACTGCAGTCCTGGGGCTATACCGGTGCGATCGCGGACCCCGACGGCCACGTGTGGTCGGTCTTGCTGGCGTTCCCTAGCGACCGTCCCACACCTAGGGCGTGTTTCATAAGTGCTGAGGGGTGATCGCCGCTGTCACGATTGCGGCTGAAAGTCGTTGCCGGAGTGGGTGTGTCGATGCCGTGAGATGGGTGAGGTCTCCGGTAGATGGGTTCAGCGACCAAGCAGAACCTGAATACCGGAGACCTCGTGGCCAGCGTAGCGGTGGCGGGGCGAGCGGATTTGACCGATGCCCAGTGGGCGCGGTTGGAGCCGTTGCTGCCTCGTGGCAAGAAGGCGGGGCGTCCGCCGAAGTGGAGCAAACGCCAGATCATCGACGGGATTCGGTGGCGCACTCGGGTGGGTGCGCCGTGGCGGGATGTGCCGGATCGGTATGGGCCCTGGCAGACGGTGTATGGGTTGTTCCGGCGGTGGCAGCGTGCGGGGAACTGGGCGTTGCTGCTGAAGTTGTTGCAGATACTGGCCGATGCGAATGGCGGTATCTGCTGGCAGGTGAGTGTGGACTCGACCATCATGCGGGCCTATCAGCATGCCGCCGGGGCTGTCCGCGATGGCGGCGCTCAGGCCGAGCCGCCGGGTGGGGTCGAGGTCGAGCCGGCCGATCACGCGCTCGGCCGGTCTCGGGGTGGATGGTCGACGAAGCTGCACCTGGCCTGTGAACAGGGTTTGGCGCCGTTGGCGGTCCTGATCACCGGTGGTCAGGCCGGTGACAGTCCGCACTTCACCGCAGTGCTGGATGCGGTGTGGGTACCGCGGCTCGGTGGTGGGCGCCCGCGTGTGCGCCCGGACCGAGTGTTGGCGGACAAGGCCTATTCCTCCCGCGCCAACCGCGCTTACCTGGCTCGACGCGGAATCCGGGCCACTATCCCGGTGCCGGGAGACCAGGTCGGTCACCGGCTCCGGCGCGGCACGCGAGGTGGTCGGCCCCATGCGTTCGATGCCGAGATCTACCGTGACCGCAACGCGGTCGAGCGTGGCATAAACCAGCTCAAGCAAAACCGCGCGCTGGCAACCAGATACGACAAACTCGCCGTCCGCTTCCTGGCTACCGTCCACATCGCCGCCATCGACCTGTGGCTACGGTGACCCGACTTTCGAAACACGACCTAGTCGCCATTGCGGCTGGGAGGGTAGCGCAACAAGAACCTCCGAGGTCCGAACTGTTCGAACCTCGGAGGTTCTGGGTTGATCAGATCGGTTCGGCCGCCGTGGCGAAGAATCGGTCCAGAACGGGTGCCAGGGCTTTCGCCGACACATTGTGGTTTTGCCGGTCGAGCATCTGCCAGCGGCCTCCGGGAACAGCGTCGGCGACGGCCTGCACCGCCATGCGCAACGAGGCTGGGCTCTTAGCCCCGCCGACCACCAATGTGGGCACGGTGATGGAACTCAATTGCTTTTTTGGCAAAGCGAAGTCGGCCATGATGGTCGCGTCGTAGGGCAATGAGGGGGCGACGGCCTTCATTTTCGGCCACATGGGCATGAGTCGCATTATGGCGGGCACTACTGCAGGCAAGCCGATAATTTTCGACAGGTAGAACGTGACAGCCTCTCCGCGGCGATCGGAGGCGATCAATCGATTGAGCGTGTCCGCACCGTCAACCGGAGGTTGATGCCCGGTCTTGTCGACTCCGACGAACGGCGGTTCGTAGAGGGCCAGCTTGGTGATGTTCAGCCCGCTGGCCGCCGCGCGCAGGCTCAGTGCTGCGCCGGACGATAAACCGAACACATGAGCTGACCCGTCCATCTCCTTGATAAGAGCCTCGAGGTCTTCGATCTCACGATCGACCGCATAGGGTTTCGTATCGCCGCTGTCGCCCCGGGCGCGACGGTCGTAGGTGATGACCCTGAAGTTATGGGCGAGAAGCGGAGCGACTTTCGGCATTGGTCCGAACGTTCGAGTGCAGAATGCGCCGTCGACGCAGATGATTGGAGGTCCCTCGCCGATTGAGTCATAGGTGATGGTCGTCCCGTCGGGGGAGACGACGCTGCCTGTGGTAACTGACTTGTTCATGAAATCTCCTGAAGGTTGTCATTCGCTCTCTCTGACGACGAACGGAAGTGGACTGGCAGGACACCCAACTTGATAAGACCGAGCGGAATGTAGCCCGGCAAACAGCCCCAGCTGTCCGTCGGCGATTCGAGGCCCTTGCCGCGGGTCTGCCACGTGCAATCCTCGCGGCTTGTGCAGATCCTGTCGAGTGCGTGTCCGTTGAAGGGAATCGCGTTCGTCGGTTGTACAGGACTAAGAGAAGGATCGCTGTGGAAATTATCGACGAATCGACGACCGAACCTAGGGCTGGGAGGCGAGAGTGGCTGGGGCTCTTGGTTCTGGCTCTGCCGATTTTGCTCATTTCAGTGGACTTCAGTGTGCTCAACCTGGCGCTGCCGAAACTCACATCGGCAATGTCACCAAGTAGCACCGAGCAGTTGTGGATCATGGATATCTACGGATTCATGATCGCCGCGTTCCTGATCACCATGGGGACTCTCGGGGATCGCATCGGCCACCGTAAAGTGCTTCTCGCCGGAGGAGCAGCCTTCGGTGTCTGCTCTTTGCTAGCAGCATTCGCCACCAACCCTGGCATGCTGATCACCGCTCGAGCCCTCATGGGCATCGCAGGCGCAACGCTAGCTCCCTCCGGGTTGGCACTGATCGGCAGCATGTTCGTCAACCCCAAGCAGCGGGCTACCGCGGTTGCGGCGTTCATGAGTTGCTTCATGGGCGGTGCGATTATCGGACCGATTGCCAGCGGCGTCATGCTGGCCCATTTCTGGTGGGGTTCGGTGTTTCTGCTGGCAGCGCCGGTAATGCTCTTGCTCTTGGCTGCCGGCCCAGTTTGTTTGCCGGAGCATAAGAGCTCGGACGCGCCAAAGTTGGATGTTCTCAGCGTTGTCCTGTCACTTGCGGGCATCCTGCCTATGGTTTTCGGCATCACCGAGCTGGCCCGTAGCACCAATCAGCCGGGTGCCTGGGCCGCCGTCGCTGGTGGAATCGCCCTGTTCACGACATTTCTGTTGCGGCAGCGTGCGCTAGCTCACCCCCTCCTGGAGTTGTCTCTCTTCCGCAGTCGCGTCTTTCGCGGTGCGTTTTCGTTGAGCCTGGTCACTGGCGCGGTTCAGGGTGGCAGCATTCTGATGATCAATCTGTACCTGCAAATTGTGTTGGGATATTCGACGTTGAGGGCAGGCTTGTGGATGGTGCCTGCGGCGTTGGCGATGTTGTTCACCATCGGGCTCGGCCCTGCATTGGCGCGGACGATCCGTCCGGCCTACATCACCGCGGTCGGCATGATCGTTGCGGCGCTTGGCTACGTCGTTATAGTCCAGGTTGGCGCGACGAGCGGGCCAGCGCTGTTGGTCGTCGGCTTTTCCGTGGTGATGGCTGGGATCGGTCCTGGTATGTCTCTGGGGTACGACATGGTGCTATCTGCCGCCCCGCCCGAGGAGGCGGGCTCGGCCTCGGCGGCTATGGAAACCGGCGGACAATTCGGAGTCGCCGCAGGGGTCGCGATGCTGGGAAGTGTCGGCGCGGCGGTTTATCGGCACCAAATCAACGTTCCTGCCACAGTGCCCGCCGGGCCGGCGGGAGCGGCTCACGAGAGCGTAGCGGGAGCAGTGACCGTGGCTCACCAATTGCCGGCCACTCAGGGCATTGACCTACTCGACTCCGCGGGAGTGGCCTTCACCAGTGGGCTGCACACCGTAGCGGGCATCGGCGCGGTCTTGTTCGTGGCGTTGGCGGTCCTGGCGCTCGTGGAACTTCGGCAGGTCACTCCCACTGACAAGAGCCCCCGCCGCCGCTGAGCGATAGCGCGGAGCAGCCGTATCCGTTTCGATTCGGGCCCAGTACTGCCCATTACAAGGGCTGCCCGCCTGTGCCAGCAGCGCCGCTGGGAGACGTTGCTCGCAACATCACCGCGACGGAAATCCCGTTAAGAGGTCACTATGACGACCGCTCTATCGGGACGCCATGCTTGATAGAGCCGTTTAGATATCTGGCCGGGAGTCGGTCGGCCACCCCGGACTGTCCCTCGGTGTACACCGCGATACCGGCGAATTCGAGCGGGCCACAGAAACCTGCCACGCCGTCAGTGGTGACGAGATCGAACTGTTCTACTGAGCATTGGTCATCGACAACGGACAGCACAATCAACGATTACCGCCCCCCTCCCCCTGTACAAACGCCCCATCAGGTTAGGTCATTCGATCACGTTGACCCTGGTGTAGGAGGCCACACTGTCTGTGAGCACCCGAAGATGCGCGTCGGAGCTTCCCAGCGTGTGTTCGATCGCCATCAACCTCGAGACATAGTGTCCGACAGCGTATTCCGACGTCATCCCGATGCCGCCGTGCATCTGTATCGCTTCTTTCCCGATCAGTAGTGCGGCCCTCCCGACCGCGAACTTGGCCCGCGATGCACGCACAGGATCGGTAATCCCGCCGGCCAGCGACATCGTTGCGTACAAGCTCATACTCTTTGCCAGCTCCAACGCGACGTACATGTCGGCCGCCCGATGGGCAAGTGCTTGGAACTTCGCTAGCGCAGTACCGAATTGTTTGCGTTGCTTCAGATAGTCGACGGTCAGCTTCAGGACTTCTTCCATCAGTCCGACCGCCTCGGCACATAGTGCGCCTTGGGCTAGTACCTCGACGCTAGCGATCGCGGCCGACTGGTCGTCGCTTCCGAGAGGTTCCCCCTCAGCGGCTTGGAAGCGGATCTGGGCACCACCTCGCCCGTCGTGGGTGCGGTATGACGTGCGGGTCACATCGGCCGAGTCGGTGTCGATGAGGAAGAGTCCGACGCCATCACCAGGCCGTGTGGCAGTGACTATCAACGTTCTTGCGCGGTCCCCGTGCAGTACAGGGTTCTTGACACCGGTGATTGTCCATCTGTCACCCCACTTCGACGCTGTAGTCGCGACGGTTTTGGCAGGCCATCTGCTGCCGGGTTCCTGATGGGCGAACGCGAGGGTGGTCGCGCCTGATGCGAGTGCGGGCAGATATCGGGTGCGTTGCGTCGGGGTCCCGACCGCGACGATCAGTTCGCCGGGAATGAGCACGCCCTCGAGGTAGGGCACCGGTGCGAGAGCCCGTCCTATCTCGGTCATGACCATCATGGCCTCGACGAGGCCCGCACCCGATCCGCCATCCGCTTCGCTGAATGTAAGTCCTGGAAGGCCGATCTCGGCGAGTTGCTTCCATAGCTGTTTGTTCCCACCGGGCTCGGTGCTGGACCTGCGCTTCAGCACTTCACGAGTCGTATCGCGCAGCAGAGCCTGCTCGTCGCTGAGCTCGAAATTCATCGTTGCTACTCACAATCCGAGGATCGACGAAGCAATGATGGAACGCTGCACCTCACTCGATCCGCTGTAGATAGAGACTTTCCGGCTATTGAGGTAATGCGGCACCGAGCGTTGCGCCCAGCCGGGCGAGCCGATGCTGTCGATTCCGATCGGCAGCGAGTCCTGGCCTGCTACCTCCACCGCTAGTTCGGTCGCGGCCTGTTGCAGCTGCGATCCCCGCAGTTTGAGCAGCGACGACGCCGGATTGGGTTTGCCTTCGGCGGACGTCGCGACCACCCGCAGTTGGGTCAACTCGAGCGCCATTAATTCGTTCTCGAGTTCGGCCAGCCGTGATGCGAAAATCGGGTCGTCCAGCAATGTTCCGCGCGGAAGCCGCACGCCCGCGGCGGCTTTTTTGGCGGCGGCGATCATGACCTTCGAATGCCCGGTCCGGGTCACAGTGGTGCGCTCGTTGCCGAGCAGGAACTTGGCGTAGCTCCAACCTGCGTTCTCCTCGCCTACCAGGTTCTCGGCCGGCACCCGCACGTTCTCGAAGAAGACTTCGTTGACTTCGTAGGTGCCGTCGATCAGTTGGATCGGTTGGACCGTGATACCAGGAGTGGTCATGTCGATGAGCAAGAACGATATTCCGTGTTGACGCCGTGTGGCGTTCGGATCGGTGCGAACCAGGCAGAAGATCCAGTCGGCGTATTGGGCGAGGGTGGTCCATGTCTTCTGCCCGTTCACGACGTAGTTCGCGCCGTCGCGGACGGCTCGCGTGGTGAGCGAGGCCAGGTCCGATCCTGACTCAGGTTCGGAAAACCCTTGACACCACCAGATGTCGAGGTTGGCTGTCGCGGGGAGGAAACGCTCCTGTTGTTCTCGCGATCCGAACGCCGCGATGATCGGACCGACCATGGCGGTGTTGAAGGCAAGCGGTGCCGGAACGGAGGCCAGGTCCATCTCGTCCTGGTAGATATGACGTTGTGCTGGCGTCCAATCCTTACCGCCCCACTCTATGGGCCAATCGGGGACCGCGAGGCCTACGGAATTGAGGATCCTTTGACTGGTGATGATGTCCTCGCGCCCCAGTTTGCCGAAGGAGGCTGCGCGTTCCCGTATGTCAGCGGGGAAGACCGTCCTGAAGAAAGCTCGCAGTTCGTTCCTGAATGCGACCTCCGCACTGGTTAGTTCGAGGTTCATTCGGTGCCATCCTTTCCCTACAGAGGTTTTTGCTTCCATGCCCCCGGCCGAGCTACGAGTTATGCGCTCGGTCTGCTGTTCTTATGCGGTACTCGAACGAGTGCCTCCTGCACCACTGACGCAGCAAGATCGCCTTCGAGGGTGTAGAACTCGCCCCGCGCTAAGCCTCTGGCTGCCGCCACAGTTTCATTGCGCAGCACATACAGCAGCCAGTCGTCGGCCCGAAACCTGCGATGAAACCACATGGCATGGTCCAGTGAGGCTGCGATCCAACGCTCGCCTGGCGTGCGCCTCCCCGCAGTGTTGGCGATATTGATATCAGAGATATATGTCAACATGCTGGCATGAGCCAGATGCGCGTCCGGAAGCCGATCACGCACCCGTACCCAGAACATTCTGCGTTCCTCGCCTGCCATGGTCGCAATCGCTGATTGCGGAACGACCCGAACGTCGAGCACCCGCGACGGCGTCTGCTGCGTCCGCCAAATATCGCCGGCCAACCCTCGTGCGAGCATTGCCAATTCGGCAGGACTGGGCATGTCCGCGGGAGCGGGTACGTCGGGCATCAAGGGCCCATACGACGGACCATCTTCGGTACGGTGAAATGACGCCATCAAGGTGAAGATTGTCCGACCGTGCTGAACAGCGTTTACCTGACGAGTCGAGATGGAACGGCCGTCGCGGGTTTGCTCGACCGCATAAGTGATAGGCCGATCAGCGTCGGCTGCTCGGATGAAGTACCCATGCAGGGAATGTGGATCGCCACCGTGCGGCACCGTTCGACCGGCGGCGGCCAACGCTTGTGCTGCCATCTGGCCACCGAACGCCGTACCCGGAAAGGCACCGTGGCATTGCGCACGAAAAAGGTTCGCCGATAGCTCAGTGAGATCGAGAACCGTCGACATAGCCGGCAAAGAGTCCGCTGCCGCGTAGTTCATGCGCCTTCCTGTTCCTGCAGAGTCCGCCACATGATCTTTCCGGCTGCGGACTTGGGCAGTGAGGCAACGAACTCCACGATCCGTGGAGTCTTGTATGCCGCCATTTGATTGCGCGCCCACTCAATGATGTCCGTAGCGGTGGTGGAGTGGGCCACCTCTGGACGCAATACGATAATCGCTTTGACGGTTTCACCGCGATAATCGTCTTTGGCCGAAATGACACACGCTTCCTGGACGGCCGGATGTTGGAACAACACGGCCTCGACCTCGGCGGGCCACACTTTGAAACCGCTCGCGTTGATCATCCGCTTGAGGCGATCGGCGACAAAGAAGTAGCCCTCGTCGTCGATCCAGCCGAGATCTCCGGTGCGTAAGAACTTTTCACCGTCGATCTCGATGAAGGCCGCTTGGGTCGCTTCCGGATCGCGCCAGTAGCCCTGGAAAACCATTGGGCCGCGGGTGACGATCTCTCCGACTGTGCCTAGCGGGACTTCATGGTTGGTGTCCGGATCGACGACCCGCGAGTCGACGTCGAACATCGGGATGCCTAGACATTGGTTCTTGGCACGATCGCTCGGATTGAAATGGGTGGGTCCGGCGGTCTCGGTCAGTCCGTAGGCTTCGGAAAAGGTGATATCGAAATCTCGCTCGAGGCGCTCTGCGACCATCTTGGGCATCGCAGCGCCACCGCCGCTGAGTTGGACAAGGTTCGACAGATCGAAGGTCCGGTAGTGAGGGCTGGCCATCAGGTCGATGATCATCGTCGGAATACACGTCCAGTGGGTGACCGAATATCTCGAGATCAGCCGACCCGCCAGCTCGCGATCCCAGCGAGGCAGGATCACCGAGGTAGCGCCGTTGAACACCACCCCCAGAACCGACGACATCAGGCCCGTGATGTGGAAAAACGGGACTACAGCCAGTCCCACCGACGCTACGGTGGTGTGCCCAATGACTCCAGTGATCGTGTTACTCATGAGGCTGCGATGCGTGTGCAGACAACCTTTCGGGTGTCCTGTAGTGCCGGAGGTGTAGGGCAGCACCGCGAGATCGTCCGGTCCGGCGGTTAGCGGTCCAGGAGCCAGACCCTGCTCGAGGGCATCGTTCCATCGGGTATAGCCGTCCGGGATCGCTGGGTCGGACCGCAGCCATGCCTCTATCCGTTCTGTCGGCAACTCGGCCGGGTCGACCTCGCCGACCAGAGGCATGGCGTCGGCGTATCGCGTCACCAGCACAGCGTGAAGCCGATGCGCGAACGGCGCGGCGTGAGCGGCGGCGTGGACAGTCTCGGCGAGGTCGGCGGCGCAGATGAAGGCTTTGGGCTCGGCATCGCTGAGATAATGCTGGAGCTCACTACCCCTGTTCATCGGATTGATTGGCACCACAACGGCATTGGCACGCAGAATGCCATAGACGGCCACCACGAACTGGGGGCTGTTCTGCATCATGACCGCTACCCGGTCGCCCGCGCCGACGCCGACGCTATGCAACCAGCCTGCGACCCGCTCGGCTTGCGAACGCAGCTCCCGATAAGTCATAGCCCGACCGAAAAAGATGTACGCCGACTTGTCCGGGTAGCGGCGTTCTGTCACCTCAAGGTTGAACCACAGCGTGGTATCGGGGATCGCCAGCCGCCGTGGCAGTCGTTTGGGCCAGACCTGCTCGCGTATTGCAGTCCGCTGCGGCTGCGTTGCCGTCATGTGTTTCTCCAGTAGATCGCGATACGGCAACTGTACATACATGCAGCATGTATGTACAGTCAGAGTATGACAAATTTTGTGCTGACACACGGTGCGTGGCATGGCGGCTGGTGCTGGGAGCGGGTCTCCCAGCGACTCGAAGCCGTAGGCCATACGGTTCACACCCCGACACTGCGCGGTCTCGGCGAGAATGTGGCCGACCGCAATCCAGAGATCGGCCTCTCAACCCACGTAGACGACGTGGCCGCAGTACTTGCCGGACTCACCGACGTGGTGCTGGTCGGGCACAGCTATGCCGGATTCGTGGTCCGGGAGGCGGCCGACCGGCTGCCCGACCGGGTCGCCCGGTTGGTCATGCTCGACGCCTGGGTGGGCAACGACGGGCAGTCATTGCACGATCGGGCACCACAATGGTTCAGTGGCGCGATGCGCCAGGCCGCAGCCCAGCAGGGCGACGGCTGGCTGATCCCGGCACCGCCCGCCTCTCTCTGTGGTGTCACCGACCCGGCTGACGCGGCCTGGCTGGAATCACGGCTTACCGACCAACCCTTGAAAACCTTCGAGGAACCCACTCGGTTGACCGGCGCGGTCGACGACATCCCCTGTCGAGCCGTGCTGTGCACGCCGGGCAACGGTGTCCCGTTCGCGGATTGGGCAGCCGAGTTCGATTGGCCGGCCACCGAACTCGCCTCGGGGCACGATGCGATGGTCACCGCACCGGCACAACTCGCGGCGCTGCTGATGGAGGCACCGTGAAAATCGGTGTGCTGCTGCCGACGAGGGAAGCCGCGCTGCGTGGCGACTGGGACGCGCGCGGCCTGATCACCTTCGCTCAGCAGGCAGAGCGGCTCGGGTTCGACTCGGTCTGGACCGGCGACTCGCTCCTGGCGACACCGCGATTCGAGCCCCTATCTCTGCTGTCGGCCATTGCCGCGACCACTTCCGCGATCACCGTCGGTACCGCAACGCTGCTGGCGCCGCTGCGCCATCCGCTTCTTGCCGCCCACGCCATAGCCACTCTCGACCACATCAGCGAAGGTCGGCTGATCGTTGGCGTGGGCTCTGGATTTCCCCGTCCTCGCACGGCTGCCGAGTTCAGTGCCGTCGGCGTGCCGATGCACGAACGAGCCGGGCGGCTGGTGGAAACGGTCAAGCTGTGGAAGAAGCTGTGGAATCACACCGACGGCATGCCACTGTCCTTCGAGGGCCGGTACTGGAACCTGGACGCACTGGAAACGCTTCCGGTGCCCAGCCGCCGCGGAGGTCCACCTGTGTGGTTCGCCGGCGCAGGCCCACGCGCCCTGCGGACGGCAGGCGGAGTCTTCGACGGCTGGCTTCCCTACCCACCCCGACCTGAGGACTATGGCTCTTCGCGCGCGGATCTCCTGTCGGCCGCGGCAACCGCGGGACGTAAGCCGTCGGCACTGACCAGCGCGCTCTATCTCACCATCAACCTCAACGATGATCCAGCTGAGGCCAGGGCCGAATTGGACACCTACGCGCAGGCCTATTACGGATTGCCGCTGGAAATGGTCGAGCAGGTCCAAGCTTTTGCCTACGGCCCAGAAGAGGTATGCCGCCAACGAATGAATCTATATGTGGCTGAGGGTGCCGAACATATTGTTGTCCGCATCGGGACCCTCATCGACCCGCTGGCTCAGCTCGAGCGGATCGCTCACGCCCTTCTCCCGGAGAGAACGTCATGATGGCACCAGACGGACCTGCATTGGCAGTCGGCCTGCGGTCGGCATACGACAGCTTCATCGCGCTGATACGCCAACTTTCTGCCCAGGACTGGGACGCGCCCACCCGATGCACCGGTTGGAGCGTACGTGACGTCGCCGCCCACATCGCCGGTACCGCAGCGGATTCGGCGACGGGCAACGCCGGCAAAAGGACCCCTGACGAACAGGCGCGCGAACTGCGTGGGTTACCACCCGAGAAGATTGCCGACCTACTCACCCAATCGTCCCGGGTGATCACAGACTACCTGGAGGTGCTGGCTCTCCCCGCCTGGCAGCGACCCAGCGGCCACCTTGGTCACACGCTCAGAGAGGCGACCCTGCTGCTGTGGTATGACGTATACGTCCACGCCGACGACATACGCTCGGCGATCGGACTGCCATCTGACCGGGGCCCTGGCCTCGCCGCTGCCGTCGCCCATATCGAGGATCGTTTGAAACAACGAGAGTACGGCCCAGCTCGAATAATCCTGCATGATCTCGGTGAGTTGCGGTTCGGCACCGGCGGGCCCGAGATCGCCGCAGACCCCCTGCATTTTCTGTTGGTCGCGACCGGCCGCGCCGATCCTGCACCCCTGGAACTCGACAGCAGGGTCAATATCTACCGACCCACTACGATATAAGTCATGTCAGTTGTCGCAAACCGCAAGGTCGAACAGGGTATAACAACACGGAGCGAGCTCGTCCGGGCTGCCATTGATCTGTTCGCGGAGAGAGGCTTTGCCGACACCTTCACGTCCGAGGTAGTGGCCCGAGCCCAGGTCACTCGCGGTGCTCTATACCATCACTTCGCCGACAAGGATGGGCTCTTCTTGGCGGCCTATGAGGCTACCGAAGAGGAAGTCGCACAGCGGCTGATCGCGGCCGCCGAGACGGCCGACGGTCCGGACACGCGGATTCGAGCCGGGGCAGCCGCCTTTCTGGACGCGTGCATGGATCCCCGTATCCAGCGCATCCTACTCATGGACGGTCCCTCGGTCCTGGGCTGGGACCGCTGGCGACGCGCCGATGACCCTCGGTGCGCCCGAGGACTCTTGTCGATCGGGCTCTCTAATGCAGTGGCGGCTGGGATTCTGGCCGACCAGCCAGTAGCTCCACTAGCGGAATTGTTGTACGGCGCGCTCGTCCAGGCCGGGCTGGCGATCGCCCGCGCCGAAGACCCTCCAGTCACCCGGCGGCTCATGGGAGAGGCGGTCGACCGCCTCCTGAGCACGTTGCTGGTGCCGGGTCCGCAAAGGTTCGTGCGGTAACGGTCGGGGTATCGGGTTGCCCGCTGCCGGGTCTGCCGGAGATGCTGCCTGGCGGAGGTGGCGCCGGTGGCGCGGAAGCCGGATGTGTTTCATCAGAGCGGTGACCCCGGAGGAGGGTCGTAAGCTGGCCCAGATCGCCCGGCGCAGTAGACAGCCGGTGCAGATGCGCCGGGCGGCGGTGGTGATGGCCTCGGCGCAACATCAGCCGGTCGAGTTCATCGCGAAACTGATGCAGGTCTCGGAAAGGATGTGGCATGCCGCGAGCGTCAGTGGCGACCAAGATCGGCGGCCGGTGTGAGGTAGGACAATTGCCGCCGGTGAAAGGCTTGCGAAAAAGCCGCTAGCACCAAAAAAATCGGCATTTACGCGCGTTGGGAAGCCAAGTCGACCAGCAGATCTGGACGATCGACCAACGCGCGCCCAGCGGTATGAGCGCGCACAGATATCTACAACCATGCGGCAGAGGTTTCCGGTGGTGCCTGTCACGATGTCAACTCCGGTTGAATCGTGGATCTGGCACGGTTTGCGTGATTGACCAGGCTCGTATTGCCAACGGGCACTTGATGATCGATCATGTCGCCGGTGTTCTGATCTTGGACCGCTC
>NZ_JBIAFV010000047.1:0-15435 GCF_042869435.1 Nocardia sp. NPDC006982 | reverse complement strand
GATCCAGCAGGTCCGTCCCCTGCTCGACCTGGCCGGACACGCCATCCACCCGACCGGCATCACCCTCGCCGACGCCAAAGCAGTCAGCCAATACACCACTGGCACAACCAAAACCGAATAGATTGCGTGTTATTCATCTGCAAGCCCTTATCTGGGTGGGACGGTGGTTATCATGCCTCGGTTCGACGCGGAGACAGCCCTCGCGGTGATCGAGCGATATCGGATCACCGCCGCGCAATGGGTGCCGACCATGTTCGTTCGGATGCTGAAGCTCCCGGTCGAGGTGCGGTCGACGTACTGGTAGTCCCGAGGACTGGTTGTCGCATCCGGGATCGGTGGGCAGGCCGATGGACTGCGCGATTCACATTCTCGACGCAGACTGGCGAGGAACTCCCGGTCGGCGCCGATGGCACTGTGTACTTCGATGGTCATGCCTTCGAGTACGACCAGGATCCGGAGAAGACGGAGCATGTGCGCGATGGACACGGATGGACCACACTCGGCGACATCGGACACCTCGATGAGGACGGGTTCCTCTATCTGACCGACCGTCGCGCGTACACCATCATTGTCGGCGGCGTGAATGTGTATCCGCAGGAGATCGAAGATCTGCTGTTGACACACCCCAAAGTCATGGATGCCGCGGTCTTCGGCATTCCGAACGACGGCACCGGCGAGGAGGTCAAGGCCATCATCCAGCCGGTGGACTGGAGTGATGCGGGGGCGAATCTCACCGACGAGTTGGTTGCGCTATGCAGGGGGAATTTGTCTCGCGTGAAAGTGCCGCGGTCGTTGGAGTACGAGCGCGACCTGCCGCGCCTACCGAAGGGTAAGTTGCTCAAGCGCTTGCTACGTGATAGCTATCTTGGCTCGGGCAACTAGCCGTGTTTTGAAAGTGGTGGTTTGGGCGGAGGGCGCCGCTGCCCGGTGCTCTCAGCGGGTGTCATTTCACCACGACCAAAGACGGAATACAGCTAACCCCATCCGGCACAAGGAATTACGGAACAGGGCTGGTTCTACAGGTCATCTCCGACACCACTTACAGGTAGATCTGAACATCACTGGTGATCCGAAGATCTTGGTACAGAGGGATTTCGGCATCACCTGGCCATGAAGGTGGTAGGTTGCTCCGCAACGCTCTGTATGCTATGCGAGACCCGGAACCTGTCTCGTGGGAGCCGTCGTTGCCGCCGCCGCGTCAGTCCAAGGTGGAGCTGCATGCCGCTATCCGGCGACTCGCGGGCTGGGGTGTCAGGCCAGGATCTGCAGCGCAAGTACAACGTCGGGTACCAGACGGTGCGGGCTGCGTTGCGGTCTGCGTGGCTGGCCGAGCGTAAGAAGGATCCGCCGAAGGCGTCGAAGCTGGATGAGTTCAAGCCGATCATCGATGAGTGCCTGCTGGCGAATCTGGATGCGCCTCGCAAGCAGCGGCACACGGTGCGGCGGATTTTCGGCCGGTTGATCGACGAGCACCACATGATCGTTGTCAGCTAGAGACCGTGCGCGAGTACGTGTCGAAACGGCAACCGGAAATTGGTGTCGCTGCCGGTCGCGGCCCGGCCGAGGTGTTCATTGGGCAGACCCACCCACCGCCTGGTGAGGAAGCCGAGATCGACTTCGGAGAAGTCATGGTCGAGCTTCGCGGTGAGAGGATCAAGATGCTCTTGTGCCGTTCGAAAAAGGTGCGCTACGACAGCCTGAACGCGGCGGTCGCGCGGGTGATCGAGTGTTCCGGCTGGCAGGTCGAGACCGATCGGTCGACGGCGTTCCGATTCGACGCCAACCCCAATGTCGACCCGGCGATGATCCATACCCTGGCCATCTGCAACTGGGTGGAGAAGGGGCTGCCCTTGTGTTTGATTGGTGACTCCGGCACCGGCAAGAGCCACCTGCGATCCCGTTGGGCACCGAGGCCGCGATGAAGGGCTATCGGTTGAAATACACTCCTCGCCACGAAACTGGTCAACGAACTGATCGAAGCCGCCGACGACAAGCTGGACCCCGAGGCGAGTCATGGCCACCGGAGACTACGCACATGTCGGATGACACCGGCGGGTTTTCGCCATCCCGGTCGAGCGCGAGGATTTTCCGGGGGGTGTCCCTATGTTTGTTGTCAAGTCACTGGGGCGGTGTTCGGGCTGGTGACGGTGTTGGGTGAAGCTGGTTGTCGGTAGCGTGATTTGGGTGGCGACGAAGGCTGAAAGGCAGGCAGCTCGGGGCTTGGTGGCTGCGTATCACGAGACGCAGCTTGGTGTGCTGATTGAGCAGGTCGGGCGGGCGGTGGACCGGTTCCGTGTTGGCGAGCAAGACGCGTTCGAGGTCGATGCCGTGTTCCATCGGGCGGCCCGGCAGTTGTGGTCGTTCTGTGACCAGTCCGGCACGCAGGTGGAATCGACCGCGTACCTGATTGCGCGCATGGCCGATGACGGCGAGGCCGTCGATTGGTGGCAGCGCGGCGCGCCGGCCAGGGCTCCGAGGGCCGCGGATCCAGACGCCTGATCGGGCCGGTGGTGCGGCAGCTCAGGCGGCAGGGATTCGGTAGGGCTGTTTGGTTTTGAGCATGGCGTAGAGGACATCTCAGGGGCGTCGGGCCAGACAGATGAGGGCTGGGTTGTGTTTTCTTGCCTTCGTCGCGCTTTCGCGTGTGGTAGGCGCGGCTGGCGGGGTCGTGTAGCGCGGCGAAGGCGGACAGGAACAAGGCGCGTTTGAGTTTGTGATTGCCGGATCTGGCGGGGTGTTCGCCGCGGATGGAGCTGCCGGATCGGTGAGTGACCGGAGCGATGCCCGCGTAGGCGGCGAGATGGCCGGCGGAGGCGAAGGCTGAGCCGTCGCCGACCTCGAGCAGGATGCGAGCTCCGGTCCTGACTCCGACGCCGGGCATCGAGGTCAGGACCTTGGCAAGAGGGTGGTCATCGAGCATCCTCTCGATGTCCTCGGCGATGGATTTCCGTTGCAGCAGAATTGTTTTCAGTGAGTCGGCGAGTTTGGGCAGCACGACCTCAGCGGCTTTGGAGCCGGGGACGGTGACCGACTGGACGGGCAGTGCGGCAAGGATTTCCTCGACGAGGCGAGCGCCCATTCGGGGGGCGTGTCTGACCGCAATGGCGGTGAGTTTGCGCCGTCCGGCTGCCGTGATTCCGGCTGGCCCGCCGCAGCGCGACAGGATCTCCAAGACCGCCCGATGAGCGATGTGTGGTCCAAGGACGCGTTCGAGGGCGGGGCGGATGCTGGTGAGCAGGCCGCGGATGCGGTTGCTGGTGCGAGTCGCCTCGCCGGCCAGGTCGTCATCGAAGCCGACCAGCACACCAAGTTCGGTCAGTGCCTCGTCGCCGGTGTCGACGCGGCGCAACGTGTGCGGCATCGTGCGGGCGGCGACGGCGATGATGTAGGCGTCACGGGCATCGGTCTTGGCTTGTCCAGCCTACAGATCGGCGATACGGCGCATCGACAGTCCAGGCAGATACGCCACGTCGTGGCCGCACGTGCGAGCAACGGTGACCGGTAGGGCGCCGATGGTGTTGGGTTGGTCGACCACGATCAGCAACGGCCCACGCTCGGCGAGCTGATCGAACATCGCTCGTAACCGGGACACGTCGTTGGGCAGCGCATTGTCGAACAACCGCTTGCCGCCGGTGTCGAGACCGACCGCGTGATGTTCGCCTTTACCAACGTCCACACCGCAGAACACGGCATACGCTTGTGCCACTTCGCATTTCCTCATCGCATCGAACCCGGCACAGTCGCCGATCTGGCGTCAAGCCCCGGCACCCACGTTATGAAGAGACCTACCCTCGGCCCTGTCCCTATCAGCGGTCCGTCGACGCCACCAGGTCCCGGCGACACCACCCCCCGGATCATGCGAACGACAGGGGCAAGAAGTCATACCGGGCCTGGCGACCGTAGCCCTCATTCAGGGCTGCGAAGAAGATAACGGGGCGTCTTCGGTGGCGCGTTCCGTGAGCGGTCAAATCGCCCCACGGCTCACAGAGCGGAATCACCCGGTGACCTGCGGTGGGGATACATGTCTCTTCCAAACATAGACACGCTCCGCCGGTTGCGACGCCGGGTCGTTTGGTCGATTCGACTTTCGACACGTTTTGCGCCCAGCGCCGAATAGCTTGCGGCCCTGTGGCTTCGGTTCGACAGGCTGATCTGTCCGAGAACCGATCTTGGGCTCAAAGGGTCGTTGCATCACCGCCCTGCGGGACTGCAGTATCGGTGGATTTTGCGGGGGGTGATCCGAAACCGCCATGGAGATGATCGCACTATTTGCACCAGCACCCTTCACGCTGGCAGGCGACAGTCTGCCCATCGCCGAATTGTTCAGGTCGTCGGTTGGAACAAACCATTCCGTACGTTTACGGATGTCTCGCAGCCGTGTTCGCTGTAGATTCTCAACTACGGCTTTCGGTCCGCGAATCCCCTCCTGGATTTGCATTGACAGACCCTGTCGGATGCCGTCGTGGGTCGCCCAGACGTTCGCCCCTCGACACCCAGGCGACCCACTCCGACCTCGATCCATCGAAATGGGTCAATCGCCCCGGTGAGTTCGGAGATGTGTGACAGCCCAGCTGGCAGGGGTCCCAGCACCGACGCAGCTGACCCCAGCTTCGACTACAAGGCAGAAACCTCGATGTCCGAATCCCGTCCACTAATCGTTCTGTCGGTGGTCATTCCAGCGCTCAACGAAGCCACGACCATCGAACGATCCCTGGAGCGGCTGGTCGCACAGGAGGCCGTCGACGAGGTGATCGTCGTCGACAATGGCAGTGACGACGGCACTCCCGAAATCGTCCGCGAATACGCGGCCACGCACCCGAAGGTCGATCTCGTCCACGAGTCGTCACGCGGTATCTCAGCCGCTCGTAACGCTGGATTCGACAAAGCGCTTGGGGAATTCATCGCCCGCACTGATGCCGACACCCTCGTGACCGCCGACTGGGCTGCGACGATAAGTGAGTTCTTCACCACGCATCCAGAGACAGGTGCCGTGACCGGGCTCTGCACCTACCACGATTCACCAATAGGCTTTTTGTTGAGGTTCGGTCAGTGGATACTCCTTCGCAGCGGCAAGCTCGGCGGGCAGGTCGGCAATATGTACGGGCCCAATATGGCGATCCGCCGCGATGCGTGGCTACAGGTCCGCGAGGAAACCCAGGTGCGCGTCGATGTCGTCGAAGATTTGGATCTGGCATTGTGCCTGTCCAAGCGTGGCATCCGGATCGACCAACTGACGAACCTCCGCGCCAGAACCTCTTCCCGACGGCGGCGTACCAGCCCGCGCAGCTACTGGCGGTTCCAGCTGATGGGACTGCGTACTCTTCGCGACCATGGGTTCCACGTCCTACCGATCCATCGCGCCACTGTCATCGGTGCCTGGGTGACACACACCGCGCAATGGCCGATATATCGATTCTGGGACTTCGAGCGCCGGCGATTCAGCCTCGGCCCGGGATCCGGCCGGATCTCGGCGGTCGGTGACCTACCTCGACCCGGCGATTTCAGTGCGTCGGCGGATAAACCCGACCGGACGCCCGAGTTACCCTTCGTCCGGATGGCCAAAATGGCCGAGCCAGCCGCCCTACCGCAATCGGACATCGACCTACAGGTGCGACACGGCCCCGGAATCCTGGAGCTGTTAGGAAGTGCAAAGTAGGCCCGTCCAGTTGATGTGTGGGACCCGAATTAGCGCAGGTCGGCGACCGCCTTCATCGCGGCCCACTCCGACTCGTGCTGATCACGGACCTCTACGAACATCCGCACAGCCCGCTCACGCAGATCGGCACGGTACTTCTTCCTCGACGACACGACTCCATCCTTCACAGAAGATAAAGTCTCCGAACTCACCGGGAGGCGATTCACTGTGGCCCGCGCTTACGAGTGTCGGAGCCATTGGTTGATGACGGCGATGTGGATGTTAGCCTGGTAGCAGATGGCGAGTTTGTCGAACCTGGTCGCTACGGCTCGATGTTGCTTGAGTTGGTTGATGCCTCGTTCGACGGCGTTGCGGTCGCGGTAGAGCACCGGATCGAACGCTGGTGGCCGTCCACCAGCGCTCCCACGGCGACGGCGGTGCGAGGCCTGATCCGCGGGGACCGGGATCGTTGCTCTGAGCCCGTGGCGGCGCAACCATTTCCTGTTACCGCGACCTGAATACGCCTCGTCGGCCAGCACCCGAACGGGCCGCACCCGCGCCCGCCCGCCACCGAGTTTCGGCACCTCGATCCCGTCCAACACCGCGGTGGACTGCGGGCTATCGCCAGCCTGACCGGCGGTGACGAGCACCCACAACACCCGGCAGCCCTGCTCACACGCCAGATGCAGCTTGCTGGTCCACCCACCCCGCGAATGCCCCAACCCATGACCTGCTGGCTCATACTCACCCGGACCAGCGGGCGGCTCGGCCTGCCCGCCGCTGTCGCGGCGGGCACCAGCAGCATGCGGATGAGTACGGGTGGTCGTGGAGTTCACGCTGACTTGCCAGTCGATCATCCCAGTGAATCAGCCAGCATTTGCAGTGATGTCACGATCGCAGCTCACGACCCGGCCCGCTGCCAGCGTCGGAACAATCCATACACCGCCTGCCAGGACCCGTACTCCGCTGGCACGTCCCGCCACGGCGATCCGACCCGAGTTCGCCACTGGATCCCGTCGATGAGCTGCCGTTTCGTCCCTCTCGGCGGGCGTCCCGCCTTCTTGCTAGCGGGCAGTAACGGCTCCAACGACCGGCAACAGCTTTCGGGTGTGGTGGAGGCGATCACGGGTCGGTTCGGCCGCATTGATGTGCTGGAGTATGCGCCGGCCGGGCCCGAGTGGATGCAGCGGCAGGTCGACATCCGCGCCTGTGATCCGGGCTCGTTCGAGTTCGGTCTGAATATGCTGCTGCGGACGCCGGCGGTGTTGGTCGAGTCGGTGCTGCCGGGCATGCTCGACCGCGGGGAGGGGGCGGTGTTGTTCGGGTTGGCGGTCGCGGCGAGTATGCCGGTTCCGCAGTTGGGTAACGTCGCGGTCGCCGCCGCAGCGGCCCGGGCCTATCTGCACAATCTCCACGTTTCGCTGGCCGGGACCGGGGTGTATGCGGGTCTGGTTCAGGTGGCAGGCATGGTCGGTGGCAGTGAATCTGCCGAATACGCTGCCCGGCAATGGGATCCGGCCATGCTTCCGGAACCTCTCGACCCCGCCGATCTCGCCGAAGCGGCGTGGGAGTTGTATTCCACCCGGGACCGATTCGAGACAACTGTCGGGGTTTGACCGGACCGGCCCGCCGAAACGAGCAGGACTCGCTGGCACAGAGCAGGATTCGCTGTCACGGGACAGTAGTCGTGGCGAGCAGTTGATCCAGTAGATGCTGTTGATGTGGATCGACCTTGGCATAGCGTGTACGCAGCCAGGGGTAGAGCCCGTCGTAGCCTTCGGTGGAGTGTCTGGTCGATGCCGAGTGCGTGGTTTATCGTGCGGGTGAATTCGCCGATGGCCGCCGAGGCGAGTCCGGGCCGTGGGTAGCGCCAGCGGAAGTCTGCGAGAACATGGGCCAGGTCAACGGTTTCGGGGTAGGTGACGACGGCGGTGAGTGGGTCACCGTTGTGCAGTTTGCCGGTGAGCAGGCGTTGGCCGCGGAAGGCGCGGATCAGCAGTTCGCGCCGGTCACGGTGGCGGCCGTGACGTGCCCAGGTGCCTGTGATGTGGGCGGCTTCGGTGAAGGCCAGGGCGGCGATGGTGGGCCCGGTGTGGCCGGCAAGGCGCTGGTGGCGGCGTTGTGCGCGCAGGATGTCGGTGATGCCGTTGACGTCGTATTGCTGATCGAGGTAGGAGCCGCCGCGTGATCCCAGCCAGATGCGATGTCTGCCGCAGAGCACGGTGTGGACCGGTTTCCAGGTGATGGCGAAGACGAATGCCTCGCGACGTAGAGCGCAGCGCAGACACACTCGGCGGCGAATGTGCGCGGGCAGTGGCGGATTGGTTTCGGGGTCGACCGCGGGACGCAGGTCCGGCAGGGCGTGGCCGAGGCTTTGTGGTGATCGTCCGGTGACAGCGGCCAACCCGGCGATAGTGACCCTTGCGGTCTGGTTGTGCGTGTCGGACAGGTGCATGCGCAGGTCGTCGGGGTGGATAAGGTTCGCGGTGGCGAGCCGGTAGAGGTATGACCGGGTGGTTTCACCGTGGAACGGTGCGACCGGAAACGGCAGCGGCGACGGTGGCCCTGACCGGACGCCGAACGGCAGCATCAGGCGGCGCCGTGGCGGGCCGATTCGGCGGCGTGGTCGACGGGGATGGAGTCCATCAGTTTGCGGGTAATGGCTTCCCCTCCTTCCAGGATCGCCAGCTGCGCGGCAGCTCGGACCAGATGGGAAAGGCTCCCGATCATGCCGCCGGTGCGGCGGTGCAGATAGCGGGCGTGGCGGGTCAGGGTGCCCGGTTCGTGGCGGTGCAGCCGCAATGCGCCATCGAGAGTGGCGATCAAGCCCTTCCATTCGGCGTCGCAGGGGAACGGGCCGGTGTCGATCAGCACGCAGCGCCCGGCGATCTGCTTGCCCCGCACTCCGGTGAACAGGCCGCGCTCGATATCGATCCTGGCGTAGACGAACGTCACAGGCAGGTGCTCGGTGAAGTATTTGAGATGGTCGGACATGTCCTCCCCCGCCGAGGTCGCCACGTTCAGGTTGTGCAGTTCGTCGACCAGCACCAGGTCCACCCGAGCCTGGAGCATCAGCTGGCAGACCGCGTCAGCGATATCGGTGGTGTTGTAGCCGCGTTTGACCGGCGGCAATCCGAGGAAGCGGGCGAACTCCATGGCCAGTTTGCGCGGTGACCCCTTGGGCGGGGTAGTCACATAGACCACCGGAATCCGGTCGGTGAGCCGACCCGGATAGCCTTGCCGCACCATCAATTCATGGGTGCGGCCCAGCTGTTTGAGCGCGTGGTCTTGCCGGTGGTCTGCTGTCCGGACACGATCAGCCCGCGGCGGGCACTGATCTCACGCCGGTTCAGCAAGGTCAGCAACCGCCCCTGCCGGGCGACGTCGCGGACGGTGGATGTCGCGACGATGATCATCTCGAGTGGTAGTCGATGCAGACCTCGTCGTATGCGGCTCGATCCGTATCCGACAGAGCCGTCCACCGTTTGCTCGGGAGAAGGTCGAACGAGGCATCGGGTGAGTCGACGAACTTGCGCCATCCGGCCAGCGTCATCGTCGGCTCCCGCAGATCGGCCTCCAACGCAGCGCCGGACTCGTCGGCGGGCTCGTCGCTGTGACCGCTACCACCATTTCTTGGCCTCCTCGCGCGCGTCGAACACACCCAGCGGGATCACCTCGGCCAACGACCCGTCGTCCTCGGTGTCCTCATCCCAGGTCGGTGCGGACTGCGGCCGTGGCTGAACCGGCCGTTCAGCGGCCGAAATCGCCCTGCTCCTGCCAGCCACCCGCTTGTCTTTCTTCTTCGGCTTGTCACGCTTGGCCGGTGTGTCGTGGCTGGGCCTTGTTCCGCGGTGTCGAGCAATTGCGCTGCGGCGGCGGCGATCTCGGCTTCGGTGGCCGGGTCGGTGCTGCGGCGGGCCAGCATTCGGCGGGCGTGGTCCCACGCCTGTTCGCCGAACGGTGCCGGATCGGTCCGCAGATGCGTCCATGGGGCTTGGATCCAGCCGCCGTCACGGTGGTTGCGGACCCAGATACGGGTGACGTCGTAGCGGCCTGGGCCAAACAACGCGTCGGCCGAGCAACCCAGGCTCTCCCCAACGGATATTGCTCATTCCCACTGGCGAAGACCTTCCCGCATGCCAACGCTTGTTTGACGTGTCCGATGTTCGTCACGACCGCCGAGTTCCTTCCCCAGCACCGCCACCAACAGCAGCAGGTCATCGAACTGATCTCATCGGCCGAGGCACGCGGTCAACAGCGGCTCGCCCAGATGAACCGGCAGGTGCTGGGCAATCTGACCAACATCATCACGACGCTCGAAAACGACTCCGACACAGCAGCGCAGGGAACACCGAATGCGAGCTGACAACACCAAGCACCTTCTCGCCGCCGCCCGCCATCGGCACGAACTGACTCGCAGCAAGGCAATCCGAGCCATCCGTGAACTCGACGCCACCGGAGCGGCCGTGACGTTTCAGACCGTTGCCACCGTGGTCGAGGTCTCGCGGTCCTGGCTCTACTCCCAGCCCGACATCCGAGACGAAGTCCAGCGACTCCGTGAGCTGAATCGCCGCGCACCGGCCACATCGTTGCCAGCACACCACCGCAGCAGTGATTCCTCGCTGGTCCGCCGCCTGGAACTCGCCAGCGCCCGCAACCGGGAACTGGCCGAGGAAAACCAACGCCTACGTCGGCAACTCGCACAAGCTCTGGGACAGCTACGGCATGCAGGCATTCGCCCCGGCCCAGACGGCGCCGAACCGCCACCAACTCGCAGCCGACATCGCAACTCCGCAACGATTGGACCCTGTTGACCAACGCTCTTCACTCGAGTACTTGTTCGTTGGCGACACCGTTGTCTCCGACGAACAAGGCCAGGTCAGAAGTCCACGACTTCGGATGGCTCTAGATAACGAACGTTCACGAGACACTTTCTGCCGCAGTATGTTTCCACAGGCCAGATCTGTAACGGTTGCCATGTACGCGCCTGCCGGGATACGAGCGAAAAGGGCAATGCCCAGCAGGGGTGAGATTCTCCTGGGCCACCCGACTGCGTAATCCGTTGGTAGCAGCCTGGTTTCGAGGTCGATGCGCTGGCTGCGGTACAGCAGCAGGCTCATGAGGAAGGATGTGCAGGTTCGCGGCGGCCCAGTTCGGGGTTCGCCTTCGCTCGAATCGACGTGAGCATCGGTACATTGGCGGATGTTGTTGATACCGGGCACGGACACCATGGTCACCATGGTGCGAAATCTATTTGTTGCCGCCAAGCATCAGCGTGGTCCGGAACCGGGCGTGGAGGGATCGTCGCTGCTGCAACTGGTCAAGCCGCGCCTGCCGATGTGCGTGCCCGTCCGGAGCCAGCCGGGGTGACCAGATCCCCAGACCCATCACGCCCGGCACGACCAGCATCAACGCCCCCTACACGCCGTTTTTCGCCTGGCCTGGACGGCATCAAGCGCAAGATCGAGCCCGCCGCCCCGGTCGACAAGGACCTCTACGAGCTCCCGCCGTAGGAGGCCAAGAACATCGCCCAGGCCCCCACCAGCCTGGCGTCGGTCATCCACCGGCTCGAGCAGGACCACGAGTACCTCACCGAGGGCAACGTCTTCACCGAGGACCTCATCGAGACCTGGATCGACATCAAGCGCACCAACGAGATCGCCCCGATCAACCTGCGCCCGCACCCGTACGAATTCGCTCTCTATTTCGACGTGTGACAGCCGAACCGCCGGTGTGATGTCGACCGGCAGGCCCAGCGAAAGGCGCGAAAGGCCTGTGCGGAAGCTACCGATATTCGCTGGTTTTATTAATAACGCTGATGTCCCATCCCATCTCAAGTTTTCTCACATTCGATTTAGTGCAAGGAGTGAAAGGTATGGTCGCGTCTCAGGCGAAGGCGAAATTGAAGAACATCGCCACACGGTCGGCTGGTTCCGAGTCGGTATCGGCGACTGAGGCCGGTTACTATCGGAAGGTCTTCGAATCGTTCGCCGTGGACAGCGATGGAAACATCTCTCCATTGGAATTGATGAATCGCCTTCATGCCGCGGGGTTGAGCCCTCGCGATCCGCGTGTACGTGATTCCATCGACCAGCTGGCACCCGACGGTGAAGGCGCCGATCGGGGCTTGAGTTTCCAAAGGTTCGTCGAGGCCTGCCAATCGGGAGGTCAGTTGATCGCCCGGGCTGTGCGCGGTGATCTGGTGATCCCCGACTTTCCCGCTCTGACGGGCGATATTTCCGAAATGTATGACCAGTTGCGGAGCAATGACACGGGTAGTGTGGCCGACTACATACCCCAGCTCGGTCGTGTGGATCCTCGCCGATTCGGTGTGGCATTGTGTACGACCGATGGCCAGAGGTTTTCCCTCGGCGATGCGCAGGTCTCGTTCTGTGTGCAGTCGGTGTGGTAAGCCGGTCAACTAATGCCTGGCGCTGGAGGAGCACGGCGCGGGAGTAGTGCACCGGCATGTGGGCCGCGAGCCCAGTGGCCTCGGCTTCAACGAGTTGTCGGTCAACAGCAGCGGCTTGCCGCACAATCCGATGATCAATTCCGGGGCGATCATGTCCACGTCGCTGCTGAAGCCCGCCACTACGATCGCCGATCGATTCGATTACGTCGCCGACACCTGGCGGCGGCTGTCTGCCGGGGGAACCGTCGGGTTCAACAATTCCGTGTATCTGTCCGAACGGAAAACCGCCGACCGCAACTTTGCACTAGGCTATTTCATGCGCGAACACGGTGCCTTTCCCCCCGGCACCGACCTCATCGAGACATTGGAGTTCTACTTCCAATGCTGTTCGATCGAGGTGGATGCGAACGCGTTGTCGGTCGTTGCCGGCACGCTGGCCAACGCGGGAATCAACCCGATCACCGGTGATCGCGTTTTCTCCGTCGACACGGTGCAGAAATGCCTGTCTCTGATGTCGTCGTGTGGAATGTACGATTACTCTGGCGAGTTTGCGTTCACGATCGGCCTGCCGGCGAAAAGCGGCGTGTCGGGGGCGTTGATGCTGGTCGTGCCGGGCGTGATGGGTCTGGGGATCTGGTCACCCCGGCTGGATTCGTTGGGTAACTCGGTCCGGGCGGTGGAGTTCTGCAAGAAACTGGTCGCCACCTACAACTTCCATGCTTTCGACTCGTTGACCGTCGAGGGAAACAGCTCGAAACGGGACCCGCGGCGCAGACGCAACGAAGGTCAGGTGGAATCCATCATCAGGCTACTGTGGTCGGCAAGCCGCGGCGATCTGGACGAGCTGCGTGCAGCGCTCGCCACCGGGATCGACGTCCGTGCCGCCGACTACGACGGCCGCACCGCACTTCACCTGGCCGCCGCCGAGGGACATCTCGCGTTTGCCGAGTTCCTGCTGGAACGCGGCGCGAACCCGTCGGCACGCGACCGGTGGGGTGGAACACCACTGACCGATGCCGAACGCGGCGGATACACCAAGATCGCCGACATGTTGAAGCACGCCGCATCGGCTACCGGCACCACACCCGAGGCGAGCCCTGCATAAGCCGGGTGATCGGCATCCAGTAGGTGTTCTACGGCGGCGGTTTCAGCCAGCTGGGCAAGCAGACAGCAAGCAGACCATCGGCGCGTTCACCGTTCCGGGCCTTCTCCTTAATCATCTCGCTCCTCATCGCCCACCATCGCCCACGTCCTCAAATTCACCATCGGCATCCATGCCACACAGGAAAACGAGTTCTATGGACGAGTCGGAACATGCAGAAACCGCCTACACCCCACCTACACCTCGACCCCCACACCACAATCGGAACCGTCCAACATCATAGTGAGTCCCGTGTCGTGAAACTGATCACCGCAATCGTCCAACCCCACAAAATCACCGACATCAAAAACGCACTCGCGCACGTCGGAATCTCCGACATCGCCGTCACCGAAGTCCACGGCTACGGCCGACAGAACGGTTATACCGACCACTACGCCGGCCCACCCTACTACGCTGGTTTCCTCCCGAAGCTACGACTCGAAGTGGTAACACACAACCACACAGTCGAGAACGTTCTTCAGGTGATCACCCATACCGCCCGCACCGGAAAAATCGGCGACGGCAAAATCTGGGTCACCCCGATCAGCACTACCACCCACCGGAAGGAGGGCGATTTTATATATGATCATGTTCGGGTGAATGCTGACACGTCAGAACGGAAAGGGCTTTAGATCTGGTTCGCCCCAACTCTTCCGTGCGGTTGTCGAGAACAGTACGGGATTCGACCAGTAGGTCAGCATCCAACCAGGGTGACCATAAGCCGACGCCAGCAACTCGTTGAGCGCTTCACACAGTTGCAGTTCAGTAACGAGCACGCTGAATCCGCGCTGTGGGCAGCGACTCCGGAGGTGTGGGAGTTCTCACCACTGATCTACCGGCTCCCTGTCCTGGTTATCGATGAGGACGGCTACGGCGACATCGCCGGACACAGGGTGCGTTACACCCGCGACACCGGGTTCCGGGAACAGCAGGAAGCGGATCAACCGTCGGTGGATTCATCGCACGGGTCAACAGAAGTGAGCACTCACCCATGAGCTCCGACAACGAACCCGGCTTCAATGTGCTCGACGAGCCCTGGATCATCGCGCTCGGTCACGACGGCCGCGAGCGTGTGCTGTCGATCCTGGACCTGTTCGAGCAGGCAACCGATTTGACGAAGATCGGTGGGGAGGTTCCGACCCAAGCGTTCGCGATCGCGCGCATGCTGCTGGCGATCCTGCATCGGGCGATCGACGGGCCCGCCGATGCTGATGACTGGGAGCTGTTGTGGGCGTGCGGCGAACTACCGACCGACCGCGTCCGCGCGTATGTGGAGCCGTTGCGGCACCGGTTTGATTTGTTCGATGCCCGTGCGCCGTTCTTCCAGGTCGCGGGTTTGCCGACTGCGAGGGATGAGGTGTCGGGGCTGGAGAAGATCGTCGCGGACGTTCCGAACGGGCAGCCGTTGTTCACGACCCGCTCGGCGGTGGATCTTCGGCGGATCGAGGCCGCGGAAGCGGCGCGGTGGCTGGTGCACGTGCACGCCTTCGACCCGTCGGGGATCAAGTCCGGCGCGGTCGGTGATGACACGGTCAAGAACGGTAAGGGGTATCCGATCGGCACGGGCTGGTCCGGGCAGATCGGGGGACTGCTCCCGCACGGCAGGAATCTGCGGGAGACGTTGCTGTTGAATCTGGTTGCCTACGAGGACAACCCGTATGTGCGTATCGGCGGCCCCACCGATATCCCGCCGTGGGAGCGTGACCCGGACACCGCGAAGTGGGCCGAACGCACCCCGGCCGGCGCGATCGACCTGTACACGTGGCAGACCCGCCGGGTCCGGCTGATCGGTGACCGCAACGGGGTAACCGGTGTGGTGCTGGCCAACGGGGACAAGATCGCTCCGCATAACCGTCACGGCATGGATCCTCACACGTGTTGGCGCTACAGCGAGCCGCAGTCGAAGAAACACAAGACCGTCGTCTATATGCCGCTCATCCATGATCCGGAGCGTTCGGTGTGGCGGGGGATCGGTGCGATGTTGCCCGCGACCTCCGGCGGCGGCCGCAGCCGCGGGGTCGGTGAACCGCAGAAGCGGTTGGCGCCGGGGATTCTGCAGTGGATCGGGGACCTGGATTCCCAAGACCTTCTACCTGCGGGCTATGTGCCGCGGGTCCGGATTCTGGGTGCCGAATACGGTTCGCAGAGCGCGACATTCGCCGAGATCGTCGAGGATGTGTTGCCGATGTCGGTGATCTTGCTGCGTGAGGACCGCCCCGCCGCCGGTCAAACCGCGTCCAACGCCGT
>NZ_JBIAFV010000046.1:0-15464 GCF_042869435.1 Nocardia sp. NPDC006982 | reverse complement strand
GCGGCCGAGCGCCGCTGTCGGATTACTACGCCGCGCACGGTGAATCACCTGGTCGATGGTTCGGAACAGGGCTGCACGGACTCACCGTCACCCATAGCAAAAGACGGTTGAAGTGTAGAGCCCACCGTGGGAGACGACCTCGATGCCGTAATCGGTGAGGGCTTTCGCGGTGGCGGTGCGCGTATCTTCGGCGTCGGCACGAACCTCGGCCAACCACGCTCGCGCCGCGGAGTCGGTCAGCAGATGAGCCGCGATCCGCTGGTTGAGCACGCTGGTGCACGACGCATAGGAGCCTCGCAACGCAGCAAGGTCATCGACCACCTGGCGGTGCGCGATGAGGAACCCGACGCGCAGGCCCGCCACCGTCAACGCCTTGGAACACGAATCGACAATGATGTGGCAGAGCGGGTCACGGGCGGGTGAGTGTGTGGCCGACACGTCATCCTCACCGAAGAGGCGATAGACCTCATCGGAGAGCAGCGATATTCCGAATTCGGCTGCGATCTTCACGATTTCGTTCATCGCTTGTTGTGTGATGCCGACGCCGGTGGGGTTGTGTGGGTAGTTCACGATCAGCAGACCTGGTCGCGGATCTGCCTCGATGATCAACCGTCGCAACAGGTTCGGATCAGACGCGACAGCCGCCGGATCGTAGGGGATCTGCGGGCACCCGGCGGCGTCGAGCCAGAACCGGTAGGGCTCCCATCCCGGTGATGGAACCAACGCCGCCGCGGTGCTGCGGTGATGCAGCAGGAACCGAATGGCCAACCACGCCGCTTTTTGCCACCGGCGGTAACCAGCACGGCATCCCGGTCCGGATCAATATCGGCGTGCTGGCCGATGAGGTGGTTGCGGTAAGCATCGTGCAACTCGGGCTCGCCGACCGAGCTGGAGTACCACAAGGTTTCGGTATTCGCGCAGACTCGGCCGATGTCGAGCCGCAGCTGCGCCGGGAGCGGATACCGGGCCTCGCCCACGCCCAGGTCCCATTCCGCACCGGCGGGCGGGCTCTGCTGGCCGTAGCTGACTCCTGGTGCCGTCAGTGTTTCCAGGAGCCGAGCGAAGTATGGATCGTTCACGGTCGAGTGCCCACCAACGGCAGCGTCTTTCGGCGGCTGGATGCCCCCGGCAGCGCATTGGCCGCGCCCATGGCCGCGACCCGGGCCGCGCCGGCCTGCCATTCGTGTTCGTCGATGACACCCACCTGGCTGCTCAACCGCGCGACCATACGGCGGTAAATCCGTTGCTACAGATCAGAGAAGAAGTGCGCCATCAACTCGCTGTAGACGAGTTTGCCCGGCTCCGTCAGCCGCAACAGATCGCCGACGACCTCGGCGTGCCTGTCGCGAACGATAGAGTCGATACGATCGGCGTAGACCTCCTCGAGGCCGAGGACGACCAAGTCGCGCATGTCGAATGTCAGCCGTTTGGGGAAGAACACCAACCCCTTCTCGTAGGCGTGACCGGGTGAGGACTGGGTGACCGGCAGCACGCCCGTCGACACCGTTTTGACGTAGCGGCGTTCGCCGGCGTCGTTGACATAGGCCAGGCCACGGATGAAGGAGTACGCGCCCGCGCCCACACCGACGGCCTCGTCGCGGTAGCCGCCATACAGCGTGGAGAACATGTACCGGGTCGGGGGCGCCTCGGCCGCGCCGAAGCAGTACATGTTCTGCTCGGACATGTACTGCGCCAGTTCCTGGCGAGATTCGTGGAACATCAAGGAGCACTCGTTGAGTGCGGCCGGGCGCGGCAATTCGCCGGACCGGATCCGGTCCTGCCAGCCCGGCAATGTCATCACATAGTCGACCGGATAAATCGACACGCTGCCGATCCCTGACTCCGCGGCCCGGCGTGCGTCGAGGCGTGCGTAGTCGCGATCTTGGCCGGGGAACCCGACCATCATGTCTAGGTTGGTGTTGTCGAAATACGTGGCGGACAACGCGATCGCCGCGTACACCTGCTCGAGCGAAGGATGGTGCAGCCGAGAAGCTGCACCGTCTGGTGCATCGCTGCAAGTAGTTCGCGGGTATCGGGGTTGGCGGTGGCATCGGGTGAGGTCATAGACAACGTGAATCATCGTGTGCCCCTTCACTATGGTCAGGCGATTCGCCGGTCTGGCGCGTCGTTGTGGGCGTGAGCTGTGAAGAGAGAGGCGAGGTAGTCCACGGTGTAGGAGCGGTGCAACCGTTGGGGCTCGCAAGCCCAGCGTGAGACCTCGGCCCAGATCGGATCAAGGGCGTCGGCGCCGTGCTCGTCGAGCAGTACATCGAGGTTGAGGAATGCTTCGGGCAAGTCGGCGTAGCTGGCTCCATAGCGGACGTACAAGGTCTTGGATAGCTTGCCGCCGCTGCGGTCGAGCACGAGCGGAGTGAAAAATACTGACCGGCCATTCACGCGCGGGGACGCCGAGGGTCGACAGTGCTGGGGCCAGAACGTTGGCGTGCCAGGACCCGCCCCAGTTCGCGCCGTCGACCGAGACTGTGCACGCCCGGTATTGCTCGCGTTCGGCGGCGAGGAGATATCCCTTCTGCACGCTGCGGATAGGGGGGTGTCCCTATGTTTTTCGTCAAGCGGCTGTTTCGGGGATTCGGTAGGGCTGTTTGGTCTTGAGCATGGCGTAGAGGACGTCGCAACGACGGCGGGCGAGGCAGATGAGAGCGGCGTTGTGTTTCTTGCCCTCGTCGCGTTTCCGCGTGTAGTAGGCGCGGCTTGCTGGGTCGTGCAGAGCGGCGAATGCGGACAGGAACAAGGCGCGTTTGAGTTTGTGGTTGCCTGATCGGGCGGGGTGCTCGCCGCGGATCGAGCTGCCGGAGCGGTGAGTGACCGGGGCGATGCCGGCGTAGGCGGCGAGGTGTCCGGCGGTGGCGAAGGCCGAGCCGTCGCCGACTTCGAGCAGGATGCGGGCTCCGGTCCTGACTCCGACGCCGGGCATCGAGGTCAGGACCTTGGAAAGAGGGTGGTCATCGAGCATCCTCTCGATGTCCTCGGCGATGGATTTCCGTTGCAACAGAACATTTTTCAGGGAATCGGCCAGTCTGGGCAGCACGATCTCGGCGGCGTTGGCGCCGGGAACGGTGACCGTCTGCGTGGGCAGCGCGGCCAGGATTTCCTCGACCAGCCGAGCACCCATGCGCGGGGCGTGTTTGACCGCGATCGTGGTGAGTTTGCGGCGTCCGGCGGCTCGGATTCCGGCGGGCCCGCCGCAGCGGGACAGGATCTCCAACACCGCTGGGTGCGTGACGCGTGGGCCCAGGACACGTTCGAGGGCTGGGTGGATGCTAGTGAGCAGCCCGCGGATGCGGTTGCTGGTGCGGGTAGCTTCTCCGGCCAGGTCGTCGTCGAAGCCGACCAGGACACCGAGTTCGGTGAGGGCTTCGTCGCCGGTGTCGACGCGGCGCAGCGTGTGCGGCATGGTGCGGGCGGCATCAGCGATGATGTAGGCGTCGCGCGCGTCGGTTTTGGCTTGTCCGGGATAGAGATCGGCGATGCGGCGCATCGACAGCCCCGGCAGGTAGGCGACGTCGTGACCGCGGGCGCGGGCGACGGTGACCGGCAGAGCGCCGATGGTGTTGGGTTGATCGACCACGATCAACAACGGCCCGTGTGTGGCGAGCTTGTCGAAAACCGCTCGTAGCCGGGCTTCGTCGTTGGGTAATGCTTTGTCGAACAACCGCTTACCCGCCGTGTCGAGACCGACCGCGTGGTGTTCGCCTTTACCAACGTCAACGCCGCAGAACACGGCATAGGCCTGTGCCACTTCGCAGTTCCTTCATCGCGTCGAAACCTGGACCGGTCGCCGATCAGGCATCGACGCCCGGCACCCACATTATGAAGAGACCTACCCTCGGCCCTGTCCCCATCAGCGGTCCGTCGACGCCACCAGCCCCGGCGACACCACCCCCCGGATCATGCGAACGACAGGGGCAAGAAGTCATACCGGGCCTGGCGACCGTGGCCCTCGTTCAAGGGCTGCGAAGAAGATAACGGGTGTTGGCGTCGTATCGTACCACCCGTGCGTCCCGGCGATGTCGATGTTCTCGCGATAGTGACCGTGAAGGGCGCAATAGGAGTCGAGATGCACGGCACTGTCACCCGCGGTGATCGCGAGGTGGCGGGCTGATTTCTCCACCAACCGGCAGTCGGGGCACCGTGGTCTGATGCGCACAATGCCGTCGGCGGGGGCCACCAGCGGCCGGAACTGTTCGAGTCGTGAGGCGATCATGTGCAAGCAGGCCCGCACTGGCGCGAGTTGTTGGTAGACGGTGTAGGGGCGGAAATCGTAGTGCACTGCGCTGCGCGCTGCGGCCCAGCTCAGTAGCCGCTCAAACCCGCACACACGGGCCTGGCCGTCGAGGTGGCCTGTTTCGACAAGATCAGCGACTGTGCGCGTGTAGGTTTCGCCTCCGATCTCGAGGTGTTCGGCGGGCGCGTTGTCCAATGCGTCGAACACCACCGTCGCGGGCAGTCCGAGTTGCTCAGCGGCGTGGGCGGTGAAGGCGAACACCGTCAGCACGGTGACAACCGTGCCGATGTGCGGTGTTCCGTTGAGCTGTGCGGCAGTGGTGACGCGCAGTTGCTGCTTGCCGCGGGCCGCGGCGCGCAACAGGTCAGTGTTGTCGGCGGTGAGATGAGCGATACCGACCGGCGCGAAGATCAGTTCGGGGTCTGGGGTGGCGGGCATGAGATTCTCCTTGTTCCTAGGTACATCCACACGGCGGGAAAGTCCGGATCGGTGCTGTCGACCCGGTGCAGCTGCGACAGCTCGACCCCGCCCGCGTCGGCGGCGTCGCGGTAGAGCTGTTCGGTGAGCTCGACTCGTCCGCAGGGGTTCATGGCAACCCAGTTCGCGCCCGCGACCCACCCGCCCGGCGCGGCGAGTTGATGAATGGCGGTGAAGCAGTCCCGGAATTCATCTGTGTCGCTGCACATTCCCAGCAGTCCGAATTGGGTGACCAGATCAAACGACTGCTCCGCCAACTGCGGATGCTCGGGCATCCGGCCGGTCAGGCAGTCCACCACCAAGCACGCGGTCAGCGAGTCGCACCGCGTCGAGAACGCCTGGGGGTCCTCGCGCTGACACAGTCGTAGCGTGGTGGTGTGAATGGCACGCGGCTGGCCTACGGCGGCGAAACGGTCCAGGATCGCGAGCCGATCTGGGTCACTGTCCACGGCGGTCAGCTGATCAGCGCGCAGAGCGATAGACCACAGCATGGACTCCGAGCCACTGCCGAGATCGACCCAGCGGGCGACTCGGGGGATTTGTTGCAGCGCGGCGAGGATCTGTTCGGTGCCTTGTCCGAACACGAAGCGCTCGTTGTAGTAGCGCAGCCAGTAACCGTGAGCATCAGCCACTGTGCGCCGCGGGTTCATCCCCGCACTCTTCGCGCGACGGCGAGCAGTTCCGACAGACCATGATCGCCTGGTAGGAAACGGATCTCGCTGAAACCGGCAGCGGCGAAGGCAGCGATCAGGGCGACGGGATCGACCACGAGCAGGTCTACTACGGCGGTGTGGAGTTGCCGATCGCGGCTGTCTCGGTAGTCGAACTCGATGTGTAGCTGATCGCCGTGGCGCTGCTGGCGACGGCGACGAACAGCGACGCCGTCGGCGTGCGCCGGTTCGAATCGTTTGTCCGTGAACCACATTCCGTGTGGCCGCGTCTGGTCGTAGAACCCCGCGACGTCGGTGTGATCTCGATATCCACACATCACCTGCGCGAGCACGCGGACATCACGCCTAGTTGTCGCTGCGCGCAACTGTTCGATCAGCTCCTGCGTACCGGCGTGGCACAGCAGCTGGTTCAGCGCGGCATTGGGCACTATCACCGCGTCCACCGTCGGCGACAACCGCAGCTTGTTCAGGTAGGCGCACTCCAGCGTTGTCCGATGCGGGGGCAGGCCCACGGCTTCGGCCTGCTCGCTGGCGTATCCGAGCATTACCGGGTTGGCGTCTGCCAGGGTGACAGTTAGGCCGACCGCAGCGTATTCGGCAATGAAATGCCCTGTGCCACACGGCACTTCGGCGACATGGGTGCAGCCGGTGAGCAGAGGGTGCAGTAGCCGGGGCGGCGCCACGGACGTGGTCTCAGCGCGGCAGTACGCAGCCCGCGCGTCGTATGCGGCTACCGCTTCCGCCGCGGATGTGCTCATGCTGGAACCTGGTAGAACTTCATGTGACGTAGGCACACCGGATGTACGAGGTGACCGGCATGAGCGATGCGGGCGGTGTCGACGACCGGGTCGTCAACGCCGTGGCAGGCTACCCGAGCCAGCCGCACCAAATACGGGGCCGCACACGCTGTGTAGGCGCTGGTGGTGGTGACCGGCACCAGCGACGGGAGCAAGTCCAGCTTGATGTGTACGATTCCGTCGACGATGTGCGGTGCGCCGGGCTGCTGCACCGGCCCTACCGTCGGCAAGTAGCCCTCGCCGTAACCACAGGTAGCGTCGACGATCACCGCGCCGGTCCGCATCCTCGACAGGTCCGAGGCGGTGATCATCGCCGGGGTGTCCCACGTCGATTCCAGGATCGCCCCGATGACGAGCTCCGCCTCGGCGAGTACTTCCCGCCGTAGCTCGGTGGTGTTCACCACGACCTCGACCGATGCCAGGGCGAGCGTGCGATACCGGTCGGCCGAGGCCGAGGAATGTGCAAGCACGGTCACCTGCGCACCCAACGCGCTGGCCGTGCCGGCGGCGGCAGCACCGACGTTGCCGCATCCGATCACGACCACGTGAGCATGCGGCGCTCCCGCGACCGCGGCAATCAGGACACCACGACCACCGCCCGGGGATTGCAGCGCCGCTGCACCGTGGAAAACAGCTTGGACACCAGCGATTTCACCGCCCGGTGCGGCGAGTGGGAACCGGTCGTTGTCGTGTAAGAATTCGTAGCTGTAGGCGGTCACACCCTGTGCGGTGAGCGCCGTCATCAACGCGGGATCGCCTTCCGCGCGGAACAGCGCCCCGATGGATTGACCAGGGTGCAGCCTGGACAGCTCGCCAGGATCGGGAGACTTGTAGCGCAGCACCAGCGGAGCTGCCCACACGACATCTGGATCGGCGAAACGTGCACCAGTCGAGCTGATTTCGGCGTCGTTGCAAAACACGCCTTCGCCGATGCCGTGCTCTGTCAGGACGTCGAAGCCCGCAGCGCGCAGCGCGGAGGCGACCCTAGGGGTCAGCAATGTGCGCCGGTCTCCGGAACTAGATTCGCGGGGGAACCCGACAACAGAACGATTCATGAACGCCTCCGGCGTTGTGGCCCAACGGGATACAACGAGAATCGCCTCGATCGGATCGGACAGCCATGCCACTGGTTGGCGTGTAGTTGTTCACCGTTGTTCATTTGTTGCCGATATCGCCGTCGCAACCCCAGCCCATGCCGGTCCGGCAGCCGGTGTTGACGGTGTCAGGACGCGAGCTAGACTCCGGTGCCATGGCAGGCCGCTCAGCACGAGTGGCACGTTTGCGACGAGGGAAGCTGCGGTGGCCGAGGACCTGTTCGGTGACTGTGAGGTCGAGATACTAGCGCAGCGGGTGCTGATGTCGCTGAACCCGCAGTACTACGAACTGATCTGGAACCGGGAGAAGGGCCACGAATTCCGGCGCCGCTACCTGACCGGGCACCCCACCCGCTGGTTCGTCTACCTCACCGCCCCGGTATCTCGCCTAGCAGCAGTGATCGACTTGAATACGGCGATCGTGGACACCCCGGACCGGATCGCCGCCATCGCCGAGCAAGCTCGCGTCGGCAACGGCGAATCGGTCTATGAGTACATGCGCGACCTGCCCCACGGCTTCGCCTTGCCGATCCAGAACGTTCGCGAACACGACGGATACTCCGTACAAGAGTTGGCGGCCACGCTCGGGAAATTCCATCCCCCGCAGGGCTACACCCTCATCGACAAACACCCTGCCCTGGCAGCGATCTGCGATCAGCTCGCCGCCTCTGAAATCCGCCGAGACCTGCGCGTGGAGCACCCCGCTTCCGTACCCTGAGCATCAGGGATGGAGGTGGTGGGATGCCGGGGCGCAGATCCAGATGGCAGGCCGAGCCGGTCGCCGACCACGATCCCTCGCCGCTGCGTCAAGCTCGCCTGGCGATCCCCGCCACGCTCGAACAGGTCTGTGAAGACCTCGATAAACAGTCACCTAGCGGGTCTTCGGGCGTTACACCGGGGATGTTGTCGGGATGGGAACTAGCCAAGCACGTCACCAGCATCCGCTACCGCCGCATGCTCGCCGACTACTACGCCCAGCCGGCCGACATACTTTTCGCTCACCAAGACCGGGCGCCACGCGGCAGTGACGAAGCGCCGAAACTAATTGCCGGACACCACGATCTACGCGAAGCGATGCTCGCCGTCGTCCAGAACGCCGAACGCTACCTCGCCGTCATCGGCTCCTGATCCCGTGACGCCGCCTACCTCGACACCATTGAAGCCGTCTTGGCGGCCCGACCCGAACTGGTTCACCATCGCGTGCTGTTCGGACCACCGCGGCATCGGCTGCTGACCAACCACCTGCTACGCCTGATCGAGCTGCGCGATCCCCGGGATCGGTCACTCGGTCTGAAAACCCTGCACATCAGCGTGATCGAGGCTGACGTACCCGAACGGTTCTTCTGCGCATCGGAATCTGCGGCCGTGGCGCCGATTCCCTCGCTCACCTCGGCCGAAGCGTTCGACTCTGGCATCCTGCTCGGCGCCGGAGGCGGCACCCGGCTCATTGATCACGCTCGCCAGCTCTACGCGGGCGGTCGTAGAGTCGAGTCCACCGAGCAGCTACAGGCATTGTCCGGGCTCGACCATACGCCATGATTCCCTGCGGAAGGAGGCCGACCATCACCGCACACGATCTGCTGGCCACGGCCAAAGGCGACCGCGAATCCGTCCTCGACCTCACCCGAGAACTGGTCGCCATCCCTAGCCGGGGCGGGATCGACCCCTACGATCGGGTACTCGACCACGTCTCGACCTGGCTGGCCCAGCACCGCCTGCCATCCACCATCCTTCGCGACGATTCCGATGCACCCGTCGCCTTGGCGTGCAAAATCCGTGGTGCCCACCCCGGCCCGACCTGGGTCGTGGACGCATGCCTGGACACCGCGCCATTCGGCCACGAAGACGCCTGGACCCACCCGCCGACGAAACCCGTGATCGCCGATGGGTGGCTCTGGGGCCGGGGCAGCGCCGATTCCAAAGCCGCCGTCGCTATCTTCAGCCACATCGCGACCCATATCAGTCAGGTCCGTGAAAACCTCTCCGGCACAATGGTCTTGCTGTTCGATGTCGATGAGCACACTGGCAAATTCGGGGGCGCGAAAGCCTTCTTCGAAGGGCCAGGCGGACCAGGCGACGTCGGCGGGGTGATGATCGGATACCCCGGCCTCAATCACCTCATCGTCGGCGGTCGCGGCGTCTACCGCACAAGGCTGCACGTTCACGGAGTGGCGTCGCACTCCGGAGGACGAGCCGTTACTCCTAACGCGATCCAGAAAGCTGCCCAACTCATCGAGCGCCTCTCAACAGCTGAGCTTCCCAGCATCGCGGGTAATGACTTCCCGCTGCCCGCCAAATTAACCGTCACCGCGATCACCGGCGGGGATGGATACACAGCGACGCCGGATCTGTGCAGCGTGTCTATCGACATCCGTACGACACCCGCCTTCGACGACGCCGCCGCAACACAAACACTGCGTGACCACGCAGCACAGATCGACAAGGCCTGGCCCACAACGCAACCGACACTCATCGAAGACGTCATGCGGTGGCCGCCCTACGCCCTACCGACCAGCTCACCACTGCGTAGCGCACTGCTGAATGCGGCCGAATCCTTCGGCGTCGTCATCAAGCCACGCATCGCTGGACCCAGCAACATCGGCAACTACCTCGCTGGCCTCAATATCGACGCCAGCGCGGGATTCGGTGTCGACTATCACGGCCTGCACGGCACCGACGAACGAATCCGAATCGACTCCATTCCCGAAGTCCAAGCTATCTATCACGCTGCCATACAGTCGCTTTTGACATCGCGGCCCGCAGGTGTTGAAACCATCAAGTAACCCGCGACGAACCGAGGCGGGCAGACCCGTCAAATGCGATTGGTCGGCCAGTTGTGCTCGCTGGTCGTCAACGCCGGGGAGATCGTGTTGAACCCGTCGTCGTATTCGAACCGTCGCGGGCCGTTGGCATAGATCGATGGAGTGTAGGCGCCGCCGAGTTCGAGAGTCGGGCGTTGGTGCCGACCGATTCCGCTCACGCCGCGGCGATCTCGGCAGCCTCGTCGATGTAGAGGACTCCCAGCGAGCCGTTGCGGTTTCGTGGTTTCAGCGCGATCGGGCGGCGCTGGCAGGACTCGAAGAACTCGCCCACCCCGGCCGTATCATCCACCGGGCAAAACCGGGGGCGTCGGGAACCCTGCATCAGCGAGAACACGCCGGAACTCCAGCTTATCCGTGCACACCCTCACCGCCATCGGACTCGGGTGGCCCACACAGAGCGTGTGCTTCAGTCGATGCCGTTGCCGGGGTCAGCACCGGGAGCGCCAGTGCTTCGGTCGAGCCGAACTCGACCTGTTGCGGATTCTCTGAACTTTTTTGATCTTGTGGCCTGGCATCGTGGGTTCATTGGAGTAGCGCAGGAGTTGGGAGGTCGACGACGGCGGAGGTTTGGCGGCGGTCGATCTGGGCGAGTTTGTCGTTGGCGCCGGTGAGGCTGATTCGGAGTCCTTCGACTTCGCCGAGCCAGCTTTCGCGTTCGGCTTCGGCGATGCGGTCGATGAGGTTGTCTCGGATGTCGATGATGCGCGGTCGTTGTGCGGGGTCGGGCCAGTGTATCGGGCAGCGCAGGGCGTGCTCGTGGATGCAGGGTGTCGAGTAGGCGCGGGCGCAGAGGCCGGTGGAGACCTTTCTGCGTTCGAAGTGGCCTAGGAATTCGGTCCATTCGTTGTCGGTGGGGACTCGGTATTCCTCGGTTGGGCGCAGGCTGCGCCTGCGGGCCAGGAACGACAGGTGTGCCTGGATGGCTTCCTCGGGGTAGATCGCTTTGTAGCCCATCGTGACGTTGATGTCGCGGTGCCCGGCGATGACCTGCGCGATGTGTGGCGGCAAGCCGTTGAGGACGGCGTCGGTGATGAAGAGCCTTCGGAAATCGTGGGGTGTGTAGGTGAGTGGTCCGCCGGTAGCTGGGTCGGTCAAGCCGGTGTCGGCCAGCGCCACTTAGATCATCTTGCGGATGGTGCTGTGGTTGATCGCCCGGTTCTCGGTGCCGAATCGGCGCTGGAACAGCACCGGTGCCGGTGGGCGCCAAAGGCATTCGTGCCAATCGTAGGCCGGGATCAGTGGGACGACGCCGGTGTCGTCGCGGATGCGGACGATGACGGCGGACAAGACGTCGGCCAGTTCAGGGCTGACCACCAGGAGCCGTTCGGCGTCGGTTTTGGAGGGCGCGATCTGCAGAAGCGGCACGATCTCGCCGGTTGTGGGGAGCCGGTATTGGATCAGGTTGTGATGGGTGATCTCCATCAGCTCCTCGATCCTGATCCCGGTCAGGCGCAGGACGTTGACCGCGGCCCAAGCCCAGAACGCATACTCTTCTTCGCGGCGCAGGTCTCGTCGGCAGCCATCGGAGTCGATGACCAGCAGCTTTCTCCCGAAAGGCCGCAGCCGCGTCAACTGTTGTCCCCGGGCGGTGAAACCGGCTTCCGGTTCGACGTTTTCCGCCGTTGCAAGCATTTCCGCGGCAGCCAGTTTCCGCCGCTCGACCGTGGTGACCAGAACCGGGAGAACGGGCAGTCGCTCACGGGTGCGAGCATCCATTCGCGCTTTGCGGTGGCGCTTGGCCTTGCGGTGTTCAACGGCGTTGCGCCCGACCGGGTTCGGCGCGACCCACTGCGCCCAGCGCCCGGGATCTTCCAAGGCCCAGTGAGACAGGTCCAGATAGAAGGCTCGGACTTTGACCAGGCACTCGCGAAACGAGATCCGTTGACCGGGACCGCTTGAACCACTGGCATTTTCGTCACCGCGGATGGGCCGGGGGATGTCCTGAACTCGCTGGCGCCATTGCGCGGCGACATCGGGTGGCAGATCGAGGGTGTCGATGCCAGGGTGGTGCAATTCGATGTCCTTCCAGAACCTGCGGGCGAGATAGTAGGACAGGTCCTTGAGGCTGTTGTAGTCCAGGCTCGGCTGGCGTTCCTTGAGGTAGTCGACCAGCAGGCTCCGGATGGGATGACAGGTGAGTTCGTAGCGATCGACCAGCTGCTCGGGCGTCAGTTGGCCGCCGGTGCGTAGTTGCCGAAACCGTTGCGGCGCTTGGTCGCCGAGGAAACCGAGGGCATGCGGAATCTGGCAAAACACCGGGATATCCCGCGGCCAGGCCGTCAATAGGTCGGTTTCGGTATCGACAAGCTCGAGCACGTCTCCGACGGTGATGTCGGCGAGGGTTCCGCCCTTGGCGGCGATGATCACTGCGGCCCGTTGTGCTGTCAATCGCGTCGCCCGGTCGGAGATTCCGAGGTCAGCGTGGCAATAGTCGCGCCGTTTCGAGAATCCGGCGGGATCCCGTTCGAGAGTCAAACCCGCCGCGAGTTCGGATTTGATCGAGGGGGTAATCGCCAGCCAACGCAACGTCGGCCGCAGAATATCGGCGAAGATCAGCACGCGCATCGCTAAGGACAACTCGACAGGCAGCCATTTTGACCGCTTCCCGCGCGCTTCGAGCCAGGTCAGCGGCGCTTGCCGCCATCTCGGGCCCAACAGCTCCGCGCCGCTATCGAGCCATCGCTGCTGCCAGGTGTCACCGGGCTGATCGGCGAGCCAATCCAGTAGATGCCGCAGCCCGCGAACACGTTTAGCCTGAACGATCGGATTCCCGATCACGAACACCTCGGCGGTTGCCCACCGGAGCGCTTCTTCGCGGCCGCACCCTGCTCGCGGCCAGTCGGTAGAGATCGGGCGTGGCGGGAACCGGGTGCGCATGGCGTCTCGGCCCAGCCGCTGTCCAGTCGAACGCGGCTGCGGCGGCGCAGCGGCCGGGGCAACGGTCGCGGCCATCAGATCACCGCCCCCCGAACAGCACGTTCAACGAGTCCGGTCGATAGCCTGATGCCGGTGGCGGGGCGGTCCGCGCGGCGGCCTGCTGGGTTTGCTCGGCATGATGGGCCAGCACTCGGCGGATCACGTCCTCCTTGCGCGGTGTCAAATAGATCTGCGTGGTGGTCAATTGGGCATGGCCCAAAACGAACTGAACATCGGTCAGCGGCAGACCGGGATCCTCGGCCATCCGGTAGGCCGCGGTATGCCGCAACGCGTGCGAGGTCGCTGTGCTGCCCGCCGCGGCATTGACTAGTTCGAACATCCGATGCGCCGCGTGGTAAGTCAGCGGCCGGATCGGCCGGCGCAGCGTCCACCACAACGGCAGCCGCTTACCCTTCGGGATCAGCTCACCCATCTCGAGCTGGTAGAGCCGCAACCAGACGAACGCATCCGGAGAAGCCGGCAACTCCTGGAGTTCGCGACTTCCCTTGCGCACCACCGCAATCAACTGCCGCCCGGGATCGGCGCCCCCCTGCCTCGCCGACAACAACTCCGACGCACTGGCCCCTGTGGAGACGTAAACGCGACCAACGCCCGATCCCTATGCGACCGCAGCCGAGCGAAGATCTCGTTGAACTCGTCGTCGGGTATCGACCGTGGGAGGCGTTTCGGAACCCGGGGCCGATAGAGCCCGGACCGCTGGTCTCGGAACGGCTCCATTGGATTGTGGTGCGCGTGCGCGCGTGTCTCGCGCCGGGCGCGAACCAGCGGAAACGGATTGATCAGGACCGGTCCGGAAGTGACGCTCAGGTGGAAATCGTAGAAGCAACGCAACACCGTCTCGCTATGCGCACGCACCGACGCTGCATAAGGCTTCCCCGACGATATTGGTGGCGAGGCGTTTTCGTTGCGCCAATGGGACCGGACCGGCTAGCCCGCGATCAACAACCATCGGCAGAAATCCCGTGCCTCAACCCGGGTGGCACGATCCCAGCACACCTCGATCGCCCACAAGAACCGGAACCAACGCAGCAGGTCCAATCCATACGAGCGGACCGTAGCCCGACTACGCCCAGCCGCCTGCAACTCACGAAAGAACGACGCCACCCCCTCCACCGCCGCCCCCTCGCGATCGACCAGACGATAGGGCTCCCACCGATCATCCGTCGTGACCAACGCCCCAGCCGCCGGAACGACCAACGCCGCCAGATCCCGCTGCTCTTCCTCGCCTGAAACCATGGGCAGCGACCGTAGGCCACCAACCCCCGCTCTGTCTCCTGAACTGCGACGACAAGTTCGATAGTTCAGTCAATAAGAAAGCGACTGTTGCTCAGCCACGCCACCGTTGTCAATCCCCTCGAAGTGTGGAGGGTCCTTTATGCGGCCTCGTCTCGTGGCCAGGCCGCCCCGGCGGTCGCACGCACGGCGGCCATGTGGTTCTCGTAGTCGATCGGTGACAGCCCGCCGGCCAGCGAGTGCCGCCGGGTCGGGTTGTAGAACCCGGTGATCCAGGTGACGATCTTCAACCTCGCCTCGGCGCGGGTGCGGAACCGATGCTGGTGCACGAACTCCACCTTCAGCGTGGAGTTGAACGCCTCGGCGGGGCTGTTGTCGAGGGCCGACCCGACCCGGCCCATCGACGGCACCACCCCCAGAGCACGACAGAGCCGGCCGAGCGTGGCGGCGGTATATTCGCTGCCGCGGTCGGAATGGAAGATCACTCCGTCGACCGCGTCCGCTCCGCCGCGTGTGGCCGTGGCCATTCGCAGTGCGGCGCAGGTCAATTCGGCATCATGATGAGGGCTGGTGGCGTAGCCGAGCAGACGCCCGGAGAACCGGTCCTCCACCGAGGCGAGGTAGAGTTTGCCCTCGTCGGTGGGTATCTCGGTCACGTCGCCGCACCAGAGCACATCGGGGGCCACAGCGGTGAACTGCCGACGCACCAGATCCGGTGCCACCGGCCGCTTTCCTTGCTTGGTCAGGCTGCGTCTGTGTTTGACTTTCCTTGCTGCCCAGCTATTTTCGGCCATGATCTGCGCGATGGTGTTGTCGGACACCTGCCAGCCCGCAGCGCGCAGCTCGAGGCCGATGCGGGGGCTGCCATAGGTTTTGCCGGAGGCTTCGAAGATCACCCGAATCGTCTCGGTCAGCTGCTCGCGGCGCTGCTGCCGCGGAGTAGGCGGGCGGTCGTGCCACTTGTAGTACCACGACTCGCTCACCTGAAGGGCGCGGCAGGCCACGGCGTGCGGGACGCCGTGTTCGGTCCTCTGGGAGGCGATGAACCGGGCCACGCTCACTTGGTCGCCTCCTTCACCCACCCGACCACTGATCGCTTGAGCACTGTGAGGATGAATGCACACCGCCTGGCGAGCAGGATTGACCCAGCTTGAGACTGGCCACCCGTGCCTTCGTGATGACCTGTC
>NZ_JBIAFV010000045.1:0-17184 GCF_042869435.1 Nocardia sp. NPDC006982 | reverse complement strand
CCGATTCAACCTTAGACAAGTCGAATCATTGCAGTTCAGAGCACCTTTCGCCATTCCCGGGCCATCAGCAGCTCAACCAGCATGATTGGCCGAGGTTAGTGTGGCTCTTGGACGGTCCGCCGATTGCGGGCGGGACCGGCTCGTCGAGCAGGGGGAGTTGATAGTCCGAAAGATCGATCATCTCGATGGTGGTTAGGCCCGCCGCCGCAGACGGATGTCCTTGCAAGGTGTGGTGGATCCAGCGGCCGACTGCCGGGCCTCGGCGATTGGGACGGGTGCTGCCGATGATAACGGCGATTCTAGGCATTGGGGTTCCTTGGGATCTGCATCGCTCAACTCGCGAGGGGTAACAGGGTCGCGACACCGTGATCCAGCACATGGAACTGGGTGCCGACGGGCTTGAGAGCGCCGAATAGCTGGTAGTGCAGCTGCCGATGGATATCGGCAAGCCCGAGTTCGTGGACCGGGATGGCGATGTCGGGACTCACCGCGCGCAGGTAATCGACACTCTCGCTCACCTTCATCCACGGGCCACCGGCGGGAAGAAGCAGCACGGACACGGGGACCGGCGGCATGATGAATGCATCACCCGGGTGTAGCCGCGTGCCGTCAAGCAAGTATCCGGTGTTGGACGGGCACGACACCTCAGGATGAATGACCGCGTGGTCGCCGACAAACGCTCGAACCGTAATCCCGGCGATGGCGATCGGATCGCCGTGGGGCAATGTACGAGCAACCATGCCGTGCCGTAGCAGGTTCGCGGCTGTGCTCTTGTCTGCTATCAGCTCCGCGTCCGGATTCATACCGACCAACGCACGTAGTCGGGCGAGGTCGATATGGTCGGGATGGTTGTGCGTGATCAGCACGGCTGTCAGCTCGCGCAGCGTCTCGAAGCCGGTCGAGTACTTGCCCGGATCGAACAATATTCGGGCGCCGGAGAATTCGGCGAGCACACACGCATGGCCGAAATGAGTTAGACGCACGAGATCCTCCGTGGTATCTGATGGGTCATCGATCGCCCAGTATCACGTCGTAGTAGGCAGCTGCACCTGGGTACAGCGGAATCGGGGTGCGGCCCATCGCGATCGGGTCAAGTGGATAGGTCACCGGACTGCGTTCGGGCGGTATGTGCCGATACTGGTGCTTCCAGCGCAAAACGGGTCTCGCCCAAAACCCATGTAATCGCATGGGCGAGGTCGTTGGCATGTCAATCCTACTGAGCACGAGGAAATCACTGAAGTCGAGAGTTTCGAATTCGGGTCCACCCGGAAAGTAGCCTGCCGGGACCACAGCGGACGGCCACGATAACTCGTCGTTTAGTCCATCAAGGACGTGTCGTTCGACTGACAGAAACGTCAATTCGCTCGCGATCTCCTGCCATCCTGGAAGCATTACCGCCTCATGCAGGATGGCGTTAGCGTCGCCCGTACGGATCCGCTCCAGTGACGCGAAAGGACTGTCGTCGGCCAACAGAGAGCCGCCCCATTCCACGATTTCGATGCCAGCGCGGCTCAACATCTCGTGTCCGGCCAAACCCAATAGATTGTCGCCGTCGTGTGGAGCGGTCGCCACGGTCAGCGCAGGCTTGCTGTTACGCAGATCCTCGAACGTCGCTACTCCTAGCCTCGCGTCGACCGCGAACACCATCCGATCGCGTTGCGGCACAACGCCGAGCGCGCGCAGATCCGGGTAGGCCTCGGAGACGAACGGCGGTTAGCCATCGAGAGCAGCCGCGACGAAAGCGGCTGGAGTAACGATGGCAACGTCGACCCGGCCTCGGCCGACAGCACGCACGTTGCCCCCATGGCGTCACCGCTCCAGATTGCCGTTCTGGTATAGCTGCCACATAGTCGCGCCAGCTGCGTGGCAATCCAGCCGCATATGCGATGTGCGTTCGCGCCGCCGCCGTCACCGATCAGGTGCAGGGTAATCGAGCGATCGATGCGAGGCTGCGGTGGGCGGCCCGCCACCACAGCGTTCCGATGATCCGGGGCGCTCAAGGCCGCGGCCTTGGGATGCGCTCGTGCGCGGCATGCACTGCGGCGGCGTAGCGGGGGGTCAGGACGCAGCAAGTGCTCACGCAGACACGCTTCGGTGAACTTGATGACATGTTCGTCACCGTGCTCTGCAGCACGATGGGACAGTTCCTCCCACGGCAGGGTTTCAGTGTCCATCACGGTTTGGGCGACTTGGTCCTCACTTACCGCGTCGCCAGTGAAAAGTAGCAGCATGGACAAGTGAGTCTGCCACATGGCGACCATGGTCGATGGGTGTAGTTCAGCAGGAAGGTAAGGCAGCACCAGCCGGATCGCGGCAGGCGCAGTCACCCCATGCACGAGCGGGATGGGTGGCCGCGGGTGCGCAAGATAGATGACAGCGAACGTGGTGGTCATCTCCGACAGCAACAACTGTGGATCATGCTCGGCGAGTGTCGTCGGTCCTGCGATCAGGCCCGGGTGTTCGGCGATCTGCTCGCGCCGCAGCGCCGCCTGCTCTGGACTTTGCGGAAGCGGGATCCGCGGCAGCGCGGCGACCGCTTCTCCGACATCGAGGTGACCGGTGAGCCGGTCATGTTCCGGATAGCCGGCGACCTGTCGATATCGCGCCTCCCAATAAGCCAAACCGCGGGCCAGCTCGGTCAGCTGTGCTCGGCTAGGGGCGGACGTCGCCGCGAGGCTGCGAATGGCGTGGGCGGTTCGGATTAGGCCATGGGTGAGTTGGGAATACATGCCCGGGATCAGCCGCGGCCACCACCGCACCAGCACTTCTCGCCACGGCGCTTCGTCTAGCTCCAAACCGAACAGTTTCTCCCAGTCTCCTGCTCGCTCGAACGAACCGAGAGCGGGTAGCCAGGATTGTTCGTCTGCTCGGTCGAGCGCGAACCGGGGCTGAGGCGGCTCGTGGAACGGCATCTGAGCGCGATACCTGACGACCCAGGACGCGACCGCGTCGGTGTGTCCGAGCGCGGCGAGCGCCTCTGCGCCCATCGGGCCATGATTGGCCAGGTCTCTGTCTTCCGGGCCGCCACGCTCGTATCCCAGATCGTCCGTGCGTTCAAGTGCGTCGTTGACGGCGTCGTCGTAGTAGTCGGTCTTCGACAACGCTTTCACCTCTACGTTCGGCAATTAGTTCGCTTTTCCAAAGTGTATAGAGATACCGAACTATTTGGAAGTACGAACTTTGATAACATCGTCGTATGACGCATCGCTCGCCGTCGCCCGAGGAACTCGCGGCACTCAGCCACGTCCCGCTCATAGCCGCGTCCTTCCGCCACGCGCGCAACGACATGCCGGAGTCGCTGCGTGGGACGTTTCAGGAGTACGGCTTGGGTCCGCGTCACGGTGCGGTGATGGTCCAACTGCTGGCATGCCACACGGCAAGCGTGAGCGATCTGGCTCATCGACTGCATGTGTCCTTGTCCACCGCGAGCGAACTTACTGGCGATCTGAGTCGCGCCGGATTACTCACGCGCAACGAAGATCCGGCAAACAGGCGGCGGACCCTGGTTTCGGCGCCGGAGCACGTCCGCTCCATCTTCGAGGAGTTCCTCACTGTCCGTAGCGCCGCCCTATTGAAGGCTATCGCGCAACTCAGTTCACGAGACCGCGAAGGCTTTCTCGTGGGCCTGCGCGAATGGGCCGAGCAAGAAGAAGCCGCAATCACGGCCCGACACCGTCGCCCCTCCCCTGGTGCTCACAGACAGTAATGCGTCGACTGCAAGGGATAGGCATGTCCCTCTACTGCGCCGTACTGAGAGTGTGGTCAAGAACTTTCATGTTGAGCCTGGTCCACGATCCACGCTGCGATCTGCGCGCGGGATGAGAAGCCGAGTTTGCTCAGAATATGTTCAACATGCCCATCCGCCGTGCGTTGCGAGATCACCAATCTGTCGGCGATTTGTTTGTTTGTCAGTCCTTGGGCGATAAGATCGGCAACCTGCCGTTCACGTTTGGTCAATGTCGGTGCTGAAACGCGCGGGTTCGCGGTTGGCGTCTCTTCCAGAGCGTAGGCGACTGCATCGTTCATCCCCATGGCCTGGCCGCGCCGGAATGACGCATCGAATCGTCGGTCGCCGAGCAGCCGACGCACGACACGCTCACTCTCGTCGTGAGACCTGGACAGCTGTGGGAAGAAGATCGAAAAACCGGAGGTGGAGCGCAGCAGATTTTCCGCGGCACCCATCAGAACGGCCGCGCGCTGACCGTCGCCGCCGGCGACAGTCCAGGCCAGCCCTTCGAGGGCGACGGCCGCGAGAATAGGGCTGCGCGTGTGCCGGTTGGCTCGCAGCGACTCCCGCAACAACTGGTGTGCGTGGGACCGCTCGCCTTGGTGTTGTACGGCAATGCCCAACCCCCACAGGGACATCGACCGAAACAACGATTCGCCGCACGTCATGGTAATGGAAAGTATTTGCTCGTGACACACGATCGCTTGCCGTGTATTGCCCTGCAATGCATGTGCCCAACCGAGAAACACCAACGCACCAATATGAAGGTGTCCCCGCTGATTCGAGCTGAATATCTCGACGGCACGCTCGAAGCAGGAGATTGCGCGAGCAGGTTCGTCCCAGTACATCGCCAGAAAGCCCTCAGCGTAGGCGATCAACGCATCGTTCATGGGAGTGCGATCCTGCCGAGCGAGTGCGCGCCCTTCTTCGAGTAGTGCAGTTGCCGATTGAAGATCCCGTTGCGCCGCAGCCATGATGATGCTGGCATTAAGCGCCTTCACCCGATCGAGTATCGAACTTGAGCCGGGGTGGGCAAAGGCCCGGTCGAGCCAGCGTCGGCCTTCGCCCTGCTGCCCCCGAAAACTCCAGAACAAGAACAGCGCGCTGGCGGTGCGCAGTCCGGCTTCGGCGGATTCGGTGCTGTCTTCGGCGAGGCAGAATTCGAGCACCTCGCGGAAGTTCGGTTGTTCACGGTCGAGCCGGGCGAGCCAGTCAAGCTGCCGGTCGCTGATCCACCCTGCCTCCACATCCAATGCCAGTCGCTCATACCAGTCACGATGTCGGCGACGCAGATTTTGGTATTCGCCGATCTCGTGCAGCTTTTCCCGAGCGTAGTCGCGCATGGTCTCAAGCATCCGGAACCGCACAACGCCCTCGGGCTCCTCCCGGATCACAATCGACTTGTCCACCAGTGAAGACAGCGCATCGAGCAGCGTTCCAGACGCGAGGTCCGCACCACACACCTGCTCGGCGGCATCAAGCTCGAAGCCGCCCGCGAATACCGATAGCCGCGCCCAGATGCGTTGCTCGTCTGGTGTGCACAGCTGGTAGCTCCAGTCGATGCACCAACGCAGCGTCTGCTGTCGGGTCGGCGCGGTGCGACTACTGCGGGTGAGCAGCGCGTATCGGTCGGTGAGCCGCGCCAGGATCTGCTCGGGCGACATGGCGCGCATCCGAGCCGCGGCGAGTTCGATCGCCAGCGGTAACCCGTCGAGCCGGAAACAGATCCGGGCCACGATGGCCTTGTTGTCCTCGGAGAGTTCGAATCCCGGCACCACCGCGGCGGCGCGTTCGGCGAACAGGGTCACCGCGTCGTATTTCGGCAGTTCCCGAAAGGTCGGTTCGTGGTCGGGATCCGGGGCCGTCAGCGGCGGTACCCGTACCGTCACTTCCCCGGCGATATCGAGTGGCTCGCGGCTGGTGACGAGAATCCGCAGATTCGGACACGCCAGCAACAACGTCTCGACCAACTCCGCCGTGGCGGCCACCAATTGTTCGCAGTTGTCGAGAACCAGCAGCATTTCGCGCGAGTTCAGGTAGTGGACCAGGATATCGAGCAATGGCTGTTCGGACTGGTCGAGCGGCCCCAGTGTGGCCGCCACGATTTCGATCAGCAGTAACGGGTCGCGTACCTCGGCCAGCTCGATAACCCAGACGCCATCCGCGAAATGCCGTCGAGCATTAGACGCTGCCCGCAGCGCCAACCGGGTCTTGCCGACGCCACCGATCCCGGTCAATGTCACGAGGCGGTGGGTGGCCAGCAGATTCTTCACTTCTGCCATCTCGGCGCGGCGGTCGACGAAACTCGTCAATTCGAGCGGCAGATCACCGGTGCTGGTGCGACCCCCCATCCTCTGCGGCAGAGCCCACGACTGCGGCGAGTGCTCGCGCCGCCCGCCCTCCGATGTCCGCAACGCCATCTCGCCCACCTGATATCCGTGGCGCCGCTGCACGTGCTGGATGGCCGCGCCGACATCCGCCGGCGACGGCCGCTGCCCCGGATCCCGGCTCATCGCCAATTCCACCACAGCTGCAAGGTCGTCCGGGATTCCGCTCGCGCGTAGATCCGGCACCGGCTGGCTGGTGATCCGCAAAAACTGCGCCACCACCTGCTCACCACTACGCCGCTCGAACGCCGCATGCCCGGTGAGCGCGCAAAACAGCGTCGCACCCAGCCCGTAGACATCCGTGGCCGGTGTCGCGACATCGCCAGCGAGCACCTCCGGTGCGGTGAACGCCGGTGACGCGGTCAAGATGCCGGTGGCCGTGTGGAACCCGCCCGCGATCCGTGCGATACCGAAATCGGTCAACGCCGGCTCCCCGTAATCGGTGAGCAGGATGTTTCCCGGCTTCACGTCACGATGCACGATGCCGAGCCGATGTGCGCTCTCGAGCGCACCGGCGATCTTCACTCCGATCCACAGCACGGTCTGCACCGGCATCGGACCCTGCCGACGAACCCACGCATCCAGCGAATCCAACGGGTGATACGGCATCACCAGATAAGGCCGCCCGCTCGCGGTGACACCCACTTGGAGCACCGTAACGATGTTCGGATGCCCGGTCAGCCGACCCATCGCCTGCTGCTCGCGCAGGAACCGCGCCTTGTTGTCGGCGTCCAACGCAGCGGTCAGCACCTTCACCGCCACCGTGCGGTCCAACGCCACCTGTGTGCAGCGATACACCACACCGAAACCACCACGGCCGATCTCTTCGGCATCCTCGAACCCGGACGCGCTCAACTCCACCGCGACCGGCATGCTCACGTCACGGTGGGTCTGCGACGGATCATCGCCGACCATCAGCAGCGTGCGATCCACTCGGCATATGCACGGACACCGGACACCAGATGCTCACCCTTCCGACAACGCCTAGCGTATCGTCAATTACCGAGTACCGGCCGCTATCGCCTCGTGGGTTCTACAATCGCCTCTCCCGGGCCACCAGCCAGATGATTACGCCAATCGCCAACAGGGGGCTTGCGGAGAGGCGGATGCGGGGGCCAGCTCGCACGTTCGTTTGTGTCGGCTGCCAGGAGGAAGGGACCACTTCGAAACCGGTTTTGCCATGAGCATGGGTTCTGGCAGGCGACATTCGTTTGGGAAGCGGTACGGCTTTGCCTGCAGTTCGCGCGAACTGAGGTTCGGCAGGAATCCAAGGAGCTCACTGAATTTGGACGAGTTGATCCTTGGGTTCGTGCTCAACCCGGCGGGTAGTGATCCTCGGCCGGGGTTTGAGGGATCTGTCGAGGCAATGCAGTATCGGATCGCTCTGGTCTCGTCGATCGTCGAGGAAGGCGAGCAAGGTGTCGGGGGCGCGGTAGCGGCCGGGGCTGGTGTTGGGTGGTCGGATGCGAGCGAGAGCTTTCTCCTTGAGGGTCATGTCGGCGTGCAGGTAGGCGTGGGTGGATCCGGGGTCCTCGTGTCCGAGCCAGAGCGCGATGACCGAGGTATCGACCCCGGCGTGCAGCAGCGCCATCGCCGCCGAATGGCGCAGGGAATGAGGTGTGACTTTCTTCGTGGCGATGCTCGGGCAGGTGAGCGCGGCGCGGTTGGCGTGTTTTGTGAGTCTGATCCACAGGTCTTGAGCATTGCTCGTTTTCCGGCGAGATGGAGGCCTCGCCTTCGAGGTGGTTTCGAGACTGCAGCGGCGGATGAAATGGTCAGAGATGAAATTACCGCTCGCTGTGCGTCTTACTAATGACAGCGTGCCGCTAGTGGCCGTCTGTGATTGGAGGACCGATGTCGGTTTCAAGAAGTAAGAAGTCGGTGCAGGGATGGACCCTGGCACTGACGTCGGTGGCGTCGCTGATGGTGGCGCTGGATGGGCTTGTGGTCGCGACAGCCCTGGGGACGATTCGCGTCGACCTGCACGCGTCGATCGAGTCGTTGCAATGGACGGTGAATTCCTATGTTTTGACGCTGGCGGTGCTTTTGATGGCCGCTGCGGCCATTGGCGATCGGCTCGGACGTCGGCGGGTGTTCGTGGCGGGTCTCGCGATCTTCACGGCGTCCTCGGTGGCGTGCGCGTTGGCGACCACCGCGGACCTGTTGATCGCGGCACGCACAGTGCAGGGTATCGGCGGGGCGTTGGTGGTGCCGCTGACGCTATCGTTATTGAGTTCGGCGTTCCCGCCCGAGCAGCGAGCCAAAGCAATGGGTGTCTTCTCCGGAATCACTGGTCTGGCAGTCGCCGGCGGGCCGGTCGTGGGCGGAGCCATCGCCCAAGGACTCGATTGGCAGTGGATCTTCTGGATCAACGTGCCGATCGGAGTCGTACTCATCCCGCTGGTGATGGGTCGGATCGAAGAAAGCCACGGGCCCGACACCCGCTTGGATGTGGTCGGTTCATTGCTGTCGACGGGTGCGGGACTCGGCGTTGTGTGGGGGCTGGTGCGTGGTAATAGCGTCGGATGGGGCAGTGCCGAAGTAATAGGAACGCTGGTTGCGGGCGCAGTGCTGACGGTCTGCTTCGTGGCGTTGGAGATGCGCGCTCCTGCGGCGATGATGCCGATACGTCTGTTCCGATCCCGGGCGTTCTCGGCGGGCAACGCCGCGAACTTCGCGTTGTTCGCGTCGCTGTTCGGCACCGTGTTCTTCGCGGCGCAGTTCTTCCAGAGCGCGCAAGGTCAGGGGCCGATGTCGGCGGGGGTGCGGTTGATCGCGTGGACGGCCACGCTGTTCTTCGTCGCCCCTGTCGCGGGTGCGGCTGTTGAGCGTGTCGGTATCCGCCCGCTTGTCGTGTGTGGGTTGTTCATGCAAGCGGCGGGCTTGGCCTGGATCGCGTTGATTGCCGATACTGATGTGTCCTACACATCGTTCATAGCGCCGTTCATGGTCTCCGGTGCAGGGACGTCGATGGCAATGCCTGCCGTTCAGGCCGCCGTGATGAGTTCAGTCGGCGGCTCAGACATCGGTAAGGCATCTGCGGCGTTCAATATGCTGCGTCAGCTCGGCGCGGCCCTGGGAACCGCAATTGTTGTTGCGGTCTTCGCGGCCAAAGGCGGCTATGCATCCCCACATACCTTCGTCGAGGGGTTCCGTCCGGCCATCGCCGTAGCGGCCGCGATCGCGCTCGCAGGTTCGATTGCTGGGATCGGAATACCCGCGAATCGCCGTCCGGTGCCAGAGGTCGAGCCACCGCTCGACATGGTGATGGAAGCCGAGGCGGTGTGACATGAGCAGGTCGGTGGTGGTTTGCTATCAGACTCGTCCTGAGTCTGCAGCCGAAAACAAGAGGCTGGTAGAAGCGGTGTTTGCGGAGCTGGCGGAGGCTAAGCCCGATGGGTTGAGCTACCTCACATTCCAACTGTCCGACGGTGTGACGTTCGTGCACATCGCCATTGAAGAGCCCGATATACCGGTTTTGCCGGAACTGGCTGCGTTCCAAGAGTTCACCCGCGACATCACCGCCCGGGCGGTCCAACAGCCGACACCGACAGCGGCGACGCTGGTGGGTTCTTACCGGTTTTCTGTGGGTCCGGCCGGCCACCAGTAATTTGCAGCAGCAAGGAGCCCGACGCTTTCGTGACCCTGTCGAGTCGCTATACGTAGCGGGAGTCTATTCGACAGGAGTCACGAGAATGAATCTGGTCGACGGAACTGGGCCGATCAGGACCTACCGGCCCTTCGGCTTGCCCGTCCTCACCGACGACTCTGGTGCTGCGGTGGAAATTGCTCTGTTCCAGCTGTCGTGACTTTTCGCCTCGCCACGTTGCCTCAGATGGCGCACCGCGCCAGGTTGTCGTAGATCTTATTCAGAGTTAAACCTGAATAAGATCTACGAGCGCGGTGGCGGTCCGTTTGATTCAGCGTTGCGGTAGGTAATACCCGGCGGAAACGTCGACCGACCGACTGTCGAGGGGTGATTTCTATCCACCCACAAATCGTTTCGCCCGCCCGCATGTCGACCAACTGGCGGAGCTACCGAAGTCTACCTTGACGGCCGAAAAGTGCGAGTAGCCGCTCACCTGGTGCGGCCGTCATCGAGAATTCCAATGGCTTCCCGAACGCGTGGTCGGCGACACCTGCTTCGACCAGTCCCGGCGACACTCTCAGTAGAACCGATGCCAGATCGGCCGGGATGGGGCGATCGACCTTACATGCCTGGGCGATGTCCCAGGCATGTAAGACCATCTCTATTGCCGCGACGTGGGCGACAATCTTCCTGGGCAGTAGCCGATCCGCGACGTGACTCCACCGGTCAGTCTCCGGGATAGACGTCCACGCGACCAGCAGGTCGACAATTCTCCCGCGCAGCACTGCCACCGGATCCGCCGACGGATCGGCCTCCGGTTCGGAAACGTCGGCGGCCTCACGTCCCTGTGCCGCGAGCACATCGGTCAAGTACCCGAGGGTCACTCCCACATGCCGGAGCAACTGGTCGAGATTCCAGTCCGAGCACGGTGTTGGCGCCGACAGATCGGCGCCACGCACCAGCAGGATGCTCTGGAAGAAGTATCTGGTGGCGCTGCCCAGCAAGGACAGCTCATCGCTAGCGGGGTGCACAAGTCCACCTCGCCCCCTTTGGACTGAGAGCGTGGGCGGGTGTTGTGAATTCGTCCGGTAGGTGAGCAGGGAGGCACACACAGTAGAATCGCTGGATACTGCGAGGAGATTCCCCAGCACCCGGCACGGCCAGCAGCGCGGTCGCGACTCCCGATCCGAAGCCGCAACAGACTCGGGCCGCGATGGCCATTATGTCGGTAAGATCTGGGGTGGTCACGATGTTCTCCTCTTACAAGGTTTCGAGATAACCGGTGGGCGGAGCTACACCGGTTCGGTGGTGATCAGATCAGTTCGACGATCCAGTCGCCACTACTGTTCGACTGAACCGTCCTAATACAGACCTCCAGCGCTTCGAAAAATCACCGGGTGGGTCTATGGATTGCGAGCGCTGCCGAAGCATCGAGCAGATGCAGACCTACTACGCCGCCCTCTGAGCTGCCCGAGCCGATCGCCGAGCCAACCTCCCGTGCCACCTCGACTCCGATGAATTCGGTGCATCTCCTGCGTCACACATTGTGAAAGGAGACAACGTCTGATGAACCTCATACGAAGGACCGCAACGGCCACGGAAGTCTCGCACAAAATCGGCTGACCAAATGATGCCGCGGGGACTACCGAGCCCGGTATCAGGACCAACGAAGGTCAATGGGCTCGAATGCTCGACCCCAGCTGATGTCCGTGGCCATGAGAAAAGGCCATTATCAAGGCCTACGACGGCCTGGCCAACACCGAACAGACCCTGATCTTGATGAATCTCTACCCCCTCAAGAACGCCGGATGGGCTGGTCGACTGCAGTCAGACAACAGCGATATCGTCGCGGCGATGAGCCAGCTCAACGCCCGATAGACCGCGTGGTGCCGCTCGCTTCGCCTTCCAGGCGACACCCACTGGCCCTGCAACTCAACGTTTTGATCAGTCGATCCGTAGTCAATCCGGACCGGTCCGAATGGCATGACCCACGCAAGGACCGCCGACCGATGAATTCCGGTACCGCAAGTCGTCACACATACGTCGGAGTCTCATCGAAGGAGTCATATGGTGAAGGCGGTTCACAGATCAGCAGCGGTCGGCGACACCGATGTCTCAGCGGCGCTGTCCGGCAACGCGCTCGCTTTTGAGAAGCTTGCCCAGCGACACCGAGCAGAGCTTCATGTTCATTGCTATCGATTCATGGGCTCGACCGAGGACGCCGAGGATCTCGTTCAGGAGACCTTCCTGCGCGCTTGGGCCAAGCGCGACACATACCAGGGGACATCCACCTACCGCGCGTGGCTCTACGGAATAGCTACACACGCCTGCCTCGACGCTCTTCGGCGCCGGTCTCGCCGGGTGACGCCACCCGAAGTCACCGGCCCAGCCGATCCCCACGCCGATCCAGAATCGACTACCGACATAGCATGGCTCGAGCCTTATCCAGACCAGCTGCTCGACAACATCGTCGCCCACGGCGCGGAACCGGAAGCGAAGCTGATCAGCAAGGAAACGACCGAGTTGGTATTCATCGCGGCGATTCAGCACCTGCCGCCACGCCAACGAGCCGCGCTCATCCTGCGGGACGTCTTAGAATGGTCCACCAAAGAGACAGCCAAGTCACTGGACACCACACCGGCCGCTATCAACAGCGCTCTGCAACGAGCTCGGGAAACGCTCAAGCATCGCTGGACTCCCCGCGAAACCACCAACACTAATACCGCAAAGCTCATGACCGACACCGAGCGGTCGCTGGTCACCGGAATGGTCGATGCCTGGGAGCAGGCTGACACCACCGCTGTTGCTGCGCTGTTGAGTGCCGATGCCCGATTCGTGATGCCCCCCATCGAATCGTGGTACGACGGGCGCGAAGCGATTGTCACTTTCCTGGGCCAACACGCATTCGGACCGAGCATGCCCGGGCAGTTCCGTGCCATCCGTACCGGAGCCAACCGCCAACCGGCACTCGGTATCTACATCCGCGATGCCAACGACGACTACCGCCCCTTCGGTCTACTTGTCCTTACCATGAATTCCGGCGCAATCACGGAAATGGCTCTATTCCAAATTCCACGCCTCTTCTCACTCGCAGGCCTGCCGAAGACTGCGTGAAGGGCAGCCCCGCCGTGGCAGGTCAGTTATCGCGGCCGGGCCTTATCGACGAATACGTGTTCGTCGTGCACCCGCTCGATCGCGGCCACCGCTGGTGTGCTCACTTCGACGACCCGGCAGACCTGGCTCCTCCGCGACTGGCCGATAATGCCGTGGCACTTACCTACACCCCTGCCTGAACGAGGGACCAGGTTGTTCGCCGATGATCCAGGGGTCGAGGAACATCTTTGAGAAATCCGGCGCTTAAGCGCCGTGTCTCATGTCGTTGATTTCGCCAATTTCTTGTAGCAGGTCAGTGCCGCGGCGAGGGTGAGGAAGGCGAGGAAGTGTGTGGCTTTGCGGTCGTAGCGGATGTTGAGCCGGTGGTAGCCGGTCAGCCAGGACGATGGGTCGACCGCGCAGCGAGGTGCCAGCTGTGCTGGTCCTTTTCCGCGCGGTCTCCCGCCGAACCGGATTTGATGGTTTCCCGATCGTCCGGCTCTCCAGTGAACTACTGCGTGAGTGGTGCGGCTGGTTGCCCGGTATGGATGTGGCCGTGGCAGCTGGTGCAGACCACAAGGGTTTTGCGCCGCCGGTTCGCCATGGCTGTAATCCATTGGGGCTGAAGCGGTCCGGGTATTCCGAGTTCTGCGAGTTTGCGGATGTGGTGGACTTCGACCTCGCCCACGGTGCCGCAGAGTTCGCAGGTGTCCGCGAGGAGCCGGGTGAGGATCTCCTTGTGCGGGTAGTCGACCCGGATCGGCTGGTAGTCGATGACTTTCGCCGTTTTCTGCCGGTGCAGTGGTATGCCGCCGAACCGTGCGACCAGTGGTTGCCTGCCGTGTCGTTCGATGCGCGCTTCGAAGCAGGTGCGCGGCCCGTGTGGTGTCGTGAACTTGGCTTTGTGCTTGGCCGCCATCTTCGACATCGACGAGCGGTGCTTGGCTGCCAGGGTCTTGAGCATCGAGGTCTCCATGACCCAGCGCAATCGATGCAGCCGGTGAACATCCCCGGCGAGCAGGTAGTACTGGACAACGCCCCGGTAGATGGCCCCGAAGGTAGCGACGATGTTGTGGTCGCTGCCCTGGATCAGGGGCTTTTGCTTGGCGGGTTTGCCGCGGTGCAGGTAGGGGGCGGATTTGGCCTTGACCACGTCCTGGGGGACGCGAAGGGCGACTTGACCGTTGACTCGTCGGTAACGGCCGGTCTTCTTCGTGTCGTTGTGCTGGACGGTGATCTCGTAGCCGAGGAATCGTGCCGCGCCTGTGCGGGCGTGGGTGATCAGCGTTTTCTCTTGGGACAGTTCCAGTTTGAGGTCTTCGCGCAGGAACTGCGCCAACCGCTGCTTGATCTCCTCGGCCTCGGCCTTGGGTCCGGCGAACCCGAGCAGTTGATCATCTGCGTACCTGCAGTAACGCAACCGCCGATATCCCGGATCGTTCGGATCGGCGCTGGGCAGGCTGGTCATCTGCTGCCGCAGGAGCCGAGCTTGAGCCCGGTTCCCGCGCCGGCGGGCTGTCGCCAGCTGCGTCTGCAGTTTCAGGTAGGCAGGGTTGCGGGCCCTGCGCTCACCTCGGGTGTATTCCGGGATCAGAGTTTTCTCGACGAACTGATCAAGTTCATGCAGGTAGATGGAAGACAAGACCGGCGAGGCAACCCCGCCCTGGGGAGCCCCCGACAAGGTAGCGCCCCACTTCCAGTCCTCCAGGTATCCGGCTGTCAGCATGTTGCGCACCAACCGCAGAAACCTGTTGTCGTGGACACGATTCGACAAAATCTCGACCAACCGATCATGATCGAGCGAGCCGAAGCAGTCGGCGATGTCCGCCTCGATGAACCATGCGGTCCCGGCCCAGGTGTTGGCGATCTCCCGCAACGCGGTATGACAGCCCCGCCCCGGACGGAACCCATGAGACCGATCGGAGAATGTCGGCTCGTAGTAAGCCTCCAACAGCAGGCGAACTACTTCCCCGACAAGCTTGTCCGACCAGGTCGGCAACCCCAGAGCGCGGGTTTTTCCGCTGTTCTTCTTCGGGATGTGCACTCGACGGACCGGGCGGAATCGGTAGCGCTCGTGACGCATCGCATAGATGATGCGATCAATCCTCGCCCGGGACATGCCGTCCACGGTTTCCGGTGTGACCCCGGGCGTCATCGCACCATGGTTGGCATAGATGCTCCCGTAGGCCAGCAGATACAACTGCGGATTGAACAGTTGCCGATACAACTCCTCACACGGCAGTCCGCGCCTGCCGCGCTCACGCAGGACACCCAGCACCGTTGCGGCGCTCTGCATTTCGCATACCTCCCGAGCATCAAGTGTCCGATTCACCTGGCCCCCTTCGCCCTGTGGACGGCTTTCCCGTCCTCCCTGGCCGGGCGTGACTCCGGCGACTACTACGAGACCTCCGTCGCCATAGGACTCGCGTCCCGTAGGCGATCCCGCGTTCGTGCGTGTCGTACGTGCCAGCGTGACGTAGGCGCCCCATTCATCTCCTTGAATGTCCTCGCTGGACATCGCCTCGCACCCGGAGGTTGCGTCGGCCACCATAGACTCCGACGCAGGGCACGACACCGGTTTCAGCGGTCGTTTCCGGTGGATGAGAACTTGCATCGACTGGAGATTGGGATTCAGGCAATCCAGCTTTCGCCCTATCACGCGGGTCCCTCCGGCACCCCGTCCCTGACCGCTGGACCCGGTCGCCGGATTCTCTGGCATGCTCTTGTCCCGTTAGCCTTTCGGCATCAGGTCAGCCATTCGACCCAAGAACCTCCCTCCAGTTCCTCCCGGCTGTGCCGGGGATACGACACGCCGCTTTCGCGGCGCACATCGTGCGCTCGATGACCCACCGATGACGGCCGAGCCGCTCCGAGGACTCGATGCCCTTGCGGGCGACGCGGACGCCGATGCCCCTGTCTCGTACCCATCGCCGCAGCTCGGCAGCATCGTAGGCCTTGTCGGCGTGCAGCTTGCCGGGCTTGCGCCGACGCAGACCGCGCCGCGACCGCACGGCGGGCATCGCCTTCACGAGTGGTTTGAGGGCTTCGGCATCGTTGGTGTTGGCCGCCGAAACACCCACGGAAAGAGGAAGTCCCGCGCGATCGGACAAAACGTGGATCTTCGAGCCTGCCTTACCGCGATCGACCGGACTCGGACCGGTCATAGGTCCCCCTTCTTCGCCCGCACCGACGCCGCGTCGATCACCGCCCGCGACCAGTCGATCAAGCCTTGGCTGCCCAGCTCGTCGAGCACCGTGCGGTGTAATCGCCGCCACAGCCCAGCCTCGGTCCACACGCTGAACCGGCGATGCGCAGTCGGCACCGTCACACCGAACGACGGTGGCAGCATCCGCCACGCGCAACCACTGGTCAGCACGAACACCACCGCGGTGAACACCGCGCGCTCCTCGACCGGGGCCGTACCGCCACCCTGCGGGCGCACGGCGAACTCCGGCAGCAACGGCTCGGCGAGAGCCCACAACTCATCCGGCACAAGACGTTTCGACAACTCATCGACCACGAGTCGAACATCATGCGGCACAACTCATTCCGACACGCCGCAAAGGAATTACAACCACGTAAGACACGGTCTTAGCGCGACTTTTCTCGTCACTGGACCTTCTGCCGGAAACTCCGGCTAGGTGGTCGAAGTGCCGGTCCGTCAAACTGTCGCCGACATCGACGGCCACCGCCGCGTCGACACCCTCGTCGGCCGCGCGCCCGCTGAGGCGTGGCATCAGATTTCGGCCCGGCCCCGCGTGCGCGACGAAGCCGAATACGACTGGGTATGGGCAACCCTGCCGTCCTCCGGCGAGGTCCCCGGTCGGCTACGTGTGCACACTGTTGGCCCGCCGATCCCTCGACGACCCCGACGATATCGCCTACTACCTGTGCTTTCACTCCGCCACCGTCGAGCGAGAGCAAATTGTGGCTGTGGCCGGAACCAGGTGCGCGATGAAGGAATAATTCTCCAAGCCGCCAAGGATCAATGCGGACTGGACCACTACCAGGTCCGCCGCTACGACAGTTGGTACCGCCATATCACCCTGGCATGCTCGCCCGCGCCTTCCTGGCCGTCACCGCCGCCACCGACCCAAAAGCCCACGCGGGCTGGGCCCGATCACAGTCGCCGACCTCCGCCGTCTGCTGGCGGTGATCATGCACTCCGCCCGCACCCTCACCCACGCCCTGCCCGCCACCCGCTGGCGCCGCCGCCACCAAGCACACGCGAGAAAACTCCGCTGCCACCGAAAACGCATGCAACACATCGAAATACGACTGTCGTGCTAGTGCTGCGTTCCTTGATGATCATGTATCTTGTTGTGGGTCTTGTTGGTTCGGGTGTCTTGGGGTGGGTTCTGCCGAAGGTGCTGGTCGCGCGTCCTGCG
>NZ_JBIAFV010000044.1:0-17838 GCF_042869435.1 Nocardia sp. NPDC006982 | reverse complement strand
TGCGTCCTGCCATGTCGATCAGTGTCCCTTCTCGGCCCTCATCAGGCCAAACGGGACTCTAATACCAGATGGTCTCATTCATTGGGAGCAGCCCACCGGGACATCGTGTCGCTGAAAAGCGTCGACGAAACGCTCTAGGAGTGTGCGTTGTTCGTCGGTGAGGTCGACCGGTGGAGCGGGTTGGGTCCGCCGGTCCGCGAGGCGGCGGCGCGCGCGTCGCAGCAGCCCGTTGGCCGAGGCCGCGGTGATCTCAAGGAGGTCAGCGGTCTCGTCCGCTGTCAGCTTGAGTACGTCGCGCAGGATGAGCGCTGCGCGTTGCAGTGGTGTCAGATGTTGGAGAGCGGCGACAAACGCGAGCCGGACCGAGTCGTGGAGGACGGTTGTTTCGGCGGGGTCGGCGCCGGGTGGGAGCAGCCAGCGGTCGGGTGCGGGCTGAACCCACGGTGCTGCCCGCCGCGCTTCCAGGTAGTGGTCCAGATCCAGGCGCGATCGTCCTCTGCCGACAAGCCGTTCGTGTCGGGCGACCTCGACGCGGTCGTCGTAGACGATCAAGAAGCTGGCGTGCAACAACACCCGCACCTGACGGCCGATCAACCGCGCCGGAACCGAATACCAGTTGGTGCGGACCACGACCTGGGAATACCGGTCGACCCGCGGGCTGAACCAGCTGCCGGTCTCGAAACCCTCCTCCGGCAACGGTTTCAGAAGTTTCCGCTCGATGGCGAAGTGCTCACCGACGGTATGGGAGCGAGCCCCGATGTGCCGCGCATCGTGCTCGGCATCCCAGGCGTCGATCTTCGCGTTGAGCTCTTCTAAGGAGTCGACCTCGGGGACCGGAACCAGCCGGTTGCGGCGGAACCAGCCGATATCGCCTTCGACACCACCCTTCTCGTGAGCGCCCTCGATACCGGGTTGGCAGTAGAACGATTCCAAGTCGAAGTGCGACCGGAACGCAGTCCAGCGCTCGGTCTCCTTGCGTAACCGGTGGAATCCGAGCACCTGGGCGACAGCGATCTTCAGGTTGTCGTAGCGGACCTTCCCGAACGGCACCCCACCCAGCACGGTGAACGCATGCACGTGGCCTTCCGGGAATGCCTCCTGCCCGCCTGAGGCGAAGACGCGGTGAACTGCCTTGCCGGAGAACGACATCCGGAACGAGAACAGATAACAAGTGACCGTCTCACCCCGCAGCCGGACACTGAAATCACCGAAGTCGACTTCGGCCTCAGCGCCCGGACGATGGGTCTGCGGAATGAACACCTCAGCCGGGCCGCAACTCGATAACGCGGGCGCGTGAGTTGTCAGCCTCTCAGTCATTGAAGGATGGCCCACCCATGGGCTTCGACTGTTCGCGTGGGCGGACTGTCATCGCTGGCGAGCAAGCAGCTCGACGGCAGAGTCGATAGCGGGAATTCGGATCTGGACTCGTCGATGTTGAGGAGAACGGTCAGCTGGAATCGGAGTCGGGATCGGTGGCGGTGTAGGCGATCTGCCTGTTGGTGAGGTGGCAGATCTCGACGCTGCAGCGGTTCAGCCATGGGTTGGTTCTGCGCAGGCTGATGAGTTTCTGATGGAGGCGGTAGGTCGGCCAGCCGTGTGGGGCGAGAGCTGCTGGAGCGATAGGGAATTCGGGCCGTATCTCGTCGTCGCCTCCGAGCCGGTCATATTTGACGCCGCGGAAGGCTTGCTCATCACCGGCATAGATGCTGGGATGCCCGGCGAGGGTGAAGAGCACAACGAGAGCGTGGCCGAGGTGCTGCGGATGGTTGAGACGACTGGCGATTCTGGCGACATCGTGGTTGCCCACAAATGTCAGCGGAAGGAAGGCGCGAGCGAAATCGTTGTGCCGGTTGATTGACCAGGCGAGTTCGAAGAAGTTGCGGTCATTGAGGCTGCTCCAGATCGCCTTCCACAACTCGTACTGCGTGACGGTATCGAGGCGGCCGTCGTGTACGAAGGCACGGTAGTCGCCGTGAATGACTTCGCCGACCAGCATGGTGTACGGGAACTGGGCGGAGACCCGGTTGATGACGGTACGCCAGAACGGTACCTGGACCGCGTAAGCTGGATCGAGCCGCCATCCGTCGATGCCACGTTCGAGCCAATACCTCATCACTTCGCAGACGTAATCGACAATCGCTGGTTCGCAATGGTTGAGCGTGACGAGGTTTCGATGGCCCTCGAAGTCGACATGGTCGAATCCGTCGGGTGTGTGGTCATCCAAGTCCACGCGAAACCACGATACATAGCGCGAGGCGGCCCTGTATGCTACGACGTCCTGGAATGCAGGAAATTCGCGGCCGACATGATTGAACACCTCGTCCAGCAGGACCCGGATACCGCGCTGATGACAAGCCTGGACGAGAGCCACGAACTCGGCCTCCGTACCGAGTCGCGAGTCGATGCGGAAGTGATCGACGGTGTCGTATCCATGGGTCGCACTGGCGAATACAGGACCGAGTGCTAGGCCGTTGCATCCCAGTTCGATCAGGTAATCCAACCATGGGTGGAGCCGGTCGAGCCGGGGGATCGGGGCGGCTGCTTCAGGCAGTGCCGTGGGCTCGGCGCCGGTGAAGGTGAGGGGATGTAGATGCCACCACAGGACATGGTCGTGCCACGCTATGCCTGATCGCCTCATCGGAGGGTGGGCCGAGCTCACAGGCTCGAGCTGACAGTTGGACTCGGCTTCTGAATTCCTGTGGAATCGGCTTCGATCCGTGCGGCCAGCAGTTCGCGGTGATAGGCGGGGGATCCGAGCAGTAGCTCTGAAGACTTGCCGCGCTTGTAGTACAGGTGGGCGTTGTGTTCCCAGGTGAAGCCAAGGCCACCATGGATCTGAATATTCTCCGCGGCGGCACGAAAGTAGGTCTCCGAACAGAACGACTTTGCCATCGCTGCCGCAGCAGGCAATTCGTCGGAGCCGTCGGCGGCAGCCCAGGCGGCGTAGTAGGCGGCTGACCGGGCTGACTCGAGGTCCACGAGCATGTCGGCGCATTTGTGCTTGATTGCTTGGAAGCTACCGATCGGTCGTCCGAATTGGATGCGAGTCTTGGCGTAGTCGACCGAGCTTTCGAGACAGTGCCGAGTGCCACCCACCTGTTCGGCGGCGAGGGCGACCACCGCGAGTTCGAGAGTTTTGGTCAAGCCCGGCGCCGCCTTGCCCGGCGTTCCGATTAGTCGTGCGGGGGTATCGGTGAAGACAAGGCGTGCCTGCTTACGGGTCTCATCCATGGTCTGCAGGGCACCGCGATGCAGACCGGGAGCATTCGCGGTAACAGCGAACAGGCACGGACCCGCGTCAGTGCGCCCTGCGACAAGTATGAGATCGGCAGTGTGCCCGTCGATGACAAAGCTCTTGTGTCCGTTGAGGATCCAGCCGTCTACGCCGTGTGTTGCGGTGAGTTCGACGGCGTCGACCGACCATTGGCCCTTTTCTTCAGCGATTGCCAGCGTGGCGATGGTGGTGCCGCGAGCAATACCTGGCAGCAGATCATGTTTAGCGGTCTCGTCGTCGGAGGTCAGCAGTGCATTGGCGGCGAGCACCGCACTGGCGAAGTACGGTGCGCACAGCAGGGCGGCACCCATCTCTTCCATCACGATGGCCAGTTCGACGTAGGAGAAGCCGGATCCGCCGTATTGCTCGGGGATGGCCAGTGATTGGAGCTCGAGCTGTTTGCTCATCTGCGCCCAGACGGCCGGGTCATATCCCTCGGTGGTGGCCATCAGGCGACGGACTTCCGCTTCGGGTGACTTGGCCGAGAGGAACCGACGGACTTCCGTGCGCAGTGCTTCGTGCTCGTCGCTGAAACTGCCGAATACCACAGGTTTCCCTTTCGGTCGGGATCTACGTCCAGGGGACGATCGCGGTCCGAGTCTATATGTTTTCGACATTCATGTCGATAAAGTGGATCGTGGATCACGTGACTACCCGGATCGAGGAAAGGAAGAGACTGTGACCGAGGATCTGGACACCATGGCCGCGGCATTGTTCGCGGATGGCGTGCCACGAGGGAATTTCGTGCCCAAAATCGGCTACGAAGACGAACTGTCACCCAGCCGGGCATGGCTGCGGCGACTGGCCGCCCGAGGATGGAGCACCCCGACATGGCCGGCCCAATACGGCGGATGTGATGCTTCGCCGGCACGTGCCCGACAGATTCGGGCTACCGTCGCGCGGCATGGACCACGACCGCCGGAGCTGTACGCCTTCGGCATCGGCACCGGCATAGTGGGACCGACCATCCTTACGCATGGCACGCCTGAGCAGTGTGCGAAATGGTTGCCGCCGATATCCCGAGGGGATGAGATCTTCTGCCAGATGTTCTCTGAGCCCGAAGCCGGTTCCGATCTGGCCAACGTCTCCTTGCGGGCGGAGCGTTTCGGCGCAAATTGGCGGTTGGATGGTCAGAAGATCTGGACCAGTCGCGCAGCTTATGCCGATTGGGGTCTCTGCCTCGCACGAACGACGCCCGACCTGCCGAAGCATCAGGGTATGACGATGTTCGTCATCGACATGCACGATCCGGGGATCGAGGTGCGTCCGCTCCGGCAGATGAACGGTGATGCGCGGTTCAACGAAATCTTCGTCAGAGGTGCGGTAGTGCCGGACGCCTGGCGAATCGGTGAGGTGGGTGCAGGCTGGACCGTGGCAATGACCGTGCTGGCCAACGAACGCACGGCGATGGCTGCGGCCCGCTCGAGCCGACGCCGCGACAGCGGCCGCCACGAGCCCGAGTGGCTGCGGGCACTGGCTGCCCACGGCGCACTGTCCGATCCGGTTGTCCGCGATCGCGCTATGCGGGTCTACATCCTGGAGCGGGTTGCCGCCTGGACGGCCATGCGGGCCGCGACTGGGACGGCGGAAATCGGAGCGGCGTCGGGTGGAAAGTTGCGTCAGACCAGGGTTTTCAAGGCCCGCGCCGAGTTGATCAAGGATGCGTCGGGTGCGGCCGGGATGGTGAGTAAAGCGGACGATGATCGGGATTTTCTCACCGCCCCGTCGATGTCGCTCATGGGCGGCACCGATGAGGTGCAATTGAACGTCCTCGGTGAACAGGTGCTTGGGCTGCCCAAAGAACCACGGCTGGACCGCGATGTCCCATGGGCGGTTTCGCGACGTGGCCTGTTCTGACCGGGGTTTGGGACGGGCGGTGACCGGAGTCGGGAGCGTAACGAATTCGCGGCCGCCGACAAAGGCCGCTGATTAGTGTGCCTGGTCCCGATGGCACGCCATCACTCGCCAGTAGCGGGTAGTTCTCGTGCCCTTGTAGCTCCCGCCTGTGTAGCTCCACCTACATGACTAGGGTTTCATCTTTGAGCCCGTCCTCGTATTGGTCTTGAAGCCCACGTCGGGGGCTCCTTTCGTATTCGGAGGACGTCGATGCCCACCGGTCATGTCGGAACGTCGGAACGTTCGATATCGCTGGTCGAAGAAGAATTCATGCATAGGGTTCGTCGTTCAGCTCAGCATGGATCCGGTTGGTGACTCGCTTCCGTCCCTACCGGGACGGAACCGAGTCGGGACAGTCGCCCCGCGTACCTAGGGGCCGCCGCCTCGCGCGCCAAAGGCGTCCAAGCCGCCTGGACGTAGAGGACGCCCAGAACACCGGGCTCGGGCCCTGGGGTGCGCCCCAGATGCACGTTGCGGGCTCCTGGCTGCTCGGTGAAAACGTCGCCCGCCCGGTGGATTCCGTCGAGCGCGCAGGTCGGTCCATATAGCTGTCGGGTTCCCACAAGCACGACGATGTAGGCCGTCCCGTCTTGGTAGTGCCAGCCGGTCGAGCCGCCGGGGACGATGGTGATCTGCGCCGAATGTAGTCGACACCACCGACGTCGATCTGCCCGAGGGCCCTTCCGGACGCCCCGTCTCGATGTTCGGAAATGTCGGCCAGCCGCAATCTATTCGGGGCCTCGGCGGAGAAGTTGCGGCGGACAAGGTCGTCGTGGACTGGCGGGCCGACCTTGGCTTTGCAGGCTGCGTTTCTTGCCGAATATACTCCACCAGCCCTGGGCCGAGCAGATCCCGCATGTGGTGCGCTCAGCCATCGGCTCACCTGCGGCGCGGGCCTCGTCGGTGAGGAAGCTGTAACCCAAATTCGGGGTCGTCGCGGCGGGCGTCGAACTTTGCGTGGGCCCGGTATGCCTGCTCGAGTTCGGCGTCGGTGACCGGATCAGCGTGCCACCGTTAGTACGGCTGGCGAGCCAGTTTCAGCCAGGCGCGTCACCGTGACGGGGATTCCAACCTCGGCTAGCTCGCGGACGAGCAGGTAACTCATTTTCCCTCAGGTTCGCCTGCGCGAAATAGGCGGGGACCCGTTTGTGGACCTCGTTTTGGGTCGATCGGGAGGACCGCCGGGTCAGGCAAAGAGCTGGGCCGGCAGGTCGAACACAGGGAACATTCTAGGTTCGAGGTGGATCTCGACTTCGATGATTGCGGACCCTCGCATGGTGAGTACCTGGATCCCGAATGCCTGGTAGGGCTCACCCGGCCAGGTCGCGTGGTAGATCGCCACAGCAGGGGCCCGTTGGCTTCGACCATGACCGTGCGGGCATCGTGGCAGGGGGTTGGGGGTCCGGCCGAACCATCGCTCGATCTCGGCACGACCCAACAGCCACAGCGGGTACGGCGGCATGGACAGCGTGGCATCCTCATGCAGCAGACTGGTAAGGGCGTCGATGTCGCTTCGTTCGAAGGCATTGACGTAGCGGTTGAGCAGACCGCGCTGTTCGGGCGTGAGTGTGGGATCGCTGGTGTCCGACGCCGTCAAGCCTGCCAGCGTTTTGCGGGCTCTGCGGAGCAGGCCGTTGGTGGACGCTACCGTGATGTCCAGCAGCGTCGCGGCCTCCTCGGCACGCCATCGGAGTACATCGCAGAGGATCAGCACGGCACGCGCGACGTCTACCGTCGCGGCGGCGCATCAGATGCCCGATCTTGCGTTCCAACATGGGCGGGTGGCTGTCGCGTCCGGCTGAATACTGACCCCTGATTCCGGACAGAACGGGTCGCGATTCGACCGACATAGACAGTGCCACGGTAATTGGCCTTCCAGACTGGACCGTGCTGCCGCTCACGGCCAGTGACCAGGTATTTCTCACGGGCGCCGATAGTGATCGTGTGCCCACCGGCCGCCGTGGTGCACTGTGCGTGCAGCGGCAAACGTACAGTCGCCGCCGAAGTAATCGGCGCCGGTACGACAGCCCATACACGCGACGATGGGCACCGTGATCCCGGCCGGGCAGGGCACCGCCGGGGGTCAGGTCGACAACGAATCGGTCTTTCGATGATGTCCTTGCCGAGCACTTGCATGACGGCCGCCGTACAGTGATCCCGTACTCGACCCGAGGGTTGGCGTAGTCGCGGAAGAATGCAATATGGCCGTCCTAGATCCGCAGAATCTGGATGGACTGGGCTGGACTCGGTGAACAAGCCAATTTGTCGGAGATGGGCCCTTCAATGTGGACATCTGCAATGCTGGCGGCTCAGGTATTCAGTCGCAGCAGCCTACGGCAGTAACTTTCTAGCAGTGCCACAGGTGGATCCTATTGTGAGACAAAGCGCGGCAACAGCTGAAACCGCCCTACGCCAATCAGTACTCTCTTCCTCGGTCCCTGAGTGACGACAGACCACGGAGCGCCTCACTGATCAGCCAGTGGCAGCGATCGTGCCCGATGCGTCGAGCACGATCGCTCCTTGGCCCTGTGTCCCCACCGACACCGGGTTGAGGTCGAGGGCCTCGATCTCAGGATGTGCCGCGACGAAATCGGCAATCCGAACAACCACGTCGATCAGGGCGTCGACATCGGCGGCTGGGCCGCCACGCGCAGCGTCGAGCAAAGCGGCTCCGCGCAAACGGCGCAGTCCTTCTGCGATGTCTGCCGCGGACAGCGGCAGAGGCAGGCACACGGTGTCGGCCAAGATCTCTGTATAGATACCGCCGAACCCGATCACCAGAGCAGGGCCGAGCGCAGGATCGCGCACCGCCCCGACGATCATCTCCGCGTGCATGGTGTGCATTCGTTCGATGAGCCAGCCATCGACGCGTAGGTCAGGGGCAGTCTCCGACAGGGTGGCAGCGATCCGTTGCGCGGCATCGGCGACGGCGTCGGCATCCTGCAGTGTGAGGGCCATGGCGCCCAGATCGGTCTTGTGCACGAGTGTGCGCGCCTGGACTTTGAGCACTACCGGAAAGCCGATCTGCTCCGCGGCGTCGCGCAGTGCCGAAATACTATGTGCGGTCGGCACGAACCGGCCTTCCGGGACGGGAATACCCTGCTCGCGAAGTATCGCTTTCGCCTGCCATTCCTGCCACTCCCCGGGCGCTCCCACCGGTGGATGCGGCCCCGTGGCCACACCCGCAGCTACTCCGTGGTCTGCGCTCTCGAGGAATAACTCGTAGTCGCGTAGGGAGCGCAATGCGCGCGCTGCGCGCTGGCAACTGGTCGACCACGGAATACGCAGGCGGGCAAGTAGATCGATGGCTTCTTGGGTAGGTCTGGTGTATCCATGAACCAAAATCGGGATGCCGATACCACGAATCTGTTTGTGGTAGGTGTACCAGTCGCGTCGAAGCAATCCGGCGTTTGACAGCGGAGTGACCACGACGACCGCATCGACTTCGCCACTGCCTGCGATCAGTTCGAGAATCGGCATCAGGGTGTCGGAGTGCGCGGCTTGCGCGGTGACATCGACCGGATTCGCCGACGACCCGTACGCCGGTATCAGCGATTGGACTCGCTGGCGAAGGTCGACAGACAGCGCTGGTACCTCGAAGCCTACCGCAACCAGTGCATCCGCGGTCCAGGCGCCGGTGCCCCCGGAGTAGGTCAATACGGCGACCCGGTTGCCCGCGGGCCGTGTGCCCCACGCGAAGGCCATCGCCGTATCGATCAGTTCCTCCTGATCCTCGACGACCGTTATTCCGCTCCGGCGGAAGACCGCTCGGTAGACAACGTCGTTTCCGGTCAAGCGCGCCGTATGTGATTCGGCGGCGCGCTGGCCGGCGCTTGACGCACCGGCCTTCGCGACGACGATCGGCTTCTGTGTAGTCACCGCCGCCGCGGCAACCTGTCGCAATCTACTGCCGTCGGCGAGGCCTTCGAGGAATACGGTGATGACTCCGATGCGAGGCTCCGTGACCAGGTAGTCGACGTAGTCCAGAGCTGTCAAACCGTCTTCGTTTCCGGTGCTGATAACGTAGCCGAAACCCAGACCCCGGGCGCGTCCATCGGCGAAGACGGCGAAGCCGAGACCGCCCGACTGGGCCACGATGGCCACGGGACCTTCTGGCGGGCCATCATTATCTTGGCCGTCTTCGGCTGCCGGGGAAAACGTGATCGGTACCTTGCCGAAAGTGTTGACGAAGCCCTCGCTGTTCGGGCCCATGAGTCGGACATTCGGGTAGCGCTGCAAAATGTCGTGGAGGTTCCGTAGACGCTGTGCACCGTCGTGGCTCTCGGCGAAGCCGGAGCTGATTACGACAACGTTCGAAATCCCGCTTGCCGCACACTCTTCGACGGCTGCGGGAACGGTCTCGGCATTCACCACCAGCACTGCCAGATCAGGGACCTCCGGCAATGCGGCGACGCTGTCATAGCACGCCATTTCCAGGATTTCGCGATGTCGAGGATTGACTGGGTATACCCGCCCCCTGTAGCCGCTCTTCTGCAGGATGCGCAGCGGTCGCGCGGCCAGCGACCGTTCCGATGCCGATGCTCCGATGATGGCGATGCTTTGTGGCCAGAACAGCTTGTGCAGCAAGGTGCTGCGTGCGGCTTCGTCTGTCATGCGACGAATCGTAAACCAAAATCGACATACATGTCGATTTTGGTCTGAAGGCTTCGCCCGCTGCTGTGCAGGGTTGCTGTTAGCTCGTCGGCGCTTCTTTCCGGGCGTGGGCAACCCAGCTTGGACGGGGTCGCCGTCGCAGATCCACTGCGCGCACCCACAGCATGTTGATGGTTGCTACCGCGTGGTCCTCGTCGTAACGGTCCTGGCCCACGAACCACCAGTAGCAGAAATTGGACGTCATCGACACGAGGGCGGCTGCGGTGGTCTCGGCGTCTACAGTGGGGTCTGCCAATCCTTGTTGCTGCCATCGGCGAATCCGCTCGGCGACACGCTCGACGTGGTTGCTTCTACTGGTGAGGCGAATCTCGTGCAGGTGTTCATCGATCGTCGAGAGTTGCTCGATCAACCCGTAGATGGCGGCGTTGTCTCGGTATACGCCGATATACCGCCGCTGTGATTGGTTCAGTGCCGCAATGGGATCCAATCCGGCGTCCTGGGGCTGGAACCCCACCGCGTCGCGGATCTGCTGCCCCACCCGGGCAGCCAGGACCTTGAACACTTCGATCTTGGTCGGGAAATAGGTGTAGAAGCTGCCGCGCGCCACTCCTGCCTCGGCCACTATGTCGTCTACGCCGACATCGAGGTAGCCGCCGCGTTCGAATACCCGCCGGGCCGCGACGATGATCTCCTCGCGTGTGCGCTGGCTTCGCTGTCTGCGGTGCTCATCTCTGGTGGCGCGGCGTTTCGCTGCCGTTCCCGAGGGTGTCCACCCGCCGCGTGTGCGTGGACCCTCGCCGTCGGCGCGGCGGGGTGTCGCGCCGCCCTGATCGGTCGGAACGTCGGCGGTTGGTTCGCTCACCTGGCTCGCCTGCCTTCCTGGATGCTCGAAGGCAGTCCATCGTATCGGGCGGGAACGATGGCGGTTGCACCAGTATCATCGACATGTATGTCGATTTTCGACTATCATGTCGAAAACGATCAAGGTGCCGGCAGAAGGAGTGGGTGGTCGGAATGACGGCCGGTTCGGAAGTACAAGACGTTTCGGTCGTGCTGCGGGATGACCACGTGGCAACCGTGGAGATCCGAAGAGCGCCAAGCAATTTCTTCGATATCGGTCTCATCGGCCGGCTCGCCGATGCCTGCGACGAGTTGGTCGCTGGGGGGCAGTGCCGGGCCGTGGTCTTGTGTAGCGAGGGCCGCAACTTCTGTGCAGGCGCGGATTTCGGCCACAGTGATCCGGTCGGGCCACGCGGAGGGCTCGATATTTACGACGTCGCTATGCGTCTGTTCGAGCAACCACTGCCGATAGTGGCGGCGGTACAGGGGGCGGCGATCGGGGGAGGACTCGGGCTGGCGCTGACGGCCGATTTCCGGATCGCCTCAGCGGACAGCCGCTTCTGTGCGAACTTCGCACTGCTCGGCTTCCACCAAGGATTCGGGCTCAGCGTGACGTTGCCAGCGGTCGTCGGTCAGCAGGTGGCACTCGATCTGCTCTATTCGGGGCGGCGGATGCATGGCGGCGAGGCTTTCCGCGTCGGACTGTGCGATCGGTTGGTCGAGCCAGCTGAGCTGCGTGCGCGAGCACATGCCTTCGCCGCCGAGATCGCCAGATCAGCGCCGCTGGCGGTCCGCTCCATCCGGGAAACGATGCGGCGCCCACTGGTTTCCGAGGTTCGTGCGGTCATCGGCCGCGAACGTGGCGAACAGCGGCGTCTGATGCAAACGGTCGATTGGCGTGAGGGCGTCGCCGCGGTCCGTGCGCGGCGAGTCCCGGATTTCATCGGAGGATGACAGCGAGGATATGGGTAATGCAGTTTCTCGAACGACCAAGCGCACGAGTCGGATTCGAAGTGCGCGGCGACGGTCTGCCGGTCCTGTTCACGCATGGATTCGGCGACATGTCCGCAACATTCGCCCGCACCGCCGGTGTGCTCGCCGTCGACCATCAGGTAGTGACGTGGGATCTTCCCGGCCACGGCCTCGGCGAGCATCCACAGGATGCCCACCACTACGCGATCGAGACTGTGACCGACCATATGCGTGCACTGCTCGACCACCTTGCGGTTGCTCGCGCGGTTGTCGTTGGGTATTCCGTGGGCGGATACCTGTCGCTGGAGTTCGCATTGGCCTATCCGGGGCGCGTCCGCGCGCTGATAATGATCGACACCGGGCCTGGCACCCGCAGCGAACAAGCGCGGGCTGCGTGGAACGACTTCGCCGACCGATGCGCAGGGGGCTTGCAGGCCGGCGGCGCGGTGGTGATGCCGACGTCTCTCGCGCATATTGATGTGCGCCATCGTGATACACGTGGTTTGGCGTTGGCGGCTCGCGGGTTCTTGCGCCAGCAGGACTCTCGGGTCATCGACGGTTTGTACACACTGACGATGCCCACGCTGGTGATCGTGGGCGCTGAGGACTCCACGTTTCTGCGCAGCGCCCACTACCTCGCACGGTGGTTGCCCGACGCCAGTTTAGTCATCATTCCCGGTGCGGGGCACATGCCACACCTCTCGCAACCCGAGCGTTTCGATGCGGCCGTTCGACGATTCCTGGACGAACTCGCCGTCGAGCCGAAAGAACAGTCATGAACGAATATTTCTTCCCGGTCGACGCCGGACACGTTCTGATGTTCGCCAGGGCAGTCGGTGACAAGAACGCGGCGTACCAGCGGATTGCGTCCACGTGTGGGCGCAATCCCGGTGATTCGGCTGTCGTACCACCGACATTCGTGCAGGCGAGCGCTCATTACGATCTGGGCTATCCCTTGCGCCTGCCAGCGGCTGCTTCTAAGCAATCCCGGTCCGAGCGCGAGACTGCTGGAGCCCGGCGCGGTCCAATTCTGCACGCTGAGCAGCACTTCGAGTATCTGCGGCCGGCCCGGATCGGTGATCTATTTACGGTGACCTCGCATTCAGGTTCGGTGTGGCACAAGCCCAATCGTCGCGGCGGGATGCTCGAATTCTCCGAACGCTTCACTGAATACATTGCCGTCGACGGCGAGCCGGCAGTGATCGCCCGCAGTATCGGAGTGCGGACGGTGCAGACCGAGTCTGAGGAAATCTCCGGCGGCGAAACCGCGACCGAGCAAGGCAGGAGGGAACAAGCCAGTTCGGTCGAGTCACCGCCTTCTCACATAGCCTCCGCGAGCAATCCCGAGGTCGGGCGAAGTAGAACGGTGGAGTTGGGGCGTCTGAGCCGCCAACGCATCGCTATGTACGCGGGTGCGTCGGGCGATTTCAACCGTGTCCATATCGATGAGGAGTTCGCCACCCGACGAGGCGGATATCCGAGCGTCATCGCGCACGGCATGCTCACCATGGCGATGACCGGCACCGTGCTCACCGACTGGCTCGGTGCAAGCCGGTTGCGTTACTACGGCGCTCGTTTTTCGAAACCAGTTCTGCCCGGTGATCTCCTGACGGCGACCGTCACTCTCACGACGGTGCATGACGAGGGCGAGTTCCAGGTGGCTGAGATCGACATGGTGACGCGAAAACCGGGCGGAGAGGTGGTCTTGACCGGGAACGCGGTCGTGGCATTGGATGGAGACGCTGGCGATGAATGAAATTCGCTTCTCGGCCGACGACGTCGATGCAGTGAGAGCCCAACTGTCGGAATGGGTTACGGCCCACTGGGATCCCAACCTGCCGCTCGAACACTGGCGTGCCAGGCTCGTCGAGGCTGGGTGGGCGGCTCCGTCCTGGCCGCGGCGGTGGGGTGGCTTGGATATGCCGGCGTGGGCTGATGAAGTGGTCGTCGGAGAACTGCTGCGTTTGGGGGCGGTTGGGACCCCGATCGGTGTCGGTATGTCGCTTGCTGCCCCGACGATTCTGGCCCATGGCAGCGCAGACCACGGTGAGCGGTTCCTGCGCCCGATTCTCACCGGCCAGGAACGCTGGTGTCAGCTCTTCAGCGAACCCGAGGCCGGATCTGATCTGGCCGGTGTCACCACCACCGCAGTGTTGGATGGCGATGAATGGATCGTCAACGGCCACAAGCTGTGGAACACAAGCGCACAGCATGCCGATCTCGGGATGCTGCTGGTCCGTAGCGATGCGAATGCCCCTGCCCACCAAGGAATCAGCTATTTGATTCTTCCGATGCACCAACCAGGAGTGACCATACGACCAGTGCGCCAGATGAACGACCACTCGTCGTTCAACGAGGTCTTCCTCAACGATGCCCGCGTGCCAGGCGATTTCGTCCTGGGCGGTGTCAGCAAGGGGTGGACGACGGCATTGACGACCCTGGCCCACGAGCGCCGTTTCAGTACTCTGCGGCCGCCGAACTATGCAGATAAGCCAGGGCGTACTCTGGCCGAGGCCCGCCAGGAGACCCAGCAGCACTTCGCCACCTACCGGTGGTATCCGCAGCGCGCCGGACGTGCCGACTTGATCGTCGAACATGCCCGTCGTACCGGCGGATTCGACGATCCGCTCATTCGCCAGCAGATCGCCGCAGTGCTCACCCTGGAACGGATCAGCACATGGACCGCTGCGCGGGCCAAGGCGGCCAGGGCACGCGGTAAGCAGCCGGGACCCGAGGGATCCGTCGGTAAACTGACCGCCAGCCGTTTGGCCCGCGCGTCGGCGCACGCCCACGCCTCGATAGCGGGGGCGAACGCTCTGTTGTCCGGGCCCGAGGCGCCCTTCGAAGGCACGATCGCCGAGATTCTGCTGTCCACGCCCGCTCAGTCCATCGCAGGCGGCACCGACGAGATCCAGAAGAACATCCTCGCCGAGAAGATCCTCGGCCTTGTGCGTGAACCAGCTCCCGATCGTGACCGACCGTTCAATCAGACGCGACGTACTCTTCGACACCCGTCGCAGCGCAGACCCCTGGAAGGCTCGTGATGTCCTCGAATGTGCCGATTGTCAATTACCTTGTGCTCGATGGCGATCGTGCTTATTTGCAGACAACCGAGTGCCGATCCTGCAAGGCCACGTTCTTCGGCTCTCGCATCGCGTGTGCCCGATGCGGCGAGACCGAATTCAACACTCACCCCGCGGCGGACACCGGAAATATCCGATGCTTCAGCATCATCCACCGTGCGGTGCGCGGCATTCGAACCCCGTTCGTCTCGGGAGTTGTCACGCTCGATTGCGGAAGTGTGGTCAAGACCAACATAGTCGGCTGTCCGCCCGACACCGATCACGTCGCCCTCGGTATGCGGGTGCGGATGCAGACCTATGCCGTCGGTACGGACGACAACGGAACGACCGCGGTCGCGTTTGGATTCACGCCTGCGATAGCATCGGAGCAGTCATGAGAATCGATGACCACAGCATCTGGGTTGTCGGCGTCTCGATGACTCGATTCGCCCGCTATCCCGACCGGGACGTGTTCGCTCTCGGTGCCGAGGCGACACTTGCCGCACTCGCTGATGCCTCCATCGGGATCAGCGATATCGATGTGCTTGCCGTGGGCAGCGTGGCGCACGCTCGATCGAATCCCGCCCAGAAAATCCAGAAGCTCGTGGGGCAGACCGGGATTCCGGTATTCAATGTTGTCAACGCCTGCGCCACTGGTGCCACGGCGGTCCGGGTGGTCATTCAGGCCATCAAGGCAGGAGAGGCGTCCATCGGGCTGGCTGTGGGCTGCGAACAGATGGGGAAGAGCGGCCTGCTCGGAGGTGGATCTCGCCGAGATCGCGGCCGCAGCGAATTTCTCCCCAGCGGCCCGACCGGCGCGGTCATGCCGATTGAAGGCATCCTTGGTACGAGCATGATGCCAGGTGTTTTCGCGCAAGCGGGAATGGCTTATGTCGCCGATTATGAGGGCGTCGGATTCGACCAATTCGTCAAGATCGCGGTGAAGAACCACGAGAATTCGGTGCGCAATCCGCTTGCTCAGTACCGAAAGTCGTTCAGCGCTACGGAAATCGCGAACGCGGAGATGATCGCGTACCCGAACACGACCCTGATGTGTTGCCCGACAGGCGATGGCGCCTCCGCTGCGATCCTAGTATCCGGTGAACGGCTGCGGTCGATGCCGACCGAGGTGCGCCGCCGGGCCGTGAAAGTTACCGCGTCCGTGCTGACCAGCGATCCGTGGACGCCCGAAGGGCTCGCGCAACCCGACATCAACGTCGTGACCCGCAATGCCGCGCTGGCCGCATACAACAGTGCGGGTGTCTCGCCGTCGGACCTCGATCTGGTCGAGTTGCACGACTGCTTCGCGACCGCAGAATTGCTCCACTACGACAATCTCGGGTTGTGCGAGCCCGGCGGAGCAGGCGAATTCATCGATCGGCGTGCGCCCTGCCGCGACGGGGAGATACCCGTCAACGTCTCCGGCGGACTGCTATCCAAAGGCCACCCACTGGGTGCGACTGGCGTCGCCAACATCTTCGAAGTGACCACCCACCTGCGCGGTGAGGCAGACGAACGACAAGTCGAGGGCGCACGGGTGGGCCTGACGCACGTCATCGGCCTGGCGTCCGCCTGCGCCGTGCACATCCTCGAGAAGGGCGCAGCATGACCGAACGGATCTGCGAGGACCGGGTTGTCGCCATTACCGGTGCAGGCCGGGGAATCGGACGCGCCTATGCGCTCGAATTCGCCCGGCACGGAGCCAAAGTCGTAGTGAACGATCTCGGAGGTGCCCGCGACGGAGAAGGCGTGTCGGAGGCGCCGGCCGCGAGGGTGGTCGAGGAGATACGCGCGCTCGGTGGCGAGGCGGTGGTCACTATCGATGACGTCGCCGCGCCGGAGGGCGCCCGTCGGTTGATCGACACGGCGATCGATCGATTCGGTCGTCTCGATGTGCTGGTCAACAATGCAGGCATCGTGCGAGATCGCATGCTGGTCAATATGGACTACAACGATTGGGATGCGGTCATCAATGTTCATCTGCGTGGCACGTTCGGCCCGACTCGTTTTGCCGCCACGTATTGGCGTGAACGGTTCAAGGCGACGGGCGAACCCGTCGGGGCCCGGTTGATCAACACCACCTCGTCCTCGGGTCTCTTCGGCAATCCGGGCCAGGTCAACTACGCTGCCGCCAAAGCGGGGATTGCCGCCTTCACCGTCGTGGCAAGCCGCGAACTTCAGCGATACGGCGTCACAGCCAACGCCGTCTACCCGACTGCACGCACACGAATGACCGAGGACATTCTCAATAATCATGTGCATGTTCGGCCGAGATCGACCACCCCGGACCCTTTTGATCCTCAAAACTTCGCTGCCGCAGTGGTATGGCTCGGTAGCGAGCGGTCCGGAGACGTCACCGGTCGGGTCCTGGGGCTGCGTGGCGGGCGCTTGACCGTCGCTGAAGGATGGAGCGCTGGGCCGACCGCGACGACCCGTACGCGGTGGGAGCCTGATGAACTCGATGTGGTGCTGCCCGATCTGATTGGGCGGGCTGCGGCGAATGCCGGTGTCGACGGCAAACGTTAACCACACCGCTGTTCCGTGTCGGCCCGATACCTCGTGACGTCGATGGATGACTGGGGTCGCACCCTATCCCGCAAGATTCGGCCCTTGGCTAAGGGATGTCCGAGGTTCAGACGAACATGTCGAGCACGAGGTCAAGGAGTCGAACGGTGAATCCTTCAGTAAGCCGCAGTGTTCTATGCCGCGCCGTGGACGTACCCATGTACAGGCGGTGGCGGTAGGGGCCTGCCAGCGGTGTCGTCTGCGAATCATTGTCTTCGCGCGTGTCATTGTCTTCGCGTTGTAGGTTGCCCCGGTTGATGGCCCGAACATATCGTTGAACAGAGCGATCCCGTCCTTGCCGTGTGGGTGTTGATCATCGTTCGCATCCTAGGTTGCTTTCAATCGATTGCTGAACGCCGCGACACTGTCCTCCCCGGGCTTGTCGCCGCCGATCGTCGCGGGACCCTGACCGGTGGTCAGTCCGAGCATGAATACCGGGTCCTTGGCCGCTCGTGCCACCACAGTCGAGGCCGCGACACAATCGCCTCTGTCCTGCTTGTAGGTTTGGCCGCTGTATGTCTGGGGTTCCCCCGAAAAAGTGGACAGCGTTAGCTTGCTTCGGGGGTAGCTTTGAGGGACTGCTCGTAGTCGATCGGTGAGCGCATCCCGATCGCC
>NZ_JBIAFV010000043.1:0-18291 GCF_042869435.1 Nocardia sp. NPDC006982 | reverse complement strand
ATCTCACGGCATCGACACACCCACTCCGGCAACGACTTTCAGCCGCAATCGTGACAGCGGCGATCACCCCTCAGCACTTATGAAACACGCCCTAGTCGTCGCACCCAGCTTTGCTCCGGCAGCATCGTCACAGTTACGCCGCAGGCTTTCACCGTGACCTCCTCACCGGCACGCTTAGCCGACTACGGAGCCGACCACCACAAGGGTTGTCGTGCACTGTATCCCGGCCCATATCCACCAGATTTGAGCCGGTGCCTCGCTTACAAAGCTTTACCACTGGTTTCTCTCGTATACCGTCCGATCTTGCTTGCCGAACCCGGTCCGTCTGGCAATGCCGAACCGTCCCGGCTTTGTCAGCGCTGCTTCCTGCCCTCACCGACGTCTCCCGGGTCGGACTGCACTCCGCTTCTACCAGGCTGCTGCGACAACCCAGCGAGAAGTTCTTCCACCTCCTTCGATCCCTAGCGCCTCACGGCGCAAATCAAATTCGGGCCAGACCCCGTTCCCGATGACCGTTGACAACTGTTTCTCGGCGGGCAACTCGGCCATACGGCCACCATGGAATGCATGCCGTCGACCACCGGATATGGCGTCACCTGGAAAGCGAGCGGGCCGATCACCACGGTCCAATGGAACGGAACCACCAAGCTCACATTCGACGGACGAGCCGAGAGCAGCACCTCCACCGCCAAATCCATGACACCTGAAACCGCAGTAGTCGACCACGCAGGCGTGTCTCTCTGACTCATTGCGGCGTTCGCCTGCGTGTCAAGCTCAGTTGAGCCCGCCACTTCACAGCAATTCGACCTGACGCGGGGCAAGAGACGGACCGATTCCCTGTGAGGACTTCCACCACCATGTCGATCACCGACAATGATCGGATGGACTCGACCCAGCCGCGCTCGCGTGGCGGCAAGCGCCGCAGTTTCACCCCGGCAGGATGTACACAGTTCATTCAATTGTCGTTTTGTTCGAATTCACGGTTTCCCCGACGATGAGGCGAGACTGAGCGCTTCTCGCACTAAATGAGGGTCATGCCCAGGGTCTAGCTTGGCGATAGTGGTGAGTGCCGTCCGTGCGAGGTGTTCGGCGATCAGCTCACCGCTCTTCTGGACGTCACGCCGACGGGCCGCGTCAAGGATCGCGGCGTGCTCGTCGTGCGCGATGTGCGTGATGTGAGCGAAGGCCCGCTGGTCGGTAGCTGTTTTGCGGTAACTCACCCGATACCGTTCGGCATGGTCCCACAACTCTTCAAGCTGCGTTCTCAGCCGCGGACCAGCTTTGCCGAATAATGTCGTGTGGAAAACGCGATGACTCACCCTGAAGCCGTCGTCGGAATAGGCGTCTGCGGCCAGGGCGGCGTCCATCTGCCTCAGAGCGTCATCCATGACCTCGATATCGGAGGCGGCGAGCAAGGGCACCGAAGCGCGTACTCCCAGCGTCTCCAATGAGATCCGCATGGCGGCCAATTGTTCGAGGTCCAGTACGGTCAGCGCCGCAACACGAAGGCGCCTGTTGAAGTCGCCCTCGAGGAGACCCTCGGTCTGAAGTCGCCGCAACGCCTCACGCAAGGGTGTGCGACTGATATTAAGGTCGGCGGCGAGTCGCACCTGGGAGACGATCTGCCCAGGCCTCAGCTCGGCATCCATGATGGCTCGACGGACGTGCTCGTATGCGTGCCTGGTGCTATCGATCGGATCCGGCCCGCTGTTGTCGATCACGGTGCTCGTCATAACCACCTTCGAAATATGTGTACAGAAATCAGGTTAGTTCGGCAACCAATCCATCATATCGAGGGGAATGGCAGAATATCTGTGCGCATAAGCCTTAATGAGGATCCTTCCTCATTACTAGTCCGGTGGTGCCGATCGACCTGGGGTGGCTGGCCCACCATGTGCGCCCGATCCGTGGCGGTGCAGAGATGCGCAGCCGTTTCTATCTCAACTTGCGCGGCCTGCGCACGCCCGCCCGATCTCGCTCAGGCGGTCCGGGCCGTCGATCGGGGAGCAACCGTCGATCCCGACGAAGTGATTCTCGGTCTCGGCCTGGCTCACGACCTGCTGATGCACTGCGGCGAGGAAATGCGCCACTTGTCGCAATTCCTCCCCGACCTGCACTGCGAATTCGGGCAATGAACAGCGAGTGTCACTACATCGGAGAACGGTGCCGCGAGGTGGCCGACATTGGTCTTATCGGCCTTCTCGGCGACAGGGACTCAACTGATGATGGAGCGGTCGCGCACGGCAACCACCTTCGACTCCGGCGCGCTCTCGAGATGGCCACATCCACCAGGATGCAGCTGAGGAACAACCCCGCGAGGTCGGCTTCGAGGATCGCGCCCGAAGTGCGCTCCGTCATGCACCGTGCCCTCCATGTTCTCCCGATCCGGTCACTGCTTCTCCAACATCGACGCGGGACCGGTACATGGCCGAACGATCGACGAACCACTCGACGGCCTCTGGGTTGGCCAGCGAGCTCGTGTTGATTGCCCGGCTCGGCTCGTAGCCCTGGAACAGCTTCTTGATGGGAACCTCGATCTTCTTGCCCGCATGCGTGACCGGGATCGCCGCGACCTGCAGGATCTCGTCGGGCACATGCCGCGGACTGGTTCTGGATCGGATGGTGTGTTCGATCCTCATGGACAGCTCCGCATCGAGGAGCGTCCCGTTCTCGAGCACCACGAACAGCGGCATGTAGTACCCGCCGTCGGGGCGCTCCACGCCGATCACCAGGGAGTCGCGCACCTCCGCGAGGTGCTGCAACGCCTCGTAGATGTCCGCTGTGCCCAGGCGCACTCCCGCACGGTTCAGCGTGGCGTCCGAGCGCCCGAGCACCACGAACGAGCCATCGTCGGTCTCGAGGATCCAGTCGCCCTGCGTCCAGACACCAGGGAACTGCTGGAAGTACGAGCCGGCGTACTTCGCCCCGTCGTCGTCACCCCAGAACCGGACGGGCATGGAGGGCATCGGTCGTGTGATAACCATCTCGCCGACCTCCTCCACGACGCGCGCACCGTCCTCGTTCCACACCTGTACCGATACTCCCAGTTGCGGCCCCTGCGTCTCGCCGAGGTGAACTGGCTCGAGCGGGTTGGATCCGACGAATCCCGAGCAGATGTCGGTCCCTCCGCTGTCCGAACCGAGATGGACGTCGTGCTTGACGTGCTCGTGCACCCACGCCCAAGTGGTCTCCGGCAGTGGAGAACCGGTCGAGAGGATGCTCCTCATCCGCGTAAGGTCCCATTCCATGCCGGGCTCGAGACCGGAGCGTTCGACGAGCTGCAGGTATGCTGCGCCCGTGGCGAACATGGTCGTGCCTGTCTGCGCGATGATCTGGAACTGCCGGTCGGCACGACCGAAGGTCGGCGAACCCGAGTACGTGACGATGGCCGCACCGGTCGCGAGGGTGTTGACAAGGGTGTTCCAGACCATCCAGGACGTGTTGGCCCCCACGTAGTAGAGATCGCCGCGGCCCATATCGAGGTTCAGCCCGCATCCTTTCAATGCCTCGAGGAGGATGCCTCCATGCCCGTGCACGATGCCCTTCGGTGCTCCGGTCGTCCCCGAGGAGAACAGGACCCAGAGCGGGTGGTCGAATGGGAGGCGCACGTACTCGGCCTCTGCAGGCACGGCGATCGCACTCGCGAAGTCGTCGCGGCGGGTCCCCGCGCCCCTCGTGCCCGCCGTCATCAGACCGGCGTCGGCCTGCGGCCGGAGCGAGCGGAGGAGGATCGTCCGCTCGAGGGACGGCAGTGCGGACTCGATCTCCGTCACCTGCTCGAGGTATCCGAAGTCCTTGCCGTTGAAGCGGTAGCCATCGACGGCGATGAACACCTTCGGCTCCAGCTGGGCCAGGCGCCGTGCGGTCGCTGCGGGCGAAAACTCCGGGGAGTTGATCGTCCACACAGCCCCGATGCTGGCTGCCGCGAGCATGCCGATCAGTGCCTCTGGGACGTTCGGCAGCACGGCGGCCACCCGGTCCCCGGCCTCGACGCCGTAGGACCGGAGTCGAGCGGCGAAGGAGGCGACGGACGCTTCGAGTTCGTGCCATGTCAACGCGGCGCTCGAGTCGTCCTCATGGACCGTGATGACGGCTGCTGTGTCGGCGAGAGCCGCGTTCCTGGCGTGCCGCAGCACGTTCTCGGCGAAGTTCAACCGTGCTCTCGGGTACCAGAGCGCCCCCGGCATCCGCTCCTCCGCGAGCGCGGGGGTGTCGAACCCAGTACCGATGACGTCGAAGTGCTCTCGGACGCTGTCCCAGAAGTCCGACAACCGGTCGATCGACCAGCGGTGGACATCGCGGTAGGTGTGCACATCGACGCCGCGGTGCTCGCCGACCCACCGCATGAACTCCGACAGCCGACTGGTGTCCTGCGCTGCGGCAGCAGGGATCCACGTCGTCACTCGTCGGCGCGCGCGTCGCGCTGACGTGTTCATCGGCACTCTCTCTTTCTCGTCTATTCAGGACGGGCCGTCCCGTCGCCCGGCCTCTCCGGGAGGCTTCGGTTCGGAAAGGGACAGAAGACGATTGTTTCGCGACCGTTGCGCACTACCCGGTCCTCGCAATGCCACAGCACCGCGTGGGAAAGGACCTGCCGCTCGACGTCGGTGCCACGCCGCTGCATGCGCCTCACCACAGTCTTCGGTCAGAAACGGAAGTATGGTGAGAAATGGCTTGCAGTTGAGACCTGCGAATTCGAGGGTCACGCCGCGGTGCATCCGGGCGGTGACTTCGTCGTAGAGTCCTATGTTTCGGATGATCCGAGGGCTTCGGCGTCGATCGAGATGGCCCGCTGCCGTGGGAACATGTCAGCGTGCGCTCGATGACGATCGTCCGCAAGCCGCGTTGTCCGGCGAGGTTCGCAGCTGCGACGCCAGCCGGACCGTATCCGACGATGGCCAGGTCGTAGAAGTCATCGCCGACGTCCGAGGGGACTCGAGTAAGGCGTGGGGTTGCAGCTTCGGTCACCGCGCACGCTCCTGTGCCTCGGCGGGGAACGCGTCGGCTTGATGCTCGACGAGGTGCAGGTAGTCCTTGCGTACTGGGGCGAAGACATCGACGTTCAGTGCGACTTCGTCCCCGATCACGCGGGCGGTGTGCGGCGCGCCGGCGGGGATTTGCAGCACCTCCCCTGCCGAGACCACGTACTTCTGATCGTCTACTTCGAATTCGAGCGTGCCCTGGAAGACGAAGCTGACCTGATCGAAAGGATGCGAATGAGCTGGCGGTGCCACCTCGCCGTGTCCGGGATGGATCCAATTGATAGTGATCAGTGATTCGTCGCCGCGCACCGCTGTGCGAACGAGCATGCCGTCGCCGAGGATTTCCTGCGGCAGCTTGTCGAGCTCGGCGTGAATTACACGATTTGGCATCGTTGCCTCTTGATTGCTGAGTTAGGACGGTTCAAATGGGTCGGATATGGAGATGAGCGCGCGATGCTGGAATCGCCAGCGGCCCTGCGCATCTCGCCGATAGCGATCGCGGTATTCACCCACAAACTCGATCTCGGCAGGTTGTGCGTCGTTCGATACATGGAGTACCAGCATTACTGTGCCCTCCGCCGTGCCGTTTGCGGCTCGGGCGAGCCGGAGGTTGGTGCACTGGTGGTGGGTGCGCCGACCGGGGTTGGTGACCCGCTGGTCCGCCCAGCCCAGGAAAGCTTCCCGGCCTTGAATGACACGCGGCCCGACGGCAAGGCTCCCGTCATCGACATACAAGTCGGCCAGCTGATGCCAGCGCCCGTGGTCGAGCAACCATGAGTGCTCGGCGATCAGCTCCTGAAGTTCGCGCAGATCGTGATCGGCGAGAGTGTGCTGTGCCGTGGTCAATCTTCTACCTCCTGGGAGCCACCTTCAGGACGGCTGACCGGATTGGCCAGGACGCCGACGCCTCCGATCTCGACCTCGACAATGTCACCTGGCAGCAAGAACGTCCGGGGACCATGTGCGCAGGTCACCCCGGCAGGAGTGCCGGTCGCGATGATGTCGCCGGGGACAAGGGTCATCACACGGGACAGGTATGCCACCAACTCGGCAACCGGGAAGATCATCGAACCGGTGTTGGACTGCTGCACGACTTGCCCGTTGACCCGCCCAATTACCGGCAGGTCCTGCACGTCGGCGATCTCGTCGAGTAGAACAAGTGCGGGGCCGGCAGGACCAAAGGTGTCAATTGCCTTCCCACCCGTCCATAGAGGGCTGGCCAGTTGCAGATCGCGAGCACTGACGTCGTTGAACGGCATCACGCCGGCCACGTGCTCCAATGCGCGCTCGGCGCTGATGTTCTTGCCGGGCTTGCCGATCACGACCGCCAACTCGGCCTCGTAGTCGATTTGGTCGGTGATCGCGGGAGGCACGATCGCAGCACCGTCACCGATCAGCGAGTTGGCGAACTTGCCAAAGAACATCGGCTCTTTCGGTGCATCCCGGCCTGCTTCGGCCGCGTGGTCGTAGTAGTTCAGGCCGACGCAGATGAGCTTCTCCGGGTTCAGTACCGGTGCGTGCAGACGCACGCCGTCGCGCGGATATACCAGCCCTTGCTCCCGCAGTTGCTCCTCGTTCTGGGTTGCACTGTCCGCAAGGCGTATCACGGCGTCTTGACCAAGACCGAGAACATCCTTCGCATCGCGAAGGACGTGCCTGCTAAGCCCGGCCAACCCGGCGAGCGCGGAGGCATCGATGAGATCGGTATCCGTCTTGAGTTGCAGAGCCGCACCCGGACCATGGCCGGTGTCGTAGGTCAGTACACGCATTCGTTCCACTTTCTGTTCATTTGCACTACGGCCGCTGGCTGGCGGACTGGCGCCCGGCGAAGTCTTGGTCGCGGACGGGAGCTCGGGATGGTTCGCGGACATGGCTGGAGCCGACGCTCGGTTGTCCCCGGGTCATTCGCTCCACCCACATCGAGTGTCAAAACTCACCTTCGCTTCCATGGAAACAAACTGTATGCAGTTCATGGCGGTTGAGTCAAGGAATCTCCCCAAAGGCCTTGCGATATCCGCAACTACGGGCAGATACTGTCCACAGAAATTGGAGCCTGTGACCGTACTCACTGGATCCTGGAACGAGTCATCAAAGGAGTCATACGGTGGACCGATCACTGGAGCTGGGCTATGTCGGTGTCGAGGTGTCCGACCAGTCGGCATTCGATAAGTATTTGCGGGGGATCCTTGGGCTAATGCCGGGCGAACAGGCCGTCGATGGCGTCCCGACTTACCGGATGGACAGCAGGTCGCAGCGCATCATCGTGCACAATGGCCCGAACGACGACATCGCGTACGCGGGATTCGTCGCGACCGATCGCGCGGCCTACGATACTGTGTTGCACCGACTCGAAGAAGCGGGCTATCCGGTGACGCTGGGCACCGACGAGGAGAAGAAGGCTCGCCGAGTGCACGAACTCGCACACACCACCGCACCGTGGGGAACACGAGTCGAGATCGCACACGGCCTCGCCGAGGCCGCAACGCCATTCTCCTCTGAGCTTGTCCCCGGCGGATTCGTCACCGGAGGGCTCGGACTCGGGCACGCGGTCTTCGCGATTGCGGGAACTAAGAAGGACTTCGAGGCCGCAGAGCACTTCGCCACCGCGGGCCTGGGCATGGCGCTGTCGGACTACATGGAATCGAACATGAAGGGGCTGCAGATCCGCGCCAACTTCTACCACTGCAACGGCAGGCACCACACCTTGGCGCAGGTTTTCGTTCCGCTCCCGGAGTGGCCCAAGACCCTCGATCACATCATGATCGAGACCGTTTCCGAGGATAACGTTGGCCACGCGTTCGATCGCGCAGTGGCAGCCGATGTACCGATCACGCGCGACCTCGGCAAGCACCCCAACGACCGGATGTTCAGCTTCTACAGCGTGAGTCCGGCCGGATTCCAGTTCGAGTTCGGAGTCGGCGGCATCGAGGTGGACGATGACTGGGAGGTCGTCAAGTACGACAGCGTCAGCGCCTGGGGACACCACTCGCGCATTGGGACTGACACCTCCGTCGGCGTTCAGAGCTGATCTGACACGTGAGGGCGGGTGGACATTACCCCAATGCGAGCAATAGTTTTTGAATATCTGTCATGGTGGCGTGATTCCTGAACACGGCGGAAGGCGGGACTTCGGATGAACGAGATCGAGACCCTGGTCGGCGGGCGCGGGCTGGTCGAATCACCACGCTGGCATGGGGATCGGCTGTACTTCTCGGACTGGTCGGCCGGGGAGGTGCTGGCCGTTGACCTTGCCGGGCGATGCGAGATCGTCGTGTCGTTGGATTCGCTCCCGCTGTGCACCGCCTGGCATCCCGACGGCACGCTGATCATCGTGGATTCGCCACGCGGGCAACTGCTTCGGCTACATCCGGACGGAAGTCTCTGGCCGTACGCGGAGCTCACGCGACCGGGTTGGAACGACATCGTCATCGACGGGCGCGGCAACACCTACGTGAACGGAGCCGGGTTCAACCCGATGAGCGGTGAGGACTTCGCACCCGGTGGACTGACGCTGGTGGGCGCGGGCGGTTTCGCCCGGCCCGTCGCGGACGATATTGCCTTCCCGAACGGTATGGCGGTGACAGCCGACAACTCCACCCTGATCGTGGCGGATTCCTACCGAAAATGCCTGGTGGGCTTCGATATCGACCCAGACGGCGGCCTGTCGAATCGCCGGGTGTGGGCGGATCTCGAAACCGGGGTACCTGACGGCATATGCATCGATCAGGACAATACAGTCTGGTATGCCGACGTCCCCAATCGCCGGTGCGCGCGGGTCGCCGAGGGTGGCAAGGTACTGCAGACCATCGACCTGGATCGCGGCGGATTCGCCTGCGCCCTGGGCGGATCCGACGGCCGCACCCTGTTCATCGTGGCCGCAGAATGGCGCGGCATGACCGAGGCGGAGATGGTCACCCCCGGCAGCGGCGTAGTGCTAGCGGTACGCGTCGACGTGCCAAGTGCTGGCTGGCCGTAATCGGCACCGGTTCGGGATATTCCGGCCTTGCTCGCGATTGCGTGGAACCCTGCGTAATTGATGGTCTGCGCGTTGATCGTGTCGAGCCGTTCAGAATGTCCCGGCCCACAATGAGATCGGTTTCCGGCAGTATGTGCTCGCCGAAGTCGACCAGGGATGCTGGCTGCTGTACGAGGGCATCGTCGTGTCGAATCGGATAACGATATTGGCGTACTCAAGACCGGCGCAGAATGCATCGCCCGAGTTCACTATGTTCGTGAATCCCGACACCGAGTGGCTGAACAACCCACCAGCCGATCAATGGCGCGAGCCCGAGGCCGGCTCCAGCGGTCAATCCTTCGGACAGGTCCACAACGCCTACATCCAGGTGATCGATCGCGTCAATGGCGCCGAGCTGGGCCGCTACGATCGCACGGAGGACGCCTCCACAGAGACAGCCATGGTGTTCGGCGAACTGTACCGCCACAGCAGCAAATGGAAGTTCCGTGCGATCGAGGAACGCGCCTCATGTCTGGGCGGCATCACCTGTGACTACGGAGTGACTGCGCTCACCGAATCTGGCTCTGGCGACGATAACGTGACGGCCGTTCAGGCGGCGAGAAGTATCTGTGCTCTGAGGAGATCGAAGTTCGCCCGGCCGTAGCCGTCGCGCTTGAGTCGTTTCACGCGCGTGACGTTGCCTTCGACAGCGCCGGGGCTGTGTTCGGTGGTGAGCCCGTTGATGACGGCAGTCAGGTCGCGGCGCATACCGATTGCGAGGCTGTGCAGTTCGGGTAGGTCATCGGCTCCGACGGCGTCGAGCCAGGCGGGTAGTTCGAGGCCGCGCCGTTGGGTCATGATCTTGGCGAAGGTGCGGACGTGCTGCTGGAGGTGTTCCAGATGGACGCATTCGGTGGTTGCGTTCTTCACGATCAGTGTGTCCTGCTCGGTCAAACGGTCGGGATGGGTGAGTAGCGCCCTGCTGATCTTGCGTGGCTTCGGCACTGCCGCAGCGGTGGGGGTGGGCTTGCGCCGATGTGGGTCCGGGCGGCAGCGGCTGGTGCCAGGCATCCGGAAGGGCTTGAGGTAGCGGCGCACCGTCTGGACGTCTCCGGTGAATCCCAGAGTCCGTAGTTCGCAGGTGATGGTCTGCGCGTTCGTCACGCCCTCGTTCCAACGCCGGTTGACCAGGTCGATGTAGGGGTCGAGCTTGGTGAGGCGGTGCTCGGCCCTGCCGAGCAGTTCCTCCACGCAGGTGGCGTTGGCGAACCGGCGCACTGTCTGACGGTCGAGGTTCAACTCCCGTGAGATGGCCGAGCGGGACAGTCCACGGGCGAGGCACTGCTGTACCGCGGTGTATCGCTCCCAGGTCCGCTCGGCCAGCCGGTAGCTGCGCTGGGGCGCGGCGATGAGCTCGGCCGCGGGCCCGGGCGCGGGCGCGGAAGGCTCCGGTTCGCCCGGGATGGCTTGGGCCGCAGCGGCTTTACGCAGACAGGGATGGTGGGCGGACACGGTCTTCTCCACCGCCTCGCACAGGTTCTTCCACAGATGGAATCGGTCCGCGACTTGAATCGCCTGCGGGGCGCCCGAGCGGATGCCCTCCAATGGCCCCCGCTCTGTCGCGGCACACGGTCCGGATTTCGGGGTGCTCGCGTAGCCAGGCTGCGAGCGTGCCGGCGTCACGGTCGGGCAGCACGTCCACGGGCCGATGATTGTCTATGTTGATCAAGATGGTGTTGTAGGAGCGGCGGCGCCGAACCGCGAAGTCATCGACACCGAGCACTTCGATCCGCCCGGGGGCGGGCAGTGGCTGGGCGCGGATGAGACCGATCAGCACGTCGCGGCAGCATGGCATGGCGAGCCTGGCTGCGAGCCTCGCTCCGGGACGGCCGGCCAGCGCGAGCGCGACGCGGACCAGAGCCTGGGTCAATGGCGGGGTGCGGCGGGCGAATGGTGTGGTCAACCCTTCGATCTGCTCGGAGAACGTGGACTGCGAGCATTCGGGGTTGACGCACTTGAATCGGCGGACACACACGACTACCCGCACCCTACGGCCACCCAGCGGGAGGTCGGCGAGTTGCCGCTGGTAGCGGGCATGGACCCGGCACGAGCGCCATCGGCAGCCCGAGCAGGGCGCCTCACCTGCCTTCCCCCGCACCCGGAACGTCACCAGATCCCCATCCAGGTCGACACCATCCACAGCCTCCTCCGCGAAGTGCGGCAAGAGCACATCAATACACTGCGAAATCCACGCCCGACATCATCTTCGACAGCCCTCCAGACCTCACGCACGACACGCCGGAAAGCGGTTGCCGGGCAGTCGATCCGATTCCCACCACTCCAGGGGACTTACCCACACTCCGACCAGCGCACGTCACGTGATCGTCGCCAGAGCCCACTTTCCACGGCCCGGTGCCATCTGTTGAGCAGCCGGTTGCTTCTGCTCTCCCTCCTCGCGCACCCGCAACTGGCAAGGATCATCGCAGGCCTTGACCTGCGGAAAGTTTCTTTGACGGGCTGGCAGGCGTCTGTATCGGTGACAGAAATCCTCTTCGACCTGAAAGCCGTGGCAGTATGAAATTCAGCCTCTACCTCCCTACCGGGCTCGGGCACGATTTCGCGGGCTACACCGATCCGGTGGCGGCCTATGAAAAAATCACCGCTCTGGCAAAGGCGGCCGACGAATCCGGATACGAGACAGTGTGGGTCGCCGATCATTTCGTCCCGTTCCCGGCCGCCCCGAACTACATTTTCGAAAGTTGGACCACGCTGACCGCGCTCGCCCGCGACACCAGCCGAATCCGGATCGGTCAGATGGTGACGGGGAACAACTATCGCAACCCCGCCCTTCAGGCCAAAATGGCATCCACTCTGGATGTCATCTCGCACGGCAGACTGACTTTCGGCATCGGCGCAGGATGGTACGCAGACGAATACACCGCCTACGGCTACCAATTCGACAACGCCCCTACCCGGCTACGGCAACTCGACGAAGCCGCCCACATCATCCGCTCACTGTGGACCCAGCCGGAAACCACCTTCGACGGCAAGCACTACCAGGTGCGCAATGCGCTCAACAACCCCAAAGGTGTTCAGCAGCCGCACATCCCAATGCTGATCGCGGGCGCCGGCGAGAAGGTCACCTTGAAACTGGTCGCCAAGCACGCCGACGCATGCAACGTCCAGGTGTCGCCGGACGAGCTGCTGCACAAATACAGCGTCCTCGAAAACCACTGCGCGGCGCTCGGCCGCGACTACAACAGCATCACCCGCACCTCCTCCAGCTATTGCATCATCGCCGACACCGATGCAGAAGCCCGTGCACAAGTCCCGCCGTGGGCACCGATGGTCTTTCCGGGTGAGCTGGCCGACTATGGACTCATCGGCACCCTCGACACCGTCGGTGACCGGATCGCCGCCTACGAAGCCGCGGGCGTCGACGAGCTCCTGATCAGCTTTCACAACTCCCTCGACCCGGACGCGATTCGCGACTTCGCCAAAGAGTTCATTCACCCCTGAACCGATCGTCTACCACAACCACACTGAAAGAACACGCAATGCGAAAAGTATTCGAATCCACCCTGATCTCGCTCGACGGCGTAGTCGCCGACCCTGGTTCGTGGGCGATGCCGTATTTCAACGAGGAGAGTCAGCAGGAGGCGCTGAAACAACTCGGCCGCAGCGACGGCATGCTGATGGGCCGAAACACCTATCTCGCACTCGCCGCTCAATGGGCGAACGCCGAAGGAGAGTTCGCTGACGCGATCAACGGGATAACCAAGTACGTCTTCTCCTCGACACTGAAGCAGCCGGTGTGGTCCAACTCCCAACTGGTCACGACAAGCCTGCCGGAGACGGTCGCAAAGCTGAAAGCCGACGGTGACGGCGATCTGACGCTGTACGGCCACGGCCAGCTCAGCCGCGCACTGCTGGAACACAATCTGCTCGATGAGATCATGCTCTCGGTGCATCCGGTGACGGTGAACTCCTCGGGCAGTGAGTTCACCGTGCCAGAGCGGGCTGGGCTGACCTTGCGAGAAAGCCACGCCCGGAAATCCGGCGTCGTCGTGATCAAATATGCCGTCTCGTACGCCTAACGGCCGGTGGATCCAGGAGAAACCATGGCTTTCGCGGGCTGGACAGCAGCAGCAGTGGCGTTCTACGCGGGGCTCGAGCAAAACAACTCGACAACCTATTGGTCGGCCCACCTGACTACCTACCAGTCCGAAGTCCTTGGCCCGCTGGAGCAACTACTCGCTGAGATCGAGGATCTCGGGCCGGGCCGGATTTATCGTCCACGCCGCGACACCAGGTTCAGCGTAGACAAGACACCCTACAAAACCGCGGCCTGTGCGGCGCTGCACAACGGCGGCATCATCCAGATATCGTCGCGGGGCCTCGCGGTGGGAGCGGGATGGCAAACCATGGCGCCGGACCAACTGAAACGATTCCGTGCCCGCGTCGCCGACGAGGTGGCGGGCCGAGACCTGCAAGAGGTTGTCGTGACGCTACGCAACAGCGGCATCGAACTCGAGCCGGGCAACCAGCTCGTGCGGATCCCGTCCGGGTATCCCGCCGACCATCCTCGTGCCGAACTACTGCGGAGAAAGGATCTGTTCGTCTGGCATGAATGGCCGGTCGAGCCGTGGCTGGCAACCGCCGATGCGAAGACCCGAATAGTCGAATTCCTGACAACGTCTCGCCCGTTGGACAGCTGGCTGGCGGCGCATGTCGGTTCCACCGAACTGCGCCGCCCGTCATTCCGCTGACCGCATGCCTCCGCAGCGGCGCGGAGTAGCGAGGAAGCCACGCCGCTGCGGAGCCTGCTGCTTTTCGAAGGTTGAGCGCGAGGACCGCTAAACGCCTGACCTGCGCAAAGTTACCTTTCGTTTGCCGATCAGGTCGACACTTACGATGGTTTCGAAAAGCGAAGCCCGGCCAACGGCAGGAGTGATGACGAATGACGGGCACACGGCAGATTGACGATACCGGGGCCAGGGTAGGGAACGCCGACCGCGTCGCCGCGTCGAACAAGCAGTTCGTCGCCAACACCGAGCGGTACCGTCGTGAGCTGTTGGCCCATTGCTACCGTATGGTCGGTTCAGTGCACGAAGCCGAAGACCTGGTGCAGGAGACCTATATTCGCGCCTGGCGCGGGTATCGGAGGTTCGAGGGCCGGTCATCAGTGCGGACCTGGCTGTATGCCATCGCGACCAACGTGTGCTTGGACACCCTGGGCGAGCATCGGCACCGGGTGCTGCCCTCGGGGCTCGGCGGCGCCTACCAAGGACCGGATGCGCCGCCGGACCCCGAGGCAGGCGCCGGGCTTTCCTGGCTGCAGCCACTGCCGGATGCATTGGTCGCGCCCTTGGCGGGCGATCCAGAGTCGTATGTAATCGACCGCGAATCGCTGCGACTGGCACTGGTTGCCAGTCTGCAATACCTGCCCACCCGGCAGCGGGCAATACTGATCTTGCGGGAGGTGCTGGCCTTCACCGCTGTCGAGACCGCCAAAATGCTCGGCACCACACCGGCAGCGGTGAAAACCGGTCTGCAACGAGCCCGCGCCCGACTCACCGAACTCGACGCGGCCCCCGAAGATCTGATCGAACCCACCGACGCACGAGCTCGCACCCTCTTGGCGGGCTATATCGCCGCCTTCGAGCACTCCGACGTTAGCTTGCTGGAACAGGTGCTGCGGGCCGACGCCACGTTGGAAGCGACGCCGTACAAGAACTGGTACGCAGGGCGGGTGGCCTGCATGCGTCAGCTCGAGAAATACATTCTCGGCTCACCAGAGGACTGGTACATGCTGCCCACCCAAGCCAACGGCCAACCCGCCGCTGTCGCATACCACCGCGATGCGGACGGCCTGCTGGCCCCGTACGGAGTCGCAGTACTGACACCCACCGCCACCGGTGTGACCAGCGTGGTCGCCTTCCAGGACCCGACATTGGTCGCGAAATTCGGCTTCCCGCACACACCGGCGCCTCGCTGATCGCTCGACCCGCGAACCTCCGGAGGCGCGGCAATGCGGCGTCGGCGATGATGTGCGCGTCGCGGGCGTCGGTTTTGGCTTGGCCCGGATACAGATCGGCGATGCGGCCCATCGACAAGCCCGGCAGATAGGCCACGTCGTGGCCGCAGGCGCGGGCCACGGTGACCGGTAGCGCCCCGATTGTGTTGGGTTGATCGACCACGATCAGCACCGGGCCGTGGGCGGCGAGGTGGTGGAACACCGCGCGTAGGCGTGCCTCGTCGTTGGGCAGTGCCTTGTCGAACAACCGCTTGCCGGTCTGTCGAGACCGACGGCGTGGTGTTCGCCTTTTCCCACATCGATGCCGCAGAACACGGCATATGCCTGTGTCACTTCGGTTTTCCTCATCGCATCGAAACGCTTCGGACGGTCGCCGATCCAGCGTCGACGCCCGGCACCCACGTTACGAAAAGACCTACGAGCAGCCCTGTCCCTATCAGCGGTTCGTCGACGCCACCAGCACCCGGCGACACCACCCCCCGGATCATGCGAACGACAGGGGCAAGAAGTCATACCGGGCCTGGCGACCGTGGTCCCGAGTCCGGGACCGCGAACAAGGTAACGGGGAGGGTCGGTGGCCGCGAGCATCTATCAGCCGGGGGGATGGCTGATAAGCGTCGAGCCTAACCGATACACGGTTGCCGCGAGCAGCCAGGGCGTGCGACAGGATCGGCTGAAACCAGCGCGCAACAACACATTTCACGTCACAGCCAGGTCCGCGCCGGTCATGAGGTTGCGGAGTGGTTCCATCGGGCCGCCGCGCTCCCCGGGACGGTTTCGGGAGTCTCTACTCACTTTGCAGCTCGGGGGCTGTGACGATCTACGAGGCCCGTGGTAGTCGAGCTCGACTGGCTGGGCCGCGCTGGCGGCGGGTTGGTTATGAATGTCTGGCATGAAAGTATTTGTGCCGCAAGGACTATCAGATCATCGGTGGCGGTGTTCGCGCCGCGCATCTGTCGAGGGAATAGGAAACGGTTGTTGTTGATCGGCGGATCTATCGTGGGCGTCATCGTCGTGCTGGTGTTGCTTGGTATCGCCGCCGCTGCTCTGGATCCACGTGGTCGCGCGGAGCGGCGCGAGCGTGTCGATTCCGATGTGCACGAGCATGTTCGGCGGCAGTCTCAGTGGCCGAGAACTGATCATCTACACCGACGATAACTCATTGTCTGTCCAGCTTCGGTTGTGCCGCTAGGAGATTCGACCGTCTGCAACGTGGTTCTGATCGCGAACCTGGGCACCGTCTGATCGCGAATCTCGACACTACCTGCTCGGTGGTGGATGTTTGTGGTCGCGAATTTCGACACCACGGGTGTGGTTGCGGTGGCAGGATGAGCGTGCTTCACCGCTGAGGCTGTCCGGTCTGAGCGGACGGCGCTCGGATGAGCGAGTCGCCTATGGCGATCGTGTCGCGGGCCGAGTTGATCGCCGCGATACGCCGTGACGCGCGTGATGGCTTGTCGAACCGGCAGATCCAGCGTAAGTACGGGGTGGGGTACCGGACAGTGAAGCAAGCGCTGGCATCGGCGTGGCCGGCCGAGCGCAAGGAATAAACCCGCGTGGATCGAAGCTGGAGCCGTTCAAGCCGATCATCGACGCGATCCTGGTCGCGAAGTTCGATGCCCCGCGCAAGCAGCGGCACACGTTGACCCGGATCTATCAGCGGTTGATCGACGAGCACGGCATGAGCGATGTGTCGTATCCGGTGGTGGGGCGCTACGTGCGCAAACGCCGACCCGAGATCCTCGCGGCGACCGGGCGAAGGTGTTCATTCCCCAAACCCATCGTCCTGGTGAGGAAGCCGAGGTCGACTTCGGCGACATCACCATCCGCCTGCGCGGTGAGCTGGTCATCTGCTACCTGTTCTGCTTTCGCATGTCGTTCTCCGGCAAAGCCGTCCACCGACCTATTGACCGCACTAACGGCGTGTCTTCCATGAGATCGGCGGTGTGAGCGAGAACTGTGGCCTCCGAATTGGTTCGGTGATTCGGAGGTTCGGTGGATCAGCATTCAGCGCGGCCGGAGGTCGCGGGTCTTGAGGTGGCTCGGATAGGGCGGGTAGTCGCGACCTGCGATACGACGTTGCCGTGGGGGGTGACCGACGGCTCGGGCACCCCGGTGGAGTCGGTCAACGAGTTTCTTCGTGACCTGGTCGCCTGCGGCAGTAGCGTGGCTTCGTGCCGTTCCTACGGTTACGACCTGCTGCGGTGGTGGCGGTTCTTGGCCGCGGTGCAGGTTGCGTGGGATCGAGCCGAGCGCGGTGACGTGCGGGATTTCGTGTTGTGGCTGCGGTCGACGCGGAACCCAGCTCGGGATCGCCGGCGCCCGGATGCTCCGGCGGCGGGTTCGGTGAACGCACGGACAGGCAAGCAGTATCTGGCCGAGGGATACGCGCCCGCGACGATCAACCACGCACTCTCGGTTCTGGCGGTGTTCTACGACTTCCACGTGCATGCGGGCACCGGGCCGGTGGTGTCGCCGGTTCCGCCGCAGTCGCGCAACGGTCGTCGTCTCGATGCTCACCACAACCCGTTGGAGTCCTTCCTGCTGCACCGCCGGGGGCTTTACCGGCAGTAGCAGCCGCAGCGGGAGCCGCGCGCGGTTCCCGACGTGGTCCTCGACGAGTTGTTCGGGGAGCTGGACTGCAATCGGGATCGGGCGTTGTTCAGCATGTTTCTGTCCAGCGGTGCTCGGGCAGCCGAACTGCTCGGCATGACGGTGTCGGATGCGTATCCGGGCGAGGGCCGGATCTTCGTGGCGACCAAGGGGCTCGGCGGGGTCAAGCAGGCGTGCCCGGCCTCGCCGGAGGCGTTCGCGTGGTTGGCGTTGTATCTGGGTGAGCTGGCCGATGACGAGGATCTTCGTGGTCGGTGATTGCGCAGCAGTGCCGAACGCTCGATTCGCTTGTGCGACAGCCACTCCGCAGGGCGCGCACGCGGCCACGACTCTGGCACGATTGATCTCCGGGCAAATGCCGAAACGCTACTCCATGGGATACGTCGGTCAAGCGCTGAGCCTCGGACGCCGCGACGGGCTCATCCAGGCTTCGCGACGCGACGACGCTCCGCTCAACTTCCACAACTCCGGACGGCTTGCCGCGTTCAGCAAGGAATGGATCAACCGGTACGCGAAATATGGTTCGCGCACAGCCAATTACGCGTGGCTGCCGGGCGCCGCATCCCGGTGAAACCGGGGTGACCGCAACTCCTGGGGTCCCGGTAGAACTCGCGCGAAAAACAACGACAATGGCTTGACCAGCGGAGATGTCGGGTTTTTGGTTCAGGCTGCGGCGCATGGTGATTGGTGATTGGGTTGGCTGC
>NZ_JBIAFV010000042.1:0-19300 GCF_042869435.1 Nocardia sp. NPDC006982 | reverse complement strand
GAAGTGGTCCATCTGGCGGCGACGCCACCAATACCGGGCACGGCAAGCCCACTACCAGCGACGACACCGATCACATAACTAAGTGCGGCTGGAGTACTAAGGATCTGATTCGGCGAACGGGGTTGGCCGGTAGGTGATTTCATGTCGCGGTGGCGGTGACCGCGCTCGCTGAACTTCCGCACTGACGCTCACCGAAATTCTCCATTTGTCCCGTGTGGCTCCGCCGCGAAGGGCGGACCTCCTTCGATGCTGGTTGTTAGCATACCTGACCAGCTCTTTCGTTCGAAGGAGGCCCGCTTTTCAATGTTGACACATGAGGAAGATGTGGGTCTCCCGTCGGTTCACGCTGACTGAAGTCATTTCAGTTGGAACCCACGGCATTTTCGAGTGTGGGACCGGGTATCGCGGTGAGTTGCGGTGAAGTCTGGCGTCGTCGGTGGGGCTCGGTCAGCTGATGGGTGTTCGAGTTCGTCGCCGAGCACGTGCTCGGCGACGGCCGCGTAACTGGCGGCGGTGTTATGGCAGATGCCGAAGACCAGGGTCGGGTGCAGCGGGTCGGGGCCGGTGGCGAGGGCCTCGTGAAGGATGCGGTCGCGGCGGATCCGATCGACGGTGCAGCCGCAGGGCTGCATGCGAAGGCTTACCGACCTCTGGCTGATCGGTGTGGTGCCGTGGACCGTCCTCGAGCAGACCAACAGGTGCGGGTTCACGGTGGTCGGCCAGGTGGTGCGGCGGTGGACGAGCCAGCGGCGGATGGTGTGGTGACCGAGGTCGCCGAGGCGTTGACGGCGGCCGGCGAGGGTGATGCGCCGGTTGGCCAGATCGACATAGGTTAGTTTCAGGCTCCGGATGACCCCGGTGCGGGCGGCGTTCTCGGCGGCCAGCGCGACGATGACCCGCCAGACAGGGTCGCTGGTGAGTTGCTCGACGGCGTGGATCTCCTCGTCGGTCATCGGCAGCAGGGGAAAGTCGGCGGGGCGGGTTTTGAGCCCGGTGGTCGGGCTGGAGAAGATGAGGCCGCGTTTCTTGGCGAACCGGAACAGTGATCGCAGCGCGTTGGTGGCGTTGAAGCGTTGCGAGCCGGTCAACGGTTTGAGCGCGGCGGTGATGTCAGTACGGGTCACCCGCAGGTGGTCGTAACGGGTGGCCCACTGTTGGAGAAATGACCGGACGCAACCGAGGTAGACGTAGAGGGTGGCGGTCGAGCGCGCCAAGCGCGGGCGTCTCCGTCGAGCAGCACCGTCAGCCAGCGTTGGGCCTGTTCGGCGAATCCCGGCGTGAGATTAGTTGTCGCGCAGTGGATCCAGGATCGGATCGAGGCTGTCGAATCGTCCTCGAGCAGCTCGAGGTTGGCAAGGACTTCGATAAGGCGTGGACGTGACACCCGCCGGTGCCGGCAGCACCGGGCCTCGCTGAGCGGCACCCGTTCGCCGGCGGGCCGCCCCTCCAGAACAGCGACCAGTCCGTCGAGAACGCAAAGAGTCGTCGACGGGCTCCAACCGTGAGCTTGGCCGAGCTGGCGGGCATGCTGCGCGGCCGCCCGCAGACAGAGGTCGTCAGCGGACAGCGCCGGATGTTGCCAACCTAGCGGGTTCTGGCGTAGGAACCGTGATCACTTCATTGGCGGGCGCTGATCGACGGTCGCGTGGCTGAGTAGCAGGCGTTTGCGCAGAAGATCCAGTTTGGCCCGACCAAAGCACTGGCGCTTGTGGTACTTCAGTTTATTAACGGTGCCCTCAACAGGGCCGTTGCTCCATGGAAGTGTCAGCCCAGCGGTGACCGCGGCGAAGTCGTGTTCGAGACCGGTGACGAACGAGTGCAGCGCTGGCAGGTTATCGGCACGGACCTGCGCTATCCACTCGGGAAGGCGTTCACCGCGCAGGTCGCGCATCATGACAGCGAACGCCCCGACATGGCCGCGGGTAGCCTCCAGTTCCGGGCAGCCGACCAGAATCCTGGCGAGATGCTGAGCGTCATCGCTGGCGAGAGTGTCCGGATCTCGCATGATTCACGCGGTCACGGCGCGGATCTTCGGCACCGCCGCCGAGACAGCGGCTATCTGGCTCTTCTTCCGGCCAGCGTGGTAGGGCTGCAAGTAGCGGTAGACGGTGCGCTGGCTGCCCCGATAACCGAGCTGGCAAAGCTTCCTGGGTGAGGACCGCGACATCGGTGCATCCCGCGTTCCAGCTTGTGAGCAGGTGCGGAACGAAGTCGTCCAGCAGCGCCGCCCGAGAGGTGGCAGCGGCGATCACATCTTCTGGATCGGACGCGGTAGCCAACCGCCGCGCTGTTTTCCGATCGATGCCAAGCTCTTTCGCGATCGTGCGCAGGCCCATGCTCTGACCGCGCAACCGTTGCACCGCGTCGTAACGCTCGATGGTGCGGGCCCGCAACTGCGCGAACCGATCCCGCACCTCGCAGACATCTACCTTCGCCATCGAATCGGCGGCATCGACGCTGCCCGGTCGGGCAGGGTGAGATTGTTGGTGTCGGGAATTTGCTGTTGCAGTGAATGATTCGCGCACACATTCACGGTGCGCGATGACGGTCTTCTCCACCGCCTGGCCGAGGTTCTGCCAGATATGCCAGCGATCGGCACATTGAATGGCCTGCGGCGCACCGCGTCTGGCACCCTCGGCATAGGCTCCGGCACGGTCTCAAGTAATGATCTCGATCCCTGGATGCGCCGACAGCCACGCCGCCAAGGTGTCGGCCTCCCTATCGTCGAGGACATCGATCGGGCGATGCGTGGCCATATCCAGCAGCACGGTGCCGTACCTGCGGCCGCGTCTGACAGCGAAATCGTCAACACCCAGGACTTTTACCGCGCTGACCGGCGGATCGGGTATTCCACGGACCAGCCGCAGCAGAGTGTCGCGGCTGGCCGATAACCCCAGCCGTCGGGCCAGGCGTGCACCGGCGCGTCCGGCCAGGGCCAGCCCGATCAAGGTCAGCATCGAGGTCAGCTGATTGGTCCGGCGTGACCGCTTGATGGTGAGGCCATCTACCTGTTCGGCGAAAGTCTTTGCCGCACACTCATTATTCCGGCAGAAGAAACGCCGCACGACCAGCGACAGCACCATCGTCCGCCCAGCGACCGCTGCATCGGCCAACCGACGCCGATAGCGGGAATGCACACGCCCGGACACTGTTCCACACGCGGGACACTGGGCCATCGGCGTGGCAACAACAGCCTCTACGACGACCCCGTCGCCGTCGCTCTGGATATCACTGATCACCACAGGAACCAAGTGCGGCAACAACTTTCGGACAAGATCACCAGCGCACCGGTGTCATTAGTACCAGCAGCAGGGCGGGACGGCAACACTCCAACCAGCGCCATCACGGTTCCTGCGCCAGAACCCTTCCTCCTGGCAGCCGACAGATGCGGACTTTCCGTGAGTGAGCGGTCCGGATCTGCGGGAGACGGGGCTCCCGGTCGCGCAAGTTGCTCGTGAGCTGGGGATCAATGAGGGGATGCTGACGACTTGGATGGCGCGGGACCGGCAGCAGCGTGATGGTCGCCGGTGACCGGTTGAGTAAGTCCGAGCATGAGGAGTGGTTGCGGTTGCGGCGCGAGAACGCCGAGCTGGCACAACAGCTGACGATGGAGCGCGATGTGGTCAAGCGATCGGTGGTCCTGTGGGTGAAGGAGGCGACCAAGTGAGCGTGGCCCGGTTCATCGCCTCCCAGAGGACCGAACACGGTGTGCCGCACGCCTTTTGCTGCCGCGCTCTCGATGTGTCCGAGTCCTGGTTCTATAAGTGACACGATCGGCCGCCGACAACGCGACAGCAGCGGCGTGCCCCAGCTGACCGAGGCGATCGGCATCATCTTCGATGCCTCGGGCAAAACCTACAGCAGTACCCGCATCGGCGACGAGCTGCGTGAGAACGGCTGGCGGTTGTCCGACAACACATCGCGCAGATCATGTCCGAAAGCGGTTGGGCTGCAAGGGAAATCAAACGTAGACACAGCCTGACCAGACCCGGGAAACGGGCAGTGTCGCCGGATCTGGTGCGCCGACAATTCACTGCCGTCGCACCGAAGGTGCTGTGGTGCGCAGATGTGACCGAAATACCGACCGAGGAGGGAAAACTGTATCTGGAGTCGGCGGAAGAACGGTTCTCCGGCCGCCTGCTCGGTTACGCACCAGCGCCCATCACGATGCCGAATTAATCTGTGCCGCACTGCGAATGGCTGCGACCATCCGCGGCGGGGACATCAACGGAGTGATCTTCCTCTCCGATAGATGCAGCGAATACACCGCCGCGGCGGTTCAACCGGCTCTGCCGCGCCATGGGCGTCGTGCAATCGATGGGCGTGGTCGGATCGGCCCTGGGCAAAAGGCCCGCCGAGGCGTTCAACTCCACCCTGAAAGTCGAGTTCGTCCACCCGCACTGGTTTCGCACCCGCGCCGAGGCCCGATTGAAGATCGTCACCGAAGGCAGGGCCCCGGCCGTGAGCTATTCATCGCAGATGTCGTCGCCCGGGCCGTATCTGTTGCGGCCCTGTCGGCGGATCCCGCACAGGTCGGCCGCAATACGGAACAGTTGAACGCGTTCCGATGGCCAATTCTCTTGCTCGTCGTGGTGATCGAGTGCCCGACGGTAGATCTGTTGAATCATGCGGTCGGCGGCGTCGGCTGAACCGAGCATGACATGGCAGAACAGCCGCAGCTGTGCGTGCAGCCTGGCGTCGTGCTGGGCGATGTCGTCTTGTCCGTACATGCTGTCGCCTCGTCAGAGTCCGAACAGCGGAAACAGCCCGGAGCCGTGAAACGTGACGATCCTGCAGACGCCCTCGGCGGTGATTGTCAATACCTGCAGTGTGTGTGGGTGCTGCGCGCCGTCGTGGCCGCGGGCGTATACCGCGAAGGCGGGCCGTCCGTTAGCGGAGGTAGCGACCAGTTCGGCTGGCCCGATCATCCGCATCTGTCTGGTCAGGAAGGCGACGATGGTTTCGCGGCCTTCGAACCAGGTCGCGATCGGCGGCATTTCCCATCGTGCTTCTTCGGTCAATACCGCGAGGAGTTGATCGACGTCCGCGGTTTCGAAAGGCTCCCGTGTGGTGTCGACCTCGAAGCGAATGTTTGTTAGCGCGTCACCCTTGCCCTTGATCTGCCAGAAGGCCCCGGTGATGGCTGCCCCGACCCGGATCGCCCGGATCCGATTCCACCGGTCCAAGCCACCGTGCGCGGCGACCACGGTCGCGAGTAGTTCGTTCATTGCTTGCTCCTCTGTTTGGGGTGCCCCGACCGCCGGTGTGGTGTGCGGCGGCTGGGGCTTGTCGTGGTCAGTCGACGATGATTCCGCCGGTCAGATTGGCGACGGTTCCAGTCATCACTGATGCCCGGTCGGAGGCGAGGAATACCGCCACTTCCGTGAGTTCAGCCAGCGTGGTTGGGCGCTTGCGGTGGCTCATAGCACTCGCGACTTCAGTGAATTGGTCCTTCGTAATACCCAACGCATCGGCGTGCAGCCCGTACCCGACGTCGATAACTGGCGTCTCCACCATGCCTGTGGTGCGCAGGCAGATCGCACGAACCACGTGCTGTGCCCATTCGGCGGAGAGTGCACGGTGAGACCCTCCAGCGCCGCCCAGCCGACACTCATGCCGCCCACCAGGGGCAAGAGCAAGCGGGCCGGTTCGGGTGTGTACATCATGATCACCCCCGAACGCCGTGGGAGCATATGCCGCGCCGCGGATTTCGCAGTCACGAAATGAGCCTGGGCATAGGTTGCGATCGGCCGCATGAAATCCTCGACCGGCAGGTCGGTGAGCGGAATTCCCTGCAGTCCCTGTGGTGAAATTCCGATCGCATTGAACGATACATCGGGGCGTCGCGATCGCCGATCCGAAACCGCGGCTGGCTCCGGTGACCACCGCCGTCGCCTGCAGCTGCTGCGACGAACTCATTATTATTCCCTGTCCAAAGGCCGGAAGGTCACGTGCAATTGAGGGCGCGCGGCTCACCTGCATTCGCCTGGCTCGCGCGGACCGATGACAACACGGCACCACACCGGGATCCTCCGCGAACACATGGTCGATCAACTCCCGATCGCGCACGCCTGCCTCTTCGCCGCGTGTCTGTTCTGGGATAACGACCGCTCCGGTCATGGCGACCACCTCCTACACATATAGACGCGATCGCAGAGCGAAAGGCATCGGCACCCATCCGACTGCATTGCCGATGAGTGGGTTGTGGCGTAGTCGATATCGCTTGTGTCGTTCCGGAGGCCAATTGCTCATTCGAATGCCCCCGGTCATAGATCAACGACGTCGGGTCGCCGGGCACGACCAACGCATATATCGGAGTGTCGTTCCGCGAGACACCCACCTGCTCCAGGTTGCATTGCCGATGCCGCTTCACCACGTCGCGGGCGTACCGCACCATCTGATCATGTGTCAGCGGCCGATCCCCAAGCCGCTCAACAACTGTCGCCGGATCGGGAATCACCTTGTATTCGAGGATGCTGTCCACATCTGGGGACCGAGGTATCGCACCTGCCATCAGCCTGAGCAAGGGCCGCGCGCCGTTGAGCAAATGCCGATGCACGTGCCCTGTGTCGATGCCCATCTCGGTCGCAGCCTCTTCTTCCGACATTCCATCCAGCCAATGCAGCTTGGCCGCGGTCACTTCCACGCCCTCATACTCGGCGAACACCGCCCGCGCCACTGCCTGATGTCCGCTCACCGTCGCCGCCACACGCTCCAGCAAGCCTTCCACAGGCGACTTGTGTTCCTCCTCCGACGATTCCGTCGGAGGACGCCGCGTGCCTTCGTCAGCGTGGAAGCGGTCGCGCGGGACGTAGAGGCTAGAAGTCGGATCCCATTCGTGCATCCCGTCCGGCTCATGCGACCGGCCCGGACGGCGCGGGCTGTTGCAGTTGTTTGGATCGATAAGTCCCGCGTGGCCGCCCTCGGTCTCATCCACGCGCGGCCACACCGCCGTCGGCGCACCATGCGTCACAGCCTGGTGCAACGAGCCGTGCCCTCCGGGCTTCTGCCTGCTTCTGGCTGCGGCAAGGGCGAGCCTCAAGATCATCTCGGTCTGATAGCCGGCGGTGTCGCGCAGGGCTCCCGGGAGACCAGATTGTCGTAGGGCGGTTCGATGCGGACGGCCGCATCGTTCTCGCACTCGTGCAGTTCGAAGTAGGATCCCTGATCCCCGTAGCCCCGGGAGGGGTGAGTGTGTTTCGCATCGTCGAGATCGATGTGGATGGTGACCCGAGCAAAGCCATCGTTGAAGCTCTCGCCGAAACCCAGGAACCTACCCGTGGCCGACCGATCTGACCTACGCCGTTCCCGCCGAACGACCATAGTGATCTCCCTTTCAGCCACAGCCTTTCAGATTTGGTCGTGGCCTCTCGGCCCTGGAGGTGCTGATTCGCGGGCCGCGCCGGTACCGAGTGGGTCGGTGACCTGTTCCCGCAATTCCTGGCAGCTGGGCTCGGCAGGAATGTGGCGAGCATGCTCGGGTTGCTCGGTCGGTGCGGCGGTGGATGCCGGTGAAGCGCCCGGTGAGGGTGTGCCGCGGTGTGCGCGGGCGGCGGTGATGAGCTGGCGGGCTTGTTTGGTGCTGATCTCGAGCAGTTCAGCGACGTCGTCGTCGGTTTGACCGTGGTCACGGATTACTGCCGCGGCCTCGGCTTGGTCGCCGCGGTGGCGGGCGATTTCCTGCTCGGCGCGTGACTCGACGTCGCTGATCTGCTGACGCAGTACCTTAATCTCGTTGTCACGCTTGGCTTCACACGCGGTGATTGCCTGCCGGTCGCTGAGATACCGCTTCACCGCCTCGGTGATCGTGCGCTCACGCTGACGTGCCAGCGCTCGACGGTCCCGGATGCGGTCGCGCGAGCATTGCAGTCGTTCAACGACTTCCAGGGATCGAATTGTCCGCGGTGACCGCGAAGGGCGATGTGAGGACATGGCGGCCTCCTGATTTCAGGCCCGCCTGCAGATTCTCCCGTACCCGATTCTACTCGCATTGTACTCGCGGCAGGTCCATGTCGAACCTGTGCCTGGGACTTCCCCGCACCCATCCGCCACACGCTCCCCCTGGAAGTCGGCTACCAATCCGATTGTTGCAAAGGAGTTTCGCGTGCGCGCTCTGGTCGATCTGTTCGATGCCCCGACCCACCACTGGCCCGACGAGCCGGTTGGGTGATGACCACCGACCTACTGTCCCAGCTAGACGAACGCGTTTCCCGCGCTCGGCAATTGCTACTCCCTCGCGGCAGCGTCGATTTCGCGCTGCCGCCAGGCCCGGACCTCCTCAGCTACCACCACTACGTCATCAGTATCAGCGGCGGCAAGGACAGCCAGGCCAGCCTCGACGTCCTGGCCCACCTCTTGTACGAAGCACGAATCCTCCACCACGTCACAACCGTCCATGCCGACATGGGCCGCGCCGACTGGCTGGGCACCGCAGCATTGGCGCGCGAGCATGCACTACGGGCTGCGCATGAGGTAATGGCCCGTGCCGGCTGTGATCTGCTCGATCGTGTCGCCGAACGCGGCAAATGGCCTGACCGGGGACGGCGTTGGTGTACCTCGGATTTCAAGCGCGGACCGATCCGGCGGATCACCATGCTCGTCGCCGAATCACGCGTGACCATGTCCACCACCGCCGCCGACGGGATCGCCGCGGAACGGATCTGGCCTGTGCCGCACTTGTCCACGCCGGACGAGGAACACTTGGCGAATTGGAGCAGCGGCCGAGAGTACGAGGCCATAGCGCTATTCCGGAAGCGAGCCGAAGCTGCAGATGTCAGTGTCGGCCAGAGCGAGGCCGTCAGCCAGCTGTGCCAACGCCTGGACGGACTTCCGCTCGCGATCGAGCTGGCTGTCACATGGCTGCGGACGCTGACCGTCGACGAGTTCTTCGCTATGTCACCGCAACAGCGTGCCTCGGCATCGGACGCTGCGCACGGTCGTGGATTGGTCCTGTGACCTGTGCACGGAGCGGGAACGGGTGTTGTTGGCCCGGCCGGCTATCGGTATTCGCCAGCGGTATCAGCCTTGAGGCCGCCGAGGCGGTGTGCGCCGACGACGGCCTGACTCGGGGCGACATTCTCCCAGGGCTGGTCGGCCTGGTGGACAAATCCATCCTGGCACGCGAAGAGCGCGACGCCCGCAGCCGCTACACGATGTTGGAGACGATCCGCCAATACGGACGTGACCGGCTCGCCGACCAAGCGGACGCCGTACGGCGCCGGAACCGCGACTACTACGTGTGGCTGGCCGAGGTTGCGCTCGTGAGTGGTAGGGCCCACACCAACGCACTATCTTGGACCGCGTTCTCCCAGAACGTGCCAACATCAGCCTCGCCCTGGAGTACTGCGCGACGCGAAGCCAGGCCCGCACTGGGATGCGGCTGGCCGACGCGTTGTGGGCCTGCGGGTTGATCACTGCTGACCAAGGCGACACCGTCCAGGCGCTTATCCCCTACGTGAGGCCGTGGAGGCGGCTAGGGCGGTCGGTGAGGCGAGGGCAGAGGCCTACGCCATTACGTGGATCGGCCAGGCGCTTTGGATGCAAGGCAGACTTCCCGAGGCAGTCGGTGAGATGGAAACGGCTCTTCGCCGGGTCGTATGACGTAAATCTTGGCGCATCGTGGGCACAGCCAGATGAAGGCGCCAGTGTGCAATGTTCGGTTAGCCTGTCCATCTCCCGGCGCTAGTCACTAAGGAGGCTGCGCGTCCCCCGTAGATGCCGCATCCCCCACGTCGCAATGGCTCTCAACACAGGGCCGAGTTCGCGCCCCTTGGGAGTCAACCGGTAGAAGTAGCGCGGCGGGTTCTGTTGATATGCCGATCGCTCGACGATCCCACAGGATTCAAGGCGCCGCAAGCGATCAGCCAGTGTATTGGTCGGAATCACCTCGCCCGCCGACATGAAGTCACCGTATCGCAGGTCGCCCTGAAATAGCAGGTCGCGCACAATTAGCAGCGACCACCGGTCCCCGAGGATGTCCAGAGTCCCAGCGATCGCACAATTCGAGCGCCGCTCCTCCGCTTCGGCCATACTCCTTCTCCGATCAGAGTCACTTGCATTATTGAAGTTACCACGCCTAGAGTGACTTGTACTTTACAAGTGACCTAGGAGAAGCTGTGGTGAAGACCGCTCTCGAAGACCGGCCGGTTTCGGTGATAGTGATCAGCGCAGGGATAACTGCGGAAGGCGCACCGTTTGCTATGGGCCCATTTCGCCTGCGACCGCCGACTCACGCCCTCTCGCTCGAAATCGTCATGGGCACATCATCTTTGGCTGCTGTCCCGCTTGTTGCGACCTCACCGCATCGCCGCGGTCGGGCCAACGAGTTCGATTCGACACTGCCGCGTGCGCTTACACTGGCGGCCGCTCGACGGTGGGTGAATTGATGCCCACACAGACCGCCCAACGTTCCTTCGCCGTCTCGTTTGCGATCGTCGCGACCGCGGTGTTCTTGGCCCAGCTCGACCTCTTTATCGTCAATATCGCGTTCCCAGCGATACAGGCGGCATTCGCACCGGCAACTATCTCAGATGTGTCCTGGGTACTTAGCGCGTATGCGATTGTCTTCGCGGCACTACTGGTTCCCGCAGGCAAACTCGGAGACGTCCTTGGGCGGCGTGTCGTATTCGTCGGCGGTATTACCATTTTCGGTCTCGGTTCCGCGCTGTGTGCAGTCGCGCCATCCTTGCCCGTCCTCATCACTGCACGTGTCATCCAGGCGGTCGGCGCCGCCGCCGTGACCCCCACCTCGCTCGGACTGGTGCTTCCCCTCGTAAAACCGGAGCGACGGCCAGTCGTCATCGGCGGTTGGGCCGCGATCGGCGCGGTCGGTGCGGCGACCGGCCCCGTCATAGGCGGACTGCTCACTGAAGTCAGTTGGCACTGGATCTTTCTCATCAATATCCCCGTTGCTCTGGTCGCGGCGATACTCGGCGCTCGCATGCTAACCGAATTTCGCGACCCCGAACGCCCGAGGATGCCCGACGCTCTCGGCACCATCCTGCTTACTGCCGCTGTCGCACTCGTCACTCTCGGGCTGGTGAAAGGACCGGAGTGGCAATGGAATTCGGCTGCAATCTCGATTTTCGCAATGAGTGCTGCGCTGTCAGTCGCGTTTGTGGTTCGCTCTCGCCAACACGCCGCGCCAGTTCTCGAGTTGTCCATTCTGCGAGTGCCAGCCTTCGCACTCGCAACCCTCTCGGGAGCCCTATTCTTCGCGGCGTTCAGCGCCATGCTGATCAGCAATGTGATCTTCCTGACCGATGTGTGGCACTATTCGCCGATCACCGCCGGACTTGCCCTGACACCAGGTCCACTCGCTGCGGCTGTCTGTGCACCCGTGTCCGCCCGGCTGGTGCGTCGTTTCGGGCCTGGACTAGTAGGCGGAGGCGGGGCACTGATGTTCGGTGCGGGCGTACTGCTGTGGCTCGGTCTCGTTGGCTTACAGCCGAATTTTCTCGCCGGACTGTTGCCCGGCGCGCTGATAGGTGGAGCAGGAGTCGGATTGGTGCTGCCTGCCTTCACAGTCGCGGCAACCTCGACCCTGTCACCAGCGCGCCTGGCCACGGGCATCGGCGCGCAGACGATGTTCCGGCAGATCGGCGCCACCATCGGCGTCGCGGCTTTCGTCGCTATCCTCGGCACACCAGCACCAAATGAGGTCCTTCATGCATTCAACCTGACTCGTGTGTTCATGCTCGCGAGCGCCGTCGCGGCAGCCTGCGCCCTGCTTTTCATCTCTAGGCCAGCCAGTGTTCGGAGCAACCTGTAACCATGTCGACGGCACGACAAACTGGCGTGCCACAAACCAAGGAAAACGCGCTCCTGATCGATCGCACCCCGCGCCCGGTAATCGTCCGCCGCAAGGAGCTGGTGACCCGCCTCCACCCCGTACGTTTCGAACTAGCGCCTCCTTGTGCACACCAAAATCCCGCGCAACCTGGCTGATCGCGCCACGCCCCTCACCGATCTCACGCTCTAGCTCGCGAACCATCGCTACCCAAACCGTAGAATCAGTTCGGGAGGTATGAATCGCCTGGCACGTCCGGAGACTTTGGAATCACCGGGGATTTACCTTCGGATATCCGCGCGGGTGCAGGCCGCAGTGACCAGGATGGTCTGGCGCTCCCGAACGGCACATCGCCTCGGGCCCCACAACGGGGCCCCATCACGGAGGAACCCTATCGGCGAGGCGCTCGAGGGCTTCGAGAATCAGACCGGAATATGTTCGTTCCGTTGCTGCACCATGAAGTCGTAATGTGCCGTCGTGGGCGTGCGTTCGTGGCCATGGGCACTGGGGCCGTGCCATACGTTCCCGTGGTGCTTCCACTGCTGGCCGAGGACCCGGATGTGCGCTACTCGGCCTGCGGGGTCTTTCGGCGACTGACCGAGGAGTCACTCTCACAGCTTCCCGCGCTGCTTCCACTGCTCGCTGATCCTGTGGGCTTCGTGCGTCCCGAGGCCAGCCATGTGATCAGCGAGATCGGCTCGCGCATGGTACCCGGCTGCATGAGATGCGGCGCTCATCCAGGCAATACCGCTGGCACGCGCTCACCAGGCTGGCGGAGATCGTGGGCTGCGATCCCTTCGGCGACAAGGGTTTCCGCGAATCTGATCAGGGTGTATTGGGCGGATTCAACTAGGGCGTGTATCGAAGTAGCTGATGGGGTGGCACCGCGGCGCGGTGCCACCCCATCAGCTATTTTTTGAAAGACAGTGTCCGCGTTGGCAGATAGGCGAGGTCTCCGATAAGTGGGTTGAACGACCAAGCACAACCGGAACCAAACCGGAGACCTCGTGACCACAGTAGCGGTGGCGGGGCGCGCGGATCTGACCGACGCTCAATGGGCGAGGCTGGAACCGCTGCTGCCCCGTGGCAGAAAACCCGGACGTCCATCGGCGTGGACGAAACGACAGCTCATCGACGGGATCAGGTGGCGCACCAGGGTTGGCTGCCCGTGGCGTGACATCCCACCGCAGTACGGGTCCTGGCCAGCGATCTATGGGCTGTTCCGACGCTGGCAGCGCGGCGGAGCCTGGCTCATGATCCTGAAACTCCTGTAGACTTTCGCCGAGGCCGCAGGCCGGATCAGGTGGCAGGTCGGCGTCGACTCGACAATCATGCGAGCTCATCAGCACGCAGCCGGAGCCCGCCGCGACCCGGACAGCCAAATCGAACCACCAAGCGGGCCCGATGAGTGCGAACCCGGCGACCACGCGCTCGGCCGCTCCCGCGGCGGCTGGACAACAAAACTACATCTGACCTGCGAAGGCCACTGCCTGGTGATGAGTATGCTGCTCACCGGCGGCCAAGCCGGTGACAGCCCGCACTTCGCGGCGGTCCTCGAACGGATCGAAGTTCGCGAACCCGGCCGGCGGGCCCGTCGACGACCTCAACGAGTACTGGCCGACAAGGCCTACTCCAGTCGCGGCGACCGCACCTGGCTGCGACAGCACGGGATCAAAGCCACCATCCCGATACCGGCTGACCAAGCCGGTCACCGCCGGGCTCGTGGTTCGGCCGGCGGGCGCCCACCAGCTTTCGACCCGGTGATCTACCGCGACCGCAACACCGTCGAACGCGGGATCAACCAGCTCAAACAACATCGTGCCGTCGCGACCCGTTTCGACAAACTCGCCGTCCGCTACCAAGCGACCATCCATATCGCAGCGATCAATCAATGGCTCCGCCACAGTTGAGCAGCGGCGGGCCACAGCCCGCCGACTGCTCAACACTTCGATACACGCCCTAGGCCATCGACCGACCAATGACACCGCGTTTGCGTCAAAGATCAACCATGATATAGCGTACTGAACATGTTCAATGAACATGTTCAGTCGCGGTCGGAGCAACAAGCAGCGACGAGGCAGAAGGTCTTGTCGGCAGCCGATCGGCTCTTCCGCGCCCAAGGCTTCAAGGCGACCACGATCCGGCAGATCGCCGCCGACGCGAACGTGAGCACCGGGACCGTCATGGGGGTCGGCGAAAAGGACGCGCTGCTCGTCTCGCTCTTCGACAACTGGATAAGCGCGGTGCACAACAGCAGGCGAACCGAACTCACACCCGCAACGTCGACTGCGACCACCGAGGACGTGCTGATGCTCTTCGAGCCCTTCGTCGGACATTTCGCGGTCGACTCCGAGCTCTCACGCGAGTACTTGTCGATCCTCGTCCGCGGAAACCATGAGTCCGCGATCTTTCGAGACCTCGCGCTGGCCCTGCTAGCCGAACTCGAAACCGTGCTCGCCCGATCAGCGCTCCCCCGCAGCCAGGTCGGTCTTGGTGCTCGGACCATCTACCTCGCATACCTCGGCTTGCTGATGACCGCGGCCAGCGGTGCCATCGCGATGCCCGACGCGGCCGACCAACTACGACAGACCATCGAATTCGTCATCACGCACCCGAAAGGGAACCAATGATCCACGCTCCCGAACCATGGTGGCTACCAGCACTACTCGCGCTCTCGCTGTTCTCCGACGCGCTCATGTCCGTGCGTCCGCCGATGTTCATTCAGCGATGCCTTGACGGCGTCCGGTTTCCACGCGACTGGTGGTGGACGCTGATCGCGATCAAGCTGGCGGCCACAGCCGGTCTCCTTGTCGGACTGAAGTATCCCGGCGTCGGATTCGCCACCGCGGTCGGCGTGATCGCCTATTTCGTGTGCGCCGCGTACGCCCACTACCGGGCCCGGTTCCTGGGATCCGAGTTCTGGATCAACTGCCTCGGCATGCTGGCACTGTCAGTGGCGGCGGCACTCCCGTACGTGGTGTGAGCGGCAGCGCTGTTCGGTACCCCGACTGGTCCGCCGCACGAGGCAGCGGCGGCGGGCCGCGGGGTCAATGGGTACCGACCATGCGCTGGCCAGCCAACTCGAGGGCCTCCGAAGAGCGCAGTGCCACAAAGTCTTTCACGAGCAGATCAGCACCCGCGTCAAGGTCCGGCCCGAACTGGAGAAAGCGCAGTAGCTTCGCACCGGCTTGCGACTGAGTCGAGCCTTATTAAGCGTTGTCGCTAAGCGCGGCACGTCAGAGCCAGACCCAACTGCCGTAGGGTGTGAACCGCTCGAGGCGCTCAACTGCGGCAGCATCGAAGATGCCGATACCCGCCGATGAAGATGTACGGCATTCGGCAGAATAGTGTGTTCATCAGACGCGCCGCAGCGTCAGGCCTGTGAGCGCAAGGGGACGCAAGGCCACGTTGCCGACCGCCGGAACCACCACGGCCCGAGGTCTGCTCGCCGGAACTCTGGTGGTCCGGTGCTTCGCCCAAGATGGCCGCGAGCAACACGATTTCGACTTCACCCGCCTGCCGATCTCTCCGCGGATTCAGCACGGATTGGCTATCGCGTTCGCGCGCAGAACCGCACCGGGAGCCGGGCTCACCAGTCTCAGCTCGATAAGGAGCCTATTTCACCAGATCCGCTTCTTCGCAAGCTATCTCGACTCATTGGCGCGACCCCCTACCGAGATGGCACATCTGAATTCTGATCATGTCGACGGCTTTCAGCAGTTTCGTCGCGCCTCGGTCGCCGATGTGGCTCGCGGCCTTCAGATGATCAAGCGGCTGCTGCGGGACGCGGACGACCTCACCGAGGCGTTGGCGATCAAACTGCATGAAAAGGGCCCGCGACGAATCATCACAAACGGCAAAAGGAGCTACAGCCGCGCCGAGTTCAAGGCCATCGCCGACGCTGCGCGCGCGGACCTTCGGACCGCCGCGGTCAGGATCCGCGAGAACCGAATCCTGCTCGAACAGTTCCGGGCTAGGCGAGCGTCGGCCCCGGATCGGCGTCTGCATTTGCTGGACTTCGTTGGGGGTCACTCCAACACCAGCCTGCATGCGATCGGAAATGGGTTCGCGGTTCAGCTCACCCAGGCTGGCGCGGTACTGCGTGGAGAGCACGGCCACGCCGATGCTGCCGACCGTCTGTTGAAGCGCTTGCAGCAGAGCCGATCCCGAGCCGGCGTGCTCCGTGGTGAGATCGATGGCCAGCCTGTGGGGGAGGGCATCACGAATCCGATGCCAGTGCCGAGCAGCACTATTGTAGCGGCCGCGATACCGTAGGAGATGGCGACCGTGATCAGGGCCCCGGCGTGAGACCCGCTGCGAGCAACGCGAATCCGGCGGTGTGAACCGTCGGGTTGGGACCGCTTTTCCTAGAGGAAGATGGTTCCCATCATGTCGAAGCGTTACCTGCCCGAGGGGCGTGAGAAGGCCGTTCGGCTGGTCTTGGAGCACCTCGATTAATATGAGTCCCCGTATGCCGCGGCGAAGGCGATCGGCCCGAGGGGCGATGTGCACTACAAGACATTACGGGTGTGGGTGAAAAGGCCCTGGCCGAGGGAGCATGCTCGGGCGGCAAGTGCAGGTCGGATTTTGCTGCTGCCGAGCGTGAGGAACTGGCGCGGCCGCCTGGAGAGAACCGAGAACTCAAGCAGGCCAACGCGATTCTGGAGCTGGCATCGATTTTTTTTCGCCCAGAAGCTCGACCCCGGGACGCCGCCGATCGTCGGGTTGATCGACGAGTACCGCCAGGTCTATGGTGTCGAGTCGATCTGCGGTGCCGATCGCGCGGTACCTGGCCACTGGGAGGGTGGCCTCATCATCAGAGTCGACGTCTGGGCTGTCGGCACGCTCGTCGAGCGCAGCACACGGTTCACGATGCTGGTCCATCTGCCTCGGATGGCGGGCCCACGCTGGCCGGGGCTACGGCGCTGAGGCAATGCGTGAGGCATTGGCCGAACAGATGGCCACGTTGCCTGCGAATCTGCGTCGTTCGCTCATCTGGGGCCCCGGCAAGGAACTCGCTCAGAACGTCCGTTTCACCGTCGACACCGGTATCGCCGTCTACTTCGCCCACCCGAACTCGCCCTGGCAGTGGGGAACCAACAAGAACGCGAACGGGCTGCGCCAGTACTTTCTGAAGGGCTTAGGCCTGTCCGGATGGATCGCGAGCGAGATCGGTTGGTCGTTACGGCACTGAACGTCAGACCTGCAAGACTCTCGGCTGGAAGACACGCGCTGAAGCGCTCGACCAACATCAACAATCCTCCAAGAGGCCGGTGTTACGACGACCGGAGGCCAGGAAAGTATCGTGCCTAGCAGTTGTTCAGCCGGACTGACTTCGTTGGCCTTATCCCCGGGCCGCGCGGGACTCGTGGATTGGCCGTGACAAGAGATCCGCAACGCTACGCAGCCCGAATGCGGTTGCTACCGCTCGCAGGTCATCCAGCGTCAACGCCGAGGGGGGTGCAGGCAGTGGTACGACATTGTGATCGCGATCAGCGTGGCGTGTCATCGAGAATCCTCGAGATAGTGACCGGGGATGGAACTCAATCGTCATACACACAGTGGCTGAACAACATCCGCTGAAATGCCCGATCAGTTTCACTGAAAGGACTGCCGGGCCGGTGATACCGGCACCGAGGATTTGGTTCAATTCGGATACGACGTTGTGCGCAGACAGGGATCGGCAAGTCGGCGACGACGTCGCCGACATGGACAGTTTCGCGCGTTGTTCGACTTCGCCTGGCTATCCGTGCTACGAAGGGGCTTTTCTGCTGCGGATTCTTTAGTTGTGAAGTAGGGGAATCTGGCTGATGTTTCGGATTCGTGTGTCTGCGACGGTGATAGGAAGCAAATGGAGCAGGGAAGGCGAGGTCTGGTGAGTACGTTCGTTTTAGTTCATGGTGGGTGTCACGGTGCTTGGTGCTGGCACAAGACTGTGCCGTTGCTGGAGGCTGCGGGGCACCGGGTCTTGACTCCGGACTTGCCGGGACACGGGGTGGATCGGACCCCGATCAAAGGGCTGACCCAGCACGACTACGCGGCCGCTGTCGAATCGGTCCTCCGAGCGCTCGACGAGCCTGTAGTGCTCGTCGGCCATTCCCTCGGTGGGATGACTGTCGCCTTGGCGGCCGAACGCTGCCCGGAGCGTATCGAGACGTTAGTCTATGTGACGGGGACCGTACTCGGCGAAGGACACTCCATGATGACCGATCCGGCTGTGTCTCAGCTGTTCAACGATCTCGGCCCGCTGCTCGTCAACGACGAGCCCAATCATGCGATCATCGTGCCGCCGGAGGCGGCGACTCTACTGTTCTATCACGACTGCAATCCAGCCGACATTGCCCTCGGGCTGCGCCTACTGACTCCGGAACCATGGGGGGCGTTTGCAACTCCGATCGAACTCACGGCCGAGCGTTACGGTCGCGTACGTCGTGTCGGACTGTTGACGCGTTACGATCAACTCAACCGGCCGGAGATTCAAGCTTCGACGTATGCCACGGGCAATGTGTCCGAGGTGTTCACTCTGCCTACGGGACATTCCCCAATGCTTGCTGCGCCCGAACTATTCGCTGAGCGGCTCCTTGCCATCGCTGGCGGCTAACTAGGTTGTCCGGATTACCTAGATGGATCCTCTGATTGCGCTTGTTGTCACCTCGATCGAGTGTTCCGACCATCGCTGTCTCGACGACCATGGCCAGTAGAGCCACCCTGCTCACCGGAAAATGCCGGGACATCACGTGTTCGGCGAGGTCGTGTACATCGCGGAGGCTGAGATAGTCCCTGTGCATTGATCTTTCGGCACTGGGGGCAAAGTCTGCGTGACGGGACCCCGTGATTTGGTCCACCGAGTGTGAGAGCCGGTTATCGGTGGATGCAGGTTGCAGCGTATCGGGCCGGGGTTTGGTAGCCCAGCGCGGAATGTCTTCGGCGGTGGTTGTATTCGTGCTTCCAGTCGCTGATCACGACCCTTGCGTGGGTCAGCGACCAGAAGCTGTTGATGTTGAGACATTCGTCGCGCAGACGGCCGTTGAACGATTCGATGTAGCCGTTGCGCCAGGGCTGGCCGGGCGGGATGAACGCCAAACCGACCCGTTCACCAGCCCAATCGGCCATCGCCGCAGCCGCCAGCTCGGGTCCGTTGTCGCAGCGCAGCACTGCTGGATAGCCACGATCGACGGCGATGCGGTCGAGTTCGTCGATGAGCCGATCGGCGGTGATCGAATGCTCGACCAGGCCGCCGAGGCATTCGCGGGTGTGCTCGTCGACGATCGAGACGATCTTGACCGGTCTGCCGTCGTCGGTGGCGTCGAATTGGAAATCCACTGCCCACACCCGATTCGGCGCGTTCGCGCTCACCGTCGTGGCGGTGGAGGTGCCCACCCGTTTGCGGCGGCGCCGCTGCGGCACTCGTAGTCCCTCGTCGCGCCAGAGGCGTTGGATCTTCTTGTGGTTGACCATCCAGCCTTCGCCTCGGGCGTCGTGGTAGGCGCGACGGAAACCCTGCCGCAGATG
>NZ_JBIAFV010000041.1:0-21427 GCF_042869435.1 Nocardia sp. NPDC006982 | reverse complement strand
TCATCCAACCCAGCCACCCACGCAGCCAGATCCCCATCAACCGACACAACGAAACACGATACCGCACAACATAACTAAGTGCGGCTGGAGTACTAAGGGTTATCTGGCCTGGTCGGATGTGGCGTGAGACCAGGCATCGGCCGGTCGCTGATCCGGTGGATCCGGCCGAGATGCTGTTCTGGCGGTGTTGATTCGATCGAACAGCGAGCGTGGTTACGCTGCTGGTGGTTTCATGTGCGGCTCTGCATGATGAGGGGGCCGTGGAGTACGGCCGGTTCGGTGTACTGACCCAGGTTGATCTGGAGCGGTTCTTTCACCTCGACGATGAGGATCGCAAGCTGATCGCCGAGCGCCGCCGGGATAGCAATCGCCTCGGCTTCGCCATCCAATTGGTGACTGTGCCACCGGATGCCGGGCGAATCGCCGGGTGGTCAGCTCTGTCCGGAATCCGGTAACGAACGCAGCCAGCGGCGTTGGCACCACAATCCGGCGCGGACTACCTGCCAATCCGGAACCACCCCTCGACATCTCGATCTCCGCTCCCCCACTCCAGTATGAACCTGTACAGCCGCGACCAGTTATGCCGAGATCCCGGGGCCGAACCCGGTCCGCCGCCGGGCCGGGAACGTCTGCGTGGCATAATGACGGCTTCAGCATAAGATTCCTTATGTCGAATCGGCATAGCGAATCATCGTGCGGTCACCATTCGGTAGGCCGGGCGATATGCTAGATCGTCCAGCCCCGCGCCCGCAGGGCACTGATTTCCATATCTTCCTCACCTTTCAACACGGAAAAGCGGCCCTGCTCCGATCAAAGCGCTCGTCAGGTGTGGTAATCACCAGCATCGAAGGAGCACCGCCCCTTCACGGCAGTGCCACACGGGACAAATGGGGAATTTCGGTGAGCGTCAGTGGGGAAGTTCAGGAGCGCGATCAAGCCCGGCGGCGGTGCGCATCGCAGCGCGTCCTCGGTCGGCTGCGGATCGGTCACCGAGGAGCTGAATCTCCTGGTTGACAGCCATGGAGATGCCGACGAGAGCGGTGGCGATCTCCACTGGAGGGCGGTGGGGGGTAGCCGTTTCCTTTTGCGCCGCCGTGATTTCCGCGATCAGCAAGGAGCGCCATGCGAGGGTTGCGGTGCGCAGACAATCCCGCAATGGCCCCGGACGGCCGTCGAGTTCAGCCGAGGCCGCCGTGGTGAAACATCCACCGGGAAAAGGACATGCGCTCAAGTAATCGATCCACACATCGATTAGGCGCGCCAGCCGGTGCACGCCCGGCGGCAGATCGGCGAGCGGCCCAACGACAGCTTCTCGAAATATCCGCCCCGCCTGCTCCAATGTGGCGTACTGCAACGCTTCCCGAGAGCCAAACGGCCCGATCACCCCAGCCTTGCTCATCGAGAGCAGCTCGGCGAGCGTACCGATCGTCAAGCCTTCCAAGCCGATACGTGATGCCTCGTCGACGGCGGTCCGCACGATGCGCTCCCGGGTCCGGGTTGCCTCGGCGCGTGAACTTCGTGGCATCCCCCTACTATAACGGCCGATCGTTCGCTATAGTTTTGCGAACGATCGAACGTTATTTGGAAGTGACTCATGCCTGAACTCTTACAGCTCGACGCGATGGCCCTGACACTGATCGGCCATGACGTCGCCGTGCTCGACGATGCCGACCTTCACAAGCCGACCCCGTGCACCGGCTGGGCGGTCACGGACCTGATCCAGCACATGAACGAACGACATGAGGCAGTCATAGCCCCGCTACTGCCACCGATAACCCCCGCTACCGACCCCCGCGACGGTTTCGCCGTTACCGGCGCACGGTGGGTGGCAGCGATGGAGCAAGCGGGCGACGTCGTCGAGTTGCCGCCGCGAGGGCCGATAGCCAAGGATCAGCTGTTGTCGATCCACTTCGTCGACATGCTGGTGCACCGCTGGGACCTCTCGCGCGCACTCGGCCGAACCTGTTGGGTGCCAGAGCGATTCACGATCCTCGCGCTTCCGATCGCTAGGCGGATCACGATGCCGGGGAGCCCGTTGAACGGGCCGAACGGGGTTTATCGCCCGCCGTTGGCGACGGATGAGGCTTTGCCGGCTATCGATAACATTGCGGCGCTGCTCGGACGGGACCCCGGGTGGCTGGCGGAATAATCGCCAAGATAGTTCACCATCGGCACGACTGGGTCTGACGCTGGAGTAGGCCAATTCGTGCGGCGAGCAGATCCGGAGTGCGATAGCGGCCGGTGGCATGGGCCACGGCGGCCGTTCGAAGCGAGGACGCATTCATGGTGCGGTACTTCCGCGGGGCCGGGAGATGGAGCACACCTTCACCGGCCACTGTCGAACGGGCCGCTCGCGCGGGCGCGGTAGCCATGGGGTCCTCGCGTCGCGGCCGGTCCGTCGCTCACCTCGACAACAAGATCAGGTACGTGCGATTGCGGCGGGACGAACGCGAGCCCCTGGCAGAGATCCGTGGGCAAGACCGGTATCGCGAAGACCTCTCTACACCACTACCTCGGGCTGCTCGGAATCAGTCGACAATGCCGAGGAGAACAGCATGCTACCGGTTGCAGCTGCCGATCTCCCAGCACGTCTGCGGTGTCGTCACCGATCCCTTGCGTTGCCCGCGGCCGATGACGCTCCCGAGTCGCTGCGCCGGATATGTCGTCACCGCCGCCGGTGGTAAGGGTGCGGAATCGGTTTCCGCTTAACCACTATCGTCTTCCATGGTGATGTTGACCGAACTCAAGCGGGTTCACGGACCGTCCTGCGGGTGTGTCGGGGCGGCAGGCGAAACAAGCCGCTTAGCCTGTGCAGCGCTTCCTCGTCACCGGAGACCGACGCGGCCCCGGACTCGATCGCTGCAGCGAGGGTCAGGTCTTGGCTGGTCAAGCCACGAAATGCCGTCCTGCTGATCGTTATGGTGGCGTCGGGATACTGGACGGGTCCGTGGAGTGCCTCGATGGTGCCGTCGTCGATGCGGGCGTGGAAGACTTCGTCGTCGATGCGGAATTCGTAGGTCGCGCGCAGTCCGGTAGCGGCGTCGGGGTCGAAGCAGGCCCGCAGGCCGAGCACTGCCCAGCCCGGGTGAAAGGTTTCGTTCGTTCGCGGCTCGCTCATTGCCCATTTGAGGCCCCACCGCGCCAGCGCCAGGATCGCCGGGCCCAATTCCTCACCCGCATTAGTAAGGGCGTAAGCGGGCGTGCGCGCGGGCGGCGGCAGCGTGATCTTGTGGGCGAGTCCTTCCTGCTCTAGGTGTTTGAGGCGGGCGGCGAGCAGTCCGGTCCCGAGGCCGCGCAGGCTGGCCTGCAAGTCGCCGAACCTTTTGGGACCGGTCAGCAGTTCGCGAATAAGGAGCAGAGTCCAGCGCTCGCCGACGAGGTCGAGTGTGCGCGCGGTCGCGCAGTACTGGTTATAGGTTCGCTGGTCCACTTCTTCATACTAGACTTCATCCTTTCCAATTTTGAATGATGCGATATCCAGCAGCATCTGCGCGAGCGCTTCGGGTCGGGTGAGCATCACATCGTGCGGGCTGTCCAGCCCATGTATCTGGTACCCAAGACCCTTGCCGAAATGTTCGAAGGGAAAAATCTGTGGCCTGCAGTAGATGGCAGTCCCAGGAATCTGGTCGACAGCCCCGCTCAATCGTGTGGATTCGGTGAAGGCACGAAGCGGCTGCGGACTCAAGCGTGCGGCCAGCCATTCCACGTCGTTAGTGTCGGAAATCCCAAATGCGGCGGGCGGGGGTGCAGGGATCCATCGACCGTCCCCGCGGCCTTCGGCCGCCTCCCGAATGGTTTTGACAAAGACGTCGGGCGCCAAGCTGAACATGCTGGCACCGTCGGGTCCGGCCCAACCCTCGACCAGGACGAGGTCGCCGACGGTGTAGGGACGGGCATCTGCGGCCTCCCGGACGACCAGCTTGAGTTTTATGCTCTGCGGGTCGCGTCCCGTGCCCCGGATGATCTTGAATGAAGCCCTTGGTTGATGATTTGTCTTGCGACAGAACAAATCTGATAACCAAGGGCTTCGATGAACAGTGTGCACGACACCGGTTGCGCCGGTGTATGGGGGGACCTGTCGGTGTTCCGGCAGGAGTTGTATCGGTGCGTGACCCGGCGGGCGGATGCGGTGTTCGAGCTGGTGGACGCGGTGTTGTGCGCGGACGGTCCGGTGCGGTCGTTGCCGGAGTTGTCGCTGGTCGGCGAGCATCGCCGCGGCCACGGCAGCGTGTATGCCGCGCTGGATCGGGGCCAGATCGAGATCGCTCGGCTGCGGCGGGCGCTGACAGCGGTGCCGCTGCCGCGGGCCGCGGACGGCAGGCTGGTGCTGGCGGTGGACATCACCTGCTGGCTGCGTCCGGAAGCGCATACCTGCCCGCAGCGGATGCTGTGTCACACCTATGGCCGTGCCAAGGACTCACACCTGATGATCCCGGGCTGGCCGTATTCGGTGGTCTGCGCGCTCGAGACCGGCCGCAGTTCCTGGACCGCGCCGCTGGATGCGGTGCGGCTGGCCCCCGGGGACGACGCGGCCACCGTCACCGCCGCTCAGTTGCGGACCGTGATCGCCAACCTGATCGACGCCGGGCACCACCGGCCCGGCGACCCGGACATCTGGATCGTGGCCGACTCCGGCTACGACGCACCCCGGCTGGCGTTCCTACTGGCGGACCTGCCGGTAGCGGTGCTGGGACGGATGCGCTCGGACCGGGTGCTGCGCCGTGGCGCGCCACCCCGACAGCCGGGCACCAACGGCCGCCCGCCCCGGCACGGCGGCGAGTTCGTCTTCGCCGATCCGGCCACCTGGGGCGAGCCCGACACCGCTACCACGACCGAGACCCGCCTCTACGGTCCGGCCACCGCCAGATCATGGAATAGGTTGCACCCCAGGCTAACTCACCGCTCGTCCTGGGTCGCCCAGACCGGAACGTTGCCCGTCATCGAGGGCACTGTGATCCGGCTCGATGTCGCGCGATTGCCTTCCGGGGCGATTCCGAAACCGGTGTGGCTGTGGCACTCGGTCGTCGATCTCGACGCGGACATGGTCGATGTGTTGTGGCAGGCATTCCTGCGACGCTTCGATATCGAGCACACCTTCCGCATGCTCAAACAAACCCTCGGCTGGACCAGCCCCAAGCTACGCGCCCCAGCCGCGGCCGACCGGTGGACCTGGCTGCTGCTGGCCGCCTACACCCAACTCCGCCTGGCCCGCAGCCTCGCCGCCGACCTGAGACGGCACTGGGAGAAACCCGCTGCCCCGCAACGGCTTACACCAGCCCGCGTCCGACGAGGGTTTCGGAACCTACGCGGGAACATCGCCTGTCCCGCAAGTACACCGAAACCCTCACGCCCCGGACCCGGACGACCACCCGGCCACCGCAATCAACGCCCAGCACCCCGCTACGATGTGCACATCAAGACCCCCAGCAACCGACAAGCATCGAAACCCGCAGGGCCGCGACCACGCCGCAGAGCTAAAACTCAAGCTAGGCCTGCGTAGCTGTGTCCGACCAGAATGAGTTCGTCATCCTCGGGTGCGGCATCGAGAGCGGCGACGACGATCGCGGCGTGCTCATGTAATCCACGTTCTTCGGCAGTGTCGAGGTCGGGGACGATGGTGGGCGCTCCGGCCGCGTGCAACAGCGGAACGACCCGCTCCCAGGCCCATGTGCCATGCCAAGCGCCATGGACAAGAACGAATGTGGTCATTAGTAACCTTCCTTGCGAAGTATGGGCAAAATTTGGTCGGCGAGTTCCTCGAGGCGCGTCTCGTGGTCATCGGTCGCCGGACGATCACAATGGGGTGAGCGCCGGCTGCGGCATAACCGGTCAGCCACTCGACCGATTGAGAGCTGGTACCGGCGAAAGTGGCTTGGATCGACGCGTGTCCAGCTCGGCGTCACGCAGTGCGTCAAGTACGGGCTGGGTGAGTTGGCGTGGTGCAATCTGCTTGATGAGCGCCGATTCCTCGGCATATGTTTGAGCCTTTGGTCGGACGGCAGCCAGCCGCCGCCTAGCCAGAGGACTGTCGCCCGGCCACACCGAATCCAGTCCCAACTCTTCGGTCCATCGCGCCTAAACGACGAGCCGACCGAGCTCGTACTCACCGAAAACGGCGTGATCACGGATGGGGAGCAGAGAGCCGATCTTCCGTCTCGCCATGTCACCTCCTGGTCGTAGACAGGTGCATAGCTTAGCTACCAACTTCCTGATTTTGAAGTGGATAGTTCACATTGAAGTTGCCGGAGGAGGTGTCGTAGGACGGGCGCCTGCCCCCTCACGGGGGACTCGGCTGTATTCGATCGGTTACTCGACGCACTCCCTCGCCCGAAGACTGGTGTCGAGTGTCGTTGGTTCGTTCCGTCTCTGAGCGGCGATGATACCGAAGCGGCACATGACGGATTGTGTGATAAGCATTACTGAAGTTTGCATGCTTAGGTGTCGTTGGCTGCCGTCGGCCATTAAATGTCTGAATAAATGACCAGGGACAGCTGGCCAGCAGCGGCACGCGCGCCATGGATGACCGTTCGCCACTGGTTACGGCTATGGCCGTCGTGGAGCCGTACATCTCCGATCACTACGTGACGGTAGAGGTGCTCGGCTTCGAGGTCGTTGCTAATCGCTTCTATTGTGTCCCTGCGCTAGCGTTCAGCACCCGAGTCTGCAGGTTGAGTTCCGCTCGGGTCCCGCCACGGTCTGCGGGCGGGGGGTGCCTAAGTTGCCGGGCTGCTCATGTGGAACGGTTGTTGGGTTGCTCTCTGAGCAAAGCGGGAGCGTTCTCCCGGTGGAGTTCCGCTCCCGTCCCCGTCTATCCGACGAAAGGGCTGGTCAAACGGCTCCAAGCGGGTAGACGCGAGCTTTGCCGACAGCCGAACCCACAAGTCCACCACATCCGACAACTGGCCGACCTCGACCGGGCCAGTAACACACCGCCCCACGGATCCAGGTCATGAAGGCGACGCCGCAAAGCTCTTGTGGTCTGCAGTATTTGCCACAACCGGATCCACGAGCGAGCCGCCTCACCACTCGCGTTGTGATAACTGGAAGGCCGTGGTGCCCCCGAATCGGGCATGCCCGGTTCGGGGGCAGACCGAGCGGAAAAGAGCCAGCACACCGGCTGGCACCTTGCCGCTCGGTCGAGTCTACCCGCCACCCATGTCGGCGACCGCCTCAAAATCACCGGCGCCGCTGGGATTGGCCGGCACCGGGGCCATCCTCACCCTCCGCGCCCTCGTCAGCCGCCCGTCCGACGTGATTCGCTCGCCCGAACCGGACATTGCCTCCACAGAGCGTCACCCGGCATGGTCGGGCTGTCGTCGTATCGTTGCTCGGACGTCGAGCAGCGTGGCGATCATATCCAGCCAGCGGGCGAACAGTGCATCGCGGCCAAGATCGGGCGTAGATGAACACGCGGCGGTGAGCCAGGAGTGGGCCAGGCGGGCGGGCACCGCGCCTCGCAGCGGCTCGGCCAGTTCGCTGCATGCGACGATCCCCATCGCGCGTACACAGTCGGCCAAGTACCTGATGGCATAGGGAATCACCTGCTGGCCCTCCAGTAAATACGACGCGGCGATCGCAGACTCGGTGAATAACGGGTGCAGAGTGTCTCCGGGGACAAGCGCTCCTTCCGTTATGGCGGCGACCACGTCAAGGACACGCAGCGCATCGTCGGATCTGCGTATCGGACTCTCGGCGCTCAACTCGCGTCCGCCTCCAACGGTCGATGACCGGACGTGGATCCCGGAACCGGATCGCGCACCATCGGAGGTGGATCGCGGTGCGTGACTGGATCGTGCAGACGTTTAAGCTCATGAGGCTCTATGAGATTGGGATCGGTCGTCACAATCGGCGGATCGTTCTGCACCGGAACCGAATCGGCCGTCGGCGGCGGATCGTTGGGCGAGAGCAGGCGAATGGCGTCGCCACCCTTTATGTCAGCACTCTCGTAGGCTCCTGTTACGCCTGCCATCGCCTGTACAAACTCGGCGAACGCTCCTGCGGCAGTCTTGGCCTCTGCCGACCACGCCTCGTGAAATGCCGTCCATGCCTTTCCGACGTCAGGATCACCGAGTTGCGCCTCGGTGATATCCGGGGTCGCCAACGGCAGCATGGTATCGGCGAAGTAATCGAAGATGTGGCCGAGCCGACCGGCCACGCCTGGCAGTCGGTCGGGGTCCACCTCGAACCCGTACGCCGACCATCCACCGAGACCGCTGTCATTCTCGGGAACTCGCACCATCCATTCACCGTGCCGCGTCCGGGCCGGGCCGAACATCCGCTATCACACCGAATTTCAACCTAGGATCATTGCGGTACGTCTATTTCCCGAGGGACCGGAAAGTGCCCATCCGTGAGATAGCCGAGTTTTCCTTCTACGAAATCGGTTTCGGGCACCCATTGGGTAAAACCCCACGGATTATAGATCTCGAGCTGATCGCCATGATGGCCGATGATCATCATCTGGTGACTGTCATGAAGGATCGCGCTCTTTGCCAGGTGGGCGTCTTCATTAACATGCACGACAACGGGCTTGCCCACGTCGACGGAACTCTCAATCTGCTTCAGGGCCGCACTTCGGGCAGCCGAAGTATCGAGATCGCGCTCTGAATAATGATTGCCGACAGGGCCGCTCAGCCATTCGTTGGCCAGTTCGTTGGGATGTCCTCCACCCCAGCCGTGATCATCCATCGCAAGGTAGGTATTCTGCAGTCGTGTCTGCACCGCGGCTGGCGTATCAACCCCTTTGGGCGGATTGTTTTGCCAATCCTTGCCGAATCCTGTCGTCAGTCCGAGCATGTAGACCGGGTCGTTCATCGCCCGTGCCACAACGGTCGAGGCCGCAACACAATCGCCGTGATCACCTTGGTAGAAGATCGCCACCCCTTTATAAGTGGCCTCAGCCTTGGTCCCGAACTTCGGATACAGTGGAGGAATCAGATGTTGGATCAGCCAATTCGTATCACCGCCGTGAGGATGTATCTCCTCCTCGAATAGCCGTATGACATCGAGTGAGTTCCCCGCGGCCAGGGCCTTCCATAGAAAGCCCGCTTCGGTCGGGGAGCGGCTCTGCTCGAGCATCCGCTCGAAGGCATCGCGCTGGTCGGCAGGCAACGCAGCATAGCGCTGACCGGCCAAGTCCAGAGCGTTCGGGGTAAGCAAACCCGGAGTACTGTAGGCCAACGTGACCGCGCTGAGCGGATCGATTGGTTGCACCCCGAAGATCCAACCTACGCCACGGCTTTGGGCCAAGTGCGCACTGGCATTGGCAGCGAATTCGGTGAGGTCCCTCGCCACCGTCGTTGCGGCAGCATCGTATTGCTGGGCGGCCTGCACCAGACAATCGCATCCATTGTGGGCCAGCGTCATAGCCTGTCCCAACGACTTGCCCGACAGGAGGGGTCGGCCGCTGATCACGCGTAGTGCTTGGGTGACCAATGCACGACCTTGCCCATCGGTCGCCACTGCGGCACCGACGGTGCTACTCCACTTTTGGAGACTGCCCCCGGCGCTTTGGAATGCAACATGACATGCGGATATATCGGCGGCAATCGCTTTCAGCGCCGTACCCGCGTCCTCTGCGGCCTTGCCCCGCCATGCCGCCGGAAGGTGGATCGTCCGGGTGATCTGCATAGTGTCATCGAGCTCCGCCAAACGGGTCACAATCCCGTGGTAGCCATCAGCCTGGCGGGCGATTTGACCGGCGTCTCCGGGTGGCGTGGGCAGCTTGAGCGCCCACCGCAGCGCATGTTCCAGCTGTCCCGCGTTGTACGCCGAGTGTACGAAGTCCTGCACGGACTGAGCAGCTTTCGAGAGGCTCACGCGCCCACCTCCTCCAAGATCATCCGACCGCAAGCGTGGCATAACGCCCCCAGTCAGACATCGGCCATGACACGGAAATACCCCGATTCGCCGGCAGAACAGACGCCGCACCCGCTGGATCGACAAACGGGTGCCGGTCATCCAGCAGACGGCATGTCAATCCACTCGAAGTGTGGAGGCTCCTTTATGCGGCCTCGTCTCGTGACAAGACTGTTGCCGAGGCCCGCTCGGACGGCGGCCATGCGGGTTTCGTAGTTGATCGGCGACATTCCGCCCGGACTCTGGCGGTCACCGGATATCCGCGAGAAGTCACTGCCGGATGGCTCGCGCCGCTGTTGTCGCATCCTGGTCGGGTCGAGGTCGCCGTGCACATCGATCCCGTTGACCCGGTCACGCCGCCACCCGGCTACGCCACCAACTCGCGCGACTGGAATCCTCCCGAATGCACGACGCGAGCCGAGGCCGACCCTCCGACCCGCACATCGATGTTGCGGTCGAAGACGCCGTCGAACTGTCGGCGCGCGTCGCACGGGCCGAGGCTCGGCTGTTCCGGGTCGGTGTGTATCTCACAGTGCACGCCGACTCCGAAGCGGAGCTGGCCGATGAGGTCGCCGCGGTGCGGGCGTTGGCGGCGAGCCTGCTCGTGGACACCTGCACCCTGGCCTACCGCGCCGCCCAAGCCTGGGCCACCACGCTGCCTCTCGGCCTCGATATGATCCGCAGGCAGCGCACCTTCGACACCGCCGCCCTCGCCGCCGCGTTCCCGTTCGATTCCCCGCAACTGCCCGCCGCCGACCCGGTCCAGGCCGCACGCCCCGAGGGGGTGCTTTACGGCCGTGACGCCGCCTCGGGGTTGTTGTTCGTGGACCGGTTCGCCCCCGAGGCCCACAACCACAACATGGTGATCCTGGGCCGTAGCGGGGCGCGGAAGTCGTATCTGGTCAAGACCGAGATCCTGCGCTCGCTCTATCGCGGCATCGAGCAGGTCGTCATCGACCCCGAAGACGAATACCGCCGATTGGCCGAGGCAGTCGGCGGCACCCACATCCGCCTCGGTACGGCCGGGCGGCGGCTGAACCCGTTCGACCTGGAAATCCACACCCGCACCGACGGCCGCCGCAGCGCCCCGCCGATGCCCTCATACGACGGAAACTACTCCTGCACACCCTCATCCAGGTCCTGCTCAGCGAGCAGACACCCGCACAACGGGCGGCTCTCGACACCGCGCTATCAGCCACCTACGCCGCCGCCGGGATCACCGACGACCCCGCCACCTGGGCCCGGCCCGCACTGACCCTGAGCGGATTACGTGACCAACTGTCCCGGCTCGCTACCCCCGCCGCCGGGGAGTTGGCAGCCGGTTTGCATCCCTTCGTCGGTGGCGGAGCCTATGCCGGGCTGGTGGACGGGCCTACCACCACCGACCCCGAGGGCGGGTTGGTGGTGTTCTCGCTGCGGGAGTTGCCCGAGGAGTTGAAGACGATCGGGACCCTGCTGGTGTTGGACACGACGTAGCGGCGGGTGTCGAGCCCGGCCGATCGGCGGCCTCGGCTGATCACGGTGGACGAGGCGTGGCTGCTCATGCGTCACCTCGCCGGAGCGCAGTTCCTGTTCCGAGCCGCGAAGAGTTTCCGCAAACACTGGGCCGGGCTCACCGTCGCTACCCAGGACTGCGCCGATGTGCTCTCCACCGAGTTGGGGCGCGCGATCGTGTCCAACGCCGCGACCCAGATCCTCCTATGCCAGCCCCCCAGGCCATCGACGAGGTCGCCGCCGCGTTCCACCTCTCCGACGGCGAACAACACTTGATGCTCTCGGCCGCCCGCGGCAGCGGCCTGCTCGCAGTCGCTGCCGACCGAGCCGTGTTCGGATCCCTGGCCTCACCCACCGAGAACGATTTGATCACTTACCCCCAGCGAACTCGCCACCAGCGGCGACACCGGCGACACCGATATCGACCTCGACCGGTTGCCGCCGCTGGCTCCGCTCACCGAGCCCGACCGCGGCGACGTCGGTGATGCCGCTACAACACTCGCACACCTCGGCGAGGACGACCTCGATCCCGATGACGGGCAAGAGGTGGTCCTCGACGCTCGGTCGGCATGAGACCTGGATGTCCACACCACCGTGATCACACCATCGTGATCCGCCGATGAGATGGCTTGTAGGGGGTGGCCTATCCTGTGTCCGACCTAGCCCGATCACCTAGTAGGCTGCTGAATAACGCGGTGTGTTGACCCGGCCCGAAGGGCGGGGTCAACGAGAATGGCGGGGTGCAGGGTGAGGGTAGGCCGGATCCGCAGTTGATGGACGCTGCGGCGTTGGTCGGGCATCTGGTTCCGGCGGGCAGTGTGTTCGCGTTCCTGGCCGAGCATCGCCGGGAGTTGTTCCCAGCGGCGATGTTCGAGGACTTGTTTCCCAGCAAGACCTGGCGGCCGAGTCTGGCGGGCGAGATCGCGGCGTCGGTGATGGTGCTGCAGGCATTGCACGATCTGTCGGACCGGGAAACGGTGCAGGCGTTGCGGTGCGACCTGCGCTGGAAAGTGGCGTGCGGGTTGGCATTGGACGATGAGGGATTCGCCCCGTCCACGTTGACCTACTGGCGGCGCAGGCTGGCCAAATCGAACGATCCGAACCGGATCTTCGACGCGGTACGCGCCGTGGTCGCTGAAACCGGTGTGCTGCAAGGCAAAACACGCAGAGCATTGGATTCGGTGGTCCTCGACGACGCGGTCGCCACCCAAGACACCCTCACCCAGTTGATCGCCGCGATCCGGCGGGTACGCCGCAAGGTCCCCGGCGCGGCGGCGGTGATAGCCGCGCACTGCCATGCCCATGACTACGACGATCCGGGTAAACCAGCGATCGCCTGGGACGACGACGCGGCCCGCGCAACGCTGGTCTCGGGGTTGGTCAACGACGCCATCACGATCGTGAACGCGGTGTCGGACAACGACTTCGATGATTCTCTCCGCGAGAAGGCGACGCAAGGCGTTGGCGTTGCTGGCGTTGATCGCCGGTCAAGATGTCGAGCCGGCCGAGGGTTCCGACGGCACCGACGGACGCTGGCGCATCGCCCGCAAGATCGCCGCCGATCGGGTGATCTCGGTCGTCGATCCCGACGCTCGGCACATCCACAAAACCGTCCGGAAACAGCAGGACGGCTACAAAGCGCACGTGGCCGTCGAACCCGACACAGGGCTGTTCACCGACGGCCGCTTGACCAAGGGAAACGGCAGCGACAACCACGAATCCGTGATCGGCCTAGCCCTCCTGGCCGATGAAGACGACGTTCGAGATGTGTTGGGCGACACCGCATACGGCACTGGTGACATGCGCGCCGAGCTCGCCGCCCGTGGTCACACCGCGATCGTCAAACCCTTCCCGCTGCGCCCGGCCGTGCCGGGCGGGTTCACCCTCGACGACTTCACCGTCGACCACCACCAGCGCACCGCGACCTGCCCGAACGGTGTCACCCGCTCGATCACCGTCAAACACAAGGTCGTGTTCGGGGCTGGGTGTCGGGGTTGCCCGCTGCGCGAACAATGCACCATCAGGCAAGACAGCCGCACCCTGAACCTGCACGAACACGACAACCTGCTCCGCCGAGCACGCCGCGACTGGCGCGAAAACAGCGACCTCGCCGACGACTACCGCCGCCACCGCCCCATGTTGAAACGATCAATAGCCTGGCTGATCGGCCCAAGAGGCCGCTGCCGCAAACTGCGCTACCGCGGCATCACCGCCAACGACCAATGGCTGCACACTCGCATGGCCGCGCTGAACCTGCGCCGCCTGCTCACTCTCGCCCTCACCCGCGAAAACCACTCCTGGGCCATCGCCTGAACCACCCAACCCCGCCCACGACCAGCCGCGGGACTGCCATACTGACCCCGGCGGGAAGAACGACCACTCTGTCGACCCCACAGGGGTCTGACCTCACACACCGCACAGACGGCCTTGTCGGCGATCTTCCCGCCCCCCAAAAAAACCGCTTATTCAGCAGTCTCCTAGACCAGTAAGTCCGAAGCCCGGGTCAATGGTCGTAAGCGATCAGGGAGCGGGTGACCGGTTGCCCGGTGGTGTGGTTGTGCCAGATCGCGGCGGCCATCGCCAGCACGCGCTGGGCGACGCGGATGGTGACGCCGGCGCAACTGCGTCCGCCGTGTCCTTCCAGGTCGAGCTGACCTTTCAACGTGTCGTTGACCGACTCGATCAGCTGGCGCACCTTCTTCAGCAGCGGTTCACCGTAGCGGGCCTTCTCCCGCTTGCGCGAGGGGCGCAGCATGGTGATCCCGTACTCGCCCAGCAGGGTCTAGAACGCGCGGCCTGCCAAACCCTCGTCGGTGATCAGCAGGATGCCCTCGTGCTCGGCGACGACATCCGATTCGACTTCGAGCATGGCCGAAAGCACTTCGCGTTAACCGATTTTCGGGTTCGCCAGGGCCCACAGGATCGGCATCCCGGCCGGGCTGCACACCAGGTACAGCTTCAACCCCCAGTAGAACCAGGAATGCGAAGCGCAGTAGCCGTACCCGGCCCACCCGGCCACCTCGGAGCGTTTCACCGTCGGCCGGGACATCCCGCACGGCACCGGGGTCGAGTCGACGATCCAGCAGTCGTCGAGCCAGAAGTCGCTGGATCGGGCCAGCATCCGGATCGCTCGTTTGACCAGCCCGAGCGCGGCCCACAGTCGCTTGTTGTAGCTGGACTGCTGCGGCAGATACCCGAACATGCCGGTCAGATGTTTGCGCGCGTAGCGCAGCCAGTGTGCCTCGGAGGTGAAGCCCAGCAGCGACTGGGCCACTGCCAGGCACACCAACTCCGAATCGGTGAGCACCGGCGGCCGGCCGGTCCAGCGGGGACCGGTCAGTTCGCAGTCGATTTTCACCTACAGTGCCGTCAGGAGGGTATCGAGGTCTTCAGTCACGAGTCGACGTCGATACCCTCCGCCATCACCGGTTCGCAGGTGAACGCCACCATCGATGGCGTAAATCACACGCTTGCACGCACTTCCGCACCAAGCCAGCCGATCCCAACGGTAGCTCGCCCAGGCCGAGCCACAGTTCGGACATACTCGTCTAGGCGACGGCCCAAAGATTTTGCGAGTGGCGGCCTGTCTTTTTGGAGATATTTCTGTCCACGGGTCGTATGCATGTAAGAAAATATTCCCAACGGTGACGGCCGCTAATACGATGGAGGCTGGTATCCTAATTTATGGATTTTCGATCGCCGAGGCTGTTCGGAGGCGTAAAAGTCCAGATAAGGAGCACAATCATGAAGAAAACCACCACTACCATCACAAATCTCCCTTCCAACAAGCGTCCGACTCCGATTTTGATTCGCCCTTTGGACAAGAAGGAGACTACTGGCTGCTTCTGCACGGGGAACGGTGCTTCATAGTTTGAAGCGGACTATTCGTCGCCGCTGCGAATAATTGCGGTGGCGACGAATCATTTGCTGAGAATGTTACGCTCTGATAGGTCGACGTATTTCCGGAGGCTCTATGAACGGCCGAATCCACATTCTGGACATGGCAAGGCCGCGAATTAAGCCTGAACTGTGTCCGTACGTGACGGCTGACGGCGCCGTAAGAATCGGTGCAACCGTACACGGACTGGGGGTTGAGATCGACGATCCAGACGGAAGAATCAAGGCCTTGGTCGACGCCCTCGACGGAACAAGATCGCCTACCGAGATTATCTCGGTAGTATTAGCTGATCATGCCGACGTATCGGAGCAAGAGATATCCGATGCGATGCAGGAATTGCTCGACGCAGGTTTGCTGGACGATTACGGTGCGCCGATGCCGATGGAATTGACCGACCGAGAGCGCGAGCGCTATTCTAGGAGTGTCCCGTTTTTTCGCTGGATCGATAGGGTTCCACGCTCCAATTCATGGGATATCCAAATTGGGTTGCGGCGGTCCAGAGTTCTGTTGATCGGCCTCGGCGGTGTGGGAGGGCTTGTTGCGCAGGGGCTCGTCGCATCGGGTGTGGGCTTTTTGCACTGCGTCGACGCGGATTTCGTCGAGCTCTCGAACCTGAATAGACAGATTCTGTATCTGGAGGCCGACATCGGCAGGCCGAAAATTGATGCTGCAATGGAGCATTTGAGTGATCTCAATTCCGATGTGCAGATCAGCGGCGAGCAACGGTGGATTACGAGTGAGGCCGACTTCGGTGCTCTGCTCGAACGAGGTTACGACGTCGTGGCACTGTGCGCCGACAAGCCGCGTGTGATCCGCCGCTGGGCTAACAGGGCGTTCCACCAGGCAGGCCTGACGTGGGTGGTCGGCGGATACCACGGTCCGAATGCCTCAGTCGGTGTGCACGGACCAGAAATCGGGGCGTGCTGGGAGTGCCTGCACGATCAGGTGATTGACATACCAGACATGCGTTTCCCCCCGGGAATGTCCGTCGCTGACCTGGACCCGCGATCGCCTTGGGATCCGGTCAACATCGTGTCGGCAGCCATCACAGGCAGCTTGGTCACACATTTTGTGCTTGCGGTCCTCACTGGCGCTCCATCGATCGAGTCAGGATTTTGGTGTGAGATAAATCTCGCGGTTCCCGGCGAATCGAATCTGGTTCGATTCGGGCGTCGGCCAGAATGTCAAATCTGCGGGGACCTATCGTGACCGAACCCGTATCCGTCATCGTACTTCCGCAAAGCCGCGTGCGTCTGCACGACATGGCCATTCGGCAGGATGGGGCTGAATGGATAACGGGCAGACTCGACACGCGCCGGTTTGTGGCGCTGCCCCGCGCAGGAGTGGTCGCCATCGGACTGTTCCAGGATGGCTGTACGATCGAGGGAACGGCCACGAAGATTGCTCAGACCGAACGTTGCACATTCGATGTGCTCTCCTTCGCTCGGGATTTGGTGGCGTTGGGTTTTGTCGCCGACATTGATGGTTGTCCGGTCGCCTGCGAGCCAGCCCTTCCCGCGTCGCTACCCCGGATTCGGCCCGAACATGTCCGATTCGCTTTGAGTCCTGTCTTCCCTGTCCTCTTCGGTTGCCTGATGATGGTGGCAACCGCCACACTCGCGCTCCGGCCCGATCTGCTGCCCAGTTTTCACCAACTGCTGTGGTCTACGCGAGGAAGTTCGGTATTGGCGCTGAGCGCAGGGGCCGGATGGATGTTCGTGTATGTCCACGAGCTGGCTCACTTCATCACCGCCCGCGCGGCAGGCGTGCACGCTCGGATTCAATTGAGCACCCGGCTGCAGTTCTTGACTGCCGAAACCGACATCAGCGGTATTGAATTCGCTCCGCGCAGCCACCGGCTTACTGCATATCTGGCAGGTACGGCGACGAATCTGTCGATCGCGGCGATCGCGATCCTGATTCAGGCGACGAGCCCAGCGACCACCCTGCATAGGATCCTGGCCGCAATAACGGTGATCGCGTTGATGCCATTGCCGTTCGAGTTCATGGTCTTCATGCGCACCGATGTGTATTACGTGCTGCAAGACCTCTTGGCCTGCCGCAACCTGTTCGGCGACGGCACTGCATATGCCCGCTATCTCGGAAACCGGTTGCGGCACATAGTTTTCAGATCAGCCGCTGGAACGGTCGACCCTAGTTTCATGTTGCCCCAAAACGAACGGCGAGCGGTGCGGATCTATAGCGTCGCCCTAGTCCTCGGAACGGTGCTCTGTCTCGCCGGGATGGCTACGTTCACTGCCCCCGTCGACCTAACGCTGATCTCACACGCGGTGACCCGTATCGGCCCAGGCCAATCGCTGATAGCCAACCTCGACAGCGTCGTCGTCTTGCTCGTTCTCTGCAGTTTGCACGCAGCATGGACCGTAACGTGGTGGCGACGCCACGGTGCGTCGATCGCGCGCTGGAGACAGTCGTCGCGCGCGCGCGGCCTCGGACACGGTGGTATGTAGGTAGGTATGTGATCCAGACTGGTTGCGAGCTTTCTGGTAGCGAATACCCACGACCCGCCAGGGTTGAGGCGCGTTCGATTACGTTGCAGTGCTTGAACCGAACTTTCAGAGCTTCTTCATCCCATATCACGTCGATCCTCTCATGATCTTCGCGCCGAGATTCCGGTCTTCACCTGCGAGTGTGGCCAACTCATATGGTGACGGAATCCGGACCTCGGACCGCGCAATCGTTCCTTGATGCGCTTCAACAGCGCGAGATCGACGCCGACGGCGTGGGTGCATCTGTCGGCGTTGCAGCGCAGTGTGAAGCTGCGGACCGTCAGCCCGGAATACCGGGAGTACCACGACGCGGCCGAGATCGCTTTCGGCCGCGCGCGCTGAACGCCCGCCGGCGATCGCGTGCCACGGCTTGTATGTGAGGTGAACGGCCCGCTGGACGCGAGACTGCAGGTCCAGCTTGGTGAGATATTGGAACATGCGTGTATGCCGTGCGGATCAGAGTGAACATCTGCTCTGCGATCTGTACATAGGTCAGTCCGTATCGCTTGGTCTTCTTCGCGCTTCGGCGCCAGCCCCTGCTCCAAGGCCAGGCAGATCAATCTTTACCAGGTGTTCGGGCCCCCGCCAATGATTCCGTCATCGGTGGGTATTTCGACGACCGGTGCGGTGGGCACCGCGGTCAACCGGATCAGCAGTGTCCTGTCGGCGGTACAGGTCTCCACCTCGACCTCGCCGGGATGAAGCCCCGACGGCGCGTCGCCGAGCAGGCCGAGAAACAGCCTAAACACGCGGGTGTCCATATAGTCGCGCCGGGACAACAGCACCGGCTGCCGGTCACCAATCGGCCCCACGCCGCGGCAACCTCATCCCGGCGCGCGCTGCGTGCTCCGGTAATTGTCAAACCCGATGAGACCGTTCAGGCTACGAATTCTGTGACGGTTTTCTCCTTCACTGCCTCGTTGATCCAGGCCGCGTCGGCAGCTTGGATAGTGTCAGGTGTCGATGGAATCGGCTCGGGTTGGCGGTGTAGGCGGCGGGAGCAAATCGGCTTGCCCGGCGCGGATGTGGTAGGCCGTGCCATCGCGAACCCTTGGAGGAGTGTGTAATCCGATCCGGGAGTGCCTTCGGTGACGAGCGTTGTGGTAGGTGAGATCGCCTCATAGAACCGCTTGGCATCGCCGATGGAGGCGAACCGGTCCGGGAAGGCCGGGAAGTATTTGAGCGTCTTGAAATTTGCTTTGTAGTCTGCAGCCTGACGCTCACCGTCGCGACGTAGCCGGCACAGGTTGTCCAGGAGGTCGACGAATCGGGGCGGCAGGCCTGCGTCGAGCGATCGCTGCCGCTCGTCGTAGAGATCGATGTGCACGCGTACCAACCGATTCCCGATGCACGGGTTGCAGTAATCGGAGGAGGGCTAGGTTGTGTCTCGAAGTCGTGATGGCGGGCCAGCGGCCCGCCATCACCAGTGCCTTAGCCACTGATTGATGACAGCGATATGGATCGTGGCGTGGTATCGGACAGCGAGTTTGTCGAACCGCGTGGCCACCGCTCGATGCTGTTTCAACTGGTTGATGCCTCGCTCGACAGCATTGCGGTCGCGGTAGACCACCGCATCGAACGCCGGAGGCCGGCCGCCGCCCCGACCACGCCGCCGCCGGTGCTCAGCCTGATCGGCGGGGACCGGGATCGTCGCGCGGATCCCGCGACGCCGCAGCCATTCCCGATTACCTCGACTGGAATACGCCTTATCGGCCAACACACGCTCGGGCCGCACCCGCGCCCGGCCACCACCGAATTTCGGCACGGCGATGCCATCGAGTACCGCGGTGAACTGCGGACTGTCACCGGCCTGACCCGCTGTGACCAGCACCGACAACACCCGGCAACCCTGGTCACACGCCAGATGCAGCTTGCTGGTCCACCCGCCCCGCGAACGACCCAACCCATGATCGGCCGGCTCGCACTGCCCCGGCCCCGCAGGTGGTTCAGCCCGGCCGCCGCCCTCGCGGCGGGCACCGGCAGCATGCGGATGCGCCCGGGTGATCGTGGAGTCTACGCTGATCTGCCAGTCGATCACCCCGGCAGCATCGGCCTGCATCTGCAGTGAAGTCACGATCGTCGCCCAGAAACCGGCCCGTTGCCAGCGCCGGAACAATCCGTACACCGCTTGCCAGGACCCGTATTCACTCGGCACGTCCCGCCACGGCACACCGGCTCGGACCCGCCACCGGATCCCGTCAATGAGCTGCCGTTTCGTCCACTTCGACGGGCGTCCCGCCTTCTTCCCACGAGGCAGCAACGGCTCCAACCGGGCCCATTGGGCATCAGTCAGGTCCGAGCGCCCCGCCACCGCTAGGCTGACCACGAGGTCTCCGGAGCTTATTCAGATTTGCTTGGTCGCTAATCCGAATACCGGAGACCTCACCTATATGCCAACGCGGGCAACAGCTTCGACCGAAGATGCTGATGGTGTGGCACCGCGTAGCGGTGCCACACCATCACTCACTTCGAGACACAACCTAGCGGCAGCACCTGCCCATGACCGCCAGCCTTCCCTAGAGCCGATTATTCTCCTGTGTCGAGCCCGAGCTTGGGACGGGCCCAGGTGGCCAAGCGGGTGATGGCGTCGTCGGCCTCCGGCGCGAGGCCTGCGGCCATCTGGAAGGTGTGCTGTTGGCCTTCGAACACGTCGAGTTGGACGTCGATCCCAGCTTCCTCTGCGTGCTTGGCAAACGTGCGGCTGTCGTCGAGCAGCAGCTCCTGATCACCCACCTGGATGTACATGGGCCCGAAGCCGGTGATGTCGGCATACAGCGGCGACGCTTCCGGGTCGCGGGGATCGCAGCCGTTAAGGAACGTCGCAATCATGCGCTCGATCCATTGCTTGGTGAACAACGCGTCCTTACCTTTGTTGGACTCGATAGATTCACCCTTCACCTCCAGGTCGGTCCACGGTGAGATCAGCATCGCCCCAGCGGAAGCGGCAGACCCTCCTTCCGTGCGCGCAGCTGGACGGTCACTGACAATTGAGCTCCCGCTGAGTCCCCAGCGAACATGATCCGGCCCGCCGGGAGGCCCTGGTCGAGCAGCCACCGGTAAGCGGTCAGGCCCTTGATGACCGGCTGGGGGGTAGACCCCGCCCTGGAAGATCAGCTTGTAATCGATCAGTAGCGCACGAGCCCTGATCGTCTTAGCCAGGTGGGCGAACATCTTCCGGTGTGTGAACATCGATCCGCCGACGTACCCGCCGCCGTGGATGCAAAACAGTACGGGGCTGTCGTCGGCCGTTTCGTGCGGCACCGCCCACAGCGCCGGCACCCCGTTTGCGTCTACCTCCAGGTAGTCAACGCCACCCGGCTCCGCGGTCAGCACGTCCCATTGGGCATTTGTCACCAGGTCGTCGGGCTGAGGTTCATCGTGGCCTGCCGGGTGGTCGCCCAGTAGTGGGCCACGCGCAGGGATTCCTTGCTCGCCATCGCCTGTCGTTCCTTCTATTGGTGTACAGCCCATTATCGGGCTCTTGACTACTCGTCGCGGGAGGAGGGGCGATTTGGACCGTTCTTGGTGTCCAAATCCGTCTGGGCGTTGCGACGAGTAGGTAAGAGCAGCCAACTAGGGTCTGTGTCGAAGTGTGGTGAGGGCGGGCTGTTCGGCCCGCTCTCACTCATGCCGTAGCCATTGGTTGATGGCGGCAATGTGGATGGTG
>NZ_JBIAFV010000040.1:0-21553 GCF_042869435.1 Nocardia sp. NPDC006982 | reverse complement strand
CCGCGCCCCCGGGGGGCCGCGCGCCCGCGCCGGCGCCACGCGCGCCTGCGTCGCATGCGCTTCGACGGCTCGGACGCGAGACGGGCCGCGAACTCCTCGCTCGTAAGACTCGCTCCGTGGTGGTTGACGGGGCGGGACGTTCGGCACCTGGTGCACGCCTGCCGGATGCCGTGCCTGCGTCGCATGCGCTTCGACGGCTCGGAGGCGAGACGGGCCGCGAACGGTCGCTCGTAAGACTCGCTTCTCGGTGTTCGGCAGGGTGCATGGGCTCGCCCGCGACGTGCGAGCCCAGGGCAAACCTACTTGTGGCGTCCGTGCAGGATCGGGACCATGCGACGTAGCAGCTTCATGGTGGACTGGGTCCGCGAGTAGCTGAGCAGTGCCATGCCGGGAATCGCGAAGCGCTGCACCGCGATCGAATGCGGCCGGGCGAATTCGCGCAGGCCGGGCTCGCCGTGGATGCGCCCGATTCCGGAATCGCCGACACCGCCGAAGGGCAGCCCCGCGATGGCGGCGAAGGCGAGTACGGAGTTCACCGAGGTCGCGCCGACGCGCAGCCTGCGCGCGATCTCCAGGCCGTTCTTCTTCGAGTAGACCGCCGAGGACAGCCCGTACTTGGACTTGTTCGCCAGCTCGACCGCTTCGTCGACGCCGTCCACCGTGCGAATGGTGACGGTCGGGCCGAAGGTCTCCTCGGCCACTGCCTCGGAGTTCTCGTCCACATCGACCAGCACGACCGGCTCGATGAACGGACCCTTGACCGACTCCGGCCCGCCGAGCACCGCGGTGCCGCCGTTCTTCAGCGCGTCATCGATATGGCGACGCACGATATCGATCTGGCTGGGCATGGTCATCGGACCGTAGGAAGCATCGGCGTCCGAGCCCGGCTTGATGTCCTTCAGAATGCGCTCGACCTCGGCGACGAATTCGTCGCGCACCGAACGGTCCACGTAAACCCGCTCCACACCGGCGCAGGTCTGGCCACTGTTGGCGGTGGCGCCCCAGGCGACCGCATCGGCCGCCGCCTTTACATCCGCATCGCCCGCGACGATCACCGCATCCTTACCGCCGCATTCCAGCAGCACCGGAGTCAGCGATTCGGCGGCCGCGGCCATGATCTTCTTGCCGGTCGCGGTGGAGCCGGTGAACGCGATCTTGTCCACCCCCGCCTGAACCAGCGCTGCGCCGGTCGCGCCGTAACCATTGACCGTCTCGAAGACGCCTTCGGGCAGCTCCGGATTGGCCTTCTTGAACGCGTCGGAGAGGAAATTGCCGATGCCGGTGGAGAATTCGCTCGGCTTGAAGACGACGGTGTTGCCTGCGGCCAGGGCGTAGGCGATGGAGCCGTTCGGGGTGTAGACCGGATAGTTCCACGGACCGATCACGCCGATGACACCGAGCGGACGCTGCTCCAATCGCGCGGAGAAGTTCGCCATCAACGCGCCGGGGGAGATCTTCTTCGGCGACAGCACCTTCTTGGCGTTCTTGGCCGCCCAGGCGATGTGCTCGAGCGCGAGCATCAACTCCAGGAACGCGTCGTCGAGTGGTTTGCCGTTCTCCTGGTGGATGAGCGCGGTGAACTCCGCGGAGTCCGCGACCAACTGGCTCGACCAGCGCAGCAGATGTTTGCGCCGCTCGTCGAAGCTCAGTGCGCCCCAGGTGGCGGCGGCGGTACGGGCCTTGGCGACGGCGGCGCGCACTGCGTCCGCATCCGCGATGGTATGGGTGGCGATGACCTCTCCGGTGGCCGGATCGACCGATGTCAGCGCCGTCTGTGGCGCCGCTGGGGTGGTCTCGATGGTTGTCACGGTTGGTCTCTCCTCTTGCCGAGATAAGTTAACGACCATTCTCTGAGATGATGCTATGCCACAACTCTCACCAGGTCACCCCTCCCGTCAATTCTTCCCGAGTCTGTCGGCGCCGCGTGCAAGTATCGAGATATGTGCGGCAGATATGCGACAACTACCGATCCCGGTCGGCTCGCCGCCGAACTGGACGCCATCGACGAGACGCCGACCGCCGACAACGGCGGTTCCGCCAACTACAACGTGGCACCGACCACCCAGGTGCTGACCGTGGTGGAGCGCCATGAGCACGGCCACCCCGACGACGACCCCAAGTTGCGCGTGCGGCGGATGCGCTGGGGCCTGATCCCGGTCTGGACCAAGGCCGCCGAACCCGGCGTGCCGGTCAAGGGCAAACCGCTGTTCAATGCCCGCGCCGACAAGGCCGCGACCACGCCGTCGTTCCGCGATGCGGTGAAGTATCGCCGCTGTCTGGTTCCGATGGACGGCTGGTACGAGTGGTTGGTCGAACCGGATGCCGGGGCCAAGGGCAAGGTCGCGAAACATCCGTACTTCATGGCGAATGCCGATGGCTCACGGCTGTATATGGCCGGATTGTGGTCGGTGTGGCGGGACCGTTCGCTACAGGAGAGCGAACCGCTGCTGTCGTGCACCATCCTGACCACCGACGCCGTCGGCGAGCTCACCCGCATCCACGATCGGATGCCACTGCCCATGCCACAAGAGAATTGGGCGGCCTGGCTGGATCCGGATCATCCGGCGCCGGCCACACTGCTCGAGACGCCGACCGAGGAATCGGTGGCGGGCATTGTGGCGCGTCCGGTCTCGTCGCTGGTCAACAGTGTTCGCAATAACGGTCCGGAGTTGCTGGCGCCGTTGGACTCTCGGGCCGGTACGGAAAAGGCCGGGCAGATCAGCTTGCTGTGATCGCCCGGCCAGCCGTTCATCGACTCAGAGCTGGCACTTCACGCTGTTCGTCACGATATTCAGCACGCACTTGGCGATACCGCCGCCCAGGTCGATGACTTTGCGAGCCACGCCGCCGCCCAGGTCGATGACCTTGCCTGCGACGCCGCCGCCCAACTTCTCGGCCTTGTCGGCCTTCTCATCCTTCGTCGGGTTGTTGTTCTTCTTCGACCCGTCGTCAACGACATGCTCGTCGAACGGGAAATCGTTGACCTCGATCACCAGGGGGCTGCCAGGTGCGGCGGTGGCCGTGGGCGCTAGCAGCGCGACCGGGCCGTTGGTGAACAGGAGAACTCCGAACAGAGTGACGATCACGGTGCTGCACAATCGCTGGCGCGCGGACATTTCGCATCACATCCTCGAGTCGGACGATCTGGGCCCGTTCAGTAACGCACAAATGTTGCTGACGTGGTGCGGATTTATACGGATGTGACTGGTGCGGTTACTGCATCGGTGAGTCGGACCAGGTCCGCCGGTGCCAATTCGATCTCCAATCCGCGCCGTCCCGCGCTGCAAAACATGCGGTCCCAGGCCAATGCCGAGGCATCGACCACGGTGGGCAGCAGCTTGCGCTGGCCCAGCGGGGAGATGCCGCCGAGTACGTAACCGGTGATTCGCTCGGCCTTCGCCTTATCCGCCATGGCCGCCTTGGGCGCACCGAGCGCCGCGGCAGCCGCCTTGAGCGACAAGGTATTCGGCACCGGTAGCACGGCGACCGCGAGCGCGCCGGTCGACAATTCGATCACCAGCGTTTTGAAGATCTGCGCCGCCGTCACCCCGACCTCGGTGGCGAGTGCGTCGACCGCCTCGGTGCCGTAGGAGTCGGCACGCGGATCGTGCTTGTACGCGTGCACGCGGTGGGCCACACCGGCCTTGGCCAGGGTGCGGATCGCCGGGGTGGAGGCTCCTGCCATGCCGGTCACCCTAATGGCGGTCCGCAACGCGTTTTTCGGTGCGGGCAGTTCGCTATGGGAACACAGTCGAGCGCGGACATGTTGCATGCGATACGGAAGCCGCTCGGCGGTTGTACGACGTGAAGGAGAGGTCGGTGCCGGTTCTGCTCGAAGAACGCCCCGTGACGTCGCAGGTGTCCGATTCGCGGCGCTCCCGGCGCCTTACGTGGTTACGCTCCGTTACCACCTCCGGGCGCGTCGAGAGTGCCGCAGGGGACTCTCAGTTCTCACTCGATCTGGTCACGCCTGTAGATTTGGCAGGTACGGCGATCGAAGGGATTGGTGTGACGAGCGACGATGACGGGGTGACCGACGGTGCGGTCGGCGCCACGGTCGACGATACCGAGCTGGTGCAGCGATTCGAGCGCGATGCGCTCCCGCTGCTCGACCAGCTCTACGGTGCCGCGCTGCGCATGACCCGGAATCCGGCCGATGCCGAGGATTTGGTGCAGGAGACCTACGTCAAGGCGTTCCAGGGCTTCAAATCCTTCAAGGAGGGCACCAATCTGCGTGCCTGGCTCTACCGGATCCTGACCAACACCTACATCAACTCCTACCGCAAGAAGCAGCGCCAGCCCGCGCAGTATCCGACCGACGAGATCACCGACTGGCAGCTCGCCGCCACCGCCGAGCACACTTCGACCGGGCTGCGTTCGGCCGAGGTGGAGGCCCTGGACGCGCTGCCGGACGACGACATCAAGGCCGCGCTGCAGGAGCTGCCGGAGGAATTCCGGATGGCGGTGTACTACGCGGATGTCGAGGGTTTCCCATATAAGGAAATCGCCGACATCATGGGCACCCCCATCGGTACGGTGATGTCCCGGCTGCATCGCGGCCGCAAGCAGCTCAAAGGATTGCTCGCCGATGTGGCGCGCGAGCGTGGATTCAACCGCAACGGCGCGGAACGCCAGGAGGTCAAGCAGTGAGTACGGAGCGTGACCCCGATATGGAGTTGGACTGCACGGCTGTGCTCGCCGACGTCTGGCTCATGCTCGACGGTGAATGTGACGATGCCACCCGGGCCCGGCTGCAGCATCACATGGATCACTGCTCACCGTGCATCGAGGCCTACGGCATCGAGGAGAAGGTCAAGAGCCTGCTGAGCCGCAAGTGCGGCGGCGATCGGGCGCCGGATTCACTGCGCGATCGGCTGAGCCTGGAAATCCGCCGATCCGTCACGGTCACGCGGGTCGAGACCACCGAGTAGTTCCGGAAACAGAAAAAACACCGAGTGCCTACGGAAGATCATGGCCCTCGGTGTTTTTCGTCTGTTACGGCTCAGGCGTTGGGACGCTTGCCGTGGTTGGCCGCGCTTCCCTTGCGGCTGCGCTTCTTACGACCACGCTTACCCATAGGTAGTCTCCCTTCTGATTGAAGGCCATTGTTTCATGTGTGGTTGGCTGTAGCTTCAGCGGATACGGGCGAACGAGTGGATGAGGTGTCATGGCGGAGGAAGTGCTCTCGGAGCTGGTGTCGGTCGTGCAGCAGGTTGTCGTTGCCGAGGGTGACGAGGTGCACGAGGGCGACACCCTGGTGATACTCGAGTCGATGAAAATGGAGATCCCGGTGCTCGCCGAGAGCGGTGGCACGGTGACCTCGATCGGCGTCAAAGAGGGCGATGCGATCAAGGCCGGGCACCTGATCGCCGTCATCTCTTAACTTCTGAAGCGGGTAGATCGAAAATGGCGACACTGAGTGAGCTGCTGGCCGAACACACCGACCTACCTGGCGTCGCCGTGGACCATCTGCAGCGGGTGGTCGGCGATTGGCAGCTGCTCGCCGATCTGTCCTTCGCGGATCTGCTGCTGTGGGTCGGTGCGGGACCGATCGCCGACGGCGCCGATATCGTCTGCGTCGCACAGTGTCGCCCCACGACCGCGCCCACCGTCCATCCGGAGGATCGGGTCGGCGGAACCGCATTGCATTCCGATCATCCGCAGGTATTCGACGCGTTGATGACCGGCAAGATCGTGCGCGCGGACAGCGATGTCGAGGCCGAGGGCGTCTATCATCCGCATCCGGTGCACGCCATCCGCGAGGCCATTCCGGTGCGCTGCGGCGACGATGTCATCGCGGTGCTCAGCCGCGATACCGATCTGCAGCGCTCGCGCGTGCGCAGCACGCTGGAGATCGCCTATGTCGCCTGCGCCGACGATCTGTGCCAGATGATCGCCGACGGCACCTTCCCGACCACCGAGGACCGCGCCGCGACGCACTCCAGTCCGCGTGCGGGCGACGGCTTCATCCGGCTCGATACCGAGGGCATCGTCGTCTACGCCAGCCCGAACGCGCTGTCGGCGTATCACCGGATGGGGCTGCAGGCGGATCTGGCCGGTCAGGATCTGGCCGTCACCACCCGGTCGCTGATCACCGATCCGTTCGACGCTCAGGAGGTCGTCGGTGATATCCAGGCCGCCCTGGCTGGACGTACCGGGCGTCGCATGGAGGTCGAGGCGCGCGGCGCCACCGTCCTGCTGCGCACCCTGGTGCTGCGCCCGCACGGGGAACTGGCCGGGGCCGCGGTGCTGGTCCGCGACGTCACCGAGGTCAAGCGCCGCGACCGCGCGCTGCTCAGCAAGGACGCGACCATCCGTGAGATCCACCACCGGGTGAAGAACAATCTGCAGACCGTCGCCGCGCTGCTGCGGTTGCAGGCGCGCCGCACCGAGAACGAGGAGGCGCAGGTCGCGCTGACCGAATCGGTGCGCCGGGTCACCTCGATCGCCTCGGTGCACGAGATGCTGTCGATGTCGGTGGATGAAGAGGTCGATCTCGATGAAGTCGTGGACCGGCTGCTGCCGATCATGGCCGATGTCGCGACCGTGCACACCGCGAGAATCAAAGTGCGCCGGGCGGGTTCGCTCGGCGTGTTCTCCGCCGAACGTGCCACCCCGCTGGTGATGGTGCTCACCGAACTGGTGCAGAACGCCATCGAGCACGCCTTCGATTCCGGCGAAAACGGCACGGTGACAATCCGTTCCGAGCGTTCGGCGCGCTGGCTGGACGTGATCATCAGCGATGACGGCCGCGGCCTGCCGCCGGGTTTCAGCCTGGAATCCTCCGACCGCCTGGGCCTGCAGATCGTGCGCACTCTGGTCACTGCCGAACTCGGCGGCTCCATCGGTTTACACCCAGGTGCCGATATCGGCACCGACGCTGTGCTGCGAGTCCCATTGGGCCGCCGCTCCGGACGCTGAGTCGAATTCGCCTGGCAAGCAATAAGACTCAGCTTCTATGCATAGCTGACCACAACGGAGCGAGTCTTACGAGCGAACACGCGGCGCCGCGGGCGCCGCAATTAGACACAGGCACAAAATAGCCCGGCACCTGAGTGCCGGGCTTGACTGCGTTACCGGGCCGGGCTGAGGGGTCCGGTAACGCTGGTCGTCCTACTAGACGACGGTGCGGGTGCGCGTGCGGGCGTTGCGACGCTTGAGCGCCCGACGCTCGTCCTCGCTCATACCGCCCCACACGCCGGCATCCTGCCCGGACTTCAGGGCCCAGGACAGGCAGTCAGCGGTAACGGGGCAGCGAGCGCAGACCAGCTTGGCATCGGCAATCTGCGCGAGCGCCGGACCACTGTTACCCACCGGGAAGAACAGCTCGGGGTCCTCATCGCGACAGATGGCCTTGTGGCGCCAGTCCATTCCTCTGCTCCTTTGCTGGGCGCCGCAAAGGGCGCCTACGGTTTGTGGATCGTTCACTTGTGCGACTCGAATGTTTCCGCACGGTTGCTTGTGAATGCTTTCACGAACACCGTAGATGTCAATAGGTATCCGGTGCACCGTGGGGAAGCTCACGCTCTCAAGGAACCCCTTGGGGAACCTGCCCGGTCCTTTGTACTCGCTCTACCCGGTTTTCGCAGCACAACACCGAGTTTTTTCGCGCGTTTCGTGCTCATTTCGGGCGGGGAGCGACGACCTCGAGCACGTCGGGCACGGCTGTGAAATCCACCATGTTGCGTTTTCCGATAAAGTCGCCATCGATTTGCAGGCCGATCGGTTCGCTGGCCTCGATGTGCACGGACGGCACATCGTCCTCGCGAAATAGGTTGCGGGACTTGGGATTTCCGTTGGCCGCGAGAAGCTGCCTGGCGAGCAGCAGGGTGGAGACCACCGACATCGACCGCACGGCAAACACGCCGAGACCGGTTTCGAAGGCCGTGCCCGGGTTGGTGTGCACCGGGGTGGCGTTCAGGTAGGTCCACGGACTGGCGTTCGTTACGAAGGCGTAATGGACCTCACTGATGGGGTCGAATCCTGGGATCTCGATCCGGACGCTGGGCTCCTTGCGCTTCGACTTGAAAAACTGTCGGACAGTGGTGCGAACGTAGCGACCGGGGGTGGCGGCATGGCCGTTGGCGCGGCTGTTGTCGATCGCTTCACAGACATCGGCGTCGAGGCCGACACCCGCGCTGAAGCCGAACCAGCGGTCATCGGCGAGGCCGAGCCCGATCTTGCGGTCGTGGTCGAGGGTGAGCAGATCGATGAGCTGGTTGGTTGCGGTCACCGGATCCGGGGAGATGCCGAGGGCGCGCGCGAACACATTCGCCGAGCCGCCCGGAATCACGCCGAGGCGCGGCAGCCAGGCCTGTCCGTCGTCGACCTGGGGCAGCGGCAGATAGCCGTTGATGGTCTCGTTGACCGTCCCATCGCCGCCGTGCACGACGATCAGGTCCATCTCGTTGGTTGCTGCCCACTGCGCCAATTCCGCCGCGTGGCCGCGGTGCTGGGTATGCGCGACGGTCAGCTGAGTCCGGCTCTCCAACGCGTGCGCCAGCAGGTCCCGCGTCGCCGGCGTAGTCGAGGTGGCATTCGGATTCACGATCAGCAACGTCCGCACCTTCGGCAGCCTAATCGGCGCACGGCCCGGTCCGAAAAGCCGCCGAGTGCGTTCTAGGCTTGGCCACGTGGCGGACAGCGGCAAAGACGAGGTTTCGGCGGGTGTGCCCGCGACGGTGCGCGGTGCGGGCGGATTGGTCGCGCTGGAGGGGGCGGTGGCCGTGGTCGTGGCGATCGTGCTGATCGTGCGTGGCCTGCTCGGACACGATCAGAGCGCCGCGAGCGGATACGGCACTGCCGCGTGGTTCGGGATTCTCGGCGGCGCGGTACTCGCGGCCGGGATCGGACTTTTTCTGGGGCACCGATGGGGGCGTGCCATCGCCGTGATCGCACAGGTGCTGCTGCTTCCGGTGACCTGGTCGCTGCTGACCGATTCGCATCAGCCGCTGCTCGGCGCGCTGCTCGGCCTGGTCGTGGTGGGCGCGCTGGTGTTCTTGTTCGCGCCCGCGTCGAATCGCTGGATGGCCGAGGTGTACGGGATCGAACCGGAATCGAAGTAGCCGGGATCAGGCGGTGGCGGCGCACAGTGCCTGACGGCACAGGTGATCGGCCCGGCGGGTTGTTTCCGGCTGACGGTAGTGCGGGGTCAGCGCGAGCACCTGGGTGCATGCGGTGTCCAGGTCGATGAGATGACCGACCGAGACGAAGACCGGTTTGACGCCGCGCCGCGTACGTAGCGCGCGCCCGACGACTTCGCCGTCCATCGCGATATCACTGACTGCGCCGCGCTCCGGACCGGGCTCGGCGTATTCGCCCCACGGTGTCTTGGCTACGCCGATCGTCGGTGTGCCCGTGAGGATTCCGACGTGGCAGGCCAAGCCGAAGCGGCGCGGATGTGCGAGTCCCTGGCCGTCGCAGATCAGCAGATCCGGTGTGGTACCCAGCTTTTCGAGTGCGGTGAGGGTTATCGGCAGTTCGCGGAAGGACAGCAGGCCCGGCACGTAAGGGAAGGTGACCGAGCCGTGCGCTACCGCAGTTTCGACGGGATCCAGTGTGGCACTGTTCAATACGACGGCAGCCGCGGCGGCGATCGCGGTTTCGTCGTCGTAGGCGGAGTCGAGTCCGGCGACGGTGCGGAATTGCGGTGGATGCGGGTCGGTCGTAATCACCAATGGCCGTAACGCATCCTGGATCGCCATGGCCTCGTCCGCGGTGGTCGGCCAATCGGTCGGTGCGGTAACCCTCACTCGTTCACCAGGCTTCGGCGGCGAGCTTCTCGATGGCCGCGCCGGTGAGCCGGTAGCCGACCCATTCGTCCTGCGGTTTGGCGTCGATGGATTTGTAGAACTCGATGGCCGGCGTATTCCAGGTCAGCACGGCCCAGTCGACCCGGCTGTAGCCCTTGGCGGCGGCCTCCTCGGCGAGGGCGGCCAGCAGCGCCTTGCCGTAGCCCTTGCCGCGGGTCTCCGGTTTGACGTACAGGTCCTCCAGGTAGATGCCGTGTACGCCGGTCCAGGTGGAGTAGTTCAGGAACCAGATCGCGCAGCCGACCACACCGGTTTCGTCTTCGACGACATGGGCGAAAACCGCGGGCGACGGCCCGAACAGTGCGGTGTCGAGTTGCTCGGCGGTGAGCGTGCACTCCGCGCGGGACTTCTCGTACTCGGCGAGATCCTCGACCAGCCCAACCATGGCGGGTACGTCGGCGGGGGTGGCGCGGCGGATCTGGCCGATGCGGGTCATAGTGCGGCTCCATGATTTGCGGGAACTAGGTTGTGCGCCAGGATGGTTCGGTCGTCGTGTTCGTAACCGAGCACGGTGATCGCGGCGGTCGACATGGCGAAGCGCCGCCCCTCCCGGATATCGAGTTCGGCCCAGCGGGCAATCAGCGCCCGGGAGAAATGACCGTGGCCGACCAGCACGATATCCCGGTCCGGCAGTGCGGGTTCGACCGATGCCAGCACCCGATCGGCGCGCGCGCTGACCTGTGCGGCAGTCTCGCCACCCGGGACAACTCCGGTCCAGATGGTCCAGCCGGGATCGTGCGCACGGATCTCCACGGAGGTCTGCCCCTCGTAGTCGCCGTAATCCCATTCGGCCAGATCGTCGTCGACGACGATCTCGGTCAGCCCCGCGAGCGCCGCCGTGCGGAGAGCGCGTTGACGCGGGCTGGTGAGCACCAGCGGGTCGCGCAGCTTCAGCTCGCCGAGCAGCCCGCCCGCGGCGCGAGCCTGCTCCTCACCGCGCTCGGTGAGCGGCAGATCGGTGCGGCCGGTGTGGCGCCGCTGGCTGGACCAGGTGGTTTCGCCGTGTCGGAGCAGGACCAGTCGGGCGTCGTCGCGTGCGGACATGGCTAGTCCGCCGCCCCGAATCTTTTGCCGGTCGTCGGTGCCTCGATAGTCATTTGCCGGGCCGGCAGTAGGTGCCGCCGGGTTTTTGGGCGTTCCCGATGAGTTACCCATGTTCCTACTAAATCAGTAATCACGAGCCCAGTGCGAACATCTCGGCTCCACGTCTTTCCAGCACGGTTGTGCCGAGGACGGCGAGCGAGATGGGCGAGCCGTCGTAGCCGGGGCGGGCAACCGGAATGCGCGACACCTCGGTGCCCGAAGTGGGATCGAGGACCGCGATGGCGCCATCGACCGGCACGAGTAGTCGGCCGGCCATGAAGACGGGACTGCCGAGTGCGCCGGGGGCGGCCCAGATCGGATCGAAAGTGCCGGCGTTCAAGGCGATCAGGCTGTTGCCGGTGAATACCAGGAACAGCGAGCTGATCCGAGTGGTTGTCGTCTTATCGCTCAGCGGTGCGGAAAGTTGGTGCACCACAAGCGCATTCCCGGTGCCGTCGAAGACCTCAAGCCGCGGCGAAATCGCCTCGGCGGTCGCGGTCGCGGGCGTACCCGGCAGGTAGAGCACGATTCGGTTGTCGGACACCGCGATTACACGCCCGTCGGGAGAGTCCGCACCGGATCCGTTGAGCACATGCGAGCCGTACTCCTCGGGCACCGTATTGTCCTTCGGCGCCGGATTGAGCACGCTCAGCCGGTTGGACGGATCTTCGGGGCAGCGTTCGAGGACGGCGAGCCGGGTGGAGCTCGAACTCGACGAGATCAACTTGCAGCCCTTGCGCGGTTGGGTTTTCACGTTCACGGGTGCGTCGACGTAACCGTATTCGAGGGTGCGCACCAGATCCGAGCGCCACATCTCCAGCCGCCGCGGGCCCTGGGCCAGCACATAGGTGCCGTCGACCGATAGCTGCACGGTCGGATCCATATAGCTGCTGCGCGCGGTCCGGCGGGAACCGTCCTCACCGGCCAGCAGCGTGGCCTGGCTGCAGCCGCGCTGATCCTTGTACACCGCGATCACCGTGCCGAACTGCGACTCCACACCGCACAGGGGTAGGTCGCGCCGGTAGTGCCACACTTGCGCACCGGTACGCGGATCGTGTCCGGTGACCGTGCCATCCGCGCCTGTCACGACCGTGCCCGCGGCAACCAGCGCCCGGTTCGCCGCGGGGTCCGGCGCATGCCACAGCTCGCGCAGGCTCGTCGGAACCTGATCGGCGGCCGCGGGAGTGGAAACCGGATGTTCCGCCGTCACCGATTCGGTGCCCCTGGCATCACTGCGCGCCCACACCACCGCCGCCGCGATCACCACGACCACGGCGATCGCGACTGCGGAGATGATGTCGGCGCGCGTTCGCCGCTCGGGTGCGAGCACGTTTGCGAGACTACAACGTGTCGCCCGGGGGATGCGATCGGTCTCACTGCGGGCATCCGCCGACCGATGCCGGCCGCCGATCCGTTCAAAGGCGCTTACCTGCCGATATTTCCGTGTTCGACGCTCGCCTGCGACAGTGCATCGGCGACGCACTCGCATCTGCGCTCGGGCCGCTGAGACGCTACAGGCGCGCCTGTCCATGACAGACGCGCCTGCGTATCGACGACCCGTTGTCGCTCATCTGCGACTGTGTATCGCCCGATGCATCCGCGGCCGGCGGCTGACGGTCAGGCGCGCCTGTCCATGACAGACGCGCCTGCGTATCGGCTACGCCGAGGCGGTGACCGTTTCGGGAGCGGTTTCCGCGGCCGATTCGCCAGCGGGCTTGCGCCGACGGCGTCGACGGCGCGCGGGCTGTTCGGTGGTTTCGGCGTCATCGGCATCGCTGTCCGAGTCCGCCTCGGTGGTCACGTCCGCGTTGTCATTCGGCTCGGTGCCGTTCTCGGTGCCGTCTTCGGTGGCACCGGCGGACCTGCGGCGGCGACGACGGCGACGCGCGGGCTTATCCGCCGTCTCGTCGTCGGTCGCCTCGTCGAGCGAGGCTGCGGCGGTATCGGTTTCGGCTTCGTCGGTTTCGGTGCCGTTGGTTTCGCCGTCGATCGGCTGACCCGCGCGGGTGCGGCGACGATTGCGCTTGCGCGGTGTGCGGGCGGGGCGCTCGACAACCTCGGCTTCCTCGTCGTGGACCGGCTTCGGCTTGCGGATGGTGCCGGTGACACCCTCTGGAATGCCGAGGTCGGAGAATAGATGCGGGGACCGCGAATACGTTTCGACCGGGTCCGGGATGCCGAGACCGAGGGCCGTGTCGATGGCCGCCCAGCGGTTCAGTTCGTCCCAGTCGATCAGCGTCACGGCGACACCGGTGCGGCCGGCCCGGCCGGTGCGCCCGATCCGGTGCACGTAGGTCTTCTCGTCCTCCGGGCACTGGTAGTTGATGACGTGGGTGACATCGTCGATATCGATGCCGCGCGCCGCGACATCGGTCGCGACCAGCACATTGATGGCGCCCTTGCGGAACTTGCTGAGCGCCTTCTCCCGAGCGATCTGCCCGAGGTCACCGTGTACCGCGCCGACGGCGAAACCGCGGTCGGCCAGATCGTCGGCGACCTTTTGCGCGGTGCGCTTGGTCCGGGTGAAGATCATGGTCGCGCCCCGGCTCTCGGCCTGCAGCACCTTGGCGACCAGTTCGCTCTTGTCCAATGCGTGCGCACGGTAGACGAACTGCGCGGTCAGATCGTGCACGGCGGAATCGTGCGGTTCCTCGGCGCGGATATGCGTCGGCCTGGTCAGGAAGGTCCGGGCCAGGGTGATGATCGGGCCCGGCATGGTGGCCGAGAAGAGCATGGTCTGACGCTGCGTCGGAACCATGCCGAGAATGCGTTCGATATCGGGTAGGAAGCCCAGGTCCAGCATTTCGTCGGCCTCGTCCAGTACGAGCACGCCTATCTTGCCGAGGATCAGATGGCCCTGATCGGCCAGATCCATGAGTCGGCCGGGCGTACCGACGACGACGTCCACACCGGAGCGCAGCGCGGCGATCTGGGACTCGTACGGGCGGCCGCCGTAGATCGAGAGCACGCGCAGCTGGCCCTGGTGGTTCTTCAGGTACTTGCTCGCGTTCTCCAGATCCTTGGTGACCTGGATGCAGAGTTCACGCGTCGGCACGATGATCAGTGCCCGCGGGGTGCCGTCGAGCGGGGTGGTCCCGGTGTCGGCGGTGGCGATCCGGTGCAGCAGCGGCACACCGAATCCGAAGGTCTTACCCATACCCGTGCGGGCCTGACCGATCAGATCTTCACCGGCGAGTGCCAGTGGCAGGGTCAGTTCCTGAATTGCGAATGTGCGTTCGATTCCGATCTCGCCGAGTGCTCGCACGATTTCATCGCGAACCCCCAATTCGGCGAATGTCGGAGCGGTGTGGGTTTCGTCCAGTTCGGCGGTCAGTAGCGTATCCGCCAGACCAGGTTCCTGTTCGACAGTGATCTTGCTCAGGTTCGTGCCTTTCCTCGTTATCGCGTCACGCGCGCACGAGGTGTGGGGCGGACCGGCCGGCCCGCGACAACCACATATCCGCCTGTGATACTCACCTCGGCCACTGCCATGATGTCTGCGGGAGCTCGTCGTTTCGACGGCTGACCTCGGAAGACATCGGCGCGGCGCAAGGGTGATGCGGATCTGGTGCGCGCACATATTCTCGGACTTCGAAAACCTCGTCGGCGACACTCGGGCGACCGTACGATCCGTCGACTCGACGGACGAAAATTTCCGTTGTCCGCAGAGATTGTAGCGTGATATTGTGCACGGCTCGAATTCGACGTAACAGTCGGTGGCGGTAATTCCGGACAAAATGCGCGGTTTCCTTGCATCGACCGTCGACGTACGCTGCGCCACATGGCAATTCATCTGGCGCGTCGAATCTGGCACACTCTTGAACCCATCCACGATGTCGTGTATTTCGGCGCGGACGTCAAGCAGGCCGGAGTTGCGCTCGGACTGCGCGGATTCCGGCAGACCTACTTCGCGTTCCGGGCCGCGCCACTCGGGGCGGTGGGCGCGGGTGCGGTACTGGCGACCTTCGCCGGATTCCATGCGGACATGGTGGCCAAGGCGGTGCCGGATGCCTGGGCACGTGCGACGCCGGAGGCATGTCTGCAGGCCCGGCTCGCCTTTTCGGTCGGATTGTTGCGCGGGGCCGGAGCGGGTGACGCCGATTGCGCCCGTGCCGCTGAATTGCTCGAACCGGTGGCGCGCACGGCCGATCCGACCGGCCGCCCGCTGTATGCGGCGAATGCGGAATTGCCGCTGTCGGCCGATCCGGTGGCCGCGCTGTGGCAGCTCACGACCACGCTGCGCGAACATCGCGGCGACGGACATGTGGCGGCCCTGGTCGCCCACGGTCTGTCCGGGTCGCAGGCGCTGGTGCTGCAGGTGGCGGCCGGTAAGTCGCCCGAATCGGTGATGCGGCCCGCGCGCGGCTGGTCGGAGCGGGAATGGTCCGATATCGCCGACGAGTTGCGTGCCAGGGGTTTGATCGTGGGGGAGCCGATCAGTCCGGAGTTGACCGGTTCCGGCGCCGAATTGCTCGAACGAGTGGAGGCCGACACCGACGAGGCCGCCTGGAACGGCGCACTGGCGGCGCTGTCGCAAGACGCCATCGCCGAGCTGACCTACTTGCTCGAACCGTTGGCGAAGCGTGTTCAGGAGAGCGTGGTGCCGCCGCTCAATCCGATCGGCATGACGCGGGGTTGAGCGGTGCACGATTGCCCACAAATCGGAGTTGCCTGTTACCGCCGGTAACGGGATGTGAGACATTCTTGAGGTGAGTTTCACCGACACCGTCACCATCGCGGCGCGCAATGCCTGGGCGCTGACCTTCGGCCGGGGCGTCGAGGCGCCCGATCCCGCCCCGTCGACGGTGCTGTGGGACGAACCGCATCGGCTGCTGCGTCGCTTCGAGGGTACCGGATCCGCCGCTGCCGCAACGGATTCGGCGGTGCTGCTGGTGCCGCCGCTGGCCGCACCCGCGAGCTGCTTCGATCTGCGTCCGGATCAGAGCCTGGCCCGATTCCTGCTGGAGACGGGCCGGGCGCCCTACGTCGTCGACTACGGCGAGATCAGCTTCGCCGACCGGCGGATGGGCTTCGAGACCTGGATCGACGAGATCCTGCCCGAGTCGATCCTGCGCACCTCCGCCGATCGCGACGGCCGTCCGGTCGATCTGGTCGGCTGGTCCATCGGGGGCACCCTCGCACTGCTGACCGCGGCGGCCCACCCCGAACTGCCGATCCGCTCCATCACGGCGGTCGGCTCGCCGCTGGACTACGACAAGATGACCGGCATTCCGCAGGTGCGCGCGGTGGCCAAGCTGACCGGCGGCATCGCCACCTCGACGGCGGTGCGTGCGGCGGGCGGCATTCCGGCCACGCTGACCAGAATCGCCTACAAGGTGACCGCATGGGACCGCGAACTCACCCGTCCATGGTTCGTCGCGAGCAATATCGCGCGCACCGAAACCCTGGCCAAGATGGAGTCCATCGACCGATTCATGTCCGAGATGCCCGGCTATCCCGGCCGCTTCTACGGCCAGCTGTGGGGCCGCCTGATCTTGAACAACGACATCGGCCGCGGTGTCGTGAAACTCGGCAAGCGTCGCATCGAATTGGTCGACGTGACCGCCCCGGTACTGCTGGTCGGTGGACCCGCCGATGTCATCACCCCCGCCGCCGCGGTGGCCGCCGGACAGCGCATCCTCACCGGCGCGCAGTCCGTTCGCTACGAAACCGCACCCGGTAGCCACCTCGGCATCCTCACCGGAGAAACCGCGCGCGACACCACGTGGACCTATCTCGACAAGTTCCTGTCCGAGCTGTCCTGAACAACGCGACGCTCCCGATGTTCGTCGGGATGACGGCGACATGTAACGGGATGACGGTGTCACGTAACAGACCGGGACTAGGCTGTGTCGACATGGGAGCACAGTCACCTGCAGCGGTAGGGGTTTCGTTGTCCGGCTCGTTCATTTCCGCCGACGAAACGGGCGTGATCGACCTGTTCGCGGTGCTCGCCTACGGTGAGATCTCCGCGTTCTACCGGCTGGCCGAGGAGGCCAAGCTGTCGCCGACGCTGCGTGGCAAGGTTGCCGTCGCGAAGATGGCCGCCGCCGAGATGCGGCACTTCGAAACCCTGGAGTCCGCGCTGGCCGAGCGCGGTGTGGATATCTTCGACGCGATGGCGCCGTTCGTGCGCGCCCTGGACGCCTACCACGACTCCACCGATCCCTCGACCTGGCTCGAGTCGATGGTGAAGTTCTACGTTGGTGATGGCATCGCCGCCGACTTCTACACCGAGATCGCCGGCGCCCTGTCTCCCGAGGTCGCCGCCGTGGTCCGGGATGTGCTCGCCGAGACCAGCCACTCCGAATTCGTGGTGGAGGAGGTGCGCCGCGCGGTCGCGACGAGCCGCTCCGAGCGCGACCGGCTGACGCTGTGGGGTCGGCGGCTGCTCGGTGAGGCGATCACCCAGGCGCAGTACGTCATGGCTCAGCGCGATGAACTCACCGAACTGGTGCTCGCCGCGACCGGTGACCTCAACGGCATTGCCGCGCTGTTCGAGCGCATGCAGGCCAGCCACGCCGAACGCATGGCCGTCCTGGGAATCTGATTACTCGTTGACCGCGCGGACCAGTCGCAGGCCGGGCGATTGCGCCTGCGCCTGGTCGGTGAGCCAGACGACGATGCACTGGTCCTTATCGGCGTTCAGTGCCTCGAACGGGATATCGATATGGCCGTACTCCGGGTGATCGAACCGCATCGTGCCCGAGACCAGGTCGTCGATATGTTGTGGCTGCCAACGGCTTTCGAACTCCGGATAGGCGAGCAGCGCGTCGATCAGCTCGAGTAGGCGATTCTCGCCCGGCCAGCGGATCGTCGCGCCGCGCAGTGCGGCCGAGAAGATATCGGCCACCTCGTCCCAGTTCCGCAGCATCTGCTTGGCGCGCGAATGCGCGAAGGTGAACCAGGCCAGATTCACGACCTCTGGATTGTCGAGCAGCCCAACGGGTTTCGCGATGTCCTCCCAGGCCGGATTCCAGCCGAGCACATTGAGCCGCCGCCCGATCACGAAGGCCGGGGTGGGATGCAGTGCGCGCAGAATGGTCTCGATCGCGGGCGTCGGCTGCTCTTCGACGGCTTCGGTGGTGGGACAGCGGGATTTGTTGGTCGAAGTGACGGCGAGCCAACCGAAGTGGTGACGGTCCTTACCCTCGATCAGCAGCGCCTGCGCGAGCGCATCGATGACCGCGGGCGACGGATTGGTATCGCGGCCCTGCTCGAGCCGGGCCAGATAGTCGGCGCTCACCCCGGCGCGCACCGCGACCTCTTCGCGGCGCAGTCCCGGGGTACGGCGGCGACCGCCCCCGGGAAGTCCCACATCCGTCGGCCGCAACTGGGCGCGGCGCGCGATGAGGTATTCCGCGAAGGGATTGGGTGCCATACGTTTCATCGTGCCCCGTCCTGGGATGGTTATCCGCGCCCTGACGGGTCCAGGATAACGGCGGTCTGGCTAACGGACCACGGTCCGGTCATGGTCTATGGCATGACATCTTCCGCTGAATCCACCACCGCCGCCACGCTCACCCCAGGTTCCTGGGCCCTGGACGCGATGCATTCTCAGGTCGAGTTCACCATCCGCCACCTCGGCATCTCCAAGGTCCGCGGCCGCTTCAACAAGTTCGAGACCGAGTTCGTCGTCGACGACAACGGTTTCGCCACCCTCGGCGCCACCATCTACCTCGACTCCTTCGACACCGGCAACGCCGATCGCGACAACCACGTCCGCACCGCCGACTTCCTCGATGTCGCCAACCGCCCCACCCTGAGCTTCCGTGCCGTCGAGCCGGTCCAGATCGCCGAATCGTTCGAGGTCGAGGGCGAGGCCACGCTCGGCGGGATCACCAAGCCGGTCACCCTCGATGTCGAGTGGGGCGGCGTCCAGGTATTCGCCGGAACCGGCGACCGGCATGCGGGCTTCTCCGCGAGCGGCACCATCAAGCGCACCGACTTCGGCGTCGGCGGCCCGCTGCCCGGCATGCTCAGCGATACCGTCAAGGTCGAGCTGGAAATCCAGCTCATCGAGCCCAAGTAGCATTTTTCGCTCTGAGCGCAGACGGGCGTGCTACCGGCTTCGGGGTGCTGCATTAGCCTTGATTTCGACAGCACACAGGACTCTAGGTTCGGAGGTTGGCCGTGGAGGTCAAGATCGGTATTTCGGATAGCCCGCGCGAACTCGTCATCAACAGCGGGCAGACCCCGGACGAGGTCGAGGCGCTGGTGTCCGGTGCGCTGAGCGGCGAGGGCGGCGTCGTCGCACTCACCGACGAGAAGGGCCGCAAGTTCCTGATCCAGGCCTCGAAGGTCGCCTACGTCGAGATCGGCGCCGCCACCGGCGGTCGCGTCGGCTTCGCGGCGGTCTGAGCCGAACCGCCACGCAACAGACGAGAGCCCCCGCACTCGGGTGAGTGCGGGGGCTCTGCTGCCTCGATGCTCGATCAGTGGATCGGATGCAGCGGCACGTGCGACAGACCGCCCCATGCCAGCGCGACGGTGGTGTCGACTGCCTCTTCCTTCGGAATCGGCCGATCCGCCTCGAGCCAGTACCGTGCGGTGAACTGGCTGGTGCCGACCAGTCCGACCGCGAGGATCCTGGCCCGGTAGGGGTCCAGACCGGAATCGTGGGCGACCAGGTCGAAGACCGCGTCCACGCAGGCCTCGGTGGCCTGCTCGACCCGGCGCTGCACCTGTGGCTCGCTGATCAGATCGGATTCGAAAACCAGTCGGAAGCCCTGCATTTCGTTGTCGACGAAATCGAAGTAGGCCTGTACCGCGGCGCGCACGCGCTGCCGGTTGTCGGTGGTCGAACGCAGCGCCTGGCGCACACTCGACACCAGCATGTCGACGTAGTTCTGCAGCACCGCCAAGTAGAGCTCGAGCTTGCTGGCGAAGTGCTGATAGAGCACCGGCTTGCTCACTCCTGCGCACTGCGAGATCTCGTCCATACCCGCGGCGTGGTAGCCGCGCTGGACGAACACCTCACTGGCAGCCGCGAGTAGCTGTTGACGACGCTCGTCGCGCGGAAGCCGGGTACCGCGCTTGGTCGGCGCCATGGCATCGGAGGACGTTTTGCGGGACGTCATCCGGTCCACGAGGTCAGTCATTTTTCGGCTCTCCCAGTCGATGCCCCGGCAAATTGGGGTGTACACCGGGTATCCCATGAACGATACCCGTTTGTATCTCGTCTGCCGATCGGGGCCGCAGATGCAGTCCACTCGGTGAGATATATCGCACCGCTAGCGACTGCTTGCAGGTCGCTCGAAATGGTCGGCATCAGGCGTGGAGAACTGCTCGGGTGGGGGTATTGCGCCCTGTGAGACGCTGGTTGACGTGACCGACCGACCGGAAAGACCCTCCGGCGCCGGACGCAGTGCGTATCGCCGGGCTGGCTCCACCGCGTCCGGTTCCGTAGTCTCGGGCTCTGTGGAAAGGCCAGGCCCCGAGGTGCGTACGGGGGCAGCCACCCGAAACGGTGTCGCTGCCCGGGACGGCGCCGAGGGTGAGATCGAATGGAGATCCGGTTCGCCGCCGAAGGATGAGAATGGCGTCGAGGTCTATGACCCGCTCGGCTTACGCGAACCAATGGTCGACCGTTCCTATCAACCGCTGCGGGCCCGCTGGGATCCCACCGCACCCGACGAGAGTCGTTCCCGCGCACCGAGACCCGAGCGCGATACCAAGAAACAGAGCGCGGTCGGTCGTTTCATCCGGACCTATGGTTGGCGTGCTTACGCACTTCCCGTACTTTTCGTGGTGACCGTGCTGGTGATCGTGGACGCGGTGCGCGGGGGCACGGATCCGGCGAATATGCCAGGTGGGGCACCGGGATTCGGACGATTGAGCCCGCGTGCGGCATCCGCGGGAATCATCGGCGCACCGCCCGGCGACGGCCACTTCCCGACGAATCTGCCGACCGGAGCGCTGCCCGACGGCGGACCGTTCACCGAAACCGGTACGGGCACATGGCGTGTGGTGCCGGGGACCACCGCGCAGGTGGGCACCGGATCGGAGTTCCAGTTCAAATACACCGTCGAAATCGAGGACGGCGTGGACACTTCCGGATTCGGCGGGGACGAATCCGTGGCCAAATTGGTCGACAGCACCCTTGGCAATCCCAAGAGTTGGGCGCACGACACCAAATTCGCCTTCCGGCGCATCGATCACGGCGAACCGGACTTCCGCATTTCGCTCGCTTCCCGCGAATCCTCGCGCAAGGCCTGCGGTTTCGACATTCCGATCGACTCCTCCTGCTTCAATGCCGATCTGCGGCGAGTGGTGCTTTCGGAGGTGCGCTGGGTGCGCGGTGCGCTGGCCTTCGAGGGCGATATCGGTTCCTATCGGCAGTACCAGGTCAACCATGAGGTCGGCCATGCCATCGGTTACCACCAGCATCAGCCGTGCGAGACCGACGGCGGGCTCGCGCCGGTGATGATGCAGCAGACCTTCGGCACCAAGAACAACGACATCGCCGCCCTCGATCCCGACGGTGTGGTCCCCATGGACGGTAAGCGCTGCCGCTTCAATCCCTGGCCCTATCCCCGCGGCTGAGTTATTGGCCGCGCCTGCGGCGCGGCGTGTTCGCGGCCCCCTGGTGTCTCGCGTCCGAGCCGTCGAGACTCGCGACTTCGTCGCATGCGCTTCGACGGCTCGGACGCGAGACG
>NZ_JBIAFV010000039.1:0-25373 GCF_042869435.1 Nocardia sp. NPDC006982 | reverse complement strand
GCAGCCAACCCAATCACCAATCACCATGCGCCGCAGCCTGAACCAAAAACCCGACATCTCCGCTGGTCAAGCCATTGTCGTTGTTTTTCGCGCGATTACTACCGGAACCCCATCGGGGTGGGGACCAGCTCGACGCGGGAGAAGCCGCTGCTGGTGTCCTGAAGGGTCTGTTCGACTGTTTTGTAATAGGAGTCCGCGTCGAGGCCGGTGGTGGTGTCGGTCTGCACCAGCCCCTCGACGAGTGCCTGATCCAGGTCGGCGCGGGCGAAGAAAATCGACACCGGTGTGCGTGGCGCCGGCGGTGTGTCGTGGCGGGCGCGGTCGGCGAAGTCGTCGAGGGTGCGAATCAGATCAGCGACCGCGCCGGTGGTGCGCCGGTCCAGCTCGTCGGGAGTCAAGCCCAGCTGGTGCCGCACCCGTGTGCGCCCTCGCAGTTCGGGCCGGGTGAAGACGATCGCCTCGTCCACCTTGTCGTCGGCGGTGACGTCGCGGCAGGCGATGTTGAACCAGGTCAAAGCATCGTCGAGGCGTCCCTGGGTTTCGCAGAACTCCGCGATCAGCCCCGCCGGTCCCGCCAGCAGACGCGCGTGGGTCAGCCGTGCCAGCTCGCTGTCGATCTCGTCGTCGCGTCCCAGCAGCAGCAACACCTCCAGGCGTTGCGCTGCGGGGTACTACAAAAGCGCGGTCCGGGCCTACCCTGCCATGTTCCGGCACTGCAGTGGACACCGCATGCCTGGCGAACAGGATGACAAGAGCCGGGTAACGGGAGACTGTTACGCGTGGATCTGTGGGAGCCCAGGGGTGAGATTCTCCTGGGCCACCCGACTGCGTAATCCGTTGGTAGCAGCCTGGTTTCGAGGTCGATGCGCTGGCTGCGGTACAGCAGCAGGCTCATGAGGAAGGATGTGCAGGTTCGCGGCGGCCCAGTTCGGGGTTCGCCTTCGCTCGAATCGACGTGAGCATCGGTACATTGGCGGATGTTGTTGATACCGGGCACGGACACCATGGTCACCATGGTGCGAAATCTATTTGTTGCCGCCAAGCATCAGCGTGGTCCGGAACCGGGCGTGGAGGGATCGTCGCTGCTGCAACTGGTCAAGCCGCGCCTGCCGATGTGCGTGCCCGTCCGGAGCCAGCGGACGGCACCTGCTGGGTCTTCTTGAAGAAGTAGCGCTCCAACCGCGGCTAAGTCGCTGACCGCTGCGTGCTGTCGATGTCGATCACCGTCGGCCGGTCGCCTTGGTGGTCACGCTTGTTGACCAGGATCGGGTGCAGCCAGCGCACATCAGGCGATGTACTTCATTCAGTGACACCCGTCGGCGTGACGCTGCCACGTTCAGCGCCGAACTGCGGAAACGTCGTACAGCGTCTCGCTGACGTTCAGCACCGTCGCCCCCTGATTGCCTCATGTGGCGCGATTATTACCGGCACCCCGAAAGCGTGGGATGTGTGTGGCGATAGAGATTCCGCACGATGTGGCGTTGTTCCTCAACTACATCGGTGTGCCCTACCCGGATATCAACGAAGACCAGGTCCGCGCGCTGGGGAGCCATGTGCGGAATTTCGCGAACAGCGTAGCGGATACGCACAACACCGCGACCGGTGTGATCACCGATATGGGGAACGTCTACTCCGGGTTTTCCTACCAGGCGTTGGTCGCGGCGTGGGGGCGGATGTCGAAGTCTCATATGGCCGATCTGGATGCGGCGTGCCGGGTGGTGGCCGATGTCCTGGATGCCGCGGCTGAAGTGATCAAGGTGACCAAGGTCGCCGTGCTTGCCGAACTCGCGGGGCTGGCAGCGAGTTACGCCGCCGCGATGGCGGCGACGATCGTCACCGACGGTGTGTCGGTCGCGATCGAGCAGGCCATCACCGCGGCCGCCCGTAAGATCTGCCAGGCCATGGAGCAGGCGCTGATCGGCTACATCCTGACCGAGGTGATCGGGAAGGCGATCGAGCCGCTAGGGCATGTCATCGACCGCATGGTCCACGGGATCGTGGACGACGTCGCGGGCGAGCTGTTGGGTCCGCCGCCCGGTTCGGGCGAGCAGACACTGCACATCGAACCCGACGAGGTCATCAACTACGCCCATGTCCTCGATGGGCTGGCCGATGACATCGGTCGGCAGGCATCGGATTTCGCGGACAAGGTCGCGGGACTGGACTTCATCTCCCGCACCTTCGACGACGGTGGCGGCGGCGTGCCTGCCGTGGATCCGGGCACCGATCCCGCCAGGGGAGTGCGATCACAGGCCGTGATAAACGACCACGCCCCTGCGCCGGTGGCCAACTCCTTGCCGACGGCCCCGCCTGACGTCACGCACGGTATGCCAGGCCCTGCCCATATCTCGTCTGGATATCCGCCCGACCACTCCGTCACGCACACACCCGGCGAGCCTGCTGAAGCTACGGGGCATCCGGCACATCATGCCGGTCGGTTGCCGGGATCGAATGCTGCGTGGAACACGGGAAGCGGTGGTGTGCAACCGAATCCGGAAATCAGCGATGCCACCTCGGGCGCTGGCGGCGGTGCTGCGGCAGCAGGTCCCGATGGTGAGGTATCGAGTCCCAGGCACGTCGCCGCGGGGACGAGTTCGGGTGGACCGGTAGCAAGGGCCGACTCGGGTGTCACCGCCCAGCACGACCCCGGCGGTACACCCGCACGCTACGGCCCGCAGAGTCCGATGTCAGGTCCGCAATCACCGTGGAGTTCGGACCCCTCGGGGTATCCCTCCTCGGCGATGGGGCAGGACCCGGCGGGCAGTCCCTCCGAGGAGCCCGGCGATGCCGACGATCTATCGTCGCCGAGCCAGTCGAACCCCGGGGGGCGTGTCGGCCGGGAATCCGACCAGCACGTCACACCATGGCGAAAGCGCCCTCGCCGCAAGACGGTTCGCAAACAGTCCACCCCGAAGGCGTTCCCCGATTCCGGAACACCATGGTCCGCCCGCGGTGTCCCACCGAAATCCGAGCCCACAGTGTTCGCCCGGCGGGATACACGACCGACGCCCTGGCGGACCGATCGGCCCACCGAGACTGCGGATACAGCCGATGCAGCGCAGGCCGCCCCGGACTCCGAGCATTCCTCCGCGCAAGCCTCGGAACCAACAGCGCCTCACGCAGCTGCTCGTCGCGCAGCTCCACCGGGCACATCTCGGCCGCCAGCCAGCCAGTGAGCTTGTCCTCGTCACCGACGCTGAACTCACGAAAGCCGTACACCGCGCGGATCTGCTCGCGGTGATACTTCGCCGACCGGCCCGACCACGGATACACGGCGAATTCAGCAGGATCGACCTTCAACTGCTCGGCCATATAGGACACCACCGCAGGCGGAAACTCTTCCGGGCCACGAGGAAACCGAGCCTCCAGCTCGAAGAACTTCAGCAACAGAACAAACCCGAGGAGAGTCGCACCCGTCTTGTTCCCCACCCGATGCCAATCGTTCCCGACCAGTGTCCACGACCCGATCAGATCCTCGGTCGACCACTCCTGACGTACGCCCAGTCACGCTAGACCAACCCGCCGCCACCGAAGCTACTTTGCACTTCCTGACAGCTTCGGGATTCCCGGCTCTCCCGTGAGTTCAGCCAGACTGAAGCGATTTCAGCGGGAACTCACGGCCCTTCGGCGGCGGCAGGTTCGGGGCGGCAGCGACCTGCCGGTCCGGGCCCGCGGGACAACCGGCGAGGTCTCGCCGACTGCGGCTGTCGCCTCGGCCGCCGGTTTCGGCGCGATGACCGTCTCCGGCTCCAGGATCAACAGTTCCTCGACACCACAGCCGAGAACCGCGCAGATGACGTCCAGGTCGCGGAGTTTGACCACGTTCGGATCACCCGACCACAGCCCGGACATCTTGCCGGCGCTGATGACCAAGCCGCGGGCGGCGAGCATGCGTTGCAGCTCGCTGGCCTTCCAGATGCCGCGGTTGGCCGCCGCGAGACGCAGGTTCCACTTCATTGGGCCAGTCCTTTCTATCGGTCGGCAACCCGGCGTTGCCCGGTCACCCAGGCGTCTTCAACGTGAGTGGCGTGAACGTGGATATACCGGGCAGTTGTGGCGGTCCAGGCGTGGCCTAAAAGTTCCTGGATGGCGAACAGATTCATCCCGGCCAGATAGAGCTGACTGGCGCAGAAATGCCGCAGGACATACGGAGTCAACTTGCCCGACCAGGCCGGTAGGTGCCGGTCGGTGGCCTCGGCCAGGGACCGGCGGAACACGTCGGCGGTCGCGCGCATCGCGGTGCCGTCGGTGTTCTTGCGCTCGGACGGGAACAGCGGCATCCCGTGCCGGGCAGGATCGATGTCGAACATGCCGAGAACGTCTTCGATGAACCAGCGCAGGCTGCGGTCGGCGCCGTTGATCAACGGCACCAGCTGCGGTTTCGGTCCCTTGCGGCGAGATCCCTTGCCGTGACGGACATTCAGCTTCCCAAACCGGCCCAGCTCCCACCGCACATCATCCAGATCCAGCATCCGGGCCTCGTTGATCCGCAAGCCGACATCGGCAGCAAGCCGGGCGACGGCGTAGTTGCGGGCCGCTGGCGCGAATTTGCGGCAAATCGTCAGCTCTTTGCGCCATCCGGCGAACAGCTGTTCGATCTCCTCGGCGGTCGGCGGGATCCGCAACTGCGAATCGACCGAGGCCCGAGGCCGGTTGATCTCGTCCACGGGGCATTCGACGCGGCCGGTGAGATTGTGCAGTTCGACCTTGTGCCGCAGCTCGAGGAAGTGGAAGTACACCGTCAGCGCGGACGCGCGGCCGGTCCGAGTCGACGGCTTCGCATCCCGCAGCACCTTCTCGAAATAGGCGTCAGCGTCGCCAGGCTGCATCTCCCACAGCGGGCGGCCAAACCAATCCCTCATCAGCTCGAGATGGTTCACGTCGTTGCGGATCGTGGAGTCGACCAGCCCGGCCGACGCCCGCGCCAACACGAACCCCGAAAACACATCGGTCTCGAAGTCCGCCAGCTCGTCCTCGGTCGCTGTAGCCCGCAGCTCCCGCAGATCGCACACCGCCGCCAGCCCCAACCCAAGCCTCCTTGTCTTCACCCGCAGTGAGGAAGCATCGGCCGGACCACACTCTCATCGGTCGGGATGACACCACTTCAATGGACGATTCGGCGCAGGACGCCCGCAGGATGGCCCAGGTCCAGGGCCTATCTAGGAATCGGGGAAGCAGTCGGAAGGATCAAGAACTCGTCGACTGTTGGTTAGCCGATCATGGCGGCGGTGAGCGGGGATCCCATCAGATGTTCTCGATTCCGATGGTGGCGTTGGTGAAGTAGCGCACCGCGCCGGAGGCGGTGACCTGCTTGCGCCAGGCGCTGGTCCGGCGGTAGCCGTGGGCGGTGAGCGCGGCGTCAACGGCATCGAGAGTCGGGCTGACGGTGGCGGCTTGCACTGATTCCCACCAGCCCTGCACGGCGCGCCCGGCCTCGGTTCCATTCTCGGCGTCGTAGAAGACCTCACAAGCGTAGAGGTCAGCGACCGCGGCGTCGTCCTTGAGGCGCGCGATCACGTACAGTTCGATGGTCTCGGTCATCGTTCGAGCTCCGCACTGTGCAGATTCCGCCGTCCTGCCACACGAGCCGGGGCCGGGGAGGCGGTCTGCGCGGTCCGGTCTGCGCGGGTGGTGCAGGCCCGACTGGACTTCGGTGCGCGGCCGGCGGCGGCGGCTTCGCGTTGGGCTATCACGTCGTCGCGGGCTGCGATGATGCGATCGGTCTTGGCCTGCCACTGCTGTTCGCGCTGCGCGGCGGCCTTGCCCAATTCCCCCGCCTGGCGGGCCCGCTCGTCGAGCAGCTCCCGTATCTCGGTCCGTGCCGCCTCACCGACGCCCGCCTTGACCAACTCCTTGCCCAGGCGGGCGCGTTTGTCGATATAGGACTTTCGTTCGTCCTCGATGCCACCGTCCCCGCGGGCGCCGCAGGCCACGCTGTAGATCGAGTTCCCGATCGAGGACACCGCGGCCTTCCATTTCTCGCCCTCGCGGGTGCGGTGGTCGACCTCGACGCCGGTCGCGGCGACGCGCGCGTTGATGGCATGTGGGGTCCAGTTGTGCGAAGACTGGCGTTAGCGAGGGGGTTGTGACCAGAACGCTTGCTGTGGAGGTTGATTCGCTGGATCGGCGCGTGCTGGTGGGCGTGTGGTGGTTGCATGTCGGCTTGTGGGTGATGAGGGTGTGGCCGGGTACGGCCGTTACGGTGTGTTGTCGAGGGTCGAGTTGGAGCGGTTCTTCCATCTCGACGATGAGGACCACAAGCTGATCGCGGTCCGGCGGCGGCCGTCGAATCGGCTGGGATTCGCATTGCAGCTGGTCACAGTCCGCTACTTGGGGATGTTTCTGCCGGATCCATTCGATGTTCCGAGTGAGTTGATCGACTATCTGGCTGAGCAGTTGGAGATCGCGGATCCGTCGTGTGTGAAGTCCTACACCGATCGGGAGAAGACCGGGTTCGAACATGCGTGGGAAATCCAGCGCAAAGAGGGGCTTTTCTCGTTCGCGCAGGTCGAGGCCGAGCTGCTGGCGTGGATCGCTGATCAGGCGTGGATGACTGGCGACGGCCCGAAGGCCCTTCTCGCGGGCGCGGTGGGCTGGCTGCGGGAACACAATGCCCTGCTACCGGGTATCACTACTTTGGAGCGGCTGGTCACTGACGGCAAAAAGGACGCCGACCGGCGGCTGTGGGCGCAGCTGGCAGGCCAGCTGACCGGCGGGGAGGCCGGGGTGCTGCTGGGTTTGCTGGATACCCGGGAGCAGAACCGCCGCCGGTATGTCGAGCTGGAGCGGCTGGGTAACGGCGCGTTCGCCCCGTCGCCGACGGGCATGCGCAACGCCCTAGCCAGGGTGCGGGACGTGAACGCGGTGATCCCGACGTCGGTGGACATCACGGCGACCCCGGCGCGGCGGGTGATCGCCCTGGCCACGCACGGGTTGACCGGCAAGACCGCGCATCTGCGGCGGATGAGATCCCAGCGGGAGCGGCTGCTGGCGTTGTTATGTGCGACGGTGTTCACCTTGCGGGCCAAGGCGATCGATGACGTGCTCGAGTTGTTCGATCTGCTGATGGTCACCAACTTGATGGCCAAGGCCGAACGCCAGTCCAAGGACGAGAAACTCAAGTCTATGTAGAAATCCACAAGGCGCCAGCTGAATGTTTGTTCATTGCTTCGAGCCCTTTCCTTCCCCCCTTCCGTATCGTGGTGATACCTTCGCAATTTCTTCGACCAGGAAAGCATCGAGTTCGGTATCGGAAAGCTCGCCAGTCCCGTCCATCCACCAGCCTCCGATGCACTGAACGGCTGGGTAGGGGAGGGAGAATGCGTTCTGCATCAGTTCCATCAGGTCAGGCGTCGATACGGCTGGGTGGAGCATGATGATCTCTCGGAGGATCTGCGAGGGAGATCGTCCCTCTTGGTGCATCCGGGTTATCAGTGTCGTTACCTGCTCGTTGAACTTCGGATCGTGATCATTCATTGGGTGAACTCTACCTGCACAGTTGTGTATTTTCCGGGATCGCCCTGGGAGTTCAGGACTCTTATCGTTCGGAATCCTGCGTTAGCGGCTTGCTTTCCTGTCCACGTCTTCGCTGCTGCGGCCTCTGGCGAAAATCCTTGAGCGGTGAGTTCATTGAAGCGGGCAAGGTTTGAGCCCCACTGCCAATTTCCCAGTATTGAGGTGAAATCGCCTTCAAAGTATTTCAGGATGGCTTGGAACTGCTCTGCGCCCCTCAATAGGGTTGAACGTTGCCCATTTTCCAGTTGGGTTCGAAGGGTTAGATAAAGTTCGCCGTTCGGACCGACTGTGCCTTCGGAATAGAGCCGCGGACTCTCAGTATCCTGTTTGTAGTAGCGCTGACCTGGGATGGACCGATCGATCAGGCGCGGCGGTGAAGGGGCACTTTCTTCGTGTGGGGTCGATCCCGTGTGTTCGGGGCTCAGTCCCTCGCCTGCTTTCTCGATCTCGTGCCCGCCGTGCTCGTCGGCACCGATCACTCTGCTGCGTGCTACGCGAACTTCTTCGGCCAGCTCGCCCAACGTGTCGTGCAGGTGGGGACCGGTCCGGCGGCTGAGCAATTCGACCATGTCGGCCGCCATCCGCTTCAACTGCTGTAACAGCTCCTCCCCGGGCACACCTGTCATCTCCGGCCGCCCTCACCGTGCACGTCGGACCTGGGCCCGGATCTCATTTGCCGATCACCGGCCCGCTCGCCGACGAGCGCCGGGGTCGCTGTCAGCCTGATACCGTCGCAGCCCGGCGTCGGAAACCCGCGCGTATTTGGCGAGGCTGCGCACCGAGGTATGCCCCGACAGCTTCATCAGCACCGGTGTCGAGGCGCCCTCCTCCGCGGCGTGGGTCAGCCGCGAGTGCCGCAACTGATGGAGCGTGTACGGGCCATCGTCGAAACGTTCGGTGTGCGTCTCGAACAACTCCGCCGCACGCCGATATGACAGGCGCGCCCGCCCGGTCGACTGGTCGATATCGTTGTGGGCCACCGAGGGCCGGGCTCTGCGGTCGGTGAGAAACAGCGGACCGGACTTGCGCCCGGCGAGCATCCGCGGCAGCAACCGGGCCGTGCCGGTCTGCCACGCGATGACCTCCCGCACCCCGCCTTTGCGGGTCACCACCGCACACCGGTTACCCGTATCCAGATCCGGCACATCGAGCATCAGCACCTCCTCGGCACGCGCCGAGGATTCGTAGAGCATGTGCCACAGCACCCGTTCCCGCAGCGGCGCATCCGATCCCAGGATCTCGGTGACCCGGTCCCGGCTCAATGCCTTACTGGTATCCGGGGGCGCGGGCCGCGCCCGCAACCGCACCAGCGGATCACCGGCCAGCCACTGCTGCTCGCGCCAATACACGCACGCCGCCGCGAGCGCGGTCAACCGGATGTTGAACGTCTTGGGAGCCTTGCCGCCCCACACGAACGTGAACCAGCCACTGACTCGGTCCGGTTCCTGATCCAGCAGCGCCACATTCGTGTCCGCACCGAAATCGGCCACCAACCGATCCAGCGCCGCCGCGTAGGTCGCACGGGTGTTGGGCACCGTGATCGTGGCTAGATAGATGCGCACCGCATCGGCCAATCGCACACCACTCACCGGCGCCGGAAGCATCCGAACCCGCCCCATCAGCCAGCCTCCCACCACTACCGCAGATAGTTCCTGAGTCGCCCCATGCGAAGAAGGCATCGCGCCAGGACGACTCCGACGTTACCGCACATAGCACGCGGCTACCTGCGTCGTAACCGCTAAGCGCCAGTTTCCGCAGAAATGGTCGGCCGCTCGCGGAAACTCATCAAATTCACCATCTGTACACAGATATGTACAGATAGATGCTGCTGATGATGCGCCAATACGGGTTGTAGGAGCGCAGGGTCGTCGCTGGGACCGCGACCCGCAACCGGGCAAGATATCCGGTAGCGTCGGGATCGACGACCGAGATCACCCGATCGGCGGCGACCTTGCGGGCGATGCGCCAGCGTTTGTGTCAGCCGAGCGCGACTGCGGGGGTCCCTCGCAGAGTGCGGTGCACCGGATCCGGCGCGGGTCGCCCCAATCCCGCGCTGGGATCGCGAGCCGGTGCCCCTGTGCGGCGCCGGGTGCATCCGACTGCGTTTGCCACCGGCTGTCAGCAGAGGTGACCTGCCCGCTGTGTCGTGTTGTGTCTGTTGGAGGTTTTGCGGCGCGGGACGCGCGACGATGCCCGGTTATCAGCGACGTCATGGCCACCCGTGGTCCTGGCCGCCAGATGTAAACTCCAGGCGTGTCGGTGAGGTGTGTCGCTTCCTCTGTGAGTGGGCAGCCCAGGTTATAGCCCTGCGCCACAAGTGATTTCATCGCGCACGCGGGCGCCGGTCCCTGACGTCACGTGCTAACAATACGGTAGACGGGTAGCCCTCGGCGTCCAGTTCGGACCGGGTGTGGCCGTGAATGATATCGACCCATCGACGATGCGCGACGGTTGTCGCACCGGTGGCCGGCCGAGTTGTTTACTCATCGCACCAGCGACTTCGCGCGCGGACTGTTCACATTGCATCAGCTCCGTCATTCGAAGCGTACCGCAACGGCTCCCTTGGCGTTCTCTGCGCAGAATTTGTCTTTGCGATGAGATGCGTTGGAGCTGCGGCTCTTTCAATATTGGCGTTGCGCCTGTACCAGTCCATCGCGCCTTGTTTGGTCAGGCCGAGCGCGGTCCCGATGGCGGTCCAGGAGTCGCCCGCCTCGCGGGCGGCCTGTATCACTGTCACCCGTTTTCCGGCCAGGGAGTCGGTGATGCGGCGGTTGGCTTGCAACGCTTGGGCGGGGGTGACCTCGGCCAGAGCGTCGAGCTGGTCATGCCATACCCTGCGGGCGGTGTTCGGATCGGAGTTGTTGACCAGCGCAGGGTCTGCCATGACCTCGAGCAAGGCGCAGCGCTGCTGGTAGGTGCGCCACACCGCGAACAGGTCCCGTTCGATGCCGCCGCGCAGGACGGCCGCGATATCGGTTCCTGCCGGGTACCAGCCGTTTGTCGTGGGCTCGAAGCCAGCATTGCCCATACGGCAAGTTTACTTGCCGTGACCAGTCTTCTTGACGACCGGTTCGGCCGCGCGCGGTGTCAGATTGACATAGCCATCAGATGGTGTTGCGCAAGGCGGCCTTGGCGAGTTCGGCGCCGACTCGGTGTGCCAGGTGCAGCCTGATCGCTGGTTCGGAGTATCCGAACAGGCGCCCGAGGGCCGCGTCGGTGCACGCGAGTTCAGCTGGTGGCAGGGGCGCATCCGACAATGGGGAGTTCCGCGCCCCAGATCACCGCGTGTTTGTTCATGTCGGATCGTAGGTCGGGAAAGCCGTCGTATTCGGTGAGCAGCGCCATCGTCGCCTCGGCGTCGGCGGGTCCGGTGACGAGGACCATCCCGGCTCGGCGCGCCTTGCTGACCGGTACCGCGACCGAACCGGTCTCGGTGGCGAGGGAGTACGCCAGCAGCGAGGGCTCGGCCAGGCGGTCGAGGTAGTAGAGCAGTTCTCGGCCGATCTGCGATGCTGTTCGGCCCGTCGAGGGCACGAGATCGGATTGGTCGCTGCTCAGCTGCGCGTGTTGTGGTGAGGGCATGGGCTCGAAGTGTAGGAAGCCCGGCGACCGCGGGGGGCGGCAACCGCAGCATGTGGTCGAGAACGACCCTCGCCGCCGACGGGGGATGTGAATTCTCGAACCTGTCTGCACGGATGACGTGCTGACTCTCGTGTCTCGAACTGGCGTGCACTACGATGCTTCGACTCGTAGTCGTTTGCTCGGCAGATAGCTTCCCGAGCCACCTCGGCTGACGGCTACGTCGGACCAGGACGACCCGCAACCTATGCTCACTCCGAAATTCTGGCCGAACCTTCGAGCGGCACTTGGTTGCCGTCGAGGATGACGACGTCGATCAATTCGACGGACACTTTGCGCGGCGAGTGTGCGGTGCGGCACCGTGACAGTTGTGGGCGGTGAACCGGACGCAGCGTGGCGGTCTGTGCGCGATGTGCTCGGCACGGCAGCCAAGGACTGCAGCGCCGCGCTTGCCGCGGTGCCCGCGCGCGCCGCCCGCGGTGTGACCGAGACCGTTGCCGGGGCCGTGGATGCCGATACAGCAAACGTAGTGGCTCTGGAGGGCCGCATTCTCCGACCTGCCCGGCAGGGTCGCCACCGCCGCAACATCTTCCACCCACCGACGCGGGCGCGATCTGATCGACGAGGTGGACTACAGAGCACTGCGGCGGGCAACGGGAACCAGGTCCTTGGGGACCAATCCAACGTTCGAAGGCCCTGCCTCCATCGCCACAGCGCAGCAGGTCGACGCGGCGGTCGCGGCGGGCGGGCAACAGCTGTTCCGCGGGTTCGAGGAGGATCGCTACCTTGAGGACTTCGTCACCGGCCCGGTGCGACCCGGCGGCGGTCCCACCGGAACCGGGACCTATGCCACACCACTGAAAGAGGTCGCACTCCACTACGCCGACCCACCCACACACATGACCTGACCACCCGGCAGGCTCGGATGCTGCGGATGGCGCTGCGCCCCGACGCCAAGACAATCACTCTGCGCGCCCTCGAGTCCGACCGTACCCGCACCCTGACCCAACTCGACCGTGAACTACGGGCCGCGCGCAATATGACAAACCCCGCGTCCGAGGAGACGGCCCGCTACAACGCGCTACTGGACAAGCAGCTGGCGTTGGCCGACATCGGCCAATACGGTGCCCTGCGCGGCTGGCACGCCATCGACGGATCCGACACCTTCTCTAACAAGGAGTGGGTCGTACTGAACCCGACCGCCCTGCTGATCCAACGCTGAGCAACCCACCACCGGTCCCTGTTTCACTACGACGCAGCACGCATTCTTCGTTCTCGAAAACGATCTTGCCGACAACCGTCCGTGACCGAGAGAAACACCAGGACACGAATGTCGGAAACGCATGCCGGAAATAAACGTCAGCAAACCCGGTTTCGGCCATTTTCGACATCATGTTGATCGGCTACGGGCGGGTCGACCGCCGACCAGAACCCCACCACCAAATCGAAGCACTGCGCCGGGCTGGGGTCGATGAGGCCAACATACACATCGACACCGCCTCCGGAGCGAAATCCTCACGCCCGAAGCTGGACCTGGTGCTCACCACTACTGCTTGCCCGTGGGACACCATCGTCATCACCCGTCTCGACAGGCTCGGCCGGTCCATGCTGCACCTGGTCAACCTCGGTGCCGACCTCCGCACCCGTGGTATCGGGCTGAAGGTGCTCGAGCAGGGCATCGACACCGACACCGCCGAAGGCCGCGCCATGTTCGGCATGCTCAGCGTGCTGGCGGAGTTTCAGCGCGAGCTGATCATCGCCAACACCCACGACGGCCTGGCCGCCGCCCGGGCGCGGGGCCACACCGGCGGGCGGCGGCCGAAACTGTCCGCCGATCAGATCGAGGCCGCGCAGCGGCTTTATGACGAGGGTCGCCACACCGTGGCCCAGATCGCGAACATTCTCGGTGTCAAACGCGGCACCCTCTACGGGCACCTCGACCCGGATACGGTCGTCGGCCGACCCCGATCCGGACCCGCCAACCCCGCGGCCACCGCGCCGCAAACCCCGCCAAATCCAGAACCCCCAGCGGCGGAAACCGTTGCGCCAGTGGCCAATCCAGAACCGATGGCCGTGATCGTCCCTGCCGACCCCCGGCTGTGACCTCGCCGCCCGCGGCGCACCTGTCAGTGGCCAGCAGTACAGTGCGTGACATCGCGCGGGAACGGATGCGCACCCGGCGGGCGGAGCTGTCGATCGGGGTGCCCGACCTGAGGGAACATCCCGGCCGAAGGGCCTGCCCAGCTGAGACAGCAGCAGGACCTGACGATCAGCTGGCTCCAACCCGACGCCCACCGGCCCGGCGACATCGCCGAACGGGGGGACTGTACGGCGTGTCAGCCAGCCGGGCAGATCGCCCCCGCCGACTGCGGGCTGTGCGCAGGCGGCCCCATCCTCGCCGCCGAACTCATCGAACTCGACCAGCTCCCCGCACCCGTGCGGGCCTGGCTCCTGGGCCACGGCTGGCGCGAGCATCCCCGGCACGGGCTGATCTGCGCCGACCACGCCGGATCAGCACGCCCACGTATCTTACCCAACTCGCCCGAAGAGGACTTCGATCATCGGCGTGTCTCGAACCCGGTTCACCTACACGACCTTGGTCTCGGCCTCTAGAAATATGGGGTGGCCTGCGCACGGGCCGAAACGGCTCCAGCTCACACAGCTGATATGTCCCCCCGCCCTGCACCGGCAGTCCAGGACAAACGGCCGAGCCGGGCTCGAAGGCAGCCTCCCCCGAGATTCATTGCCCGATCTCGTGGATGACGGCCTCGGCGCGCACTTGCAGCACCGCCTGCAGCACCATCCGCGACATCGACATGTTCGACATGTGCCCCGCCAGTGTGATCACCGTATGCGCGGCGGCACGGCGGCATTCCTGGAGCAGATCGACAAACGCTGGTGGAAGCAGTCCGGTCTCCGTCGGCGGTTCATGGAACACGGTACCCAGCTCGTAGCCGAGCACGCGGGCAGCCGCACGTAACGTGTCTTCACCCGAATCACGGTCGCGATCACCGATCAAGTCATCACGCAGGTAACCGTAGGCAAGGGGTAGCAGTGCAGTCATCATCAAAGCCAGTTCCGCATCGACCGGCCACCGCAGACAACGGCCTGCACCAGCCGGATGGACATGTCCGCCGTAGCTCGCTCGCACAGCCGAGCCTGGCACCGGACACACCCGTATCCAGTTGATGACCGCGACCCACGCTGAATGTCGTTGCCGACGCGGTTTCACGTCGTTGTGCACCGCAGGGGTCGCCATCGTCGCCGAGGGGCGTCAACGCCGCGGTGGAACCCTCCACTCTGGCACCTGTGCCCGCCGACACCTCTGATGGTCGTCGCATGGGTAGGCGACGCACACCGGCAAAAGTACGCAATTACATACCTACATCGGTCGGGTACATACCTACATCGGTCGGGCGGATCACCAGCAGGTGACCGAGGTTTCTCATCGGCGCTTGACATATCATCTCGGCGTGGCAGGGTGCTGGGGTGAGGCCGGGGTCCTGCGAGCGTGAAGTTCGGGCACTGGTCGAAACGCTGCAGGCTCAGTCCAAGCGATCGGTCGGTACTGGGCCTGCGGTGTTTGCTCGAGCACCAGACCAGGAGGGTTTCCGTTAGCCCCGTGCCACGGCTCGTTCACATCGACGACCCGCCCGATCGAGGCGACCTCGCAGCCATTCAATCCCCAACACTCGGATCGGGGTCCGCGCTGAGCGGGGCGAGCCGCGATAGGCTCGACCAGCCTCGATACAGAGTCGAGGACGCTGCACCCGCAGCTGCTTCGGCTCCGGACCCTGCACCGGGGCCGAAGTGCTGTCACGACCAGCCCTGGCGAAATCTGGCGACGCGCCGCGGTGGCCTTTCGAATCAGGGTCCGGGCCGCAGGCGCGGGCGATGATGATGATGGGCTGGTAGTGGCGGGCCGCACCGGCGAACACGCTGGCAGGCTGGTGAGCCGATCGAGTGCTGCGAGCAGGTCGGTGCCGTCGATGCCGGTCAGGCGGCGTGTGGCGGCTTCGGTTTCGTCGATTGCGGTAGTGTCCGCAGCCGGGCCCGCAGCAACGACGCGAGATCGTCGTATCCGGGACCGTCCTGGTCGTCGAGATCGTCGGCGTTGGACAGATCCACCTCGTCGAACAGATCGTCGAGGGAGTCGATGTCGTCGAAATCGAACGGACCTTCCTTGTCCTCGTCGTGGTCGTGCTGGTCGCGTGCGTCCATCGCGGCTTCAGCTCGCCACTGGAATTCGGCCGGGTCGAGGGCGATCGTGGTGAGCGCGAGGTTGTCACGTTCGGCGCCCTGGCGCAGTTCGGCGAGAGCTTCGGTCATCTCTCCCGCCTGCAGCAGCATGATCTCGGCGGCCTCCCCGCAATGCTGCGGGTCGAGCAGAATCATCACCGCGTGCCCAGCGCCCGCCCGGTCGAAACGGGCGGCAAGCACCAGCGACTCGCCGTCTTCGCGTAGTTCGATGCAATCACGCGCGGTCAGCGGAGCCGACAACACCCTTGTCCACTCATCGGCGGCGACCCCGCGTGCCTGCAGCCGGATCAGCCACGCAGTGGCGGCCTCACCGCCCGCCCTGCGTCGAGCGCCGCGAGCACGGCAAGCATCCCAGCCGCGCGTGCGTCGCCCACCGCCTCGATGACCGGGACAAGCTCGCACACCGCGACTTCGGCCACCTCTGGGCCGAGAACGCCGATGGCGCCGAGGAACATCGAGCCGAGAACCTCCGCCTCCACCGGATCGATGATCTGAGCCAAACCCTCGAGGACCGCCTCCATCACGACCCGCAGATCGGGCGTCGCCCCGGCATCGTTGAGGCGATCGTCGGGCGGTGGGGCTGACGCGTGGGACAGCGGTGTGGGCCAGTGGTTTCCCGGACGTTCGAGGGGCGGCGTGCGCTTGCTCACAGCCGCTACTGTTGCATATCGGCACTGTTGCGCACGGTCTGCCGTGGACATCGGGTAGGCACCCAACCGAGAAAACTCCGGGACCGGCGACCGGTGACGCGTGGGGCACCGCATTCGCACCGGCGCAGCCTCCTCCAGCGTCGGTCGGTGACTGTGCGGGGTGCCGGTGTCCTTGGTTGATCAGACTTCCCTCGGCATGCTCGCACCGATCGCAGCCACCAACGCCCAGCCTCCAGCGGGGCGCGGCTGCGCCGTCCAGGGCAAGGCGTTTACTCATGTCGAGTCGCAATCACCTGTACGAGTGACGTGTGCTCAAAACGGGGCGCTCGAGACCCTGGATCCTCCAAGGGGCTGGGGATTCTGGCCGTCGGCCACCGTGTCGCGGCTCTGTTGCGACACCGTCCAGCAGTTCTTGTTCGGCGGGTCCGGCATCTGTCTCTGCCTGTTTCCTGGGAGAATCTGTTTTTTAGTACGATCTTCCGGTTTTTTCTGTACATCAAACGACCCACTGTGTAGCGTCTGGTTTGCTGAAATCCACATACGACAGGCAGGCCAGGAGCACGGTGACCGGTATCGACGGCTGTCTGCAACGCGTCATGGCCATCCCCGGTGCGCGCAGGGTGACGTTGGTGGACGCAGCGAGCGGTCTGGCGATCGCCGCGGCAGGTCGGCACGATCTGGTGGACCAGCATGAGGCCGCCGCCACCACCGACGTGGTCCGTGCGGTGCTCGGCTGCACGGCGTTGGCGACCGGCGACGACGGTGACGACCTTACCGAGATCATTGTCTGCGGAACCCGCGCATATCACCTGTTGAATCTGGTGAACGGCGACTTCGACGCCCGGCTTTTCCTGCACGTTGTGCTCGACGACGACACCGGGAATCTTGCGATGGCGCGGTTCCAGCTCTGAGGAATTCTGCGCGAATTGACCGAGGACGGTCATGAGCGTTGAGCTCGTGGTCGAACTGCAACGGCTCGAAAAGGAAAGGCGTACCGGCATGCTGCGCGCGGGCGATGGCGCGTTTCATCTGGCCGACGGGGCGATCGTCTCCGTCGACTGCCGCCGTACGACCGGGCTGGACCGGCTCGTCGTGGCGGCGGGCCTGGCAACCACGCAGGACTGGCGGCGGGCCGCAGATGGGGATCCCGACCATCTGCTGGGACGGCCACGTCTGGAAACTCTGGTGTTGCTGTCGGTGTTCGACGCCGCTTACTTTCTGCTGGCCTCGCCCGCCGTCCCCGAATTCCGGCCTGCGCCACCTCACTGGCTCGCCCCGGTCTGCCAGATCACGCCGCGTGGTGACCCACCGAAGCACAGTCCGCCTGGCATTCATCGCCGCTGTGCAGCATCTGTCCGCACGGCAGCGCGCGGTCCTGGTATTGCGTGATGTGATGGGCTGGAAGGCGAAGGAAGTTGTCGAGCGGCTGGAGTATTAGGCAAGCCCCACTCGGTCCAGCGCTGCAGAAAAGCAAACACCGCAGGCCCAGACCCGATCACTTCACCACGACTGAGCCTACGGCGCTCCGACCGGTGTCCGAACTCGACGCACCGGGACCCCAGCCTCAACCCAGCACACTGCCACTGCTACGTGATATGTCAAGTGATCGTGAAAATCCTCGGTCGCGCGACGGTGACCTGCCCCATCTAGGTAGGTCACCGACTCATCGGCAACCGGGTCGATTTCCCGTCGCCCCTGGATGTGCCGGGAAGTATGCGTGACGACCACGCCGCAGAAGTGGCGGCGGAAAATGAGGCGTGCCAGACGGGTCTGCTCATGTGTGCCGCTGCCCAGAGAGGATGGACATGTCGTCCCGGGCAGCGGATGAGGAATCACACCCTAATCCTCGAACTACGTCGCCGGACGGGAAGATCGCGGTGCCCCACCGAAGATGACATCGACCGGTATGTTTTCTGTCTGGATGAGTCGGTCCCGCAACTCTTTCAGTGGAGAGCGAGTCGATGCGTGGCAAGGGGCTCAGGTGAGTCCGGTGATGTCTTTGGCGATGGTCGTGAGCCGGTTTCGGGCGGTGGTGAGGACGCTCTGGGAAGTCTTGTTGGCTTGCTCGTGGATGAGGATCGCGCGGATGTCGGCGGGGTCGGTGAGGTCCTTGATCGCGTCCGCGGCGTGGGTGAGGTTTAACTCCGGGACTTACTGATGGGTAGGTCGTCAACGCTGGTGGCGGCGCGGACCGAGCGCAGGGCGACGGTGTCGGCGCCTTCGCGGCGGGCGACTTCTTCGGCGGTGGCCAGCGCGCGGTCCAAGCCGCGGGCCGACCCGTCGATGGGCCGGTTGAGCAGTATCACCGCGGGCACTGGCTCGAAATGACCGGATGACTTAATGCGCCCGTTCGCGATCGACCAATTCTGTTGCATTTCAGTCTCTTTACACTTCTCGCGCGAACCGTAGTTCTGTCAGGGGCAAAGGCGCTATCTTCGTTGTAGAGTACTGGTCAAATCTTGTGTGGCGCAATCGCTCATCTCATGGCACATCCGCCCCCGAGAGGATTCGACTTGACGACGTATGCACCAGTCACCATCCAGCAGGCACAGTTCCCGATCATCGAATCGTTCACCCACGACACCGTGACCAACCCGCACTGGCAACTGCTGGGCAGCACGCAACTGAACGGCGGCAGCTAGCGCCCGGTGGCCGTGGCAAGCAGTCCCGGCCCTGGCGTGGCTTGGATCTCCGCGGCATCGTGAATGCTCCCGCATTCCAAGCATACGGTGTGCTGGCCGACGTAGGCACCACAGGTGGCATGCGTGTAGACAATCGGCGGCTCGCCGTCGGTCACCCATTGGTCGCCCCATTCGGTGAGCGCAACGAGTACGGGTGCCAACGCCCGCCCCTTCGCGGTGAGTACATACTCGGGACGATCGTGGTCGCCGGATGTTTTGCGGCGCTCCAGGATTCCGCACTCGACGAACCAATCCAGCCGCGTGGACAGGACGTTGGTGGCGATGCCGAGGTTTCGCTGGAAGTCGCCGAAGCGATACGAGCCACGGAACAACGCGTCACGCACGATCAGCAAGCTCCATCGTTCGCCCACCACCTCCAGTGCGCGCGCGATCGAGCACACCTGATTCTCGTAGGTCTTGTGGAGCATGTATCTCATTCTAGCGGACCGCTTGCATCATGAAATCATCTGTAGTCCACCGCCGCGGCGATAATCCCGCTCGGCACTGAGGTCGGTGAAGATCGTGTTCTCGTCGTGCAGGAGATGCCAGACGATGACGAGGATGGAGCGGCCGATAGCGACGATGGCGCGTTTCTTGCCTCGTCGTCTGGCGATGCGCCGGTAGGGTCCACCAAGGAATGTACGGGTCTTGCTGGCGAGGACCGCGATTGCCGTGCCTGGTGGAGGCGTTCGCGCACCGGCTGATCGCGTGTCCAATGCTGCCGACGGTCGCTCCGGATGAGGCGGCGACATTCATCGGATCGATCGACGCACCCGCGGTGATCTGGTTTCTCCGGCCCGACGGACCACTCCCGGACGATCCGGCGTGGCGATCGGTTTTGCAGGCTCTGCAGGAGAAGCGGACCGCGCTGTTTCTTCACCCCGGCGTTGAGCCCGTGTCCGCCCTGTTCGAGCCTTGGGGATTATCGAGCGCGATGTCGGCGCCGGTTCTGACGAGTGTGGCCGTGATGCGTTTGATCCTCAGCGGCACATGTGATTCCGTACCGGACCTATCGATCGTCGTCCCCCACGCGGGCGGGGTGATTCCGTTTCTGATCGCGCGCCTGGAGGACCAGACCGCAGGCGTGCAGCCCGGTCTGTTGCGAGATATCTTGAGCCGCTTCACCTACGACTCGGCGTGCTTCGATTCTTCGGCACTCGGACATCTTCGACGGATCCTGCCCGAGGCCAGAATTCAGCTGGGATCGGACGCTCCCTTTCGCGGACCGATCACCCGTGCCCGGCGGGTACACGACCGGGCGAAGGCGGGTGCGTAATGGCACCATTCGATCTGCTAGCTGCTACCGCGCGCTTCGCGACAGGTGAGCAGCGAGAAATCGAGGTCTTCGATCCTCGAACAGGGTTGCCGTCGAATCGTTTCTATGTCGCCGACAGCGGGGCGGTCGACCGGGCGGTGGTGGCTGCTCACCGCACCTGGGCAGCGAACTGGCTGCCAGTTCCGCCGGCTGAACGAGCGAAAGCGCTTCGACGGATAGCCGCCGCGATTCGTGCGGAAGCCGACCACATCGCACGGCTGGAGGCGGACGAAGTCGGCAAGCCCTTTTCCATCGCGCGTCAATTCGATCTGGAGATGTGCATCGATTCGTTCGACTATTTCGCGGGTCTCATCGAATCAGGGACGTCGACGTCGCGGTCGGCGGGTGGAGCGACGGTGGTGACCGATCTCGACCCGTACGGCGTTGTCGCTGCCATTCTGCCGTTCAATTGGCCGCCGATTCATACCGCCGCTAAGACCGCACCAGCATTGGCCGCGGGGAACGCGGTCGTGCTCAAACCACCCGAACAAGCTCCGTCCAGTGTTGTTCGACTGTGCCAGGTGATTGCCGGCGAACTTCCGGAAGGCCTCGTGCAGGTCGTGTGCGGCGGCGTCGATGTAGCCGAGGCGTTGATCGACCATCGGTTGGTATCGAAAGTGAGTTTCACCGGGTCGCCTTCGGCCGGGCGCGCCGTCGCCGCACGTGCGGCGCGAACCTTGACGCCGGTCATGCTCGAACTGGGTGGCAAGAACCCACTGGTGGTTCTCGATGGTGCCGACATCGAGGACGCGGTGGCCGGTGCGATCGAAGGCGCGTTCTTCAACCAGGGCGAAGCATGCACCGCGGCCTCACGGCTGCTGGTCCAGTCCGCCGTTCACGACGAGTTCGTAGAGCGTCTGTCGGAGGCGGTACGACGATTGGTTGTCGGCGACCCCCACTCCGCCGGAACGCACGTCGGCCCACTTGTCAGCGCCGCTCAGGCGGCGAAGGTCGAGATGTATCTGCGCGTCGCCGAAGAGGAGGGTGGCGTCGTCGCGGCACGAGCACCAATCGACCTACCGAGTGAGTTCGCGAACGGGTTCTGGGTCGCGCCAACGCTTCTCACGGGTGTCGACGCACGGTCACGGATCGGCCAGGAAGAAATCTTCGGGCCGGTCGCCTCCGTCACCCGTTTCGACGAGATCACCGAGGCGATCGACATTGCGAACGGCACGGAGTACGCATTGGTGGCGGCGGTTTATGACCGTGATCAATCGCGGGCGTGGAGCGTGGCGCGGCGTATCGATGCTGGGATCGTGTTCGTCAACAACTACAACAGGTCGATCCTCGGCACACCCTTCGGCGGAAATCGTTCTTCCGGCTATGGGCGCGAACACGCACCCGAGACCCTCGCCGCCTACGGGCGGAGCAAAAGCTACAAGGTGCCCAACGGCGACGGCGAGATCGCACGATGGTCAGCGGTCGGGGATGTGATGATCCGATGACACCGGTATTGACCGCGCAGAAACTGCGAGTAGCGTTCGCCGGCGTCATCGCCGTCGACGATGTGTCCTTCACTATCGAAGAAGGCACGACAACGGCGCTGATCGGTCCGAACGGAGCAGGGAAGACGACGCTGCTCAATCTGGTCTGTGGTCTGGAAAACGGTGCGGGGAAGCTCGCGCTGAAGGGAACCGACATCACCTCGTGGGGCCCAGCCCGGCGAGCAGCGGCGGGTATTGCCCGATCGTTCCAAACGCCGATCCTCTGCGAGGAGCTGTCGATTCTGGACAACATCAGAGTGGGCCGGAGCAATCGGGCCGCACCACGTTCCGTTGTCTCGGATCTGTGCCAATCGCTGCAGATGGATCTCGATCTCGACGAGTCGGTCGACAGGCTGACGCATCGTGACCGACGCATGGTCGAAATCGCACGCACCCTAATTTCCAAACCAACATTGGTTCTACTCGACGAACCGGCAGCCGGATTGAGCCAGGAAGAATCGGACGATCTCATGGCAGCTGTGCTGTCGGTTGCGCATCGAACAGGCGCAGCTGTCGCCATCATCGAGCACAACATGACGCTGGTCATGCGATGGGCCGAGCGGGTGATCGTTCTCGACAGGGGCGCCCTGCTCGCGCACGGCACTCCATACGAAATCCAACGCAATACATCGGTGATCGCCACATACCTGGGAGAGCAGGTTCCACAATGAGTGAACTCCTGGAACTGCGTGGCATTCACGCGTCCTACGGACGGGTCCAGGTCTTGCATGGTATCGACCTCACCGTGCGGCGAGGAGCCGTGACGGCGCTGCTCGGCTGCAACGGCGCAGGGAAGACCACGCTGCTCCGAAGTATCACGGCGTCTATCTCCTATACCGGCGTAGCGAGATTCGCCGACCAGGACATAACCCGTCTGCGCACCCACCAGATCGCTCGCGCCGGAATCGCCACCGTCCCCGCAGACCGCGGAACAATCACCGGGCTCTCGGTCGAGGAGAACTTGCGGATCGGGGCGACCACATTGCGGCGCGGTATCCCGTTCACCGATCGGTTCGCCGCAGTCGCAGAACTGTTCCCGGTGCTCCGTGAAATGTCTGACCGACCCGCAGAACTGCTGTCCGGGGGCCAGCAGCAGATGCTGGCGATCGCTCGGGCGCTGATGAACGAGCCTCGGCTGCTGATCCTCGACGAGCCGAGCCAGGGGCTCGCCTCGATTATCGTTCAACAGATCTTCGGCACCGTGCGTCGGCTGGCCACCGCGGGACTGACCGTCCTGATCGCCGAACAGAATGCCACGGCAAGTCTGCGGATAGCCGACGATGCCACTGTCATCGCCGACGGGCGCGTGGTCACCGCAGGCGCAGCCGACACAATACGGTCATCGACCTCACTGTCCAATGCCTATCTGGGAACTGCACAGCGGCGGGAATGAATCATGAACCAACTATCGCAAGTGCTTGTCGCAGGTGTTTCGAGCGGCCTGGTGATCGGCGGTCTGGCACTGGCGTTGGCCGTCGGCTTCCAAGGCAGCGGCGTCCTCAATTTCGCACAAGGTCAACTTGCCACTCTGTCAGCGTATTTCGCGTGGCAGGCCGCGGCTTGGGGAGCGAGTCCGCTCCTAGCAATGCTGGTAAGCGTGGCACTGTCGTTCGCCCTGGGAATGGCGGTGCAACGTGTATTCGTCACACCGATCATGGGCGGGTCGGAACTACCGATTCTGGTAGTGACCATCGCGTTGTTCCTGCTCGCCGAGTCGCTTATCGGCATCGTATGGGGCTATCTGCCGAAGAGCATTCCCGGTGTCAGCGACGGCGTTCTGCGGTTTGGAGACGTTGTGGTCACGCATCAGGTGGTCGTGCAGATCGTGGTGCTCACCGCGGTAATTGTCGTGGTATCCGGGATATTTCGATACAGCAGAATTGGACTCCAAATGCGCGCCGCTGCCATAAACCCGCACAGCAGTGAACTCAGTGGGGTGAATCTTCGCCTGGTTTTGGCCGTTGGGTGGGGAGTGGCCGCCGCTGTGGGCGCTGTCGCGGGAACGGTGAGCGCTCCGGTCACCGGATTGTCCCCCGACGTCAACAGCGCGACATTACTGCTCGCGTTCGCCGCCGCGGCACTCGGTGGATTCCACAGTCGCGCGGGTGCATTTGTCGGCGGACTGATCGTCGGCATTCTGACAGCACTGGCCGGGGCGTACCTCGAATTCATCGGCAACGACCTCCGTGTCCTTGTGCCACTGGTCGTCATCGTCGTCGCGTTGCTGGTCGCCCCAGACGGCATCTTCACCCGTCAACGGAAGGTCAGGGTCTGATGACTCGCTCAATCGCGCGTAGCACTATCAGCGCTCCGGCTGAATCCAGGCGCGAGCTGACATCAAAAGGACTGCTGCGCCCGACGATCGTCGTGATCGGGGTATTGATCGCGGCAACTGCAGTCGCTGCGAACGCAGACAATTTCGTGCTCTTTCAGCTCAGCCGCGTCGCGGTTGTCTTCATAGTCTTGATCGGACTCAACTTGCTGACCGGCAAGGCCGGCCTCATCTCGGTCGGTCACGGTGCACTGATGGGCATCGGAGCCTATGTCACCGCAATCCTGGTGCAGCATGCCGGATGGTCCTACCTCATCGCCGTCCCGATCGCAGTCGCGAGCTGTGCGGTAATAGGCGCGGTACTGGGATTCCCCGCGCTGCGGATTCGAGGTCTCTATCTCGGCTTGGTGACGTTGTCGGTGGCTATTGCACTGAGCCCGGTACTGAAACGATGGGCCGACCTCACCGGGGGTCCGTTGGGGATCTCGCCTCGGCCACCAGATCTGCTGTCGGACACGCTGACTCCCGCCCAGTCGGTCTTCCTCACCGTGACAGCCGTCGCCGTCGGCGTCGCCGTGCTGATGCGGTGGGCAATGTCGACCGGCTGGGGACGGCGCTTGGCCGCGGTCAAGGTGAGTGACAAGATGTCCGCCGCCAACGGCATTCCCGTCGCTTCGACCAAGATAGGAGCTTTCGTGGCCGGTTCGGCAATAGCGGGTCTCGGTGGAGCGCTGTACGTCATCGTTCTGGGGACCATCACACCCGACACCTTCACCGTCATGCTGTCGATCACCCTGCTTGCGGCAGCGGTTTTCGGGGGTTTGTATACACCGATCGGCGCAGTCATAGGCGCTGTCTTCTTCGTCTACGTCCCTGACCTGACAGCAGGTTTCGGCGGGCAGGCATCCCAGATTCTATATGCCGCAGCACTTCTGCTCGCAATCTATTTCGCCCCAGCCGGAATGGGCGGCCTGCTGACTCAGGGGCTGAGAGTGGCCAACACCTTCTTCGCCCTGCAACGCAGCAAGGCCCGGTCCGAAAAGAGTTGAGAATGAAAGTTCCATGGAACAAATCCAGCGCGGTGGCAGTCGTGTGCGTCACGACGCTGTTCGCGGCGGCAGCGTGCGCAGGATCGACGGGTCACGGCGACCACGCACTGAACCGTGATGCCGACATCGTGATCGGTGGCACGTTCCCGATGTCAGGACCGCTGGCATCGTATGCCGCGCTGGCAGGAGGATTCGACGCATACCTCCAGTATCGCAACGAGTCCGGCGGTGTAAAAGGCCACAAGCTAGTGCTGAAGACCATGGACGACGCGTACGATCCCGCACGCGCCGCATCGAATGTTCGATCACTCGTGCAACGCGACAACGTATTCACCGTCGTCACATTCGGCGGCGCACCTGTCGTAGCACGAGAATTCCTCGAACAGTCGAGGACTCCGCAATTCGGATTCGCCGGGCTCTCCGCACTCAGTGCGATCGACAAATACCGATACACACGCAGCTGGTGGCCGGATCTAGCCTCGATCTTTCGCCGGGCCTTCGGCCCGGCGTAGTCGGGTTCGGATTGGTTTCCGGTGGCTGATCAGCGGCCGGTGGGCAACATCGGGTA
>NZ_JBIAFV010000038.1:0-25934 GCF_042869435.1 Nocardia sp. NPDC006982 | reverse complement strand
CCTCGAGGACGCCTGCATCAAACTCTCGGTCGTGGCGTCCGACATTTTCGGGGTATCCGGACGAGCGATGATGGCCGCGTTGATCGGCGGTGAACCTGAGGAATACACCGCCGCAGCCACGAACGCCTTGTGCCGGCACCTGGGTGTAGTGCAGTCGATGGGCCGGGTCGCCTCGGCCCTGGACAACTCCCGGGCCGATCGTTCAACTCCACCCTGAAAGTCGAGTTCGTTCACCGGCACCGGCACCGGTTCCGCACCCGCGCCGAAGCCGCGCTGCGGATCGTCACCTGGATCACCGGCTTCTACAACCCGACCCGACGACACAGCCTGTGCGGCGGAATATCGCCGATCAACTACGAAACCCACAAGGCCGCCGTCCGAGCGGCCTCGGCAGCGGCCCTGTCACGAGACGAGACCACATAAAGGACCCTCCACGATTCGAGGGGATTGACAGTCGGGTTGCTGGACTCTAGGCCACTGGTTGGTTCGCATGGTAGATCATCTCGGACTAGATCGGGGCGCGGATGCTGAGTGCGGAGTGCCGTCGGCGGTGGTTGTGTGGAAGACCTCGAGGTATTCGAAGATCGCTATGGCCAGCTCGATCCACCGAACCCGGTGTGCGAGTGGGCCATTGCGGCACACATCCATGCTCCACCGCGTCGGGCGCATCATCGTCGCATCCACATCGTCACGATGCATGTGATCCGCCTGATCTCCGCATGGTTGTGCCCAATGATGTTATTTTGCAGGCGATTTCGCGTAATTTTGCCATCCAGGGGAATACTGGCGGCGCGGTCATGGGCAGGGCTCAGGGGATGGACAGTCTGTATCATCGGATCCGGCGCGGGATCGAGAATTTCGCCGACGCTGTCGCTGTTGTCGACGATGGGCGCGAACTGACGTATAGTGAGCTCGGCCAGCGGGTCGATGCCATGGCAGATTGGGCGCGGCGCAGCGGAGTCGGACCCGAGACAGTGACAGCAATCTGCGTCCGACAACCCACGGTCGCGATCGTCTCGGTGCTGGCGGTATGGGCCGTCGGGGGTGCGTATCTGCCGCTGGATGGCGATTTCCCCGACGATACGCTGCGGAGCTGGATGACAAGATCCGTTGTGCGCCTGGTGATTACCGAGGCAGAGCAGCAGACACGACTGTCCGGGCTCGCCGAAGTCGCGGTCGTTGACGCATCGGAACCCTCCCGCTCCGATGACGTACGGTTCCCTGGCCCCGCTCATGCTCGGAACCTGGCGTACGTGATGTTCACTTCCGGCTCCACGGGCACGCCGAAAGGTGTTGCCGTGGAACATCAAAGCCTCGCCGCCTACCACGCCGCGCTACCGTCGTACGTCTCGCTCGGGGAACACGACGTGGTTCTGCAGGTAGCGGCATTCACCTTCGATCCCTGGCTGCGAGATGCGCTGATGCCACTCGCCGCCGGGGCCAGGGTAGTGGTTACCTCAAAGTCGGTGCGCCGCAACCCGGAACAGCTCTTGGCGGCGGCACAAGCGTATGACGTGACCCATTTGCTCAGTGCCACACCGGCTTTGCTCACCGGGCTGATCAATTCGCCGATGTTTGCCACCGAACCACCTCGGCTGGACACCACATTGGTCAGCGGTGAGAGCTTCCTGCCGCTGCGTGCACATGCGGCGGCCCTGGCCAGATTCGGGAAGGTAGTCAATCATTTCGGGCTCACCGAGACCACACTCATTGCCACCCAGCACCCGAACACTCCGGCGAAGGTCGGCACCGTCGATGTGATCGGTACGCCGCTGCCAGGAGTCTCGGTGCGACTGCTCGATGGCGCACTGCGGCCGGTCAGCCAAGGTGAAGTCGGTGAAATCTACATCGGCGGAACGGGAGTAAGCAGAGGATATTTGGGAGCCGCCGGCCGCACGGCGGCGCGGTTCATCGCCGATCCGTTCATCTCAGCATCCGGTGCGAGCGGTGCGAGACTCTATCGCACAGGTGATCTGGGACGTCTGCTCGCGAACAAGACACTGGAGTACCTCGGTCGGCGCGATCGGCAGATCAACCTGCGTGGGCACCGGGTCGAGCCGGCGGAGATCGAGTTGGCGCTGGCCCATCACCCGGCCGTCCGTTCCGCGGTGGTCGTCGGTCATCGCCGCCCAACGCACGGGACCGTCCTGGTCGGCTACATCGTCGGTGAAAAGAACACCGCGGGTGCAGCTCTCGACAGCGACAGGTTGCGGGTACACCTGGCAAGGCTGCTTCCAGCCCACATGATTCCGGCGAAGTACATCTTCCTGGACCGGTTGCCGCTGGGAGCCACAGGGAAGGTCGATCGGTCAGCGTTGCCGGAGCCCATGTTCGGCGGGCGGCGGACGAACGTCGACGAGTTCGCGCCGAGCACAGCGGTGCAACGAGCAATTGCCGCAGTCTGGTCGGACATATTGAATGTGCCGGGGATCGGTCGCGACGACAACTTCTTCGATCTCGGCGGACACTCGCTGCTGGCGGCGCGCATCGCGAACCGCCTCGCGGCCGGTCTCGGTCGTTACATCACCACGGAGCGCATCCTCGCCAATCCCACGGTCGCAATGCTCGCCGCGAACTTGCCGGAACGGACGTCCGCCGCGCGGCCGACGGATGAGTTGGTACGCCGGACCGGAACCCGATATCCGCTGTCCGAGGTACAGCGGGGGCTGTGGAAGCTGGCGTCGCCCGCAGCACCGCCAGCGGTAGTGGCGCGCGCATTCCAGCTGAACGCGAGGCCGGACCTGGACCGGCTCACCGGTGCGGTGGCAGCGATACTGCGCAGACATACGGTGCTGCGCTGCGCATTCGATGCGCAGCCCGGACAGCCACCGGGCCAGACCGTGCGGCACCGGGCCGCCATCGCGGTCGAGGCCGCGACGGCACCCGCAGAAACAATGGCCTCGGAGCTTGCGGTGGCGTGTGCCAGTGACATGGACGTCACGCGCGGGCAGGTGATCGATGTGACTCTGTACGAACATCCGACCTCAACGACATCCACATTGCTGATGCGCTGTCACCGTCTCGTCGCCGACGAACCCTCTCTCGACATCCTGGTCGGTGAGCTCGGCGAGCTGTACTCGGGAGTTCGAAGCACGGCGAGCCCGGAGCCGGCGGCCGACTATCCGGAGTTCGCCCGTGCGCAGGACCCGACTGTGGACGCAGGAAAAGCCTTGCGGTACTGGCAGTCCCGACTGGGTGAGGTGGATCCGCCAGCAGACGCGGATGGTGTGGTGTCCTCGGCACGGCTGTCGTTGCCAGCGTCAGTGGTCCGCCCGTTGCGGGCCGAAGCACGGTCACTGGCCGTCGACGTGCCTGCGCTTTTGCGTACCGCTTTCGCTATCGCGCTGGCGTCCAATGATCCTGATTGTCGGCGAATTGCAATATGTACCATGGTATTACGTCGGCCCGCGCCGGAGTGGGAGCCTGTGATAGGTCCCTTCGCTCGATCCGAGCCCGCCGTGGTCGATGTCGGGCATTCGCTGCGGCAGTTGTTGCAGATCGAGGCGGACCGGTTCGGCGAGCCCGCCGCGTTCGCGCAGATCTCGGCTGAATTTCTATGTGGAGAGCTGGGGTTGTCCTCGGCGATGCTGACCAATCGCGTCCTCGTGCATCCAGCTGCCGCCGAACCGCTGCTGCTCGACGGCATCGAGGCGACTCCGGTCGAACTGCCGATCCTCGGCGGCCACTCCATGCGGTTGCTGGAGGTGACCGAAGAGGCTGGTGGTCTGACCGGTCGGGTACAGCTGCGTGGCGACGATTCAGATACGGCTGAACGCATCGCGGCACGCGTGCGAGAGCTGCTGACCGAACTCGTCGAGGACAGGAATCTGCGATGACTGACCATCAGAACGGTTCGCGCGCCTTCGTGTCGATCGGCATGGTCGGCGCGGGAAATATGGCGCGTGCCTTGGCAACCGGGTGGGGAACTCCGATCCTATGCACCGACAACGGTTCCGGGCGCGCGGCCGAACTGGCCGCAGATACCGGAGGCGTCGCCGTGGCAGCCAGTGCCGAACTCGCCGCTCGCGCGGATGTAATCGTTTTGTGCCACAAGCCGAAACAGCTGGCCGAAGTGGCCCGGGAACTAGACGGAACGCGGGCCGTTGTGGTTTCGGTGCTATCCGGTGTGACATCCGCGCAGCTGAACGCGGTGTACTGCCGGTCGCGTGCGGTACGGGTAACGGTCAATCTTCCAGTCCGGGTCCGCGCCGGAATCGTATCGGTGCCGACCGGCCAACACTTGGATGCGGATGTGGAGTCCGCCGTCGCGGAACTGTTCGGCCTCGTGGGTAGGGTCGTGCGAATCCCGGAACAGCAAGTGGACGCGCTGATTCCACTGGCCGGTGTAGGTCCCGCACTGGTTGCGATGTTCGCGCAGGCGCAAGCGGATGCGGCTATTCACGCCGGACTCCCGGCGGAGCTGGCGATGCCTCTGGCCACCGAAATGCTGCGCGGTACAGCTGACCTCTTGGCCGACCTCGAGCACGACACACTCGCGCTGCGTCGAGCGGTTGCCTCGCCTGGGGGGCCGACCGAGCGAGCTCTGGCGGCGGCGCGAGCTCACGGACTACCGCAAGCCGTGCTCGCCGCCGTTTAGGCAGCAGTGCCCACGCAGTGACCAACTAGGATGCTGCTGAATAAGGCTTGTTCTGGGGTTCCGCCGCTGTGCGGCGGAACCCCGGAATCGTGTGGGTGCCTGCACGGTGGGTTGTTGATGAGGGGGATCCCTCCCGCTGGTTCAGGCGATGGCCCAGGTCCCGGTGGCGCGAGTGAGGCCGAGGTTGAGCAGTCGGCGCAGGTTGAGGGCCGCGGCACGGGTGTGCAGCCATTGGTTGTTGGCGGTGATGCCGCAGTAGCGCAGTTTCCGGCAGCGTCTCTTCGGGCCGATGAGCCAGGAGATGGTGCGCTCCACCATGGGCCGGTGTTGGCGGTGGGTCGCTTGCAGGTCCGGGTCGCTGTGCCAGTCGTGGCGGGCTCGGCGTAGCAGGGCGTCGTGTTGGTGCAGATGCAGGATGCGACCGTCTTTGCTGGTGGTGCACCTGGCACGCAGCGGGCAGCCGCGACAGGCGACGCCGAAGGTGACCCCTCGTTTGGCGGCGATATGTTTGGTGACGCCGTTCGGGCAGGTCACCATTGCGGCGTCTTCGTCGACATGGCAGTCGTCCTTGGTGAAGCCGCCCTCGACCGCCGGGCGCAACGGAAACGGTTTGATGATCGCGGTCAGCTCGCGCCGCACTAGCTCGGCGCGGAAGTCTCCGGTCCCATATGCTGTGTCGCCCAACACTTCTCGCGCATCGGTGTCGTTGTCGAGCAGTGAGGAGGCGACGAGGGCATCGTGGTTGTCGCCTCCAGCACCTTTGGCGAGGCGGGCCGCGATGACCAGGCCGGTGTCGGGTTCGACCGACAGATGAGCCTTATAGCCGTCCTGACGCGACGCGACGGTCTTGTGGAAATGGCGTGCGTCTGGGTCGACCACCGAGATGACCCAGTCTTGGGCGACATTGCGGGCGATGCGCCACTGCCCGTCGGTGCCGTCAGAGCCCTCGGCGGGTTCGACATCCTCCTCCGGCGATCAACGCCAGCAACGCCAGCGCCTGCTCGGCCTTGTCACGGACTTCTTCGTCGAATTCCGTGCCCGCCAACGCATTCACGACCGTGTTCGCGTCGTTGACCAGAGCCGATACCAATGCTTCGCGGGCGGGCTTGTCGTCCCAGGCGATGGCCGGCTTGCCCGGATCGTCGTAGTCGTGGGCCGAGCATCGGGCCACGACTATCTCCGCCGCTCCCGGCACCTCACGTCGAACCCGGCGGATCGCGGCGATCAGCTGAATGACGCTGTCCTGGGTGGCGACCGCGTCGTCGAGCACCACCGAATCCAGCGCACGCTTCGTTTTTCCCTGCAGCACACCGGTTTCGGCGACCACCACACGGACCGCGTCGAAGATACGGTTCGGATCCTGCGAGTTCGCCAGGCGGCGCCGCCAATACGTCAACGTCGACGAATCGAACCCCGCATCATCCAGGGCCAGCCCGCACGCCACCTTCCACCGCAGATCACAGCGCACCGCTGCGACGGTCTCCCGATCCGACAGATGATGCAGTGCCTGCAACACCAACACCGACGCCGCGATCTCGCACGGCAAGCTCGGCCGCCCGGTCCTGCTGGGAAACAAATCCTCGAACATCACCGCGGGAAACAACTCCCGCCGATGCTCGGTCAGAAACGCGAACACACTGCCCGCTGGAACCAGATGCCCAACCAACGCCGCCGCGTCCATCAACTCTGGATCCGGCCCGCCCTCTCCCTGCACCCAAACATTCTCCTCGACCCGGCCCGGAGGGCCGGGTCGACACCTCGCGTTATTCAGCAGTCTCATATATCGAGTTCAACGGCTACGTCGTCCCACCTGCGCGGGCCCGCACTTGTGTCGAAGCCATGGCAGTTGCCGCCGACGACAGGTGGTGGTCAGCGTATGACCTGGGCAGCGCGGTCTTTGACCGACGACACGCCCCAGATGCTCGGTTTCTCCACGATGACCTGATCTGGGCTGGAATCGACCGGGTAGAAGCATGGACGCTGCCCGCTTTCCAGCCGGGCGAAACCGTCATCGTCGCCGCGACTGGCATCGCAGCACCCGTGAAAGCCATGGGGCTGCCCCGATATTCCATACGGAGCCGACGATCTGGACATTATGCTTCACTGCCGCGAAGACGTACTCCGTCCCGGCGACAACGCGGGGCATATCACCATCTGACGAACACACCGGTCAAATAACTATCCTGGCATCCTGAGCTTTTGGGTACGTGGTCGGAACGGCGACATCCGCCGTCGGTGGCGCGGCGACTTCGGTGTAGTGGTCCGCTCGGCATTGGCCTGCTCACCCGCGAATCGGCTCGGAATCCTACCGCGGCTGGTCGCCGTTTACGGTGCCTTCGCGACGGGGATCGGCACCGCCGATCCAGCCGGATCCGGCATGGGCCAACGCGGAGGAGCCGCTCGACAGCGGAGCCACGGAAACCTGATGGCCCATCTGCCGCAATCGCTGCACCAGCGGGTCGCGGTCGCCATCGTCGGAGGCATCCACGCTTGGATGCTCGCCGCCGACATTGGTAATGGGGGTGTTGGCGGCACCGAAGTTGATGATGGATACTGCCTGCTGTGGGTCGAGTCCCCAATCGAGCATGGCGACAAGCGTTTTGACCACAAATTGGATGATGACCGAGCCGCCGGGGGAGCCGGTGACGAAGGACAGTGGGCCGCGGGACCCGTCGGGTGCGCAGTCGAAGACAAGCGTCGGGGCCATAGAGCTCCGCGGGCGCTTACCTGCTTCGATCCGGTTCGCGACCGGTGTTCCGTCCGTGTCGAACGGCTCCGCCGAGAAGTCGGTGAGCTGGTTGTTCAGCAGAAACCCATCGACCATGTGGAACGAGCCGAACGCCGACTCCACGGTAGTGGTCACGGACGCAGCGTTGCCATACTTGTCGGCGATGGATATATCGCTGGTGCCGTGCTCGGCCTGCTGTTGTCCGGTGCCCACCGGCACGGAGCCGAAGTCGCCGGGCCTGGCCGTACCCCATCGTGTGGCTGGCGTCGATGAGCGCGGCACGCTGCTTCAGGTAGTTGGGGTCGATCATGGCCTGCGGTGTGTTGCCCGGCAGCGGAACGAAATCGGGATCGGGCACGTATTTGTCCCGGTCTGCATAGGCAAGTCGCTCGGCCTCGGAGATCAGGTGTACGGCCTGCGCATTCGGGGTGCCGCCGTCGAGTGCGGCATTGCCACCGCCTTCGATACTTCCCGGTTTCAGCGACGCCAGGTCGAACTGGGCAAGGATGCCGAGCGTCGCTGCCACGGCAAGGCCGCCCGACGACGGGTTCGACATGCCGCATATCTCGTGGATGCGGTACGCGCACACAGCACGGTGCGCTTCTTTGCCTGATATGTCGCCAGATCCCTGACGGTAGTCATCCCCGCGGTGCGACCGCCTGCGCTGTTGCCGATGGCCTCGACGATATCGGCGGCGATCGGCTCGTTGTAGAACGAGTTCGCCCCCTTCGGTGGCGACGGTAGAAAGCGTCTTGCCGAAGGCCAGGTTGGTCAACGTGGCGCCGGCGTGTTTGGGGCTGCCGTCAGGTTCCAGAAAATACGCGCGGGAGTTCGCGTCGGCACTGAGCTCTTTTGCGGAGGAAGCGATCTGGCTCGCCAGGCGAGGGCTGATGGTAAAACTGTGGTCGGCCAGGGAGATAGCGGGATCGAACAGGTCCCTCCAGAGGCGCTTGCCGTGTTCGACGTGCGCGAGTTCAAGGAGCCGCAGCACTCCGGGCGTACCGATGGACCGGCCGCTCGCGCGGGTGTTCGGTTGCGGTGCAGCATGATCGGTGTCGCTGATCCAGCGCAGGTAGTCCGGAGTCGCGAGGGCCGGTGCTGTCTCACGGCCGTCATAGGCGTCGACAGTTTTCGTGGCCGCGTCGTAGTAGATCAGGAATGCGCCCCCGCCGATGCCGGTTGCCTGCGGCTCCACGAGGTTGAGGACCGTCTGAGCGACAATGAGCGTGTCTGCAGCAGTACCGCCGTCGTGCAACACCCGGCACGCGGCGGCGGTGGAGACCGGATTGGCGGTGGAGACCGCGAAACTTGCGGTGCGTACCGGTTTCATGCCGGTGCGATAGCCGGTCGCGATTTCTGGATTCGTGGACAGGTTCGTCGACGTGGGGCCGAGCGGGACACCCAAAGTAACTGGAACGCCATTGGGTGTGGTGGCGCACGACGCGCTGCTCTGGTCCGAGGCGGACGAGCACGCAGTGGCCGAACCAAACACAAGCAGCAGGGCGGCGGTGGCACCGGCCCACATCTGCGGTCGCATGCGCCTCATGGCTGGGACCTTAGTGCTGTGACCACGGGTGGGAAGTCTCACCCGGAACCGGAATCTCGTGAAACCTCCTCCGCTTCAGGCTCTTTCGTCAGCTCTGCCAGGTATTGACTCGAGTAGGCTGGCCGGGCGGTTACGACGGATACGCAGCGTCTCGTTCTGATCGACGTGCCATGGGACGCCTTATCCCATGACTACGGTCGGATCGACGAACGCCTCGATGCCTGCGACGCTGTGGTCTCTCGTTGTGAGCACGAGGATGCCGTAGAGAACACGGTTGTGGTAGGCCAGGATCCCGACTGTTGCAGGCGCTGGGTGCGACACCAGCGTTGCGCCGGATCCGAAGTATGTGAGCAGGTTCGACGCCACGGCTGCCGCACCGAATGTGTCCGCGGGCGTGGGCAAGGATCCTGCTACGAATGTTGCGGTTCCCCATGCATCCGGGGCAAGCACGCTGAGCAGGGCGTCGAGGTCGCCGCCGGAGCATGCGGTGATGAACCTGTCGAGGATATCTCGGTGAGTGGCAGCCATTGTCTGATCGATGTCATCGAGATCAGGGCTGTCGATTGATAGATCGTCACTGGACGGAACCGCCGTCGCCTTGGCGATCTTCGCACGTGCCCTCCGTGCCAGCTGCCGGCACGTGCCTACCGGGCGTCCCAAAATCACCGAGATTCCTTCGAAGGGCCAGCTGAACACATCGTGGAGGACGAATGCCACCCGCTCCGAGGGGTTCAGCCGCTGTAGCACGACGGCCAGTGCCGATTGAACACGGTCGTCCAGTGTCACTCGGTCGGCTGGATCAGTTCCCGGCGAGATGACCGAATCCAGTAGTGTTGGATCGCCGGGACGCTCGCGTCGTGCTCGGGCGCTGCCCAACAGGTCCAGGCACAGGCGGCCGGTTACCACCGTGAGCCATCCACGGACGTTGTCGAGTTCGTCCGCGCGAATGTGGCCGAGCCGCAGGAACGCCTCCTGCGCGACGTCTTCTGCCGCCGCGATGTCCCCTAGTATTCGAAACGCCAGATCCACCACGTAGGCACGATGCGCCCGCCACAGGGCGGTGAACTGCTCGTCAGCGATCTCCATACTGATACGACGGTACAGCGATACGAAAAGTTACCGCTCGCCTGTAACTTTTCTGGATGTTGCCTCGTCATAGTGCTGACCTGCAAATTCGCAAGGCACTATGGGAGGAGAACTCATGTTCCGCAACTCGAGCAGACTTACCGCGGCGGCCGCGTTGGCTTTGGCGTGTCTGGCCGCCCCGGCATACGTCCATGCAGACTCTGCCACATCTGGCGAAACGCCCGAAGCCAGCGAAAAGTACCTGGGTACATGGAATTACGACCAGCCGGACCATCTCACCAAAACCAATATCGCGACCATCGACCTCTTCGGATACCAGCCTGACATCCCTCAGATCGGCACTGTCACCTTCACCCGAGGCGCAGACGGTGAAATCCTGGGTCATACCGATCAGGGCTGCACCTGGCATTTCCGAGACGTGGGCGATGCCCTGGAATTGACCTCGACCACCCAGTATTGCTTCAACCACGTGATCAGGTCCGGTTACAACATCTACCGGTGGCGTGTCACCGTCCATGACGGGTTCGAACAGGAAACACTGCGTGCGAACAGCTATCTCGGGCCGCTGACCGTTGCATTCGGTCTGGAGGACGGCCGCCGGACGAACGCGGCCTCGGGTACGCGCGCCGAGACCGCAGAGCGATTCAGCGGAACCTGGGCGTTCGATCAAGCACCGTTCCCCACCAACACCGCAACCAATGAGTATTTTGTACCGGTGCTTTTCACACCGGGTCCCATGTCCGGGCCGGTGACCTTCACACCCTCCGCGGACGGTACCGTCGCGGCTCACACCGCCGACGGATGCACATGGACCTTCGACGCTCATGGAAATACCGCTGAGCTGTCCCCGTCCACGCAAACCTGCGGTGCGGACACACTGACGTTCTGGTCGATTGCCGACGATGGCGGGCGTCAAACCACCATCCTTTCGGGAACGGAGCACGACGTTCCGTTCATGGTGACCGTGGGTTCGCTGACCAAAACGAACTGACCCCGGATATCGCTGTGGTACCCGACAGGGCGATGACCGGACCAGCGCGCGACGGCCGACCAGGCCGTCGCTGTGCGAGATTCCTTAATCGACAACACCGCTGTGCGACTCCCGCCTAAGCAGCACCACGTGTAGATCTCGATACTCGCGAGGTAGCCGCCCGATGCGCAGGCCACGTACGACCGTGTTCGGAAGGGAACAATAATGACTTCGGATCCCTCTTTGACAAACCCATATGGCACACCCTCAACTTCCGGCCCGCAATCTCCTCTCGCGATACAGCGTGCCGTGAATCGATTTGTCCGGCTGATCTTGCGGATACCCGGCCTCGGCTCGATCGCTGGGCGCAAACTGCTCGTCCTGCATTTGGTAGGCCGCAAATCCGGCAAAAGATACGATATCCCGGTCGCGTACACGGCCAGTGAGGGCTCGCTGCTCATTGGCACCCTGAAACATTCATGGCTGAAGAATTTGCGCAAGAACGTTCCGATACAGGTGTCGATGGGCGGGCCCAAACGCTCGGCTCTGGCGACGCTGGTCTCCGACCTCGACGGCGTGATGCACCTGTTCGACGTGATTGCGCGGGACAATCCGAGCAATGCCCGCTTCAACGGGATCGGCTTCGACGCCGCCGGCGAGCCCAACAAGGCCGACATCTTCCAGACCTGGCAGCAGGGCGGAGTGGTCATCCGCCTCACCCTGGTCTGAAACGACCGTCCGCCATCGGAGGCCGGCTGATCGGTCAGCGCGCTCGCAGCCGGTTTCCCTCCGGTCGTGTCCCACGGCTCGCAGACGGACAGGAATGCGACCCGGATCCGACCCCGCCGGTCGCGTCTCTTCAAATGACGAGCCCAGCGGCGGGGAAGTTACCCGACCTGGTCAGTGCCGTGTAATGGCTGACCCTGAAGGGCCAGGAATGGCGTCTCGAGCCCATCGATGCCTCCATCCTGGAGGTGAACCGTCCAGGCGAAACCGTCTTGCACCCTGGTCGCGATGAGCTTGGTCCGGGCGATCGGGCTCAGATGCATCAGGAGCGGATCCTCCTCGTGGGCATCAGTGTCGTCCGGGAAGTACAGCCGTGTCACGACACGATCGAGCATGCCTCGGGCGAAGATCGAAATGTCGATATATGGTGCGTAACTTCCTAATTCAGAGCGAACAGCGCCAGGTTTGACAGTTTGAACTCGCGCAGTTCCAGTGAGATCAGCGGCAGCCCGGCCGAATCCGCGGAAGCTTCGGGGTCTCAGCGGTGCCGTGCGCAGCCCGCTCGCCGTGGCGAACTTCCCGTCGAGATCTGCTTGCCAGGTTTCGACCATCGCATCGGTGACCGGGGCGTTGACGCCATCAAGGACGGTGACGGCCACTGTGATCGATCCCGCCGTACCAGAGACGACGACGTCGGGCCCGTCGGACCAGCACAACCCGATGTGCCAGAACGGACCGACGGTCTGGGAGGGTGTGGGACCGAATGTTGCGGTGGTGAAATTTCCGGGAGCCACAACATACCGGGGGCGCGCATCATCAGTCATCGCGATCACCGCCGTTCTCGAAAAACGTTGCGGAGGAGCCTCTTAGAACAATGTCGAAGCGATACCCCAAAGCCCAGTGGTCGACGGTGACCTCGGGGTCGAAGACACTGACCATTCTGTGGCGAGCCTGCTCGGGTACCGCGTTGTAGATAGGGTCTTGAAAGAAGAGTGGGTCGTCGGGGAAGTACATCTGTGTCACGAGACGCTGACTGAACGCCGTGCCGAAGAGTGAAAAGTGAATATGGGCCGGGCGCCAAGCATTGCCGTGGTTCTGCCACGGGTAAGCGCCGGGCTTGATGGTCGTGAATCGGTAGTACCCCTCTGCATCGGTCACGCACCGACCCCAGCCGTCGAAATGCGGGTCGAGGGGAGCGGGCCAGCGGTCGCCGGTGTGTCGGTACCGCCCGCCGGCGTTGGCCTGCCACATTTCGATCAGGCTCTGTGGTATGGCTCTTCCGTCACTGTCGAGTACTCGCCCATGGACGATGATCCGTTGTCCGATCGCCTCGCCACCATGAGCAACCGTGAGGTCGTCGTCGCCGACCTCGACACGTTCCGGCCCGAATACCGGTCCGGTATGGTCGAGCAGTCGATCCGGCAGCAGTATCAGTGATTGTTTGGGGTGGCGCAGTCGAGTGCCTTGGTAGTCGGCGAAGTCCAGCGGGGTGTTGAAGTCCTCCGACCGTTGACGACCTGGCGGGAAGGTGGTCATCCGATCTCCTCGAAACTGAATGGTTGCGTGGAATTTTCGAACCGGTCAGACCGTGAAAGCCTGCAAAGTTTCCGGTGCGAAAAGATCGCCCGGTTGGTATTGGGTGGACGTCAGCCCTTGCTCACGTGAATAGCGCAAGAAGGTCTCTAGCACCTTGGTGTTCATATCGACCCCATACGGCCAGTAGTCGGTTCCCATGGTCGCAGTGGTGCGCTCGAATTCTTCGTAGAGCCACGGTAATGCGTAACGGAGGGCATTGTTTTCTCTGATTTGCATGATCGCGTGCACCCGGGCATGTTCGAATGCCTTGTACAAAGAGGGAGCGATCCACGGATTCTTGTCGTATAGATCACGGCGAATCGCCACAGTGTGCATAATTTGGAAAGATTCCGGTTTCCCGGAAGTATGTCTCTTCCTCTCGTCGAGGATCGCGGGACCGGCGGTTGATTCGATGGTCGTCTTCACGGAAGGACTGTGGCATCCGGGCGCTGTCTAGGGCGTCCAATTCGCCGGATATCAATATCTGGTCCAGTGCGCGATCGTCGGGAATAGGTTCGATGTTCACCTCCATTCCGCAGGCAGTGAGAGTTTCTCCGATAGCCCCGGTTCGTGAAGACCCCCGGTTCGATACTTCGCGCCGGATACGGGAAGACCATGGCGATCGGCAAGTATCCCCGGATGAAAACCGCCGTTGTCATCTGATATTCGGGCACACCGACGCACCTATCCATCAAATCGGCGGGAGATTCGATGCCGGCGTGGGCGTTGACATAGATCGCGTTGTGCCGAAAGGTGCGTGACGGAAGCACCGGTATCGCTATGAAATCTCCAGTTCGTTCCAGGGGTATAAGATATGAGGACAATGACATTTCCACAACGTCGAATTCATGGAATTTCAACATCCGGAAGAAGACTTCTTCGGGAGGGATGGCCAGATAGTTCAGGTCGATCCCTTCCGGGGTGACAGCGCTGTTGCGGAGGGCAGCGGTGCGATCGTACTCACCGCATGCCAACGTCACAGGGAGCCGGGTCATCGAACCTCCCTGTTCGGGCGCCTGCCGGGCCGGTCTGCGTAGGGGATTGCGTAGTCGGTCCACACATCCATCTCGAGTCTTCCCAGCCCGGTGATTTCCACGGCCACTACGTCACCGTTCTCGATTGGCCCAACTCCTGCCGGTGTCCCCGTGGCGATGATGTCGCCGGCATGCAGCGTCATCACCGAGCTGAAGTAGGAGCCGGCACGCTGTAGATCATCCGGCTGGTGTCGGAGGATTGACGCAACACGCCATTGACCCAGCAGCGCAACTCCAGTACGCCTGGGTCGACGGTCTCGTCCGCTGTTGTGACCCAGGGACCGATTGGGGTAAAGGTGTCGAACGATTTGCGAGTAGACCGGTCTTCCGTCGACCTCACGGTGATATCGAGTAGGCACGCATAGCCGAAGACGTAGTCGAGCGCCTCCGCTGCCTGCACGTGCTGCGCGGTCGAACCGATAACTACCGCCAACTCGCCTTCATGGTCGGTTCTCTTGTCAACATAGGGTAGCTGCACGGTTCCAGTTCGGCCGATAACCGACGAGTGCGCCTTGATGAATCCGCCCCAGTCCATAATCGTGTGATCATCGTGCATCTCCTCCACATGCTCGTAGTAATTGGCCGATGCACTGACGACTTTCCGCGGTGCAGGTAGAGGAGCCAGTAGTTTGACGCTGTCCAGCGGAATATGGGGCAAGGTGGAGGCGTGCAGATTGTGGGCATCGAAAGACCAGTCGCCGCGGCGGATGAACTCGGCCAGTACGTGTCCGCCGGTGAGCAGATTGATGTACTCCATCTTGATGCCTTCGTACGCACACGACGGCACCACGAGAAAATCCTTCTCGTCCCAGTCGAAACGCTCGCCGTCGATAATGCTGTAGCCCGATCCTCGCGCGATACACACGGCCGCGTGGGTGACTCGCGCCAGATTTGCTGCAGCAGAGGGGAGTCCAATTCCAACGAAACAACGCTGACTACTGTCCAGGGCGCGAGCGGCAGCGACGGTCATCATCTCGTCCGGTGTATAGCCTGTCTCGACTGGGTCGACGACCTCGCCGATGTCAGCCGTGCGGGCTTGTGCCGCATTGCTTTTCAGGAACACGTGTTCATCGAGCCAGCGGGTGAAAGCATGCCGGTCGCGGCCCATGCGGCGTAGTAGGCATTGTCTCGCTCCGAATAGCCCTGCGCGTAGGAGGGATGGGCACCGCCTGGGACTTCGGAGACGGCGGTGACTGCCCAGCCGGGCAGGACTACCGAACCAGGTACCGGAGAGACGTATCCACGATCTCTTCGACGGTGACCAAACAGCGTTTCGCGGCGAGTACAGCTTCCTTCTGAACCCCAATACCCCCCAGAACTGAACGTTCCCGTGCCTGTCGGCCCGCTGAGCATGGATGATTGCGAGATCGGGATTGAGCGCTGCAACGGCCGTCAACTGTTCGCCAGTAAATGGGCAGACAACCGACTTGATGGTGTCGTTCACCTTGGGAAGGTCGGTGCCGGCGCTGCCGCGCAATACAGCGAAGGGTAAGCCCGAAGCGCCCGCGACATACCGGTTGGCCCTACCGGCGTGGGTGTGCTATTCGATGGCGAGCGGCGCAGGCCATGCCCGTTCGATTGCGTCACGGAAGCGATATAGCGACCCGACACCCGGGTTGCCGCCCCACGAGAATACGAGCTTTCGTACACACCCGGCACCGATCAGCTGGTCATACAGGATGTCCGGAGTCATCCGGACCAGGGTGAGGTCACGTCGACGTTGGCGGATGATCTCGTGTCCGGCGGCGAAGGGAATGAGATGGGTGAACCCCTCGAGGGCGACGGTGTCGCCGTCGAGGACCATTTCCGCGACCGCGTCGGTCAGCGAGAGAATTCTGGCCATTGTCAGACGTCGCGGGTGAGCAGGGCGGCTTTGTAGTAGGCAGCGGCACCCGGATGAAGGGGAATCGGAGTGCGCGACATCGCCATGGGGTCCAAGGGGTAGGTCACCGGGCTCCGTTCGGCCGGGATGTGGTGGTACTGCGCTTCAAATCCTTGCCGGGTCTCGACCAGCACCCACGCGAGCGCGTAAGCGATGTCATCGGGCAGGTCAGCACGCCCGTAGACGAGGAAGTCACTGAAGTCCAGAGTTCGGAACTCGGGTGCACCCGGGAAGTAGCCGCCAGGCACCACGGCGTCCGGCCAGAACAGATCGCTGCGAAGTCCGTTGAGCACGTCCTGTTCGAGGGGCAGAAATGTCATGTCGGGCCCGATCTCCTGCCAGCCGGGCACCATGACTGCCTCATGGATGATGGCGTTCGCTTCCCGCGCGCGGACGCGGTCCAAGGACTGGAAGGGGCTCTGGTCTTCCAGCAACGTGCCGCCCCATCCACGGACATCGACCGAGGTCCGCGCCAATAGCTCGTGTACGGCAGTCCCGACGTGGTGATTGCCGTCGTTCGCTCCGGTCGCCACGATCAGCGCCGGTTTGCTTTGCCGGAGGTCTTCGAAGTTGGAGATCCCAAGGTCCTTGTGGATCGCGAAAACCAGGCGATCTTGTTGAGGCACCACGCCGAAGGCGCGCAGGTGTGGAAATGATTCATCGGCGTAAGGACCGCGACCGTGCACGGCCGCTGCCACGAACGCCGCGGGTGTGCTGACGGCGATGTCGACCTGGCCTCGGCCGACTGCGCGCACGTTGCGTCCCATCCCGTCCCCGTTCCAGATGGCGATGCGGGTGTGGCTGCCACACAGTTCGGTCAAGCGGGAACCGATCCAGCCACAAATCCGATGCACGTTCGCACTGCCTGAGTCCCCGCTGAAGTGCAGCGTGATCGATCGGTCAATTCTCGGTCTGAGCGTGTTGTGGGACATCGGTTATCGTCCTGCTTCGTCAGCGGGGTCCGGGCTGGGTGAAGCGCCTGCGGTCATTCCGGACGCGGAATGCGTTCGATCGCTGCGTACGCTGCTACTGCGTAGCGCGGATCAGGTCGCAGCAGATGCTCGCGCAGACACGCTTCGGTGAACTTGATGACGTGCTCGTCACGGTGCTCGGCCGCACGGGCGCCCAATTCGTCCCAGGACAGATGCGAGTTCGATGCCGCCGTATGCCAGGCCGAATCCTCTCCTGCGGAGTCGCCGGTAAAGGTCAGCAACATGACCAGGTGTGTCTGCCACATCGAGAAGATCGTCGAACCGTGCAATTCGGTGGGCAGATGCGGTAAAACGAGGCGGATCGCTGCCGGGGCCGTCACACCATGCACCATCGGAATCGGTGGGCGAGGGTGTGCGAGGTATATGCCCGCGAATTCGGCGGTCATCTCCGACAGGAGAAACTGCGGATCGCCGTCTCTCAGTGCGGCCAGTCCGTCCGCGAGACCGGGGTGCACAAGGATTGCGGCACGCCGTTGCTGAATCGCCTCCGGCGTCGGTTTTGCGGGCAGCGGGATTCGAGCAAGGCCGGCTACTGCGTCGGCAACACTGCTATCTCCAGTCAGTCTGGTCCGGTCGGGGTAGCCGGGTAGCGGCCGATACCTGCCGGCCCAATACGCGAGGCCGCGGGCCAACTCTACAAGTTGAGCCCGGCTTGGTTCGGGCGTCGCCGAAAGGCTGCGCACCGCGTGAGCAGTGCGGATCAGCCCGTGGGTGAGTTGTGAGTACAGTCCGGGTATCAGTCGAGGCCACCAGCGGACAAGCACGTCCTGCCATGGCGCTTCTGCCAGTTCGCGTACGAATAGCTGGTCCCAGTCACCCACTCGCTCGAACACGCCGAGGGCGGGCCGCCAGGAGAGCTCGTCATTCTCGTCGAGCGGGAACCGTGCTTGCGGCGGCTCGTGAAAACTCATTGCGCGGCGATACGTTTCAACCCAAGAAGCAACCGCGTCGGTATGCCCAAGCGTGGCAAGAGCTTCGGCTCCCATCGGCCCATGATTGGCGAGGTCCATTGCTTCGCCTCGCTCATATCCCAGGTCGTCGGTGCGCTCCAACGCATCGTTGACCGCGTCGTAGTAGCTGATTGCGGACAACGGCCCGCCTCCTCTGTTCGGAGCTTCGCATAGTTCGTATATCCAAACTGTACAGCAAATCCGAACTGCTCGGGAGTCCAAATCTTGCTAGGATCGGCTACATGACGGATCGACGGCCAACCAGCGAAGAGCTTGTCGTGCTGAGCCGCGTGCCACTCATCTCCGCGTCATTTCAACGTGCCCACAACGACATGCCGGAACCGCTGCGAGAGACATACGAAGAGCACCGCCTTGGTCCACGGCATGGCGCCGTGCTCGTCCAGCTCTTGGTCGGGGAGCCTGCCAGCGTCAGCGATCTCGCGGGCCGACTGCATCTGTCTCTGTCCACCACCAGTGAACTGGTGGGAGACCTCAGCCGTGCCGATTTGGTCGAGCGCCGCGAAGACCCAGCGAATCGGCGCCGGACGCTGGTCTCTTTCGCCGATGGCATCCGCCCCATCTTCGAGGACTTTATTGCGGCTCGTAGCGCGGGCCTCCTCGCCGCGATGTCTGCCCTGAGCCCACGTGACCGGCAGGGATTTCTCGCCGGAATTGTCGAGTGGGCAGAACAAGAGGAAGCGGCAGGCGCTGCTCCGCGGCGTCGACGTGCGCCGAGACGCTCGTCGACGGCCTAGGCGACTTGACCTGAAAGGGAGAAGATCGTGTCACCGCAACAGGTCATTGCCGACGTAGTGCGCGCCAGCCGGGCGCTCGCCGTCGCGGGCCTCACCGATATGGTCTGGGGGCATGCCTCCGTCCGTGATCCGGACGGCAGAGGTGCCTGGATGAAAGCCTCCGGATTCGGATTCGAGGAGATCGACGCCGATCGAGTCGTTTTGGTCTCGGCGGAGGGCGATGTCCTCTCCGGCAAGGGCGCACGGCACCTGGAGTTCCCCATCCACACCGAAATACTTTCCAGCCGAGCCGATGTCGGATGCGTGGTGCATACGCACGCCCCCGCATTGAGCGCGTTTGCGTCATTGCGGCAAGAACTCCGGCCCATCTCTCATGACGCCGTGCCGTTCACGTATCCACAGCTTCCCCGATTCACCGTGACCGGGGCATTGATCGCGACTGCAGACCTTGGGCGGGCGCTTGCCGAGCAACTCGGTGATGCCAACGGCATTCTGATGCCTCACCACGGGGCAGTCACCGTTGGCCCAGATGTCGCAACCGCGGTCATGTATGCGGTGTTGCTCGAACGAGCCTGCCGCACCCAACTGGTGGCGGAGGCCGCCGGCGGTCCCCGTACAGCCTCCAGCGCGGCCGAAACACGGTTCAAACGCGACCAGATCTGGAACGCCTCGCAACTGGCCGCCGGGTATGAGTACTTGGTTCGGCGCGCATCGATAGCCGCCGATTCCTTCGAGCGGAGTTCAGTCTGATGCGCATCACTCATTTCGGGCAATCGTGCGTCCTCATCGAAACAACCAACGAGCATGACCAGAATGTGCGCATTCTCGTCGATCCTGGCGCGTACTCCACGAACTTCATGGGTCTGCGAGACCTCGACGCGGTGCTGGTGACTCACGCCCACCCCGACCATCTCGACGTCGACCGGGCCGTGGAGCTCTTGGCTGCCAACCCAGGTGTCCGACTACTCGCCGATCTCGGCAGTACAACAGCACTGTCGAACGCCGGGCTCCTTCACGACGTCGGCCACCCCGGCGAAACTGTCACTGTGACTGGCATCCCCATCGCGGTCGTCGGCGGTAGCCACGCGACCATCCATCAGGATTTGCCTGATCTTCCGAATAACGGTTACCTGGTGGACGACACCGTGCTACACCCCGGCGACGCATTCGACCAGCCCCAATCCGCCGCCGTCCTCCTGCTGCCCATAGGGGGCCCATGGATGAAGATCGGCGAGGCAATCGACTATGCGCGGGTCGTCGCGCCGCGGGTCATCATCCCGATTCACCAGGCAGGCCTGGCTGACATCCATCGCACTCTCCACTACCAACTGCTCACGAACCTCGGCCCTGCCGGCAGCCGAACGATCGTCCTCGACGAAGGGGTTCCCTTCGAGGTCGACGACACGAATTTGACGCCCGCGACTGCCGACACCGAGCTATAACCACGCCGGAGGTACCGGATCACCGACCAGGTCGACTCCAGCGAAACCACGACCGGCAGCCCAACGCACTACCGCCCCAAGGGAACCCGATACCCGGGTAGCACTGGCCCGATTCCCCGATCTCGTCAGGCACGCGACCGCGGACCTGCAGAACCAGCCCTTCACCCACCTGGCGACCCCGCCACGTTTCAACGATGTCGGTCAGCAGACCGTCGAGCACCACCTCTGGAAACTCATCGAATCGCCCGCCAAGGTCCAGGTCGACAGCATGGATCCACACTTCGCGTGCCCTCATCCATACGGTCTCTGCTGCGGGCACAACCCAGCCTAGTGCGGTGCGGACTTCAGACGACCAGGCGGTGGCGGGCAGTCGGCTCCAGCTCCCCCGCAGCTCTGCGGCAGTGCGGTCGTACAAGCCGCGCAATGCGCGGGTGGATAGCTTCGCGCCTTCGTCGATCTCCGTGTCACGCTGCTCCGCCGATGCGTACATCGGGTTCTCGACACCTGTTGCGGCCCAGTCCATCAAACGGCACAGCGCGGTGGCGTTGTAACACACATGTGCTATCACGTGCCGACACGTCCATCCGGGCAGCAAGGACGGACGGTCCTTGTCGTCCTCGGAGAGTTTGGCGAGCTGCCGCGAGAAATATGCGCTGCCGCGACGTGTCAGAGCTAGGCGTTCGGATAAGTCCAGGTCGTGAAAGTTCATGTGCCACGGCCTAGATCACGATTGTCTTGTTTTTTACCGACCCGAGTCCGTCGATCGAAACTTCGACCGTCTCATTGTGTTGAATATAGCGAGCGGGATTTCGTGAATGTCCAACGCCGCCGGTGGTTCCTGTGAGGATCACATCACCGGGCTGCAGGGTGACGATGTGTGAGATGTAGACGATCAATTGCGCCGGGCCGAAGACGAGATCGTCGGTGGTGGCACATTGCATCAGTTCGCCTTCCAGGCGCGTTGTGATCTCGGTACCGAGCCGATACTCGGTGTCGAGAACCGGTCCGAAGCCTGTGGTCTTCTCGAAGGTCTTACCCTGATCCCACTGCAGAGTGCGGTACTGATAATCGCGCATAGTATAGTCGTTGGCTACGGAATACCCGGCGATGTAATCGTCGGCTTCGGTTTCCGGTACCTGATAGGCCTGTTTGCCGACGATAACGGCAAGTTCGGCTTCCCAATCAAGGGCTTTTGCCGCGTAGCTGGGTACGACAACATCATCGTACGGCCCGGTCAGTGCCTCTTTGAACTTCGAGAAGAGCGTCGGATACCTGGGCCGATCGCGTCCCATCTCGTCGATATGCGTTGCGTAGTTGAGGCCGACGCATACCACCTTTCCTGGCCGGGGGAGAACGGGTGCATAATCAGCATCCTGGAGATCGACAGTCTCCCCGACGGCCGCGGCCGCCACCGATTTCCACTCGGGAACACTGAGGAGCATGGAGAGGTCCGTATAGCCGCCGATGACCGTGGCAGTGCGGTCCTCCATACGAACCGCAGCCGTCGTGCCGTTCAGCCGTAAAGTAGCGAGTTTCATTGGTATGCGTCTCGAGGAGAGGTTGTCGTTCGGTCGAAATGAAGCCGCTCGATGATGGGGGCATCCGAGAAGGAGAAGAGATCCAATTGCGAATTCGATTCGATCGACCATTCCGTCCACGACGGGACAACCACGAGATCGCCGATACCGACATCGAAAATGTCGTGGTCGAGATGGAACCGGCCTGAGCCCTCGAATACCTGGTAGACAGTTGATCCGACATCCCGGCGGGTTCGCGTTCGCACTCTTTCGCGCAGTCGATGAAACTCGGCTCGAATGGTGGGCAGGATGTCTCCGCCTGTGGTCGGATTCGTGTAGCGGACCGCTGCATGACCGGATTCGATGGTCGCAGGGTAACCTTCGCTCTCGAGTTCGAGTTGCTGGGCGAGGGCACTGTCGGTGTGGATCCAACGGTAGGCAGCGATCGGTGAGCTGGATTTCGTGTCCAGTCCTACTAGTGGACGCAGCCCTGGGTGGGCCCACAATCGCTCCGAGCGCGATACCTCGGGCGTGAAATAGCGTGGAATATCGCTGGTACCGACTTCGAAAAACTCGGAGTCGATATAGTGCACGAACGGGATGTCCAGCCCATCGATCCAGGCCATCGGCTGATCCGTCTGGTTGTGGTGACCATGGAAGTGCCATCCAGGGGTCAGCAGCAGATCACCGCGGCGCATCGCGACCGGATCGCCGTTGACCACAGTCCAGACACCTTCGCCTTCCACAACGAATCGAAAAGCGTTCTGGCTGTGGCGATGTTCGGGAGCGGCTTCGCGCGATCCCAGATACTGGATTGCCGCCCACAGGGTCGGAGTGATGTACGGCGCGCCGGCCAGCCCAGGGTTGGCAAGCGCGACCGCCCGCCGTTCCCCACCGCGACCGACAGGGACAAGTTCGCCTGCCCGCTGGGCCAAGCCGAGCAGCTTGGACCACTTCCAGACGAACGGGACCGCCTTCGACGCCGGAACAGAAGGCATCAGATCACCTATTTGTGTCCACAGCGGGTTCACGTGCTCGACCTCGAGGTCGTGGTAGAGCAGCGCGAGTCGATCGTCCTGCGGCTGAGAAGCGCGATCGGTGGTAGTCATCTCCATGGATCTCCTCGACATCTACCGCCGCACGTCGCTAGCGCGGTGTCATTGGAAATGACAGTAGGTATCGGGCCGACCGAACCGGCAGCTGATTCTGCTTTGCAGAATTACCTAATCCTCGACAGACGCTGTGTCAGCTTCGAGGCGAGTAACCGTCTCGCGCAGTTGCAAGATCAAAGACCCTCGAAGGTGATCTTGGTATCGGACCACCGGCACCGCCACACTGATTGCTCCGAGCGCGCGCCCCGCCCGGTTGCGAACGGCCATGCCAATCGCGGCGATGCCGTCCTCGCTTTGCTGCATATTTATCGCAAAACCAGCGGTACGGCAGTTTTCGAGATCCCGCACAAAGTCGTCGAACTCCTTCCAGGGCATGCGTGGATCTCCAGCTTCCGTGGCGACTTCTTGCCGGCCGGTCGAGCGCAGATACATCTGCGCCAGTATCTCAGGGCGAAGTTCGGCCAGCAGGATCTTCCCGCCGGCGGTCCTATGGGCGTCGAGCACCTGCCCCTGCCGATCGCCGACCCGCAACACCTGGGTCGATTCGGCGGACAACAGGAATCTGACCTGCGTGCCTATGCGGATCACCAGGTTGACGGTTTCACCGCATTCGCGTGCCAGAGCCTGCATGTGTGGGCGCGACAAATCAGTGAAGGTACGGGTCCATCCCCGCTGCGCGGGCGCTGCCCCCATGGCGGGACCTGGGTGATACAGACGCTTCTCATCCTGGACCGCGAAACCTCGGTACACCAGCATGGCCATCAGCCGGTGGGCTGTCGAGGGCGCGACGCCGAGCTGCTGCGCCGCATCTTGGAGTCGTACCCCTCCGATGTCGCGCAGCATCTGCAATAAGCGCAACGCATTGTCGACCGAGGCGAGCATGTACGTCGGCTTCTGGATCATTGGCGGATGCCGATGATTCTCCATAGCAGAATCATATGGCCCGTTGTCCCTGCAGGGCAGCACGATGGCTCCATGAACAGCGCCGCTCTCTTCAATACAAGGGTGATTGTTGTGGGCGGAGGCATAGGTGGTGCAGCTGTCGCGTTCGCGTTGGCCACCAAGGGCGCACAAGTAACCGTGCTGGAGCAGAAACCTGAACTCGGCGAGGAAGGTGCGGGGGTTCAGATAGGTCCGCATGGTGCCCGAATCCTGCAGGATTGGGGTCTGTTGGAGAAGTTGCTCGAGCTCGGGGTGCGCCCGCGCAGCCTCGTGTTCAAAGACGCTCTGACTGCTGAAGTCCTCACTTCAGTCGACCTCGGCTCAGAGTTTCAGCGTCGCTACGGTGGGCCGTACTTCGTCGTCCACCGCAGCGACCTGCACGGTGCCCTGATCAACGCTGCACAACGTGCCGGGGCCGAACTCTGCGTTGGTGTACACGTGGCTGGCGCGCAGACCGACACAGACCACGCGATCGTCAGCGCTTCGGATGGTCGATCCTGGGAGGGTGACGTAGTCATCGGTATGGACGGGCTGAAATCAACTCTGCGCCAATACGTTTCCAACGATGATCCTGTGATGTCCGGCTATGTCGCGTACCGCGGAACCTTCCCGATCGAGCACGCGGGTATTGGAACCGACCCGCGGGATGTAGTCGGTTACATAGGGCCTGGCTGCCACTTCATCCAGTACCCGCTGCGAGGCGGTTCGATGCTCAATCAGGTGGCTGTCTTCGAATCCGCTCGATTCAAACGCGGCGATCCGGATTGGGGTGGCCCAGACGAATTGGCACAGGCCTTTGCGCATTGCCACCCCAATGTGCAGGCCGGCATCGAACGCCTTTGGACGGATCGCTGGTGGCCGATGTCGGACCGCGAGCCGATCGAGAACTGGGTGAGTGGGCGCATGATCCTTCTCGGCGATGCCGCGCATCCGCCGCTGCAGTATCTCGCGTCAGGAGCAGTCATGGCGATCGAGGATGCCGACTGTCTGGCGGAATGCGCTTCCCGCTGGTTCGCCGGAACGCGGAGTAACACTGTTTGGCCGAAGATCCTCGCCGAAGTCAACAGTGAACGAGCACCACGTTGCAACCGCATCTTGTCGGTCGGACGTATGTGGGGAGAACTGTGGCACCTCGATGGCACCGCGCGTCTCGTACGAAACGAACTGTTCCGCATCCGTGACACGTCCAGCTACAAGTACACCGACTGGTTATGGGGACCTTCCAACTCGCGCGTCGCTGTCCTTGTCGAAGAACAGCCGGCATGAGGTCACCCATCAGTCAGACGAAAAGGACAGGCAGTTGACTCAATCAGATCAGTTTCAAGTTGCACTCATTTGTGGCAGCGTGAGGACCGGCAGGGCAGGGCCGACAGTTGTGTCGTGGATACGAGGCAGAATCGAACAGCGCCCAGATATCAAGCTGGATGTGGTCGACCTGGCTGACCTGTCATTGCCCCTCACCCAACAGGCCAAACCCGCGCGATCCGGCGAGTATGACTCACCTGACGTGCGCGCGTGGGCAGCGAGGGTCGACGCGGCAGACGCCTTCGTGATCGTTACCCCCGAGTACAACCATGGCTATCCAGCAGCGCTCAAGCTTGCAATCGACTCGATCAACCCGGAGTGGCGCGCCAAGCCGGTCGGGTTCGTCAGTTACGGCGGCGGTGCGGGCGGGATGCGGGCTGTCGAACAGCTCCGAACGGTCTTCGCCGAACTGCGCGCCGTCACTATCCGAGAGACAGTCAGTTTCACGAACTTCTGGGAACGCTTCGATACCGATGGCACTCCGAAGTCCGCAGAGCTCGTCAACGCTGCCGCGGATGTGCTGCTCGACGAGTTGTCCTGGTGGGCAAGGGCATTGCGGCAGGCCAAGGCGGAGGTGGTCTACCCGAACGTCTGATGACAGTCGATCTAGGGCTCCGATCATCGCCGGCTACGGCTGCGTCGACCGGCAGTGCACCGACGAATCCATATGGGCCTGTTCGCGGGCGTGCACGACGCGACGAACGACCGTGTCGGGGCTGGGCCAGATCACACGCGCCGAGAGCAGGTACTCACATCCCAGTCGGAACAACAGCGT
>NZ_JBIAFV010000037.1:0-28548 GCF_042869435.1 Nocardia sp. NPDC006982 | reverse complement strand
CGGTCCCATTCCGAACCCGGAAGCTAAGGCCACCAGCGCCGATGGTACTGCACTCGACAGGGTGTGGGAGAGTAGGACACCGCCGGAACATCCTTCACGATAGGGGACCCAGAACTGGGTCCCCTATCGTCGTTTATGCACCTATATCTATGCCGTGTTCGGGCCCGACTGCCGACACGTGATTGAATTCAGGGGTTCGACAACCTCTGGCGGAACCTAGAAAGGGGCCACCGTGTCGGAACAGAACGACGGCCGGAAGTCTTTCCGGCAGGACGGTCCCGACCGCGATCGAGGCGGCGACTCTCGCGGCTCTTCCGACCGAGGTGATTCCGGTGAACGGCGCGGCTTCAAACGCAGCGACTCGACCCGGAGTGGTTCGAACGACCGCGGCGACTCCAACCGCCGCAACGATTCCAATGATCGCAGCTCCGGCGACCGGGGTGGTTTCAAGCGCAGCGGATCCGGTGAGCGTGGCGGCTTCAACCGCAGTTCCGATGATCGCGGAGGTTTCAACCGCGGCGGCGGCCGTGGCGGTTTCGAGCGCGGCGACTCCGGCCGGCGTGGTGATTCCGGCGACCGTGGTTTCAACCGTGGTGGTTCGGGTGAGCGCGGCGGATTCAAGCGCTCCGGTGATTCGGCCGACAGGGGTGGTTTCAACCGTGGCGGCTCGGACGAACGCGGTGGTTTCAACCGCAGTGGTGATTCGGGCCGACGCGGCGATGCGGGCGATCGGGGCGGGTTCAGCCGAGGTGGCTCCGGCGATCGCGGCCGTTTCGATCGGGGCGATTCCAGTGAGAGTGGCGGTTTCAACCGTGGCGGTGATTCCGGCGAGCGCCGTGGCTTCAAACGTGGTGGCGATTCGGGTCAGCGCAGTGATTCCAGCGATCGAAGTGGCTTCGGCCGCAGTGGTTCTGGTGACCGTGGCGGATCCAGCCGTGGTTCCGGCGATCGCGGTGGCTTCAGCCGTGGCGGTTCGAGCGATCGCGGCGGTTTCAACCGTGGTGACTCGGGGGATCGCGGTGGTTTCCGCGGTGGTGACTCGGCGGAGCGCGGCGGGGTCAGCCGTGGTGGCAGCGGTGAGCGCGGCGGTTTCAAGCGTGGTGGCAACTCGAGTCAGCGCGGCGACGTGAACGAAGGCACCGGGTTCAAGCGACGCGATGACGCCGGACAGCGTAGTAGCGGCTTCAACCGTGGCGGTGACTCCGGTCAGCGCGGCGGCTGGACCCGCGGCGACGACGTGCAGGATCGCCGTCGTGGTGGCGAGGGCGCACGTGCCGGGGGTGGTTCGGCTGATCGACGCGCCGCGCGTCCCGAAGAGCCGGATCTGCCCGATGACGTCCAGGCCGCCGACCTCGAAACCGAGGTGCGTCGCGACCTGCTGAGTCTGGATAAGGGCAATGCCGAAACGGTCGCCCGGCATCTTGTAATGGCGGCCCGACTCATCGACGACGATCCGCGTCTCGCTTTGGCTCATGCACGGGCGGCCCGCCAACGCGCCGGCCGCATTGCCGTGGTCCGCGAAACCGCTGGCGTCACCGCCTATCACGCGGGCGAGTGGGCTGAGGCCCTTTCCGAATTGCGCACGGCCCGCCGGATGTCCGGAGGTTCCGGTCTGCTCGCCGTCATGGCCGACTGCGAACGCGGCCTCGGCCGCCCCGAACGTGCCATCGAACTGGGCCGCAGCGATGAGGCCCGCGCCCTGCGCGGTGACGAGGCCACCGAACTCCGCATCGTGGTCGCCGGCGCCCGCATGGATCTCGGCCAATACGACCAGGCCGTGGTCACCCTGCAAACCTCGGAACTCGACCCCTCCCGCACCGGCTCCGCCGCCGCCCGTCTCTTCTACGCCTATGCCGACGCCCTGGTCGCCGCGGGCCGCACCGCCGAAGGCCTCACCTGGTTCCTCAACGCGGCCTCCGCCGACCTCGACGGCGAAACCGATGCCGAGGAGCGCGCCGAGGAACTAACCGGCGACACCGACCTATAGGCACAGCCAGCTGGGACCCGACACCGAGCTCGTCGACTCAGATCACAGGTGCAGGGGAGATCCAGTCGGACAGCCTGTCAAGAGGGGTGCGGGCGCCCGGGCCGTATCGGAAGAGGCGGCACAGTCTCGCGTTGGGCCTATCCAGCGAAGGTGTGGCTTCTCAGGTTGCGCACTGCCCGCCGGATGTCCGGAGGTTTTGGTCGCTCGTCGCCATGGCCGACTGCGAACATCGCGCAACGCGCTGGCTAGGCGGTGTCGCACGTCGCACTGTTGATTCGAGCGTGGGTTCGGAAGCGGACCTGTGGCATACGGTCGGTCGACGCCGTCGTTTTCCTGTCGGCGGGCTGGCGTAGGGTTCGGGAAGGTGTCGGTCGGTTACGTGAAGTGAGAGTGGTGTGAAGCGGCTACGACAGCGGTATGAAGCCCTGCTGCTGGATCTGGACGGCACGCTGTATCGCGGGCCGGAGGTGATCGAGGGCGCGCCGGAGGCGTTGGCGGATTCCGTTGCGGCACAGCGGCTTGTGTATGTCACGAACAATGCGAGTCGCGGTCCGGATGTGGTCGCACGGCATTTGATCGAGCTCGGGTTCGCGGCGGAAACCGATGATGTCGTGACCAGTGCGCAGGCGGCGGCACGGTTGTTGGCCGAGCGGCTCGATTCCGGGGCAACGGTGTTGATCGTCGGCACCGATGACCTGGCCAAAGAAGTCGAAGCGGTCGGGTTGCGTTCGATCCGGCGCTTCAACGGCGCCGCGCCCGATGCTGTCGTACAAGGACATTCACCCGAAACCGCGTGGCCGGATCTGGCCGAGGCTGCCTACGCACTGAGCGCCGACGCACTGTGGGTCGCCGCAAATACCGATAAGACGTTGCCTAACGAGCGTGGCCTCGCGCCCGGCAACGGCGCCATGGTCGCCGCATTACGTGCTGCCTCCGGTAGAGAGCCTGTTGTAGCGGGCAAACCCTATGCGCCACTGCTGGAGGACGCCCTGGTGCGCGCCGGAACGCGCAGCGCGCTGGTCGTGGGCGACCGCCTGGACACCGATATCGAGGGCGCCAACCGTGTCGGCCTCGAATCACTGCTGGTCCTGACCGGCGTGAGCACCCTCGACGAACTACGCGACGCCCCGGCGGCCCTGATCCCGACCTACGTCTCGGAGTCATTGGATGCACTGAATCATCCGCCGGTCGAGGACGAGGCGACCGACCTCGCCGACGACTTGGCGGAACGCCTGCGCCGTAACCCGGGAAGAGCCGTAAGGGTGCACGCGTCCGGTTCGGAAATCCGATAGCGTTGACCCCACGATGACTACTCCGATGCCACGCCCCAACGGACCCGGCTCGAATGGACCGCGCCCCGGGCCACCGCTGCCCGGCCAGCATCTGCCGGGTGCACAGGGACGCCCGGAGCCTGCCGACCCCGAGCGGATCCGCGCCGAGATCGACGGTCTGCTCGCCGAACTCGACGCGCGTCCGGCGTGGGCCGGCTTGGCGGCGCCCCCGCCGACGGCCTCCGATTCCGGCGCCGATATCACCCGGCGCGCCCGCATCCTGGAACAGGCGCATGAAGTGCTCGTGCAGGCACTGGCCACGGTGGACAAGATCTGAGGTGGCCAGGCGCGCGCGGGTGGACGCCGAACTGGTTCGCCGCGGATTGGCGCGATCGCGTGAACATGCGGTCGAGCTGATCGGTGCGGGCCGCGTCCTGATTGCTGGAACGGTCGCTGTGAAGCCGGCGACTGCCGTGGAGACCGGCACGCCGCTGGTTGTGCGCGAGGAGCCCGACGAGGTGTCGTGGGCGTCGCGTGGTGCGCACAAGCTGCTCGGCGCGCTCGAAGCATTCGAACCCCAAGGCCTGACCGTCGGGGGGAAGCGCTGCCTGGATGCCGGTGCGTCGACCGGTGGCTTCACCGACGTACTGCTCTCCAGGCAGGCGCGTGAGGTCGTCGCCGTCGATGTGGGCTATGGCCAGCTGATCTGGCGGCTGCAGAACGACGATCGAGTGCGGGTTTTCGATCGCACCAATGTTCGCGCCATCACCCCCGAATCCATCGGCGGCACCGTCGAACTGGTTGTCGGTGATCTGTCGTTCATCTCACTGAATCTGGTGCTGCCCGCCCTCGCGGCCTGCTCCGCGCCGGGTGCCGACCTGTTGCCTATGGTCAAACCCCAGTTCGAGGTGGGCAAGGAGCGAGTAGGCTCCGGCGGTGTGGTGCGTGATCCCGCATTGCGCGCGGAAGTGGTGCGCGATGTCGCGGCGGCGGCCGCCGGATTGGGCTTGCGCACCGTCGGGGTGGTGGCCAGCCCGCTGCCCGGCCCATCGGGCAATGTCGAATACTTTGTGTGGCTGCGTAAAGACGGGCAGTTCGAGTACGACGGCGAGCAGGTCGCGGCGCTTGTCGAACGTGCGGTTGAGGAGGGTCCACAGTGAACGCGCTGACGCCGGCCGAATCCAGAGAGATTCTGCTGGTTTCGCATCCGGGCCGGGCGGAGATCATCGAAACCGCTCATCGTGTCGCGAAGATTTTCGCGGACGCGGGTATCGGGCTGCGCGTGCTCGCGGACGAGGCGGACAGCACGCGATTCGACTGTGAGCCCGACACCCCGGGCGGGACGGCCATCGCGGAACCGGGCGGATATCCGGCGCGCGTGGTCGAGCATTGCCCGGACGCGGCGGTCGGCTGCGAGATGGTGCTTTCGCTCGGCGGTGACGGCACCTTTCTGCGCGCGGCCGAACTGGCCAGGCCGGCGGGGGTGCCGGTGCTCGGAATCAACCTGGGCCGCATCGGTTTTCTCACCGAGGCCGAGGCCGAACACCTCGATGAGGCGTTGGCGAGCGTGGTCCGCGGCGATTACCGCCTCGAGCATCGGATGACGATCGATGTGAACGTCCGGGTGGACGACGAGATCGTCGAAACCGGTTGGGCGCTCAATGAAGCCAGTATCGAGAACGCCGCGCGCATGGGTGTGCTGGAGGTGGTCCTGGAGGTCGACGGGCGGCCGGTTTCGCAGTTCGGTTGCGATGGCATCCTCATCTCCACACCGACCGGATCGACCGCTTACGCGTTCTCCGCTGGCGGCCCGGTGGTGTGGCCGGAACTCGAAGCGCTGCTGGTGATTCCGAGCAATGCGCACGCCCTCTTCGCACGGCCGCTGGTGACCAGTCCGGAATCCAGAATCGCGGTCGAATCCGTTGCGGTGGGCCATGATGCGATAGTTTTCCTGGATGGCAGGCGCACCCTGGCATTGCCGAAGGGCGGCCGGCTCGAGGCGGTCCGCGGCGCCGAACCGGTGCGGTGGGTGCGGTTGGATTCCGCACCGTTCGCAGACCGGATGGTGCGCAAATTCCAATTGCCCGTGACAGGCTGGCGTGGCCGACGGCGAACGGAGATCAGCCGGGGGATCGGAGCCGGCGGGGTGGGTGAGGACGAGTGCTGACAGAGATCAGGATTGACGGGCTTGGCGTCATATCCACGGCCACCGCGCAATTCCATGAGGGGCTGACGGTTCTGACCGGTGAGACCGGCGCCGGTAAGACCATGGTGGTGACCAGCCTGCATCTGCTCAGCGGGGCGCGGGCCGATGCGGGCCGTGTCCGGTTGGGTGCGGACCGGGCCGTGGTCGAGGGGCGGTTCACCGTCGACGAGGTGAATACCACCGCGCAGAAGCAAGTGCAGGAAGTCCTGGAAGCGGCTGCGGCCGAACGCGATGACGACGGCAGCATCATCGCGATCCGCACCGTCGGCAGTGACGGACGTTCCCGCGCGCACCTGGGTGGGCGCGGCGTACCTGCCGCTGTCCTCGCCGATTTCACCGCGCCGTTGCTGACCGTGCACGGCCAGAACGATCAGCTGCGCCTGCAGCGTCCGGACCAGCAGCTGTCCGCGCTGGATCAGTTCGCCGCCGATACGGTCGGTTCGCTGCTGCGTAAGTACCAGGTGCAGCGGCGATCCTGGCTCGACGCCCGCACTGAGCTGCTCGAACGTACCGCGCGCAGTAGGGAACTCGCGCTGGAGGCCGACCGGCTGAAACATTCGCTGTCCGAAATCGATGCCGCCGCACCGGAACCCGGGGAGGACGAGCGCATCGTCGACGAGGTGCGCAGGCTCAGCGATCTGGATTCGCTGCGTGAGGCCGCCGCGATCGCGCACGACGCGTTGGCTGGTCCCGCCGATTCGCCCGAAGAGGGTTCGGGCGCACTGGAATTGCTCGGTGCCGCGCGGGCCCGCATCGAATCGGCCCACGATCCGGCGCTGACCGCGCTCGGGCCGCGGCTCGGTGAGGCCATCGCGGTGGTCGTCGATCTCACCACCGAGCTCAGTGGTTATCTGTCGGACTTGCCTTCGGACCCGGGCGCATTGGATTCGCTGCTCACCCGGCAGGCCGAATTGAAATCGCTGACGCGCAAGTACGCACCGGATATCGACGGGGTCATCGCGTGGGCGGATGAGGCGCGCACGCGTCTCGGCTCGCTCGATGTCTCCGAAGAGGCGCTGGCGGCGCTGGCGGCGGAGGTGGATATCGCCGCGGAACGCGTTCGGGAAGCGGCACACAAATTGACCGCGGCGCGCACCAAGTCGGCGGGCAAGCTCGCTTCGGCGGTGAGCGCCGAACTCGGTGGGCTTGCGATGGGTAAGGCGAAGCTCGAGGTCGTGGTGCGGCCGGTGCCTGCGAGCCCGCAGGATTCCGCGCCGCTGACGGTGCACGGGCAGGAATTGCATGCGGGTTCGACCGGTGTCGACGAGGTGGAATTCCGGCTGTCCGCGCACTCCGGCGCGCAGTCGTTGCCGTTGAGCAAGAGCGCATCCGGTGGTGAGCTGTCGCGCGTGATGCTGGCTCTAGAAGTGGTGCTTGCCAGTTCGGATCATGGCGCGACGATGGTGTTCGACGAGGTCGACGCCGGTGTCGGCGGCCGGGCCGCGGTCGAGATCGGCCGCCGACTGGCTCGGCTCGCGCGCACCCATCAGGTGATCGTGGTGACCCACCTGCCGCAGGTCGCGGCATTCGCAGACACCCATCTGGTGGTGGACAAGTCCGATGACGGCAAGGGCAAGGTCAACAGCGGGGTCCGGGCATTGACCAAGGACGAGCGTGTCATCGAATTGGCTCGCATGCTGGCCGGTCTCGATGACACCGAAACCGGCCGAGCTCACGCCGAGGAACTGCTCGAAACCGCCCGCGCCGAACGCGCCCGCGCCTGAGCAGTTCAGCGCAGGGCTTTTTGGGCGCCCTTGATGAACTGGTTGATGAGGTTCTTCAGACCGAATTCCAGGACCTTTGCGGGGACGGGAAGGCTGGGCTCGGACTCCATCGTGTAGGAGACCAGGGTGCCGTTGTCGGTGTCGGTGAAGGTGATGGTGCCGACGTGCCGTTTCACGGGCGCGCCCTTGATGATCTTGTATTCCATGAGCTCGCCGGGGACCAGCTTGGTGGTCTCCTCGACGATGCCGACGCCGGCCTTGCCGATGAAGTACTGCGCGCCGACGCCCGTCGGGGTGGGCGAGCCGGGGGTCTTCAGGGTGAAGTCGACCGGGATGTAGGGGTTGATGCCTTCCCGCTCGGTGAAGAACTTGTAGACGACATCGCGCGGTGCCGCGATCACGGCGTCGACGGTACTGCTGACCATGGTGACTCCTATTCGGGATATCTGTGACCCGCAGCATACGGGTACTTGTTGGCGCGCTCTCGGCGCGGCGTGGTGCTCGTGTTATCACAGTGACGAATGTGATAGGTGATACGGCGCGCCTCCACCAATGGTTGAGGGTTTGCCGACAGGATCGGCCACATGAAGATGTTGGCGTTGTTGTCGAAGAGCACCGAAGCGCTGCCCGGGCTGACCGGGACAGCTCGGGTTGACCGCAACACCAGGCGTCTGCTGAAGCGGGTCGGGCCCGGTGATGTCGTAATACTCGATGAGATGGATCTGGATCGGCTCACCGCCGATCGGTTGGTCGAGGCGGGCGTGGTCGCGGTGGTGAATACTTCGCCGTCGATCTCGGGCCGCTACCCCAATCTGGGGCCGGAAGTGCTGGTCGCCAACGGAATTCTGCTGCTGGACACCGTGAGTTCGGATGCCTTCCGGATCAAGGACGGCACCAAGGTCCGCATCGATGAGGGCGTCGTCTACTCCGACAAGCTGGTCAAGAAGGAGCCCGAGGTCCTGGTCACGGGCATTGAGCTGACCGGATCAGATATCGCCGAGCGAATGATCGATGCGCGCAACGGTCTCGCCGATCATCTGGAGGCCTTCGCCGGCAACACCATCGAATTCATTCGCACCGAGAGTGCGCTGCTCATCGACGGTATCGGGGTGCCGGACCTCGAGCTCGACATGAAGAATCGGCATGTGGTCGTGGTGGCCGACGGCCCGGAGCACGCCGACGATCTCAAGCGACTGAAGCCCTTCATCAAGGAGTACGCGCCGATCATGGTCGGCGTCGGTCGCGGCGCGGACACCTTGTTGAAGCAGGGCTACCGCCCCGATCTGATCGTCGGCGACCCAGACGAAATCACCACCGCCACCTTGAAATCCGGTGCCGAGATGATCCTGCCCGCCGATACCGACGGCCACGCCAAGGGGCTGGAACGCATCCAGGATCTCGGCATCGGCGCGACGACCTTCCCGTCGTCGGGGGCACCTTCCGACTTGGCCCTGCTGCTGGCCCACCACCACGGCGCATCGCTGATCGTGACGGCCGGCGCCGCCGCCTCGCTGGACGATTTCTTCGACCGCGGCCGCCGCGACAGCAATCCGGCGACCTTCCTCACCCGACTGAAAGTCGGCACCAAACTCATGGATGCCAAGGCCGTCGCCACGCTCTACCGGAACCGGGTGTCCGGCACCGCCATTGCGATGGTCGTCCTCGCCGCACTGGTAGCGGTGATCGTGGCCATGCTCGCCTCGAATATGGGGACCGAGGCACTGGATTGGGCCGCCGATAGCTGGAACCGGTTCACGCTGTGGGCCGAGGGCCTAGCCGGTGCGGGAGGGAACCGATGATTTCGATTCGGCAGCACGCGGTTTCGATCGTCGCGATCTTCCTGGCCCTCGCCCTCGGCGTGGTGCTCGGGTCACAGACCGTGGCGGCGGACCTGCTGTCCGGATTGCGCGCGGATAAAACGGATCTGCGCAAACAGCTCGATGTGGCCACCGATCAGAACCGGCGGTTCGGCGACGAAATCAATGCCGCGGACCGGTTCATCGCCGGAGCGGCGGGCCGGATCCTCGGCGGCACGCTCACCGACCGCAGCGTCGTCGTGTTCACGACCCCCGATGCCGAACCCGCCGATGTCGAGGCCGTCGCGAAGGATCTGGAAACCTCGGGTGCCACCGTGACCGGCCGCATCGCACTCAACGACGCCTTCCTCGACGCCGCCGAGGGTGACCGGATGCGTACCGCGGTCACCAATGTCATCCCCGCGGGCGCGCAGCTGCGCACCGGCCAGGTGGATCAGGGCAGTATGGCGGGCGATCTGCTCGGCCTGGTGCTGCTGCTCGATCCCGCGAGCGCGCAACCGCGCAGCACCCCGCAGGAGCTGAGTCTGGTGCTGGAGACGTTGCGCGGCGGCGGTTTCCTCGCCTACGGCGACACTCCGACGCAGGCCGCGAACCTCGCCGTTGTCGTCACCGGCGACGGCGAGAAGTCCAGCGAGAACAGTCAGGGCAGCAATATCGCCCGATTCGCCGGCGCCCTGCGTGGTCGCGGTGCGGGGGCGGTGCTGGCGGGCCGATCCGGTGCCGCCGACAATCCGGGCCCGATCGCGCTCATTCGTTCCGACGCCGCGCTCGCCACCGCCGTCACCACCGTCGACAACCTCGACCGCGATATCGGCCGCGTCACCACCGTGCTCGGCCTGAGCGAGCAGCTCAACGGCGGCGCGGGCCGATACGGAACCGGCACCAAGGCGACCTCCCTCACACTCGTCGCGCTGCCTTCGAGCTGACCCGCCCGATCCGCGATGCTCCGTGCTGCGGACATGGCGCACGGTGCGGATCCGATCGATCGCAGCGACTCGGTGGCAAACGTGCATGGCGTGTGATCAGACCAGCAATTTCGTGTTACCGTGAAGACCCGTGGGTCATACACGGAATCAGGCGCGAACGGCCACGAAGCACATCTTCGTCAGCGGTGGTGTCGCCTCCTCATTGGGTAAGGGTCTTACCGCCTCCAGCCTCGGTCAGCTGCTGACCGCGCGCGGACTGCGGGTGACCATGCAGAAACTCGACCCGTACTTGAACGTCGATCCGGGCACCATGAATCCGTTCCAGCACGGCGAAGTGTTCGTCACCGAGGACGGCGCGGAGACCGATCTCGATGTCGGCCACTACGAGCGGTTCCTCGATCGGGACCTGTCCCGGGACGCGAATGTGACTACCGGGCAAATCTATTCGTCGGTGATCGCCAAGGAGCGTCGCGGCGAATACCTCGGTGACACAGTGCAGGTTATCCCGCACATCACCGACGAGATCAAGAGTCGCATCCTGGCGATGCAGGGGCCGGATCTGCAGGGGCAGGTGCCCGATGTGGTGATCACCGAAATCGGTGGCACCGTCGGCGATATCGAATCGCAGCCCTTCCTCGAGGCCGCGCGCCAGATCCGCCACGATGTGGGCCGGGACAATGTGTTCTTCCTGCACGTATCGCTGGTGCCCTACCTCGCGCCGTCGGGTGAGCTCAAGACCAAGCCGACCCAGCACTCGGTGGCCGCGCTGCGCAATATCGGTATCCAGCCCGACGCGCTGATCCTGCGTTGCGATCGCGAGGTGCCGCAGGCGCTCAAGAGCAAGATCGCGCTGATGTGCGACGTCGATGTGGACGCCTGCATCTCCACGCCGGACGCGCCCTCGATCTACGACATTCCCAAGGTGCTGCACCGTGAGGGCCTGGACGCCTATGTGGTGCGCAGGCTCGGGCTGCCGTTCCGCGATGTGGACTGGACGGTGTGGGGCGATCTGCTGGATCGGGTGCACCAGCCGCGGGAGACCGTCGAGGTCGCACTCGTCGGCAAGTACGTCGATCTGCCCGATGCGTATCTGTCGGTGACCGAGGCGTTGCGCGCGGGTGGATTCGCTTCGCGGGCCAAGGTGAATATCCGCTGGGTGCAGTCGGATGAATGCGAGACCCCGGCGGGTGCGCAGGCCGCGCTGCGCGATGTGGACGCGGTGCTGATTCCGGGCGGGTTCGGTATCCGTGGCATCGAGGGCAAAGTCGGCGCCATCAAATATGCGCGGACCAGGGGGCTTCCGCTGCTCGGTCTGTGTCTGGGTTTGCAGTGTGTGGTCATCGAGGCCGCGCGTTCGGTCGGTCTGGCCGAGGCCAATTCGGCCGAATTCGAGCCGGATACACCGCATCCGGTGATTTCCACCATGGCCGATCAGAAGGAGATCGTGGCCGGTGAGGCCGATCTCGGCGGCACCATGCGCCTCGGCGCCTACCCGGCGACGCTGCAGAAGGGTTCGGTGGTCGCGCAGGCCTACGGCACCGACCAGGTCTCCGAGCGGCACCGGCATCGCTACGAGGTGAACAACGCCTACCGTGACAAGATCGCCACGAGCGGTTTGAAATTCAGCGGTACCTCCCCCGACGGGCATCTGGTCGAATTTGTCGAGCTGCCCGCGGATAAGCATCCGTTCTTCGTGGCCACCCAGGCGCATCCGGAGCTCAAGAGCCGCCCGACTCGCCCGCATCCACTGTTCGCGGCGCTGATCGCGGCGGCGCTGAAATATAAACTGGCCGAGCGGCTTCCGGTCGATATCCCGGACGAAGAGTTCGCGAACGCAGATCAGGTGTCGTAGATGAGTGAGAACGGGGGAGCCCAGCCGGGCAGCCACGACTTCGAGACCGTGGCGAGCAAGACCATGTACAGCGGTGCCATCCTCGCCTTGCGGCTCGACCAGGTGGCAATGCCGGGCGGACGCGTCGTCGAGCGCGAGGTGATCGAACACCATGCGGCGGTTGCGGTTGCGGCCATCGATGATGCCGACAATGTGGTGCTGATCAGGCAGTATCGGCATCCGATCGATCAGCGGCTGCTCGAGCTGCCCGCCGGACTGCTCGATGTGCCCGGCGAGGATCCGCTGACAGCGGCCAAGCGCGAATTGGCCGAGGAGACCGGACTGGCTGCCAGGGAATGGTCGGTTTTGGTGGATGTCGTGCTTTCGCCCGGATTCACCGATGAGGCGCTGCGGGTGTATGCCGCGCGAGGTCTGTACGAAACCGACCGGCCGGAGCCGGAATTGGAGGAGGCGGACCTGGAATTGGTCCGCCTGCCGGTGGACGAAGCAGTGCGGGCCGCGTTGGCCGGTGAGATCGTCAATGCCACGGCCGTCGCCGGTCTGCTCGCGCTCGCGGCCGCCAGGGCGGGCGGGACGCAGTTGCGTCCGGCCGACGCGCCGTGGCCGGGGCAGCCGACCGCATTCCTGCGTCGCAAGGCGCAGCGGCAGTCCGAAGACTGACGGGTCCGGGCGGTGCTCGCGCGGGAGGTGGACGCCTACCTCGATCATCTTGCGGTCGAGCGCGGCGCCGCCCGCAACACCCTCGGTGCGTACCGTCGCGATCTCGACCGGTATCGGGATTTCCTGACCGGGCACGGGATTACGGCGCTCGAGCAGGTTTCCGAATCCGATGTCGCGGAGTTCACGATGGTGCTGCGAGCGGGCGGAGAGACACATCCGCCCCTGGCCGCGAGTTCGGTCGCTCGTGCGCTGATCGCGGTGCGCGGGCTGCATCGCTTCGCCGCGGCGGAGGGTTTCACGAGTACCGATGTCGCACATGCGGTCAAGCCGCCGACCCCGGGGCGGCGGTTGCCGAAAGCGCTGCCGTACGACCAGGTGTTGCGGCTGTTGGAGGCGGCTGGCGGCGGGCTGATCGATGATGCGAATGGCGCCGGAAGCGATGGCGGGCCGCGCGGATTGCGCGATCGCGCGCTGCTCGAGCTGCTGTATTCGACCGGGGCGCGGATTTCGGAGATGGTCGGGCTCGATGTGGACGATCTCGATACCGAGGAACGCGCTGTTGTGTTGCACGGCAAGGGTGGCAAGCAGCGCATGGTTCCGATCGGCAGGCCCGCGCTGGCGGCAGTCGACGCATATCTGGTGCGAGGGAGGCCGGTGCTCGCCGCTAACGGGAAAGGCACTGCGGGCGCGCTGTTTCTGAATGCCCGCGGTGGTCGGTTGTCGCGGCAGAGTGCCTGGCAGGTCTTGCAGACCGCCGCCGAGCGGGCGGGCATCGGGGCTACCGTTTCGCCGCATACGCTGCGTCATTCCTTCGCAACGCATTTGCTCGACGGGGGTGCGGATGTGCGTGTGGTCCAAGAACTTCTGGGGCATGCGTCGGTGACGACCACTCAGATCTACACCTTGGTCACCGTGAACACGCTTCGTGAGGTTTGGGCAACCGCTCACCCCCGCGCCCGCTGACCCGCTGTGCTCCGGCGACCGCCGCGGAAGAATTGGGACCGTGGTCCGGTTGTGTCGATATGTCGAGATCGGGTGGGTCTCGGCATACCGACGTGAGGTGAGTTGGATGGCAAAGGCTTTCATCGTTCAGGAGCGCGATGTCGAGGCGGTGGCGCTGCCCGGTGGCGGATCGTTCCGGTTGCTCGAGGACAGCGAGAACACTGATGGGCTGTTCGGAGCGAATCGGCTCGTCCTGCAGGCGGGCGCGGATGGGACCAGACCGCACCATCACACGAAGTCCACGGAAATCTTCTACGTCCTGGACGGGACCATGGAATTCCTCGTCGACGGCGAACGGCACGCGGTCGCGAAGGGTGGTCTGGTGGTGGTTCCGCCGGGTACTGTCCATGCCTTCGGGGCGTCCGCGGACGGTCCCGCCGAGTTCTTCGCCGTACTCACACCGGGTATCGTCCGGTTCGAGTACTTCCGGCAGCTCGGTCGTATCGCTCGGGGTGAGGCGGATTGGGACAGCATGGATGAACTCCACGATCGGTTCGACGTCCATTTCGACGGTGGACCGGATTGGCGCTAGGGGAGTGGACGCCTGCGCAGGTAAACGTGGGCGTCGCGTGTCCGAGCGTGGGTCTTGCGCTGTCAAGCGGTAGCGTCTATCGAGAGCTGGACCGTACGAAAGCGAGGTCGGGCCTGATCGGCCTCGCTACGCTCGGGCAGAAGATGCCGGAGTCGGGCGAAGGCAACGGGCAGGAACGTATAAGGAGCAGCGGATCGTGACGACAGCCGGTGCGGCAGAGCCGCCGATGAGTGCTGGGGCGCAGCCGCTTACGGGTCCCCGGACGGGTCCGTACTCGGCCGCCGCGGCGGAAACGCTGTGGGGCGACGGCGTCGATCCCGTCCCCGACGATGCGACGCTCGGCCCGACCGGGCGCCCGCTGCGTGTCGTGCCCGACCCCCCGCCGGTCGAAAACCACGGTGATGCGCTGATCGTCGCGATGTGCAATCAGAAGGGTGGCGTCGGCAAGACCACCTCGACCATCAACCTGGGCGCTGCGCTCGCGGAGTTCGGGCGGCGGGTGTTGCTGGTCGACCTGGATCCGCAGGGTGCGCTGTCGGCGGGATTGGGTGTGGCCCACCACGATCTCGATCTGACCGTTCACAACCTGCTCATCGGATCCAAGGTCTCGATCGATGATGTCCTGATGGAGACCCGCGTCGAGAATCTGGACCTGCTGCCGAGCAATATCGATCTGTCCGCCGCGGAGATCCAGTTGGTCAACGAGGTCGGCCGGGAGCAGACACTGGGCCGCGCCCTGGAATCGGTGCGCGATCGCTACGACTACATCCTCATCGACTGCCAGCCGTCGCTCGGCCTGCTCACGGTGAATGCGCTGGCCTGTTCCGATGGCGTGATCATTCCGATGGAGTGCGAATACTTTTCGCTGCGCGGACTCGCCCTGCTCAACGACACCGTGGAGAAGGTGCGTGACCGCTTGAACCAGCGCCTGAGCCTGTACGGCATCGTTGTGACCATGTTCGATGCGCGGTTACTACATTCGCGTCAGGTGATGGCGCGCGTCGTCGAAGTGTTCGGCGACCTGGTGTACGACACGGCGATCGCGCGCACCGTACGTTTTCCGGACGCCAGCGTCGCGGGTGAACCCATCACCACGTGGGCACCGAAATCCAGTGGGGCCGAAGCATATCGGGCGATGGCGCGGGAAGTCATCCACCGGTCCGGCCGGTGATCGGCGGTACGGAACCGGCGCCATCGACGAACACGGATACGCTCGGCTCGGAGTCTGATGAGTTCGTCGATCGGGACTCCGACGCCGGGCGTGCCGCGTCGGCTGCGAACGACTCGGCCGCGGATGATCCGCCAGGCAGACCTGGCGGCGAGAGCGAGCCGACGGCCCAGACCTCCGGGTTCCAGCTGCGGCTGAGCAACTTCCAAGGGCCGTTCGATCTGCTGCTGAATCTGATCAGTTCGCGCAAGCTCGATGTCACCGAGGTCGCGTTGCATCAGGTGACCGACGAATTCATCGCCTACACAAAGGCTTTGACCGCCAGCATCGGGCAGCAGGCGTTGCGTGCGGACAAGATCCTGGATCAGACCACCGAATTCCTTGTCGTCGCGGCGACATTGCTGGATCTCAAAGCGGCGCGACTGCTGCCGTCGGGTGAGGTGACCGACGCCGAGGATCTCGAACTGCTCGAGGCACGCGATCTGCTCTTCGCACGGCTGCTGCAGTACCGCGCGTTCAAACAGGTCGCCGAGTTGCTCGGGGAACTGGAGGCGGTCGCGTTGCGACGCTACCCACGCGCGGTCGGGCTGGAGGAGCGATACGCCGACCTGCTGCCCGAGGTTAAGCTGGGAGTTGACGCAAACCAGTTCGCCGCGATCGCCGCGACGGCCTTCCGGCCTCGCCCGGCGCCGCGGGTTGGACTCGACCATCTGCACCAGCACGCCTTCTCGGTCGCCGAACAGGCCGCGCTCGTGCTCGAACAGCTCAAACTGCGCGGACCGGGCGGCTGGACGACCTTCGGCGAACTGGTCGCCGACTGTGATGTGCCGATCCAGATCGTCGCCCGCTTCCTGGCACTGCTCGAGCTGTACCGGGGCAAGACGATCGAGTTCGACCAGCCCGACCCGCTCGGCCCGCTCTCGATCAGCTGGACCGGCGACCCCAAGGACGAGACCGCCGACACCGTGACCATCGAGGAGGACTACGGGTGAGTGAGCGCACCGACGACGCGACACCCCTCGGGCACAACGGCATCGAGCATGACACCGGGGTCGTGGGCGAGCAGGTCGACGTGGACCGTGCAGTGATCGCCCGGGGCGGCGATGCATCGGGCGCGAGTGCGGCGGAATCGGGCGACGAGGCGGCATCGTCGAGTGATGAGCGCATCGAAGACGCCGCAGATGCGAGCGCGCCGGGATCCGACGGTAGTGCGGCGCTGAGTTCGATCGGCGGTGTCGCATCGGGCGCGAGCGCCGCAGAATCGAGCGTCGACAAGCCGGCGTCGAGTGTGCGCGATGAGTTCATCGAAGACGCTGCGGATGCAAGCGCCGACGGCAGTGCGGCGAATTCGAGCGGTGACGATGCCGGGGATGCGGCGACCTCGAACGGCACGGGAGCGGCGGCTGGAAGCAGTCGAATTGTCGAACCGGATACCTCGAGCGCGGGCGAGCCGAGCCTCAGCGGGCAGGCGTCGGGTGGAGTCCAAGGCATCGCGGGGCGCGCTGATACGCCACTGACGAGGGGTGCGGGCGAGGAGCCCGCAGTTGCGGCAGGTGCGACCGAGGCGATAAGCAGTCCGATCATCGACGCCGATTCCGCGGGCACAGCCGAGCCGAGCGTCAGCGAGCAGGTAGCGCCGGGCGCGGAGGATGGCGACGGCGTTGCTGGAGGACCGAGTGAGACGCGGCGGGGGAGTGGTAGGAACGACGCCCCGGCTTCTGTAAGTGCGACGAAGACCGCACGTGCGGCGAAGAACAAAAAAGACGCCGGCGCGGGTTCAGACGACGAAGTGGCGGAGTTCACGCCCGAACCGCTGGATGACGATGAATTCCGGTCGGCGTTGGAGGCGATGCTGCTCATTGTGGACGCTCCGGCCCCGGTAGAACTGCTGGCCGACGCGGTGCAGGACAAACCGGCGCGGGTGGAGCGGGCGCTGCACGAAATGGCGGCGGAACTGTCCGCGCGGGCCAGTGGCATCGATCTGCGTTTCGTGGGTGACGGGTGGCGCTTCTATACTCGCAGCGAGTACGCGCCGTATGTGGAACGGATGCTGCTCGACGGCGCCCGGTCGAAATTGACCAGGGCCGCTTTGGAAACATTGGCGGTGGTGGCATACCGCCAACCGGTGACCCGGACCAGGGTCAGCGCGGTGCGCGGCGTGAACGTCGACGGTGTGATGCGAACCCTGCTGGCTCGCGGATTGATCGCCGAGGCCGGGGTCGACCCGGAAACGAACGGCACGCAGTACTGCACGACCGAACTGTTCCTGGAGCGGATCGGACTCGCATCGCTGTCCGATCTTCCGCCACTGGCGCCCTTGCTGCCGGGCGTCGACCTGATCGACGAGATCAACGAGAGCTTGGACACGGACCCCCGTTACACCAGGTTGAAGAAACCCGCCGAGACCGATTTGGATCTCGGTACCGAAGAAGACTGACAGGACAAAATGAATACGCCCGCTCGCCGAGATGGCACACCGGATCGTAGGAACAGAAGCGACCAGCCCGGAAGGGGCGGCGCAGGCCGAAACGCACGCGACGCGCGTTCGGCACAACGGGGAGGTACGCAAAGGGGAAGTACGCCGCGCGGGGCCGGATGGGGAGGCTCCGAGCGCGGCTCCTCACAAGGTGGTTACCGGGGGAATGAACAGAGCGGCGGCGATCGCGGGGGCTACCGCGGTTCCGCACAAGGCGATCGCGGCTACCGCGATTCGTCGCACGGCGAGGGTGGCTATCGCGGATCGTCGCGTGGCTCGGACTACCGTGGCTCGTCGCAGAGCGATCAGCGTGGCTCCGCGCGTGGCGGCGGTTATCGCGGCGCCGCGCAGGGCGGCAGCGGATACGGTTCGTCCCCGGGCGGCTCCGATCGACGTGGCACGTCGCAGGGCGGCGGCTACCGCGGCTCGGCACAGGGGGACAGCCGCTATCGCGGTTCTTCCCAGGGCGACAGCGGTTATCGCGGCTCGTCGACGGGCGGCGGTTCCGATCAGCGTGGTTCGCGTGGCGACGCCTATCGCGGTGCCGCACAAGGCGGTTCGGGCCCGCGTGCCGCCGGTTCGCGCGGTTACACACCGGGAAGCTCTGCGCAGCAAGGCAATCCGTCGCATCGCCCGGCTTCGGCCGCGATGTCCGCGCCGGTCGGCAAGAAGACCAAGACTCCGAAGCCACAGAAGAAGGTTGTCGCCGCTCCGCTGCTGAGCAATGCCAAGCCAGCCAAGCGTCAGCATGTCGAGCAGCCCGCCGAGGGCGGCCACGAGAAGTTGCCGTGGGGCGAGGGCGAGCGGCTGCAGAAGGTGCTGGCCAAGGCCGGTGTCGCCTCGCGCCGCGCGGCCGAGGAGATGATCGCGCAGGGCCGGGTTGAGGTCGACGGCGCGATCGTCACCGAGCAGGGCTTGCGCATCGATCCGCAGCACGCGGTGGTTCGCGTCGACGGCACTCGCGTGATGGTGCGTGAGGAACTCGTCCACATCGCGCTGAACAAGCCGAAGGGCTGGCAGTCCACCATGTCCGACGATCTCGGCCGCCCCTGCGTCGGCGATATCGTCGCCGAGCGCATCGCGGCAGGTCAGCGCTTGTTCCACGTCGGCAGGCTGGATGCCGATACCGAGGGGCTGCTGCTGCTCACCAACGACGGCGACCTCGCGCACCGGCTCATGCACCCGTCCTTCCAGGTGGAGAAGACCTATTTGGCGACGGTCAACGGTGAAGTTCACAAGGGGATCGGCAAGCGCCTCAGGGACGGCGTCGAACTCGAGGACGGTCCGGCCAAGGTGGACAAGTTCCAGGTGCTGGAGATCAACGAGGGACGTTCGCTGGTCAAGATCGTGTTGCACGAAGGGCGCAAGCACATCGTGCGCCGGTTGCTCGACGCGGTCGGTCATCCGGTGACGCGGTTGGTGCGCACCAATATCGGTCCGGTCGCACTCGGCGACCAACGGCCCGGCACGCTGCGCGTGATCGGCCGCGATGAAGTCGGCAAACTTTACGAGGCGGTGTCGTTGTGAACGGTGTAGAGATTCCCGTGGAGGTCCCTGCGATGGTTGAAGGCACCACGCCGCTGGTCGTTGCCATGGACGGGCCTTCGGGCACGGGCAAGTCCAGTGTGTCGCGGCGACTGGCCACCCGGCTCGACGCCAGCTACCTCGACACCGGCGCGATGTACCGCGTCGCGACGCTGCGGGTGCTGCGCGCCAGTGTCGAGTTGACCGATTCGGCGGCCATCGGTGCCGCGGTCAAGGAACTGCCGCTGACCATCGGTACCGATCCCAGCCGTGAGCTGATCCTGCTCGACGGTGAGGATGTTTCCTCGGAGATCCGTGGCAATGCCGTCACCAAGGCGGTGTCCGCGGTGTCCGCCGTGGCCGAGGTGCGCGAGCTGCTCGTCGCGCTGCAGCGTGAAATCGCTTCCGCCGCACAGCGAATCGTGGTCGAGGGGCGTGATATCGGTACCGTCGTGCTGCCGGATGCCGACGCCAAGATCTACCTCACCGCCTCCGCCGAGGCCCGCGCGCAGCGGCGCAACCAGCAGAACATCGCCGAAGGCCGCGGCGACGACTACGAGGGTGTGCTCGCCGACGTGCAGCGTCGCGACACCCTCGACTCCACTCGCACGGTGTCCCCACTGCGTCCGGCCGACGACGCGGTGCAGGTCGACACCAGCGAACTGAATATGGATGAGGTCATCGACGAGCTGTATCGCGTTGTGGTGCGGCAGGTTTCGATCGGCCGGACAGGCAGGGCACAGTGAGTGAAGACGTTCTCGCCGGAGATGGCGTCTGGAGCGACGAAACCGATTGGGAGATAGCCGATCTCGACGGTGAGTTCGACGAGGGCGAACACCTCGCGATGCCGACGGTGGCGGTCGTCGGCCGCCCGAATGTCGGCAAATCGACCCTGGTGAACCGTATCCTCGGCCGTCGCGAAGCGGTCGTCGAGGACATTCCCGGCGTGACCCGCGACCGCATCTCCTATGAGGCGAACTGGGCGGGTCGCCGTTTCCTGGTGCAGGACACCGGTGGCTGGGAGCCCGATGCCAAGGGCCTGCAGCAGTCGGTCGCCCGCCAGGCCGAACTGGCCATGGAGACCGCCGACGCGATCCTGCTGGTGGTCGATGCCGTCGTCGGTGCGACGGCCACGGACGAGGCCGCGGTGAAGAAGCTGCGCCGCTCCAAGATTCCGGTGATCCTGGTCGCCAATAAGGTCGACGACGAACGCGTCGAGGCCGAGGCCGCCGCGCTGTGGTCGCTCGGTCTCGGTGAGCCGCGCATGGTCAGCGCCGCGCACGGCCGCGGCACCGGTGACCTGCTCGACGATGTTCTGGAAGTCCTCCCGGAGACCCCGCGTGAGGGCACCGGCGGTACCGGTCCGCGCCGGGTATCGTTGGTCGGCAAACCCAACGTCGGCAAGTCCAGCCTGCTCAACAAGCTCTCCGGTGATGAGCGTTCGGTCGTGCACGATGTCGCGGGCACGACCGTCGACCCGGTCGATTCGCTGGTCGAATTGGGCGGCAAGATCTGGAAATTCGTCGATACCGCAGGTCTGCGTCGCAAGGTCTCCCATGCCAGCGGCATGGAGTTCTATGCGTCGCTGCGCACCAAGGCGGCGCTGGAGGCCTCCGAGGTCGCGATCATGCTGATCGACGCCTCCGAGCCGATCACCGAACAGGACCTGCGGGTGATCAGCATGGTCGCGGACTCCGGTCGCGCGCTCGTGCTGGCCTTCAACAAGTGGGATCTGGTCGACGAGGACCGTCGCCTGCAACTCGACAAGGAAGTCGACCGGGATCTGGTCCGGGTGCCGTGGGCACAGCGCGTCAATATCTCCGCGCATACCGGCCGCGCCGTCCAAAAGCTCGTTCCCGCAATGGAAACCGCACTGGAATCCTGGGATAAGCGCATCCCGACCGGTCGGCTGAACAACTGGCTCAAGGAAGTCATCGCGGCGACACCGCCGCCGATGCGTGGTGGCCGATTGCCGCGCGTCCTGTTCGCCACGCAGGCCACTACCCGGCCGCCGACCTTCGTGCTCTTCACGACAGGGTTCTTGGAGGCGGGCTACCGCCGGTTCCTGGAGCGCCGACTGCGTGAGGAGTTCGGCTTCGACGGTTCTCCGGTTCGTATTTCGGTACGTGTGCGTGAGAAGCGGGAACGCCGGAAGTAGGCCCCTGGAACGGACGTCGTTGCTGAGCAACGACGTCCGTTGCCATTTGCCGTCAGCGGAACGCGGCGAGGTGGTCGGATACCCACTCGGCCAGGGAACGAGCGGGGCGACCAGTGATATCGGCGACGGTCGAGGAGATTTCGGGGCGGGGCGCGGCAAGCATCTCGGTGTAGCCGTCGAGGAGGACGTCGACGAAGGAGTCGGGAAAGGTGTCGTCGTCGAGTAGGCGCTGTCTGGCCTGGTCGCGGGTGAGTTCGGCCCAGCGCAGGGGACGCTCGAGTACTTCGCCGATGACCCTGACCTGCTCCGCCTGGGTGAGTACCTCTGGTCCGGTCAGCGTGTAAGTGGCTCCGGCATGGGCGTTTTCGGTGAGCGTCCGGGCCGCGACGGCCGCGATATCGGCCTCGTGGATCAGGCTCATCGGCAGGTCGCCGTGGCTACCGTGCACGATATCGCCAGTTCTGATCTCATCGGCCCACCAGAGGGTATTGACGGCGAAGGTGCTCGGGCGGAGCACCACCGATTCGATTCCGCAGCCGTGCACCAGCTTCTGCTGATCCTCGAAGCTGAGGTCCGGGATGCCGCCGGTGCCGAGAAAAACGATGCGCCGTGCGCGCTCGGCGATGAGATCGAGTGCCTTGGGCAGTTGTGCGCCGGTGTGCAGCGGCCACAGCAGGAAGACCGCGTCGATGTCGGCGAGGCAGGCGCGCAGCGTTTCGGGTTCGGACAGTTCGACGCGCACGACCTGCACGTCGGGCGGGAAATCGGCGGCCGCCGGGTTGCGGGTGCCCGCGCGCACGGTGTGACCGGCTGCGCGCAGTTGGGGGACGAGCTGGCTGCCGACGTTTCCAGTGGCGGCGAGGACGAGGATGTTCATGCCTCGATCCTGGCGCTACGGGAGCGAAATCAACCAGAGTAAGGTCTCATATTGCTGGAAACCGTCAGATTTGGAGGGTTTATGATGGATGCCGTCGAGAGGGGGATCATTCATGCGCTGCAGATCGACGGCAGGGCACCTTTCCGAACGATCGCCGAAGTTCTCGACGTCTCCGAGAACACCGTGGCACGTCGGTATCGTCAGCTGCGAAATACGCATGAACTCAGGGTGATCGGACTGGTGAACGGTCAGCGGCTCGGTTACGTCCAATGGACGATCCGGTTGCGCTGCACTCCCGACGCAGCCGGTTCCGTCGCGAAAGCCCTTGCGGCACGCGATGATACGTCGTTCGTGTATCTCCTCTCCGCTGGTACCGAGGTCTCCTGCACGGTGCAGACCCGCAGTATCGAAGAGCAGGAAGCTCTACTGCTGCATAAACTTCCACGCACCAGCCGAATCGTGGCCATGTCCGCGCACTTGCTGCTGCGTGGATTCGTGCTGCCCGACGGCTGGCAAGGTTCAGCCACACTGACACCCGACCAGGTCGAGCACCTCAGGCCCGCCCCCGTCGACCCCGACGACGGACCCCTTCATCTCGACGAAGGCGATAGGTCCCTGCTGCGCGCCCTCAACCACGACGGCCGCACCTCCTACTCCGACCTCACCGCCGCCACCCAGTGGACCGAAACCAAGGTGCGTCGCCGGATGGAAGCAATGCGCCGCAACGGAGTCCTGCAATTCCAGCTCGATATCCCCTCCGCTGCACTGGGATTCGGTACCGAGGCCCGACTCTGGATCGCCACACAGCCGGCCGCCACCGTCGCCGTCGGTGAGGCGCTGGCCCGCCACCGCGAAGTCTCCTTCGCCGCTGTCACCACCGGCGCTACCAATCTGGTCGCGGCGGTCAACTGCCGCGACCCTCGAGATCTCGGTCGCTACCTTACCGAGCGCATCGCCGAACTTCCCGGCATCGCCACGCTCGAAACCGCTCCGATCATTCGTACCGTCAAACGTGCGGGCTCCCTGCTCCTCTGACGTGTGCTGCGTCACGATGCCGAGTCGTGGTATCCGGCGTAAAATTCGTTAATTAGCGAAATACCGAAGGGAGGTGGATGTGCTCGACGAGTGCAAGGCATTGGCGAATGAGACCCGCTTGCGCATCCTGGCGTGGCTCAAGGATCCGGACGCGAACTTCCCAGCGCGGGGCGACGCCACCGGCGAGTTAGGGGTGTGCGTCGGTCTCATCCAGCAGAAGGCGGGGACCTCGGCATCGACCATCTCGGCACACCTCGCGATCCTGCAGCGCGCTGGATTTCTCTGCGCCACTAAACGCGGCCAGTGGACCTACTACCGCCGCGACGAAGCCCGCATCCGGGCCTTCACCGAAGAACTCAACCGCGTTCTCTGAGCTACGAAGGAAGTCTTATGCCCACCGCACTGTCGATCCTCGACTTGGCGTCGGTCGCACCCGGCAGCACCGCACGCGACAGCTTCGAGAACAGCGTCGCGCTGGCCAGGGCCGCCGAGCGCAGCGGCTATCGACGCGTCTGGTACGCCGAACATCACAACATGGGCTCGATCGCCTCCAGCGCCACCAGCGTGCTCATCGGTTACGTCGCCGCGCACACCGAGACCATTCGGCTCGGCGCAGGCGGCATCATGCTGCCCAATCACTCACCGCTGGTGATCGCGGAGCAGTTCGGCACGCTGGAGACGCTGTTCCCCGGGCGGATCGATCTCGGACTCGGCCGCGCGCCCGGCAGTGATCAGAAGACCATGTTCGCACTGCGCCGCAATCCTTCCTCGGCGGACACCTTTCCGCAGGATGTGCTGGAGCTACAGGGCTATCTGTCGGGCAACTCGCGAGTACCCGGTGTGCAGGCCGTGCCGCGCGCGGAAGGCATTGTGCCGCTTTACATTCTGGGGTCGTCACTATTCGGTGCGCAACTCGCCGCGCAGCTCGGCCTGCCGTATGCCTTCGCATCCCACTTCGCGCCGGACGCGCTGCACCAGGCGGTCGCCGTCTACCGCGACAGCTTCCGGCCGTCGGAGCAACTCGCCGAGCCGTATGTGATGGCCGGTGTCAATGTGTTCGCGGCCGAAGACCACGATGCGGCGGTGGCGCAGAAGACGATCTCCTACCGTGCTCGCGCGCGAGCCATGATTCGGCGTGGCGCGGCGGGCGCGGACTTCACCGACGAGGAGATCGATGCGTTCCTAGCCTCACCGAACGGCAGCCAGCTCAGCGCGATGACCCGATACACCGCGGTCGGCACACCCGCCGAAGTCCGTTCGTACCTGGTGGATTTCGCGGGCTCCATCGATGCGGACGAACTCATCGTCGCCCACCACGCCACCGAAATCGATGACCGACTCCGCTCGGTCGAACTCACCGGCGGTCTGATCACCGAGCCGGTCGCTCGCTAACTCAATGAGCCGCCCACGATCAGATTCGCGGTGATGGTGCCGTCGGCTTCCTTATTTCCGTAGACGACGACCGCGGCCCCGACCGTAACATCCGACACGCTATTGCCGGCTAGGACAAGTACCTGGGTATTGGTGTTGACACGAACGTTCGTCGTGGCACCCAATATCCCTTGCACCGCAAGCGTTTTGCCGTCGTTGGCAGTGACCTTGCCGATGGTCAGCCCCCGACCGACCTGGACCGCGTTCGCCGGGGCGGCGGTGGCCGCCGCTGATCCGCCGGTTGCCGAATCTCGGACCGGTGTCGAACCGATCGACGCGACGGAGAGGTAGGCCACCAACGACAACAGGACCGCGAAGCTGGTTCCGATGAGCATGCCGAGGTCGGGATAGTGCTGCCCTCGCTTCGAGGGAAGCGTGATGGCGGTGAGAATCACCGGGTCGATGGCCAGCTCCGCGCCGCCGCTGGACTCCTTGCTCGGGAGGCCCTTGGGCTGGTTCGACCACGGCGTGGCCGGGGGACTCATAGCTTCAACGTTATTTAACCGAAGGCGAATGCCTATCACCATTGGCGGGAGCACTTTGCTGCCGGTTGACACGCTGAGCGGGTCGGGGTGCTGCTGAGGGGCGGGACCTGGCATTATCCGTTTATGGTCATTCCCAGCGTGCTGCCGGAACGCCCTACCGTCGGATCCCCGTTCGAGACCGGCTGGCCGGTCCGCCTCGCCGATACGGACCGGGACCAGCGTCTGCGCCTCGACGCCATCGCCCGCTACCTGCAGGACATCGGCTTCGAACACCTCGAAGCCGTCGAGGACGGTGACATCCACCGCGGCTGGGTGGTCCGCCGCACCGTCATCGACGTCCTCAAGCCCATCGAATTCGGCGAGCACCTCACCCTGCGCCGCTGGTGCTCGGCCCTGTCGAACCGCTGGTGCAATATGCGCGTGCAGATCTGTGGCAGCAACGGCGGTCTGGTCGAAACCGAAGGATTCCTGATCCATTTCGGCACCGAATCCGGCGTGCCCGCGCGCATGAGCGACCGCTTCATGGCACCCATGCTCGCCAGCACCACCGAACATCGCCTGCGCTGGAAAGCCGCACTCACCGACCCGCTACCCACCGGCCCAGACGTCCAGGAATTGCCCTTCCCCTTGCGCGTCGCCGATTTCGACTGGCTCGACCACGTCAACAACGCGGTTTACCTCAGCGCCTTGGAAGAACTCCTCGCCACCCACACCGATCTCACCTCCGGCCCGCACCGCACCGTCATCGAATACACCAAACCGCTGACGGCAGGCGAGCAGGTCCGCGTAATCGGCCGCCGCACCGGCAGCACCCTCGACGCCTGGTTCGCCGTAGCCGACGACCCCCGAGCCACCGCCCGCATCACCCCACGCTGACTCCCGCCCCACCCACCACACCGATAACCAGGCGATTCGGCGTCTGGGCGCCCGCTGAGGTAATCTTTCCGAGCGCCCGAACACCAGGCGCAACGGGCTGTGGCGCAGCTTGGTAGCGCACCTGACTGGGGGTCAGGTGGTCGCAGGTTCAAATCCTGTCAGCCCGACCAGGTCAGAGGCGGTTTCCGCCCTCGGTGGCACGTTCTCGGACACGCTAGTGTGCCAAGAACGTGCCAACGTGTGGGGAGCGGGGTTTTCAAGTCACCCGAAGAGCGCAGCGCCCGCCGCGCGCAAATCCTCCGGCTGGGCGTCGCTGTAGATGCTCAGGGAGACCGCAGGGTCGTGGCCGTGCCAGGCCGCGACGATGTGCACCGGAATGCCCAGCGCCAACATCAGACTTACGCTGGAGTTCCGCAGTCCCTTGAGTGGGATCCGACGGAGCCCGGCGCGTTCTCGCAGCCGGTGAAAGGTGTCCGAGTAGTACTCCGGCCGGATCGGGGCTCCCGTTTCGTCTACCGCGATCAGCCGGTCATCGGACCATGGGATGCCGAGTGCCGAGCATTCGGCTTTCTGGAGCGCCTTGAGGCGATTGAGTGCCTCCGCTAGATCAGGGGGCGGTGGAAGGTCGCGACGGCCGCGCCGGGATTTCGGCAAGTTTTCTTCGGTTTCCTTGCCGATGGCGACCCGGCCCCGACGCACGCGCAGTGCGGATTCATCGAAGCGTGTCCACCGCATGCCGAGTACTTCGGAGCGCCGTGCGCCATAGCAGGACAACAGCCAGCAGGCGTACAGCCGTTCGCCGCGTACGGACTCGCGGAAGGTCTCGACCTCCGCCAGCGTCCATGACTTCGACTGTTCGTCGTCGTCTTCGCTGAAGTCGTCGGTGGGCCGCTCCACGAGCGCGATCACATTGCGCGGCAAGGCTCCCTGATCGACGTAGGACTGCACGACCATACCGAAGGCGGTCAATGTAGCCCGCACCGTCACCGGTTTGACGCCGCTGGGAGCCTTATCGGTCTCGGCTGCCTCCGCCGGGATGTACACCGCTCGTCGGGGTCGCGTTACACGTCCCGATCGGATTAGCCCTGACAAGCACGTGTGGATATCCTTGTCCGGGAATGCCGCTTTGATTCTCGCCGCCGTGATGCCTTCCGGGTGCTGAGCGATCAGTTCGGCTACCTGCGACATCAGGCTGTCCGGTCGGTAATGGCGGGGATCGACACGACCTTCGGTCAGCATCCATTCCACGAGTGCGTCCCCGTCGGCCTTGGTGAGCTGGCGCAGTTTCTTGCCACCCATGTGCCGCCGGACGGGCTTGAGATCGTTGCGGTAGCCCTGAAGCGTGATTCGGCGGATACCGCGTCGGCTGTGAAGCCATTGGTCGCACGCTTCGTCCACGGTGATGTCCAGGAGTTTGACGTACGTGCCAGCGGTGACTTCGGTTGTGATCCGGCGGTACTCACGTCGTGCCTCGGTCAGAGTGCTGTAGGTGAACCGCTGGCGGTCCCGCTTGCCGTTTGGTTTGGTGCCGACGTCGATTTGGAATGTGTAGGTCACAGAGCCGTTCCTGGCGGTGCGTTTGTCGATCGGTTCGGCGCGGCGTGCACTGTTCTCGGGTGGGATCCCTTTGGTCATATCGGGTGTACCTCCTTATATACGTTGCCAATTCGACATTCGGGGGAGTGAACGGCGGCAAAGGATCGCGGGTCGACGGTCGATCACAGCTACTCGTAGCGCTGCTAGCCGTGGTTGCTCTCGCTCGACGCAATCGGAGACGGTGACGGCGGCTATGATTGGCGCGGGAGCACTTGAAGCGGCGGGAGCGCGAGTTGGGGTCGAGTGCGATCGCCCTGCTCGATGAGCTACCGCCGCAGCGTAGTTTTTCCGGCGGCTGTCTACGCCTACTCGGAAGAACCGTTGTGCTTGAACATCACTCAGTTGCGCCCCATGCGAGCAGTTGTTGCGGTTGGCTGCTTTGATGGCTTGGTCTGTGTGGTGACGGTGTCAGCGCAACGTCGTGGGCATCGGTGGTGGGTAGCGGAGGTGTCGTCTCGGCACGGGCGGTGAAAGGCCGTCAGTGGTAGTGACGGCCTGTGAACGCGGCAGGAAGTGCTGGCGTCCTACTCGGTGTCGTTGTCTCCTGGTGCGGCTTGCAACTGGAGCATTTGGCGAATCCATCGCGACGGGATTCGCACACGGTTGCCGACTCGAATAGCCGGCACCTCACCTGACTTCACCGCCGCGTAGACAGTGGACCTGCCGACACCTAGGAGCCGGGCTGCATCGGGGACCGATACGGTCGGCTCGTTCAGCAGATGCTGCAGTATGTCCTCAGCAGAGAGAGTATTTTTCCGGTTCAAGTTACGGCCTCGAATCACAGGCCGATCCGTGAGTCATCCCTTGGTGCAATAGAACCGGATTCGAGGCGAATGCGCCAGTCTCAATTGTGTCCGTGGCCATGAGAAAGTGGCTCTGGCACACTTTCGGTGCAGCGGTTCAGCAATCGCATTGCGGCGCTGATGATTCCGATGTAGATGCTGC
>NZ_JBIAFV010000036.1:0-28675 GCF_042869435.1 Nocardia sp. NPDC006982 | reverse complement strand
CGTTTGAGTCCCTTGAGTCAAGTCCTCATGCGGTGAGGCGTTGCGCGGCGTGATGGAAGTTTCGGTCGTAGGGGGTGCCGTGGTGCCAGCAGGCCCAGATGACGCGGAGCCAGGCGCGGGCGACTATGCGGGTGGCGTGAGGGTTGCGTTTGCCGCGTGCATGGGCGCTGGTGTAAAGCTGGGCGGCCCAAGGTGATTGCATGCGGGCGTTGTGGGCGAAGGCGGTAATGGCTTTGGGGGCCCGCGTATTGGCTGCCCAGCGAAAGTAGACCCCACTGGTCTTGCCGGAGGCTTTGGTGACTGGGGTGACGCCGCATTCAGCGGCGGCCTGGTCGACGGTGTCGACGCGGTCGAGGATCGGTCCGACCTCGGCGAGTAGTTGAGCCAGGTTGATGGTGCCCACGCCTGGTAGAGCGGCCGGCAGTCGTGCTCGGGGGTGTTGAGCGACGCGGTGTTTGATCAGGGCTTCCAGGTCTGCGATAGCGGTTTGGATGCCGCGCAGCAGTTGGACTTGGGCTGCGATCATCACGGCGAGGGTGTCGGTAGGCAGCTGGGCAGCCGGAACGGCGGCGGCGCGTAACCGGGCCAGAAGCTGCGCGGCGGGTTTTCCTCCGCGGTAGGAGTGTCGGCGCAAGAACGTGGCCATGCGTGCCTCGCCGAGCCGGGCGGCCGATTGCGGTGTGGGGTAGTCGGTGAGGAAGGCCAGGGCAATGGGTGATGCCAGCGAATGCAACAGCTCTTTGGGTCCTGGCCAGTGGGTGTCGAGCAGGGCGGCGAGCTGGTTGATGGCGGGCGGTGCGGGCTTGGACTTGATCGTCTCGGAGCCTGATGAGCGCCTGCAGTTCGCGCAGGCCGGCGTCGAGTGGGTCGAGTCGGCGCAGCCGGTGTCCGTCGGTGCGCAGGTAGTCGGCGAGTTTGTAGCTGTCGCCGGGATCGGATTTGGCGCCCGAGGCGCCCCATCGGGGCCGCGCGGCATGAAACGCGTTCGGATGCACTGGCATGACGGGATGCCCGGCGGCCAGCAACCGGTCGACGACCAACCCACCGGTCCGCTCGATGGTCACCGGGAGGTCGGCGGGATCTCCGTGACGCGCCAGACGGGCCAGCGTCGAGGTCCACGCCTGCTCGGTGTGGCTGAACGCCCATCGGTCCAAGATATGACCGCGGTCATCGATGATGGTCACGTCGTGAGTCTTGCTCGCCCAATCCCAGCCGATGAACGGCATGCACAGTTTCCCAAAGGTTTTTCGATGGTCATGCCCTCGTCAGTCGACGCTCCGCTGCCGGTTCTTCATTGTTCGGCCCTCGATTGGGGCATGTCCCTGACGCCGGTCATCGGAGCCTCGGCGCATCAGGAGTGGCTGTACTCAAACTGGCCATCCAATGCGGCGCGGCAACGTGGCCATCTCCTGATGCTGACCCAGGGCCGCGATCCGATCGGCGGACCGCATCACCAACACTCACCCAATGAGGCATCGTCTGATCTCGCGGGTGGTGCGCCCTTCGGCGAGCCGTCGGCGGGTGTAGGCGCGGGTGGTGTCGTCGGCGCGCATCCTGGTCATAACGATGGTGTGGATTGCCCGGTTGAGGCGGCGATCACCACCACGGCTGAGCCGGTGACGCACGGTATTGCCCGATGATGCTGGCATCGGGCAGGTCCCGGCGATCTTTGCGAGTGCGGCCTCGGTCTTGATCCGGCCGGGATGCGACCACACCGTAAGAATGACCGCGGCGACGACCGCGCCGACCCCGGGCAGGGCGAGTAGTTCCGGTGCGTGCTCGCTGACGAGCGCGTCGAGCTGTCTGCGATTGTCTTTGAGCTGGTGGTCGAGGTCACCGATACGGCGGGCCTGACGGATCGCTTCGGTTCTCGCGGTGGCGATTCCGAGTGGTTCGTTGCGACTGCGCCAGTTGGCGATCGTCGTGATCTGCGCCGTGGTGAGCGGGCGACGCGCGTCGATACCCAGGTCGTGTGCGCGCACCAACGCGGTGAGCGCGTTGACACAGCGGGTCCGGTCGGTGCTCATCTGCTCACGCGCCACGCTGAGCACGTTGAGCGCGGCCCGGACCTGACCACGGCGGCGGTCGCAGAGCCTGCTCAACGGTGTGATCAACGTCGAGCGAGCTGCGGTCAGGGCGTCGAGTGCATCGGTTTTTCCCTTGTCGCGCAACCGCTTCGACGATGGTGTCGGCGCCTCGACGACCCGGTAGCCGATCCGCTCGAGACGTTCGGCCAGGATCGCCCCGTAGGACCCGGTGCCCTCGGCTGCGATCAGGACACCGTCGATGTCACCGTCGGTGCGGCGGGCCAGCCAGATGATCGCGCGTTCGAGTCCGGCGCTGGTGGTCGGGAACCTCGATTCATCGGTGACCCGCCCCGAGGGACACTCGATGATCGCGTAACTGTGTGGCGGCGTGGGTGTCGACACCGACGACGAATCGGTAGTGATCTGCCACGATGGACAATGCGATGTCTCCTGTCGATGGGCGGACGTCGTAACCGGCGTCGGCCCGGGTGAAGATCACTACGAGGCAAACCTGTAAGGAGCCACAACCGATTTCGGTCGGGCAGGCTTCTGATCAAGCCATCGTGGTGGGCCGGGTCGATGCCGGCCTCCGGACCGAACGGACAACTCCCGGGAATGACACCCCAATAAGAGGCCAGGCGATTCACGAGTCACGCCCAGCCCGAAGGACCAGCACCACCCTGCCAGCCAGCCCCAGGCCAGCCACCACGAACACTTACAGGCGATTCAGTGTCAACGCGATCTCGCGCGTAGGAATTACATCGGCGCAACGGCCAAAGGTTTCACCTGATCGTAGGCTGCCGTAGCCATACCAGGGCATTGCCAGATTCGGGGACACCGGACTGAAACCGCTACACGAGGGGTGCCCGCGTTACGCTGCTGCCCTCCCACGCGATCTTGTGAATCCGCGCAGAGCGCAATCTCCGCATTTGTGCGCATGTCTTTTCGCCTGGCGTGGCCGACAATACAAAGTTGCGGTGGCGAGCGGGCGGTTTTCCATCTGTTCACCATCAACAGGAAGTTGATGCTGAATCACTCAGGCTGCGAAGCGAAAGGCTGTACAGCGTGGCGTATCGGCTGGCTGTCGATTTGGACGATGTGACACGGTTGCCAAGTGGCAGTTCGCAGTGGCCGACATGTTGTCGTGATTGTTATCTCTGCCCAACCTCGCAACCCAGGAGCGACAGCCGACGGCTTCCCGCGGCAGGGCCCGTGAAGCCGAAACTCTGCTCGGGGCCGCCGCTTACATCCAAATTAGAGCCGAGACACTCGACCTTGAGTCACCAGTGGTCTGCGTCCACGCCAGCAATTCGGCTGCAGCCACCTGGATTGTGGTTCACAGGCGCCGTGATGGTTGGTGGGTGATGATGATGGCGAGCCAGACCTTGTACGTCGACCCGCTGGCTCTGCGCGCGAGGGCGGCGGAGTTCCGCCGGATCGGCGCCGCGGCACTGCAGCGGGTGGATGAGCTGCGGGCCGAGTTCGCGGCGAAGGGGCAGCCTTGGGGTGGGGACGCGGCAGGCAAGCAATACGAGAAAGACGTAGTGCCCCAGATCAGCGAGAGCTTCTCGGTCTGCGACCAATCAGCGCGCGCAGTGCTGCACCTCGCCGACCAACTGGAGCAGATGGCGAATCAGTACGAGGCAGCAGATCTCGCGGGAGCCAGAAACATCTCGAACGCCGGCGACGGCTCCTCCGTCGTTGAGCCGACCCCAGCAGCACCGCAGCCTCCGCGGTCGGTTCCGCATGAGCCGACGGCACCGAACTCGCTGACTCCGGTCAGCGCATCGCCGACCCGAGTCGAATTTCCTGCCCGAGTCAAGTCGCCTGTCGGTCCCGCGCGTCCAGATGTGCCCGCCACCCCAGCAACGCAGACGGGTGACGGAGGTGGCCCCGCAGGCACGCCATCTCGAAACACTGGGAACGGCGCAGAGCCATCAGTGAACAGCGGTGCATCCAACGACAAGAACCCACCTCGGCCGCCGGTGAGCGCACCGGTTGGCGGTCGCTTCGGCGGACCCGCCATCACACCCCCGACCGCGGCGGACCAGAAGGCGCCTCGTGCCGTGGATGAGAAGCCGAGCGCGACATCTCCCTGGCGACCGGTCGATAAGGGCTCAGGCCCGGCATCGCTGTCCAGTACGCCATGGTCGTCCCAGTCCAAAGTCAGTGCGCCACAATCGAAGCCACCCCGGCCAGCGGCCGAGCAGCCATCGCGACCAACCCCTGCTCGACCTCGGAAGGCGGAGAAGAAACAGACCAAGAAACAGCCAAAACCCGGCCCGAATTCGGATCTTTTGCGGCTGGGACGCGAGCTGGCCGACCGATACGGCCTGACCGTAACCGGCTTCGACATACCGGATCTCGACCCGTCCTCGGTCAAGGAGTTCGTGGCGGCCATCGATACCGTCCTGCCGCACTACCCGGAGATCGACCTCCGCTCGGTGCGGATCGAGCCCACGACAACGCATTTGGTCGAGTTCGCAGAACTGGACGATATCTCTGGGCGGGTGCTTGCCTTGAACAGCATGCTCGTGACGGCAGCAGCGCCTCCGCCTACCGGCGCCACGTTCGACGCGACCGTGCGTGCACTGGGCCGAGCACTGATCGCCGCGGGGGGCGGCCGCGCGGTGGCATCGACACGCCGCGTGTTGATCAGGCTGTATTTGGATTCCTTGGATATCCGCCAACGCTACGACACGATCGCGCGGGTTGGGCGGGGGTACCGGGCATGGCTGACTGATGAAGGCATCCCTAACAGCGAAGGTCGACTTGATTCCATGGCCGCGCTGGACGAGGCATTCCTTGCAGTAGTGCGCGATGGCGGCAGTGCGAGCAATACGGCGAAATCCCTGCATCAGGCCATTGTTTCGGCCGTACGCACGCTCGGCTGATCGGCGAAGGACCGCTGTCTCGTGATCAACGACGACCATCTAGTCGAGCTACTGAATTCGATTCCGACGCCGCTCCAACTGGCGCTGCTCGCAGGCAAATTCCCGGAGCAGAGGCCAGGAGCCTTGAGCGACGTCGGAACGATCATGGGCAAGCTCGGCACCCACGCTGCGCAGTTTTCCTCCGATATTCAGCAGCAGTGGGCCCTGACGCAGCAAGCGCTGCAAGGCGAATCACAACAGCAGGCCAAACAATTCGTCGACCAGGTGACGAGCCCCCTCAATTCGGTTGCGCAGGCATTACCCAAGATCGACGACGGGTCGCAGAAGCTCTCCCACGAGTCGTTGGCCTCCGGGCTTGCTATGATCGGGATGACGCTGCGGGCGTTGTGGGCGATCACGGCAGGCGCGGGAGGGCCGGTCGGCGACGCAGTGGCAATCGAGGAGACTCGGCCCCGGATCGTCGCAGAGAAGGCCGCGCTTGATGTTGCTGCCGAGGCGACCATCCGCGGAATGTCCGGCCTGGTGCGAGATCTGGGCTCGCTCGTAGGTAAGGGCCTGATCGGGTCGGCTCGGATCGGAGCCGAGCAAACGGGTTTCACGGTGCTCGGCGATCTCGTGGCCGGTCAGCATATCGACCCTAAGACGCTGGGATCGGAGTTCTTGAAAGGCGCCGGATCAGCATTGGCCAGCCACCTGGCTACCGGAGTGGCGGTGCACTTCTCGCCAGGACTGCAAAACTCGGCGCTGGGTCGACTCGGAATTGGAGCTGGGTCCGGTCTCGTCATGGTCGGGGCTGGGATGGCGTTCACCGGGCAGTTGAGCCTGTCGAGCTTTTTGTCGAACCCCGACAAGTGGTCAGGATTGCTCGGCGGTGCGCTCAATGGCGCGCTCCTGGGCTTCGCCGGAGGACACAAAGCTCCAGAAGCGAAGGCACCAGAGACCGCCGCAACATATAACGTCCGCGACCAGGTGTCCGAGGCCGATCTGGCGAATGCGGTGGGTGCCATGCTCGCCCGGGCGAACAAGCCACCACGCGAAGTTAGCAACGCGGGCGTCACCGGAGACACAGCGGCCGGTGTGGCAAAGTTGCACGGGGAGCCGCTGCCCACCAAGCAGATCCTTGCGTCCACAAAGGAGGGGAACGGCCTCAAGACTGCAGCAAGGGTGTTTGCCGGCGAGCGGATCGGGGCAGGGTCCGGCGGTGTTGATGTCGTGTCCGGCGGGACTGGTGGTAGTGGGCGCGGCAGTCAAGGCGTTCGTGGTACTCCGTCAGCGAGTGGGGCGAAGTCGGAGTGGAGCAACGGGCCGACGCATCCGGGCGGTGAAGGTCGTTCGGGGACCGAGACGCTGGATCGAAGAGGTCGTGGCGAGGGCGAATCACGCGGGGGGCATGACGCGGCTTCCGCTGGGCGTGCGCCCGATCGTGTGTCGGTGCCGTTGCCGGACGGTGGCAAGTTCGAGTACGACCGGCCGGTTGGCAATGGGCATGACAACTCCGGGCCGGGCAGTCGTGCGGCGGATCGTGCCGAGAAAACGGGCCTGAACTGGCGAGATTGGGGCGCGACGCCGAAAGAGGCGGGAGAAAATCTCGCCGAGGCATATTTCGAAAGGGTGCCTCGGGTTCGTCGTGCACTGAACGGAATCGATTGGGGTGAGCTCGGAGAGCGGCTGTTCGGCGCCGAGAGCGGCCATCTGGATGCGATGTCGCCCGGCGAGCTGGCCGATCTGATCCATCACGGCACACCAGAGCAGCGATGGTTCGCGATTACCGAGGGGATCCGCCGGGAAGGCCTGGACCATGACAAGGCGCTGATTCTGCGCGAGCATCAGCATTTGGCTGGGTTGGCCGTCACCGAGGGCATCATCCAAATGGAGACCGCCCAGGGAAAGACGGCCACCGCCGGTGCTGCCGCACCGGAGATGGCGGTGCGTCACGGTGTCGTCCAACTGTGGACCAGCAGTGACTATTTGGCGTCGCGGGACTACCAGTTCCAGAAGCGCGCGTGGCAAGAGCTGGGTTTCGATGTTGTCGAGTACGACCCGGATCGTCCCGCGCCGGTACCGCGCGACGGGAAGCCGATGATCGTGGTGACCACGCCGGACAAGGTGGCGTTCGGATGGGCGCGCGCGAAGCTTGGTGGCGAGCCGAATACCTGTCCAGGTGATGTGGTGGTGATCGACGAGATCGAGAAGCTGCTCGCCGACGGCGGTCAGTGGTGCATCAAGGACGCAGACGGCCGAGTCCCCACAGAGGAGGAGGCCGCGCCGATCCGGGAGGCATGGCAATTCTTCGCCGACAATCTGCGTACCGAAGACAACCCTGATGGCATGTTGACGGAGGTCGATTTCGGTTTGCGGCAGGGCCGCATGGACGGCACCGTAGTCGTCTCGGACGAGACGATGGCCAAGGCCAGAACGCTGTTCGCGGAACAAAAGGGCCGTCCGATGGAGGCCCGCGAGGAGGAATTGTTCGAAACTGCGGCCCGCGCGAAATTCCAGTTCATCGAGAAGCGTCACTATTTCCTCTTCAAAACCAAGGGTGTCGACGGGCGCGAGACCGTTGAGATCGTGCTGAATCGCCACAGCGACGGAATGCCCTTGCGTAACAAGCATTCCGGCGGGCCGGATGTGCTCACCGCTGAAACCTTCAGCAAGAGCCGCTTGCAGAGCGACCTCGGAATGATGGTCGACGCGAAGCATGAGGCCGACGGCGTGGTGATGGGGGACGGCGGGGAATCGCAGGCGTCGGTCAATGTGGCCGAACTGCTGTCACATTTCCGCCTCGTCCGTGGCTTGTCAGGTACAGCGGATCTGATGGAGGACGTGTTCGTCGCGCTGGGGTACGGCGAGGTCATGCGGATCGACCGATTCGCCGAGTCGGGGCTGGAGAAGTTGTCGAACACATGGGCCCCAACGAAGGACGCCAAGTGGGAACTGCTCGCCGACCGGGCTCAGGTGCATCAGTCGGCGGGGAATCCGGTGTTGATTCGCGTCGACACCCCCGACGAGATCGGGCCGTCCGGCGACCCTGAACATGGTGCTGGGATCGTCCCGAAGCTTGAAAAACGAGGGATCGGGGTGCGGGTGGTGTCCCCGGAGGAGATCGCGGCCGCCGAAGATCCCAACGTGTTCCTCGAGCAGGTCACTCAGGAGGCGGGTAAAGAGGGCAAGGTTACAGTCTGTATTGATGTGGCCCTGCGCGGTAACGACTACAGCGCGGAAACACTCGGCAAGCCGATCCGGTTGCTGAGCAGCGGCTACTCCTCGGCCTGCGGTGAGATCAACAACCGGCAATTCGAGGGCCGCGGGTCGCGGCCCGACCGGTACGGTCCGATCCGGTACAGCACTGTCGAATACTTCGTGTCCCCTGAAGACCTGCTGTTCGACCTACCGCACGACACCGCCGTCGTGGACCGGTACCGGGCCGCGGTGGCGGCGGACGAGGCGGCATCGACTCCCGAGACGCAGGCAGAGTTGCGCGCCGCGGAAGAGGGGATGAACGGCCTCATCCCGGGCCTGCATGATGAGGTCGCATTGCAGTTGCGGCGCAACCTGGTCGCCTCCGGCGCGATCGCCGCCGACGCCGCGCCCCCAGAATGGCGCACCGGGGGTCACAATCCACTCCCGGTGGAGCACGTTCAGTACGTCACTGGTGCCCGGTCTGCGGCCATTCAGGTCCCCCAAGGATTGCCGGAAGCGATGCATGGTGTCTTCCGCGACCTGTGGGCGCTGGCCGACCGGCAGTACACCGACGCGGCGACGGCCATCGCCGCCTTGCCTTTGGAGTGGCGGGCCGCGTTCGACGGCTGGACACGCTGGACCGACGTCGACGCGGTTCACGACAAGCTGGCCTCCGGCCAGGGGACCGAGGACGAGCGCGTGGCGGTGCAGACGGCGCTCGACGCGGTGTCCGCATACAGCGACACGGCATGGGACGTAGCGGCCATCCAGGCTGCGGCCGATCGCCCCGAGCTGGCACCGCACCTGAACGCGTTCATGGGCACCGTCGAGGACAGTGTGACCACGCCCGACAACGCAGGCGCCAATGCCGCGCGACAGCAAGCGCGTGCCCACTTGTTCGACATCCAGACCGACATCGAGTCGCCGAACGCGGCAGAGGCAGAGGCAGACCACAGTAACGGTGACAGCCCGGTATCCGGAGCAGACGCGCCCACCGCATCGATGCAAACGAGTCAACCGAGCACAACACCACACGGAGGCGAGCTGTCGCAGCCGGACGATGCTGCGAAAACGGTTGGGCGCGAACAGCAACAGGCTGACGCGGATACGGCGGCGACGCTGAAATCCCGTGTCACTTCCGCAAACGTGCCTACCCCAAGCACCGTGACCCCTGCCTCCGACCATGTCCCCACACCGCAACAGCGCTCGGGGCAATCGGTACCTGATTCGGCACCAGCCGACCACCAGCCAACGCGAACTGCGCCGACGCCGACGCAGCAACCTGTACGGTCGGCGGGCCACACGCAGACACAGCACCACGACCAGCCGGCCACTCCAGTGTCCGCCGAAACGTCGGCCAGCCGTGGAACACGGTCGGCGGCACCGACCATGCCCGCAACGGCGGCGACGGACTCACATCGCTCGGCGACGCGAGACGAATCCGCGAATGCGGATTATCGGCAGAGTGTTCCGACGAGAGCACCAATGCGAGGCGACGTCGGGCCTGCCGCATGGGTGCCCGCGAAGCTCCGGGATCTGGGCGTGGGCCTCGAGCCCCACGAGGCCCAGTTCCTGCGGCAACGGCTGACGGGGCTGGGAATCTCGGACGCAGCCACCGTGGCGGGAGTGCCATCGGATCAGCGCCACGCCATGGAGCATGCGCTGCTGCCGAAAGTCGCGTCCGGGATTGTGAGTGCCGCAAAGGAACACGACCCAGATCTGCTGCAACGGGCGAAGCCATTCCTCGACGCTCAAGGCTCGAACGTGTTGTCGGCAATCCTGGCTGAGGGTCAGATGACACCGGTCGATGGGCTGGCCGAAACGGAGATGCGACTGGCCGCGTTCTGCCTGGCGGAGTGGTCACGTGCCGCAGTGACACCTACCGTCCTGGGCAACCCCGGAAGCAAGTCATCACAGCGGCCCGCTGCGGTACCCACCAGCAGCGCAGTCCGCATGGACCAGCGTCGTTCCAATTCACTCCGGCCACCCACGGCCACTCCCACGAATGCCGGCGAGCCGGAGATTCGGCCACGTGCGACGGTGGGACCAGAGATCCGGCAGATGCCGGAGCGGGCGCGGCCGGACGGGGACTCCCCACATGCCGCCGGCGGGTCTGTGCACCACTCCGCACCAACATCGACCTCCTCCGAGAGCCATCAGCACGACACAGCGACAAGGGTTTTCGCCATTTGCGGTCTCAGCGAGCTGGCCTACATTCAGGCTCGTTATGGCGGATCGACGCCGGTGCAGACGCCGTACGACGTTTTCGGTGAGCTGGAGGGTGACGAGATCGTTGAGGTCGTCGTGGCGAACGGCCTCGGCCGCCGGGAGTTGGCGCAGTACGCGCATGGTCAGTGGCAGGTCGGCAGCCTCACCGATTTCGCGGCCTGGGTCCTGGGCAGTGAACACAAACCTGGCGGGCATCCTCGGCATGCGCTGATTTCCTATGTGGAAGACCACCAGGTGCAGCAGCCGACCGACGTCAACGGCGAGGAGCGGGTTCGGATCCAAAGGCACGCATTCACCTTCACCCTTGACGGCAACGACCGGGCATTAGTGCATAGGGTGATGGTGCGGGCGGACGGGTCCGGGTACGACGAAGAGATCCTCAACGAGGCCGAAACCTCCGAATTTCTGGATCGACTCGAGGAGCGGGGCGAGCAAGTCGAGGCCGTTCTGGTCGGCGAAGACGGCTTGCCGATCGATTTCCTGGGCCCGAGTACCGAGAACGTCCGGTGGGATGACGAACCGTTCAGCAGCGAGCGTATCGGCCTGGCAGTGTCCCCTGATGCCGCTCCGCCTGCCGGGTCCGGGCTGCTTGCAATTCCGGGCGAGATCCAGCTGGTGCGACGGCTGCTGGACCAGCGCCTGCGGCTGGCACGGCAGACGGTATGGCGGAAACTGACTGAGGCGGGGTGGGTGGAGCGGCCGAATGACTCCGAGGTCGAGCCGGCGCGGGCGCTGTTGCTCGTGGCCGACCAGACAAACAACACCCAGGCCGGAGCATTCCTCACGAACGAGGCCGGGCGGCTGGCCGAAGTAATCACCCACTGCGTGCTGGACGTGACCCGCTATGCCGAGCTGGCGGCGGCATTGACCGCGGCCGGGGTCGAGGTCGTGCCATTACTACCGGCTGGGCAGGGGCAACCGGCGGCGGTCGCGGCCACCATCGAGGCGCGCCTGGGCGCGGAGGGTGCCACGGTGGCGGCTGTGGTGTCGCCGTCGGATTTCGCGGGCCGCTCCGGTCGGGACGTGGCCACACGGCTGCGCGGTGCCCACCATCGGACGGTCGTGGTGTCGTTGACCGGAGGCGATATTGCCGGTCGGCCCGCCAACCCGCTCGACACCGCGGCACGGGAGGCGGGCCTGCGGACGACGACCTTCGTCACCAGCATGCTGCCGAAGGACGACGACCGGAGCCTCCACCTCGGCTGGATAGAGGCTTATCGCGGTCCCTATCGTGGGGCGCGGGCCGACGCGGTGATCCACCTCGCCGAGACTCCGAGTACCAGGGAATCCGACGCCGTGGGCCGATCGCCCGGTTACGGGCTGCCGGCCGCAGCTGTGTTGGCGCGTGCCAAGGCCCGGGATCTGAACCGCTCCCAAGGCGGTTACGTCGCACGGAATCTCCTGAAGGTCCTGCATGCCGGTTTCGACAAGGAGCTCGGCCACGGCAACGTTTCGGGCAGTTTCGGGGAGTGGATGGCGGGGCTGCCCGTGAGCTGTTTCGTGGACGGCTACCTTGATCCGGAGGAAGCCGTCCTCGCCGCATACGCCGACACCACCGCCAGTCGCGGCACCCCGCAGTGGTACATCCGGCGGGCAGTGGATCGCCCGCCGCACAAGGGCTACCCGCTACCCCCGCCGCCCCCGTCGGGGGCCTCGACACGCGAAACCACGCGCTCGGAGCCGCCCGAAGGCGATGTGATCCGGAGTCTCACACCCACCACCACGCGTCGTCTTCGGAAGAACGCCGCCATACGGGCGGCCAACCAGCGCCAGACCGCCGCAGCGGCCCGCAAGGCCCTCGGCTCGGCGAACAGCCACAGAGAAGAGCTGGTCGAAGATTTCCTGCGCAAACACGGTCACAAGGGCCTGACAAGAGCCATGGTCGACGGATGGAATCTGCTCCAGGTGCCGGAGCAGATGCTCGCCGATTGGCTCGCCGGCGCCGACCGGATGCTCACCCTGCTCCCCTTCTTGCCGGTGGGGGCGCTGCGGATCCTCAATCTGCGGATGTCGGGACGCCCGGACTGGCGGATCCTGGCCGAGGACAACAACCCCTACGGTGCGGCCCTGGCAGAGAGAAACCAGGTGACGGGCAAGCTACGGATGACAGCCTTCTTCAACAGCGTCTGGCTCCCCACGACCGCCGACCCCAACCCTCTCGAACGCGCTGTGCGTGCCGACTACTACCACCGCGGCGAACGGAACCCGAACGATCCTGTCGCCGACCCGGCCGGTTTCTATGTTCGGGAAAACCTCGACCTGATACTGCGGGAGCACTACCGCACGTTGGTCGACCGTTACCAGGCTCTGCGCGTGTTCATCGCGGTCGCAGAGGAACTCGACTTCACCCAGGCCGCGCAACGCCTCGGTATGCCTGTGCGGCGGTTCTACGAGGTGTTCCGACGCCACGAGCGAAGGTTCGGTGCCGCCCTGTTCGATCCAGCCACTCGCTCGCTGACCGAGAACGGGATCGAGTATCTCGAGCAGGCACGAACCGACGTCGCAGCACTCGAATACGCAGGCCTGAAGCCCGAGACAGCGACATTCGAAGGCTGGTGGCGACGGGGCCTGCCCCCGCGATGCTTCACCATCGATGAGGAGGGAAAACCTCGGCTGAATCCGACGGCGGTGGTGAGCGAGCCGTGGCGGCCACGCGCGAATCCCGCTGTGGCCGAAGCATCACCGCTGTGGGCCGTGCACCGCGCACTGCGTGAGTTCCTCGCCGACCCGCCCGTGGCGGGCCCAGCCGGGCTTCGCGTCCAGCAGAATCTGGACCTGATCTGGCGGGACTACTACCGCGACCTCGTTGATTCCGGACGCCTGGACCCGGGCACCACGTCTCTTGGAGCCTGGTTGCGGCAAGGCGTGCCCGCCGATTGCGTCGACTATGAGGCCCGGCGACTCGACCGGGCAGCGGTGGTCGACCGCGCCCTCGGTCTGCCCGGCAACCTGATAGACAGGGAACTGTCGCCGCTGTTCCCGGTGGAGCGGGCGCTGATGCGAGAAGCGCAGGCGCTGGGCCATCGTGCGGGCAGACAGCCGCGTGGCACCGGAAGACCTGCAAACGACACGGCCCGTCACGAGTTCTTCCACCTCGCCAACATCTACGGCGGGTACTACGTCAGCGAGAACCTGCTCGACATTCTCACCGACCATCACAGGAATCTGCTCGACCGCGGCGAGTACGTGCCCGAGGATTTGTTCGAGTGGCTGCGGCAATGGCTGCCCGCCGATTGTTTCGACCCGGACCCCGGTCTGCCACGCCTGCTCGCCGACGAGAGCGTAGCGATCGCCTGCACCGATGTCGACATCAACGGCGCGCCCGAGCTCTCGCCCCAATGGATCATCCACAAGGCGACCATCGAACACGCCTGGGCGGTCTACGAATACAACCAGGCACTGGAGCACTCCGGCGAGAACCATGTCCGGGCGAACCTGTCTGATGTGCTCGACGAGGTGCACGCGGAACTGGTGGCCTCCAACGCGATCACCGAGGACCGCGCACGCTGGCACGATCGGTGGCTGCACGAACTCCAGCAACGCGACCACGACGAGTCACTCGAAGGATGGTCGTCCCACGACCACCACGAACGAGTCGAATACCACCGCGGCGATTCGGCGAATCCACCGGCGGACGCGGACTCGTCGCAGGTCGAGGACGACGGTGCCGAGCGCAGAGGCGCCGCAGGTCCGAACCGGACTACCACCGGACGCCGCGAAGCATTCAAAGACCATGCGGTCCCAGAAGGTTTCGTTCGCCCCCCTGATACCTCCGGAGCACTACCCAGGCGGGGGATGAGATCTCTGAGGCGATCAGCCAACAACGACGAGCCGGGCGTCGTATCTGGCAGGCGAGGGGGCAATCGAGCGGACAGCAACACCGCGCGGCCGAACCCGCGATGGGCCAGACTACCTGGGGGCGGATATCTCTTTATCCCAGCCGCGGGCGGCGACTGGCCGATGGTCAGGCCACCTGAAATGGGCCAGCCTACCAAGCGTGAAGTGTTGAGCCATGAGGACGTCTGGCCAACGTATTTGAGCGATGTATTGAATGCTTTTGGCACCACTACCGCACAGCGCGGCATGGTGGGCGCGACAAACAACCCTACTGAGGCAGGCATCGCACTGGCCCCCATTGGCCTCGCGCAGCTGGCTGCGATACGTGCCGGAATTATGAAGCGGGATCCACGGGAGGTTATGAGGTGGTCGACAGCAGGCGGCTCGGCGGCGTCTTTGGCAGCTGCCGCTCTTCTTGCCGGCAATGGCCCCAGTCTGGGTATCGCGCTCCCGCTGGCAACGGGCGCGGAAGCTTTGTTCGCCACATACTTTATCAATGCTGTTCAAAGAGACCTTGGGCGTGCTTTAAGGCCCGGCGAGGAGTCCATCGTCGGTGGGTTGATGGCGTTGCCCATCGGAGCTCTGGCCGGCGGGTTCCTCGGACCTTTTCTTGCAGGGCAGGAGGGCTATCTCCCACAAGCCTTCGATGCCGTCATGTGGATGGCAGCGTTCGGTGTGCTGCGGCTTTTGCCGAAAGACCGCTCGGTGCATACGCCTGAGGTATCTCATGAATTCTTGCGTAGTATGCGTCAAGCCGTCCGCGAACTCGTCAGCGCACTAGGCGCGGACAACTTGCGTAGTATGCGTCAAGCCGTACGCAGACTAGGCGCGGACGAATCCTTCAGACGATTCATTATTCCTGTCTCTCTCAGCAATCTCGCCCTTGCCGATCTGATGTTCCACTTCTCCAACGTGGTACACGACAGTGGCCAGTCTCCGGCGATCCAAGGGGTCGCGACCGCGGCGTTCGCGGCGGGCGGAGTGGCGAGCATGCTTGTGCCGTGGACGAAAAACTGGATCAAGGAGCTCGAATTCTGGCATCTCGCTTCGGCTACCCTCGTAGGTTCTGCCGGGTTGACCGCAGTCGCTTCGGTGTGGGACAACCTTCCGGTAATGACGGTAGCACTAGTGGGGTCGGGAATATCGTCCGCGATTATCACCGCCCGGATTTTCACTTATCTAAGGGAGAATTTCCCGGGGGATTCATTCGCCCTAGCAACCGGCGGGAAAGACGCCGCCATTGGCTTCGCGACGGCGCTGGGTACCTTTGTGGCCGGCTTTGTGGAGGTATCACACAATCACGCCCTAGAGTCCTTGGTCCCCATCGGCGCTGCTTGGATCGGCGCAGGCCTCTACATCGGTTCCGTTCTGCGGGAAAAAGCCAGCCAGCGGCAGGCAGAAGCACCACGCCGACAGGAAGAAGCACAATGGCGGCAGGACGCTGTCCTTTTCGAGAGCAGGCGACTCGACATGACGGGCAGCAAAGGCGAAAAGACACTGAGCTTTGTCTACGACGAAGGCGACGATGTCGCCGAATACCTCCTCACAGAAGTCAAAGAGATCGTTGACGGCCTCGCCTCCATGCCGCAAGGTCTCACACCTCGGGTACTGTTCGTCGACCCAGGTCTGAAACATGCTGCAGCGGTGGCCAATCCAGATTTCATCCGTGACCACGGCAGAGCACATGAGGTCAAACGGAATCGCCTCCGCGATCTGATCGTCGCAGCACAGCGGGCGAATCGCACTGCAGCTGCGGCCCGCGATCAGTTGACCAGAGTTCTACATAAGGCGGGGCTGCTGTTGGCTGATGGCGGTGTGAATGTGCTGTTCGGTATAGACCGCGACCAGGTCGAGTTCCTGTGCGAGGCACTTTCGCAGCTCTTCCCGGAAACACTCTGGGGGTACGCGTCGCTAGTGACCGCAGAGCATGGGCATGAGAGTCAGGACCACGCCGCAAGAATGGCTGGCGACGTGTTGCAAACCAGCCTCGGTCGACTCGCCGTCCACCGGCGTTTACAACATGCTGCGCTCGAAGGGGCAGAGGGACGTCGAAGGGCCGCGCGTGCTGCAAAGCGATGGGTCAAGTTGGCGGGAAGCGAACCAACGCGAGTAGAACCAGGCCTGATCCCCCTACGAGGAACACAGAGTCCGTTGAAGCGTCGGCTGTCAGCCAGCAAGCTGCAGCGGAGTCCGAGCCGCACGCGAGTGCCGAACAACCACACCGCCACCCGCACCCGTCCGCGTTGGGCCGTGAAGTCACCGTGGACACAGCGCACCCCGGACCCGGACATGGACACCGACACGGAAGGGCCGACACCGCGGACCAACGGTTCGCCGAGCGAGGACGCGCAGTCGGCTCAGCGGCGCGGCCACCACGTGTCGGTCAGCGCAGCCGCTGGCGAACGTGGCCAGGATGATCAGGCAGGTGGTGACAGCGGCGACGGCCGAAGCCGCGAGCTCGAAGTGGAACGCGGTCGCCGGACCGCCCGAGTCGCCCTGAACCACCTCGAGATCGCAGCCAACCGCGCGACGCATCTGTGGGGTCTCGAACCCGGCACGCCGATCCATCTCCTCGTCGCACAGGCCCGCCAGTCCCGAGACCTCGGAAATCCACTGCACACCGCGCTCCTCGCCGATCTCGAACGCTGTATGGCCGCGACCGACGCCATGCGGCACGTGGACGTGGCTGCTGAGCGTCTGCAGGAGGCGCGACGCCGCCGCGCCCATGCTGAGACGCAACGTGACATGGCGAACACCACCGACGAGGCGCGACTATGGGAACATCGACGCGATCGGGCCGCCGCGGAGGAGACCGAACGGCTCGCCGACGTGGAGCGTCGGTTATCGGCCGAAGCCTTGTCCGGGGCGGTCGGCGCATCCACCCCCGTCCCCCATGACCCCGTGCTCGCGGTCCGGCAGACCGTGGCTGATCTATACGGTCCGGACGCTGTCCCCATGCCCGCCCGCCACCCCGAGGCGCAGGCCGCTACGGAAGCCGAACTGTTCGCCGACGCCGCAGATTTCATACGCCTGCTGCCCGGTCCGGCTTCTCCGGCGGAGCTGCTGAACGACCTAGGTGTCAAATCCTCGCTGGTCGTATTCGACGCGGCGGAGGATCCGTATGTGCTGGTCAACCAGGACAGTATGATCCTGAAGATCGTTCCCCACACCGGCGATATCCAGCCGTTCGACGATGCGTCGCTGCAGGCTTCGGCACGCGGTGTGTTTTTCACTCCCTCAGCGAAACCAATTGTGCCGCAGGGCATCGAGCGTACGGCCGGGATGATCGCCCCGAAATCTCCAGCGGACCCGCCCATGGCACCGCAGGGCGAATCCAACGGCAGGGGAACCTGGTTGCATCACTCGGCGTCGCTCGACGATCATGCCTGTGTCGGGGAGCTTCACCTCGCGACCCACAACCGCAGGCCGTCGGCCGACTCGGAGGCGACGTCAGACGACGCCAGGCACGGCACGATTGTTCCGGACATTCTCGAGCAGCTGACCGATGTCGACTACATCATCGTCCCACCTGACATGGTCGCGTCAGCGGCCGAATATATCGATCAGCACAACGCGGCGTCGGGCGCCACCGTCAAGCTCATTGTGCCCCTTGCCGAGGGCGCGATCGAGGAGTTCCTCGCCGCGGGTTGGCCGACCGGCGCGGTCGGCGACCAGCCATCGCTGAGCGTTTCTCGGCATGTCGCAGGTTACGTTCCGGCCCTGGACAACTGGATAAGCGACACGCGGACGGTCCTGGCGCACCATCTCGGCGAGCCCGTCGAGCCCACGGCTACCGAGGCGGTGGCCGCACTGTCCGGCAATCACGGTGTGGTCGTCGACGTCTTGGGCAACGTCATCAATCTGCGCGACAGCCGGGTCGCAGTGGCGGTGACCGGCGATCTGACCGGCTCCCAGCACGGGCGGGAACACGATCCTGTAGGACAGGGTCCCTACGAGCGCGACTCGCGAGCGTGGCCGTCGGATGCGTCGAAACATTGGCTGGATAGGTCAGAGTCGGCCTATCGGCAATTCGTGCCGTCTCCGGAAGAAGGCTCCGTTTGGCACATGATCATCGACCCGGGGGACCCGGCATTCGACGTGGACCGGGCAATGCGCCAGATATCAGCCATGCTCGGTGGAATGCGGTGGAGTTCGCGCCTGCGGGCTACGGCATTCGCCCGGCGGATGATGCTCGAGGCCCGCACGCACGGGGAGCCTGCGATGCTTACCGTCGCTGTCGCGCAGACCGATACGGCCGCGCACGTCAGTATCGACTACACCGCCAAGACAATCCGGCGTGAGAAATCGCCGCGGGCCGTCGGTGGCTCTTACCACCCGGCCTCGCCGGGCAGCGAACTCGGGCATGCGCAGTGGGAGGCGACGTTCGGATATCGGACCCCCCAATGGGAACGGCCGTGGGGACAGGAAGAGTTGGCCGGCGCGCCGCTCCCGGCGACACTGCGGGCAGCAGCGCTGCACGCCCTGTTCACGTTGACCCAGGGCCGACCGCGCACAACGGATTACGCGGGCATCGTCGCCATGGCCCGGCGTCTGCTCGGCGCAGGCAGCCTGACCAAGGCCGAATCACGGTTGCGCAGAGCCGAATTGGCCGCTTGGCAGACACTGACTGCTGACGAGCGCGCCGAACTCCTCGCAGCTCTGCCGCAGTTGGCCGGACTGCGCGGCGGGCCCGATCTCGACGCCAGGCACCTGACGAACGAAGCCAAGCGATCCATGGTCGTCGCGGCCCTCGACCGGGCGAAAGATCTCACCCCAGCGGACCGGCGGCGCCTCGCGGACCTCACGTTAATGCCCGCCGCGATGCGCGCGGCGTCAGAATCGGCCGTGTTGGAACTCGGTATCGACCCGCCGCCGCTGAACCTGTGGTCCGTGCGGCCATACGCGTACGAGGACGGTGCTCAGCTGACGATCGCGATCGGCGATCCGCTCTTCACCGAACATGGGCAACTCCCACCCGACCAGCAACGGCGTCCCCGTCTTGTGATCATGGTCGTCGATGCCGGGGAACAGTCGGCGTCGCCCACCGGGGACATCGGCCGGCAGTTGCGCGATGCGCTCGCAGAATTCGCGAGCGAACGGGAGGACAACCCGGATTCGAACGTCGCGTTCCTGGTCATGTTCTGCCAGCCTGGAGATCTCGCGCGCGGCGTGGCTATGTTGACCGAGGAGATCCGCGGGCTCCACGACGCCTGGGCCCAGAACGGGACACACCCCGACGCGCTGCTGCCGCTGGTGCTCGTTCAAGGCGACGGCGTCGGCGCGGAAATCGTCGAGCGGGCTGGCCGGCGCCCCGACTTCGCGGGCATGGTAGATGGGCTGCGGCTCGTCGAGAGGCCGGACGAAGCGTCGCTCGTGCGCCGGTTCGCGGAAGAGATGTCGGAATCATGGCGTTTTTCGCTCCGGCATTTGCACTCGATGCTGCAATTCATCGAATTGCCTTTGGGCATCGCAGGCTCGCCTGTAAACAAGCGCCACCACCTGGAACTGTTCTTGTCGTCCGCCGAGTTCTTGCGCCACCAGTCGCCCAGGCTCTTCCACCGGGACCTGGTCGCGATCAAGAACAACCGCTTCCGCGCCCATAGTCGCTATTGGGCGGTCCAGCAGAGCTACCGCGCCGATATACGCCATCGCACCTTGTGCACGGCGATAGCAGCGTATATGTCGACACTGGTTTCTTGGGCGGCGACAGCGCACCAGCTGGAATCGGAGTCGGCACCACAGCGACGGGTCAACGCATACCACCATGGGAACCAACTCCGCCGGCGCCGCGACGTCCTGAATTCTATCCTGGAAGGCAATCAGAACAGCTGGGAGCTGGATACACCCGAACATCGTGTCTTCACCTACACTGATGCGGAATTGCGGGCGATGGCTTCCCCGAGCCAGGGGAGCACGACAAGGGCCACCGAGCTGGTCGACCGGCTCAAGCACATCGACGGCTCGTCGGCATTTGTCGTAATCGGCAAGGGCGACGACGAGCGGACGCAACTGTGGATCAACCACGGCCGCACCATCGTCATCGTCGAACGCCGGACAGGCATCATTCGACCCGTGTCCGCGCGTGAGCCAGCAGTGCGCGTCCTCGGGATTTTCGATCGGCACATGGTCATCGTCGACGAATCAGCAACCATCGGCGCGTGCGGCGACCTGTCGGCTGCGGCGCCGTATTGGTTCACTGCGCTGCATTCGATCAACCAGCGGGCAGCGGATCTGCGCGCCGACACCACCGAGGACGACCTGTTCACGTCTGCACAGCTCTTTCTACGGGTGTCGCTGGCCAGACAGTACTACCGCGATCAGCTTCAGCTCATCGACCTCAGCAAGCCCAGTGAACGCTTGTATACCGAGCCATATACCGAGATGCTGCGTTTAGTTGCAAACAAACCTGGATTGGTGTCTGGAGAGGCGGCGTGGGGCCTCCCACTGGCACCGCGCGGCACGAACCCCACCGACGCCTTTGTGGACAACACTCGGCTCGACAGCGGCGCTGCGGCCGTGCTGGCTATCAAGGTGCTCAGTGGCAACCCTGACATCCGCATGCCACGGGCCATTCCGGGTGACGATCACATTCCTGCATTCGAATTGGCGGCGGCGCTCGGCGGTGAGCTCCAGGAATTCCGCGACCATGGGAGCGTCCTAGAGGCTCTCACGACACTGGACCTGAAGCGCCAGAGAGTGCCGACATGGGACGGGGGCATAGGGCATTATCGCTATGGAACGGCCCTGGTGATCGATCGGCAGACCGACGGTAGCGAGCACCCCTACGTCGTCATTGTCGACCGGGGCAAAACGCAGATCCTGGAGTGGTACCGTGCGGCCGCGGCCTTCCGGAACTTCCCCCCGCCCCAGTCATCGTCGATCGTATCCACGCGCGTCGTGATGCTCACCGATGACAACGAGATGGCGCGCCCCCTGTCGCCGGACATCCTGACCCACATCGACGCCATCCGGGAAAAGGCAGCCACCCTCGAGGTCGATTCATCCGACCGCGCGGCGTTGTATCGCGAAGCCACGCACCTGGTTTCGAACGCCGAGTACAGTTTCGCCCCACTGGGCCGGTGGACTGTCAGGACTACTGACTCGGGCGCGGCGGTGCTGGTGCACGATTCCGGACTGCAACAAGCCGAGGACGAGCAGGCCGAGGCAACCGAAATCCACATCGAAAGCACCGACCTCAGCGAGCAATCGGCGAATGCCCGCCTGGATGACGAGGCGGGCGACAGCGTGGTCCCCAAAGGTTTGGACTCCGCCCTGGCCATTCTTGAGGCGCGCGTATTCCACCAGAAGCCGCTCGATGATCTGGAGGTGCCACTGATCGAACTCGACAAAGCCTCCCTCGTCGCGCAGTCGTGGAAACTGAACGCGCAACCCGAACCCTTCGGAGAAGGCGAGGCCGCACTGTCGGAAGTGGGCGCATGGGTATCGGCGGAACCCAGGCGTGCGGCTGTGGTCAACGAATGCAACAGCAACGGTGACAAGAAAACCTATCTTCTGATCAGCGACGACGCACGCCGGACTTCGCGTATCGAGCACAAGCTGGTCACCACCCGGTCGGGGGCGAAGCTTGTGAAGCGACACGTCATACCGTTATTTGACGAACGATTCACGCGTTTGAGAGCTGAGCAAAGACTGGTCACCACCCCGATGGGCGCGCAGCAGGAGGAACGAGTCGCCACGCCGCACCATCTGGCCGCCTCGTGGGACCCACACACGACCGTGACCGCACATCTCATTCACAGCACCGGCGAGCCGGCCCTTCCCATGGTTTCCGGCTCGGGCACCGACTCACACGCGACCACAACCGGCGATCACAGCCGCGGCGACGGCGACCCCGCTCATCCAACAGCTCTCGACTCGGACAGCGACACAAGCCTCGACGCCCGGCTACCGGACGACCACACCGGTGACGCCAGGCACTCCGAGGAAATGCGGGTGCCGGTCTTCGCATCGTCGGACGAGAGCCGATTGTTCGCCCGCCTCGGCGCGGACGGCCGTTTCCTCGGCTTCGAGCCGTCCGAACAACCTCTCCCCGGCGGGCGATGGGAAATCGTCGCGGCGAAGCAGCGCGACGGTGACCTCGTGGGCGCCATGGAAACAGTGTCGGCTTGGCAGGCGATCGAGCCGTCGCATGATTTCGAGCTCATCGAGGCCGACCTCCGTGCAGCCCCGGCGGAGGGCCAAGCTCGCGAGCGTTATTTCGCCGCATACAGCAATCTGAACAGGGCCGTTATCTCCGCCGGAGCGGCAAGCGCTAAACAGTTCTCCGTTGAGCGGGAGTTGCTGGAGGCGTTGCTTCCGGACAGCCGACCGAACCGTCCTACTACCTGGGGTCGCTGGCTGGGAAACACCTATGCGATGGCCGATCTGCTCCAGCGGCGCGAGCTCCTGGCTGCGGAAATGCGGAACAGCCGAAGCGATCACACATCACAGACCGTTGCCAAGGGCAAACGCCGTAAAATGGCCGCACGCATCGCCTCTGATTCGGGCACCATCGACGCGCGTATCGCCGCGGTCGGCCGCGGAGATGCCGTTGACCTCACGCGCGCCCAGCTGGACGAGCTCATCAAAAAAGTTCAGAGGGGAGCGACTGTATACATCGAGGGTCCCAACTATTACATGTGCGATTTCGCGGAAAACGGCTTCGCAGTGGCAGAAGGCAACATTCCCGATGCTGATCGCCTCGCCACGGAAGCGGTTGCCGGATTGATCGCGGTGTTGGCACGTCATTGCGTCAGACCTGGTCAGCTGGTTATCGAAATCCTAGCCGACAACGTGCACACAACTGCGCCTAGTCACGCGGATGTGACAGGAAATCGCGCATTCCATGATCCGGAAAAGCGCCATGTGTTCCTGACCACGACGAGAGAGGTCTTGGAGGCCAAGTTCCCCGGCATCGACATTATTGTGCATCCGGAGGACGAACGCGAACCGGATGCCTTGGCGATGATCGACTGGCTCAACGAGCAGGGGTGCGTAGAGATCGTCCGCGACGACGACGGCAATATGAAGGACGTGTACTTCGTAGTTCCCGAGCCGAAATCACCACAGAATCGGGCGCATAAAAAAGTGCGATTGATGGATGATTACGAGCTCAGCTGTGTCGCGCTCGATGTTGCAGGCCCGTGGTCGGAATTGCGCAAACCGTGGAAATCGCGGGTGCGGGTAAAGATTTTCGCTGATACCGACGAAGGCCCGCAGCTGAGAACCCAACAGGACGAGGGTTGGGAACTGCTGCGCTACTTCGGAATTCCCGGAACACGCTGGCACAATTTGCAATTCAACGTCGGCGAGTTCCGGATCGAGGCAGACCGGTTACGTGCCGAGATGGAGCGGATCACCGAATTGGCGGCGTTGCAGCTGTCCCTGCCGTCCGCCGAGGTCATCGCGGCGTGGCTTTCGGCAGCCGCCCCGAATCCGAGCACCGAGCCGTCGGTATTGGACACCGTGGTCATCGACACGGTGCCGCGCGAATTCGGCGAATTTTCCTTCGATCTGGCCGCGAGTCCGGCGGAACGTGCGTCGGATTACGTGCAGCCGGTGTCCATACGAGCCGAAAAGGCTGTCTCCGATGTGATCGGCCGGCTGTGGCCCGAACTGGCAGGGGCGGACCCCGTGGTTCGCCGGTCGACTCTCGGCGACTTGCAATCCGAGGCCGCGTTCGCCCTCGCCCGGCATCTGAGCACCGCTCGAGCCGAGGTCGCACCAGCGGAGGTCGCAACCCGCATCGTGGCAGCCTTGGACGAGGCAGGCCAACAGTCGGTAGCGGTGTCCGGGCCGGGATATCTCAACATCGTCGTGCCGAACCACGTCATCTGGGGGCAGGTCACGGCACGATTGGCCGATCCGGAGCGCCTCGGGATCCCGATCGTCGCCACAAACAAGAAAAAGGTGAAGGTCTACGACTACTCGTCGCCCAACGCCGCCAAACCACCACAAATCTGGCACATGTGGTCAACCGTCATCGGTGATGCACTCGTGCACATTGACGAATTCCTCGGCGAGGAAGTCGTCCGGCAGAACCATCTGGGCGACTGGGGAACTCCGGTCGGAATGGTTATCGAATTCCTTCATGACAATCCGGACAGGCAGTGGCAGGCAGATCCGGCAGATGTATCGGCGGCGTTGTCGGCGTTCGGGCAGGCGTATAAGGACGCAAAGGAACGATCCGACGCAGATCCTGATTTCCTGGCCCGGTCCCAGGGCCGCGTTGTAGCGTTCCAGGCCGGGGACCCCGATAGTATGCGGGCGTGGGAACCCATCATCGCCACATCGAAATCTGGGCTGCTGGCGTCCTATCGACGGCTGGGAGTCTCGCTCACTGAGGAGCACTTTGCGGGGGAGTCCTTCTATCAACCGATGCTACCGGTGCTACGTGACAAGCTGGTCGAGATGGGGATCGCCGTCCGGAGCGACGGTGCGTTGGTGGTCGAGTCACGGGAGACGTTCGGCCCCGACGACGAACCTGTCGTCTTCTTTGTGGAGAAAAGCGACGGAGGCTACGGCTACGACCTCACCGACCTCGCCGCGCTCGTCTACCGCGTCAACGTCTTGGGCGCGGATGAGATAGTGATTGTCACTGACGCGCGTCAGAGTCCCCATTTCCTATTAGTGGAGGAGGTCGCGCGGAGGGCGGGCTTGCTGCCCGACAACGTGAAGTTCGTACACGTGGGCTACGGAACCGTCGTAGGCCCTAACGGGCGACCATTCGCGACCCGTGCTGGCAAGGGTGTGCCGATGACGGGTGTGCTCGACGAAGCAGTCGACCGAGCGCGAGTCGAGGTGGCAGCGCGAAATCCCGGAGGCTCCCCGGCCGAAATCGACGCCCTCGCCGAGAAGGTGGGAATCGGTGTGGTCAAATACGCCCCCCTGTCAAACAGTCGAACCAAGGACTACGCCTACGACCTCGAACGGCTGGTATCCTCAACCGGCGACACCAGCGTATATATCCAGTACGCCCACGCACGCGCCGCGTCGATCCTTCACCGCTCCGGAACACACGACACCCTCATCGGCCCGACTCGCGATTTGAGCCCGACGGAACGCTCCCTCGCTCTGCGGCTCGACTCCTTCGGCGACGTACTCCTGAAGGCCCAGGCGACACGGGAACCACACCGGATCAGCCGATACCTTTCCAGTCTGGCCCGCGACTTCAACAAGTTCTACGAGAACAACCCGGTACTGCGCGCCGACGAAGCAGACCGGGGCAACCGTCTCGCACTCTGCGATTTGACCGCGAAAACCCTACGCCTCGGACTCGGGATCTTGGGTATCGCTGCCCCCGAACGAATGTCGTCGACCGAAGAACCGGGGGGACCCGAGGATGATCGCGATGGCCCCGTCCCCGCTGGGCCGCCGAATCCGTCTCCGCCTTCCGACTCCGGCGCGGTCGAGCCGACCTTTCCATCCGACGATGCGGAGCCGTCCGGTGAGGCGTTGATTGATCCCGATGGCTCCGTTCCCAACGAACCGCCATCGCCACCAGCCGGGCCCAGCAGGAAAGCCTCCCCGCGCTCACCCGACGAAACGCCAACTCAGGCAAGCCAACGCCCCACACGCCACGGCAGCGAGAGCCATCCGGATCCGGTAGTCGGCAAATTCATCGACAAGAACGCCGATGTCCCACCGCAACCTGAGATGGACCCTGACGCGGGCACCCACCCCCGGATCGCCACCGCCTACTACGACCCGAATGAAAGTCCTGGGACAGCGGCACTCCGAACCCCGTGGACAGGTCATTCGCAGGTACCGACCCCATCGCCGACTCCCCCGGTCATGCCTGCGCCATGGACCAAACGAGACCTCGCGGAGACCGGCGGTACCGCGTCGACCGAAGCCCAGTCGACGGCGACCGCAGCCGATAGCACGCCCGAGCCGACGGAATCCTATGCGCACGTGGATGATCCGAATGAGGCAGTCCCCCGTGACGGAATCAACGAAAACGAGCATCCGATCGATGTGCCGGACGTCAAGTCTGCGGGAATCGGCCGCACTCGAAGTACGCAAGCGACGACCAGAGCCGGTTCGGAGCCGCACCCAGCGAGCGGAACACCCTGGAGCTAAAGATCCCACTAGGTTCTGTCTCGAAGTGAGTTGATGGGTGGCATGCGCGGTGCCACCCATCAGCATGTTCAATGAAAAAAAGTTGCCCCCGTCGGCATATAGGTGAGGCCTCCGGTGGATCGGTTTTGCGACCAAGCAAAACCGGAGACCTCGTGAATCTCCTATGTCAAGCGGCCGCCGTTTGGCAAGTCGAGGGTGAGGGGTGGTGTCGAAGTCGGTGGTAGACGACGTCCGCGACCTAGAGCTATCTCAGCTCGGCCTTGAGCGCACTCGCCTGCTCCGGAACGTCTTCGGCGGCCAATGGCGGAATCACCGGGTCACCGTCCTCGTCGAGACGAACGGGACCCTCGCCCCTGCCAGCACGGTCTCCAGCTCGCCGAGGGCCTCGTGCAGTTCGTCGGTCGCGCTGGCCGATGCGCTGGCGGGATCGGCGGATGTGCCGACCAGGCGTCAGAATTCGGCCCCTTGCGGCTCCCACTGTTCGGATGTGAGCAGGTAGGCGGCCGGGTCGGCGTAGTGGCGTGAGCCCGGCACGTACATATCCCCGCTGCGCAGGCCATCCTTGGCGGGCACGAACCCGGTCGGGGCGTCGTCGAAGACCTTCCGGCCGCCGGTGGCATTGAGCTCGCGCAGCATCTGCACCGCGATCAGTAGCTCGGTGGCTGCGGTGCCGCCGGCGAACCGCACCGACGACAACACCGCCGAAGTGAACTGCCGCAGATACGAATACGACGCATCCAGGGGCGGCCAGGTGGCCATGGTCGCGCGGCAAGCAACGCAGCTCGGCCGGGTACTTCCAAGACCGCGTAGTTAAGGTGAAGGTCGTTGTGTCAATAGGGTTTTGACTGTTTCTGGTGGGTGTCGGTCATGGTGGCGGGACTGCTGGTGGAAGCGGGAAGCAGATCAAGGTCTTTCCGTTCGAATGAGTCTGGTTGTCCGACCGGTGTGGCATCGCCACGCTTACGCGCACCATCGCCGTCGCTGGGGGCTTGTATGCGCCCGGGCATCTGGGCGAGCTGACCCGGTATGTGCCTTTCGAACTTGTTGATGACGTCTTGGAACCGAGTCGGACCACACAGGCGAGACTGCGGATGCTGCCGTCTCGGGTCGGCGTGTACTTCGTACTGGCCTTGGTGTTATTCCCGACTCTGGGATACGCGCGGGTCTGGGACAAGCTGACCGCGGGCTTGGGTGGACTCGACTCGGCACGGCCTTCGGAGAAGGCGCTGCGGGACCTGCGCCGTCGTTTGGGTCCGGCTCCGCTGAAGCTGCTGTTCGAGGCTCTGGCCGGCCCGGTGGGCCGGCCGGGGACACCGGGCGTGTGCTATCGACGGTGGCGCACCGTCGCCTTCGACGGTTGCAGCTCGGCCAAGGCCCCTGACCGGCCCAGGGTCTGTGCTTGGCTCGGCAAGATCAGACACCGCTTCGGCCAGGAGGGCTATCCGATGCTGAGAATCGTGGCCTTGTGCGAGACCGGTACTCGCGCCCTGATCGGCGCGGTCGTCGGGCCGGTAGCGGTGAGCGAGACCAGCTACGCGACACGGTTGCTCGCTCTGCTGGACGACAGTATGTTGCTGCTCAACGATAGGGGTTTCGACGCCGACTGCTTTCTGGCCGAGATCGCCGACACCGGAGCCCAGTTGTTGGTGCGCCTGAATTGCCGTCGAACTCCGGCGAAATGGGCTTGTCTGCCCGACGGGTCGTATCTGACGCGGATCAGCGGAGTGCGCCTGCGCGTCATCGACGCGCGGGTCATGGTGACCACCAGCGCAGGGCCGCGCGCGCAGGGACAGTATCGGCTGGCCACCACACTGCTGGACCACCGCCATCACCCCGCGGCCGAACTCGTGGCTCTCTACCATGAGCGATGGGAGATCGAGTCAGCTTTCTACTCGCTGCGCCACACCCTGCTGCGCGGCCTGGTGCTGCGCTCGCAGGACCCTGCCGGTGTCGCGCAGGAGATTTGGGCGCAGTTGACCGTCTACCAAGCGCTGCGCCGCGCCATGGTCGAGGCCGTGGAGTCGGCGCCCGGCGTCGATCCCGACCGCGCCTGCTTCACCGTCGCTTTGTATTGGCTGACTGCTTTGGCGTCGGCGAGGGTGATGCCGGTCGGGTGGATGGCGTGTCCGGCCAGGTCGAGCAGGGGACGGACCTGCTGGATCGTCTTGTGAACGGTTTGCTGGGCGACCGCGAAGAGTGTGGCGAGGGCGTGTTGGCGTGTGGAAAACCGCAGGTGTAGGAGGGTGATCGCGAGGCGGTCGTCGAGGGACAGGACGGCTTTGTGGTCTGTCCCGGGTGCTGTCTGCCGGGCTCGTCCGCGTCGCTGGTGCAACTGGGCTTCGCGTTGGGCATGGCGGGTCACGGTCAGTTTCTCGATGAGCGCGTCCCACTGCGGTGGCGTCAGACCGGTGAGTGCCGGGGCGCGCA
>NZ_JBIAFV010000035.1:0-32543 GCF_042869435.1 Nocardia sp. NPDC006982 | reverse complement strand
TCCGACCTGCCCTCACCTTGCACCCCACCATCCTCGTTGACCCCGACCCAAAGGACCGGGGACAACACGCCACGTTATTCAGCAGCGTCCTAGCGGCTGCCGAAGCGATCACGGCTAACGGAACATCCTTCGCGATAACCGTGCTGGCCGGATTCCGTATTGTTCCGGCTGTTGGGTAACTGAGGGCTGGATGGGTCCGTGCCAAATCCTAATTATCGATGGACCGTGCGTGAATCGAACCCTGCGATGCCGCGAAAGTATCGCAACGGCAAGCCTTTTCGGCACCCGCGACAGGCGACAGGCGATGATCCGTCAGAAGAGACTCTCTGTCGAGGTGACGGATGCGTGCGCCAGGGGCACGCCGGGTGTACCCCGGATCTGCTGGAGCGCTCACGTATGGAGTCGCGAAGCGCCGCGGCCGGGTGCGCGGGCTGCGACCATGGTGAGGGTCATATGCGGGAAGGCTGCCGAGGGATCGTTTGGGGGTACCGATGCTGGAGACGAGCGCGACTGCTACCGGGACGTGGGCAGGTGATGCGGAACCGGTGGAGTACCGATGGACCGCTATCGTGACCGACGCGGCCGGGCATCAACGGCCAACCTTGCGCGGCCAGGGCCGGTTCGACACTGAGGATTCCTACACCGCGAGCGTGCACGACAGCCATACCGGCGTGGCCGCGGCGGTGTTCGCCGAGGTGTGCGGCGAGATGGTCGAATACCACCGAGACGCGGTGCTCGACGCCCGCATCGACGGTCAACCCGATCCGATCCCGCCCATTACGGTCACCACCACAGTCCATGATGCCTACGACACTGCCGTGGCGATCCTGACCGGCCGTCTTCACCATCGGCCGGTCACCGAGGACGAAGTCGCCGACGCCGTTGTCACATTGGGCCAGACAGCCGTCGCCGATACACGCCTGCGTGTCGACCATCCGTGCGACCGCGGCGACGCCAGCCACTACGACCTGCTTCCGCCAGTACTTGACTTCGATGTCGAGCGGCCCGCTAACACCGACGTCCACACTGTCGGCGACGATTCGGTTGACGTTGTCGACGACAAGCTGCGACAACGGCTGCGTGCGTTGCGGGCCGCCGCTGCGGAACTGCGGGCCGAGGTGTACAACCCGGAGTACTGTCGCGAACAACTCGCCGCCATGCAAGACGCCGTTGCCGCCGCCCACCCGAGCGAGACTCCACCGGCACCCACACTGCCCGGCGACGAGGATCAAGCGGCCATAGTCCCGATCGATTGGCTGGCACGCGTCGATCGCTGGCAACGGCTGCTGGAGATCTCCACCGAGGCCTACCTCGACGCCGCCTACCTCGACACCGCCGCCGAACACCTGCGCCGCGGACGGGAAGCAGCTACCACGTCCGCGCAGCCCTATCCTACGAGTAGGAACAGCTCATCGCGGGGCTTGTCGAGATAATCGGCATTCCAAACGATCGCCGAACGACCTGTGGGCCAAGAGGTCTCGCGCCGGAACGCAGAGCGCAGATGAGATGCCCAGCGCGGCAAATATGCCGGGATCAGGTCGGCGTTCTCGCTTAGCCTTGTTCAGCTCGTCCACAGTTCCGCTGCTGACCATCGACAGCAGTTCGACGGCGACCGAGCGGGACGAATGCCGAGATCACGTGTCATACAGAGTGTTTGGCGCAGAATGTCTGTTCCGTAGCCGCGTCGGCGGTGACGGGGATCGACGATGTAGCCGATGTGCCCACCCCACCGCGTTAGCTTCTCGGTGAGCCGGTGGCGGATATCGCTGCTGCCGACCAGCACGCCGCCGAAGTCAGCGACGAGGAATGGGTACAGCACGGTGCCTTCCGCCAAACCGACGCCCGCACGCGCATTCTCCTGGACGAGCAGATACTCCGACCAGGCCACTCCCGGTCGGTAGTCCTTGGCGAAGACCGAGCCGTCTTCGGTGATCGCCGAGCGAAGATCGAGAAACGCTGCTTCGTCGGCTGGCCCCAACGGTCGCACGATCACGCGATCAGCCATGGTCATGGGTTCGATGCTGAAGCGGCATTCCAGTGAGCGCAACCGGATTTCGGCACGGTTATCACCTGCGCGCCGGGTCTGGCGTGCGGCCGAGGACGTAGTAGTGCGCGATCGACTCCCGCAGTTGTCCGGATGGCTCGCATTCGAGCAACCGTGCTCGAAGGTCCTTCTCGAATTCTTCTGCGAGAGTGGGGTCCTGGCGAATCCGGGCGGTGTAGGAGGTCGACCACAAGAATCCGAGAAAATCATCCACCGTCCAAGCGTGCGGTGTCGGGAACCGGTACTCGGCGACGTCGCCGAACCCTGCCTCTTGCAGGACCTCTTCGTGAGTGCGCCGTGCTGGGGCGGTGTTCTCGGCTGTCGCTTGCGACGCACTCGCGGGGCGGCCTGGTTCGCCGGACCATCGGGCCACGACATCGACGGCGACGGCTTGCCACGGCTCGGTCCCGCTCCAGGGCGTGCTGCTGCCCAGGATGGCCAGGCAGCCGCCAGGGGCCAGCCACTGGCGGGCGCGCTCGGCGATCAGCGGTCGGTCCAGGCGGTGAAACGCATTGCCGATCGTGACCAGCTGCGCGGGCTCGGTGACGGCCAGATCTTCGGCAGGGCCGGTGCTCCAGGTGATGTTGGTGGCGCCGGCTCGCTCGGCCTTGGCGCGTCCGACCTCGATCATGTCCGGTTCGAGGTCCACGGCGTGCACGTGTGCGAATCGGGTGTGCAGCGGGATCGCGATTTCGCCGGTGCCGCAGGCGAGATCGACCAGGATGCCGCCCTCGCCGACCTGGTTGAGGAGGTCGTCGAACAGTGGCTGGGGGTAGGCCGGGCGGTACCGGCTGTAATACTCGGCTGCGCCTCGGAAGAGGTCTTCGCGGTAGCCGGGTCGCACGGGCCAGCTCGGTGGGGTCGACGGGGTCTTGGTCATTTCGGGTTGTCGCTCCTTGCTGTCGCGGTTCGGTGCGATGCGGCTTGGTTGTGCTGCGTTCGATCGTGGTCAGGGGACGAGGTCCGGGCGGTCGAACTGACGTCGGTAAGCGCTGAACCCTTCCCCGCAGACCCGCGAGCACACCTTGAGTTTCCCGCCCGCGATGGTGTCGGTGCTCCAGCTGCGTTCCACGGCCGTGAAGAATTCGCTGGCGAGGACTTCATCGAGCGGGTTCTTGGCGGCGTCGAGGGTGGCGGCTCCGCCCGAGGCGGTGAGCAGGTCGTGGACCTGAGCGTCGGTGGCGGCTTGTCCACGATACAGCTGGGGCAGGGTCGCTTGGACGTAGAGCCAGCAGCATGGGTACACGTGACCGGTCGCGGAGATGAAGATGGCCTTGGAGTCCAGGGCCTGGCATTGGATAGTGCAGGTGTCGAAGAACTCGTCGAAGTATTCGGCGCGGGCTTCGATACTGCGCGCCCAGAGCACGACCTCGTTGACCAGCCGTTCGTCGGCCGGTGGCCGCAGTTCCCCGACGACCGCGCCGGTGCGGTCGTAGATCGGTGCGGCGTCGATGCCGTCACCCGGGCGCAGTTCGGGTGCGGGTTCATACAGTGGCCGCAGGAAGCGGGCGGTCTTCTTGACGCTGAACTCGGCGAATCCGAGTTCAGTCGCGCGGGCGCGGGCGGCGTCGATCTCGTGCTCGTTGTGGGCGAACGCGATGTAGTCCCACTGGGCGCGGCCGCCGGCGTCGATGAACGCTGCGGCATTGCGCAGGACTTTGTCGATGTCGACCTTGCGCCGGTACACACCGTTGGTGGCCAAGCCGTCGATGGCGAAGACCGTTGTGATACCCGGGATTTCGGCCAGCTGCGCCCACCAGGCCGGGGTGCGCAGGCCGCCGTTGGAGTAGATGCGGATGCCGGTGGCCGGGTTGGTGGCGTGGATGTGGTGGCAGATATCGAGCAGTTCGGGGGCGATGGCGGGATCGCCGTAGGCGCCGCAGATATCAACGATCTCGAGTTGGGCCAGGACATCCTCGGGCAGGCAGGTGCGGAATTGCTCAAGCGTCATCGATGTTTCGGTGAGGCCGGGGGCGGTGGCACCGAAGAGGTTGCGGGCGCACATGGGGCATTCCGCGTTGCAGCGGGTGGAGACTTCGAGGTGGAGTTGGCGCAGGTCGGCAACGGTGTACATGCTTCTCACCTCGGGTATCAGTGGGGGACGGCGGTCGGGGCGGCTTTGGTGGCCTTGATTCCGGCGATGCAGTTGCAGGACCCGGCGGTGCAGGTGATGCCCCCGGTGGGCAGTGCCAGGTTGGGGTCGAAGATCGATCCGATGCGCCCGCCCTCACGGCAGGATGCCGGCCAGATCTCGTCGAATCGGATGAACAGCGATTCGGCGCCGACATTGCAGGTCCAGCCAGGCCAGCGGTTGGAGCCGGTGTCGATGATCTGCGACGGCGTCAGGATTTGGCGGGTGCCGTCGTGGTACTCGACGTCGAGGTCACCTTTGAGCAGGGCGGTTTCGCGGGAGCTGGGCTGGTCGACCTCGGTGGCGAGAGCAGTGGTGAGCGCGGTGTGCTGGTCGGGGCTGTAGTCGGCGGCCCGCGCCCAGCCGTCGAGGAACATGATCTTGCGGTGTACCGGCGCCTTGCCGTCGGCCTGAATGGTCGCCGCGAGGTTCATGGTGGTGTCGAAGGCGGCGGGGTCGATCACCACGTTGACATCGACGCTGGTCACGGGGGCGAGTGTGTCGACGACGGCGCGGAAGTGGTCGGGTTCGGCGCGTTCGTGGTGGTAGCTGAGCAGCACGTGGTCGAAGGCGGGTGCGTGGGTGGCCCACCAGGGCAGGGGCCGGGTGCCGTTGGACAGGACCGCGACGTCGATGCCGAGGGCACGCAGGTCGGCGGCCATGCGGGGCAGCTGCGGCCACAGGGTGATCTCGCCGCCGCTGAGCAGGAAGGTGATGTCGCGGCCGCGGTAGTGCTCGGCGACGGTGCGGGTGAAGCGGTGCACCGAGTCGTAGTCGGGCCAGCGAACCCGGTTGTCGTGCAAGTAGATCGGGCAGTAGTGGCAGGCGTAGTTGCAGACGCTGCTCATGATCCATTCGACGACGACACGACCAGTGTCGGCAGCAGCGGCTGGAGTGATCCGGAGCGGGATACGGGTCATGACCCTCCGTTCGGGCGGGTGGCGATGATCAGCTCGGTGGTGAGATGTTCAGTGAGCACGGCGTCGGGTCCGAACCGGTCGACCAGCGCGGCCCGCAGGTCGTGCTCGAATGCCGCGCGGGCGGACTCGTCGCTGAATTGGCCCGGCGCGCTGTAGGAGAAGGAGAACTGGAGCCCGATCACGGAGTCGATGTCGCGGTGTGAGTCCCAGTGCCAGGTCGTGATGTCGATGTCGGAGAACGCCGAGGTGGCCAGGACTTCGGTGTGGGTGAGGCGGGGATGGGTGTAGGTGGTGTCGCCGGCGCGGCGCTGCGGGCCGAGATGGGCGGTGCGGACCTGGGTGACGACGTCCACCCAGGGCAGCTCGATCGCGGTTGCCGGAGGCCCGCCGCTGGCCAGCACTACCGCACCGGTAGGAGTGAGGCGGCGGTCGAGGTCGGCCAGTAGTGCGGGTCGGTCGGTCCAGTGGAAGCTGGCGCCCATGGTGACCAGATCGAGTTCGGGCAGGTCGAGGTCGTCGAGGTGGTAGGAGTCGCCGTCGCGCCAGCTGATGTTGTTGATGCCGGCTGCGGTGGCGAGTTTCGCGCCTTCGTGCAGCATCTGGTGATCGGGGTCGACGGCGTGCACGTGGGCGACCAGCGGTGCCAGGCGCAGCGCGATCTGGCCGGTGCCGCACCCGAGGTCGAGCACCTGCTGGGTGCCGTCGAGACCGAAGCGTTCGCTCAAGGTGGTGAACAGCGCGGCCGGGTAGCCGGGCCGGTACCGGGCGTAGAAGGGGGCGGCGCCGGTGAACAGGCCGCTGGGGTCGTAGGTCATTCAGCGGGCTCCTTGCCTGATGAGTGGGTCGCCGATGTTGCTGTCGAGTAGCGCGAGGGCGGTGTCGTGCAGCGATGCTGCGGCGATCCCGGTGTGGTGGAGTAGTTCGTCGTGGGTCATCGGGCGGGGCGGGTTGGTCCAGCCCCGCACGATGACCGTGCGCGGCGCGCCGCGTTCCCCGAGCAGCGCATGGACAGCGGCCGGGTGGCAGGTGGTGGCGATGAGGATCGCGATCCCGGGTGGGAACAGCCGATCGAAGTCGGCGGCTCCGATCGCGGCGTCGCGGTGGCCGGGTGCGCCGAGGCTGGTCAGGTCGTGGATGTGCAGATACCGCAGGCGGGCAGCGGGCCGGGTAGCGGTGACCGCTCCTGCCGCCCGGGTGAGTTCGCGGGCGGCGATGTCGCCGATCGACACCAGCACCATCTCGGGATCGGGGTCGTCGGCGATGTGCGTCCAGAGGGCGTACCCGTCACGGAGCTCTGCTTCGACGGTGGTGTGCGGATGAGCGGGCATCGGGTGTTTGGAGGCGATGATCAGGCTGGCGCGGCCGAGTTTGCGCACGGTGAAGGTGAGCGCGGCCGCGGTGCGGGCGGCGTCGGCGGGCAGGTAGACGTGCACGCTGGGGTCGGCCGTGGCGATCGCGATGTCGATGAGGCCGGGGTTGGCGTGGGTGATGGTGTTGTGCCAGCCGAGGCTGGTCAGCAGGTACACCAGGCTCGGGCCCGGTGGGCGTCCGGCGGCCGCGGCGAGCCGGTGGGCGAGCAGCTGCTGGGCCAGCAGCGAGGCGGTGATCGGGGCGAACGCCTCGTAGCTGACGACCACGCCGCGCCTGCCGGTGGCCTGGTATCCCTGGGCCCAGGCGTGGCACAGCTCCTCGTTGAGCACTTCGATGGTCCAGCCGGAATCGGCGGCGCCCAGCTTGATTCGGTTGGAGGCCAGTTCATCCGGGCTGAACACCCTCAGCCCGTAGACGATGTTCAGCTGGCGCAGGGTGCGGGTGATCGCGGCACCGAAGTCGAGTCCGGCGACCTGGTCGGCGACCGCACGGGCGGTGGCCACGCAGCCTCGCGGTGCGCTGAGTTCTACCCGGCTGGTTGCGGCAGGTGCGAGGACCCGGCGCACAGCCTCGGTCGGCGTCCCGCCAGTGAACAGCTCCCCAGGGCGGTAGCCCGACAGCCAGCTCTCCAGCGCTACGAATTCCGCATTGTCCTCGTGCGGGTTGCGCAGGGGAACCTTGTGCACTCGGGGTGTATGCGCAACCTGTTGCCCAGCAACCACTTTAGGTACCCCGTGGCCCTTGTCGACGGTGACGACGACAACGGTGGACGGCCCGTACTGCATGGGCCGCAGCCTGGTCAGGGCGCGGGCCATGGCGGCGGTGATCTCGCTGGTGTCCGGTCCGGTGGTGATCACCTGGTATCCCAGGCCGCCGAGGTGGTGTGCGAGATCGGAGGGGTCGAGGCCGGCCAGCAGCGATGCCGAGCCCATGCGCAGGCCGTTGGCGAGGATGACCGGCAGCACGCGGCCGTGGGTGCCGGTGCCGATCATGGCGCGTGCGCCCAGCCAGGATGCTGCGGCGGCGCCGGTTTCGCACTCTCCGTCGCCGATCAACGCCACCACGAGCCGGCCGGGGGCGTCCAAACCCATGCCGTGGGCGATCGCCAGAGCGGGCCCGAGTTGCCCGCCGAGGTGGTCGTGGCCGGGGATGAGCGGGGTGATTTCCCCGCCGAACCGGGTGCGCGGGAACTGCGCGCACAGCCGCGCAAGGTCGCACTCGGTGTGGCCGAATGCGTCTGCCCCGGTGTCGAGGGCACCGGTGATCCAGGCGTGCGCGAGCGCGGACGGTCCGGCGTGACCGCCTCCGTGCACGACCCGCACGTCGATGCCGGGCATGCGCCGGTAGGGGCCCAGCGCGGCGAGTACGGCGTTGACAGGTGGGCACACTCCCCAGTGCCCTGCCGGGGCCGGTTTGACGTGGCCGGGCTGCAACGGCGCGGACAAGGTGACGTTGTCGCGCAGATACAGCTGTGCCAGGCACAGGTAGTCCAGGGCGCGCCGCGCGGTGTCGACCTCGTCGGCGGTCACCGATTCTGCGACCGCCGTGATGTGGGTTGTCCAGTCGGTCATGGCCGGGCCTTTCGGTCGGCGCCGGCCTGGGCGATCGCGTGCACGGCGACGTTGATGCGGTCGGCGCGGACCTGCTCGTCAGCGGCTTCGACGATCATCTCGAGTATCTGGGTCAGCTCGGGCTCGGTGATGTGGTCCAGGTCGAGATCGGCTGCGGTCAGGGCCTGTTGCAGGTCCGGGGGGATGCGATGGTGACGGCGGCCCGGCAGCGGGCGCAGCCGCAGCTTCACCGTTCCGCTGGTCTGCTGGGCGGCCCAGGGCGGTGGGCGCAGTGCGGCGCGTCCGTCGATGTTGAACACCACTCGTGAACAGCCGCTGGCCCCGTGGTGGTGCTCGACGCGGTAGCGGCGCCCGCGGTGGGGTCCTCGGGGCGCGGCGAAGTCGAGCACCACCACGGTGCGGCCATGCAGCCAGCGAAGGCTGCCCTCGGTGGAGACGGGGATTGCGGGCAGTTCAGGCAGCATCACGCATCACCCGGGCGAGATCGACGGTGACGAGGGCCCCGGCGGGGCCGCCCGCGTTGCGGCGTGCCGCTTTGGCCGCGAACAGGGCGCGGTCCACCGCGGCGAGCAGGAACTTCGCGCGCACGGCCAGGTCTGGGCTCGGCCACACCAAGCCGGGCCCGACTACTGTCGCGGCGAAGGACACGCTGCACGGCAATGCGGCGCCGCAGCGGTCACGCAGGTCGGTGACCGAGGCGGTGAACCCGGTTTCGGTGATGCCGGTAGCGGCCACGATGACCTCGTCACCGCCGAATGTCGATACGCATCCTGCGGGAAATGCGGTGTCGGCGAACCACCCTCGGCACACCGAGCCCAACTGGGTCATCAGCGCGTTGCCTGCCAAGTGGCCGAAGCTGTCGGGGTCGGTGGCGTTGGTGTGCTCGACGTGGCTTTTGAGGTCATCGACGTCACCGATGGCCAGGCCGAGCAGGGTGTGCTCGGCGGCGACGCGAGCCAGGGCGTCGGCAACGGCGTGCGGGTAGAGGTCGGGGAAGGCCACCAGGCCGGTGATCGGGTCGGAGCGGGCTGCGGTCAGCCACTCGGCTCGGCAGGGCAGCTCATCGAGAATGTTGGTCACGGGCAGGGCCTTTCAGCTCAGCAGAGATGCCAGATCGGTCAGGGCCCCGATGCGGGCAACGGCGGGGTGCGCCGGGGCGGCGCTGTTGCGGACGAGGTGGATGGCTGCCCAGCCCGCGGCCAATGCGCCGTCGATGTCGAAGCGGGCGCTGTCGCCGACGTTGAGCAGGTGGTGCGGCGGCAGGTCCATCGCGGACTCGATCGCGCGGAAGGCGGCGAGCTGCGGTTTGCACGCGCCGATCTGCCAGCTGTGCAGCACCACTTCGGCGAGAGCGAAGTACGGCGGGTGCGCGGGCCGGTCGGCGGGGTCAGGCCCGATCGCATTCGACAGCAGGCAGATGCGGAAGCCGAGCCCGGCAAGGTGTTCCAGGGTGGGGATCGCATCGGGAAACAGCGGCGGATCGGCCATATCGGCGACCCGCAGGCGCAGCCGGGCAGCCACCGTGTCAGCTGCGTGCGGGCGGCCGCACGCGGTGGCGAGGATCGCCGCCAGTTCACCGGTCGGCGTCCGACGGGTCTTGGCATGCTCGATCAGCAGGTCACGGACGTGCTCGACCTGCGCGTCGAGCAAGCCGGCTAGTTCGGCTGCCAGGACTCCGCGGGGCATCTGCACTAGGACCCCGCCGATGTCGAAGCAGATCGCGCGGATCTCACGCTGCGGCACCGGCGTCTCCTTCGGCGAAGCGGTAGCCGCTGGTCAACCCCGCGACCGTGCGGGCGTCGAGGTGCCCGGCGACGGGCACCAGCGGCTTGAGTTGATGGTCTTGGCGCAGCGGTTCCAGCGTCAGGTGGTACTCGATCGCGGGGACAGCCTCGGCGGGTGCGCTGGATGCCAGCGCGAGCGCGACCGCCAGGCCGGAGCCGTGCGGCAGGCTGCGGATGCCCAGTCGCGCGGCCAGTTCCACCATCGACAGGGTGTGGGCGAGCCCGCCGCACCAGGTCGGGTCCGGTTGCCAGATCTGGACATCGCCGCCGAGGGTCCGCAGCTGGTCGGTGGGCTCGTAGTCGTGTTCACCGGCGGCGCGCGCCAGCCCGTGCCGGGCCAAGTCCGCATCCGACACCGGGTCGGGCTCCTCGACCCAGCACACTCCCACCTCGGCCAACACCGGCAACATCTGGCGGGCGTAGTCGGCGGACCACCGGCCGCCGACGTCGACGCAGATGCGGGCCTGCTCGCCGGCCGCCTCGCGGAGGCATCGCAGCCGGGCCGCGTCCGCACGCGGTGTCTCACCTCGGGCCGCGCCGGGCAGCCCCCATTTCTGGGCCCAGAAGCCCTCGCTGACGAGCCAGGCGGCGACGTCGGGTGCCAGCGGGTGGTCGATGTCGAGGCCCAGCGCCGTGGCATACACCGGGATGCGATCGCGTCGCTCACCAGCGAGCAGCCCGCCGACCGGAACACCGGTCACGTGGCTTCGCAGATCCCACGCCGCCAGCTCGACCGCCGACACCGCCAGGCGCAGATGCCCGCCCTGGCGGTGCCGGCCCTGCGGTGCCAGCGATGCCATCGCCCGCCAGGCGGCGAGGTCGCGGCCGATGACGGCGGGAGCGACCTGATCGAGCGCCAGCCGGGCCACCGACGCCGCCACCGGCCCGAACCAGCCTGTCGCGCCGGTGTTGTCGACGACTCCGACCGCCATCCGAATCAGGTTCTCCGGCCACGGCTGGGCCGCCGGGTGGCGCCGCGCGGGCCCGGCCCAGTCGGGCAGGACCTCGGCCGCCGCGTGGGCGGCGGCAGGCAGCGGGGGCAACATCCGGGTGATGACGTCGGTGATCGTGCGAGCCGTCATCTTCAGATCCTGGTCCCGGTCAGTGGCTCGTCGGCGAAGCTGAAGTACCACAGCGGCCGGTAGTTCTCCCACGGCTGCGGGCGCAGCCCGGTCGGCCCGAACAGCTCCTCGATCTCACGGCGCGCGGCCAGGTAGAACTCGATGTCGCGAGCCCCGTCGGCGAGGAACACATCCATCATCGGGGTGTGGGACTGATAGACCTGGAATCGCGGAAAGGTCGTTGTCACGTCGACGAATTCGGCGAGATGCCGGGCCGCAACATCCAGCGGGTCCAGGCCGATGATGTAGGTGAAGTCGGTGCGAACCCCAGCCGCGACGGCGTCGCCGAGTACCCGCACCATCTCGGTGGGGGTGAGTGCGGCCTTGGATTCCTTGAGGATCAGGTCGCGCTTGGTGAAGGCTTCGGCGGTCAGCGTCAGGTGGAACGGCCCGATCGCGGCGGCCTCGGCCAGCCCTTCGGGGGTGGTCAGCACGCTGGACAGGAAGTGAATCTCCCCACCGCAGTTGTGGGTGGTCATCGCCTCGCGGACCTGCCGCAGATGCGTCAGCGCGAGTTGCTCGAACCGAAAACACCCGGTGCACACGGTCACCTTCTCCACACTCGACAGGCCCCGGCCGGGTCCGTCGTCGACCAGCGTGGAGAAGTAGGCGTTGAGGTCATCGAGAGCCAAGCGCGGATCGTTGGCCTCCTCGAGCGTGTTCGGGCAGAACACACAGCCGGTGCATGCGCTGCGCGCGTTGGAGTTCAACGTCAGGACCCGGCCCTCGTTGCGCCAATACCCGAGCACCGCGTCGTCGGCCTCGGCGACGTCGATGACCGCGACCTGCTCGCCACCGAGCAGGATCCTCGTGTCGACCAGCTTGAACGGTGACCGGCGCCGGCCCAGCGACAAGATCATGTACAGCTGATCGTCCGGGCGGGAATTCAGCCGCAGCCGAAACCGCAACCGCGACACCCCGATATCGGCGTCCAGACCGCACGCATTGAGCGCGATCAACATGATGTCGTCGGCGTCGATGCCCCACCGGGTGGCGAGTCGTTCGGCGTCGGTCCTGGTCTCAAGCATGTGTACCTACCTCTTATGGCCGGTGTCAGTGGATATGTGTGCCTGGCATGGTTCGTCGACGTAGAACAGGTTCGAGACCAGGTCGCTGTACTCGAGCTCGAGCTCGGCGAGCTGTGTCCACGCCTGATGCATTCGCTCCGAGCGCGCTCCGGACGCCGCCAGCTGACGCATCGCCTGTTCGGCGGCCGCGGCCATCCGGTCGATCAGCACGCCGATTGTCTGCGGATAGGTGATCGCCAGCAGCGGTTCGACAGCGTTGGTCAGGACGTTGATTCGAGTGATGAATTCCATTCGGCGGCAGTCGCATTCCGCTGCACGCGCTGGCGACTCCCGGCGCGAGGCATGCAACTGGACCAGCTCGCGCGCCCATGAGCAGATCGGGTCCGGGGCATCCAGGCCGCGACACATCGCGATCAGCAGGCGGTCCCGGGCGGGCAAGCGGCAGCGGCGTTCCTGTGTGATCGGCGGTGTGCGCACCGGCTCTCCTCCCACCCAGCGACTGCCCTCGGTGGCCCCGCTCGAAAAGCGGTGCACGGGCTGACTGGTTCTCACACGGTACCTATCCGCCTGGGGGTTGTCCACCAGGTGGATAGGTACCAGGTGGCGGGGGGAGTGCGGATATCCGCTACCACTCCGGTAACGTTTCTGCTATGGCCAAACAGCCCGAATACCTCTCGATCGCAGCCACCCTTCGAGCCGAACTGCTCGCCGGGGACTACGACGCCGAGCCACTTCCCGGCAACGCCGACCTGGCCGAACGCTTCGACGTCAACATGAAGACCGCTGGGCGGGCTGTCCAACAACTGGTCGCCGAAGGACTCGTCATTGCCCGGCCTGGAATGCGAGCGATAGCCACCCCGCCGGAGCTGCGCGGCACCCGATGGCCGATGAACGGCCGCTACGCGCGTGCCCGCGCTGCTCGCGGACTGATCTTCGCCGGCGACGTCAACGGCAACATTCGCAAGGACACAATCAGCCGCGAATGGGTATTCGCACCCCTACCGATCGCACATCTGCTCGGCGTTAAGGAAGGGGCGCGCGTCTTCCGCCGCCACAGCCGCACCTTCATCGACGACGTCGCGACCGAGGACACGATGATGTTCTTCCCCGAACAGGTCGTCCACGCTGCCCCCGACCTCGAAACCGCCGAGCGCATCCAGGTCGTCGCGCTCGTCGAAGATGCCGGACACACCGTGACCCGAACCGCCAACGAGATCCGTGCCCGACACGCCAACCCCTCCGAACAGGAACTGTTCGGAATTGACGCGAACGGCATCGTCATCGAACACATCCACGGCACCTACGGCGCAACAGACGAACCGATCGAAGCCGTCATCAACGTTCGTCCCGCACACGGTGGCGCCATCACCTTCGACACCTACGAAGCACCACTCGACAACGATTAGAAGGAGCCTCGATGCCCACCACCACGACCGTCAGAAACCGGCTGGCTATCGCGCTCGACACCAGCGATCTGGACACTGCGGTGTCCATCGCGAAGGCTGTGCAACCCGACATAGGCATCGCCAAAGTCGGCCTTCAACTGTTCAGCGCGGAAGGGCGTGTCGCCGTGCGCGCCATGCAGGACCTCGGCATGGACGTCTTCCTCGACGTCAAACTGCACGACATCCCCAACACCGTCTACGGGGCCAGCACCGTCCTCGGAGCCCTCGGCGTCCAATTTCTGACCGTCCACGCAGGCGGCGGAACGGCCATGCTCGAGGCCGCGGTGAAGGGACTCGGCGAAGGCGCGAGCAGCGTAGGATTCGCAGCGCCGACCGTGCTCGCGGTCACCGTGCTGACCAGCGCGCCCGACGCCTCACCCGCGCTGCTCAACGAGCGACTGGCCGATGCCGTCGCCGCCAACTGCGGCGGCGTCGTCTGCGCAGCCACCGACCTGTCCATCATCCGCGCTGCGGCACCCGACATCTTGACCGTGGTGCCCGGCATCCGCCCAGCTGGTGGTGCGGTGCACGACCAACAGCGCGTCGCGACGCCAGCCGAAGCCATCCGCAGTGGCGCAAGCATTCTCGTCCTCGGCCGGGCCATCACCGCCGCGCCGGAACCGGCCCAAGCCGCACGGGCCATCGCTGAGGAAGTCGCGCAGGCACTCTGATCGAAACCCGGCCGATCGTCGAGCGCTCGAGATGGTCGGCCGGGTTTCGTCAACCTGCGGGAATGATCAGTCCTGGGCTCCGACAATCGGAAGCCAAGCGACAGCATTGGGACGAAAACTCTGTCGCTCGGGCGTCAGGTCTGAGTAGTCGTCGAGGCTCATCATGGTGACGCCGACCAGTTGTGCGTCACCATCGTCCTGTGTCGGTGACGCTCCAATACTGACCCGGTGACGCCGTGGACAGAACAGGTCACGATTCGACCGACATTGACACAGGGTTCTACAGGCGCCGACTCATGATGATCGCGTCCCAGAGTTCACCGTTGCGCCGTCGGTAGTGGGCGCGCAATGTGCCTTCGGTCTCGAAGCCAGCGCTGTGGTAGAGCCTGATCGCGGGTAGGTTGTGCGGCCAGACCTTCAGGGTCGCTTTGTGGGCATGATGGTGCTTGCACCAGTCGATTAGATGGTTGAGCAGGGTGCTGCCGACGCCCACGCCTCGGTGGTCGGCCGCGATCATCATGGTGATCTCTGCGACGCCCGGTGTCGCGAAGTCGGCCGTTGCGATCGCTATGACACCGGCGGTGCGGTGGTCGGCGACGATGACGCCGGAGGTGTCCGCGGCGATCTGCTCGGACAGTCGGGCGGCGGTCTTGTCTTCGTCTATGGGAGGTTCGGCGCCGATCCATTTCTGTTCGGCCGCCACTGCGACGCGCAACCGGACCAATGACGGCACGTCCTCGACGCGGGCGGCCCGGATCAATACCTCCGCAGTGGCTTTGTTGGCGTTCGTGTGTGTCGGCAACAGGCTGGTGATGATGTTCTTGCCGATGAGGGTGGCTTCGAGACTGCGCAGGATCAGTTCATCGCCGATGTCGGAGAGGTGGATTCCGTCGGCGAGCCAGGGGCTGAGGCCACCGTCGCGTTCGCGCAGTAGCGCGGCGGTGGTGACGAACGCGCCCCAGTAGTCTACGAACATCGCGCCGGCCTCGTGGGCGGTCTTCTGTGCGGCGAGGTTGTAGGTGAACAGGTCCTCGTTGATCGACACCGCGTCCGGACCGAATTCAGGGCTGAGGGGAGGTGCGGCAAGGCAGATCACCCGCCGTGCTCGTGTCTGCAGGCGTTCGAGGATCGCTCGATAGTTTCGCGTGAACTCCTCGATATCGACAGCTTCATGATCGCGGCCTTGCGCGCGGCGCAGCACGTCATTGGTTCCGCACTCGAGCAGGGCCAGGTCCCCATCGACGTCTACCCCGGTGACATCCGCGAGTAGGTCCCGGCTGGTGGCACCGCCGCGGCCGTGATTGTGGATCGTGAACGCCACGTCGGGAAGCTTCATTGCCAGGACGGTTTCGAGGCGAGCCACGAACCCGGCGTTGTATCGACCATCGACGGTCACCGTGGCGCCGGCTTCCGGCAGATCGGTGAGGTCGGTCAACCGGGACGAGGTCGCGACCAGGTGCTCGGTGTGGCTTGTGCCCCAACAGCGGACCACCACAGGTAGGCCCGGTGGTGCGGCCTGTGGTGGCCACCGGTCGGCGTCGGAATCGAAGGGCATGGCGATCGACGGTGAACCGTTCGCCGTGGTCTCGTGCGGGGAGTCCGGGGTGATGTCGGCGTAGATCGTGTCGACGATGTCTTCGAGAGCGTGGGCCGCGTCGATGCGTACCTCGTCCACGAACCCGAGGGGGTCCCATCCGTGGTACCAATTGCGCATATCGTCGCGGTCGAACTCGGCTGTCTTGGCGCGCCGCCCGGAGTGACGCTGCACGGTGTCGGCGAAGGTGAGGTCGAAGGCGTAGAAGCATGCCCGCTCCGCGGTAGCGGCGAGTTGTTCCAGCATGGTGCCGTAGCGGCGTGCGGTGAGGATGCCCTCCACGACGACGGTGAGTCCGCGTTCGAGGCCGAGCGTGGCGATGCCGCGTAGGAGGTCGATGTTGTAGCCGCCGGTGACATCGGATTCGCGGAGGAACTCCCGTCGCACGACATCCTGACCGATTACCAGGCACCGGCCGCGGTCGAACCGGCTCTGCAACTGGCGGGCCACGGTTGTCTTTCCGGAGCCGGAGTTCCCGCGAATGACCACGAGCCGACCGCTTTTCGCGGTCGCTGAACCGGCTGGCGTTGCCACCGCGAGGGCGGTCCGGATGCGGTCGGCCAGTGCTGCGAGCTCCGGCGGTGAATACGCCAGGATGCCGTTTTCTGCCGCCACGGCGTGGAACTGCTATTCACGGTAGGGCACGCCGGGCGGCAACGGCGCGATGTGCCAGTGAACGTGCGCGTTGCCGTCAGCCGATCCCATCGAGAACAGGTACAGGCGTTCGGGATTCATCGCTTCGGCGACACCCCTGGCCACTGTGTGGACAGCGATTGCAGTCGAAGATATTCCTGCGGCGTCAGGTCGCGGGCGACGTCCTCGACGTGTCGGCGGGGCACCATCAACACATAGCCGGGCAGCGTCGGGTACTTGTTCAGGAAACCGACATGTTCGCCGTCGTCATAGACGGTCTCATGCTCGAAACCAGTTGTCCCGGCGAGGAACTCGCAGATGAAGCACGGCCCGGTGCGCACCCGTGTCTCGTAGCCCGCGGTGTCCATCGGGACGCGTCGCCGTCGCATCTGAGCGGCCTGGTCGGTTGACGCGTCGGGTTTGGTGGCGATCAGATGGAAGAACCGGGCGCCCTCCAAGTACGGGCGGCGGTCGGCCACAGCGTTCTCCAACCGCAGCAGCTTGTCGAAGAACGCTGGATCATGCTTGGCTTCGTCGTCGGCGATCAGATCGCACACGGCACGGACCCCGTAACGGCGCGGCCGATTCATCCCCGCGCCAAGGACGTATCCGACGACTTCGTCTGCTGTGCGGGAAGCGTATTCCAGACCGTAGACGGCCGACTCACGCTGGCGGGTGTCCAACAAGCGCAGCGCCTCGTCGAGATCGCTTCGGCGGACCGCGGCGGCCAATGGGTCGCATAAGGGATTCGGCGCCAGAATCGACATCAGCCCACCGGTGCTGAGCAGTCCCACCAACTCGCCGATCACCAACGCGGGTTCGGCGATGTACTGAACCACGTTGTGCAGCAAGACGATGTCATAGAGCCGGTCGCGCAGATCTGATGCCGGCTGGCGTATGTCGGCGGCATGGCATTCGATTCGGTCTTCGACACCGGCTTGCGCAGCGCGTGCGCGCGTGGCGTCCAACGACCGGCTCGAAGTGTCCAGCACCGTAACGTGGTGGCCCGCCCGTGCCAGCCGCACCGCGTCGATGCCGTTGCCGCCTCCTGCGTCCAGGACTCGGACCCGACGATCCGGCAAGTGCCGGGCCAGGTTAGAGAACGCCTGCTCATACCTCAGTCGACCCCACGGTGTCTCCTGATATGACGTGAACTCGTCCAAGTGACGGTCGAACTCCGACAATGCCCCTGCCTCCCACCTACAGTGTTGCCCGTGGACGTGCCCCAACCTGACACGTCCCGGCATCGACTCCCCAGTGCCCCGCATCAGATCCAGTAGCGTCGGATCAGCGTCCCGTCACTCCACGGCTCAACCGATTCCAGTGTGCCGCCGCAGGATTCGATGATCCGGCGGCTTCCCTCGTTGCCTTCGTCGCACGTGATGAACACCCGCTCGATGCCCATCCGGTGCGCGAGATCGAGACTCTGCCGCAGGATAGCGCGGCCGTGGCCTCGGCGTCGGTGTTCGGCGAGGACGGCGTAACCAATATGTCCACCTCTGCGAGCCAGGTAGTCGTTGAGCGCGTGCCGGATGTCGGCGCGGCCGACGATTACGTCGTTGACGGTGGCGACCAGAAAGGTCGCGGGAACAATGCCGTTCGGCAAGTTACGGCCCCGACGGTAGTCCTCGAGCACATCGAGGTACTGCTTCCAGTCCATCGCCGGTTGCAGACCGAGAGCGAAGTCGAAGCCGTCCTCGACAGCCATCACCTGGTGGGCTGCGCGTACGACCTGCTCGTCGCAACTACGAGGGGAGCGCAGAGTCACGTTACCGATGCTGGGACCGTTGACCGACATGGGCAGACGATAAGTCCACGGGATTGCGCAGTCGATCGCTTTCTCTATGTTCGACGTTGCGTCATCTCTGACGGCGGTTGTTCACGAATCTCGACGCCGCCGTCAGTCGGCAAGAGGCGTCGTTCACGAACAACTACGACAGCGCCCGACGGGCTCCGGCGGACGCCCACCCAGCGGCATTTCCATGTGCCCAGTTGCCCTGACCGGCATTACTGCTCCCTTGGGGGAAAGCCCCTGTCTACTCGCGCCCAAGCGCCCCCGGGCGCGGGTCACCAGCAGCGCGAGGCGCGTGTGCGGGTTTGCGTGGACGGCTCGACTCCGGGCCGGTCGCTGTACCCGGGGGCCACCTGTGTCGCGGTCCCGTATGTTGCAGGTGCTCGGTGTGTCAGTGCGTTCGGCTAGCGTGAGGCGCTATGGGGTCTGTTGTCGATCGCGACAATCACCGCAACTGCGCCGGGGGATGCATGCTCACTCTGTCGGCGGCTGCGATTGCCAGGCGGGAGTCCACTTACAAGCTGGACTTGTTCCAGCTCGACGATCTCCTCGCGCTGGCCGGCGGGCTCTGCATGATCTGCCAGCATTGCCACGCCATGGTCATAGACACGACGACGCGCGCCGAGCCGCAGTGTCCCCGTGGGGTCGTGTGCAGGTTCTGCAAAGATCGAATCGCCACTTATGAGGGCTCCTTTGGGGATGAGGTCCCCTTCACGGCCCGGTGCAGGTGCATGCCTCGCGACGATCCCGAGTGGGAGCCACGGATCGCCGCCGCGACAGCGCAATACCTTCACCGGACCGCGGCTCTGGACTCGTGCGCGACCAACGCCGAACGGTACGACATGCTGATCGGGGACCTGGCTGCACACGGTCGTGACCCGCACGGAGTCTGGAGCGGCACACCGCTGACCGAGCTCCCGCTGCTGCCTGTGCGGAACAGGCTTGCGCCCGATGACTATGGAGGGATACCCCCGCTGGCCCGCAACCGGTGCGAGGGTAGTTGCCGCGCTCACGCCGAGCACCTCTACATCGCATGTTTCGACGAGCCGACCATGCTGCGAGATGCCGACACCATGCAAGCGGTACTGCATTACGTCGGATGGACACGGCAACATCCGCCGCTTCGGAGGGTCAGTCAGCACGGCCCGGCGTGTCGCGAGTCCCTGGTGGCGATCTTGCCCGGCACCCTGGCGGAGGAAGCACACCTCAAAGCCGAGGGTCGCTGCCCGAAATGCGGCCAGCCGCTGCACTATCACTGACCGGACCCGAGCCTGGCACCGTGCAGCGCCAATTCATAGGGCGTGCAAAGTCTGCGCACTGGAACGTCCTCAACTCGGCATCGGCGCGTGTTTCTCGGCAGGTGATGGATGCTCGGCTGACCGGACCCCGCCGTCGACATTCGCGAACATCTCCGAAGAGGCGCAAGCGGCGACACGCCACTGGGATTCGCGAACAGCTGACCTCACGGTCCGTGGAAAGAGCCAATCGTGGCTATCGATCCGCAATCGACCAGTTCAGCTGACAGCAGTAGCTCAACCGCGGCGGACCCCTGCGGCGACCGGTGCCGGTGACGATGGGAACGATGACCAGTTCGCCCAGTCCAGCTCTATCGCGATTGTCCGGCCACCAGTTGCATCGCAGACCCCCAATGAGGATGCGTAGTGGAAGCGGATGGACACGGCGCTAGGCCGGGTCCCGACTGATGCGCCGGCCGGAATCCGCGCCAGATTGCCCACGCCGATCGGCATGGCGGACAAGGGTCTGTGACTGCGTGCAGCCAGTCTGTGGTGGCTACTCCGTCCATGTCGATCAAAGGGCGAGCCGCGTGGGGGTCTTGCCTGGAAAAGGATCTCGAAGTGACGAGGGACAAGCGGCGCCCTGTTGACCGGACTATGTACTCCCCCGGTGGCGGTGGCGCGACCTTACTGGAGAGGGGTTTTCGGGGTCACGCGAGTCGCGCGCAGGGGCAAGCCGTCATTGGCTGGCGGTCGGACAAACACATGAGCTGATCATTCGGCTCAGAAGACAACGATGCATTCATGCGTGCGCAGCGGATCAGCAGACTGACACACGCGTGTCGGTGACAGCGGTACGGGAACGTAATCATCGAATACTCGAGACTTCGGCGCAGGATGGCTAGGGTTATTGACGTGAAGGCAGTAGCACAGGCGAGCCAGCCGCAGTTCAGGGCTGAGGCCGATATGCTTCAACCCCTCATCGATGCAGCGTCAGGATTCGGTCGGCAATCGACAGTGCTGTTCGAAGTGCCTTGCACCGCAGGTGTTCCGGACATCGTGATGCTCGAACTCGACGACCGAGCCTGGCGTGCGAGGGTCGGCGAGGCGCCGCTTGAGGACTTCGTCGATGTGCGGGTAATGGTGACTACCGCCCAGGTTCGCAATCCGATGGCCACGACCTGGACAGCGAATTGTTTCGCGCAATGTGTCGGTGTGACGGCTGCGCATCTGCGCAGAACGGTGCTGCCGCGCCTGGTGGAAGGCGGACACTTGCGCGAAGTCGCGCACGGATGGCAGCCGACCTATCGCTACCGGTCCCTCGCGCGCCGCGTTGTCACAATCGAAGCGAAGCTGCGTGACTGGCGTGGTGCTGTGGCACAGGCTGCTCGCCACACCACGGTCGCTGACACCGCGTGGATAGCTCTCGATGACGCATCCGCTGCTGCGGCACAAAGGAATTCAGACTGGTTCTGTGCGTATGGTGTCGGCTTGGCCACCGTACGTGTCGACGGCACCGTGAGACATTGCATCAAACCCGGCGCTCCGCGCACCAGCAGATTCGAGCGTGAACTTCTTGTCGAGCGGTCGGTGGCGCTGCACCAGGCTGGCCAGGTGTCAGGCGAACTGCCGTTCGTGTTCGGGCGGACGCTCCTCGCGACTACAGGATCTGATCCCAGACTGGTAGGTGTCGGGGCACATTAGGTCCGACCAGGGGCAGCCCGGCGGCGGCCTTTTGGGCCGCACGCGCAGTGCGGCGTACCGCGGCTGGACGGGACCGACCGGTTGTCACTTCGATGGCCGCGAGGCGACCCATCCAATACAGGTGATGAAGCTCTGCGAGTTGGTGATCCCAATCCGGCTTGCTCCACAGCAGCGGGCAATAAGGGCAAGTGCACTGCGTGTATTGCTCGTCCGCAGAGACCACCGCATGTGCCGAGCGTTCGACGGTGTGCAGCAGTAATGGCTCGAAGTACCGCTGAACCCGCTCGACGTACCCGCTCCCGCCGCGGGACTCCTCTCGGAACGCGTGTCCAGCACCGGCGAGGCTTGCGCCGAATCCTGTAGCTCCAAACCCGAGTTGCAGCCAGCCCGTCAGACCCGTTTGGGGCAACAAGAGCACGCGGTCTTCATCGGATGCCAACTGAGCGAGCCGTTTGTAGCCGTCGAGCAGTTTCCTATCGACCGGCTGATGGAAGGTCGGCAACGACGACGGCCACTGCACCCGGATGTACCACACATCGAACTGATCCTGGTCGATCAATCGCGCCAGCAACGCATCCCGCAGAATCGGATTCGCCAGCCATTGCTGGGATATGGTGAGGTTCAATGCGAGTCGCTCCGCAGGTCCCAGCTGCGCGAGTGCGTCATCTGCCTGCTCGAAGGCGATATCGAGCGAACTCTCGGCGTCGGCGGGGTCCAATGCCTGCCCCGACGAGAGCAACAGATTCGCACCCACCGCCCGTTGCGCGTCGAGTACCTCGGCGATATCGAGCTCATCACGAAGGAGGTAGGGCACTCGCTTGGGTGCGTATGTGTTGATCGTTTTCACTTTGAGAAGGTCCGCATCGCGCAGGTAGCAGGCGGGATCAGCGATTCGGATCGAGGCAGCCTGGCAACTGTCGAGCCACTGGGCATGTGCAGGTTGCGCGGCGGAGGGAAGAAGCACGGCAGCGGCTATTGCGAGCAAGCTGTCCGATGCGCCTACGACTGATGCCAGTAGCCGAGGGATCGATCCGCGGTGGTGGTGCGGACAATGCACGATCATCAGCGGCGACTTCCCGCTGAGCGCTTCGTCGAGGCTCGGCAAGGCTGTCGTGAGCTGGTATTCCCCTGGTGCGGCTGATCCGGCAGGAAGGACAGTGCTGCCGGCCCCTGGGCCGCTCAGTACCACCCAACCAGAACCCGAGGGCGCGGGTGCCGCGACGCGCAACGGGTCCCGGTCCGGTGTTCCCGCCATCTCGATCGGATCGAGACCGATGTCGGGGGAATACGAGTCGTCGCCCTCATCGTCGGAACCGAAGTTCGAGTCGTCCATCATGGGTTGACCCCCAACCGCTTGAGATTGGATCGGGCGCTGCCGCGGTCGTGCTCCGCGAAGCACACCATCCTGTCGAGGACCGACCGGGTATCAGCAGGGAGGCTGACAGGTAAAGGCTTGGGCCCCTTCTTGATAGCTTCGATCGCCTGGTCGTAACTGTACGTCTGGTCGGGTCGCAGGAACGGGTGTTCTCCGGCGATGGCGGCACGGACCGTGACGCCTACCGCGAAGAGGTCGGCCGCCTTCCTCGCGCGACGTGCGGCCAGTTGTTCTGGTGCCATATACGTGGCGGTACCGACGAGGCCGGGGTACTGGGTGAAGGTTGTCTCGGACGCCGATTTCGCCAGGCCGAGGTCCAGGATCACTGGCTGATCCCACTGCCCACCGCGGAGGGCGATGTTCGCCGGTTTGATATCGCGATGGATTGTGCCGTCCGCGTTGTGCAGAGCATGCACACCGGTCAGCAGACCGGTCAACAACGTAGTGACCTGGGTCGAGTCGGGTCGCTCCCCAGTTTCGATGCGCTGCTGCAGATCGCCGCCGTCGATGTACTCGAACGTCAGCGCTGGAAGGTCCTTGCCGCCCAGTCTAATTGCATCCGCAGAGTGCAACCGAACTACAAAGGGGCTCGATACCCTCAGTAACCCGGAGACTTCACGTCGAACGCGCTCCGGAGGGTAGCCGTCCTCGCAGATCACCTTGACCGCGGTATCGCCGACTCGCCAAGTATCGCCGAAGGTGCCCCTACCGAGAAACTTCGCATCAGATGCGCCAAGAGCCGCGGCAACCTCATCGGCTGAATGACGTGCGTTCATCTCACCCCTGCAAAACCACGCTGTCACCGCAGCCACGAGCCGTGTCTGAAAGCGGATGCAGCAAGCCGAACCTGATTCCAGCAACGCGATCTTGGTTTAAGCCATCGCCGAGAAAGAAGTCTAGCGCCAAGCCTCTTACCGACTGGCCGTTGACACGCGAATCCAAGTCCACGCGAGTCTACGTGTCGAACTCAGACTTTGCGCCGAGGCCCGGTACGTGTGGGCGGCGAGGAGCAGCCAGGTCCAGCGGTCGGTCGCTTCGGGGCTGCGCAGCTGTGGCCGGGTCCAGCCAAGTGTCTGCTTGAACAGTCGGGAAGGTGTGCCCGTTATCGAAGCGGCGCAGAAACATTCGCCGACAGCGGTCTTCACCGTCGGCAGTGGCGTCGACGCCCGACCACCACAGCCAGACGGGCTCGTTCACCCGCCGGAGGGTAGGTGGTCGGCGGTCAGCCGGGTCAGCCATATCAGGCCAATTGCAACCGCGCGATGGATCTTGTGTGAAATGCTGGCTTGCAACATCTTTCGGGTGAGGGGAAGGGAAGCAGTGTCTGGCGCCAGCGGGGGTATTGAGTGCGATGAGTTTCATCCAGCGTATCTGGTTGGCCGCTATCTCGCCTTGGCAAAGCGCATCGCTGAGGATGTGCAATCGCGTGGTCGTAGCATTGCGGCACCCGCAGTGGCTGATTGGCATCGGGCGGAGGAGATTTCACAAGACTCAGTCTCCGCTCTGCACGCGCACCTCAACGCGGATTTGCGTGCCGTCGAGCGCGGCGGCCGCGCTGAAAAGGCCAGGGCCTACGGCCTTGCGCTTGTTGAGATTACCGCTGCGATCTGTGCAGTGGCTTCGACATTGCCTGGCCGGTTGATCTTGGTGTCGACGCCGTATGCCCGGTTGCAGCGTCGGCTTGGGTTCGAGGATCAATGGTTCGCGTTGGCGTGAGCCGCGCCGCGAAGCCGCTATGGAACGGCTGCTCCGGCGGCGGCAGCAGGTCCGTGGCAGCCCTGCGGAATCGGGTCTGCGCCGGACGACATCGCGCAGCGGTCCGCCGCGGTGATCGGCGCTGCCGCTTGTCCCATTAGATGTGGTGGGCGGCGTCTAGTCACAGTGCATCGTCCATCGAAATCGTTGCGGTTGCCATGCTCGACAAGGATTAGGCCGCCCACTGCGCGCCTTCGGCGCGTAAACAGCTCGGGTGTCGGTTTTCTCGATCACGCCCAAAGGGGCGTGCTTGGGCGTCCACATGAACGTATCGGCGAGGTCCGGCATTGGGTTTGGCACGTGCGACGCGAAACGTGCTTACTGGTCTGCCGCCAGCTTCCGCGTTCGGGATTGTGTCGGTGTTGGCCGATACGCTCGCCCGGCAGGCTATCTCGATCACTGCAGCCTGCACCGATTGGTGGGAGGGCGAGTGGTGAGTGATGTTCGGAGACAGATCACGGAGTTGTTCTGCACCGCAGCCGAGTTGCACGATTACACCGCGCAGGTGATCGCCGACGGCGAGGTGACGGTGACCGGCCCGACCGGGACCACGGTCTATTACCTGGAGAACCTGATCCGCGAGGTCGCCGCCGCGCCACAGGGGGACTGGACGGCGTTGGTCGCCGACCACCTCAGCACCGGACTCAGTCACGGCGAGGTCGACGACGCCGAACCGCTGGAGGCAATGGATTTCGCCAATGTGAAAGCATTGGTGCGCACCCGGCTATACCCCGACAGCGTCCACGACCAAATTGCGTGCGTGTGCAGGCCGCTGGCCCCGGGGCTGGTGCAGCGCATCGTGCTCGACAGTGTGCACACCATCTCTCCGGTGACCTACCGGCAGCTTGCGGGCTGGCCAGTCGAAGAGACCGAGGTATTCGCGCTCGCGGAGCGCAACACACGCGTCGATGGTCTGCTGGACGTCGAGCGGGCCGACTTTCCCGAGGACGCCCCGCCCTGGTTCCTGCTCAAGGGCAACGATTACACCAGCGCCCATGCACTTTGGCTGGGTGACTATCCCGACGTCATCGGCCGAGCCGGTGCGATATTCACCGTTCCCGCGGAACTCAGCATCTACGCCGCTCCGATCGAGGGTGTCGACGTGCTCGCGGCCGGGGAGATCCTGGCATCGCTGACTGCGCACCACTTCGCGAACGATCCGTGGCCGACCAGTCCGCACCTGTACCGATGGCATGACGGCAATATCGAGCTGGCGGTGTACGTCGAACCAGCCGACAAGGCCCTCAAGCTGCATCCCACCGACGAATTCCGGACCCTGCTAAACCAGCTCGCAGCCTGAGCACCGCTGTGAACAGGTATCGCCGCGGCCGAACCCAGCTGGCCCGATCGCGCGATGAGGGTGACACGGCCGGAACTCGCAGCGGTCGATGCCGTCGAGGCCCAAGTGCAGATGCTCGACGTTCGAGCCGAAGCCTGCACGGGTGCACCTCCTGTCGGCGAGCCCGCGCGTGAGTCGAAATCCCGATGCGCCGCGAAAACACCGTAACAGCAAGCACTTTCGTCACCCGCTGCGAACGACAGGCGACGAGCAGCCAGGAGAGACTCGCTGTCGAGTTGGTGGATGCGTTGGGCAGCAGAGACCGTCGCGCGTTTCGGATCTACTAGGTCTCACGGAGCGTTTACGCATGGACTCGCGAAACGCGGCGGCCGGGCGCGCGGCCTGCCACCGGTGACCGAAGGTCATTGGGCGCACACGTTCAGTATTGAGGCGCGACGCCGCGCCTGTGCGTGGATCGGTCGCTATATGTGCTCAGTGGCAGGCATGGTGGATGTGGGGGCGGTGATCGGGTCGGTCCAGTACGCGGTATCGCGGCAGTAGTTCGGTGTGGTGTAGGCCGTATCCCAGGCGGCAGCGGGTCCTATCAGGTCCCTCCATGGGGCGACTGCGACGTAGAGGACCCGCATCGAGTTCAGTGCTGCGTAGTGCAGTGCGGGCCCATCGGTGCTTACGGCGTCCTCGGCGACGGCGACCTCGAAGTTGTGCTCAAGGCCTGCCCGCACGGTAGCTTCGACGCACACGTTGGTCTGCAGACCGGCGACGATGAGTTGTTTGTGGCCGCCCAGGCGGGCGTGCTGGGGGACCGACACGCCCTTGTGGCAGCGCGCGCTCGGAATCCGCTTGTCCGAGCCAATCATCGGCGAGCTGACCGAGCTGGTCGTCACCCAGGCTGGTGATCTAGTGGGCAGGATCCGGTTCGAGATTGACGTCGACTAGGCGCCGTCGCCGGAGATCATGTTGTTGCCTGCGTCGGACATGTGGGAACCCGCCACAGATCAGGACCGGGATCGGTTACGAAAACTGGTGCGGGAGTTCGATATCCGATGGTGAGCGACTGGCATTGCTACTAGCCATCGTATCGGTATGCGCTCTCGCTGACCGGTCGGAGTCGGTTTGGTTCCACATGTGCAGGTCATAGGCCGTCGGTTGCGCACGGGGGCAGGGCGAGGATCGTGGCAGTGCGGGAGGAAGCGATCTGGGCGTCACGCGACCGGTGTATTTGCCGCAGACGTCAGTAGCGATGCGGGCAGCAGGTCTCCGTGCTGATCGCGAACGTGCTGGAGTCCTTCGGTGATGGAGGGGTCGTGTTCGAGAGTGGAGGTCACGAAGTCCAGTCGCCGCTTGTTTTCGTCGATGATGTCTCGCCATCGACGGACGAACCCGCGCACGGTCGGGCGACCCGGTTTCGCGGGCGGAGATAGGAATTGTCCTGTTTCTCGGTATCCCTCTGACACACGGTCGTCGACGAGGTCGTCGTAGTCGGTGCCGACGAGGATGAAATCCCACGAGGATTTCTCCGTAGCGAAGGCCGCCTCGGTGCGAATGGTGTGAACATAACTCTCGAGTTGGTTGAGCTCGGTCTGGCTCAGCGTGACACCAGGCGCTTTGAGCTCGACCACGAGGTGGCGAATGCGGTCGTGTTCTTTGTATTGGGCGGCGAGGTGGAGGTCGACTCGACCGGTGGATCCGTCCCAGCGTTTGACCGGCCTGATGTCGTTGGTGGGCAGTCCCTCGAGTTTTAGATGGGTGCGAAGAACTTCGGTGAGGCCTCGTTCGCTGTTCATGAGGTGGTAGCCCTCGCCGAAGATCCACAGTTCTCGTTCCAAGATCTTATGGAGGTGGTCTCGTTCGCCCACTTGACCAGCGTCATGGGGATCGAACAGCAGGTGTTGAAGTCCGGCGAGGAACTTGTGTCGACTGGTGACGAGGTTCGCCGAACGGATGATGGCCGAAAACGTGGTTTCACTGAGAAGCCGTGTGAGAGTGTCGCGGTCGGCTTCACTCAACGACACGACTTCATGGAGAATCGTTGTCAGCTGATCCGGATTCTGGCGCAATGCATCTCGGAGCAGCGTCAACGTCAGGCGTGCACTGTTTCTATTCCTTGAGATGTGGGGGACCAGGGTGCCCGACACGACGTCGAACACCGCTCGCTCGGCGCGTTCCGGGTCGCTGGCGGGTTCCCCTTGGTAGGGGTATGCGCCGTTTTCCTTCCATTGGACGATCTGCTCGCGCCTGCGTTCACGCCGGCGATGAGCGAAGTGTTCTCGGATTATTTTGCGGACTCCGGCCCAGAGCTGACTCAGTGGTTCCGGAGCCATGTCGCCGAGCCTGAGCAATCCGAGTTGATCGGTGCCCAATCCGGCCCATGTGACGTACGCAGAGTAGGTGAACTGGGGCTCGATGTCGGTGCCGGACTCTTCATATGGGAAATGGTCGGTGTTGGGGCCGAAGTGGATGGCGCGGTGCTTGCCGGAGCGCCATTCGATGATGCGCACGGTCGCCTCGTGCGTTTTGGTCAGTCCGAAGGTGAGTGGGATAACCTGGTCGTGAACGACTTCCTGGGAAGGGTCGAGTGGGATGTTGTCGTAGACGATGGTGAGGTTGCTCTGCTCGTTCAGTAGGATCGGAGCGAAGTGGGCTCGCAGTGTCGCCAGGGCGGTGTCTGCCTCCAGGGGCGCGAGTGAGCGTTGCTCGTCGTTGTGGATCGTCACGGTCGTGCCCGTTTCGGTGGTTGCGGAGTTGGTCACCTCCCAGCCGAATACGTGCCGGTCGCGATGGTTTCCCGTGATGGTGACTTCTTGGCGTTTTCCCGCAGTGTTGGTGCTGACGCTATGCCAGGTCACCCGTGACCCCAATGCGAATGCGCGCAAGCGGCCTTCGCCGAGTTTGCCGTGGAGATGGCGTTTTTGGTTCTTCGTCTTCGTGGCGCGCTTTTTCCATGAGTCGCCGATTCGGCCGAAGGTGGACGTCACTTCGTCGGAACTGATGCCGTGTCCGTCATCGATGACCTGGACCGTGGTGATGGCCCCGGCGTTGTCGCGCTCCAGTATCACGCGGGTGGTCGTGGCTTCGGCATCGACGGCATTCCACACGAGTTCGATGACACCCCGCACGGGGTCTCGCTCGTGCGCTATGCGAGCGACGAGATCGTCACCAGCCTGAAGTATCAGGTCTTCCACAAACCAAGCGTAGCCATCAGCGACTCGCATGGAGCTCGATCGGCCGGTTGGACGCGGCGTGTTTGGGATTTCGCGCACCGCGGGCGAATTCACCACGGGTGAACCGTTCAAGGTCGCAGCATGGCTCATCGACCGGTTAGCCGTCTATGCCTACAAACTTGGCGAGTTCAGTGGGTTGGCGTTGGGATGTGTGCGAATTCCCAGCGAACTCCGTCGGGGTCAGTGACGAAAACGGCGAAATAGCCTTCGCTGTAGTCATATTCGCGTGGCGGGTGGACAACGGTCCAGCCTCCGTCGTTGACGGCGCGGTGCACGGCCTCAACGGTCTCGCGGTCCTCGACTTCCATGGCTGCATGGTGCCAGCCGGGTCGGCCGTGGGTGTGCTGGCGGTCGTCGTCGCCTTCCACGGTGTAGAGCAGGATCTCCGGGACAGGGCCGACCCAGGTGCACAGCTGTTCAGAGGTATGTTCGCGTGTGTAGCCCAGGGCGCCGAGGACCGCGTCGTAGAACGGGGCGGTCTTGGCCTGCTCGGCGGTCGTGATGGCGAGGTGGTGCAGGGTCGGCATGGGGTTGCTCCTTTATGGTTGGGCGGCAACAGGTTCGGGTGCGGAGGCGGTAGTGGTGTAGGCGTATGGTCCGACGAGCGACCGTAGCCGGTGCAGTGCGGTGGGGATGTCGGGCGCGCCGATGCCGATGGAGAGTCCGGCGTCGGGCTGGTAGACCTCGTCGTCGACCTCAGCGAGGTTGAGATGCCATCCGATCACGTCGGAGTTCGCTCGGAGCGTGTCGGCTAGTGCGCTGTGGTGCTGCATGCGGATGCCGGGCCGATATTGTGGCGCCACGTAGCAGCACGCGATGCAGGTCGCTGGGTACGGACCTGCCGCGGTCGCGAGAACATCAGCGCTGAGGGGACGGCTGAGGCAAGCGGCCAGGTGCGCCACGCGTGGATCAACGCCGGTGCGCGCCCAGGCGGCGTGCGCGACGAGCCCGGCACCGGGCCGGACGCCGACGTCGATAACGTGCCAGCACCGGTTGTGTAGGCGTAGCTCGATGTGCAGTGCCGCGTCGATGAGGTTCAAGGTGTCCACGACGGCGGCGAGGGTGTCCGGTAGTTGTGGCAGTTCGTCGATGATGAGCCGGTTGGTCGGGGGCGAGATCATGACGTTGTCGACGAACGGGTGAACCGCGGTGGCGGTGAGCTTTTCGTGGACGGTGACGTGGGCCACCTGTGCATTGCAGACGAGGGCGTCCACGCTGATTTCGAGCGCGGCGTCGCCTTGTCCGAGGTATTGGCGGCGATGATCTGGGTTTGGGTGTCGATGTGGCCGAGGCGTAGAAGTTGTTGGTAGAGGCTGAGATTGTCGTCGACGGTGAGATCGTCGCGGTATCGGTAGACACCGCGCGAGCCCGCGCCGGTCACAGGTTTGAGCACGGGACGCGGCCCCATCGAGGCAACCGCGTCGAGCATGAAACTCCGTGACAGCGTGCCGACGTGGAAGTCGGAGGTGGCTACGTTGTGGTGGCGCAGTGCGGTGTGGAGGCGTGCCTTGTCGGTGACCAGGTTTCGGGCATCGGCCAGCGACCATCCCGGATTCAGCGCGCTCAGTGCGGTGGTCCACCAGTCATCGAAGCCGACGGCGCCAGCGAGATCGCGGCCGTTGTGGCGCGCTAATCGTGTGAGTGCTTCATCGCGCAGTGCGGGTTTGCCGGTTTCGAGGGCCACCAATATGTCGAGGGGGATCTGCTTCAGCACGGTGCCGGCTTCGCGTAGTGCGTTGAGGGTGAGGGCGGCGGGGTCGGGTTCGCCGTAGATGGCGTAGACCGGGCTTGTGCCGCCGGGGCGTGGCGCGGTCATATCGTGGGAGGTGGCCGCCATGGGTGTCTCCTGCCGGGTGGTGTGGGTGGTTGGTCGTAGGCTGGTTCGGGTGGACGCTGAGAGCGCGGATCGGGTCTCGTCGCTGGTGACCGTTGTCCGGCGGGGGCTGTGTGAACACGCTGACCCCGACTATGTGGCTGGTACGGTCACGGCCCGTCGACCGGGCAAACCCGTACTGGGAGTTCGTATTCCGCTGCTGCGGGGTGCTGTGAAGTCGGCTTTGAAGTCCAACTCGGTATCGCGAGGGGATGCGCCGGTGGTGTTCGAGGCTTCGGACATGTTGTGGCATGGCAGTGACCATGAGGAGGAGTTGGCGGCGGCGATGATGCTGCGCCTGGCCGAGTTGAGGATGCCCGCTGCCATGATCGAGCGGTGGGCGGTGTTGCTGGACAACTGGCTTTCGGTCGACGAACTGGGCGGAGTCGTGGGACTGTCGTTGGTCGCCGACCCGGCATTGTTGGGAAAGCTGGGCCGACTCGCGGTGTCGCCCTCGCCGTGGCAACGGCGCCTTTATGTTGTGTCGTTGATCCGGCCGATCAAGTCGGGGCTGGTGCCAGCACGGGTGTCGGGCCTGACCGGGTTGCTGCTCGATGATGAGAAACCTGTCCGCAAGGCCTCGGTGTGGCTGATCAACGAAGCGCTCAAAGCGCGTCCGGACGCCGCCGCGCAGTTCCGTGAACTGCTGCCCGGCCCGCAACCGAAACCGTTGATCCGCATACTCGACCGCGCACTTGTATGACAGCGAAAACCGCTCGACCACAATGTCATCGCTCACAGCACGCGCACTCTCTCGGTTGCCTCGTCGATGACCTCACGTGGTTGTGCGATGCACAGCCGGACCGCAGACGATGATCCGTTGAACACCACACCAGGCAGTCCGACCACACCCGCGTCGGCCGGTAGCTGCCATCCGTGCGATCCGTCGACCGTCTGCAGGTATAGGTGGGTGCCGTCGACGGCCGGGGCGGCGGTGAGATTGTCCGAGGCAGCGACAGCGTCGAGCATCCGTGTTCGCAGCTGACCGAAAAGTGCCATCCGGAGGTCGAGGTCGGTCGCGGTCGCCGGGGCAGCCAGAACCCGTTGCGCTAGATCTTGACCGAGGCGGCTGGTGCACATCGACAGATGGGTCTTGGTCCGGGTGGCCGCCGCGAGCAGGTCCGTGTCGCGTGCTACGAGGCAGCCCACGCGCACACCGGGCAGTCGCAGTAGCTTCGACAAGCTGAAAACTATGATGTCGAGCTCACCCAATGCTGCTGTGAACTTCGCGATGTGCCCGCCGGTCACCGACATGTGCGAGATGTCCCAAATCACCCACCCGGCACCGCTGTTGGCGGCCGTGGGTGTGGTGTGGACGCCGGTCGGATTGTGAGGCGTACACAGCAGCAACGGTTCATGCCCACGCGCGGGCACTGGGCCGGGAACCGGGTAGGGCATGACGCGCAGACCGGCGAGGCGGGCCAGTTCCTCGAAACCCGGAAACGCCGGGCGCGGTATCTGCACGGTGTCGCCGTGATCGGTGGTGCAGGTCAGTGCCAGGAACAGTGCTTCGCTGCCTCCGGCGGTGACGAGCACCTGATCGGGGCCGCACGCCGAACAGATCGGCCAGGGTGCGCCGCAGACCGGGATCACCGGCAACTTGTCCATAGCAGGCCAGGTCAGTGCAGTCCGCCTTGGTGCGCTGGTTGGATGCGGTAGCCAGTGGCGGTGAATTGTCACCGCGTAGGTCGAGCTGTCCGGGATGCACGGGGAAGTCGTCGTAGCTGTAGGCCACGACACCGTCGGCTCGGCGACTGATCCTGGCGGTCATCGCGCGCATTCGCGAATGTGGTTGTGCCACAATGCCCGTAGATCCTCGCAGCGTAGTGAGGTCACCTGCGAGATGCGGGTGACCAGCCACAACGCGGCGGTCTCGATGTCGACGGTCAAGGGCCATTCTCGTGCCCGCCGCGCTGCCTGATTCAGATCCACCATCCAGCGGGCCGCCCCGGAAATCACTCCGCGGCGGCCCGCT
>NZ_JBIAFV010000034.1:0-34171 GCF_042869435.1 Nocardia sp. NPDC006982 | reverse complement strand
CCGATTCAACCTTAGACAAGTCGAATCATTGCAGTTCAGAGCACCTTTCGCCATTCCCGGGCCATCAGCAGCTCAACCAGCATGATTGGCCGAGGCTAGTGAGTGATGTTGTTGTGGCCGTCGGGTGGGCCGTGCTGATTCTCGGCGCATGCCGGGGGTGGTCGCCGACTGGTCGTGTCGAAGAGCTCGTCATGGGAGCAGGCAGTGACATTGAATAGTGCCGCAGCGAAGTACCGCGCCAGAGCCAAGATTGTCTCGACGGTCACAGCAGCGATCGCGGCGCTGCTGTGCTTATCCCCTGTGGGGCATGCCGATCAGCCCGCGTCCGTGTCCGGTCTTTGCGAGGCCACGTCATGGCCGGTGCTGGGTGGCGCGATGGGCGGCACGGTGTGTCGTCCGGCGCGGCCGACGAGCACGGTGGTGCTGTTGGTTTCGGGTGCGGCGACCAACGCGCGCTACTGGGATTGGCCGGTACAGTCGCAGACCTACAGCGTCCAACACGCACTGAACGCCCCGGGTTTTGCCACGCTCACCCTGGATCTGCTCGGGACCGGCGCCAGCACCCGACCGCCGAGTGCGGCGGTGACTGCCACCCTCCAAGCTCAGGGTCTGCATGAGATCGTTACAGCGCTGCGGTCCGGAATCGCCGGATACGAGTTTCAGACGATCATTGTTGGCGGGGTGTCGCTGGGAGCTGGTGTGGCCGCGATAGAGGCCAGCGCGTTCCATGACGTTGATGGTGTTGTGCTGCAAGGGTTTTCACACTCGGTGTCGCCCATCGACACGTTGGAGGCGGTGGCCAGCTTCGTCCCTGCCGCCACCGATCCACGATTCGTCGACCGTGGCCTCGACCCGGGGTACTTGACCACTCGCCAGGGCACTCGGGCAGCCAGTTTCGTGGGCCCGGGTACTGATCCTGTCGTGCTTTCTGTTGACGATACCGAGGTCGCCGACACGTTCAGTCCAGCGGCGATATTGGACGGGCTTGCCAGCACGATCCTGCCCCTGACCAGTGCCATCGACGTGCCGGTTCTGGTCGTCAATGGCGAGTTGGACTCGTTGTGTGCGCGGTCGGTGTGCGCGTCGAGTGTGAGCCTGGCCGAGGCGGAGCGACCCTATTTCGCGCCAGCGGCCCGGCTGAAGACGTTGGTGGTTCCAGGGGCCGGTCATGCGGTGACCGTCGCGCCGAACGCGAAGTTGTTTCAGGACTGTTTGGTGGCATGGGCAGGGTCGGTTGCGGCCGGCGCGGCCGGAGATCGGCCGGCGGCCTGTGCATGAGGAGCCCTCGACCGAAATGGACTTCCTCGCGTGGTGTTTGCCCACCTATGCCACATCCCGTGCGCAGCATTGACAGCCGGGTCGGTCCTCGGGGCCGGATTCACGCTCGCCCGCGTAGCTCACAGCACTGCATTGCCCTCGCGACCAGTAAGGCACGTCGTACATGAGCGCACCCTTCGCAACGAGTACAACGAACGCCCGCGGTTCCGAACTGATCCGTCAGCGTCTGCTGGCAACCGCGACCGATGTGTTTCTCACCGATTCCTATGCCGCGGCGTCGCTTCAGCGGATCGCTGAACGCGCTGGACTCACCCACGGTGCGATCATGGGGTACTTCGCGACCAAACCTGCCCTCGCCGACGCCGTTCTGGAGCAGCTGTTTCGCCGCGCTTATGCCCATGTGTGTCGCTACCAGGTCCGCGATCACAGTCAACTCGTCGCCACCATCTCCACATGGGTGCTGTTCGCAGCCGCACACTCTGGATGGGTGCGGCTCGAACTCGATCTCGGCGCCGCCGCACCGGAGGACATATCTCGTGACCGGCTGCGTGAAACCCGGTGTAAGGCAACGAAGTTCATAGCCAATGCTATGGGCAAGGCGGGAGTGGATCCGGCTGTGGCGCCCGAGGTGGGCGCTTCGATGTTGCTGACGAGCGTCGTCGGACACGCCGCTACCGATAGCAGCGCCTCTTGTGTTGAAACGGCGTCGCTGCGTGCCTTGGTCGAACATGTGCTCGCCGAACGCGCCGCGTGAGGTCTCCCACTGTGAGCGCACACCGCGGGATCGATCGTGGGCGAATCACGAGCCAGGGCGTGCTCAGCGATCTCCAGATCCAGCTGATCAAGGTCCTCACTGCCGCCATTCCGCGACGGTTCACCGCGACTGCCGGGCGCGGGTGGGGTGTCTCGGTGTTTTACGGCGTGCTGGTCGACGCCACGACAGATTGAGCGCGTTCGCCGCTATGCGGCGCAGCTCGACAACCAACCCGTACATTGGATGGCAGATGGAGACGAAATCTTGAGTAGCGCAACGAATCTCGCGAATCCGCGGAAGCCGTTCGGTGATCCTGGCCGGTCCACCGGCGCTGCCATGCCGACAGTGGTCGCTCTAGCCGTCACGGGGTCGGGTGTCGGGCTGGTGTATGCGACTTTTTCTGTGCAGGAACCTCGAGATCTCGGGGCGGATCAACGAGGGTTCACATTCGGCTACGAAGTCCTCAACAACGCAACTTCGCAGACGAGCCTCACTGTCGAGCTCGACGGCCGGATTGCCGAGTGCAACCGCCATGCCGAGGTGATCACTGGCCACGATCTGGCAGGTGCCCTCAAGCCGCTGAGTTCGGCGGTCGAAGGCCAGGTCGAGTTGGTGAGCTTGGACAACTATGCGTTGTTGTGGGCGCACCGTCGGGAGCAGCGCACGAAGGACGGCATCTCCGCGCGGGTGGTGGACACGGCGGCCGATCTGGATATCTCGGTGCCGGATCTGCGCACTACCTGCGCGGCAGCGAAGCTGTCGAGCTGGTATCTGGCACCGAATCGCGACAGCTGGCGCGGGCCGGTCACCGCAGCCTTGGCGTCGGCGATGCTCACGGCCCGGTCGATGGGTTGGTGTTCCTGGCAAAGCCTCGACCTGGATCCGTTGGTTACTGAGTCGGAACGCGAGCAGCGGTAGGCGCAGGATTCACGCCCTTTCGGCTCTGGACTCCGAGCACCGCACTGCCCTCTCATAGCCTGCAAAGTTGTCCGGCACAGATGGGCGCTCCCTGCGCAACCAGCATCGCACGCGCACGCAATAGCGAACTGACCCGTCAGCGCCTGCTGGACGCGGATGCCGAGAAGACTTCCCTTGCACTGAAACAGAAAGGCGTCGCATGACCTACCGTCCGCGGCCGGAGTTCATATTTGTCAGCGATGCAGGGATGCGGATGCCTCGAGTTGCCGAGTTGATCGCAGAGCTGACCAGCCAGTACGGCGCTGAGTACGTCCTGATGTTCTCTCACGCGGTCGACTCAGCCAGCCGCAACGACCAAACCAGTTACAAGACCGGCTTGAACACGGCAATCAGCTTGCTGGCCGATGGGGGCTGTGACGCGGAGACGGCCACGGACGTTGTGTTCGACCAACTGGGGCTGTTCCTGGCCGCTTTCCGCGCCGACCTCAAACCCGTCGAGCGGCACGAGGCCGCGCCAGATTTTCCATCACGGGAGGGCTCGTGATCCGGCCCGCACATCCGATCTGCTGTGCCTCGGATGGCGGTCGTATGCGCTCACTCGGCCTCGTGACAGTCTAGGGCAGTTTGGCGATACTCGTTCAAGAGAACGTTGGTGGGCCTGCAGCCAGAACGGAGTCGAGGTAGTCCTCGGTGTCGTGGGTGTCCCATGGCTCGCTCAGTACTGGATCGGGTAGTTCGGCAACTGGGGTGGTGTCGAATCGGGCGGCTAGCCAGCAGGTCCAGATCTTGCGCTCGTGCTGATGACGCGCGATTCGCTCGGAGCGCGCGTGATCGAGTGCGTGGGCGTGCGCGATGTCGTCCAGGCTGGTCGGGCCGGGGCCGATGGTGTTGCGGGAGTGGGTGATGAGTCCAGCGATGGCGAGCGTAGCGATGGTGTTGTAGCCGGTGCTGCGGCTGATGCGGGCGGCGGCCAGCACATCGGTGGGCTTGGTGATGCCTTGATGCACGATCACCTCATACAGGCGCCGGTGGTGGATCCCGAGGATGCTCCATGCCGGGTGCACAGGTTCGACCCGCGCAAGTGTGGTTTGGGTGTGGCTCGGTTGTGGGCGGCGGCCGTCAACCCGTGCCGTGACCAGGGCATAGCGGTCGGCGAGCAGGCCCGCACCGCGGCGTACGCGGAGCAGGGGAGCGCCGGGAAGGTCACGGATATCGCGGAGGACCTGCCATACCGTGGTTTCGGGTATGGATCCGGCCATGAGCGAGAGTGATCGACCGCCGAGCTCGACAACCGGTACGCCAGCGACGATCTCGCCACCGACAACGGACGCGTATGCGAGGGCTTGCAGGACGGCCAGGACGTTGGCTCGCCGAGAGGAACCAGGCCACTGCGTGTCGACCCATGCGATTGCGGTTGCGAGCCACCGGGTTTGGGTCTTTGGTCGAACGCGATGGTTCCCCCACCACCCCCCTGTGTGCTCTGAACTCTTGTGCGCGGCTGACAGGAATTCGGGGGCGTTCGCCGATGCCCAGCGGCAGGCACTGTCCCAGTCACGGCGTAATGCTGTACCGGCACCGCGCCCGTAGCGGGCGTAGGCCCCGGCCAAGCCGATCCATGTGCCGCCTGCAGCGGGAAACTGTGCCTGGACATCGGTCAACGACATCCCTTGCAGTACTGCTGCGGTGAGCACGGATTGGCGCGCCGCAGAGCGGTCGAGACGACCGTTTCGCGTGCGCCAGCGCCGATCCGGGGGCGCGACGCCGCGCACGGCGAACGCGGTCACCGTCGCTGGCATCACGGTGCGACGCCGGTATTCGGTGCGCAGTCGCGCATCATCGCCGGTGCCTTCCCACAGTCGGGCGCTCTCGCTCGCGCGCGAGCCAGACACGCTTGGCGCGCTCGTCTGCACCGCGCGCGATGTGCATGTTGCGCGCGCACCAGTGAAAGCTTGTGCGCTACCGACTTTCGGTGTGATGCGTGCTCCGCCGAGAAGTTCGACCAGACGGCCGACGAAGCCCGGCTCGGAGCGCACAACGAGGGCATTGGTGGCGTCATCGAGAGCGCCGTCGAGCTGCCGGAACCCGCCCTCTTTGCATCGTGATCCGGGTGGGGTGAGTGCTCCGGTGAGGTCATTGCACATCGGGGTGATGTCGAGCGTTACCAGACGCTCGGCCAACAGACGCACGATCGGCTCTACCTCGGCCTTGGTCAGGACGGTGCCGATCGGCAGCGGGACGATAACGTGGCGGCCGCCGCTGGTGGAGCGGTCGCTGATCGCGCGCCCGCCGCATTCACCGATCCAGGCCAGGCATTGGCGCACATCCCGCTCTACCGCGTCGCGGCCGTGGTGTCGAGCGTCGAAATCCAGCCCCAGGAGCCGAGTTCGCCGATGCTGATACAGCGGCAAGGCCACCGGCTGTCCAGGCAGGCGTTTGGTCAGCGCGCGGGACCGGTCGCTGTAGCGACCATGGACGGGCTCCCACGGTCGCATCGACCGCCTCGCGGCCAGCAGCGGTGCCAGCTGCGCGAAGGCGGCACGCGCGACTGCCTCCGTCGACGGGAAAACATCAGTGGGAAAGGATGATTCGGGTAGCGGGGATAGCCGGTCGGTGAGCACGCCAAAACTGCTGCGGTCTCCAACCGAGCTTGATGGCGTGCGCACGCATGAGCTACCCTTAGACCTGCTTAGCACTAGCAGCCTTCGGGTTGTCCGGCCCTCAGTTGCAGCTGGGGGCCGTTTTGTTTTGTTTTGCCTTGTGCCTCAATGTGTTCGAGCAGTGAGGGAATACCCCGGGCTCTTCGATCCTTGAGTTGGTACCTCCTCTCAGTTGACGGCGCGGAATTGGACGATGTTGGCGGCCCTTCATGTTCGGTCGTCCGAAGAGGTTGGCCACACTGGTGCGAAAGTCTGATGGACTAGCCATGGTTCAGGCGGTTCGTGTGGTGGCAGTGCCCTCCAGGACGGGGATTTCCAGCCCCATCGATTTCGCGCAGAGGATGTGGCGGTCGATCGTGGATCGGTAGATCGATGCGGCAGTGACGCGTCTCATCTCGATCGCAATCGCATTGGCGTTCCAGCCTGCTTGTGCCAGCCGGAGTACGCGACGAAATGACCTTCGGAAACCCTCGCACTCTGCTGCTCGATCATCTTTATCGCGATGAGCTCACGGGCAAAACCCTTTGTCGGACAGCCAATTGCGGCGAATCTGTGACCGTGAGAAGGCGACAGATCATCGTCGGTGCGGACCAGCTCCACAAACGTATCCTCAGCACATCGGGGACAAATCGCGGACGCGAGAGATGCAACACGCCATCCATGTGAACTGCATGGAGGTACGTCGAATCAGCACATGCGACACACAGCTACCGCAGATGAATCGCAGAATCCCCATCCGCGTCCAACGCTAGGCATCGAAGCTGCACATTCGCGCTGAGTGCCCAGCCGGACCAGGCCGAGCTGCCCTGATTATGCGCCAACGACCCCGCAATTGCAAAGCGAATCGCTCCGTGTAGCGCGAAAGTCGAACGAAGCCAGCTCGATTCGCCTCGAATACCGTCATCACCCGCAGTCGGATAACGTGGCCTGGCTAAGACCGGGCCTGGCGAGATCAATAGCACCACATGCGCAACGTTTGATCCACCCGCGTGCTGCCTTGACGCACAATCAGTCACGGTCCCCATGGCCACGCGATACCCCGAGGGCAGGACCGGCGCAACACGCAAGCAAGCCCGCCCCTGGCGAGGTGCCGAGCTCCGAAGCCCCCGGCGTGGATGACCGGGGGTATCGGCTTGCGGGATCGTCCACTATCCCAAGCAAGGAATTGCCGGGGACTACTCGTGTCTGTAGCAGCGCGTCGGGCGGAAGGGGGTGCCGCATCAGCGCGATCCGGCGAAATCAACTGTGCGCAATGGCCAGAGCGTCCAACAGGTTCCTGTTCAGTTGTCCTGGGGCGACCGGCCGGGCACAGTCAAGCCGCCTCGGAGACGAGTTCGGCGGTGGTGTCCGCCTTGCGGGAGGGAGCCAGTTCGACAAGGGATGGGTCGCCGATCATGGTGGCGTATTCGCTGGAAGCGAACGCATGGAGACCGACAATGGAGGCAATCATCAGTGGCGAGATGCCATAGAAGATCAGCGTCTAGATGTCGCTCACGCCAATGTGTGGGCCCACGTTGAGGGCGTGTGACAATGCTCATGTCGGGAAGGCTTCTTCCTGGCGGCCCCTCGGCGGGCGGCTAGTGTGCTGCGCCTGAAATGTCGTCTGTAAGTTATTGTTTCGTTTTGGTGGATGTGGGGTTGATCTTGGCGAGGTAGTCGGCGAGGGATTGGAGGATCTCGTCGGCTGTTTTCGTCCAGGTGAACAGTCGTGGGTTGTCGTTCCAGGTGTCGATCCAGGCTCGGATGTCGTCTTCAAGGGCGCGCACGGAAGTGTGCACGCCGCGGCGGACGAGTTTGTCGGTGAGTAGCCCGAACCAGCGTTCGACCTGGTTCATCCAGCTCGACCCGGTGGGGGTGAAGTGGATGTGGAAGCGGGGGTGGCGGGCCAGCCAGGTCTTGATCTCGGCGGTGTTGTGGGTGGGGTAGTTGTCGCAGACCAGGTGCACGTCGAGGTCGCGGGGCACGGCTTTGTCGATAGTGACCAGGAATTTTTTGAATTCGGTGGCACGGTGGCGGCGGTGCAGTTCGCCGATGACGGTGCCGTCGGCGATGTTGAACGCCGCGAACAGGCTGGTGATGCCGTGGCGCAGGTAGTCGTGGGTGCGGCGTTCGGGGGTGCCCACGGTCATCGGCAGCACCGGTTGCGAGCGGTCCAGGGCCTGGATCTGGCTTTTCTCGTCGACGCAGAGCACGATCGCCTTCTCGGGCGGATTGTGGTACAGGCCAACGACATCGACAACTTTCTCCACGAACAGTGGGTCGGTGGACAGCTTGAACGAATCTTGCAGGTGCGGTTTGAGATCGAACTTGCGCCAGATCCGGCCGATGGTCGATTTCGACAGCCCACTGCGTTTGGCCATGGTGGCCCGTGACCAGTGAGTGTCGTTGCCGGGCAACGTTTCCAGCGTCGCGACGAGGACGTCTTCGACCTGGTCGAGCAGGATCGAGGGCGGCCGCCCCGGCCGCGGCTCGTCACCCAGACCGTCGAGCCGGTCCGCGACGAAGCGGCCCCGCCACCGGATCAAACTCGACTCATCCACACCGAGGTCGGCGGCGACCTGTTTGTTCGTCACACCCTCGGCGCAAGCCAGCACGATCTTCGCTCGCATGGCCAGATACTGGGCCGTCTTGGCCCGGCGCGCCCACGAAACTAGTTGCGCGCGTTCGGTATCGCTCAACACCAGCTCGGCCTTCGGCCGACCGTCACGGCCACGATCATGCAACCCGGCCAACCGCTCGGCGGCGAACTTCCGCCGCCATTTCGCCACCGTCCCCACAGCCAGACCCAAATCCCGCGCAGCGCCGGCATTCGAAAGACCCTCAGCACACGCCAGCACGATTCGCGCCCGCTCAGCCTCACGCCGATCCGGCGACACCGACCTGCGCACCAACTCGGCACGCTCGACATCCGACAGCACAATCTCGACAGCAGAAGGCCCACGATGCGACACAGCAAAATAGGTTACATACTTACTTGCCTAATTTCAGGCGCAGCACACTAGCGCCTCACAGCGCAAAGGCAAACCGTGCCAGACCTCCCATGAGCGGGAAGGTTGCGAATCGCCATTCATCATGTTAAATGTTTGGCCCGCTTTAATATCGGAAGGAGGTGCGTCATGACCCGCGACGATCTGGGCTGGCAGTGATTCCAAGAGTCGACACAGGCCGGCCTGCAACTTTCGGCGGAGCCGGCCCTAGTTGCTAAACATATCGCGGAGATATGGATGAATCGGCCTACAACAGATGCAGAACAGCCAGCGGGCTATCGGGATCTGTTCGTTCTAGTGGAGTATCTTGCGGTCTTCACCGCAAGCGCGCTCTCCTGGGTCGGGGACTACCTGTGCAAGGCCGCAGTGGCGTGGCTGGTCTTGAACCGCACCGGGTCTGTGCTGGCCTCAGCGGCGGCCTTCGCTATAGGGTACCTTCCGTGGCTCATTGCGGGGCCTTTACTCGCGGCAACAGCCGAACGGTATCCCTCGCGCTCGGTGATGATCTCGTGCGATCTGGCCAGAGCGGCGCTCATCGGGCTGATAGCGATTCCGAGCATGCCGGTGGCGGTCTTGCTGGCGCTGCTGTTCGCCAGTGGATTGCTCGCTCCGCCGTTCGAGGCGGCCCGTTCCGCCCAACTCCCGCACATCCTGACTGGCGACCGGTACCCGCTCGGCATCGCTTTCAACAACACCGCCTTTCAACTGGCGCAGATCTTCGGATACGCCGCCGGAGGAATGACCGCCAGTTATAGCCCCCATATCGCGCTGCTGCTGAACGCTGGCACCTTCGTCGGCTCGGCGTTGCTGCTGCGCCGTTACGTCAAACTCCGACCAGCGACGCTCGCGGCCGCCCATCGCAGCGGTCTGTGGCGGGAGACTCGACAGGGGATCGCCGTCGTTTTCGGCGATCCGGTGATGCGGGCCATTGCCTTCATCATCTTCGCAACGGTTACCTTCGTGATCGTTCCGGAAGGTCTCGCGGCGGCGTGGGCAGCCGCGATCGACAGCGGGGGCGCGGCTCAGGGGCTCATCATGGCTGCGAACCCGCTCGGCGTCGTCATCGGCGGCCTGACTCTGCCTCGGCTGCTCCAGCCGCAGACCAGGACCCGGCTAATCCGCCCACTGGCGGTCGCGGGCCCCCTCACTCTAGTCCCGGCGCTGCTCGACCCGCCGCTCGCGGGCGTTCTGCTCCTGGTCACCGCCTCCGGCGCGGTCATGTCGCTGCTGCTGCCCGCCGCTCAGGCACTGTTCAATAGCGTGCTTCCGCACGAATATCGGGCCCGGGCTTTCGGCGTCATGAACAGCGGCATCCAGATCGCCCAGGGCACAGCGATCCTGGCCACTGGCGCTGTCAGCGACCAGTTCCCCACCTCGATCGTCATCGGGGCATGGTGCGGCGCCGGGGTTGTCCTGATGCTCCTCGTCACGCTGCGGCCGCTCAAACACCCCGAACTATCGGCTCTTCAACCCGATTCAGTAGAGAAACAATAATGAAGGACGCTCCGGCCGTCCGCGCCTTCGACGACTTACAGGAGATGAGCCCGGCGACACGGCAACCTAAGCCAGGCCGAGCTCCGCAAGCTGCATTGTCGACACCTCTTGGGGTTCCGGTAGTAACCGTACGGAAAACAACGACAATGGCTTGACCAGCGGCGATGCCGGAAGCGACGGGTGCTATGCCCATGGTGTGATGCCGCTGATAATGCGGTGGATAGTGGACCGACCGACTCTGTACTCCTTGGCGAGGTCGGCCAGGCTCGCGTCGTCGGCGGGGTCGTGGTAGCGGCGGTGGATCGTTTTACGTGCTGCCAGAGGCAGTCGGCGTATCTCGGTGTCGTAGAGCCTGTTGCAGAATCGGTTTCGGAGTCAAAAGTGGCCTACGGGGTCCACACGCGTGTAGGTGCGGGGCGACGCGGTGTGGTCGGGGCGTCCCGGTGGCTCAGGCCGTGGCGGTTGCTCGGTAGATTTTCATCAGGTTGAACGCGGTGGCTGCCAGGTGCAGTTCGCTGGTGGCGTTGTCCATGCCTCGGCCGGAGAACCGGTTGATGATCTTCTTCAGGTTGCCGATGCCCGGCTCGACGGTGGCGCCGCGTCGTTGACAGAGCTTTCGGCCTTCGGGAGTGTGGAGTCGGTGCCGGTTGTGTTCGCGGCGTGGCGGCCCGAAACACCCCACCTACCAGGCCCTGGAGGAGTTGGGGCGGGCGGTGAGAACGATTTTCGCCTGCGATTATCTGGCGTCGGAAGAACTCAGGAGAGAGATCAACAGCGGGTTGCAGGTGGTGGAGAACTGGAACTCCGCCAACACGGTCGTGTTCTACGGCAAGGATTCCCAGCTCACCGGCGCCGACCGCGAGCACGCCGAGGTGTCGATGCTCGCTTTACATCTACTGCAACCGGCGATGGTGCACATCAATACCCTTCTGCTGCAAGCCGTCCTGGAGGACCCGGAGTTCCACGATCTGGTCGGCGACAACGAACGCCGGGCACTGAGCCCGTTGTTCTGGTCGAACATCAACCCCTACGGCCGCTTCCGCCTCGACATGACCACCCGCCTGGACCTCACCCGGGAATGGGCCGCAGGTTGAGACCCTGCGTGCCGCGGCGTCGCTCGTGGTGGGCGTCCTCGTCGTAGGCAGCTCCGGGCTGTGATCGGTAGGCAGATCGTCAGACGAAGTCTATGTCGATGTTGATGGCCGGCTTCGGTGGTGGGTCCTGGGCGAACGAATACGGGATTCCCCTCGAATCGAGGGTGTCGAAGAGTTCCGGCGGATACTGCGACCTGTCCGAAAAGAAGGTGACGCGATCAATGGAATCGGTCCGTAGAGGCGATAACTCTGTTCCCGATGGTGTGGAGGTCACTCGATGAATCTGAGCTTCGATGTATGGTTCCACACTTTCGGGGTTCTCGTATGTGAACGGATCTTCGTTACGCTGGAACAGATTTGAGGTCGGGTTCGTAAGCGGATCGGCAAGCGACATGCCCGCCTTCATCTCGTCATTGTGCGTTGCGACGGTTAAAGAGTCGTTGAGCGTAACCGTTGTCCGCTCGGCAACCTGCGGCTTGAAAACCACTGCGGCCGCGCCATAGCCAGACAAACGACCACCGTAGAGATCTCGGCCCAGCGGATCGCGTGTGACATACCCATATATCGGCCGACCTTCCGGCACCAGGTCGGCACCGTACCCGAAGAGCGCCTTGTGCGAAGGAACGTATTCCTCCAACTGATGGTCGAAGATACTGGTTTTACCCGTGTCGAAGAACGATTTGATTTCCCCGCTATCGAGCACCTTCTGAAGCGTCGAGCCGGTGACCCTGGTACACACGTAGCTGTCACGGACAAGGCCCGCCGCATGATCGCCGGCCTGGGCGATGAACTCCTCTAGGGTGAGCCCACGATCTGCCGCGAAGCGCGTCCAGTGCTGCACTCGATGTGTTTCGTAGTCGGTGAGGCACTCGGACGAGGGTTTCACATGTGCCAGCGGAGGGATCGGCTCGTCGTTCCGGCCGAATTCGGCGGCGGACCCGCCGGGCGGACCGATTCCGCCGTCACCGGCGACGCTCTCGAATACGGAATTCACAGAATCAGTGCCATCCCGGTCACTATCCAGATAGCGCTGCATACCCGGTCGGAGAGTATCCGGAAACTTGCGTACGTCTTTCTCCATGGCTTCTGAACCACGGACTATTTCGCTACTCAGCCGCTCTGCTGCCTCGGCCGTCGTCTTGGCCAATGTCGGATCGATCATGCCGATAATTCCCAGTGCGATGAACCTGTCACACGCGGTCGCTTATTTCACACATCACGCGGCTGGCGGGACGTGCACGGAATTCGTGTGGGTTCCAGCGGCATGCCGGCCGGAGGCCGTGCCCGACGGCTCCGGGCCTGGGACCGGGCCGAGGTAACAGTGCAGGGAAGTCTTACTGCCGCCTGGAGCTGTTCGCACTGATTGAAATCAGCAGTCGATGACAGATTCCTGATGGTGATCAACGGATCAGATCCCGTTACGGTCATCGTCGGCTACTTTCTCGCTTCGACTGTACGAAGATAGCCGAACCACTTCCCGATTCCCCAACACCCTTCCTGCTATTGGGAATTCGCTAGCGGGGGATGCATCGGGCTACCGGGGTGTCGTTAACGGTCGTGTCGCCCGGTACATGAAGCCCTGTTCGGCCAGGTAGCCGCCGGATTACTCCTGCTCGGTCGCTGGCGTGAGGTAGCGGTGCAGTGATGTTTTCGGGATGCCGGTCTTGGTCGTGATTTCGCCGAGGCTGCTTCCTTGCTCTCGGAGCAGCCAGGCGTAGTCGATCTTGTCGTCGGGCCAGGCGGTTGGTCGGCCGATGTGGCGGCCCTTGGATTCGGCGAGGGCGCGGGCGTGGGCGGCGCGTTCGGCGGTGAAGGTGCGTTCCATTTCGGGGTCGCGGCCACTACCGGAACCCCCCAACGCGACGGCTTCCGCCGACTGGCCGGGTTCGCGCGGCCCGGTGATCGGCTCACCGTGTCCGGGCTGTACCGGCTGTGCCGCGATCTCGCCGACATCCTGGCCGTGCGCGACTGGTGCCGACAGCACGGGGTGAAGCTGCGGGTGCTGTCCGGGGCGTTGTCGGGCATCACCGACCTGGCCGCGACCGACGCGACCACCACCATGCTGGTCAACGTGCTGATCTCGGTCGGCCAATTCCAGCGCGACCTGCAAAACGAACTCACCCGTGAGGGCCTGGCCGCCGCCTGGGCACAAGGCGCCAGATCCGGCCGCCGCCCACAGGTCGCCACTATCGGGGCATTGGAGCAGGTGCGCCAGGAATTCCGTGACGGGGCGAGCATCGCCGCTCTGGCCCGCCGGCACCGGGTGAGCCGGGGCGCGATCCGCACCGCCGTGGCCGACCTGCTGCCCGGCCGCCTCGAACACCCCGCACCCGCCGGCATGGACGAACCGGGCCCGATCCGGATCGAGATGCCGGGCAAGATCGTCTGCCACCTCACCGGCCACAGCGGCGACCTCGGTGAGACCGAGCGCCACGCCCTGCAACACTGCCGGGATGTGCGGCGGAGGCGCTGCCCAACAGAGAATCTCACTCGCCGAGTACATCGAGTTATCCGTGTCAGCGCCGGCGCGGCGGGTCCAGACCACCTGGGTGTCGGCCGAACCTAACCAGATCCGTGAGCGAATGGCCCGCAGGGGCGCGCCTCGAGACGCTGGAAACTAGCCAACGGGAATGCATATCGAACCGAGGTCCTAGAACAGGGAACAGGCGATTTGGCGGCCGCCGTCGTGGACTAGGTCATACGGAACTGATCTCTAGGGAGCGAGTGATGCCCCTGGTCAGGCCGAGAATTTCAGTCGGCCAGCCGCTTTGGCCGCCCACCCTCGTTCCAGGCGATGATCGTCCGCGGTTCCCATATCGGCGAGCCCGCGACACGATCGAACGGTTCAGGCAGTCGACCTGCTGAAAGATACGAGCTCACCGTCTGTGGTGACCAGCCCAGATAGTCCGCCACGTCTCGCCGGGTCCAGTACGGCGCTTTCGGATCCGGAGGTGTGCTCATAGCCTCTGATCGTAGGAGCAAACCTCCGACTGAGTGTAGTTGGCGGTATTTCAGTCGGTGATCAGTTTGACCAGGGTGCCGACGACTTGACGCATGGTCACCTCGGTCACGACGCCGATGCGCTCGGTGAGCCATGGCGTATACAGCGGATGGATGCGGTAGACGACGGCGGACAGACCAGGCAGCGGGTCATCGTCCGACAGCTCTACCGCCAGGCCGGGCATACGGGGTGCCTGCTCAATCGGAATCGCCAGCACGGTCGGCAGGATCGAGTTGATACTGGTTCGCTGGACCACGAGGACGCGGTCCCCGCTGAGGGATGAGGGTTTCTCGCGGCCAGCGATATTCGGCAGGTAGCGCCACAGTTCGCCGTGGGCGGGAGGGGCTGCGGTCACCAGGTGGCACCGCTAGCGCGGATGACGTCGTCCATCGCGGCGCGGTCGGCCTCGACCTGGGCGAAATATTCCGCAGTGGCACGTCCCTGGTTGTGCTCGTAGCTGACGGCGATGCGGGCCGAGTTGCGCATCACCTTGTCCAGCAGTGCCGACTCGGCGAATGCGGACAAGGTGACCCCGTCAGCGTCGGCTGCCAGCTTGGCCTGCTCCAATACAGCAGAATCCACGCTCAGGGACGTATTACGCTTCATATTAGGAATCGTAACAAGGACCTCTACACAACGCACGGCAGACTTGTATATTTGATGGCGCGGACCCGCCTCACACATGTGGATTGGCGGGTCTAGCTGTGTCTGGACTCATGATTAGATGACGATCGGCCCACCGTCCATGGTGAATGTCGGTGCTCACGTGCACAATTCGCGGCATGGCATTCACCGTGTACACCTCTGAGGATGCGACCCGAGCGGGGTCGGAGTTCGGAGACGACGTTCTGGCGTGCTCGTAATCGACACCGCTGCTGGCCGGACGCGTGTCTATGCGCCTGGCTTCTGGCAACTCGTCGAGTACGGGAGTCATCCCGTCGGCAATACTTCCTTCCGCTGAGCCCATGTCCATGATCAGGCGCGCGTTGCCACGCCGCCGCCGCTATCCGGAATGGCGCAAGTCATCCGCTAACCTCGGACGGCCGAACGGCCACCTGCAATGCATGCAGATGGCCGTTTCGCGTGTGAGGAGCTTGGAGCTGACTGCCGATGGTTATGCGCTTGGGGGTGATGGCGACGGCGCTGTGATCTCCGGTGCAGGCGCGTCGGGTGATGGTGGGGGAGTCTCGATCTTGTCCACCACGGGCATGCTGTGGCCTCGACTGCGAGCCTCTGCAGCGACGCGCTTTCCCGGTTGGATGCTTCCGTCTCGCGGGGAGATCCAGCCATGCGTGGCGATCCATCGGGATTGTGCCGTCGCATCGTCGGCATCGAGGAATAACCGGAGACCTTTATGGTCGGTGGCTGATTCGGCGATCTGTGCCCAATCCGGGCTGTGGCCGTGAATGGCTTGATGGATGCTGATGTAGGCGGCGGTGAAATAGCCGATGTCCTCGTGCGGAGCCTTTGAGATTTCGGCGCCGACGTTGCGGCGGTGAAACCGCCGCCCGGTGCACAGAGAGCGTTCCTGGGTGTTGAACCCGATCCACCCCAATTTCCGGGCCGTCAGGAAGATGGCTGGTTGGAAGTCCTTGCCGAGGTACGCCATGCCGGTCGCCTCGGTCCACCACTGCGCAACCTCGGGGGCGTCCGCAGCTTCGCTCCAGTGCGGGCCGGTGCCGTGCTCGCGCCAATGTGCTACCACCGCTTCGGCCAGCAGCTTGCTGAGAGCGGTCATGTCCTTGGTCGTGTCGATGACCTTCGTCGTACGCTGTTGCGTGGCGAACCATTCGTGCGTTCTGGCCAGCTTCTTCGCGGACTTGGTGCGCACCGCCCCCTCAATAGGAGCCGCTTTCAGAACAGCACCAGGCGTGGGCGTCTGCCCAACTTTCAGTAGCCACATCACCTTGGCAGCGGAATCACTGTCTGCGGCCGGCGGGATCAGGGGTTCTCGTTTCGCGAACCCGTACCGCGTTGTCCGGGATCTCACCCCGTCCACGAGGGAACCGGCCCTGTTTGGTATAGAACCGCAGCATTACCGCGAACCCGAGCTTCGTCACACCCCGCTTGCCCGCAACCAGCTCCAACTCGTTGCCGACCAACGTCCAACGGTCAATCAGCTCGTCCTCATCTAACTCCTGAGCCACGGCCGGAAGCTACACCGCACACCACCGGCACACACCCGAAACGCTCGTTTGCCGCTCCTGACACGATCCTTAACGGCACCTCGCCTGGCCAGCCGCACACTTCTCATGGTTTTCTCCACCCGATCGAGCACCTGACTTCCAGTTCCAGAGATGACCTCGCGACAAATGACGTTCAGCCGTATGGGTGCGGATCTGGACCCCGCGCCCCGTGTTTTGATCGACCGACGGTGGGTCGACTCTGGAAACTATGCGCGGTACCGAGGGCCTGGGTGTTTGCCGCCGGGCGAGCCTTCCAGGCCGTCGGTACCGCCGGATCCGGCGGATTTACTCGTCATGCCCCTTCACCTGCCCCAGGGACAATACAACCGACCAGGCCAGTTCCCATATATGCGACCGATTTCGATGAATACTACGACGCCTTCTACGGGTAGATATGAAGTACTTGCTCATCTCTGGTGATCGCGATGAGCTCCTTCAGGCCTACGATCGGAGCAGCGTGCAACTCACTCTCGATAAACGACGCATTGTGCGGCAACAAGGCCATATTCAATACGATTCGGTCGGTTTGTCCGCTGTCCAGCTTCGAGCGAATACCCTTTCGTATTCTTTTCATATAAGGCGTAATCGGTGTGAAGCAATCGAAAATCCTCCCCTCTATTCGATAGTCTGGATTTTTGGCCTGATTAGGAAGATAAGGATTTTGCTCAATTTTGTAACCACGCTGAGCTAGAATAATCGCAGATCTGTTCTCTAGCTCCAGATGCAGCTTGTCCAGTTCTGTTCCATTCGAAGGTATTTCAGCGGGTCGTCCGGTCGGCTTACCGCCAATTTCTCCGGTCGGCTGGGTGTGTAGAGTGGAAGGCGGTCGGGGAGTGAGGCTTTGCGAGCCCTTCCAGGAATCGGACGCGAGTCGCAAACGCTGAGCCATTTCAGCATCTACCTGTGCGTAAGCGTCATTATTTCGGACAAGTTCCGCTCTAACGGCATCAATGCGAGCACGGAGCGCGTTGCCCAGTTCCAATCCTTCTTGCCCGATTTTCGCTGCCGCTTCCTGGAGGAGTCTTTGCGCAGGCTTTCCTTCTTTCAGGCTCTCCCTCCATTTTCATCGTCCCACATGTAATTTTGCCTGCGGTACGGCCGCGACAATAATACGAGTCGAGATGAAGGCCACAGCTCTTCGCTTTCATTGACAAATATCTCCCCGTCGTGACGAACCAACCAAATCGTGTCGCCTTGGCAGTGGAGTACCGCATCGCCTGGAATACGTGTCAGTACCGCGGACGTCAACGTGATCATGTCGTCGGTCTGATCTGGAAAGTCTTTGAACTTTTCGAAACGAAAATGTGTCCAGAGCGTCGGCGTGAACCGAAACCCCGAAGTCAGAATCTCCGTTTCCAGAGAATGCTGCTGCCCGACTCCGATCCACAGGCCGCGTACTGTCGTGACCACACCACTGAGCACTCGGTCGATAGTCACTCCAGGATCAAATAGCTGACCCTTTGGTGCACTGCTCATAAGCGCTTCAGCGACCTGCGTAGGCGTCGCCGTCGCTGCAAGGTCGAGTGTGTATTCGATCGCCACTGCGACCAAGGTACCCGCCTTCTTGCGGGCCGCGCAGCTATCGCTAAATCCCAGCGCCGCCCAGCTCGCGCACGAACTCCGCCTCATCCTCCGACGCCAACGCCGCCGCCCGCACCCGCCGCCGCAACGCCTCCCGATCGGTCTCCGGTGCGCCGACCCGCGCGGCGACCTAGCGCTCATCGGCTACGCCACAGCGGATTTCGGGCGTCCGAGTAGCTCGATGCGCTCCTGGGGCGGCATGGGCGGTCGTCGTTTCAGCACCCGCGTCCCCGGTCCCGGAACCAGTCGCCGAAATCCTGCTGGCCTGGATCGAGGGCCGCACCAACATGAACACCGCCACCAACCGCAACTCGCGCTGGCTGTTCCCCGGCCGCCGGGCCGGGCAACCGATGCACTCCGAAACCCTGGGCGGCCTGCTGAAAGCGCTTGGCGTCCTCAACGTTCCGGGCCGAACATCGGCCATGCGCCAGCACGTCCAGCAGATGCCCGCCCCCGTCGTCGCCGACGCGCTCGGCTATCACCACGTGACGACGAAACTCGCCGCCGAGGCCGCGGTGAGGAGTCGCTACGTCACCGCCCTCGGTTCCGCTCACCTCTCGGTTGGGCTCCCTCCACAACTCGTGACAGTTGAATACGCGATCTCACCAGTCCGGGACCCACTGCAGACCGGCGAAATCCACCAGATGATCAACCAGAACCTGGACGAAGCAACAGGCACTAACAACGAACACGATGTATCTGGCGACACGGGTCCTTAACAGCACTCCCCCGCCCAGGCGAAGCGTGATCCTTAACAGCCTTCTGACCTGGTCTATCAGCTTCGTCTGCCGCTCCTGACACGATCCTTAACGGCACCCCAACACGATCCGCCGACCATCCGGTGCCCGCGCGATCACGTCGGCGCCCAGATCACCGGATCCGCCGACCACTCGGACACCGGTGCAGCCGTCACGGCGGCACAACGCGGCCAGCGCCTCCTCGAACTCGGAGGGACTCAGCGAGTTCTGCCGTAGCGCCGCCAGCACCCGCATGTCATCGTGTGCACGCAGCTGGCGGCGATGCCGGACCACCAGCGCGGCCGCGACGGCGGCGACGGCCAACGCACACACCCCAACAGAGGCGAGTACCACGGCCTGCTGTTCGGCGACATGCACGACCTTGGGTGCGATCACCAGTGCGGCGATGGCGGCCATGAACATCAGCGCCGCCGCATCCGATCCGCGGCGACTACGTCGTCTTCCCATTCCGGTTGTCCCTCAGCAGCCCGACTGGAAGGGGTAGCACCCTGGCGGGAATTGCGGCGCGGGCGGTGCTGCGATCGGCGCGGGCACCACCTCTTCCTGCGTGTGCTGCGGCGGGGCGGGAAGTGGCGCCGATGTCTCCTGGGTGGTGTCCACGGTCCGAGCGTCGGGGTGATCTGGCTCGGTGACAACAGCCAGGACGGCCGCCAGCACGGCTACCGGGCCCTGAACTACGGTCGGTGGCCTGAGGTGCAAGGTAGAACGCGCCGGTAACCGTTGGTAGGGCTTACGGTTTCGATTCGTGCGTCGGGAATGGTCGCCCGAGGATCTGATCGGGTCGTGGACGCTGGTCGGCGACGATTGGCGGTTGGTGGGCAACAAGAGCGGGGTCACCCGGTTGGGGTTCAGCCTGTTGCTGAAATTCTTCGAGTTGGAGGCGCGGTTTCCGCGCGGCCCGCAGGAGTTGCCCGCCATAGCAGTGGAGTACGTGGCCGGCCAGGTCAAGGTTGATCCTGCCGATTTCAGGTCCTATCCATGGGATGGCCGCTCGGCGAAGTACCACCGGGAGCAGATCCGCGCCGCGTTCGGTTTCCGGGAGTTCTCCCGGGCCGATGAGGACAAGTTGGCGGACTGGCTGGCCGAGGAGGTCTGTCCGGTCGAGTTGCGCGACGAACAGCTGCACGAGGCGCTGCGGGTGCGGTGTCGGGCTGAGCGGATCGAGCCGCCCGGCCGTGCCGACCGCATCGTCGGAACCGCGAGGGCGGTGTTCGAGCGCCGGTTCTGCGACCGCACGGTGTCTCGGTTGGCGGCGGGGTCGGTGGAGGCGTTGAACGGTTTGGTCGCCGAGGATGCGGGACCGTTGGCCACGGGCCGGAATCTGTTGGCGGAGTTGAAGTCCGATCCGGGCAAGGTCAGTTTGGAGACGCTGCTGCGGGAGATCGAGAAACTGTCGGCGGTGCGGGCGTTGAAGCTGCCGCCGGAGCTGTTCGCCGACGCGAGCGAGAAGCTGGTCGACGCCTGGCGGGCGCGGGCGGCCCGCATGTTCCCGTCGCATCTGCGTGACGCGCCGGAGCCGGTGCGGTTGACGCTGCTGGCGGCGTTGTGCTGGATGCGGTCGGCGGAGATCACCGATGCCTTGGTGGAGTTGTTGATCGAGCTGGTGCATCGGATCAATACCCACGCGGACCGGCGGGTGGAGAAGGAGTTGACCGAGGATCTGCGGCGGGTGGCAAGGAGGGCATCTTGTTCCGCCTCGCCTAGGCCGCGGTGGATCACCCGGACGACATCGTGCGGGAGGCGTTGTATCCGGTGGTCGGGGAGAAGACGCTGCGGGAGCTGGTGTGCGAGGCCAAGGCCAACGACAAAGTGTTCGCGACCCGGGTGCGCACGGTGCTGCGCAGCTCGTACTCCAACCACTATAGGCGGATGCTGCCGGCGTTGCTGGCGGCGCTGGATTTCCGTTGTAACAACACTGCCTACCGGCCGGTGATGGTGGCGCTGGAGCTGTTGGGGCATTACGCGAGGGTGGACGGCAAGGTCCGCTTCTACGACCAGCACCGTCTGGTGCCGTTGGGCGGGGTGGTCCCGAAGGCGTGGCGCGAAGCGGTGGTCGACGACCGCGGCCGTGTCGAGCGAATCCCGTACGAGCTGTGTGTGCTGGTCGCGTTGCGGGATGCGCTGCGGCGCCGGGAGATCTACGTCGATGGCGGCAATCGGTGGCGAAACCCGGAGGACGATCTGCCCGGCGACTTCGAGACCGCGCGCGAGGTGCAGTACGCGGCTATCCGTCAGCCGCTGGACGCGACCGAGTTCATCACTGACCTGCGGCGGCGGATGGCGACCGCGCTGGAAAACCTGGATGCGGGGTTGGCGGCGGGAACGACCGGCGGGGTGCGGATCACCAAGCGGTACGGCGACCGGTGGATCGGGGTGCCCAAGCTGGAGAAGCTGCCGGAGCCGGAGAACCTGGCCGCGGTCAAGGCCGAGGTGGCGCGCCGGTGGGGCACGATCGATCTGCTCGACGTGCTCAAGGAGGCTGGTTTCCTCACCGACTTCACCAGCGAGTGCACGTCGGTGGCCACCAGGGAGATCATCGACCGCGACACGCTGCGCCGCCGGTTGATTCTGGTGTTGTTCGCCCTCGGCACGAACATGGGTATTCAGGCGATCGTGAACACCGGCGAGCACGACGAGACCGAGGCTGCGTTGCGGCATGTGCGGCGGCACTTCGTCACTCGTGACAATCTGCGCCGCGCTATCGCGAAGCTGGTCAACGCGACCTTCGCCGATCGTGACCCGCAGTGGTGGGGCACGGGCACCGCGTGCGCGAGTGATTCGAAGAAGTTCGGGTCGTGGGAGTCGAACTTCATGACCGAGTGGCATCAGCAAGGACTCCGACCTCGCCGGACCCGACCGCGAGCACGCCGAGGTGTCGATGCTCGCCCTTCACCTACTGCAATCCTCGCTCGTCCATGTCAATACGCTTCTGCTGCAACAGGTTTTGGAAGACCCAGCGTTCGCCGAGCTGATGGGCGCGCACGAGCGTCGCGGGTTGTCGGCGCTGTTCTGGTCCAACATCAATCCCTACGGCCGGTTCCTGCTGGACATGAACCGCCGCCTCGATCTGTCGCGGCCGGCGGCTATGGTGGCGACGTGAGCGCCGACGGCCCCGCCGCGATATCCCCGAAATCCCTGTCCGACGCCCTGGCCGCGTTGGGCGTCTACGACCAGGCCCCGACCGACGCGCAGCTCGCCGCCGCCGAGGCGGATGAGGGCCGGGCGGAGCTGGCCGCCCGGCTGGCCAACGCCCTCTACGGTGCGGTGCTGGCCAGGGTGATGTCGGCGGAATGGATCGCCTCCCAATCCAATTCGTTGGGAGGTTGGCGGTCGGAGATGTGGCGGGGCGCGGGCGCGGACAACAAGGGCGTGGCGATCCTGCTGCCCTACTCCGCGATGCGGCTGGCCTCCCACATCCGCGCGATCCACGGACACATTCCCGTCGACCTGGGCGTGCTGGGCGCCGCCGACGACGCGGCCGAGGCGCTGAAACTGCTGTTGGAGGTCACCACCGTGCGCAGCCTCGACGACCCGCGCGCCGAGACGCTGACCACCAACCTCGCCCGTGCCTCGGACCGGCTCGCGACCGCGGCCGAACGCATCGACACCCTGTTCGCGGCCGGTCGCGACGCCGCCGCGATCATCGACCCCCGATAGCGTGCCGAACCAACCGAGCCAAGCACGACCGAGTGCCCGACGCGTGTCAACTTCACACCGAGATCGACCCGACGACATGCCGGTAGTAACGGTCACAGCTCCGGCAAGACGGTCGTGAACCGGGGGTGCGAGATAGGGGTTGACCTGCGTATTCGTTGCTTCTTCGGCGATTACTACCCGAACCCCCATGTTCCCGCTGTTGGGGGCTCACCCTGGACAACGACGAGGTAGGAAGGTTGCATACAACTGCGACTCAAGTATCGGCCCACCCCTGAGAACGCCAGCCTTTTCGCAGAGGAGATCGCTGCGGGAGCCGCCGAGATCAGCCAGGCGAAACTCGACTTCACCCCCGATAGCCTCACATCGGTGGACGCGATTGTGGAAGGCTTTCGAGCTGAGAACCTGATCGTCGATGATGTCGCAGAAACGCTCTTCAGCTTCGGCTGCTATGTCGGCGAGGTTTTCACGCGCAACGCAGGTGGACACTGGCGTGCCATCAGCACCGCCGAGCAAGCCGAAGTCGGCTGGCCCATAGTAGTCCAATTCGAGGACAATTCGTGGTGCAACCCGATTGGCAAGGTTGTCAAGCGGTTGGAAAATGGTGAAGCGGATAACCTGCGGTACTTCTACACCGTCTTCACCTCGCCTCTGGCACCGAGGCAGTAGTGGAGCGACGCCACCATCGGGTCACATGAGCTGCTGCACGATCAGGTGGAAGATGACCTGCTCCATCTGCCGCCGAGGCCACTTGGCACTTCCTGACAGTTTCAGGATTCCCGGGCCTCGTCGGCGGACTGCTACTGCTGGGAATCGCCGGAGCACTGGTCGTCGCGATGTTCACGTACACAACAGTTCCGGAGATCCTGTCCAACGGCTTCCTGCTGATCCTGGGATTCTTCTTCGGTCAAAACAGCACTCGCGGCGGCCCACCCGGCGGTTCGAGCTGAACGCCGCGCAGCATCCCGCATGCGCCGCGATTCTCACAAACGAACGGATGCGAGAGTTCTGCGACAGCCCGGGATCGACCACGAAACCCGCAGGCCACCATTCGCAAAAGTCCTCTCGAAACCTGCCGCTTGTGCGAGACACTTCGGAGAGACTTCCCCCATGGAGCTGACCCCCGTGCCCGCACTGCGCGAGGAACTCGAGGTGCCAACCCCCGCCGACCGCCGGCCCGGCCGAACTTGGACCCCAGGCCCAACGCTCACCGTCGTTCCGGCGACGACGGCCGAACGGCCGGTGCGGATCGGGTACGCCAGGACATCGACCGCTCGCCAAGAGCTGGCGAGCCAACTCGAAGCCCTCCGAAGGGCGCAGTGCCACAAGATCTTTCACGAGCAGATCAGCACCCGAGTCAGGGTCCGGCCCGAACTGGAGAAAGCGCTCGCGCTGGCCCACCAGTTCAAAGAAGCCGCCCCCGAAACATCGGTCGTCTTCACCGTCCACGAACTCAAACGCCTGGCCCGCAACGCCGCCGAACTCATGGCGCTGTCCGCCGAACTCCAGACCGGCGGCATCCAGCTCGAACTTCTCACCGGCCCGCTCACCGGCATCTACGACCCCAACGGCATAGGCGCGATGTTCTTCGCGGTCCTGGCCGTCGCCGGGCAGGTCGAGCGCAACTACATCCGGGAAAAGACCCTCGAGGGCCAGGCCACCGCCGTCTCCAAGGGCAACCACGGCGGCCGGCCCAAGGTCATCGACGACGACTCACTCACCTTCGCTCTCGCACTGAAGAACAAAGGCATCCCGGTCCCGGACATCGCGAAAAAGCTCACCATCAAGACCGGGAAGAACGCAGGCGGACACCCGTCCGTCGCCTCTCTTTACCGGGCGCTCGCAGAAGCCGAGAACACCACCGCCGACGATGGTCTGCCACTCCGGCCCAAACCCGCTCGCATCCACCGCCCCGGCGACCCGATGACGCCGGAGGAAATCGACCTGCGCAACCGCATCCAGGCCCAGGTGCTCAAGCAGCGAGAACACCGATAGGGAGCTGAACCCAACCCGGCACCAATCCTGACCAGGGACTTACGCCATATCCGTTATTTTTTCGGCGATTACTACCGGAACCCCATCAACCCCTACGGACGCTTCCGTCTCGACATGACCACTCGCCTGGACCTGACTCGGGAACGGGTTGCGGGCTGAGCAGATCCCGTTCTATCGCCCGTTGTCTCGCCGCTGCGCCAACTGCGACTTGTATGCGTTGATATCGTGCATCTCTCCGGGGGTGAATGATGGAGGCTGCTCGTTGAGGGCCAGGTAGCGTTCGTGTTCGCGTTCCAACCCGAACACCTCGATCGGGTCGGCGATTCGCGCTTTCACCGAACGCCTGGCTGCCTTCTCGAACGGTGTCTGTCCATTCCTCGGTGGTGGAGAACAGATCCTTGTTGAAATCGCTGGCGGCGCTGGGGGTAGCCCTTCGCGTTCGAGTGCCCAGTTCATCAGCAGCCGCGAGGACCGGCCGTTGTAGTCGTAGTCCCAGGGATGGATGGAGACGAATCGTTGCTGGAGTTCGGCGGCGAGCCGGTAGGGATCGGTCCCGGGCTGGGCCCTGGCGGTGTTGTACCAGTCAGACAGCGAACCCAGCTCAGTGTGCACCGCCTCCGGCGAAGCGAGACGGTATCCCAATCCACCGTGGACGGTCGGCACGGTCCCCGGCGGTAGGAGATCCAGGTAGGGATTCGCCTCGATGAGGGCTTTCTCTTTGTCGGTGAGCGGCTCCAGTTGAGGTGCCCACCGTCTGCGGTGGCTGAGAACTCCGCCGTGATCGGGTGCGGTGAAACGCGATAACCGTTGATGGATTTCGGTCATGAACGGCACGCTCGGGCGGGTTATCTGGATGCCCGCGCATTCACCCGCCGTTACGGCGATCAGGATTTGTCCGTGCGGTTCATGGCCGAACTCCACCAACCGGTCGCGCGTTTCGGCATGCCCGACGCCGGGGTCATCGATCCGGGCGAGCGCTGGTTCGTCAGCAGCAAGCCCTCCACCCTCGAGGAGATAGCGAACGTAGAGGCGAATCCCTATCTGAAACGCATCAGCGAAGGAACCGTGCCTCTGAAACGCAACATAGGCGCGGTCGCCTACCGGCTCACGGACTCAGCTGAGATACGCCACGCACTTCAGTCCCTGTCCGACTGGTACAACGAGGCACGTAGCGTGGCCGGAACCGATCCCTATCGGCTCGCTGCCACACTCCAGCAGCGGTTCGTGTCCATTCACCCATTCAGGGACTACAACGGCCGGTCGTCGCGGCTCCTGATGAACTGGTCATTGGAACGCGACGGGCTCTCACCGAGCGTGCTGCCGGATTTCAACAAGGATATCTTCTCCACAACCGATCAATGGACCGACGCGGTCCGAGCGGGCAGCCAGACCTTCGCCGAACGCGCGGACCGTCTCCAGCAGCTCGGAGCCGCAGCCGACCCGGTCCAGACATTCGGCCTGCAGCACCTGCAAGAACTCTATCGGAACTAAGACGGCGAGATCGAGCCGCCCGAGCCGGGGTACCACGATATCGATTCGTGGCAAGAATTTCTGAAAGGGCTCCAGCCAGACCAAGCATCCGTGATGTGACATGGGGTCCCGGACTGGCAGGGACCGGTATTCAGGTAGTCGGTATTCGGGCCGTTCGGGCCGGCCGTGATCAGCGGTCGTGGTCGCCTGGTGCGTAGCGGTTCCAGGTGCCGCCAGCCTGGTCGCGATGCCGGTGAGCGGTGATGTAGTGGATGCCGAGGGCGTCGGTGACGACCGGTGCTGGTGCTTGGAGGACGAATTGCCGCAGGGCGGAGACCCGACCGGTGATGGTGGGGACTCAGTTCTTGGCCGACTGCTTGCCGAGGGTTTCGGGGCGAAGCGGCTGGCCGGCGCGGCGGCCTGGAAACAGCCAGCGGGAGTTCGGGTTCGTCGCGGTCCGCATGTTCGTGCGCCGGTCGATCAGATCGAGGACCAGGCCAGCGAAGGGCTCCGGAACCGGTGTTGGTGGTTCACCGAATCGGATCGAGACGCCCTCACCGCTGGTGATGACATCGTCGACGGTGAGGCGGACGATCCTGCTGAGCGGCTGGCCGTAGAGCAACAGCAGCGTGAATGCGACCCTCGATCGGAGGTCGATCTCGTTGTCGTTCAGGAGCTTTCGAAGAATCTGCAGGCGCTGGTGCTGGGTCAGCGGCTGACCGGGCCGCGCTGGTGAGACCGGGATGACCAGCTGCGGCAGGCGGCCCGAGGACTTCGCCCAGTCGAGGAACGGCTTGCAACTGGCGCGCTGGTGGACCAAGTGGTTGGCGTGCCAACGGTCGAGCGTTGTTTGGTCGCAGCGGCGCAAGGTCAGGTCGGATTCGCTGAGCTAGGTAGGCCAGGAACTCGGTGGCCCGCATGATCTGAGCGCCGGCGTTGCGGCGGCTGGCCGGTGTTAGTGGTCCGCGGGCGGCCCGGGTCCGCAGCCATGGCTGAACTTTCCAGGTGGCGAACTCTTTCACGATCCGGCGATGGTGGCGATTGCCGATCGAGGCGAGGTGACCGGGCAGCCAGCGCTCGAAGAACAGCAGCTGCTTGTCGACCGCCGGAAGCAGGTCGGAGCCCATCAGCAGTTCGTGCAGGTGCGCGGCCGCGCGCCAGGGTTCGAGCTCGTCGAAGGCGCTGTGCGTCAAAAGGATCGAGCCATCGGCCAGACCTCGCGGAAAGCGTGGGACGTAGGGGCACCTCGAAATGAGTGATGCCGTCGAGCGTGGAGGGCTCGACGGCATCCGGGCTCGCGGCACCTGGGGGGTCGGTGTCCGCGAGCGACTATCAGCCGGGGGGATGGCTGATAGGCCGTCGAGCCTAACCTGTACACGGTCGCCGCGAGCAGCCAGGGGGTGCGGCAGTATCAACCGAAACCCTCACGCGACAACGCATTTCATGTAACCGGACGTTCCGTGCTGGGCACGAGCGCGCTGGTCAGACCGCTCACTCGAGCATCGTGAATTGAGAGATCCATTCCTTGAGTGTGGTGTCCTTGCGGAGGCTTCTGGCGAGATCATCGAATATCGGGACCGAATCGGCCATCAGATCCCGCATCGACCGTAGAACTTCATGTCAGAGATCGTTGCGTGGTGAATGTCACGAAACATGTTGTGTCAGTCTGTAATTCATTGCGAGCCGATACCCTACCCGGGCATGACCGGCAGCAGAATCATCCGACCTCGAGCGTGCCGCGATCGAGATATTGTCAATACCTCTGATCATTGCTCGCCGCGATCGTCGGGGATCCCCGTGTGGAGCGGCGCTGACGGGCGGCTGAGCCTGCCTTGGAATTCATCGCGTTCTGTCGCCGCCGCAAGATCCCGCACCAGTCCACCCCACAGCCATGTGCGCGGTCCTGGGCGGGCGGGGAGGGTGAGTCGCACATCCCTCGAACCGGTCGCCGGATCAGAGTAAACCCGGCGACTCGCCCACAATAAACCTCATGGTCTGTTTTCCTGGAGGGTTGCCCCTGGTGCTGAACGATCCGATGGCCGGGTTGCGCCCTATGTTCCGGCGTGTTTCGCCAGCATTTCCTATTGTTTGCGGCAGAGTTGCTGATGGCCGGTGGTGGTGATGGGAGTATGGACCGGTCAGATGAGTTCGTCCTCGTTCGGAATCCATTCAACGTCTTTTTCTGAAGGGAGCTCGAAGATGGCAGCAGCACAGGACACCAGCACGGAGAACCGGTCGACCTCGCAGCGTCGGGGGGAGGAGTTCGATGTGCGTGGGGAGGTGGAGTTGCTGCGGATGCGCCTGGACGAGGCGCGCCAAGACGCCCAGGGCGCGCGCCAGTCCGCGATGCAGGCCTCGGGCCTGGCGCGGCAAGCCCAGGCCCAGGCGCGTCAGGTGGCCCATCAGGCTCAGCAGGCGCAGCAGGACGCGAATCAGGCCAATCAGCAGGCTCAGCAGGCTCGTCAGCAGGCGATCCTCGCCGGGAATCAGGCCCAGCAGGCCCAAGGCGAGGCCGACCGTGCCCAGTCCCAGGCCCAGCAGGCCCAAGGGGAAGCCAACCAGTCCCAGCAGCGCGCGGTCTCGGCGGCCGATCAGGCCGATCAGGCCACCCAGTTGGCGCAGCAGGCCGAGGACCAGGCTTCCCGCGCCCAGGACCGGGCCGGGCAGTGGGAGTTGCAGTTGCATCAGATCCGTCAGCAGGCCCGCCAGCTACAGGACCGCTGACCCCGCAGGAGGAAGGCCACATGAGTGCGATGCTGGTGGACGGACCCGGCACAGCGCCGGTGGCCGTCCACCGGCACCATCGCCGGGGCGGGTGGCGGTGAGCGAGCAAACGCCGCCGCCCTCGCCGCCCCCGCCGCCGCCGGCGGGTGAGCCGCAGGTCGAGGTCATCGTGCCCGAGGCGTTGAGTGCGGGGGTGTATGCCAATGGGTTCACCTGTTGGTACAACCGCACCGACTTCACCCTCGATTTCCTGGTCTACCTACCCGCCGAACCCAGCTCGGTGAACGCGACGGGTGCGCCGGTGATGCGCCAACCCGTGCAGGTCACCGCGCGGGTGAAGTTCCCGCCCGCGCTGATCTTCCGGCTCATGCAAACCCTCAACGACACCATGAGCAACTACGAACACCAATTCGGGCCCATCACCCACCTCGGCGAATAACCCGTCGAGCACACCACCTGTCAGGAACAGGACACCGTGATGACGACCGTGTCCGGACCGATCACTCTCATCGCCTGTACCCGCGACCGCCCCATCGTGGCGGACCCGCGGGTGCGGTACCAGCCGACGGTGATCTGCGGCCGCCACTACCGGCCCACCCTCATCGCCCCACACCCGCAGCCCGGACGCTGAATCCAAAAGGCGGCCCGCGTCGCGTCGCCGGATTCCCCCCGAGCGGTCTTGGCAGCAGCACCTCGGCCCCGGTGCAGGGTCCGGGGCCGAAGCAGCTGCGGGTGCAGCGTCCTCGACTCTGGACCGAGGACGGTCGAGACTATCGCGGCTCGCCCCGCTCCGCAGGGACCCGGTCTGGGATGTCGGCGGCTTGCATGGCTTCGAGGTCGCCGATCGAGCAGATCGTCGATGAGTGTCGAGCCACACGACAGGCCTATCTATGGAAGCCCTAGGGTCCGGTGCTCGAAGCAAACACCGCAGGCCCAGTACCGACGATCGCTTCACCACGACTGAGCCTGCGGCGTTTCGACCAGTGTCCGAACTTCACGCTCCAAGACACCGGCCTCACCCAGCACACTGCCACACCGAGATGATATGTCAAGCAGCGGTGAAGCTCGATGCCAGTCGATACATGCTGAACCCCAACTCTGCAGCGAACACAGTTCGGCACACAAGATCTCGCCGAAGATCCCGACCAGCCGTTCCGTCCTGGAAAGTAGAGGTGGTGTTCTAGCGGAAGTACTTCACGGACGCTGCGCGTGGCTCACGCTAACACCGAGCGAATCTACTTCCCACGCCCGGAAACTGCTACCGAGCACGCTCGAGCTCGATGAGCCAGGATAGGGTTCTCCGCTCGAATACAACGAGTCGGAGACGCCGCTGATGGCACAGAGCAAGAGAGGAAGGGGGAGGTTATGAGCAAACGACTGTTGTATGCCGCCGCCCGCTTGGTCGGCGCGAAGTCTCGTGTACGCAAGTACATCTGGGACGTGACCTAGTTTCCGATTTGGAGTGGGTGCCCGTCACGACGGGCACCCACTGTTCTGGCTGGTAGGGCAGGAGGGATTATGCCAATCACCGGGAAAACGTCCCCGCCGCAGCGCGTTCCGACCACAGGCTTGACTCGAGCGGCCGCTGCGGCGGCCTTCGACACCGACCCGCTGGGGTTCCCGCTGGAAATGGCGCGCCGATATGGCCATGTCGTCCAGTTGTGGCCCGGCATGATCCAGGTCACCGGCGCCGACGCGGTGGACTCGGTGCTTCGTCGCACCAATCGAGACTTCTTCGTCGACCGGAATTTCCTGTTCCGGCGGATCGACTACCGGTCCGATGCCTCCCAAGCCAAACTCGCCGACTGGATGAAACTACGCCGCACAGCAATGTCAGCGATGACCCCCACTCGAATCGGCGAGCATGGGCCATGGCTCGCAGAACACGCTGACGTGCTTACCGGTGCCTGGCTCCGCCGCGGTACCGTCACCGATGTTCTGCCGCAAGTGCGCGAGCTCACCGGCGCCTCGATCGCCCGGTTCAGTCTCGGGAGCCGGCATGTGGGAGAGGTTCGCACCGCTACGAACGCGATGCTGGACGCGCTTCGGCGCCTTTCTCTGGGCCGATTCGAGTGGCCCGGGTACATCCGAGCGGTACAGCCCCGTCAATGGCGGGCTCGCCGTGCGGTGAACGATCTCATGATCGCGGTGCACGCCAGCCTCGGAACCCGCGACGCGGGTGGCCTCATTGATGTCATGACCCGGACCGTGTCGACCGAGGCCACGGCCGAGCTCGTCAAATCGCTGGTGCTGAACGGGCAGGAGGCCCCCGCCGCAGCTGTGTGCTGGGCGTTGGTGGAGCTCGCCCGCCACCCCGAAGAGCAAGAACGCGCCGCCGCCGCCGCGTCCCGCTGGGATGGTTCGGTAACGGTCCCGCAGGAAATCGGCCGGGTGGTCGATGAGACCCTGCGGCTCTGGCCGCCCGCACCGCTGTCGGGCAGAGTCGCTGGTGAGTCGGTGTCGCTCGGATCCTGGACACTGCCCGCTGGATCGACGATCCTGCTGCCCTTCAACGTCATTCACCGCGCCGCGGATCATTTTCCCGAACCGGAGCGGTTCGACAGCACCAGATGGGCACTTCCCTCGCCGCCCCACGGCGCCTACGTGCCCTTCGGCGGCGGGGCACGGTCCTGTCTCGGTGCACGTTTCGCTCGGTTCGAGGTAGCGACCGTACTGGCCGCTGTGTTACGACAGTCCCGAATCACGGTGCGCGGGAATGTACGACCACACCCTGGGCGCATTCTGACCCCGGCCGCATTCGAACTTCGAGTGCACCCACGCCACTGAAAGACGCGGGCGCGATCGTCAGTGCCCGCCCTGGCCGATACCCGCTCGCACCCATGTCCGGTCGCGGGTCAGGTATTCGTCCACCCTGAGGCCCACCTCCGCGAGTGCCGCTTCGAACTGCTCGGTCGTCAGCGGCCTGGACAGGAACGTGTGTGTCCATGTGGCGTCGGGGAACTCGTACTCCGCATATACCGAGTCCACCCCATCGCCGATCGGTTCCGCCGATACGATCCGCACTGTGAACCCGCCAGGGTTGGTGCGCTCACGCGGCAGGTTCGCGTGCCAATCCGCCTGCTCTCTTTGGATCAGCACACAACCGGACGCCGCGAGATGCCGCACGCATGTTCGCAGCAGCGCCTGTCGCACCTCGACATCCGCAGCGTGCACGAGGTACGAACCGAGCAGCACCACCTCGAAACTCTCGCCCAGGTCGAGGTTTTCGATCGAACTGTGTACCGTGCGCGCCCCACGAACGCGGTCGAGCATCTCCCGGGACTCATCCACTGCAGTCACCGCAAAACCCCGCTTCAACAGCGGATGGGTCACGCGCCCCACACCACACCCCAGCTCGAGCACGCGTGCACCCGCCGGCACGGCCGCGGCGACGATGTCCGGCTCGGCCCCGACCGGCAACCGCGAATACAACTCGACCGCACAGCCATCCGGGGTGATCACCCCAGGCCCGGCCCCATGATGTCCCGCTCGCATGTTCAGCTCCATACCGTCCAACAATGCCAGCCCAGACGACACTCGCGGTGACCGGTGAGATCACGCCGGCACCGCACGGCTCCTACCGCGATTGATCCGCGGCCGCACCCAGGGACCGGTATTCGTCACCCACCGCCGACCCGGGCCCGGAAAATACCTCGCCGACCGCGACATCTGCCCCGACACCGGACACGCAGGACTGTCCTACGACCAGGCCCGCGACCTCCTCGACGCTGCCACCGCCACCGCCGGAACCGGCTGGGACCTTCACGAACTCCGCCACTCCGGCCTCACCCACCTCGGCGAATCCGGCGCGAGTCTGCTCGAACTGATGTCCAAGTCGCGACACCGCAAGGTCGAGAACCTGCGCCGCTACTTCAAACCCTCACCCCTAGCGATGCGCGAACTGACCAGCCTCATCGGCCCCGGCACCAACCGCACCCACTGACCAGCAGCTACGCCATATCCGCCCGATTTTCGGCGATTCCGGAACCCCACTTCGTTAGGATTTTCGGCGATTGGCTACCGGAACCCCGACCCGGAACGGCAGGCTCCTGGCCGCCGGTAATGCGCACTTCACACCACGGCCAGGCCCTGGCGCGCGGAAACGCCGGGCGTCGGAAAGTGGTCAGAGGCTCAGTACGCTGCTTCCGAGGCTGAGAACACTGCTGCCCACACTGAGCAGCAAGCTGATGATGCTCTGAATATCCATATTCGATCTCTTTCCATCGATTTCGTCGGTGCGCTCTACATGGCGGCGGCTCCCCCGGTAGCGAAGTGGGGGAGCCGCTTCTCTACGGTCTCGTTCCGCGCGAGCGGGACCGGAGTGGTGAGTGGGAGATTTGTTCCGATCTCCTTCGGGCGCCGGCGAAAACGGGGGGTAGCCGTGCCACGGACCCGGGGCTACTCACGAGCCCGGACCGGACCGGATAGGCGGCGTCCTGCGCAACGGGTTGTGAGCGGCCTCCCGCCGTTGGGAAGCGAACTCGCACGCGCTGCGGTCCGGAAAATGCTCGCTCGCCCTGCCGGCGCGTGTATTTGGGGTGGGAGTCCATATCCACACTGCTCGTGTTCTCGGTCACCGCGACAGGGGGCGTGTGTGTGCTGGGTTAGGGGCAATGCCGCGTAGTTAGGACCTGCCGAGGATTAAGCCGTAACGTCTCGGGTTTGCGAGTGATGAGTGATGTTGTGGTATGGGCGATTTCGTGGTGACCGAGCAGTGTCTGGTGGCGAAGTTCGAGGCGTTGTTGCCGCATCTGGACGAGCGGCAGCGGCGGTTGGTGCTGGCGGCGGAAGCGCGGATGCTCGGGCGTGGTGGTGGCCGGCTGGTGGCGCGTGCCGCCGGGGTGCGGGAGGCTACGGTGTCGCGCGGTGTGGCGGAGCTGGAGGCGGGCGAGCCGCCATTGGGGCGGGTTCGGCGGGTCGGGGGTGGCCGCAAGCGGGTGGCCGATGTCGATGCGGGCCTGCGGCCTGCGCTGTTGTCGCTGGTCGAGCCGGACCAGCGGGGTGATCCGATGTCGCCATTGCGGTGGACGACCAAATCGACCCGCACACTCGCCGGTGAGCTGACTCGCCAGGGGCACCTGGTGTGGGCTGATGTGGTGGCCGACCTGCTGCGCGCGGAGGGATTCAGCCTGCAAGCCAACACGAAAACCCTTGAAGGAAACCGTCATCCCGACCGTGACGGCCAGTTCCGTTACATCAACAACCTCGTCGAAGACCATCAGAACACCGGGGATCCGGTGGGCAGCGTGGACACCGAGAAGAAGGAGTTGATCGGCCGTTACGCCAACGGCGGGCGCGAATGGCGCCCGGCGGGCGACCCGGAGCGGGTCAATACCCACGACTTTCCCGATGTCGAGCTGGGCAAGGCGATCCCGTACGGGATCTATGATCTGACCGCCGATACCGGCTGGGTCAGTGTCGGCTGCGATCACGACACCGCCGCGTTCGCGGTGGAATCGTTGCGGCGCTGGTGGAACGGCCGTGGCCGCGCCGACTACCCGAACAGGCGGCGGCTGTTGATCACCGCGGACGCCGGTGGCTCCAACAGCTACCGGACCCGGGCCTGGAAAACCGAGCTGGCCCGCTTCGCGGCCGAGACCGGGCTGCAGGTCACGGTCTG
>NZ_JBIAFV010000033.1:0-36303 GCF_042869435.1 Nocardia sp. NPDC006982 | reverse complement strand
ACACCAGCCCCACGCCACCTCCTCGGGTCAGAAATTCGCAAAACAGACAAGGTGGCGAAGATGGGAGACAAGAAGAAGGGTTAAATCTCAAGCCAAGAGCTCGTGCGCTTTTCCCATGATGGCCAGGGCTTTCCGGGTCTTCTCCAGCTCGGCTTCGGCCCGGGCCAGCTTCGCGGCCAGGCGCTCGTTCTCCCGCTCGGCCGCGGATTTCGCCGGGGCCGGACCGGAAGGCTTGGTCGCCAACGCGTCCAACGCGCCCGCGTCGCGGGCTCGGCGCCACTCGATCACGTGCGAGTGATACAGGCCCTCGCGCCGCAGCAGCGCACCGCGTGCTCCCGACTCGGTCAACCGGTCGTACTCGGCCACGATCGCCAACTTGTACTCCGGGGTGAACGAGCGCCGTTTCGGCCGTCCCGATTCACCCTTCTTCGACCTCTTCGCCGCGCCGTCGGCGGCGGGCAGATCGGCCGCACCCATCGTCACCTTGCTCGATATCCCTGAACTCGCCCCACAACACCTACGGACAACTTACAGACCGGATGGTCTCATCGGAGTCTGGCAGGTAGGGCGGCGGATCCCGGTGGCTTTCTGGTCTTCGAAGGCGAGCAGCACGGCTTCCGCCGCGCGGAGAACATCCGCCGTGCGCTGGACGCCGTCCTCGGGCAAAGACAGCAGACAGTGGATTGCGTTGTAACGGAGTCAGTTTCGCGGTCTCGGCACCGTGGATCTCGGCATAGGCAACGCGGAATGGTCGTCTATTGCCGTCTGCGCGAACTCGTTTCCTCGGCGAGTGCCGTCCTTCGGTCGGTTGTTCGGTGGGTATCGTGCCTTGTTCGCGGGAACGTCGTTGATCCCACTCGGCCACATCATTGGGGCCTGGCAACAATGTGTGTAAAGAATCACCGAAATGCGAGGCGTTACACACATTTGTAATGTGCAGCACAGCCGATATGAATGTCATCGGGGTAATTACGTACCTACTACTGCAGTGCGGGGCTGTGGGTAAATGCAAGCATGAGCTGCGAAACGGCGACATCCAATACAAACCGCCTCCGCGCGACCTGTCTTAATACTGCAACGACACTTGCGTGAGTCTGTGCTGGGTAGATCTGATGTGGTGTTGGATCGTGTTGTGGCCGAGTTGGATTCGCTGATGCGCAGGGCCGGTTCCCGGTTCGCGCGGTCCGAGCCGCGGGTTCGCGTGCGCGAATACGTGTCGGGGCTGGTGGCGGGCCTGGAGCGTAAGAACGGGTGGACTCTGGCCGAGCGTGCTGGTGAGTCGGGCCCGCAGGGGATGCAGCGGTTGTTGCGGAAGGCGGACTGGGATGTCGACGGGGTCCGCGACGACGTGCGCACCTATGTGGTCGAGCACCTCGGTGATCCGGAGGCTGTGGTGGCTGCCGACGAGACCAGTTTCCTGAAGAAGGGTGTGAAATGCCGAGATCGGCATTTGGTGCCTTATGACGAGCCGGCGGTAATACCGACGAGCACCGCAATGCCGCAGGTGGGCGGCGCCTGCCTGCGGAATTGTGATGGGTTGTCAGAGTTGGTCGAGGAATGCCAGGAGTGTGTCGGGGGCCTGGTAGCGGTCCGGGGTGGTGTCGGGTGAAGCGGTTCGGGCGAGGGCTTTTTCTTTGAGGGCCATGTCGGCGTGCAGGTAGATGCGGGTGGTGGTCGGGTTCTCGTCGCCGAGCCAGAGAGCGATAACGGTGATGTCGACGCCGGAATGGAGAAGTTCCATCGCTGCGGAGTTCCGCAGGGTATGGGGTGTTATCTTCTTGCCCTGCAACGAGATGTCCTCATACTCCAGAACACACACGACCGGACCGAAGATCTCTTCCTGGGCGATCCGCATGCCGTTGTCGACATCGACGAAAAGCGTTGGGCGGATATACCATCCACGATCCAGCCCCTTCGGCATACCGGGCCCGCCGACGAGTGTCGTGGCGCCTTCGTTGGCGCCGAGTTCGACTTAGCTCGCCACCCGTTGCTGCTGAGCGAAGGTCACCATCGGCCCGACATCGACCGCGGGGCCGGACAGGTCACCGACACGCAGCGACTCGACCATGTCCGCGAGTGCATCGATGTAGGCGTTCTTGCGCGCGCGGAACCAAGATGCGGGTCTGGCTCACGCAGCCCTGACCGCTGTTGGCGAACGACGCGAATTCCATTGCGGCAGCGGTAGCTACCGGGTCGGCGTCGGCGAGAATGATCGCGGCGGACTTGCCGCCGAGTTCGACCGTGCAGCGCCGCATGTCACGTCCGCACACGGAGGCGATCTGTCGTCCGGACGGCGTCGATCCGGTGAAGGCGATCTTGTCGACCTCTGGGTGGGACACGAGGCGTTCGGCCGCGGCCTTGTCGGCGGGCACCACATTGACGACGCCGCGAGGGAAGCCCGCCTGGTCGACCAATTCGGCCAGCAAGAGTGCGTCGAGCGGACATTCCGGCGCGGGCTTGACCACGACAGTGCAGCCTGCGGCGAGTGCGGGCGCAAGTTTCGCCATGATGAGCATCTGCGGAAAGTTGAACGGAGTGATCGCGCCGACGACGCCGACCGGCAGTCTCCGCACAATCGCGGGGCCGCCCTCCGCAGTGGAACGTGTTTGTTGCCAGTCATATTCGGCCGCGAAAGCGATCGTTGAGCGTAGACAGTAGAGTCCACCGGTGGCCTGTCGCGTGCGGGACAGCGTGATCGGCGCGCCCATCTCGGCGCTGATGATCTGGGCGAAGTCCTCCAGCCGTGCCTCGTACAGATCAGCCAGCCGGGACAGGTACTCGAGGCGTTCGGTGAGCGCCGTGCGAGGGGCCCGAATCGAAGGCGCGGCGGGCTGCGGCGACGGCGGCGTCGATATCGGCGACGGTGCCGCTCGGAGCCGTCGCGATCACCTGCTCGTCGTGCGGCGAGACGATCTCGAGCTTCGTACTTCCGCTCGACGGTACCCACGTGCTGTCCAGATAGATTGCGTCGTAACTGCGCATTGTCACCTCGGTGATAGGTGGGAATTCGAATCCGGCGCTGCCGGTCGTCGACGCGATCGCGCCCCGGGGGACGTTAACTCGGCGACCTCGCGGTCGCCGATCTACGTTCCGCAGCTTGGAACATTCGTCGGGAAGTCCGAAACTCTTCCTGTAGCTACGAAATTCATAGCAGAAGCCTGCTGAGAAGCCGAAGATGACGGCCGTTGCGAACCATCCGAAATCATGATGGTTCGCAGCAGATCTAGCTATTGGACTTATGGCACGGCGGGTCGCAGAGTGGAAGCAGGCGGGCGAAGGTGAGCCCAAATTTCCCCCGGCCCAGATTCTGATCGATCCGAAAAGTCAACCAACGGAAAGGAATAGGGTCGCGCTGCCGAATGGCCTGCGCACCCTGACTGCGCTATGACGGTATTTCGTGATCTGCGGCACTACATCGATAACCTCACCGAGAAGCTGGGTAACGATGAAGTGCGTGTCGTCGACGGCGCCGATTGGGACCTCGAAATCGGCGCCATCACCGAGCTGCTCGCCGAAAAAGAGGGCCCGGCAATGCTGTTCGACAAAATTCCCGGTTATCCGGCGGGCTACCGGGTTTTCACCAATTTCATGGGTACTTCGGACCGTTGCGCGGTCGCGCTCGGACTGCCCGCGGATACCTCGAAGATGGACATCATCCGAGCGTGGAAGGACATGAGCAAGCGGATCGAGCCGATTCCGCCGATAGTGGTCGAAACGGGGGCGGTGCTCGAAAACGTCATGGAGGGCGACGATGTCGATCTGACCGCTTTCCCGACGCCGCGCTGGCACGACGGCGACGGTGGCCGCTACATCGGGACCGCGTGCATGGTGATCACCCGTGATCCCGACACCGGATGGGTCAATGTCGGTACCTACCGGGGTTGCGTGCAGGGCAAGGATCGGCTGTCGCTGTGGATGCTCGGCAACCGCCATGCTCGCGCTATCGCGAAGAAGTACTGGGATCGTGGCGTCGCATGCCCCATCGCGGTCGTGGTGGGTTCGGATCCGATCCTGTCCACGGTTGCCGCAATCGCCGCTCCCGCCGGCGTTTCCGAGTACGACGTGGCGGGCGGGCTCCGTGGCGAGGCTGTCGAGGTGCTGTATGCGCCGGGCAGCGATCTGCCGATTCCGGCGCATGCCGAGATCGTTATCCAGGGCGAGATGCCACCGGTCGAGGAGGAATCGGTCCTCGAAGGCCCCTTCGGCGAGTGGACGGGCTACTTCACCCACGCCGGTCAGGAGACGGTCGTCCGGGTCAACCGGATCATGCACCGCGACTCTCCGATCATTCTCGGTGCGCCGCCGATGATTCCGACCGTTCCGGCGGGTGACCAGGCGGTACCGCTGTACTCCGCGTCGGTCACCTGGGACCACCTGGAGGCTTCGGGTGTGCAGAACATTCGCGGCGTGTGGGCCTATGCGCGCCAGCTCATGATGGTGATCTCGATCGAGCAGACCGGCGCGGGCGATGCGATGCACGCGCTGGTCGCTGCCGCCGGACGCAAGCGAACCGGTGGCATGGAGCGGTACTTCGTCGTGGTCGACGAGGACATCGACATCACCGACATCAACCACGTGCTGTGGGCGATGTTCACGCGTGTCGACCCTTCCGAGTCCATCCATGTGCTACGTGGGCCGACCACCGCGATCGATCCGCGACTGTCACCCGCCAAGCGTGAGGTGGGCGATATGTCGATGGGCATCGTGCTGATCGATGCGTGTAAGCCGTTCGCGTGGAAGGACTCCTACCCGCTCTCGAATCGTTTCGACGAGCCGTATCGGGCCGAGATCCGGGAGCGGTGGAAGGCGACGCTGCCGCTGTAGCCCCATCGGATTCATTCATCCACCCGAGCACGACGGAAAGGCCCGACCATGATGCCCCTGCCCGACGAGATCATTGCGCTGCTGCGCGGATTCCCCGATGTCGGAGCGCGTGAACAGGCCTTTCCGTTCCTCTCGGTCGACGCGAATGGGTTCCCGCACAGCGCTTTGCTGTCGCGGTCGGAACTCGAGCCCGGCACTGACGGCACAACTCTGCTGAGCGTCATGGCGAGCAATCGGACGCGAGTGAACCTGCAACGGTCGAGATCGGCCGCACTCATCGCAGTCGATGGTTCGGTCTGTCACCACATCAAGCTCCAACTGGTGGCATCGGTGGACGATGGCGACCTCCTCGGCTGCGTGTTCGCAATGGTCGCGCACAAACGCGACGACATCGGTATTCCCATGAAGCCGTTGACATTCCGAGCATCCACCGAACTCGCGGCTCAGGAAGATTGGCAGCGCGGCGCCGCGATGTTCGCCCGGCTGCAAACCATCCGGGCCGACCAGGAGGCACAGCGATGACCGAATCCGTGACGCGAATTATCGTCGGCATCACCGGTGCCAGCGGTGCGCCATTCGCGGTGCGAGTACTGCAGGCTTTGCGCGAAATGCCCCAGATCGAAACGCATCTCGTGATGAGCACCTGGGCGAGATCCAACATCGAGATGGAAACGCCCTACACCGTCCGCGAGGTCGCGGCACTGGGCGATGTCACCTACAAGCTAGGGGAGCAGGGCGCGGCCATCTCGTCCGGATCGTTCCGGACAGCCGGAATGATCGTCGTGCCGTGCAGTATGCGAACCCTCGCGGGTATCCGCCACGGCCACGCAGACAATCTGATCTGCCGCGCCGCCGATGTGGTCCTCAAGGAGCATCGACGATTGGTTCTTGTGCCACGGGAGATGCCGCTCAACGAGATTCACCTGGAGAACATGCTCGCGCTGAGTCGTATAGGTACGCGGATAGTGCCGCCGATGCCTGCGTTCTACAACCGCCCCGAGACTATCGACGACATCGTCGATCACGTGGTGACCCGGATCCTCGACCAGTTCGATCTCGATGCCCCACAGGCTCGACGGTGGCAGGGGCTGGATGCGGCCCGGCACGAGCGGGCCTCGGCACACACGCCCCCACCCGAGTGGGCCGGAAGTTGAGCGCTAGGTCAGCCATACCGTCGCTGGTGCGTGCCGGATGACAGCGCGGTGCAGCGGATCTGTCGGTGCGTCCGGCATCGCCGTGTTCGCGCCAACGAGCGTGCCATTTCGCCGGGCAGCGCCGTGAGATCCCGGCTTGGGCCGCGACATGGGCGATGGGGCGGCATCGACACGTTCACAGAGTCGTCGGCGGCCTTGGAGGTCAGGGATCCCGTAGGCAGCGCTACGCCGCAGGCTGGCAGCCCGGTGGCGGCACTCAGAATCCCGGCGGACGGCGGAACCCGCCGATCACCTCCGCAAGGCATTGCACGAACCGCACCGCGGTGCGGTCGTGCAAGTAGGGCGCGATCACCTGGATGCCGACCGGAAGCCCGTCCCGGGTCGCCCCGACAGGCGCCACCGCCGCAGGCAGATGGTTGAGCGCCGCTGGCGCCATCCACGTGAGCATCTCGCGATACGGCCGGTCGGCGCCGTCGACCCGCAGTGTTCGGACCGACCACCCGGGATCGGGTCGATGGTCGTGAGGGAAGGCGGACGTAGGGCTCACCGGACAGAGGAGCACGTCGACATCGCGGAAGAACTCAGCCCACCGGCGGCGGGAGTGTTGCCGACGTTCCTCGAGCGTGTGCCAGTCACGGAAGCGGATCGTCAGGTCCGACGCGAACCCGCCCGCCGCCCCTTCCGTTCCGGCGAGTTCCACGAGCCGGGCGTACGACTCGTCCGGCTCGATCAGCCCGCTCTGTGCCATCAGCAACGGCTGATAGAGAGCCATCGTCTCGTCGAGCCCGACCGGCCCCTTGCCCTCGACCACGACGGCGCCCTCGGCCCGCACCGCCTCCAGCGCCGTCTGCATGATCGCGACCAGCTCCCCGTCGACGGGGCAGAACGGGTCTTCGAGCCATGCCGCGACCCGGAACTCCCGCAGAGTCCTGGGCTTGGCGGCAGGCAGTTCCAGCCGCCACGCTGGGGCGCGGTCGTGGTCTGCTCCTGCGAGGACGTCGAGACCCAGGTCGAGGTCGTCGGCGTGCCTGCCGAGCGGGCCGACAACCGCCATGTCGAACTCCGCAAGCGTCCCAGGAGCATGCCCCGAGACGCTCCCATACCTCGGCACGATCCCGTACGACGGGCGCAGCCCGTAGACGCCGCAGAAGTGGGCGGGCACCCGAATCGAGCCTGCCGTGTCACCACCGAGCTCGAGGCCGGTCAGACCCGCAGCGAGTGCCGCGGCGGACCCGCCGGACGAACCGCCAGGTCCGCGGGTCAGGTCCCACGGATTGTTTGTGGTCCCGTAGACCTCATTGTAGGTCTGCCAGTCCCGGGCGTCTGCCGGCAGGTTGGACTTGCCGAACACGATCGCTCCCGCGTTCTTGAGCCGCGCGACCGCCTCGGCGTCGTTCGTCGAGACATGATGTCCCCAGCGGGTTGAACCCCCGGTGGTCCGCATGCCCGCAACCTCGAGACTGTCCTTGATCGTCACCGGGACGCCGTGAAGGCAGCCGAGCGGCTCGCCACGGGAGACCGTGCGGTCTGCCGCCACTGCCGCGGCTCTCGCACCCTCCTCGTCCCGGGCGACGATGGCGTTCACTTGCGGATCGAGCCGTTCCACCCGGGCGAGGTAGTGGTCGAGCAGCTCGACGCTCGACACCTCCTTCGCCGCGACGGCCGCAGCGAGGTCGCCTGCGGAGCGAAACGCTAGGTCGGTCATTCGAACCTCCAGGGAGAAGCCGTGAATCACGGCGATCACATGCGGTGCAGAATTGCTGAGGGACCCGCCCGGCCACCAGCGCGGCGTTCCGCCATGTGGTACGTCCGTCAGGTCGACCCGGCCATCGCGAGCACACTCCGTGCTCTGTCTTCTGCCACTCGCAGTAGCCGTCGGCAGGTAACAGGCACCTCCGCCACGGCGGCCGCGCCCCTCGGCCGGTTCGTCTTCCTCGACCCCGCAGGGAGCGACCTTCGTTGGTCCTTTCTAATCCGCTTCAGCGTGCAGTTGCGACTGCAGAGACGATCGCTGAAGCGGCCAGTGTCCCGTCCATGGCTATCCGACGAGCGTGGCGAAGGTGTCGATGTTCAGTTGCAGTGGAACAGCTGGAGGCCCGGGAGTGTTCGACGGTGAATGTGCCCGCCGGTCTCGATCTGTAGCGCGTGGATCTGGCGGACGCGCTCACGGCCCTCTGGACTGAGGGGTTCACAGGCGTAGAGCTGTGAGGGGATTTCGGTGCGGGTCCCCGAGGTGCAGGATGCGGGCCACGCCTCGCGGGGTATTTCGCCGGGCACTGGGCGCGATCCTGACCCACGCGTGCGGGGCGCACGACAGGCAAAGAGTGCTCGACGTCGGGGCCGGCAGCGGCAGCGCCGCGATCCCCGCCGCCGGTGTCGTCGCAGACGGAACGGAAGGCCCCGCATGAGCAGCTCAGCCTAAGTGCATTAGCGCGGTTCCCGACGTTTCGACGCCATCGCCGCCGTGTGTTCGACGAACACACGGGCGGCTGGACTGGCGGCCGCGCCGTCGCGCCAGACGATGCCGAGGCGACCCCGCGGCAGTTCCGGAATGGGAACCCCGACGACCCGATCATTGTGTCGGAGCGCCGATTCCGGAACCAACGCCATACCGAGGCCCTTCTCCACCATCATGACGAGGACATCCGGGTCACCGGCCTCGAACGTGATGTGCGCGCGAACGTCGGCGCGGGCCAGGACCCGGTCGAGTTCCCAGCGCAGGCCCGAACCCTCCGGTAGCGCGATCAAGGGCCGCTCACTGAGAGCAGTCAGTGGGAGTTCCACCTGTCGCGCCAGTGGATCGGCGGGCAGCAGCGCGGCGAAGACGCGCTCGGTGTGCAGTTCACGAGTGTGGATGCCTGTCACGGGCTCGTCGGTAAGACTCGTGAACGCGACATCGATGACACCGTCGCCGAGACGACGAAGCAGTGCTGCCGCAGTGTCTTCGATCAGTGAGATATCGACGCCCGGATGTTTGCGGTGGAACGAGGCGAGGGTCTCGGGTAGGTCGACGCTGCGTGGCGAGATCGAGGTGATGCTGCCGATCGCCACATGCCCGTGCAACAGGCCGGTGAGTGCCTCGATCGACGCGCGCCCCGCCGCGAGCGCATCGATCGCCGCGTGTGCGTGTGGCAGCAGCGCCTCACCCGCCGCCGTGAGCTTGACCGCTCGCGGACGCCGTTCGAAGAGCTGCTGCCCCAGCTCACGCTCCAGCGCCTTGATATGGCCGCTGATGCCGGACTGAGCGACATGTACCTGTTCCGCGGCGCGCGTGAAGGTCCCCGCTTCCACAACAGCGATGAAGTACTGCAATTGACGCAGGTCCATGGGGCAATGTCTATCGAAGATGCGATGGCTGGAGACCATCGCCCTCGACTAGGAGGTCAGTTCGCCGCCGAGCGGGACCAGACCGCGGCTATGCAATCCGCCGTCGGAGTGGATGACGCACCCGGTCACCGACTTTGTGCGTTCCTTCGACGCCAGGTACACGTACGCCCAGACGTGATCGGCAGGTTCCGAGGCAACCTGGAGCGGGTTGGTTTGGCGAATCAGGCCGGGCAGGTCGGGCATGTCGACCAAACGCAGATCGCCGGAATCCATTGCCTCCACGCCGCGCAGCTGCGTGACGGTGCCCCCGGGTGCCACCGCATTGACGCGAATGTGCGGGGCCAACTCGAAGGACAGCTGGGACAGCAGGCCACGGACGGCGAACTTGGAACCGGTGTACAGCGGACCGCCGCCGCCCGGCAGGAACCCGGCGTTCGAGATCGTCAGTACAATGTTGCCCTGCGTTTTGGACAGCTCCGGCAATGCGGCCTTCACCGCCAGCAGTGAACCCTTGACGTTGATGTCGAACATTTCGGCGAAGGCCGCGTCGATTCGATCCTCGGCCAGGCTCTCCAAGGATACGAAGTAGTCGAAAATCCCAGCGACCGTTACCAGTACATCAATCCTGCCGAACCGCTCGACCGTGTCGGCGACTGCCCGCTTGTGATCGGAAAGGTTGCGCACATCGCCCTTCGTCGCCGTGACGCCAATTAGCCCACGAAGCTCGGCGATCGCTTCGTCCGAGCGGTCGAGCACGCCGACCTGCGCACCCTCCTCGACGAAACGCTCCACCACGGCGCGGCCGATCCCGGTGCCGCCGCCGGTGACCAGCGCGACCTTGTCTGCCAACCAACCTTCACTCATGTCGATCTCTTTCCACTCCGGGGTGCCCTGCGTCCGCGGGGCCGAACGGGCAAGTGTCACAGCGTCGTCGGGCCGATCGAGCCCTCGAGCATTCGGGTGAAGACGTCGGCGGTTTGCCAAGTCAGGGCTTCGAGCACGACCGGATCGAGACGAATGTTGGTGCCGCGCCGCAGGGACGTGATCTCGAGCCGCTCGCCATTGCCGGTCGCGACGACGCGCATGGTCACCTCGGCGAATTCGTTGCTGAGGCGTAGCGGATTCACAGAAATATCCCGAGATTGGCGGTGACCAGCGTGGTATGCGCTAAATGCACTGTCCGTGCCGCGATTTTCCAGCCGTCGGCGGTGTCGTGCAGGACGTCGAACCGCTCGCCGACGATCAGGTCGGATGTGACACCGTCGCCTTGCGCCCGAAAACACATGAAATTGCTGCGCACATCATATTTTTCGGAGACGTCGACGGCATCGACTCGAATATTTGTCACCAGACGCTGCGTTCGCGACGGCGGGTCCTCCGCATAGGCGTAGTCGGTGTAGAGCCGCGAGACCCGCATTTTCATCGACGCGTAGGTCTCTTTCATATGGAATCCGACCGGTGAGAATTCCAGGTTCCGAGCCTCGGGGCCGCGAGTGACTCGAATGGGCATCAGATACACGAGTTCGTCCGACAGGCACTCCAGCCAGCGGTTGAACTCCCGGTGGTCCAGGTATTCCGCTTCGCGATAGAGAAAGTCCGCACACTCGGCGAGGATGTTGCGCGGGGTGTCGGTGGCCGAGGCCATCGGTGCTGTCACTGGTCGTTGTCCCGTCCCTCGGCGCGGTCGGCGGTGGAAACCTCACGCAGCCAGCGCCGGTAGAAGGCGCGCTGCGGCGCCTCACCGAGTGCGGAGGTGGTGGCTCGGCCGGGGAACTGCCAGTCGGGGTCTTCGGCGTAATCGCTCATGCCATCGAGGCCGAGCTGAAAGTTGAGTCGCAAGCCGCTCTTTCGCGCGAAGATCGACTTGCCCGCCACCGGCGCACCAGCCCACGCGACGGGGTCGTCCTGCTCGAGAATGCCTGCAGGGCCGTGCATGCTCAGCCCCGCTACGTAGGCGTCTTCGTTGAATCCTTCCGGTGCGCTGTCCCAGCCGAGGGTCCAGTTCCAGTTCTCCAGCGTGTCCGGCCCGACGGGTTGGAGCAGGCGCAGGTAGGTGAACACCATGGGCGGGGCGTCCGGGTGCGGAGATGCGGGCACGCGTATCAACCCCAGGTTGGGGAAGATGAGGAAGGTTGTCGCCGAATGGTTTTCGACGAAGAGGCGCTGCTCCGGGGTGAGACGGTCGAGCTGGAACGTCTCGGCGACTTCGGGCGGAAATCCGGAACGGTGCCACGGGGGCGGCAGAAATCCGTCGTTGATGATCATCCCGTGGCCGTCGTCGAAGTAGACGTGCCGCGATACTCCTTGCGGCCCGGCGCCACCCGACTCGATGTTCGGGAACATGCCGACCTCCTCCGCCGAACGATGCAGGGAGGGAACGTGATACGCGTCGGCCATGACGTTGTCGGCGGCCGATTTCCAGTTCGCGGGCACCCGCCAGCGGTGCGGTTCGCCGATCGGCCGCATGCCCTGCGCGTTGAGTCCGAGTAGGACGTCGAGGTACCAGCGCATCTCACCCAGGTACTCGTAGAGCGTCGGAGCGTTCGGGTCGAGCGAGGCGAAGATCAGGCCGTGTACCGAGTCGACATGTGGCGCTGCGGCCAAGCCCCATGCGGCGGCGTCGAGCTTCTTGTATGCCTTCCTGCGGTATGGCGCGCCGCTCCACTCGCCGTTGTTCTTGAAGACCCATGAGTGATATGGGCAGCGGAAATGGGAGCTGTTGCCCTTTTCTACTCGGCATACCGGACTGCCGCGGTGCGTGCATTTGTTGAACAGGACCTGGATCTCACCGTCCTCGTCACGGACAACGATGAACTGATCCTGGCCGATGTAGCGCAGCACATAGTCGCCCGGCATCGGGATTTCGGCCTCGTGCGCGACGAAGCACCAGCAGCGCGCGAAGATTCGCTCGAGCTCGTAGGAATGGAGTTCCGGATCGTTGAAGATCCGGGGCGAAACAATTCCCTGCTCCAACTCGCGGTCGACTGTCCGGAAGAATTTTGCGGCAGAATCCGATGTCGCGATTCGCCCGCCGGAATCGAGTCTGATCAGTTGATCGAACACGTGATATCTCCTCGCGATGCGCCCTGCAGATTTCCCGGTAAAGTACGGGGCTCACGACGCGATGCCAATGGAACCGGTCCGGATGCCGGAACGTCGCTGACGGACCCGATTACCGGGTTTCCTGGCGCGTCGATGGCTATCGTCGATAGCTGCAGCAACCCATCGAACGACCGAGGTGATGTGATGGCCGACGACCCGATGCCCACAAGCGGGGCAGGCCTCCCGGTGGATATGACCAGCCTCGTCGGGCGCAAATCCGAGTCGGCAGATGTACGCCGTGTGCTGGCCAACTCACGGCTGGTCACGCTGACCGGTATCGGTGGCGTCGGCAAAACGCGGCTGGCTCTGCATGTGGCCCGCAAGGCGCGGCGAGGTTTCGCCGATGGCGCCGTGCTGGTCGAATTGGCCGAGTTGGCGGATCCCGCCCTAGTGGCGTTGACCGTCGCGCAGGTGGTGGGTGTCTCGACGCACCAGCAGGATGTGGTCGCGACCCTGATCGACTATCTGCGCGGACGTGAACTGTTGTTGGTGCTCGACAATTGCGAGCACCTTCTCGACGAGAGCGCGGTCCTGGTCCGGAATCTGTTGTCCGCGTGCGCGGATCTGCGGATCTTGGTTACCAGTAGGGAGCCGCTGCGTGTTGCCGGTGAGCATGTGTTCGTGGTGGAGCCGCTGTCGGTGCGCCGGACGCCGACACAGCTGGCATATTCGGCATCCGCGGAGGACTCGCGGCCCGATGCCGTGGCGTTGTTCGCCGAACGTGCGTCGGCCGCCGCACCTGGATTCCGGATTACTGCCGACAATGCCGAGACGATCGAGGAGCTGTGTCGACGTCTCGACGGATTGCCACTGGCGATCGAACTCGCGGCCGGGCGCATGCGGGCGCTATCCCCGCGCGAACTGCTCGATCGACTCGACGACCACCACCGGCTGCTCAGCGTCGGCGACCGGTCCGCGGCCGCGCGTCACCAGTCGCTCTGGGCGACCCTCGACTGGAGCTACGAACTGTGTTCGGACCGAGAACGATTGATGTGGGAGCGGCTGTCGGTGTTCACCGGAACCGTGCATCTGGAGGCCGCCGAATGCATATGCAGCAGCGAGGACTTACCACGGGACGAGGTCGTCGATTGCATATCGGCGCTGGTGGACAAATCCATCCTCGCTCAACATTCGACGGGCGTCAGGCCGACCTATCGGATGCTCGAAGCGGTGCGTGAGTACGGATCGCGGAAACTACACGGACGCCGGGCCGAAGCCGAGATCGTCGGCCGCTATCGAACCTACTACCAGCGGCTCGCGCGCGAGTTCGACGAGAATTGGTTCGGGCCGGGCCAAGAGCAGATGGTCGAACGGATGCGCGGTGAGCACGCAAACCTGCGTGCCGTCCTCGATTCGCTGCTCTCGGATCCCGAAGGCGGGCGAGCGGCGCTGGGGATGTCAGCGGCGCTGTTCTGGTATTGGCTCGGCTGTGGCCAGCAGCGCGAAGGACGGCATTGGCTCGATCGGTCCCTGGCCTCTGACAGTGTCCCGAGTTCCGAACGTGCGGCGGCACTGTGGTCGAATGGCTACCTCGCGGTCGCGGAGGGCAAAGCCGTTGTGGCGCTGGAACTGTTGCGCACGAGCCAGGCTTTGGCGCAAGAGTTGGGCGATATGGAGAACCTCGCGCACGCGACGCACTTTCGCGGAGTGGCGGAGCACAATCTGGGCAACACCACACTGGGAATGGCCCTCATCGAAGAGGGATCGGCGATGGAGGCGGCGGGCGGCCCCAGCCTGCTGCACATCCTGGCCCTGGAACAGCTCGGCTGGGCCTACTGTCGCAGGCAAGAACCCGACCGCGCGCTCGAGGTTCTCGAACAGTGCCGCCAGGCCTGCGCGGCGCACGATGAGCGCTGGCTGCTGTCGTGGATTCTCACCTTCCTCGGCCTGGCACAGTGGATGCGTGGCGAGTTCGCCGAGGCCGGTGCGTTGCTTCGGGAAGCATTGGCGGGCAAACGACCTTTTCACGACGCCCTCGGCATCGCGGTGGTGTTGGAAATCCTCTCCTGGGTGGCAGCCGCCGACGGCGACCCCAAACGGTCGGCACGACTGATGGGCGCCGTTCGCCGAGTCTGGGAGCCCCTCGGCGACTATCCCGGCGGCTTCGAGCTACGGGCCTGGAGTGAACGGACCGCAGAAGATACACGAGCCCTTTTGGGCGACAAAGCGTTCGAGACCGCTTTCGCCGATGGTGGTCGGCTCGACGCCGAACGTGCGACTGGCTATGCGCTGGGTGAGCCCGCGCCGGTCGAGAAACAATCCACTCCCGGCGAAGCACTCATCGCCGGTCTCACGCCACGCGAGACGCAGGTCGCGCGCATGCTGGCCGAGGGGATGACGAACAAGCAGATCGCCCAGGCACTCGTCGTGGCCCTGCGCACGGTAGAGACGCATGTGGAGCACATCTTCACCAAGCTCGGTGTGAACTCACGGACCCAGGTCGCGGTGCTGCTCGCTGCTCAGCAGCAGCGCTGACCTCAGAACATCGCCGCCCGGTTGGCCAGCACACCCGTTGCCGCCCGAGCGCGGCTCACCGTCGCGTCGTCGATATCGACGACGAGCAATCCGGGCTCGGCGCCGAGCCGACCGGCGATACGGCCGAGCGGATCGACCACAACCGACCGGCCGATCCCAGTCGGCGCAATCGGATCGACCCGAATACCAGTGGTCCCCGGGTCCGCCTGATCGCATCCGAGCACCCAACATCCGGTGTCCAGCGCTCGCGCGCGCACCAGAACCTCCCACTGTCCGGCCTTGCCATCGCCTGCACCCCAGGAGGTGGGCAGCAACACCGCACCCGCACCGCTCTCGGCGAGGCGCTGAAACAGCGCGGGGAAACGCACGTCATAACAGGTTGCGATACCCAGCACGAAGTCGTCGACGGTGATCGTGACGCAGTCGCAGCCCGGGGCGACGGCATCGGATTCGCGATAGCCGAAGGCGTCATAGAGGTGAATCTTGTGATAGCCGAGGTGTTGTCCGAGCCCGGTGAGCAGCACCGTGTTGCGTATCCGGTCTCCGGCTGGGGTGAACATGCCCGCGACGATGAGAACGCCGTGCGCGTCGGCCATCTCGGCGACCGCACCCGGCCAAGGCCCGTCGAGCGGTTGCGCCAGCTCGGCCAGCGGGGCGCCGAAGTGGGCCATGGTGGCTTCCGGGAAGACGACTATCCGTGCGTCCGCATCGGCCGCGCGCTGCACCCATGTTCGCATCAACGAGAGGTTGTGGGACGGATCAGCGGTAGAGCTGATCTGGCACAGTGCGATTCGCAATCCGGTGTGGGGCACTGCTATGCGTCCTGTCCTGCGCGTGGGATCCACCCGGGTCGGCTCAGCAGATATCGCACCATGCGCGGGGGGATCGTCAAAGTGGCTTCGATATCGGTGGGGTCCGCGGGCAGCTCGGTTCGAATCTGATGGTGCGCACCGGCTTTCATCTTATCGACCCACTCGGGGTCGATGAGTGCCGCGCGACCGACCGCGACCAGATCCGCACCCGCACGCAGTGCGTCACGGGCGTCGACCAGCGATCGGATCCCACCGCTCGCAACGACCGCGCAGCGCCCGGCTACCGCCGTGGCGATCGCCGCGATCGGGTTGCCCGATTCCACCCGAGCCCGAGTCTTGGTCCAATCCCGATCCTCCGGCTGTGGCGAGTTCGTCCGGAAGTCGTCCATCGAGATGTGCACATAGTCGACTCCGGCTGCGGCCAGCTGGTCGGCGAGGCGTGCGGAGTCGTCGAGGGTATAGCCACCGGGCTCGGACTCGAACGGAGTGATCCGGAATCCCACGGCTACCGCAGGCCCGACTGCGCTACGCACGGTGTCGGCCACGGCGAGGGGGAAGCGCATCCGCTCGTCTACGCCACCGCCCCACCGATCCAGACGCCGGTTGGCCCGCGGCGAGAAGAACTGATGGATCAGATAGTGATTCGCACCGTGGATTTCGATCCCGTCGAACCCGGCCAGCACCCCGAGGGTGGCTGCCTGTCCGAATGCCGCGAGTAGCTCGTCGATCTCCCGGTCGGTCAGTTCCCGCGGCGTTCGGGCGTCGGGACGGGCCGATGGGATGGGGGAGGGGCCGCGAATCCCGCTGGGCCCGACCAGTTCCGGGAGAGCGATCCGACCCCCGTCGTAGATCTGCAGTATGCCGAGGCCGCCCTCGCCGCGGACCGCATGGGCGACGGCAGTCAGACTGTCCAGGTGTGTGTCGTCGGTCGCGCCGATGCCACGCCAGGACCGACCGTCGGCGTGCACGAAGGCGCACGAGGTGATTGCCGCGCCGAACTCGGTGGCACCGCGGCGGGCGAGGTAGTCGATCTCGGCTTCGGTGACCGAACCATCCGGCTCGGACGCGTCGGTTGTCATGGGTGCGAGCACAAACCGATTTCTCAGCGTCGCACCGGAATTGAGGCGCAGCGGCGCCCAGGGGTCGGCAGTTTCGTGCACGGCGGCTCCTGTGGAGAAGGTGGTGTCGGATCGGGTCAGTCGACCGGCGGTGGCGTCCTGCGAACCGCATAGGACAGCGAGATCGATTGCCCGGTATGGGGATCGCCGAGCTCGACGCTCCATCCGGCGCTGAACTGGTCTACCTCGGCGCGCATCGGGATGGTTCCGGACATGAGCACGGTGCCGGGATTCAACAGGTTTCGCCCACGTAGTTCTTCGGCCCAGTACATCGGAGTCAGCAACTCGGCGAGGGTGCCCTGCTGGATCATCTGTGGGCCCGCGTCGGTGATCACGGTGCCGGTGAGCGTGAGCTCATCGATGTGGTCGGCAACGTCGGCCAGCCGCCATGCCTTGCGGGCCAACACATCCGGCGCGGCCTGCTTGCTCCATGCCACGCCGTGCTGTTCGAGGCGCCGGTCGGTGTGGTCGCAGGCCGCGGTCAGCAGCAGTTCGCCAGGATCGTGCCCGGCGACCACCAGCGCCCACTCGGCCTCACCGGAGGTGCGTTCATGTTGGACCGGCACCTCATCGACCTGCATGGCAAGGTAGGGCGAGATCGGATAGATACACGGGATCCTGGTGGGCGCGGGCACGCCCAACTCGGCCAGCTCGGCGACGTGCGCCGCAACATCGGCTTGACTGCGTCCGGCATATCCAGCATTGAGCAGGGTATCGACCGTCACCGTGATCTGCTCACGGTCGGGCAGCTCGAAGGTCAGGCGGGTCATCGGTTGTCCTCACTGTCATCGTGGCAGCGACACGGCTATCGGTCGGTGTGGCTGTGTCGCAGGTGTTTTCGAGATTCGGTGTCAATGCGATAAATGCCGCTGCCAACTCGCCTCCTGGGCGAGCTTGGCGATGCCCGCGGCGGCCGCACGGATGGCGGGCACCGCGTTGGCGGGTTGAAAGCGGTGCACCGGACCGGAGATGGAGACCGCAGCGACCACCGCGCCGGACCAGCTCCGGACCGGCGCCGCGATACAGGTCAGTCCCGGCCTGGTCTCCTGTCGGTCGTAGGCGATGCCGGAGCGTTGGATTGTGGTGAGTTCGCGGGCGAGTTGAGCGGGCGACGCGATGCTCGACGAGGTCGCCGGGCGGAGGTTGTTCGCGACCCGGGCGAGCACATCGGCGTCGCTGAAGGCGAGCAACGCCTTGCCGACCGCAGTATTGGTAGCGGGCAGTCGGGCACCGACCAGGGCCGGGGAATTGACACAGTTGTGGCCGTGGATCTTTTCGATATACAGCGCGTCGTCGCCGACCAGGACACAGAGATTGACTGTCTCGTGGGTCATTTCGTACAGGTCGAGCAGATGTGGCAGTGCAACGCGGCGCAGATCCTGTGTCTCCGGCTGCACGGTGAGCGCGGCCAGCTCGGTCAGTCGGGCCCCCGGGGAGTACTCCGTACCGCTCTTGGTGACCATCTCCCAGTCGACAAGGATCGACAGCAGCCGGTGCGCGGTCGACTTCGGTAGGTCTGCGCGCCTGGCGATTTCGGAGACCCCCATGGTCAGGTGATGTGGGGTGAAGCTGCTCAGCAGCGCAAGCGCCTTGGACACCGAGGTTGAGGAGTCGCGTTCGGGATGGTCCCAGCCTGTGATCACTTGGATGCCCGTGCCGCCGCGCTTGGTAGTTGTGGGTCGTGTAGATGGGGCGGTGTAGGAGGTAGACATGGTTGCCTCTCGGTCGCCAGGGCCGACCGTGAAGGTCGGAGGCTGGGGCTGTCAAGAAGTTGCGACCCATCGGTCACGTTCAGATCGGTGGCCTCGTGTACTCCTGTGAGCGGTATCCGACCTGCTCCTCGACGTTATGCCGACCGTGGCATCCGTAACATCGGGCGAACTCCCGAGAGGCTACGTATTCACAACTCGGTGAACACCTGGCAACGCCGCGGTGGCTCCCGACGTGACGGTCAGCACCGCACACCGACCGATCCGAGATGAGTGAACTGCGCGTTGATCGTCGTGCCAGGGGGTGCGGCGACGGCGTCGGTCATGCCGCCGGTCATCACAATCCAGCCCGCCTCGATGGCGTGACCGCGCTGTGCAAGGGAGTTAGCGGCCATGGCAAGCGCCTCTGCCGGGTGTCCCTGCACCGCCGCACCGATCCCGGTCGCGGCGAGGCGTCCATCGACCTCGAGCAGGCACGCCTCCAGCGGCAGATTCAGCGTCGCCGGATCCGTGCCCATCGGCCCGGTCACGTAGTAGGCCGAGGACGCGTTGTCGGCGATCACGTCCGGCAGCGTGAACCGGAAGTCGAGGTAGCGGCTGTCGATGATCTCGAGGCTCGCGTACACCCGGTCCACGGCCGCCAGAGCGGTAGCGGCCGTGATACCCGGCCCGGACAACCGCCGCCCCATGACGAAGGTGATCTCGGGCTCGATCCGGGGATGAATCAGGAGTTCTTGGGGCAACGGCGCACCGGCGGGCAATGTCATCGCGTCGGTGAGCCATGCGGTCAAAGGAGCGGACACACCCATCTGACGCTGCTTGGCGGGAGAGGTCAGCCCCAGCTTGACGCCGATGATGTTCTCGCCGCGCTCGATTCGCTGACTCAGCGCCTCGTCTTGAATGCGGTAGGCCAGGTCGATATCCAACCCGGGGTAGTCATCGGTGAGCGGAGCGCGCGCCGCGCGGTCGGCTTCGGCGCGCAAGAGTTGGCCCGCCAATGATTCGACCGATTGTTCCGGCTCAAGTATCCGGACCGGCCCGCAGGGTTCTACTTCCATGTCGTGTTCCTCAACATTGTTGTGCTCGGTGAACGTTCACCCTGACCGTCCCGGTCGACGGTGAGAATCGTCGCGGTCCGTCCCCTGGAACATCCGTGCTGTCGATACCGCGACATCGCTGTTTGCCACCCTGCGGAACATGGCCGTTGTCGCATGCGCCGTCGTCGGCGAACCTGCTGTCTCGACAAATCGCGTTGGAGCAGAAGGGAATCGCCCATGGCCACACTGGCTATCGACGGCGTCGAGATCTACTACGAGGAGCACGGGCAGGGGGAGCCGCTGCTGCTGGTGCACGGCGCCGCAGCGTCTGGACGATGGTTCGGCGATCTCGTACCGCAGCTCGCCCGCGCCTACCACGTGATCGTGCCGGACCTGCGCGGGCTGGGGCGCAGCCAGCGGGTGGCGCCGCTGACGCGCCCGCAGGTGTGGGTGGCGGACTTGTGGCGGCTGTTGGACGAGCTCGGACTCGACCGGGTCCACCTGGCCGGGGTCTCGCTCGGCTCACGCATCGCGGGCCGATTGGTGCTCGACAATGCCGCCCGAGTCCGAACGCTGACCGTGGATGCGCCGATCATCGGGTTGAGCAACAGCGGAAACGCTTCGCTCAATACGGTCTTCACCGCGATCGACCCCGACAGCGCCCAGGCCCGCGAATGGCAGACCCTGCACGGCGACGACTGGCGCGCCGCCGTGGACTTCTACGCCAAGACCCGCGCCACCACAGAATTCCAGGACTACTTCACGCTGCGGCCGCATCTGGCCGACCTCGCCGTGCCGACACTGGTATGCCGCGGCGACCACGACGACGCGATCCACCCGGTTGACGACGCGTTCATCTGGCACAAGCAGGCGCCGAATACCCAGCTTTTCATCGTGCCGGGACTGACCCAGTCGTCGGTGATGCTGGAACGCACCGCACAGTTCGTCACGGAGTTCACCGCGTTCCAGGCACGCAGCGCGCTGGCACCGACGGCATGAATCGGGTACTTGTCACGGGGTTCGGGGCATACGGGCAGGAAGCCGACAATCCGAGCGGGTTGATCGCGCGACGGCTCGACGGACAGCGGATTGATGGGTACGACATCATGGGCTGTGTGCTGCCGGTGGACACCGCGGCGGTCCGGGGCGCGCTGTCGGAGGCCATCGGATCCGCGTGTCCGGAGGTCATCGTCGTCACAGGTGTCGCACCGGGACGCACGGCGCCCGCACTGGAACGCGTCGCAATCAACGTGCGCGACTTCCCGATTGCCGACAACGACGGCCGGACACCGGTCGACGAACCCGTCGAGCCTGGTGCCCCGGCCGCCTATCTGAGCACGCTGCCCATCAAAGCGATAGTCGACGGTTGGCGGCGCGTGGGAATTCCGGGATATGTCTCCAACACCGCGGGCACCTACCTGTGCAACCAGACGTTCTACCTCGCCCGGCACCTCGCACAGGGGTCTTCGGCGCGAGCCGGAATGCTGCATATTCCGGTCACACCGACCCGGGCGGTCGCGACCGGCGCACCGCCGCCGCCTTCGATGACGCTCGATCAGCTCGAAGATGCTGTGCGACTGGCTATTTCGATCACCACGCGACATGTAGGGCCGGATCTGCGCATCGGCGGCGGCGCGATCAGTTGAACCGGTATCGCGTAGGAGGAGCGCTGAAATGATCCAGCTATCAGAGCAATCCAGCAGCCGAACCCTGGAGGTCGACGGGAGCACGGTCCACTATCACGACCTGGGATCGGGCCCGCCACTGATCATTCAGCAGGCATTCGGGCCGCTGCCCGGTACCACGGCATGGCTGACCTACCATCGGATTCTCGCGGACTTGGCCATCGATCACCGCTGTATCTTGGTGGACTATCCCAACTTCGGGCGCAGCGCGCCGCGTGAGTTCCACGAGCCCGTGCACGACTTGTACGTGCGGAACACACTCGCGGTGCTCGACGAGCTCGGGCTCGATACCGTGACGATGCTCGGCGTGTCCACCGGAGGCACGGTCGCGCTCGATATGGCGATGACAGCACCCGACCGCGTCGACCGCCTCGTCGTCGGTGGCTGCAGCGCATCCACCGGCGGGGATCCGTACCTGCTCACGCCAGCACCCACCGAGGTGGGACGGCTGTTCGACGAATGCCAAGCGGGCCCGGCCGATCGCGGCGCGATCACCCGCCTGCTTCGCGGAATCGTTTACGACGCCGGACTGATCGGCGACGACCTCGTCGAGGAGATGTACGCGTGGCGGCAGCGCGAGCCCGTCCATGCCGCTACATGGTCGCGTTCGACGATCGTCGCGCGGAGCAATCTGCAAGCGCTGTCGAGGATCACGGTGCCGACACTGATCGTGCACGGGCGCCTCGACCGCATGGTGCCATTGGAAGGCGCGCTGATGCTGTTGGGCCACATGCCGACCGCGGACCTGGTCGTGCTGAACAACTGTGGGCATTGGCCGCCGTTCGAGCGCCCGCGCGAGTTCGTGGCCGCCGTACGGGCATTTCTCGCGACGTGACGGTCCCGCGACCGTGCCTCCGTGTTCCGGCAGACGGATCGGCGCCGTTGCCGGGCCCGGGACCTATCACCCAAGCTGCACAACCACGCCGGAACCGATACCGCGGCATCCAGCGTATTCACCAGGAAGGCAACACGCGATCATGACTGAAGTTGTCGGGCTCGGCTATGTGGGCCTCTATGCGACGGACTTGGACGCCTGGCGCGCGTACGGCACCGGCATCCTCGGCTTGCAGGATGTCTCGGCGGCTGCAGGTTCCGACGAAGACACCGTCCTACTGCGCGCTGACGAGCGCGGCTGGCGGTTCGCGATCCATCAGGGTGAGGCGGGCGGGGCTGCCTACGTCGGTTGGGAAGTAGCCAACCGGCGGGCACTCGGCGAGCTCGGGCACCGGCTCACCGCCGCAGGTGTAGCAGTCGAAGAGGATGCCGAATGCGCCGCGGTGCGCCGAGTGGAAGGGCTGTTGCGGTGCACGGACGCCGACGGCCACCGGCTCGAGTTCTTCTACGGCGCCCTCGTGCCGAAGCAGCCGTTCGTCTCCCCGCGCGGAATCCGTTTCGTCACAGGTGATCTCGGCCTCGGACACGTCTTCTTCTTCGTCACCGACCTCGCCGCAGCCAAGGAGTTCTATCTCGACGTGCTGGGGTTTCGCCTCAGCGACACCATCGAGTTCCACGGGCGCAAGGTGCACTTTCTGCACGTGAACCCGCGCCACCACAGCCTCGCGTTCGTGCAGAACAACGAATTGGCCCCGGCCCTCGGACATTTCATGCTCGAGGTCACCGACATCGACGACGTCGGGCGAACCCTCGACGAAGTACATGCTCGCGGCGTGCAGCTCACCGAAACACTCGGCAGGCACACCAACGACCTGGCGCTGTCGTTCTTCATGAAGAACCCATCTGGTTCCGAGGTCGAATACGGCTACGACGGTCGGCTTGTCGACGACGCGACCTGGCGGGTATCGAACTACGACGCGACCAGCCTGTGGGGCCACCATCGCGATTGAGACGCACTGTCCGAACACGTGCGAGAGGCACCCAACATGACCGAGGGAACGAAATGACCGAAACCTACGCTGTTGTCGGCGCGAGCTTGGCGGGGGCACGCGCGGTCGAGGCGCTTCGAGCGGAGGGGTTCGACGGTCGCGTCGTCCTGATCGGCGCCGAATACCACCTGCCCTACGATCGCCCGCCACTGTCGAAAGACGTGATTCTGGGGCAGAAGCAACCCGGCGAGACCCTGATCCATCCTGCTCGGTTCTATTCCGACAACGACATCGAACTACTTCTGGGAGTCCGCGCAACACACATCGACACGCACAGCCGCACGGTCGAACTCGGCAGTGGCGCGTCACTGCGAGTGGACAAGCTGCTGTTGTGCACTGGAACCGCACCACGCCGACCGGACATTCCTGGACTCGACCTCGATGGTGTGCACTTCCTCCGCACGGTCGACGACTCGGTCGCCATCCGAGACAGATTGCGTGAAGGCGGTTCCGTCGTCGTTGTCGGCGGCGGGTTGATCGGGATGGAGCTCGCCGCAGCGGCGGTGGCGCTGGGCAATGACGTCACGGTGCTCGAGCGCGACGCCGGAGTGCTGCGCCGCGTGCTCGGCACTCGGATCGGAGATCGACTGTCGCGCTGGCACTCCGAGCGCGGAGTGCGCATTCGAACCGACGCGGAAGTGGCCCGAATCGAGGGCGATCACCGGGTGCGCCGGGTGCACACCGCTGACGGATTCGTCGCCGACGCCGACCTGGTGGTGGTCGGCATCGGCGTCGTTCCGGCGCTCGACATGGTCAGGGACTGCGGTATCGAGATCGACAACGGCATCGTCGTCGACGAGTTCTGCGAAACTTCGGTGCCCGGTGTCTACGCGGCGGGAGATGTCGCCCATCACCCCGATCAGCTTGCCGGACAACACATTCGGCTCGAACACTGGCAGAACGCGCAGAACCAGGGCATTGCCGCGGCCCGAGCGATGACGAGGCGTCGCGAACCTTATCGGGAAGTGCCGTGGTTCTGGTCCGACCAGGGCGACACCAACATTCAAGTGGCGGGCCACCCGCGCAGCACCGACGAGCAGGTGTGGCGCGGAGATCCAGAATCGCTGGACTTCACCGTGTTCTATCTGCGCAACGGTGTGCTCGTCGGAGTGGTCGGGGTCAACCGACGCCGCGATGTTCGGATGGCGATGCCCCTGATCGACAAGCAGGTGCGCCCGGAACCAGCGCTGCTAGCCGACCCCTCCGTCGATATCCGCAGTGTCGGTGACGGTGCGGCGACAGCCCGGAGTCCGCAGCGGTGAAGTGGAGGAAACAATGACAACGACAGAGAAGTCGGAAAACCTGGTCCGAGTGTGTGCGGTCGGAGAACTGGCCCCCGGCAACGTAACTCGAGTGAATACCCAACCGCCGATCGCCGTATACAACATCGACGGCGAATTCTATGCGACCGCGGACTGGTGCTCGCACGACAAGTCGTCGCTGGCCGATGAGGGATTCATTGAGGACGGCCAGATCGAATGTGGCTGGCATTTCGCGAAATTCTGCATCAAGACCGGCGCGGTGACCGCGCCGCCGGCCTCCGCGCCGCTCGCGAAGTATGCGGTCCAGGTGGTCGACGATGCCGTGTACGTCGTGGTCGAGAGCTGAAAACCGCTGTTCCGGAGCTCAGAACGATCGCATCGACTGGGCGTCGGCACGATGCTTAGCTGTAGCGCAGACCTCGAATAGCAACACCGGACAATCATAATTGAAGGGAGATAATCGTGGCCGTTGACGCCGATTATCTGCGTTCGCTGGTGAACTGGAAACAGGGCAGTATCGGGCCCGATATTTTCATCAGTGACGAAATCTACAAACTAGAGCAGGAACGCATCTTCGGACGCTCATGGCTGTTCCTGGCGCACGACAGCATGATCCCGAATCCACACGACTTCTTCGCGACTTACATGGGTGGCGATCCGGTGCTCGTGGTACGTCAGCCCGACGGCGGCGTGAAGGCATTCCTCAATGTTTGCCGCCATCGCGGCATGCGAGTATGTCGCGCCGAGGAGGGCAACACGCGCTCGTTTATGTGCACCTACCACGGCTGGACCTACGACAGCGCGGGCAAGCTGATCGGCGTCCCGAACATCGAGGACGCCTACTTCAACAGACTATCGCTCGAGGACAACGGCCTGATCCAGGTCGCGCAGGTCGACAGCTACCAGGGCTTGATCTTCGGCAACTTCGACCCAACAGCGCCGCCGCTGCACGACTACCTGGGAGATTTGAAGTACTACATCGACGGGTGGGTCGATCACGCCGAGGGCGGCATCGAGGTGCTCCCCGGCGCGATCAAGTGGACCATCAACGCCAACTGGAAGCTGGCCGCCGAACAGTTCGCCGGCGACACGTATCACGCCACCACCAGCCATCTTTCGTCGCTGCTTGCTTTCGGGCCCGGCTTCGAGGCCAAGGACGGCGCGCACGTATCGCTTCGCGAGGGCCACGGCGAGAGCTTCCTGTTCGAACGACACACCCGTTTCGCCGACGACCCGCTCGGCCAGTACAACGAGACCAAGCGACGCATCGCCCGCGAGCGGGTCGGCGACCGCGCCGACATGGTCGCCAACTTCAACGCGTTCCCGAACTTCGCGGGCCTGCCCGGTTCGGCCAATCTGCGCGTGTGGCATCCGAAGGGCCCCGGCAAGTTCGAGATCTGGTCGTTCACCGTGGTGGAGAAGAATGCGCCCGAGGAAGCCAAACGCGCGCAACAGATTTCGGCGTCGTTCACCGAAGGCGCCGCGGGAGTCGTAGAGACCGACGACGGGGAGAACTGGGGCATGATCGGCGGCGTCCTCGAGCAGGGCTACCAGGCGCGAAAGATGGCCTGGAACTACGAGATGGGACTCGGCACCGAGCAGGAACATCCGGAGTTCCCCGGTGAATATTACGACTCGTTCTTCGGCGAGGCAGGCCAGCGCGGCTTCTACCGGCGCTGGCTGGAGTTCATGACCGCCGAAGCATGGCCAGTGATTCCGCCGGATGAGCGCGGCGTTGGGACGGCGGCTGCCGTCGCGGCAACCAATACAGGTGGTGTGCAATGACTGTCGAAGAAGTCGTCGCGCCCGCAGCCGCGAACACACTGGGTCGGATGCTGCTCCAGCATCAGGTCGAGCAGTTCCTCTATCGAGAGGCACGCTTGCTCGATCGCTGGCAGTGGAGTACCTGGCTGGAGCTGTTCGCCGAGGATGTCCTGTACTGGATGCCGGTGCGCAAGAACCGGCTTCGTCGCCAGCGCGATCAGGACGAGGTGCCCCAGGGCATCGAAATGGCGCATTTCTACGACAACTTCGAGTCGCTACAGATGCGCGTGAACCAGATGCACTCAGGCACCCACTGGGCCGAAGACCCGCCCTCGCGGTGTCGCCATCTGGTGTCGAACGTCATCGTGACGCCATGTGGCGAACATAGTTCTGCCGCAGTGGAATCCGCGGAGTTCGACGTGGTATCGAACTTCCTTCTGTACCGGAATCGGCTCGAGTCCGAGACCGACATCTGGGTCGGCGAACGACGTGACGTGCTACGGGTCGTCAACAGCGATTTCAAGATCGCGAAACGCACCATCCTGCTCGACCAGAACGTCGTGCAGTCGAAGAACCTCAGCGTGCTGTTCTAGCTGCCCGATCGCAAAGGAGACGAATTACCATGGTAGTTACCGATATCGACGGCTCCGCCCTCGTGGCTTTGCATCAGACACTGGTCGAGCGTGCACGGGCCCTCGGTCCGCGCATCCGGGAACTGGCACCTGCGACGGAGGCACTGCGCTCGGTCCCACGAGAATTGATCGAGGAGATCGTCGCGGCTGGGCTTGGCGGGCGCATTCTTGCCCCACGCCGTTTCGGTGGCGATGAACTGTCACTCGACACCATGTACGAGGTGTCCTTGGAACTCGGCCGTGCGTGCGCGTCCACGGCGTGGTGTGCGGCATTGCTCCCACACGATGCGCATATGGTCGGGTTCTTCCCGCTCACCGCGCAAGAGGCCGTGTGGGCGGACGGCCCCGACGCCTGCATCGCCGCTTCGCTTGCACCCGCGGCGACGGTGCAGAAGGTCGACGGCGGTTACCGGCTGACGGGAAGGCACAGCTTCGCCAGCGGTGTCGATCACGCATCGTGGGTGATCGTCAGCGGTCTGATCAAAGATAGCGGCCGACCAGCAAATCACCACTTCCTGGTGCGGGCGGGCGATTACACCATCGACGACGACTGGTACGCCGCGGGCATGCGCGGCACCGGCAGCAAGACGATCGTGGTCGACGACATCTTCGTGCCGGACGGGTTCGTGCTGCCCGCGGCCGCCTTGGTCGCAGGCGACAGTCCGGGCACCGAGGTCAACCCGGGCCCCCTCTACCGTCAGCCGCTGGCGCTGCACGCCGGGCTCACGTTCCTCGGCCCGATGATGGGTACCGCGCTGGATGCCTACGACCACTTCGTCGAGTGGGCGCGCGGCCGTGCGCAGACCGCGGGCTCAGAGATTGTCCAGGAGGCGGTCGCCAGAACAGCGGCCGACCTCGAACTGGCACAGCTTTCCATTCGGCGAATCTTGGGTGCGGCGTGCAACTCCGGGAGACTCGAACTGGCCGACCGCGCGGAGATCTTGCGTGACTACGACCGGGTGGCCGAGTTGTTGACCGAGTCGGTCGATCGATTGTTCGGGCTCAGTGGCACATCCGGTTTCAAGGAGAGCAGCCCGATGCAGCAGAAGTGGCGCGACATCCACATGATGGCCAGCCACGTCTCCTTCACGCGCGCCAACTACCAGCACTACGGCCGCATGGCGCTCGGCCTCGAGCGCGACTCGAAGCTGGCCGTGTTCTGAGTCGCCAGGCTCCCACACCCCGTGTTGTTTCACTAGATCCCGGAAAGAAGCAGACCCATGGCCGCTGTCAGCCAACTCAGTTATGTCGTAGGGACGTCCAGCGATGTCCCTGGGTGGAAGCAGTATGCGACGGACGTTCTCGGACTGGAGGTTTCGCGCGACAGCGACAGCAGCCTGCTCTACGTCCGCGCCGACGACCGGCACCACCGGATCGGCGTGCGCGCCGGCCACGAGGATGACGTCGCCTACGTGGGCTGGGACGTGCCATCGAAGGCGGCGCTCGAATCCGCTGCGGCCCAGCTCGAGGCCGCGGGCATCGAAGTGACGGCGGGCACGCCGGAGGAGGCGGCCGACCGCCGGGTGATGGAATTCGTCCACTTCACCTGTCCCTACTCGGAAGTCCGGATGGAGCTCGTGCTCGGACACGAGAAGCTGTTCATGCCGCGGTTCCGCCCTGCACGAGACCTCGCAGGGTTCAATACCGGTGAGATGGGCATGGGACACGTCGTGCTCTACGCCGCCGACATCGTGGGTGCGGCCGACTTCTATTCGCGCGTACTAGGTTTCGGTGTGAGCGACTTCGCCCATATCCCCAAGGTCGGACCCTTTGCGGTGTTCCTGCACTGCAACTCTCGCCACCATTCGCTGGCATTCATGAACATTCCAGGTGCGCCGCGGCGCATCCAGCACGTCATGTTCGAGACGGTCAGCATCGATGACGTCGGCCACAGCTACGACCTGTGCCTCGAGCGCGGTATCACGAGCACGTCGACCGGGCGTCACCAGAATGATCATGTTTTCTCGTTCTACTTCCGGAATCCGTCCGGATGGCATTTCGAGTACGGCTGGGGGCCGCGGATGGTTGATCCGGAGACGTGGACTGCCGAAAGTTATTCCCTGGGTTCGGGTTTTGCCTGGGGCCACGACGGCCTGATGAAGATGGTGTGACCACGGTGGAGCGAACGGTGCAGCCATTCATCGTCGGTCTCGGCGGAACACTGCGTGCCGAGTCGTCGACCGAGTCGGCCCTGCGCATCGCGCTGGATGCGGCGGAGGCCAACGGTGCGCGTACGCAGTTGTTCGATGGCCGGATGCTGGCCGGCCTGCCGATGTACGACCCGGACAGCCCGAAAGTCGCTGAGGCGCAACGGTTGATCGAGGCGCTGCGAGTCGCTGACGGCGTGATCATCGCATCGCCGGGTTACCACGGTTCGGTGTCGGGTCTGGTGAAAAACGCACTCGACTATGTCGAGGACCTCCGCGAGGACGGTAACCCGTACCTCTCGGGCCGTGCGGTCGGCTGTGTCACCACGGCCTACGGCTGGCAGGCGGCCGTCACGACCTTGCAGACGCTGCGCAGCATCGTGCACGCGTTGCGGGGCTGGCCGACTCCGCTCGGCGCGGCCATCAACTCGGCGACGACCCGGATCGCCTATGGACAACAACCAGACGAGCGGGTCGATTTTCAATTGCGGACCGTTGGCCGCGAGGTGTGCGCACTCAGCGGCGTGGCCCGCACGACCAGTAATGGGGCCGCGGTCGCCGTACCGGAATAGCTATTGTTGCAGCGCACTGTGAATCGGCCCCGATATTCGATAAGTCGAATATCGGGGCGATTTTCGTTGCGTCGGAAGCGATGTGGTCAGGCGTCCTCGAAGATCGCGAAATGCTTTCCGGCCGTGAGCCCGCCATCGACAGCCAGAACTGCGCCGGTGATATAGCTGGCCTCGTCGGAGGCCAGGAAGACTGCGGGCCGGGCAATCTCGTCCGGCTCGGCGTACCGCTTCATTGGGCAAAGTCCGTCGAGCAGGGAATCATGGCCCGGTACGCGGTCGAGATAGTCCCGAATTCGTGGGGTCATCGTGCTGCCGGGGCAGACCGCATTGACGCGGATGCCATCGGCGGCGTAGTCCATCGCCATGTTCTTGGTCAGCAGCAGGACTCCACCTTTGGCGGCACTGTAAGCGGAGCAGCGGTTTTCTGCTAGCAGCCCAGCGGTCGAGGATATGTTGACGATGCTGCCGCCACCGGCCCGGCGTAGCTCAGGAATGACGGCCTTCGAGCAGCGATAGACCGAGGTCAGATTGATATCGATCATTCGGTACCAGTCGCTGTCGTCCATCTCGTCGACTCTCCTCGGCAGGCTTGCGCCCGCGACATTGAACAATGCGTCGATCCGGCCGAAGCTGCCGAGTGCTGCCGCGACGGCCCCCGGCATAGCGTCGGGATCAGTGACATCGACGGTGGCCCAACCGGATTCCCCGCCAGCGTCGCTGATCGATCGGGAGGTTGCTCGCGCCGCATCGGCGTCGAGATCTGCTGCGACCACGGCGCCACCACGCGCGGCCCACTCGATCGCGATGGCTCGCCCGATGCCGGCACCTGCTGCGGTGACAACGGCGGTCCTTCCAGTGAGGGGTGTGTGAGAATTCGAATTCGGCATGTCAATTCGTCCTTTCTGGCAAGTGGCACAACGAGGAAGGAGAATGTCAATTCTACTGTTCCGGTATGTGGCACAAGGGATTTGAGGGTGGTTATGCTTGACCTAGCGTGAAGCAAATCATAGGATTTGCGAAATAGGCAGTAGTTTTGTTCTACGCGCCGGAATCATAAGGGCAGTTCGGCTATGGCCGACTCGGTCGGTCCGTGCCCGCAAGCGAATCGATGCGGAGGCATGGTGTTAGTCACCAAATACGAACCAGAAACAGCGGCGGACTATGAGCAGGTTCGGGCGGCGATCGCCGCCCGTTTCACCAATCCGCTCGACCTGCCCAAGGAGATCTTCTCCGATAAGTTGGTGTATCGGGAAGAGTTGGAGCGAATCTTCTACGGTCCGTACTGGCATCCGGTCGCGCACCGCGCCGAGCTGGGTGAGATCAACAGCTTCAAGACGACCTGGCTCGGCGAAATCCCGATCCTGATCAGCCGCGGTTCCGATGACCGCATCCGGGCCTTCGTCAACACCTGCACGCACCGGGGAACATTGCTGGAGCAGCGCGAAGTCGGCGTCGCCCGGGAGTTCCAATGTCCGTACCACCGTTGGCTTTTCAATAGCAATGGGGATTTCTGCGGGGCGCCGGGGGAGCGCGAGTTTCGTTCCGATTTCGATCGCAAGGACTACGCACTGCCGGAACTGCGGGTATCGGAGCTGGCCGGGTTGATCTTCGTCACCAGGCATCGGGAGACCCCGCTGCTGGAAACCTTTCTCGGTGAGTGCGCCGATCCGGTCCGTGATTGCTTGCTCGACGACGGCGATCTCACCCTGCTCGGCTACCAGAAGGTCGTCTACAAGACGAACTGGAAGACCTACTTCGACAACGATTTCTATCATGCGCCACTGCTGCACACCGGATTTCGGATTCTGGGCTGGCAGGGCGGCAAAGGTGAAGTGCGGATCAACCAGCCGGTTGGCCACTTCTCGGTCGGTTACCAGAGCACACCGTATGTCGACAACGGCTACCTGGCCGATCCGAGCGTCGTACAGTTCCGCGGCGAGGATGACCGGGCCAGAGTCGTGGCATTGCGTCCGGTGACGGTGATTACCAAACATGTCGACACCATCAATGTGCGCTTCGCGCGGCCACGCGGTGTCGACCGCACCGAGGTCAGCTATGCCTTCTTCGGGCACGTCAGCGACACAGAGGAGTATCGCGAGCATCGCGTGCGGCAAGCGTCGAATCTGCTGGGGCCCAGCGGTTTCATCACGATCGAGGACGCCGCTGTATTCAACCGTCAGCAGATGACCGCCGATGACGGGACGCTGGCCCGTTTCGTGAAAGGCGTCGACGGACGCCCCGAGGACGCCACCCAGAACGATGAGATCGGCAACACCGTCGGCTGGGCCTACTACCGGAAGGTGATGGGTTTTGATTACTGAGACTGCCACCGGACTGCACGCAATCGACGAGCTACTCGGTCGCTGCTCGTACGTGCTCGACGAGCAGGACTGGGCACAATGGCCCGATCTGTTCGCTGAGGAGTGTTCCTACACCGTGCACACCCTCGACAACATCCAACGAGGCCTGCCGTTGGCCTATATGTACGACGACAACCGCGCCAGAGTGCTGGACCGGATCAAGTTCATCACCGAGGTGTGGGCGGGGACCATCGAGCCGTACCGGACTCGGCACGTCACCCAGCGCACGCACGCGGCGCCGGTGTCGGCCGACAGCTGGGCGGTCCGCTCGAACTTCCAGGTCAGTTTCACCGAAAATGATTCGCTGTCAGGGCTTTTGGCGACCGGATTCTACGACGATGTCATCGAACTCGGCGGTGATGGCGCCCGGTTCGCCAGTCGCGCAGTGCGCCTGGACAGCATGCCTGCCCGCTATCTCGTGTATCCGCTGTAGCAGCGATACGTCGGTCCGATCACCTACGGCCATCGGTTCGATCGGGCAATTACCTACTCCCGCTCCGTGTCCCGCGAGCGAGGCGTCGGCGCGGGTGACGCCTTCCTCGACCGCGACGATCTCCGCCATCATGTATGGCGAGGTGTGCTGAAGGGATGCGCCACGGCCGGACGACGACGACCGCGTCGAGCAGGTCGATCCGCAGTATCAAGATGCCAGCAGTGTGGAAGGGCAAGGCGTACGAGGGATATGAACAAGGGATGGGTAGTTGTCGGCGACCTTAGCCATCGGATTGAGGCGGATTCGGGCAACCTGACAGTCTGCGGTGCCGCAGTTTCCTCCGGCGTTTCAGTGACCGCTGAGCGGCCTCGCGGAATCGGCCGGTGTGCAGACTGTCGGCATGTGGGGCATCTATGGGAGATTGACCCGCGCACTGCCCATGTGGCAGTTCAGATGTTCTTGAACAGCGACGCCGCGGAACGTGCACGACTGCGCCAGACCCAACGGGCGGACCTCCGGGCTCGGGTGTCTGGTGGAGGTACCTCAGTCCGGACGGTGACCGGTGGCTTGCCGACTCTTGGCAAGCGGCGGCCATAGATTCAAAAAGCTTACGAACGTTTACTCAGCGTCGGCAGGCCGCGGCCAACTGTCCGGACGCTCTGGCTCGATGCTCGGTCGTCAACCGCACCGCAACTACGCGCAAGTTGCCCGCCTCGGTCGACTCGTGCGTATCCCAAAGCGCCGGGCCCCTGATCAACCAGCGGTATCACGTGCAAACCAGCATCAGCGTCATTGGAACTCGCCGGAACTTGTTGAAGCGGTGCGTGTTCCACGAAGAAGTCTGCTACAGCAGCACTATCGGAGAGCCGCCACCGGTCACATAGTGCATCCGCAGGCCGTCGACGTCGGCGAACTCGTGCCGGAAGGTGCCCTGGAACCGGGGGTCGTCCCGGGTGGCCGCGGCATGTGGGGGAACGTCATCCGTGGCCGATGCGGAGCTCGCCGCAACGCTTCAGCTAGCCCAGAAAACCGCGGTGGTGATATAGGTGTGCAGCCAGTCGGTGAAGGCGGCTCGTCGTTCGCTCTCTGAGTCGCTGGGGTTTCGGGAACGCACGGTTGCTGATACCGACGAGGTCGTGGCGTGGCCGGTCGAGCATGTGCCCCAGGTCGAGTGCTCCGATGACCGGGGGCGGGGCCCATCGGACTGCTTGCGCTCGCGTAGCAACCGCAGAAACGAAGCCGCCGGCGCGAGCGTGGCGGTGGGGTCTGCGACGAGCTCGCCCCACTGACGCATCAGCAGATTCCAACTCGCCATATCCAGCACGATGATGTCGAATCCGACCAGCAGTCGCAGGTTCCCCTCGGGGAGCAGGACGGCGTGGATATCGAATAGCGGCCACACCGTGGTGTCGCGAACCTGATGTGACCGCTCCCGGCGCAACACATTCAGCGTGGACTCGACCTCGTCGGGGCGCATACGCAGATCGGTTACCTCGATGCGGTACCGCGGACCCGGCGGTTCAACGCGTTGGGTGCCGTCATCGGTGATGGTCGCGCGCAGCATCTCGTGGTGATCGACCAGCCGATTCCACGCGACCTCGAGTGCCCGCACCTCCGCCATCGGATCCGCCGCGACGAATCGCGCCACGTCGCGGTCGAATTCGAAGTAGTAGAAGGTGGCCACCCCACCCAACGGCATATCGGCTTCCCGCCCCGATCCAGTACGAGGCCTGGATCGGTGTCAGCTCCTCTTCATCCGCCCGACTCGATGTGTCTTCAGCTGTGCCGCCCGATAATTCGGCCGCCGACCCGGCGTCCGCCGCTGTCACACCCCGCTGCTCGACCTCTGCGGTCAACGATTCGAGGGTGGCGCCGACGAACAACTCCAGCGGAACCCGCACCCCGAGCCGCTCCGCGAGCCGCAGATGTAGCCGGACCGCCAGGAACGAGTCCATCCCCAGTTCCTGCAACCTTCGAGTCGAAACCAATTCCCGCGGTTGCACTTTGAGTACCAAGCCGACACACCGTCGGACCTCGTCTGCTGCTGTCACAATCTCCAGCCCTTGCTCGACCAACCCGATACAGTCACGTTAACAATAATGATTGTCAGTATCAATCATCATCGATCGGCGGCCACGCGAGGTAGCGCCAGTGGCGGGAAGGCCGGAGTCGCGACTGATAGTTCGGCCGAAAATTGCCAGAAGGGAACGGCTTTGGTTAATGACACGACGCGTCGCGTCGCAGACGCTCTCGACAGCTATCGCCTGCTCGGGCGGTCAGGGCTACGGGTATCGCCGCTATCGCTGGGAACCATGACCTTCGGAACCGACTGGGGCTGGGGATCGGACAAGCTCGAGGCCCGCCGGATATTCGACACCTACGTCGGACGCGGCGGCAACTTCATCGATACCGCGAACCAGTACACCAACGGCACCGCTGAGGAGTGGCTGGGCGAGTTCGCCGCCGCCGATCGCGAAACCCTGGTGCTGGCAACCAAATACAGTGCGATCCGACGGCTCACCGATCCGAATTCCGGTGGCAATCACCGCAAGAGCATGGTGGCCTCGGTCGAGGCGAGTCTGCGCCGACTGCGCACCGACTACATCGACCTGCTGTATCTGCACCTGTGGTACGGGCTGACGCCGATGGATGAAATCGTGCGCGCCATGGATGATCTCGTCCGTGCGGGGAAGGTGCTCTACCTCGGCGTCTCCGATACCCCCGCGTGGCAGATCGCGCGCATGCAAACGTTGGTGGAGCTGCGCGGCTGGTCACCGCTGATCGCGTTGCAGATCGAATACAACCTCATCGAGCGGACCGTGGAACGCGAACTGATTCCCATGGCGCGCGAGCTCGGCCTCGGTGTCATTCCCTGGTCCCCCTTGGCCAGTGGTGTGCTGACCGGCAAATACAGCCGCGCCGATCTCGCCGACGCCACCGCGACCGGGGGATCGCGCAAGAGCATCGCGGTAGCCAATGACTCGCTGACCGAACGCGGACTGGCGATCGCGGATGCCGTCGGTCGGGTCGCCGAGGAACTCGGGCACACACCCGCGCAGGTCGCACTGGCCTGGACGCTGCGCAACCCCGCCGTCACCGCGCCCATCGTCGGAGCGCGCACCACACGGCAACTCGACGACAACCTCGGCGCATTCAGTGTGACCTTCGATGACCACCACCTGAAGCGGTTGCACCAGGCATCCGCGGTGGAACTCGGTTTCCCTCACGACTTCCTCGCTCGGCCGCTGGCCCGCAGCACCGTATTCGGTGACCTGCGCATTCGGGCCGTCACGCCCACGTGAGCCGCAGATAGCCACGCGCACAAACAATTCTGGCGACTATGCCCAGAACAGGAAGGATGAGTGCTCGCCGATGCCGAACATCGCCGACGTACTGACAGACCGCATGCTGTCGCGTCCCGGGGGGCGAATCGCCCGCTTGTGGTGGCGTGATATGAAGGCCCACCACGAGATCTTTCGCGACACCTTGGGCGCATTGGAACTTCAATCGACGGACAATCTGCTCGAAATCGGTTGCGGCGGAGGCACCTTCGTAGGATGGGCGCTCGAGTCCGGCTGTCGCGCGACCGCCGTCGACCACAGCGCGGATATGATCGCGCTGACCAACCGCAACAATGCCGCCGCGGTGCGCGAGGGTCGCCTCGACGTGGTCGAGGCAACAGCCGAGGCGCTACCCCTGCCCGATGAGCAATTCACCTGCGCGGCAATGGCAAACGTCTTCTGCTTCCTCGACGCCCCGTTACCTTGTTCGCGGTCCCTGACTCGGGACCACGGTCGCCAGACCCGGTATGACTTCTTGCCCCTGTCGTTCGCATGATCCGGGGGGGTGGTGTCGCCGGGTGCTGGTGGCGTCGACGGACCGCTGATGGGGACAGGGCCGAGGACAGGTCTCTTCGTAACGTGGGTGCCGGGCGTCGACGCTGGATCGGCGACCGTCCGAAGCGTTTCGATGCGATGAGGAAAACCGAAGTGACACAGGCATATGCC
>NZ_JBIAFV010000032.1:0-38711 GCF_042869435.1 Nocardia sp. NPDC006982 | reverse complement strand
CCGTCTCGCAGACCATGTTTGGCGTGTCATGATCGCTGATGAACGGCAACAAACCCAGGCGGCGGGCTCCGGAGGACACGCGGGGGCGACTCTGTAATCCAGCGCGGCCAGCTCAACCCCGTCAGCCAACTCTTCGGACAAGTCACTTCCGGAACCCGCCGCAGCCCAGCCTACGACCAAAACCATTCCGGCAGCTTGACAAACACAGAGGAACCCCCAAGTTGCCGTCTATGCGTGCCCCTACTCATGGCTGACTACCCAGTCGCCTCTGTGTGTTTCGAGGAGCGCTCCACCGTCGGGTCCGGAGCCGATTTCTTGCCTATGTACCACGCGTGTAGCCAAGCGCCAATTTCCCCAACTCGAATATCGAATTGTTCGCGATTCAATCCAAATTCGATCATTGTGTCCACTCCGCTGGGGCCGCCATATGGGATCCATTCGATGTAATATCGCAGCATTTCTGCCTCATGCCTGCTGAGCGGCGATCCTCTGAAACGATATCTTTGGCTCGACATGAACTGAACTTCTTTCTCGGTATTTCAAATTTGCTCCAATGGCGTCAGCCTCGATGTGCATCCATGGGCCTGGCCCTCCGGGCGGGTCACCTGCTCGCCCAGGCCAGAACCTTGGCAATGATCGCGATGCCGCGCTCGGCCTCGCCATGCGTGATCACTGCGGGTGGTGTGACGTGGATGCGATTCTCGATGATGAGTGGGAGGAGGCCTTCGGCCAGCAGTTGTGCCCTGATGCGCCCGATCTGGGCCGCCGGCAACAGCGCTCGCGTTTGCTGGTCAGACACCAGCTCGATGGCCCACATGACACCGGATCCGCGCACCTCGCCGACGATGTCTGAGCTCGACTCGAGCTGTCGGAGGGCTGGACCGATGGTGCGGTCGCCCACGCTGGCCGCGTTCTCGACCACTCTTTCCTCTGCCATCGCGGTGATCGCCGCAACGGCTGATGCTGCTGCCAGGGGGTGTCCAGAGTATGTGAGTCCACCCGGATAGACGCGATCGTCGAAGTGGTGCGCGATATCGCTCGGGACAATGACGCCGCCGAGTGGTACATAACCTGAGTTCACGCCTTTGGCAAAGGTGATGAGGTCGGGGCGGACACTGAACGCATCGAGTGCGAACCAGTGGCCCGTCCGGCCGAAGCCGGCCATCACCTCGTCCAGGATGAGCAGGATGCCGTGGCGGTCGAGAACGTCGCGCAGGCCGGAGAGGTAGCCCGGTGGCGGCGTGAGGACGCCCGCAGAGCCAGGAACGGTCTCGATGATGACGGCCGCAATCGTGCTCGGTCCTTCCAGCTCGATCACGCGTTCGATGTGTTCCAGCGCTCGCTGGGCCTCCTCCTCCTGAGTGGTGGCCCAGAACGGGGATCGGTACAGATACGGCCCGAAGACGTGGACGTGACCATGGGAGAATTCGTTCTCGATCCGCCGCCAATCTCCCGTCGCAGCGATCGCGGCACCGGTGTTGCCGTGATACGAGTGGTAATGCGAGATGACCTTTCTGCGACCGGTGAACAGGCGGGCCATCCTGATTGCGTTCTCGTTCGCATCGGCGCCACCGTTGGTGAAGAACACCTTCTCGAATCCTTCGGGTGCGCGCTCGCGAATGAGCCGCGCCGCTTCGGCGCGCACTTCGTTGGCATGACTGGGAGCCACCATGGCCAGCCGTGCCGCCTGGGCTTGGATCGCGGCAACCACCTTCGAGTGCCGGTATCCGAGGTTGGCGTTCACCAACTGGCTCGAGAAATCGAGGTATTCGCGACCCTCGAAGTCCCACAGGGTGGATCCGCATCCGTCCGCGAGCGCGAGGGGCTCCAGGGTGCCCTGCGCCGACCAGGTATGCAGGACGGTTGAGAGGTCGGCTTTGGCAACCTCTGCGTTGCTCGGAGTCACTCCGGCGTGGATCGACATGAAAGCCCGCTCCTTCGAATTGCAGACGGATGGTGGTCGACCGGCCGACGCGCTGTAGGTCGGCTACGTACTGGTTCGGTCTAAGTCTCTGATCGAGGCTAGCAGATTGTTCATCACTTTTGATGGATTCAGAGGATGGTGGCTCGTGCTGGATTTGAGAGATGTGGTTGTACTGCAGATTCGCCTGCCTGTGGCATTCATTATTGTTGGACAATCATTGACAGAGAGCTGTTTTGGGCAGTAGCGTCGGCTATCGGATAGCGGTAGACGATTCCGGTAGCCAGGAAGCTTGATCCAGAGAACCGCTGCGCGCACGACCCTCAACGGCTCGTATGGCGGCGAATGCCAGTCGAGCTGAAGCCTCACACGAGAGAGCCACACATCAGATGACGACGATCGACCCAGTGAAGACATACGTCTCCGGGCATGACTTCAAGATGCTCATCGGCGGACAGTTCACCGATGCGGCCGACCGCGAGCGGCGCGACGTGAGTAATCCGTCGACAGGCGAGCTCATCACCAGCGTGCCCTCGGCCGGCGCGGTCGATGTGGAGGCGGCCATCGCCGCTGCTGCAGAGGCGCAGTCTGCGTGGGAGGCACTCGGGGTGGGCGGACGCGCCGCGTGCATCGAGAGGTTTGCCGACCTAGTCCGTGAGAATCGTGAACGGCTCGCGATGCTCGACGCAATCGATTGTGGCAATCCTGTCGATGCGATGCGCGGCGACATCGACATATGCGAACCGTATTTCGACGGCTGGCCCGCCTTCGCGAAATCGATGAGTGGCGACGTGATTCCGGCTAGCCAGGGCAACCTCCACTACACTGCGCACCGTCCTTACGGGGTCGTCGGCCGGATCACCGCGTTCAATCACCCGGCGTTCTATGCGATCACCCGCCCGCTGCCCTCGCTGATCACCGGCAACACGCTCGTGATGAAGGCATCGGACGAGACCACGCTGTCCACACTTGCGCTGGCCGAGCTTTACGCGGAGGCGTTCCCCCGGGGCGTGGTCAACATCGTGAGCGGCGGTGTCTCGGCCGGTGACGCGATCGTCACGAGCTCGCAGATCAAGCGCATCGGCTTCACCGGGTCGGTATCGACGGGCCTTTTGATCCAGCGACGCGCGTCAGAGTCCGGCTACATCAAGCACATCTCGCTGGAACTCGGTGGGAAGAACGCGATGGTGGTCTTCCCGGATGTCGATCTCGAGGAGGCCGTGGAAGGCGCCATCTTCGGGATGAACCTCAATGTCTGCCAGGGGCAGTCATGCGGTTCCAACTCTCGGATCCTGGTCCACTCTGCCATCTATGACGAATATGTGAGTTTGTTGTCCTCGAAGCTCGACCGCTACCGCGTCGGTGTCGCGTACGACGAATCCACCGACGTCGGGCCCGTGGTGAGCCAGGCCCACTCGGATCGTGTCAATGACTACATCGCGGCCGGCGTGGCCGAGGGTGCCACCTTGGTGCGCGGCGGAGGGCGTCCCGACGGTGTGCCCGACGGTGGTCACTTCATCGAACCCGCACTGTTCGCCGACGTGACCCTTGATATGCGCATCGGGCGCGAAGAAATCTTCGGCCCGGTCATGTCCGTCTTCCGGTGGGACGACTACAACGCGATGATCGCGGAGGTCAACGCGCTCGACCTCGGGCTGGCTGCGAGTGTGTGGACCAATGATCTAGTGATCGCGCACAAGACCGCCGACAGCCTCAACGCCGGTTATGTGTGGATCAACGACTCGACCCGCCATTACTTCGGCACCCCGTTCGGGGGAGCGAAGAACAGCGGACTGGGCCGTGAGGAGTCCGCCGACGAACTGCGCTCGTTCCTCGAACAGAAGGTCGTCCACACTCGGTTGGGCGATCCTCGAGGTGCCCTGAGCCGAATGCTGGGCTAATGGCTACATCTGGGCATACCCTCGTGCCCGAGCCAGCGGCCGACCGGCGTTCGGCCCCGGCAGCCCCTCACCTGCTCACTTGTGATTGTTCATCACTTTTGTGAGAAAGATGCAGCTTCGGCAGTGGCTCTCAAGCCGGCGTGCTAGTCAATGGACAGGCGAGCAGGGGCAAATCGTAAAATTCGAGCCCGAGGTGGCGAAATACAACTCTCGCCCGCGGATCAACTCGAGTGGATATGCGAAAGTTGGACAAAAAAAATGTTCAACAATTCAGAAAAATAGAGTAGTGTGACGCAGAGCATCGACGTCGGCTCGATCGACATAGTCGAACCGCCGGCGCGAGTGCGGAGAAGTTTTCGGCAAGGAGAGGCCAAGCCAGCTATGACTGCGCAGAAAAATTGGATTGTGTTGTGCGCGGTGGGGCTGGCTTTGCTCCTCGCCGGCTGTGGTGGCGGGTCGACCGTCAAGATGCCCGAGGCGGCCAAGCAATATACCTGGACCAGGCCCGCACTTGCGACCGACTCGACAGGGAAAGCGGAGGAGCGGACATACGCCTCGGTCGAGGCAGGAGCGGGGAACGGCGCTCGCCTCTGCGTTCTCTTTCCGCACCTCAAAGACCCTTACTGGGTGGGCCTGGCCTATGGCACGTGGGTCGAGGCGCAGCGGACCGGAGCGTCGTACGACCTGTACGCGGCCGACGGCTACGGCGACCTGCCCAGGCAGATCGACCAAGCGCAGGACTGTATCAACTCCGGGAAGTATAACGCCCTGGTCATCGGCGCGATCTCCGGTGACGGCATCTGCGACACGATCCGGCAAGCCCTCGAGAAGCATATGGTCGTCGTCGACAGCGTCAACGGGACGGCGTGCGGCGCCGAGGTGACGTCCAATCCACGTTACGTGCGCACGCTTGTCAGCTACTACGTCCTCGGCCAAACGGCCGCCAAGTACATCGCGGGACTCGGCCGAGAGCTGAACCTGCTGGCATTGACCGGCCCCCAGGGCGTGCCGTGGTCCGACAGCTTACTCGCAGGGTTGGCGGACGGGCTCCAGGGCAGCAAGGCCAGAATCGTGGCGGCGCCACGCGGCGACATGGATGCGACCGTGCAGCTCAATCTGGCCAGCGACGCCTTGAGCGCCGATCGGTCCATCAATGCCGTGTTCGGCACGTCGGTCACGATGTCGGCCGGGGTTACTGCTGCGCGTGATTCGGGGCGCAAGGACATCCAGCTCTTCAATGGTGCACTCGACGTAGACAGCTACAAGGGTATCAAGGATGGTCAGATCGCCGTCGGTGCCAGCGATCTCGGCCCGATCATCGCACGCATGGCAATTGACACGGCGGTGCGCCTTGTCACCGCGCCCGACAGCGTTACCTACCGTGCGATCGGCCCCAAGCCGATCCTGGTCGATCCGCACACGATCGGCGACGTAGCTCGGGAGGACATCTTGGCCCCGCCCGGCTTCAAGCCGGTGCTCAACTTCAACGCGAAGTAGGAATAGCGAGCCGATAACTCGTAACTCCTCACACTATAAGGAGACCAATGTCTGATGAGGAAGCCGTCCCCGTGCTGGAGCTGCGAGGGCTCGGGAAGCGATTCGGCGCGGTAGCGGCACTCGAAGACGTCTCGTTGAAGCTGCACGCCGGTGAGTGTCACGTTCTCCTCGGTGAGAACGGAGCCGGAAAGTCGACACTGGTCGGTGTCATTCTCGGATTCCATCAGCCATCATCGGGAGACCTGCACATCAGGGGAGAACGCGTCGAACGCTTTTCACCGCAAGTCGCACGCTCTTCCGGGGTAAGAGCCGTCATGCAGGAATTTAGCTTGTACGAGAGCTTGCCCGTCTATGCGAACCTGTTCCTTGGCAGGGAGGAACGGACATTCGGGCTCAGGCGGAAACGAGTCATGCGCAAGGAGGCGCGCGAGCTGCTGGCCGAGATTGATGCGCCGTTCGGCGCCCATGACATCGTCGCCAACCTGACGCGTGCCGAGCAGCAGCTCGTCGAGATATGCAAGGCCCTGACCCGTCGAGGCGATCCGGGTGTCATCCTTCTGGATGAACCAACGGCCGCGATCTCCGACGGCGAGGTGAATCGTCTATTCACGATCTTGCGACGTCTCAAAGCCGAGGGCTGGGCGATTCTCTACATCAGTCACCGCATGGACGAGCTTCGAAGGATCGGGGACCGAGTCACAGTTCTTCGTGACGGTCGGCTCGTCGCTACTCATGCTATCGACGAGGTTTCCGACGACCGGCTCATCACCGAGATGTCCGGACGCGAGCTGAACAGAAGTCCGCACGCCAAATCGACTGTCGGCCGGTCGGGGTCCGTTGTGCTTGCTGTGGAGCACCTGGCGACCAGGAATCGGAAGGTGAGGGACGTCTCCTTCGAACTCCGATCCGGAGAGGTCTTGGGAATCGGCGGTCTGGTCGGCTCGGGCAAGGGTGATTTGGGAGCGGCGCTGTTCGGGATCACACCGCTGGCAGGGGGAAGGATCACTGCTTCGGGCGCATCTGTGCGTTCCCCGTCGTCTCGCACGATGTGCCGGCTCGGCTTCGGTCATGTGGCCGAGGACCGCAAACGTGCAGGTATTCTTCCCGACACCGATGTCGCCCTGAACATCATGATCGAGCGGATCGCTACCACACGACGTATCGCACGCTGGGGCTTTCTGCGACGCGGAAGAATGCGAGAACAAGCCGACCGGCTTATCGGCAAATTCGATGTGCGTCCACCAGGTGCCGCCGACATGCCGATCTCCCACCTCTCCGGCGGCAATCAGCAGAAGGCCCTCGTCGCTCGCGCGCTGTCGACAGAGCGCAAGGGACTCATCGCGGTCGAACCAACCGCAGGCGTCGATGTCGGCTCCCGGCTTCAGATCTACAAGCACCTGCGCCATGAGTGCGAGAACGGAGTCGGAGTACTCCTGATCTCGTCGGACGTCGACGAACTGGTGAGTCTCAGCGACCGGGTTCTGGTGATGAGTAGCGGCACGGTGTCCGCAGAACTCGAAGGTGCGGATATCAACGCCGACGCGATCGTCGGTGCGTCGTTCAGCTCGACCCAAGGAGCACTCTTGTGACCGAAAACATCATTCTCGACTGCGCAACCGGCCTGAAGCGCACACCCAGCACACCGACGGACTGGATAGTGCGGCAGTTCGGAGCCGTCGGACCGCTGCCTGTGCTCCTCCTGATCGCCTTCGGGTATTTCGCTGCGGCGGCACCGACATTCGCGACGGTGACGAACATAACCGACCTCCTGCAACGATCGGTCTTCCTTCTCCTCATGGCCAGCGGGCAACTCCTGATCCTTATCACAGGTGGCTTCGACCTGTCGGTCGCGGCAGTGGTCTCGTTCGTCAGTATCGTCGGCTCGCAGGTGATGACGAATACCTTCGTCGACGGAACCGGCAGCAGCGAGCTCGTCGCTGTCCTCGTGAGCCTCGCGATAGCGGTCGTAGTCGGTGCGATCGTCGGCTTGGTGAACGGGCTGGGTGTCGCGCTGTTGAAGATCAACCCATTCATCGTGACGCTGGCGGTCGCCACGATCCTCGGCGGCGTCACTCTGATAGTCAGCGGCGGTGTCACGGTCGGCGGACTCCCGGACCTCTACAGTCGCCAGATTGCCAGTGGGAATTTGATCGGAATCCCGTGGCTCGTCGTACTGACCGCGCCGGTTATCATCGTCCTCTTCGTCCTCACCAACTACAGCGTCTTCGGAGTTCACCTCTATGCATTGGGCGACAATGCGACCGCGGCGCGGATCGCGGGTGTACGAGTGGACCCGGTGATGATCATCGCTTACGTCATGGGAAGCGCGCTCACGGCGTACGCCTCCTGGCTCCTCACAGCTCGCATCGGTAGTGGACAACCCACAATGGGGGGCAGCTACACGATGGAGTCCCTGACTGCGGCGATCATCGGCGGTGCCTCGTTGCGCGGAGGAAAAGGCACCATCGTCGGCGTTTTCCTTGGTGTGTTGTTCATGCAGATCCTGACCAACGGCATGAACCTCATGCAACTGGACGCAAATCGACGCCAGATCGCGATCGGCCTCGCACTGGTCCTTGCCGTGCTCATTGACCGGCTGCGGAACCGCGCACGCGATGCATCGGCGGCCAAGCTCCGTTCCGAGCACGCGCAATGACCGGGACGGCTACGTACCGCCCGCCCGGGCCATGACGATCGACGTCGAGGTCGCGATGGTTTGCCGCGTGCGTCAAGATTCGAAAGGTAATTCATGACAGACATCGTGGACGTCGAGTCCCCACTTCCGGGCGTCTTCTTCCGTCGGCCTGCGCGCGACAAGGCACCGTTCGTCGAGATCGGTGACTACGTCACGCCCGGCCAGACATTGGGCTTGGTCGAGATCATGAAGCAGTTCGCTCTGGTGGAGTCGCGGGCAGCCGGGACGGTGGTGGCCATCTGCATCGAGGATGGCGAAAATGTCGAGCCGGGTACGGTGATCTTCAAGATTCGGACTTCTGATGAGTGAGTCGCCAACAATCATCCTCGTTGCCAACCGCGGCGAAATCGCGGTACGCATCATTCGGGCGATTCGTGAGCTCGGCCACGTATCCGCGCTCGTGGTTAGTGATGCCGATCGCGGTTCGCTCGCCTCGCGGTTGGCCGATCGGACGGTGGTGCTGCCTGGAACGGCGCCGAAGGACACCTATCTCAACGGCCACGCCATCATCGGCGCTGCCAAACAGGTCGGCGCGGTCGCGGTTCACCCCGGATACGGATTCCTGTCGGAGCACGCCGACTTCGCTCGTGCAGTCATTGACGAGGGGCTGACCTGGGTCGGGCCGTCGCCCGACCTCATCGCGGCCATGGGTGATAAGGCCACGGCTCTACAGCGAGTTCGTGCTGCCGGCATCCCGACCGTCCCCGGCTCCGATGGCGTGGTAGCGAGCGTGACCGACGCCGTCGCCGTCGCTGAGGCGGTCGGCTACCCAATCGCGATCAAGGCTGCCGCAGGTGGCGGCGGCCGAGGTATCCGCATAGTGGAGACGCCCGAAGAGCTGATCTCGGCGTGGGACGTGACGGCCGCAGAGGCAATCGCCGCCTTCGGCGATGGTCGCCTTTACCTCGAGAAATTCATTCGGCGTGCACGGCACGTCGAGGTACAGGTGTTCGGCGACGGCACACGGTTCGTGCATCTTCACGATCGTGACTGCAGCCTGCAGCGTCGGCACCAAAAGCTCATCGAGGAGTGCCCCGCTCCGAGGATACCGGCGGCCACGCGGTCCGAGCTACACGAGTCGGCGCGTAGGCTCGCCGCCGAGATCCAATACGTAGGTGCTGGCACTGTCGAGTACCTCTATGACCCAGATGCCGACCGGTTCCACTTTATCGAGATGAATACGCGGATCCAGGTCGAGCACGCGATCACAGAGGAACTCCTCGGCGTCGATCTGGTTCAGGAACAGCTGGCCGTGGCATTGGGTGCGCCGATGTCCTTTGAGCAGGAAGCACTGACACTCCGTGGTCACGCTATCGAGCTACGCATCAACGCCGAGAATCCGAGACTGAATTTCTTCCCTTCACCCGGAGTCTTGACGTCGGTGTCGTGGCCAACCGGGCCGGGCGTTCGGATCGACGCAGGTGTGGCTTCCGGCGACACGATCTCCCCGTTCTACGACTCGATGATCGGAAAGATCATCGTGTGGGGAAGCACGCGACACAAAGCGATCAGCAGGGCGCGCCGTGCTCTCGACGAGTTTGCGTTGGAAGGCATCCACAGCACGGCCGCGTTCGTGGGTGCAGCACTATCCGATGAGGCCTTCCTCGCCGCTGAGCATCACACCAAGTATCTCGAGGAAAATCTGGATCTCATCCTGGGGTGTCTGGTTCCGCCGGACGGACAGACGAAAACAGACCTGGCCGGGCGTAGTCAGTGTCGGTGAATAACAAGTTCAATTCTCGCCAGCATGGACGTGGAGGTAATCAGGTAATGAGCGCTCGAGAACGCGGCCAAGTGCAGGCTGTCGACATCAACTGCGACCTGGGTGAGGGGTACGGTAACTGGGAGTTCGGCAATGATCCCAGCCTGATGCCCTTCATCACCACGGCCAACATCGCCTGCGGCTTTCACGGCGGCGATCCTGTCATCATGGGACGCTCCATCGAGCTGGCGCTTCAGAGCAATGTCACCATCGGCGCGCACCCCGGTTTTCCCGATCTTGCGGGGTTCGGTCGCAGGATCATCCCGCTGGACGCCGAGGAAGTGGCGGCGATGATCACCTACCAGATCGGTGCGTTGCAAGGCTTCATGCGCTCACGTGGCCTGGAGCTGAATCACGTCAAGCCGCATGGGGCGCTCTACGGCTATCTTCTGCGAGATCCCGTCATCGGTGCGGCAGCGGCGCGTGCGATCAGCAAAGTGGCACCAGGATGTCTTATCTACTGGCCGGCAGGGGCAGGGGACAGCGCCTATCGCGATGTGCTCGAAAATGCCGGACACAAGTTTGTCGGCGAGATCTACCCCGATCTGCGGTACTCACCTGACGGCGCGCCGATCGTAGAGCGACGCAAGAAGCCTACCGACATCGACTTCGCCAAGGCTCAGGTACGTCGTTGGCTGACGGACTCCATGGTCGAGACGGAGGACGGATCGATGTTTCCCATTGTCGACGGGACGAGTATTTGCCTTCACTCGGACGCACGCAACGCAGTTGAAGTCGCGAAGGCTCTCGCAGACGAGATCGCGTCACTGGGATTCCGGTGCGCGGCTGAGCGGCAGTCGGCCGACACCGCCGCATGATCGAGATCTTGAGCCCGGGCCTGAGTACGACCGTCCAAGACACGCGTGAGCGGCTCGGCTTGGCCGAGTTGGGCATCCACGTCGGTGGAACCCTCGATCACTACTCGGCTACAGCGGCCAATCTGTTGGTGGGCAACGATGTCCAGGACGCAGTCCTCGAGGCCGCGTATGTCGCTCCTTCGTTTGTCGTGCACGCCGACGCGTCGATGGCCGTGACCGGTGGGTCTGTCGATGTAGTCGTCAGTGGCGAGCACTTCGACTCCTGGAGGACAGTTCACCTCCACGTGGGAGATGTCGTCGAGCTGGGGCCGAGCCGTGAGGCTCCGCGCATCTACGTTGCGTTCAGCGGCGGGGTCGATGTGCCGCTCGTCCACGGTTCGCGCTCTACGAACCTGCTCGGTCGCTTCGGCGGTTTCGAGGGTGCGGCACTACGGAAGGGGGACCGGTTGCCGCTAGGCGAGGGTGACAGCAGACCGAGCACACTGATGGTTCGCGACGAGCACCGGTTGGCTGCCCGACGGCGCGTCGCGATTCATGTTGTCCCGGTAGAGCCCGACGACCGACTCTCGCCAGAGAGCTTTCGCGAGTTCTTCTCCGCGGATTGGACAGTGACTCCATCGAGCGACCGGACTGGTGTGAGATTCAGCGGCCCGACCATGACGTGGAGACGGAGGGAACAGCCATTCGGAGCTGGTCCCGACCTATCGAACACCGTCGATGCAGGCTACCCGCTCGGGTCGATACAGATTCCCGGTGGGAGCGGGCCGATCCTTCTGCATCGCGATGGTCCGACGATGGGCGGCTACGCCGTCGTGGGCGTTGTTGCGCGAGCTGACCTCGATCTGGCCGCCCAGCGCATGCCGCAATCCGTGGTGCGTTTCAGCCAGACCACCCGAGATGAGGCACTTGCCATGTGGGATCAGTACCGGAGTGAACTCGCTGCCTTGCCTGAGCTCCTGGTCAACACCTGAATGATTCCATGAGTGCGACTGGACCTCTGATCGGCGATCGGTGGGACAGCGCTGGACTCATCAAACTAGCCTCAGAAGAAAGGCGCCATGAAGATCTACGCTGGCGGTGAGGACCACCTCACATTCGTGTTCGAGGCCGATATGTCGTTGCAGGCCAATCTGCGTGCGATTCGCGTCGGGCGTGCCTTGATCGCGCGACAGGTCCATGGCCTGGTCGAGTGCTATCCCACCAACACGTCACTCATGGTGCGCTTCGACACCGACGTTCATAAGCCAGCCGATGTGGTCGCCATCGTAAACGACGAGATTCACGCCATCGATCGGCTGGAGGCTCCGGCTCTTCGCTCTCGTGTGATCGGCATTCCGACATGGTTCGATGATCCGGTCACTCGGGAGTGCCAAGAGCGGTTCGCCTCGTTCCGCCAGGATTCGGCGATTGATGACCTGACCTATTGCGCCCGCGTCAATGGCTTGTCCGCCAAGGAGGAGATGATCGACCGCTTCGCCGGGGCGCCGTGGATCGTGTCAGCTTCGGGCTTCTACCCAGGGTGCTTCGAGAGCTTTCAGTTGGTGGATCCGAGCCGTCAGCTCACGACGCCCAAATACGTTTCGCCGAGGCTTCATACGCCGGAACGGACTGTGGGGCAGGCCGGTTGCTTCGCAGGGATCTACCCCTACGCGAGTGCTGGGGGTTATCAGATGCTCGGCCGTGCGGCCGGACCCATTTACCAGCCGGACGGCGAGCTCGCCGACTTCAGCGCGGGACCCACTCTGCTGAAGGCCGGAGACATCATCGTCTTCCAGCCGATCGACGAGCAGACGTTCACTGCGTTGGAGGATGACGTCGAACGCGGCACGTTCCGCTACCGCATCGCGCAGGTCGAGCTCTCGCTCCTTGACATGCAGACGGATCCGACCGATGTCTCCGCACGCATCCGAAAAGCGCTGGACGACTGACAAGCCGTCACACCTCGCCGGGGACGACTGGACTCTCTCCTGCAAGCGACCTGCGCACGTCTTCTCGTCCCGTCATGACGGCTTCGGCGATGATCTTCTCTGCACGGTCGACATCCCCGCTAGTGATGGCGTGGTAGATCTGAAGGTGCTCACGCTTCAGCGATGCTCTATCTCGCGGCTCGGCGGTGTCGTAGGCGACCTTGAAGCAGTACCCCAGCGCCTCGAGGACTTTCTCGTAGTACCTGTCGAGATGAGTACTGCCCAGGAGCCCGACGATCGCGCCATGGAATGCCAGGTCTTTCTCGACGATCGTCTGGGTATCGCTCATGGTGTACGCAGCCAACAGATCATCGAGTGCGGATTTGAGGGTCGAAAAGTCGGTAGCGGGGGAGACCGAGCGGGCGGCGGCCGTCTCGAGATGGTAGCGAGCGATGTAGAGATCCATGATCTCTTTCTCCGTCGGCTGCCACACCACCCAACCTTTGTTGGGTGTGTGCCGAGCGAAGCCAGCGGACTCCAATGAGATGAGTGCGCTTCGCACCGTATTGCGCGACACCTCCAGATCTCGGGCGAGCAGGCTCTCCTTGATCCGTTCGCCCGCGCGCAAGCGACCGTCGAGAATCATCGTGTGGAGAGTGTTGGCGACCTGAGCCACCACTGGGTGGGACGCGGCTCCGAGGGCATCAGATGACATCCCTGTAAGTATAGTGTGTCGGCCTCAACTCGCGTGTGACTGTCCGGCAGTTGGCTAAGTGTCTGGAGCGTAGAATATGACATCCAGTCTGTTGTCCGACATCCTTCAGTCCATCGAAGTTGTTGCCACTCCGTCCATGCGCCGTGGCGATGTGTCCAACTAGGAGGATCGATGAACAATGAATCTGCTGTGGAATCGCCGGACGGACGCTCGGACACGCCGCGTCGTATCGGGCGCAAAGTGCTGCGAGCGCGCGAGCAGGTGGAGGACGTTCTCCGCGCAGCGATTCTGGCCGGTGAGATTCGCAGTGGGGAGCGGCTGCCCTCGGAGGCGGAACTGGCGAGGCAATTCGATGTGAGTCGAAACACCGTTCGTGAAGCCCTGCACGCGCTTGCGACGCAGAACCTGATCTACAAGGTCCCGGGCGCCGGCGGCGGCAGTTTCGTGCGGTCGGTGGATCATGAGTCCTTGGGTGACAGGGTCTCTGATGCAATGCAGAGCCTGCTGGCTCTCGGCCGCATTCAGTTCGAGGAAGTGGCCATGGTGCGGCAGCATCTCGAGGTGCCTGCCGTGAGGGCAGCAGCCGAGCATCGGACCGCCGAGGACCTCGAGCGGCTCCACGCCATCGTGCGGGAGCAGATGAGCGTCTCGGTCGATGATCCTGTCGTCTCCCTGCTCGATGCGCAGTTCCATGTGGCGATCGCGACGGCCTCACGCAACCGGGTTCTTTCGGCGCTTGTCGCCGCGCTTCACCGGCAGACCGAACCGGTGCGTTATTTGGATCTGTCGCCTGAGGTCGGACAGGTTACAGTGCGTCAACATCTAGCCATACTGGTGGCCATCGAGCAGGGTGACCCGAATGCCGCCGAGCGGGCCATCATCGAGCATCTGTCGTACCTGAGAGAGCACCTTCTCGCGCACGACTAGAGCCCAAAGGGGAAGGATCCTTCAGCTGGGTGCGTCGATCGCCTTCGCGGCTCTGGAGCAGATTCTGTGATGCCACGAACTCGCATCTGATCGTTCACCCTTGCCTATAGTCGGGCGGTTAAAATGTTGGACATATACGCACTTGTCCAATACTATTAAGTCTCCGACGCAAAGGAGGCCTAATGGGCGACATTCGGGCAACTGCCGCCTTGATGGCGGTGCTCGAGTTCACTTCCGTTGACCGCGAGGAGTTCGATGCGTGGTACGACACCGAACACCTCCCCGAACGACTCCGTGTTCCCGGCATCCTCTCGGCGCAGCGTTGGCTCGCTTCAGGCGTATCGGACACCTCGGTGGCGTTCTACGACCTGAGCGGCCTCGACGTACTCACGGCACCTGAGTATCGGAAGATTTCTGGCGAGGCCCTCTCTCCGTGGTCCCAGCGGATTGTCGGCAAATGCGACTCCTTCCGCTACTACGAGGCCCGGCAGTTGACGTCCGACGAGGAGCCCTCGCCGGCCGGCGCGAAAGGTTTCTACGTCGTCGGTATGAATGTCGAGGACTCGTTCGAGGCGGAGTTCAATGCGTGGTACGACGAAGAACATCTGCCACGCTTGGGCGCACTACCCGGTGTTGTGCGTGCACGGAGATATGAGGCGGTCCAAGGTCCACACCAGTACTTCGCCGTCTATCACCTCGACGATCCGAGCCTCGTGGGGTCGCTGGCATGGCTGGAAGCTGCCGAGACTGCGTGGACGCACCGAGTGCGTACACGGACGTTCGATCGTTTCAAATTGGTCTGTCATCCGTTCGGTGCGTTTGAACCGGATGAGGCGTTCGTCGGTGGAGGTATGCAGTGACCACGCTATACACGGTGCAGTGCAACTTTAATCGGCCTGACCTCGAAGCCGAGTGGAACGACTGGTACAACGGCCCTAAGACGGCGCACATGCTGGCCAAGCCCCTCTTTCTCCGGGCACAGCGATTTGAGGCCTACTCCTTCGACACCGACGTCAAGTACCTCGCGATGTGGGAGCTGGAGTCAGCTGCGGCGCTGGAGAGTCCCGAGTACAAGGCGACCTGGGGATGGGATCGGTGGCAACCGATGATCGACGACTGGGTTCGTGATCTCAGCGCCTCCTGCGACCCGTCCGGGCGGGTGCCGTTCATCGAGGGCGTGAGCAGTGCTGTCTACGTGCACCTCGCCTGGTTCGACGATGGTGTGGACAGGACGCGTCTCCAAGCGCTCGCTGCGCGCGGCGTCGAGACCTCGTCGTGGTGGTGGGGATCGTGTCGAGGACTTGACAACTCGGCTCGCACGATCGCGGTGACCGGTATCGGGTCCGAAGCAGACGTTCCGAGTGAGCCCATTTTCGGGCCCTCTGCTCGCAGGGAGACGGTCTACCGGTCTATCTCGGCGCTGGCCCACGCCCACGCTGACGTCGCGGACAGCGGGCGCGGCTGATGTACGGCTCACTGGACCGACATGGAGATAGGAGCACAATGTGGAATCACAGCCGTGGCAACAGAATGCAGGATCCAGGATGGTGAACCCTGCGCAGGCGGCTTCGACCAGCCAGTTGGCGGGTCGACATGCTCTCGTCACAGGTGGTGGCGGTGGTCTGGGCTCGGTGATGGCGTTCACGCTGGCGCGGGACGGTGCCAGCGTCGTTGTCGCAGACAAGGATATCGATAGGGCCGATCAGGTCGCTCAGGTGATTCGGGAGCATGGCTACAGTGCGACGGCGATCGAGCTGGATGTCACCAGCGAGTCATCGTGGCTCGGGCTCGTGTCGACCTCTGAGGTCGGGTGCATCGACATTCTGGTCAACGCAGCCGGGGCCATCGCTCGTGACACGCTCGAGTCGGTGACCGAGGAGTCGTGGGCGAAGGTGATGTCGGTCAACGTCCTTGGCGCAACTCTTGGCATGAAGTCATGCGCGCCGGGAATGCGTCAGGCGGGGCGCGGAGCCATCGTGAACATTGGTTCGACCGCCGCGTTGCAAGCGCATTCGGATCCGGTGTACTGCGCCAGCAAGTGGGCGATCCGCGGGCTCTCCAAGGCGGCAGCCATCGAGCTGGCCCCGTGGGGCGTCCGAGTCAACTGTGTCCATCCTGGCCTCATTCCGACCGAACTCACCAGCAATGCCGCACCGAATTATGTCGTCGCCGCGTTGAGTTCGACACCGCTCGGTCGGCTCGCTGACGCCGAAGGCGTGGCTGACGCCGTAGTTTTCTTGGCGCGCGACAGCGCGATCACCGGCATAGACCTCGAGGTCGATGGTGGCTACACCGTCGGTGGTGCAGCTTGGGCCAGGAAAATGCACGCGAAGGAGTCTCGGGAACTCCGCGACGCTGATCAGGTTTGAATTAGCGTCAATTTGTAGGACATTATGATTAATGCGATGCAACGGAATGTTCAACCTTCGGCATCCGAACATTCCGTGGGACTGGAACTCAGGGATCGCCCGGAAGCAATGCAGCGTCGCAATCACTCAGGCAACTTGGAGTCAGTCTTATGTCAGGTCCCGCAGGGCCACTTGCCGGAATCCAAGTGGTCGACATGACCACGTCGTACGCAGGACCGACCGCTTCGATGTATCTGGCAGACCTCGGCGCGACGGTGATCAAGGTCGAACGCCCCCGATCCGGGGACGACGCCCGTCGTTGGGGTCCTCCTTTCAAGGGCGAGGCGTCTGCCTGGTTCGCCTCGGCCAACCGCAACAAGAAATCGGTTGTCCTGGATCTAGGCGACGAACGAGGTCGCGACGCACTTGCCCGGCTACTCGACACCTCCGACGTTTTCCTACAGAACGTGAACCCGGCCAAGCTCGTACGGTTGGGCATCGACGGCAAGAGGTTGCAGGCCCGTAACCCGCGCCTGATCTACTGTGCTCTCTCGGGCTACGGTCTCGACGGCCCCGACAGCGATCTTCCCGGCTACGACTTGGTCGCCCAGGCTCGCTCCGGCCTGATGTCCGTGACTGGCGCCAAAGGTGGCGCGCCGCAGCGGGTCTCCACGGCGCTTTCGGACATCGCCACAGGAATGGCCGCGGCGATAGCCATCAGCGCGGCGCTGGTCCGGCAGCAGGCGAGTGGGCAGGGCGACATCCTCGATGTGTCTCTGCTCGACACCGATCTTGCCTTGATGGCACCGCGTCTCGCGGCCTACCATGCCGGCGAGCCGGAACCCGCCCCGAGCGGCGGGACCGACTCGGTGCTTGCCGTCTATCAGGCGTTCTCCGCCGCCGACCGCACCATCGTGATCGCGATCGGAAATGACCCCATGTGGCTGCGCTTCTGCTCGGCTGTCGGCCTACCCGAGCTTGCCGCGGATCCGGAGCTGCGCGACAACGCCGGTCGCAGAGCGCACCGTGATCGGGTGACCGAGGCAATCGCGGCATGTATCGCTTCTCGGCCTGCTGCCGATTGGATGCGGGTGTTCGCCGAGGCCGACGTTCCAGCCGCACTGGTGCAGTCGCTCTCGGAGGTCGTCGCCGACTCGCAGGTAGCGGCGCGGGGGTCGCTGCTGCCCGTCCCCGACTCCGCGGGCGAGCTCGTCACTGTCAGGAGCCCGTTCCGACTCGCCTCGGTCGAGGTACGTAACGAGCGGTTCCCGGAGCTGGGCGCGGACACTCACGAGGTGTTATCAGAGCTGGGGTACTCCGGCGAGGAGCTGGCTGACCTGGTAGGCCAGGCCGGTGTCCTGGACTGTCAGAAAGGCAGGGTCTCATGACCGACATCCTGACCGACGTCACCGATGCGGTGTGCACTGTGACGATCAATCGACCCGCGGCACACAACGCGTTGAACCGGGAAGTCCTGGCCGGTCTGTCGGCAGCGATCGAGGAGGCCGACACGACTCCCGGGATCCGCGCCGTGGTCATCACTGCCAGTGGTGCCAAGGCATTCAGTGCCGGCGCAGATCTCAAGGAGCTCGCTGAGATGAGCGCGGATGAGGCCTACGAGATGATGCGTGGCGGGCAGCGGGTGATGGAGCGGATCGCCCGAGCCGAGACTCCGGTGATCGCGGCCGTCAATGGGCTCGCGCTGGGTGGCGGTTTCGAGCTGGCGTTGGCAGCCACGTTCCCAGTGCTCTCAGAGCGGGCGTCGTTGGGGCTTCCCGAGTCGAGGCTGGGACTGATTCCTGGCTACGGGGGGACGCAGCGACTCCCTCGTGCCGTCGGCTCCAGAGTCGCTGCCTATCTGATGCTCACCGGGTCGCGGCTGGACGCTGACCGTGCCTACCAGCTGGGGCTCACGCCCGTGCATCCGGTCGCGCCTGAGCGATTGCTCGACAGCACGCGCGAGCTGGCGAGGGCGATCGCCGGCAAGGGCCCCGCAGCGACCCGTTCGATTCTGCACGCCATGACCGTTGGTATTGATGCTCCGATCGCTGCCGGGCTGGGTGTCGAGACCGGCCTGGCGGCACTGGCAATCGCAGGTAGGGAGTCTACGGAAGGCATCGCCGCGTTCCTCGAGCGGAGGCCGGCCATGTTCTCGGACGGGGACGAGGTTACATGAACCTCGAACCTCTCGATATGGATGTCGACCCTCATGCCTATCTTGCGCTCCACCAGCTGCTCGACGAGCCGACGGCCGACTCGGCGCTCAGCAGCCGTGAGCTGGAGATCCGGGCCCAAGTCCGTGACGTGGTCGCTTGGAAGGTAGCTCCAAGGGCGAGCGAACTCGACGTGACCGGCGCGTTTGCCCACGAGAGTCTGCAGGCGCTCGCCAGCTCGGGACTGTGCAGGCTCATCTTTCCGGAGTCTCTCGGTGGCACTGCTGACACCAACGTCGCGTACGCCGTCGCCATGGAGGAGATCACCGCAGGGTGCGCAGCAACGAGCCTGGTCTTCATGACGCAGATGCATGCGGCCTATCCGATCCTGCTTGCGGGAACCGCAGAGCTGCAGGAGCGCTATATTCCCGGTCTTCTCGACGGCACCAGTTACGGCTCGCTGGGCATCACCGAGCCGGGCGCCGGCTCCGACGTCTCGAGCCTGATCACGACCGCCACGCCCACGGCGGACGGCTGGACGCTGAGCGGTCAGAAGACGTTCATCACGACGGGTGACCGCGCCGAGGTGATCATCTGCTTCGCCAGGACCGACCGCTCCTTGGGCCGACGAGGCATCACTGCCTTCGTCGTGGAGGGCAGCTGGAAGGGGGTGGGACGCGGCAAGCCTTTCCAGAAGATGGGGATGCATGGATCGAGTACCGCAGAGCTCTTCTTCGACCAGGTGGAGATCCCGCGGAACAATCTTCTGGGTGAGGAAGGCGGCGGCTGGTCCGTCGTCATGAGAGCGGTGGTGAAGTCACGGATCAGTGCAGCCGCTCAGGGAGTGGGGCTCGCGCGTGCTGCCTACGCACGGGCCGTGTCCGCGCTGCGTCGACTGCACGGTGACCGGTTGCCGGACGAGTCCACGTTCGCACTTGCTGATCTCCGCAGCCGGATACTGCAAGGCAGGCTCCTGCTCCACGCGACGGCGCGCCGGGTGGATTTGGACCCGTACGTGTCACCCGGCCAGATCGGGATGATGAAGCAGGCTTGTACCGATCTTGGTTTCGAGGCGTCCATCGAGGCCACCCGCATCCTCGGTCCGTACGGCGATCTCACGGTCTTCGGTGTAGAACGCTGTCTACGCGACGCGAAGGTGACCCAGATCTACGACGGCACCAACGAGGTTCAGCGGCTTCTGGTCGGCCGAGAGACCACCCGCGCATGGAAGGAACAGCGATGACTCATCAGACGCTCGAAGGTCGGGTCGCCATCGTCACCGGTGCCGGGCGCGGGCTCGGCCGCTCGATGGCGACGGCGCTCGCCGCCGCCGGAGCCTCGGTGACCGTCGCTGCGCGGACCAGCCGTGAGCTCGACACCTTCGTTGCCGAGACGGAGGCCAATGGCGGCCGAGCACTGGCTTGCCTGACCGATATCACCGACGAGGCGGCGGTAGAGCATATGGTGGCGGCTACTGTAGAGACCTTCGGACGAGTGGACATTCTGGTCAACAACTCCGGAATTGTTGCATCGACCCCGCTCGTCGACCAGTCGGCAGATGAGTGGGACCGGGTGATCGCCACGAACCTGCGAGGGACCTACCTGGCTACCCGGGCGGCCGGGCGGCACCTGCTGGCCCAAGGGTCTGGCAAGGTCATCAACATCGCGTCCAACTTCGCCCTCAAGGGCGTGGCCAACCATGCGGCGTACTCCGCTTCCAAGGCCGCAGTGATCGGCTTCACCCGATCGATGGCCATCGAGTGGTCACGAGCCGGCATCCAGGTCAACGCGATCGCCCCGGGGTACTTCGCCACGCCTCTCAACGCTGAGCTACGCGAGGACGAGGCGACCGTGGCCAAGATCGTCCGCGCCATCCCGGCGCGCCGGATGGGCGACCCCGGCGAGCTGAAGCCGTGGCTTCTGCTCCTCGCCAGCAGCGCTTCCGACTTCATGACCGGCGAGGTCATCGTCGTCGACGGCGGCCAAAGCGTCCGCTGACCATGCATAGATTAACAGGAGACATCGTGAGCCATGAACGCAAGACGGTCGCCGTCCTCGGCGCCGGGACCATGGGGTCCGGGATCGCCGTCGTGATGGCGCGAGCAGAGCACCGGACGATCCTCTTCGACCTCGACGAGACCAACCTCCAGCGCGGTATCGACACCGTGCACGGCTTCTTCGACAAGGGAGTTGAACTAGGCAAGCTGACTGCCGCGCAGGCGAACGCTGCCAAGGAATCCATCACCGGGACAACCGATCTCACCGACGTTGCGCCATCCGATGTCGTGGTCGAGGCAGTCTACGAAGATCTCTCTGTCAAGAAGGAGATCTTCGGCCGCCTGGACGGCATTGTCGCCCACGAGACGCTGATCCACACCAATACCTCGACGCTGTCCGTGACCGGAATCGCGTCCGGCTCGAGACATCCCGAGCGAGTCGTGGGTACTCACTACTGCAACCCCGCCCCGCTGATGAAGCTGGTCGAGGTTGCTGACGGACGACACACCGCAGCCTGGGCCCACAAGGCCACCATCGACCTCCTCAGGTCCGTCGGGAAGACCTGCGTCGTGACCAAGGACCGCCCGGGATTCATCGTCAACAGGTTCCTCATCCCCTGGGAGAACTCCTGTATCCATGCACTCGAGGCTGGGTTGGGCACGAAGGAATCGATCGACGCCGCCGTCCTGGGGACGCTGGGGCACCCCATGGGACCATTCCGGCTTCTCGACATCGTCGGCATGGATATCCATCAGCAGGTTGCCACCCGGCTGTACGAGCAGCTCCGCGACCCTCGCTTCTTCCCGCCGCCCATGGTCGAACGGATGGTCGCCGCCGGCGATCTCGGACGCAAGACCGGCCGCGGTTTCTACGAGTACGACGACACTCGCCTGTTTGGATCTTGAGGGAGACGACGATGACTACGACGCCCACCGACTTCCGCAGTGTCGGTGTTCTCGGTTTCGGCACGATGGGGGCCGGTATAGCTCAGGTGCTCGCAGCGACGGGACGAACGGTAACCGTTCTCGAGGCCGGACAAGCCCAGATCGCCGCCGGCCTCATCCAGGTCGGCGAGTTCCTCGACGACGGCGTTGGCCGCCGCAAGGTGACCGAGGCAGACCGCGCCGAGATCATGGACCGGATCCGGGGCACGGTTTCCGTCGACGATCTCGCCATGGTCGACCTGGTGCTCGAATCCGTTCCGGAGGACCTCGACATCAAACGGGCAGCGCTGGCGGAGGTCGCCGCGGTGGTCGGCCAAGACGTGCCGCTGCTGACCACCACCTCGGCGCAGTCGATCACCGAGCTTGCCGCGGGCCTGCCGGAGCCCAGCCGGATCGCCGGCCTGCACTTCTTCAATCCAGTCCCGCTCATGCGGACCGTCGAGGTGGTGGCGGGATTGCAGACCTCCGAGGATTTGATGGACAGACTCGTCGCGTTCGTCGAGACGCTCGAGGACAAGGTTCCGGTGGTGGTCAAAGATCGCCCTGGTTTCCTCGTCAATGCGCTGCTTCTGCCCTACCTCAACGACGTCATCCAGGAGTATGACGACGAGCTCGCCACCGCCGAGGATATCGACGTCGCCCTGCAGCTCGGACTCGGCTACGAGATCGGTCCGCTGGCCATGCTGGACATGATCGGGCTCGACGTCCACCTGCGCCTCACTGAGGCAGTGTACGCCACGACCCTCGATAGTCGCTTCGCAGCCCCGCCTCTGCTGCGCCAGATGGTGGCCGCAGGCCGACTCGGCAACAAGGGCGGCGGTGGATTCCGCACCGGCACATCGGCTGCGGAGTCCGCCCAGCCCACCACCACCGATGACAGGACATAGGCATGACGGCGTACGAAGATATCCGCACCGGCACGGATGGTCCGGTTCTCACAGTCACGATCAACCGCCCCGACAAAGGGAACAAGTTCCGCCACCGGACGTGCCTCGAGCTCATGGATGCGTTGCAGCGATTTCGCCTCGACCCGGAGCTTCGCGCTGCGGTGCTGACCGGGGCGGGTGAGAAGTTCTTCTGCATCGGCGGCGAGCACGACCCGGTCACCTCACTGGACCAGTCTCAGGTGCTGCCGATCATCGACGTCTACCAGGCGATCGACACCGTCGCCAAGCCCATCATCGCCGCCATAAACGGATTCGCCGTCGGCGGTGGCAATGTCCTGCACACGGTCTGCGACCTGTCGGTTGCCTCGGAGAACGCAGTCTTCCGGCAGGTCGGCCCGATGGTCGGCAGCTTCGATGCTGGATACGGCACCTGGTACCTCGAGGACACCATCGGACGGAAGCGGGCGAAGGAGATGTGGTACCTCAACAAGAAATACACGGCCGACCAGGCTCTCGCGATGGGGCTGGTCAACGAGGTCGTACCAGTCGGCCGAGCGCTGGAACGGGCTGGCGAGATCGCCAAGGAGATCAGTACCCGCAGTCCTCTCGCGATCGGCGGTCTCAAGGGTGCGTTCTCGGGTCGGCACAATGGCGTTTCCGGGCAGGCCCGCATGGCTCATGACCAGCAGCTTTCGCTCTACCTGCAGACCCGGGAGGCCCATGAAGTGAACCAAGCCTTCGGTGAGCGTCGCGAACCCGACCCCAAGAGCTTCTGGCAGTGAGCCGGCATGATTACACGCTGTCGGAGGAACAACGCGACCTCCGGCAGATGTTGGCATCACTGGCCACGGATCGTGATGTCATTCTCTCCGATGAGTTGCCCGATCACGTTACTTTCCTGGCCGGCGAACTCGCCCAGCTCGGAGTTTGGACCATGGGAGCCAGCGCCGATGTCGGGGGCGGCGGGGCCGACGCCGCCACTGTCGCAGTCGCGCTCGAGCAGGTCGGCAGACATTGGCCGGCGCTGGGCTGGGCAGCCGCCCAGGCGCACGCCGCCATCGACGTCCTGGCACGTGCAGACCGATGTGCCGAGATTCGAGACCTGATCCACACCCGAGCTGCTGGCATAGCAGTGGTCGATGCGGCGTCCGAATCGATCAGGCTGGGCTGGAAACGCGATCGGCTGGTTGGCTCGGTCGCGCGGGTCGACGCCGCGCACGCCGCGCCGTATCTGCTGGTCCTGTCCGGTGACCACGATGCCGTGCTGGTTGCACCCGAGACGATCACAGCCACACCAGTACGACGTACTGGGCTCGGCGGTGCGCTCACCCGTTCGCTGAGGGTCGACGCCAGCGCCGAATTGGTGTGGCAGCTGCACGGCGTGGTCGCCAGCGCTGCGCGGCGGCGACTCCATCTCGGCGCTGCCGCCATCGCAGTCGGCATCGCTGGGGCTGCTGCCGAAGACGCCCATGCTTACGCGTCTGGTCGTTACCAGTTCGGTGATGCGCTTACGGCGATCCCGACCGTCCAGGCGTCGCTGTTCGAGCAGACGAGCCGGACAGCAGTGCTGGACCTGGCCGTGCGTGCAGCCGGTGCGGACGACCTGTCTGCGGTCGCAGTGGCCCGCAGCGCCTGCGCTGCCGCCATCGAGATCTGCGCGGCGGCACTCCAATCCTATGGAGGCTACGGCTATCTCGCCGAGTACCCCGCCGAACGCAGGCTGCGTGACGCAGTCTCGCTGCGCGCGGCAGCTGATGTCGAGGGCAGTGCTGTCCGCGCTGCTCGAGCTTTCGTAGGTCTTCCGTCAGAGTCCCGCATCACCAAGGAGGCACCGTGACAGACGTGCAGGGCACACGCCCGCTTGTTGAGGTCCTGGGCGGCCAGTTCACTCCTACCGATGATGCCACGGCGGCTCGCTGGCGCGATGAGGGGTGGTGGGAGCAGCGTTCGATCCGCTCGCTGCTGACCGACGCCGCGGCGGCCCATCCCGATCGGATCGCGCTCGTGGGGCGCCGTGGGGAGGGCGGCCGAGTCACGCGGACATATGCGGAGTTCGACGCGGGTGCCAACCAGGCGGCCAGCATCCTCGCCTCGCTCGGGGTGGGGGCAGGCGATGCTGTCGCCGTCATGCTGCCGAACTGGGTCGAGTATCCCGAGATCGTTTTCGGCATCAACGAGGTCGGCGCCGTCTACGTGGGCATCCCGGTTGCACATGGTGAGCGCCAGGCCGCTGCCGTGTTGCGCAGGAGCAGGGCGAAGGTCCTGGTGATCCCGAGGCGCTGGCGTCGGGACGAGCATCTCGATCTCTCTCGTCGAGTACGTGCCGAGCTCCCGGTGCTCGAGCACGTCGTAGTCCTCGATGACGACGCGTCCGATCTGCGCGACGGGGAGTCGCTGTGGCGGGACCATGAGGGGGTCCCGCTGCGGCGCTTTCCCGAACCGGAACCCGATGGACTCTGCTATCTCGGCTTCACATCGGGCACGACCGGCGAGCCCAAGGGCGCCATGCACAGCCACAATACCTTGATCTACTCGGCTCGGCGACAGGCCGAGCACGTCGGATCCGACGTCTACGGGCGCCCGATGGTTCAGCTCGTCGCCTCCCCTGTGGGCCATCACACCGGCTTCATCTGGGGCATCGTGTTCACGACGCTGCTGGCTGGTACGGGGGTTCACGTCGACCGGTGGGATCCCACGTGGGGAGCCGATGTCATCCGCGAGGAGGGGGTGACGACCTTCTTCGGTGCGCCGACTTTTCTGCAGGACATGATGCGGACTGACCTGGTGGGCGACCCGGCCTGCCCTCTCACTTGTCTGGTCGTCGCGGGTGCGCCAGTGCCGCGTAGCTTGCCCGCCCAGGCGGGCGAGGCGCTCGGTGCCTATGTGGCACCGGCGTGGGGCATGACCGAGTGCAGCATCATCATTTCGTGTACGCCGGCTGACCCGGACGCGGTCCAACGCACCGATGGATCGGTTTTCGCCGGTTCTGCGGTCAAGGTCGTCGGCGCCGGTGGCACCGAGCTGGCACCGGGTGAGGTGGGTGACCTTCTCGTGCGTGGCCCCGCAGTTGCCTATGGCTACTTCGATCGACGAGACGCCACCGAAAAGGCGTACCTTCCGGGGCTGTGGTTCGACACGGGGGACCGCGCCAGTATCGATGAGCACGGCTGGGTGTCGCTGGCCGGTCGAACGAAGGACATCATCATCCGAGGCGGGGAGAACATCCCCGTGACAGAAGTCGAGTCGGCCATCTTCGACCACCCCGATGTCCTCAACGCGGCTGTCATCGGGATCGAGGACGCGCGTCTTGGCGAACGCATCTGCGCCGTACTCGTCATCAAAGACGGTCGACCGGAGCCGACCGTGGACTCGCTGGGTGAGTTCCTGGTCGGTCAGGGGCTGTCCAAACACTACCTGCCGGAGAGGGTGGCATGTCTGCGAGAGCTGCCGATGACACCGAGCGGCAAGATTCAGAAGTTCAAGTTGCGGGAGCTGATGTGACGACCGAGCAATTGCCCCTCAGCGGGGTGCGGGTGCTTGATCTGTCCACCTTGCTGCCAGGACCCATGGCGACGCTGTTCCTGGCTGAGGCCGGTGCGGACGTGGTGAAGCTGGAACGGCCCGGACGCGGCGACGAGATGCGCAGCTATGAGCCACGCTTCGGCGAGGCGAGCGCCAACTATGCCATTCTCAATCGCCACAAGCGCGCGTTCGCCGTGGATCTCAAGGATCCCGCCCAGCGGGACCGGGCGCTCGAGCTGGCAGCCGAGGCCGACGTCGTCGTCGAACAGTTCCGGCCGGGCGTGGCCGACCGGCTCGGGCTCGGATATGACGCCGTTTCCACGGCGAATCCTCGCGTCGTCTACTGCTCGATAAATGGCTACGGGTCCAGCGGACCCTATGCGGCCCGTGCCGGGCACGACCTCAACTACCTTGCTGAGTCTGCCCTGCTGGGGGTCGCCGTCGATCGCACAGGATCGCCGACGTTGCCCGTCAGCGTGCTTGCCGACATAGCTGCAGGGGCTTATCCAGCGGTGGTCAACATCCTCCTCGCCCTCCGTCAGGTGGAGGCGACCGGCCAAGGTGCGCATGTCGAGGTGGCGATGACACGCAACCTGCAGGTGCTCGGCTACGGCTACTTCGCGGCCCACCAGGTCGACGGGACCTGGCCGACGCCAGGAGCCGAACTGCTCACGGGGGGCAGTCCGCGGTACCAGATATATCCGACCGCGGACGGTCGGCACGTCGCTTGCGCGGCGCTGGAAGACAAGTTCTGGCGGCGGCTCACCGAGATCGTCGGCCTTGACGAGGAACTCGTCGACGATGCTGAACAGGAACAGCGAGTGATCGCCGCGCTCACCGAGATCTTCTCGGCTCGCCCCTCCGACCATTGGCGGAAATTGCTGTCATCCGAGGACGTCTGCACCTCCGTCGTTGCCACATGGGAGGAGTCGGTCGCTGCCGGGTTTGCCCAGGTCGACGGCCTTGATCGGGTCTCGCCTCCCAGAACTCCCGATCGGTCCTTCGCCACACTTCCCAGCCCGCTCTCGCCCGCCCTCCGGCGTGCCCCGGCCGTCGTGAGATATCCCGAGCTGGCCGACCTGCCCGATGTCTCACTCTGGGCCTGATCGACGTTTCGAGAAGGAGTTATACGAATGCGCGCAGTGCTAGTGGAGGAGTTCGGTCCACCGTCCAGCCTCGTCGTGAAAGATCTTCCTGACCTCCGGCCCGGACCAGGTGAAGTGGTGATCGAGGTCGTCGCGGCCAGCGTCAACTTCCCCGACATCCTGGTGGTCGAAGGGACGTATCAGAACCTTCCGCAACGTCCCTTCAGCCCCGGTAAAGAGGCGACCGGGCGCGTCGTCGCGGTGGGGGAGGGCGTAGAGCGGATCGTGCTCGGTCAGCGCGTCCTCGCGCTGGTCGAGTACGGCGGGTACGCCGAGCAACTCGTGGTGCCTGAGGAGCTGGTGGTCGAGCTCCCTGACGAGGTCGGATTCGAGCAGGCCGCTGCCGTCGGCTTGGTCTACGCGACCGCTCACTTCGGTCTGCGCCGTCGCGGTCAGCTCTGCGCTGGAGAGACCGTGCTGATCACCGGAGCTGGTGGTGGCGTGGGCTCCGCGGGCGTCCAGCTCGCCAAGTCGTGGGGCGCCCGCGTCATCGCGCTTGCGCAGGACGAAGCGAAAGGTGAGTTGGCCCGGAAGCAGGGGGCGGATGTCGTGCTCACATCTGGACCCGAGACTCTACGCGACGACCTGCTGGCCGCCACAGACGGTCATGGCGTGGACGTCGTGCTGGAGATGCTCGGCGGCGAATACCTCACCCAGGTTGTCCGAGCCACTGCGTGGGAAGGGCGAATCGTCATCGTGGGCTTCGCATCCGGCAGCCAGACCCCGATCAAACCGGGCCATCTGCTTGTGAAGAACATCAGCGTCACCGGCCTCCAGAGCAGTGACTACCGTGACCGTCATCCGGCTCTGACTCGGGCGACGATGACCGAGGTGCTCGAGCTCCTCGGCAGAGGTGACGTCGATGCTGCCATCGACACCGTCTTCCCGCTGGAAAGGGCAAGCGACGCATTGCAGTACGTCAGAGACGGCAAGGTCAAGGGCAAAGTGGTCCTGACGACGGGGCTCGCCTGATGGCGCCGCGGAATAGCGACCTGGCGGCTGGACACTGCGGGGCCACAAAGATCCGTAAAGGGGATGTGCCGATGACCGGGTTCGCGGTACTGCCTGCGGCTGTCGGTGTTTATGGTGGCGGGCGGATGGGCGCAGGCATCGCTCATGCCTTCCTCGCAGCTGGGACACAGGTGGTCATCGTCGAGATGGATGAGTCGGCAGCTGAGGCGGCGCGCGAACGTGTCGAGCGCAACATCGTGATGGCCGATCGCCGTGGCGGCGTGAACCGCCGACCGGAAGAGGTCCTGGCCTCGTTTCGCACCGCCACCGATGCATCGGCGCTGGCAGGATGCGGTCTCGTCGTGGAGGCGGTCCCGGAGTCGGTCGAGCTGAAGGTCTCGGTGCTCGACGAGGTGGAGAGGGCCGTACCCGAGGCAGTGCTGGCAACCAACACCAGTTCACTGTCTGTGAATAGCCTGGCTGCGGCGCTCGCCCGGCCGGACCGGTTCATCGGCCTGCACTTCTTCAACCCGGTCCCGGCCAGCGAGCTGGTGGAGATCGTGATCGGCACCGCCACCTCGACTGAGCTGACCACGGCCGCACGCGCTTGGATTGCAGCGCTCGGGAAGACGGCCATCACCGTCACAGACTCGCCCGGCTTCGCCAGCAGCCGACTCGGCTTGGCGCTTGCACTCGAAGCGATGCGCATGCTCGAGGACGGAGTTGCCTCGGCGGAGGACATCGACACCGCGATGACCCTCGGCTACAAACACCAAATGGGTCCCCTCAGGACCACCGACGTCGTAGGACTGGATGTCCGGCTGGCCATCGCTGAGCATCTCGCAACGGAAGTAGGGGACCGCTTCCAGCCTCCGGCGATCCTTCGCGACAAGGTCAGCGCAGGGCAACTGGGCCGCAAGACCGGACAGGGGTTCTACGCATGGTGACGTCGGATACGGGGCAGTCGACCCTCGACCTGGGGAGCGATCCCCGGCGCCAACAGCCGATCAGGCCGCAGGAGTAGGTGACGATGCAACCGTTGGCGATGACCGCGGTCTCCACCGCGAGCCGCCCGTTGGATGACGCACGCACCCAACTACGGGAGGCCGTCGAGTACCTGCAGTACGACGAGAGTGTCTACAACATGCTGTCGGTCGCTAGACGAGAGCTCTCGGTCAGCATTCCGCTTCGTCGCGACGACGGCCGCGTCGAAGTCCTGACGGGTCATCGTGTGCAGCACAACCTTTCGCGCGGACCAGGAAAAGGTGGTCTGCGCTATAGCCCCGATGTCGGCATCGACGGGGTTCGTGCTCTTGCGATGTGGATGACGTGGAAATGCGCGCTCTTGGACGTTCCCTATGGCGGGGCGAAGGGCGGCGTCACGATCGATCCGCGATCGCACTCACTTGCGGAGCTGGAGCGGGTGACCCGCCGGTACACAAGCGAGGTCTCACCCTTCATCGGCCCCGACACCGACATCATGGCTCCCGACGTCGGCACCGATGAACGCACTATGGCCTGGATGATGGACACCTACTCGGTAGGCCGAGGAAATACGGTCCTCGGAGTCGTGACAGGCAAGCCGGTCACGCTTGGCGGTTCGCTTGGGCGCGCAACGGCGACATCGCGAGGTGTGGCCTACGTTGCCCAGCTGGCACTGGCCCAGCGATCGATTCGTGTAGGACGCGCGTCGGCGGCCATTCAGGGCTTCGGAAAGGTGGGGCGAGGAGTCGCTCGGATTCTCCACGACGCCGGCGTCACCGTAGCTGCCGTGAGCGACGCCGACGGAGCGATCTTCCGTCAGTCCGGTATAGACATTCCGAAGCTCGAGGAGCACGTCGACACCACCGGTTCCGTCGTTGGCTTCAACGGTGCCGAACCGCTGCCGGGACAGCATGAGCTCTTGACGCTCGACGTGGACCTGCTGGTACCCGCCGCCGTCGAGGCGGTTCTCACCGAGGAAAACGCAGCCCAGGTCCGCGCGAAGGTCGTGGTCGAGGGAGCGAACGGGCCCGCGACCTCAGCGGCAGATCGAATCCTGCGCGAGCAGGGCTGCCTCGTCGTGCCGGACATCCTGGCAAACGCAGGCGGAGTGGTCGTCAGCTACTTCGAATGGGTACAGGCGAATCAGGCCTACTGGTGGACGGTCGACGAGGTGGAGAGTCGACTCGACGCTCGCATGCAGTTCGCCTGGACGCGGGTGTGGGAGCTCGCCGAGTCCAGCGGGATGCCCCTTCGCAGCGCGGCGATGGCCTTGGCCGTCAGGTCAGTGGCCGAGGCACATCGTTACCGCGGCCTGTACCCCTAGTCGCGTTAGCCACCTGCTCGAGCCATCCCGGGATCTGGTCGCAGGAGTCGGGGTACACGAAGTGGAGGGAAGAAAATCATGACACAAATGCGTTCTCGTCAGCATGAAGATCGGTGAGGCGTCGATCGTGAGCGGGGCAAGCCCGCGCGCGCTTCGCCTGTACGAGGACGAGGGCCTGATCGTGCCTGGTCGCTGCAGCAACGGGTACCGCGACTATTGCCCATCGACGATTGATCGAGTTCGCGTGGTCCGCTTCCTCCTCGATGCCGGGCTTCCGGTGCGGTTCATCAAGCAGGTCCTGCCGACGCTCGTCGATGGCGCCGGTGACCTCGACACACAGGCCCGCGAGGAAATCGCTGCGTATCACGACCGGCTCACGCGAAGGATTGCGCTCCTGGAACGACAGCGCTCCGCCCTCGGTGAGTTCCTGTCCCAGGCGGCCGATGGCGAGGCCTTCGAGCGCTTTACCTTCACCCATGCGTCAGGCTCCTACGGTTGACGGTGAAGATGTGAAGATGAGGGGGTCGCGTAGAAGCCTGGTTTGATCTCGAGTTCGACCGACTCTTCTTCGGGAGGCGTCCTTCTTGCGATCTCTCGATCCTGCGCTTGCCGTGACTTGCGTGTCGCACATGGTGGTCGTGACCTGATAGGACCGTGCAAGAAGCTCTGGGGTTCCCCAGGTGAACCTCATACACCCCGTTCCGCGACGAGACCTGTGATGAACGACGCGCGGTAGAGCACGGTTCTTGCCGGATTGACACCCGCAATTAGAGACAATCCGGCCCATGAAAACTCATCGCGTAGCGGCGAGGTATGCCACGCCCTCGCTGTTCGCCGGGTGATCGGTTCGACAACCGACCACCCGAGTGAACCGTCGTGTCGGGACCTGCGGCCGGACTACTGAAGGGTCAGTACTGCTTTGCCTTTTACCTGCCGATCCGCCAGTGCGCGAAGAGCGTCGGGTAGGTCTGTCCAGTCGGCGGTGTAGCCGATCGCGGGATGCAGGATGCCTTTGGCCACGAGCGCGACGAGCAGGCCGAGGTCGGTGCCGAAGGGGCCGCTGGCGTAGGACAGGAACGATTGAATTCTGGCGCCTTCGTGTCCGATGAAGTCGTAGATCGTGACAGCGCCCGGTTCGCCGGTCGTCGTGCCGATGAGCAATACCAGACCGCCCGGCTCGACCTTTGATATCGCCGACGTCAGTGATTTTCCGCCTATCGATTCGCTGACGACGTGATAGCGGCCATTAGCTTCGTCGATCGACGACACGACATTGGACGCGCCGAGGTCGAGGAGGGCTGTGGTGTGCTCAGGGCCCGCGATCGCGGTGACATCGGCGCCGCGGGCAGCGGCGAGCTCGACCTGGAGACGCCCTACCGCACCGCTCGCGGCGGTGATCAGTACGCGCTGCCCGAGCAGGTCCCCTGCGAGTCGCAGCGTCCGCAGGGCCGTGATTCCCACTATGGGGAGCGTCGCCGCAACATCCAGGCTCACTTCATCTGGTACGGATGCGAGCTGCTCTGTGGACACTGCGACCTTCTCAGCCCATCCGCCTTGCTCTGCAGCGCCGAAGACCCGGGTCCCAACAGCGGGCCCGCTGCCGTCGGCGGCAGACTCGATTACTACTCCCGCGATGTCCTGTCCCGGCCGCCAGCCAGTCGGGCGAGCGTTCAGCAAAGCCAGCTCGCCGCGATTGACCGAGAACGCTCGGACCTCGACGACAGCCTGGTTTGGCTTCGGGGCTGGGTCGGGCACCTCCTGAAATTCCACGAGATCCGTCGTACCGGGGCTATTCACAATGGACCGCACTGTTCCTCCTTGGTGTTATCGCATGCATGGACAAGCTAGGAGGCTTTAGTCTCTTCTGGTAAGAAGGAACCTAAAAGTGCCTAAGGTACTGGCTGGTATTTGTGCTTGTCAGGGTGGAGGCGTGCAGTGGTGACCGCAGAGGAACGCAGGCAGAGCGCGAAGGCTGAGTATGACGCTTTCGTCGCTGATTGCCCGACCCGCGAGTTGCTGGCGACAATAAGCGACAAGTGGGTGACACTCGTACTCACGGCGCTGGCCGAGGGGCCGCTGCGACACGGTGGGCTGCGTCGCCGGATCGCTGGTGTGAGTCAGAAGATGTTGACCCAGACGCTGCGGTCGCTCGAACGGGCTGGGCTCGTCGACCGGACAGTCACACCCTCGGTACCGGTTCGCGTTGACTACTCGCTGACCCCGCTGGGCCACAGCCTGCTACCTGTAGTAACGGCAGTGAAGATCTGGGCCGAGGGGAACATGGACGACGTGCATGATGCGCAACACCGATTCGATAGACGACAGGCGGGGGAGATCTGAAGTGCCGGATGCACTTTCCGCGGTCCGCCACACAACACCGTCGGCATGGTTCGATCACGTCCAAATGCGTTACGTTTGGGGGGCGGCAGTCTCGTGAACGACACCCGAGCGGGCGCTTCGCGCGGTGTTAGCTACTTGCCCCTGAAAAGCCTGTCTGAAGGTAATACGGGACGGCGGCCGACGCTTGATGGCCAAATTATCTCCGCTGGTGTTCTACCGTCTTGGCGCTCACCAGCGGATCACAGTCATCTGCTGGAGGTTGTATGCGAAGATACGCAGCCCTATCCAGGTGCGGGCTCCCTCGTGGCGGCACATCCGGGCGCGGCGAAGTCCGGATCCTCGTTTGAGGTGGCTGATGCGGGCTGAGGTTCACCCAAGGCCGGGTAGTTAGTGTTTTCGCTTGTCATGCAAGGGTTTCGGGTGACCAGGCGGTGGCGCTGTAGAGGCTTGGGCCGAGTTTGTGGATGAGGCTGTCGTTGGCCCACCGGGTCAACTGTCTGTACATGGTGTTGAGGGTGATGTCGCTGTAGTGGGTGGCGATGTCACGGGCTCGCCACAGGCGGGTGGGGTCGGTGTCGAGCAGGGTCATGATCCGGTGGCGTCGGCGCTGGTCGGGGCGGTGCGGCTGTCGTGGCGGGAAGTGGTTGGGAGCGGGAGTTGTTCGGTGTCGGGCACTACGATGGCGAGGTCGAGATTGGTGACGGTGCGGCTGGTGTCGGGGCGTCCGTCGTCGAGGCGCTCGTTGTAGCGCGACATCGGTGATTTGACCTTGCGGGTGCTGACCCGTTGCCGGCGTGGTGGTAACAGGTGCCCCAAGATCCGGACGCCGATCCGCCCGAGAAGGCCGCTTCCGGTCCTGGTGGGGACGACCCCGTCCGCGGTGACGACCTGGTCACGGGCGGTGTGGAAAGCGATGGCGAAGCTGCAACGGTCCGGGTCGGTACCTGGACGGGATTCGGCGGCGTCGACCATCACGATGCGCAGCGCTTGGTACAGGCCCAGCAGGGCCCACATTTCCTGTTCGACACCGACTGGGTCGCCCGAGCGCAGAACTCGTCCGGCCATGATCGTGTGGCGCAGCGCGTAGTAGGCGGATTCATGTTCCCACCGCTGGTGGTAGAGGGCCATTAGCGTCGCTGCCGGGTAGCGGCGGGCGTCGGTCAGGGTCGTGACGAGGCGGTATCTGGCGGTGAATACGGTGCCGTCGATGCAGGTAACGGTGATCTGGGCGTCGATGATCCGCACCGGGATCCCGGCGATGACCGCCAGATACGAGCCATCGCCCAGGCGGGTCAGGATCGGGATGCGCCGGTTGCTGCGCGACCGACCCAATACTTGGGCACCGGTCGCGCAGACTTTGACGAGGAAGTCGTTGCTGTCGAAGCCCCTGTCCCACAACACCAGCATGTCCGGGCGCAGTAAATGCAGCAGCTTGCAGGCGTAGCCGGTCTCGCCCAGCTCGGTGGGTCCGAACACTGCCCCGATCACCGCGCGGGTTCGGGGTCTCCACCAGCGTCATCAATTCCAGCATCGGGTAGGCGTAATGGGCGGTGGCACGCAGCCAGGCCCGGTTCCGAGCGGTGGCGGGCACTTTCTGGGAGGTGCAGCCATCGAAGGACACCATCCGATACCGCCCGAACCGAACCCCCGGAGTCGACGGCTGCGCCAACGGCCCGGCCAGCACATCGAACAACATCCGCATCGGCGCGACCCCCACCCGACGGCGCAAGTCCCGCAACGCTTTCGCGGTCGGGGCGGGCAAGGGTATCCCGGTCAGCGAGGCCGTGAGTTTGTCCCAGACCGCCCGATAACCCACCTCGGGGAACAAGCACATCGCCAGGAGGAAATAGACCCCGACCCGAGACGGGGGATCACGCAACCGGCGCTGCACCGAACGGGTTTCCTCGAGGACCGCGTCGACAAGTTCGAAGGGCACCACCACGGTCAACTCGCCCAGATGACCGGCAGCGAACCGGCCCGCGGCCACGGTCACCGACCGGGTGATCGCCGCCAACGCGGGAGGCAGGGGAGAATGAAACGGCAACGGAGCTCCTCGGCAACAGGCTGTCTTGGTCGACTTCCTGAACCAACGAGCTCCGTTGCCCTATGCCCGAAAACCTCAAACCGCTTGCGCCACCAGCGAAAACACTAACTACCCGGCCTTGGGGGAACCCCACTCTTCACCGTCTTTTCCAAGCATGCACGGATGAAAGCTGTCTACCTTGCCAATCAAGAATGTGGATTGAACCCTCGATACATCTTTGTCAAGCGGTGTCGGCGTGGTGGGAGAGTGTGGTTACCATCGCCTCGGTCGGCAGCCTCGCGACTGGCGAGGGACCTGCTCACCGAGGCGTCCACTGGGCGCTGGATTGCTTGGACCTGGCCGTTCGGGGGCGGCGGCGCGTTCCAATGTCGGCTATTTCGACTTCGACACTGCCGCTGGACAATTCGCCCCACCGGGGGCGCCACTGAGTTCGTAACGTCTCGCAAGTCGACACCACGAGGTTCAGCGGGACGGGGCCGCGCAACTGCCTGCACGACGGCACCACCGATATGGTTATCGACAATCAGCCAATCACCGGCCCCGACATCGTCACCGGCCGATTCTTCTGCCGGCGTCGTCAGTTAACGACAGGGCTCAGCGTCCGGGGCAGGACGTCTTCGATCGACGTGCCTGCCAGCTGCCGGCTCATCGTATCCTCGAGATCCCCGTACACCCGACGCAATACCGGCTGGAGGCCCCGCCCCACCGGGCACCCCTGATAGGGAGCAGCCGCGTGCAGCCCCGAACAACTCACCTGGCTCCACCGCCTCATGCACCTCCAGCAGCGAGATCAACGCTGCAGGCCGGGCCAGGCTCCAGCCCGCTCCGTTCCCTCGCTGGGACTCCACCAGATCGCCCTTGCGCAACTGACCCAACGCCCGGCGGATCATCACCGGATTGGTGTTCACGCTCACCGCAATCCGATCCGAGGTCACCACCTCCTCGCTGTTGCGGGCCACTAACGCCATCCACGACAAGATGTGGATTGCAACAGTGAACCGGCTGTTCGTGCTCACCGACTACCTCCTGACGTAACCGAGGTAGTTACAACACGTAGATGTTGTCAAGGTGCTCGACGGGAATAGCCACCGGTCGAGCCGGAACTTACCCACCTCGGCGGCCTGGCCGCAGCGTGCCCCCGGTCCGGGTTCGGCGGCGAGTTCGGTGACGTCTGGATGGTTCCCCGTGTTCGTAGGCAAGCAACGGTTGAACGGTGCCGCCGCAGTCTTTTATGGAGAATGATCAGCGGGAGGCCGCCGTCAAGGAAATACTTTGCGCCCCAGCCCCGCACCCCGACGATCATGCAGACATCACGCCTCCCCAGGCGGCTGATCGCGAGGCCTTCGAACGCTTGACCTTCACCCATAGGTCAGGCTCTTACGGTTTGACGCATGACATACAACTCGAGCGCAAGTGAACTCCTGGGGACCATGAAGGGCCTGGTTCAGAAGTCCTTCAACGGACCCGACGATCTCGTACTGGCGACGGACCTCCCGATGCCGTCGCCGGGCCCGCACGAGTACCTGATCAAGGTCGGTGCCGCCGGGCTCAACTTTGCCGATGTCATGCAGACGAGAGGCACCTACGCTGGCGGTCCCGCTCCTGAATACGTCGCGGGATTCGAAGCAGCGGGTGAGATCGTTGCTGTGGGCCGAGAGATCCCTGATCCGTTGCCTCTCGGCTCCCATGTCATCGGAGCGGGCCCCGGCGCCTTCGCCCAATACATGGTCATGCCGTCCGTGACTGTCGCTCTGGTTCCTTCTGGTTGGAGCGATGCAGCTTCTCTGGGCATGGTGCTCAACTGGGCGACAGCGCTGGCAGCGATCAAACCGTTGGGGAACCTGGCCAGCGGAGACTGGGTCCTGGTCCACGCCGCAGCGGGCGGAGTAGGGCAAGCGGCAATCCGTCTCGCTCGGCACTACGGCGCCAAGGTGGTTGCGACGGCATCCCAGCGCAAGCACGACGTCCTCGCGGCCTTGGGTGCCGATGTCGTCCTCGATCGTGAGCACGTGGACCTCGAGGCGACGATCCTTGGACTCACCGGCGGAGTCGACCTGGTCCTGGAGTCGATCGGGAAAGCGACGTTCAGGACGAGCCTTTCGGTCGCCAAACCGTTCAAGGGCCGTGTGGTCGTGTTCGGAGCAGCCTCCGGCGACGCTTCCATCAGCACCCATGAGCTCGTGTTCGAGCACCGAGTCCAGGTGAAGGGCCTTCATGTGGGCGCCTTCGCGGAACTCGTTCCAGACTGGTATGCCGAGTTGCTCGAAGAGCTCGCGACGCTTATCGAGCTCGGGGTCTACACGCCGGGCAATCCGGACGTCCGTACGCTTGCAGACGGGCCTGCTGCAATGCGTGCGCTTGCCTCCGGGAGAACCGTGGGGAAGCTGGCTATCGACCCGTGGTCATAGCGACGGCGTAATCCTGGCCTGATGGAGGCTTCCGATGCACGCACGGATGAATGCTGGCGGGATTCACCGATGAGCAGGCGGCATCGAGGTCGGCCAGCGGGGGTTCTCCTTGCTTTGCTTTTAACCCCCATCGGCTGTGCTGGTGGGGGTTAAGGCGTTTTTGCCTACTGGTTGGTGTGGGGCGGGTTGCTTGTTTTTGGTGCCGGGTGGGCGTCCGGGGCCGGGGCGGGAGGGTTTGGGTGCTCTGGCGGGTAGGGCTGTTGTCGGGCGGAGGTTCCGAAACCCTCGACGGACTCGCGCCGGGGTGAGCCGATCGGGTCGGGTGGCTGGTTTTCCCAGGGGCGACTCAGATCGCGGGTGAGGTTGCGTGCCAGGCGTAGTTGGGTGTGGGCGGCGATCACCAGCCAGGTCCAGCGGTCGGCGGCGTGGGGATCGCGTAGATGAGGGCGAGTCCAGCCCAGGGTTTGCTTGAAGAATCTGAAGGTGTGCTCGATGTCGAAGCGGTGCAGGAACGTTCGCCAGTATCGGTCCACCTCAGCAGCGGTGGCTTCGGGGTCCGAACACCATAGCCAAACCGGTTTCGGGTTGTGGTCGCCGGGCAGGTACTGCACCCGCAGCCGCAGCAGCGTGCCCTCGATAGTCGGTAGCGGGCCGGTGTGGTCGGCCCAGTTGCCGCGATGCTTGAGCATGGGGTGCAGCCGGTGCCAGGCGCTGGCTTCGGCCAGGACGTAACGGTCGGTGTCGGTACGGGTCGTGACCTCGGCCAGCGCGAATTCGGGTCCGTGTTTGGCTGGACGTTCGGTCCTGGCTGCCGGAGGGGCCGAAGCGGGCAACGCCAGGACCCGGTCGCTGCTGATTCTGCCGACCAGTTCCACTGGCAGGTCAGCCAGCAAATATTCCAGGCGGGTGATGTCGTAGCCGGCGTCGAACACGATCAGGATCGCCGGGTCCTCGGGCCGGTGTTGCCCGGCCACCCGCAGTTGGTCGACAACCTCACGGAATTGCGTGGAAGTCACCGTGGTCGGATCGTCGTCAGGGTCGATGCGCACCGCGTCCACGATCGCGGTCCATGATGTGCGGCCGGGCTCCAATGCCGCCACGAACGAGTAGGGCCAACCGGGAATCATTTGCGCTTGACCTTTTCCGCGTCCATAGACGTGGCAGAACGCCCGATCGGGGCTGGTCGCGGCGTCCGGGCGCAGCCACGGACTGACATCGACGGTCAGCAAGATCCGACTGTCGCCGTCGCGCGGCACCGACAAGGCGGCCAAGGATCGCCGCGGCCTTGCGAAGTCGATACGTCCACTGCCCAAACCGTCATACAGCGCGCCATGCCCGCGACGATGCTCGGCAGCCAACGACAACCCGACAAGAGTATGGACCGGGCCATCGCTGCACAGCACCGTGTCGGTCAGCTCGAACAGCGCGTCGCAACGCCGATCGAGGCAGTCGTAGAACGAATTACGAAACACCGCAAGACAATTCAGATCGAACGAGCGTGTTGACTCGACCGAACTCAT
>NZ_JBIAFV010000031.1:0-42616 GCF_042869435.1 Nocardia sp. NPDC006982 | reverse complement strand
CCAACCCACCCGCCCTTCCGGTCGAAATCTCTGCCTAGGCGTGGCCGCCTCGGTAGGGACGGGAAAGGCGAAAGAGTCTGATACTCGTGCTCGAAACAACACTTCCAGGTGCCTGTCGAATGTCCACTCGTCCTGCTGATTGCCGGGCTCGAACGCGCCAAGTGGCGTGGCACCGGCACGAGCCCGGCATAGGAGGCCAACCGGCCTGCGGTGGCGAACTCAGCCAGGGCGTGGCCGAAGCGGACCACGTGGCGGCGTGGCAGGAGTTTGCTGGCGAGGGCGAGCGGTCGGCGTTGGTGATCACCGACGGGGGCGCGGATCGGCGGTCGAGCGTGTCGACGGCAATCGTCACGACCTGCTCGGGGGTTGCCCGTTTTGTGCCGTAGTCGGCGGACTGGCTGCCTGCGACGTCGAAGAACTCGGTCTGCATCGCGCCCGGGCACACGGCCAGTACGCGGAGGCCAGTGCCGCGGGCCTCTCCCCACAGCGATTCGGTGAAGCTGAGGACGAAGGCCTTGGTGGCGCCGTAGACGCTCAGGTATGGGGTCGGCTGGAAGCCCAGCAGGCTCGCGACGTTGATCAGGACGCCGGTGTCCGATGTAGGCGCCGCTGAGGTCGACCAGCGCGCTGACGTTCAGCGCGATCATGCTTTGCAGGCGGTCGGGTTCCTCGTCGGTGAACGCGTTGTGGGTGCCGAAGCCTGCGTTGTTGACCAGTCCGGTGGCGTAGATGCCGCGGGACTCGAGTTCGGCGCGCAGCGTGCGGCCGGCGTCGGGCAGGCCGAGGTCGCGGGCGACGGCGGTCACCGTGACGCCGTGGGCGGCCAGCACGAGGTTCGCGCCGCGGCGGGCCAACTGGCGGGCGAATTCGGCGCCGAGGCCGGAACTGGCGCCGGTGACGATGACGGTCTGGCGGTGGTAGTCGATTTTGCTCATGTCATTTACTCTACGCATGTTTTTGCACCTAGTGTAATTATCTGCATTGCGTGAGATGGCGTACCATTGGTGCATGGCTCCGAAACCGACACCGCTTCGGGAACAGACCCGCTCCGTGGTCCGCTCGCTGCTCGCCCGGACCGCTATCGAGCTGTTCGCCACCAAGGGCTACGACAACACGACCCTCGAAGAAGTCGCCGCCGCTGCGGGCGTCTCCCGGCGGACCCTGTTCAACTACTTCCGAAACAAGGAAGACCTCGCGCTCAGCAGCCTCGCAGAACAGGGCGAACTGATCGCCGCGCGCCTCGCGCAGCGCCCGGCCGACGAGGATGCCTGGGCGGCGCTGCGCGCGGCGTTCCAGGTGCTCGAGGAGATCGACATGACAGCCGAAGGGCGCCTGGAGTTCATCACGCTGTTGTTCGGCAACGATTCCCTACGCGCCGGACACGCCGAGAAGCAAGCCCGGTGGCAAGACCTGTTCGCACCGCTGATCGAGCCGCGACTGCCCAACTCCGACCGCCGCACTCTGCAAGCCCGCGCGATCGCAGCCGCAGCGATCATCTGCCTGCAGGTAGCCAACGAGGAGTGGGCACGCCTGGGCGGGCAGGTAGACCTGTTCGACCTCTACGACACCGCCGTACAGGCTATCCGCCGCCCCACCTGAAACCGGCCGCATCCAGCTCCACCACGCTCGTCGGCCTGGGGACCAGGGCCCGAACCGCCTAACCGAGCCCAGCGAGACCGAACGATCCGGCCGCCGTAAGCCCGGCAGCCAGAGGGCCGAGCTGATCGCGGTGGGGTTTTTGGGTGGAGATCATGCGTGGCGCAAGGCCCAGGCCGAGATCGAGCTGGCACAGCTGTGGGGCGGTGGCCTGCTCGCCTCAGTCGACGGCATGCGGTTCGTGGTTCCGGTCCGCACGATTCATGCCCGTCCGAATCCGAAGTACTTCGGCCGCAAACGCGGTATCACCTGGTTGAACATGCTCAACGACCAGTCCGCCGGCCTGGCGGCCAAGGTGGTGACCGGGACGCCTCGGGACTCGTTGAACTTCATCGATGACGGAATCTGGCGTTCTCCACGATCGGCGGCCGTGAGCGGGCGGTGCGCGCATTCACGGCGTATGCGGATACCTTTCCCTGGCACTGGACGGCTCAGCATATCGACGAATGGCTCGGTGACCTGCGGTCCATCCGCAACGCGAAGCGATCGACGCTGCGCAACTACCAGGAGGCGGTGCAGCTGTTCTGCGCCTACCTGATCGACCCGACATACCAGTGGGCGGCGGTGTGTGAGCAGCGGTTCGGCACCCACCCGGTTCAGGTTGTCCACGAATGGAATACCGCTGAGCACATCGACGAAGCCGAATCCGATTCCGGCAAGCGGGCTTTCACCCGTAAGGAGCTGGTCGCGCTGTTCGACTACGCCGACGAGCAGGTGGTGCGCATCCGCGAGGCCGGGCGCAAGGGCTGGCTGCCGGCGTTCCGCGACGCCGCGCTACTGAAAACGGCATACGCATTCGGCTTGCGGCGCAACGAAATTCGGATGCTCGATACCGCCGACTTCGGCAGTAATCCAGATGGTCCGGAGTTCGGGGACTACGGGGTGATCTACGTCCGCCACGGCAAGGCGAAGAAGGGATCCACCCCGAAGCGGCGCAGCGTGCTGGCGATCTGGGACTGGTCGGCGGAGGTGCTGGCCGAGTGGATCGAGGAGTATCGGCCGCTGTTTCCCACCGCCGGATCACCGGCGTGCTGGCCGTCCGAACGCGGCCCCCGGATCGGTCTGAGCACGCTCAACACCCGGCTGGCCACCTATCGTGACGAACTCGGCCTGGACCCCGCTCTGGACTTCCACTCGCTGCGGCGCAGCCACATCACCCACCAAGTAGAGGATGGTTTCGACGCCAGATTTGTCCAGGAGCAGGCTGGCCACGAACATTCCTCGACGACGTCGATTTACACCTGCGTGTCCTCGGACTACCGCACTCGCACGCTGCGGCGGGTGCTGGACACGACGGTAGCAGCTGCGCTGAAACAAACTGGGAGGAAACGATGAAACGGCAGTTCAGCTACCAGTGGCGGTTGCGGGAGACAATGGCCGCAGCGGGCATGTTCGCCGCTAACGACCTCGAACCACACCTTCGTGACCGCGGGATCACCCTGTCATCGGTTCAGGTTTGGCGTTTGGTGACCCAAACCCCGGAACGGCTGTCACTGCCCGTGCTGGCGGCGCTCTGCGACATTTTCGATTGCACCCCAACGGATTTGATCGCCACCAAGGCCGAGAACCAGACACGCAAGGCCGTCGCCGGCGACAAGGTCGTCGACATAAACACCACGATCCGGCCCAAACGCGCCCGCATCCGCGTCGAGGAATGAGCCCGGCCTACAAGAACGCCGAACAGTACGAACGCTGGCACGTTCGCGACTGCGTTCGATGCGGTCGACGAGCGGCCAAGGCCGCGAACTGGGAAGGATCGATCTGCCGAACCTGCTACGCCAAGGCAGTGCGGCAGCGCGGGCGCTGCCCCGGGTGCGGCACCGAACGCCTGCTACCGGGCCGCCGCCCCTGCGACGGGGCACCTATCTGCCGGGACTGCGCGGGCATCACCCGTGAGTTCTTTTGCGGCCGTTGTGGATTCGAGGGTGAACTGCACGGCGGACGGCTCTGCACCCGATGCACCTCGACAGCGCGGCTGAACGAATTGCTCGATGACGGCACCGGCCGGATCCATCCGCAACTGGCCCCCTTGGTCGATGCAGTGGTCGGCATGCCCGAACCGCTGACCGGGCTGAAATGGCTGCGCAGCACCATCGTTCGTGGCCTTCTCCGCGATCTGGCGGCCGGGCGGGTGCCGATCACCCACGAAGCCCTGAAGGAACTACCCAACCAGCAGGCCGTCGCCTACCTCCGCGACCTGCTCATGACCAGCGGCGTCCTGCCCACGGTCGACAAGCAGTTGCTCCACGCCGAGTCACTATTACAGCGCAAGCTGACCAACCACGCCGACCACCCGCACCACCGGATCCTGCGGCAATTCGCGCTCTGGCATCAGCTTCCACGCCTGCGCCGCCGCGCTCGCCGCGGCCCGGTCACCGACGGCGGCCGGTACTACGTCGGCTCAGTCGAGGAAGCGGCCCGGTTCCTCACCTGGCTCGATCAGCGCGGCACGCAACTCGGCGAGTGCACCCAAGCCGATATCGACATCTGGCACGCTCAGACCCTCGCACACCACAAGAGGTTGGCTCGTCCCTTCCTGATCTGGGCGAAAAACACCGGCCGAATGGCGAAACTCGATATCCCGACCGCCACGGCCGGCGCGACGAAACCCATCACCCAGTCCCGTCGGCTCGCCTTGCTGCGGCGGGCGCTCACCGACTCGCGTCCGCCGCTGCGGTCCCGCGTCGCCGCCGCGCTCATGCTGCTCTACGGCCAGCCCGTTGCCCGACTCGTCCGCCTCACCATCGCCGACGTCGTCGCCGACGACGACGACCAGGTACTCATCCGACTCGGCACACCACCGTTGCCTGTCCCCGAACCGCTCGCCGGGATGCTGCTGGAACTCGTCGGTAACCGCCAGAACATGAACACGGTCAACCCGGATAGTTACTGGCTATTCCCTGGCCGCCGAGCAGGACAACCGGTGCACTTCAGCACCCTGCTCGGACATCTCCGCCACGATCTCGGCCTGCCCGCCCAGGCCACGAAATCGGCCACTCTCCGCCAACTCGTTCTCCAAGCCCCAGCACCCGTTGTCGCCGACGCACTCGGCTTCTCCGCCAAACACATGACCAGGATCTGGGGCGCCACAGGAGGCAGCTGGACGACCTACGCCACCCGGGAACGAGGCCGCGACTCACCGAGATGAGCCGAGGGAATACAGACCACTCGAATACGAGCCCTTACCAGTACCGGGCCCCGTACCCCAGCGCGATATCCGCTGCGAGAACATCGAGCGGCGCTCGCATGAGCTCGCGGACTCGCAAGTCATCGGCGGAGCCAATGTCATCTGACGAGCAGCTACAGTTACCGACTGGTTAAATGTTGCTCACGTACCGTTTCGCGCAGCGGTGAGGCTCGGTAGTCTCGGATCCAGATCCCACCCGAACCGGGGGATCCGGCCAACCGCCCGAGCGACGACTCCCCGACATCCGCGCGACGAAGGGCGGGTCCCATGTCGACTGCGTGGGCGGCCGAAGGCACCGACACCAACACGATTTGGCCTGCATGCCCGAAAGATCCGCACAATGACCGGTTACGCTCCCGCCTACCGTCAGATCCCGTCCCGCGATCAGCTGCCCGACGAGTTCTTCGCGCAGTTCCTCGACCCGACCCGCACCTACAGCTGCGCCTACTGGACTCACCCGGACGACACGTTGGAACAAGCCCAGTCCGCCAAGATCGACCTCGCACTGGCCAAATGCGATCTGCGACCGGGGATGACCCTGCTCGACGTCGGCTGCGGCTGGGGTTCGACCATGCTGCGCGCCATGGACAACTACGGCGTCAATGCGATCGGGCTGACGCCCAACCGCAACCAGCACCGGTACGTGCGCGACCGCCTCGTCGACCGGCTCTTCCGCGGATGCCCCTACGGGGGTGTGCGACGGCAAAGCTGGCAACAATTCGACCGCCGCGTGGACCGCATCGTCTGCATCGGCGCGCTCGAACACATCCCCCATCAGCGATACCCCGACTTCTTCGACTTCGCCTACCGGATAATGCCCGAGGACGGGGTGCTGCTGGTACAAACCGTCGTCGCCCATGACCCCCACCACGCGCAAGCGCACCAGACGCCCGTCCTGACGACCGACACCGAATTCGCGTTCCTGCGCGGCACCGTCTTTCCCAGCAGCCGGCTCCCGCTGCCGACCGGCCACAACCGCAGGGGAATCAGCGAGTACGCGCAGAACGCCGGATTCACCCTCACCCGCATCCAGGAACTGGGACCGCACTACACCACCACCCTGGACAGCTGGGCCACCGCCCTGCGCGAGCACCACGACCGGGCTATCGAACTCGCAGGACAGGACACCTACAACGCCTACATCAGCTATCTGACCGAGTGCGCCCACCATTTCCGCCGTGGCCACCTCAACGTCATGCAGTTCACCTGCACCAAACCTGGCGCAACACAACCCGCCCCATACTGATCCCGGCCTCGACACCCCGTTTCGATGTCCCTCGAACCGGCAAGACATCGCAGCGGGTCCAGTGCGATGCCATCGAGGACTGAGTGCGACCACCGCACCGCATCGTCGGCGATCCCCGATCCGTGGGCGAGAACAATCCTCTACAGCCGTTAGCCCCGCGCGAATTCGTAGGTGTAGAACACCAGGCCGTCACCGAGTTGTCGGGTGTTGACCAGGTGCAGCGGCTTCGTGTCGCTGGTCTCGTCGAACAGACGCAGGCCGGTTCCCACCACGACCGGGAAAACCACCAGCCGCAGTTCATCGGCCAGGTTCTGTTCTATTAGCGTGCGCATGAGCTGATAGCTGCCGTAGACCAGGATTTCCCCGTCCACTTTCCGCTTGAGCTCCGAAATCTCCTTTACCGCATCCCCGCCCAGGACGGTGACGTTGCTCCACTGAGGATCTTCGAGAGTCGAGGACACGACGTACTTGGGGAGGCTTCTCACTCTTTCCGCCCACTCGGGGCTCACGCGGCCTTCCGCTTCATTGCGGGCTGTCATCCGGTCCGCGAACCACTCATTGGTCCGGCCGCCCAGCAGTATCGCTTCGACACCGACGGCTTCCTCCGTCTCGCGGGCGACCCAGTCTTCGAGGTCCTTGCCCCCCACGAACTGGTGGAACCAGCCGCCCCGCTCGAAGCCTTCCTGGCCGTCCGGGTCTTGGACCACTCCATCGAGTGTGACATTTGAGCTGATGACGATCTTTCCCATTTCCGTGCTCCTTTGACAATGGTGTCGGCTATCACTGGTCTAGACGCCGCGGCATCGGAAAAGGAGGCGCTGCGCGACCGCCCCGTTCGCGCCTCGGCCGGCGTCCATACAGGATGGAACTGCACACAAGGAATGAGGTGGGGGGAGTGGAGTTGGTGAGAACGGACCTGATGTCGAGGGCGCAGGGCGGCGACGGCGAGGCATTCCGAGCGCTGACCGAGCCACACCGTCGCGAGCTACAGGTGCACTGCTACCGGATGCTCGGATCGTTTCAGGATGCCGAGGACGCTCTTCAGGACACGATGCTCGCCGCTTGGCGAGGTCTCGAACGATTCGATGGGCGCGCCTCACTTCGCACCTGGCTCTACCGCATCGCCACCAACCAGTGCCTCGACGCGCTGCGCTCTGCTCGCCGACGTCCTGCGAAGCAGTGGGACATCCCAGGAATCGAACCACCGGAACCCACTGGATTCGGCGAAATCCACTGGCTCGAGCCCTATCCCGACGCCCTTCTGGACGGTGCGATCAGTGTGCCGCTCGGTCCGGAGGCGCGCTACGAGCAGACCGAATCCATTTCCCTGGCCTTTGTGACCGCCCTGCAGATCTTGCCGCCTCGCCAGCTCGCCGTCCTCATCCTGCGCGACGTTCTCGGATTCCACGCGAACGAAGTCGCCGACATGCTGGACACGACGGTCGAATCGGTCAAAAGCGCCCTTAAACGCGCGCGTGCGGGAATGCAGCGCCGACTGCCGGTGACTACTGCCCGAGAGCAGCCGCCTACTAGTGACTCACCTGCCGAGGACGCGATTGTGGCAAAGTTCGTCACCGCCTACGAATCTGCCGACATCGACGCGTTGGTGGCTCTATTGACCGACGACGTCTTCATGTCGATGCCACCGATGCCGCTGGAATACTGGGGCCGAGACAGCGTGGCCCGCTTCTGCGCATTCATTTTCGGCTCGGGCCGGCGATTCGAACTGGTGCCGACGCGAGCCAACGGTCAGCCGGCGTTCGGGGTCTACCGACACACCCCCACCGGCATCCACGGAGTCGGCCTCTTCGTCCTCACCCTCGCCGGCGACCGAATCTGCGCCATGACCCGCTTCGAAAACACTGTCCTGTCCATATTCGGACTGCCGCAATCGCTCCCGAGTGCACAGTAGACCGCCTTCGAGTCATGCCAACGCACCATCCCCACACTGCCCTGACCAGTGGTTACGCCATATCGGCCCGATTTCGGGCGATACTACGGCGACCACAACTCGACACCGCAGAAGCCTGGCGCTCTCGACGATCAACAGCCGCGAGAAGGTGGCCCGGACGTTCATGCAATACGCCGATGCCTACCCGTGGCATTGGGCCGCAGCGCAGGTCGATGAATGGCACGGTGAGCTGCGGGCGATGCGGAATCTGAAACACCGCCGCGGCCCGCCTGCGCCAACATCGCCCGCACCCGATACCCACATCGACCGTCTTGGGCGCGAGATCACCGATTTTTGCGCGGACCACGCACGAATGTCACACGGAACTCGTGGTATAAGCGAGTACCACTGCGCCGTTGCCGATCTCGGTTACTCCCGTCAGGTTCATGGCTGTCACGTCGATGCCCGACAACAGCGAGTCACCGGAACCCGCGACGAACGGGGAAATGCTCAGATGCAGCTCGTCCAGCAAACCCGCTTCGGCAAGTGCCCGACTGAAGGGGCCGTTGCCATATTTCACCAGCGTGCCGTCGCCGGACTTCTTGAGTTGAGCGATGGCCTCTACCGCATCGCTGGCAAGCACCTCGGCGTTCCAGGTGGTCTCGGTCAGCGTGGTGGAGGCGACATACTTGGGCAGGGAGTTGATCTTGTCGGCGAGCGGGCCGGTCATGGTCGGCCACGTGGCGGCAAAGGTCTCGTAGGTCGACCGCCCCAGCACCAAGCCGACCGCCGACTCCAGGAGCGCGAGCTGGTAGGCGATGTGGTTGTCGTTGGGGGCGACCTTCATCTGCGCGGGCCACCAGTCGTCGCCGGAGAATCGGCCGTCGATGGAGAGGTGGTCGAATTCGATCAGTTTTCGCATCCCCGGAGTCAACTATTGCGGTGATCGGCCTGTCTTGTATCGAACCGAATCCCCGCCGTGGAGCGGTGGAGATCAGAACGCGAGGAACGAGACGCCGGATCTCAACTCGCCCGGGGTATGGCTGGTCGCCCACCGCATCGCCCTCGCGAGCTGCGGCTGATCGTAGTAACCGCCGCCGCTGATCGCGTCGGCGATCGATCCCCCCGCCGTAAGGATCTGCGCGGCGCGCCGTGCCTGTTCGATGCTGACGAACTTGCGACGCGAAATCCCGACGGCCCGGCGGAATCGGATTTGCGCCGTCCGTTCCGAAATCGCACGCTGTCGTTCACCGTGTCGGAGGTCGTCGACGAGTGGATCGAAGAACAACAGACCCGCTCGCACTAGCCTGTTGACGAAGACGTCGACATTCTGCACGTTGGGCATCTCCCAGTCTCGGTCGCCCAGGACGATCCGGTCTCCGGACAAGGTCGGCAACAAGGTGTCGTTCAAATCGGCCAATCCGGAAGGCGGAAACATGGGCAGATAGGCGCCGGGCCGCAGTTCGACGCCGAAGTACTCACAGCCCTCCGGACAGGTCAGTGGCGTGGCCTTGGTCTCCGGTCCGCGCAGGTGCACCGTCACCCCGTCACCGGTCCGCGCGAACGCGATCATGGGGGAGCCTTTGACCACCGAAGTGAACTCCGTCGCATCGTCACAGCGTGCCGACCACACGCGTTGCACCAGCGGAAGCTCGCCCGCGACAGCGTTGAAGATCAACCCCACGGCGGGAGTCTAGCCCGTCTCCACGAGCCGAACACCGGCATTACCGTGCGTTCGGTGTGGTGGGTAATTCGTCTCGTGAAATCCGAGGTAGCTCATTAGATCCGAGCACTCTGTTAAGCCAGGCGTCCGGTGATGTCCTGGCATTCTGTCGCTACGAGCCAGGGATCGCGTCGCTGCTGACCGCAGTACCGTGTCGACATGAGCCGGCGTAGCGAACGAAAAATAGACACAGCTGAGCTGCGGGCGAGTCGAACAGGCCAGGGCAGTGGCGGACGGCCGTGTCGCGGTGGGGCGGTTCGCCGATCCGATTGCCCGGCAGCTGCTGCACGCCGACGTGGTTCTATCGGCGATCTGTGACGTCACCGATCGGTGGATCCTGACGTCACTCTCGATCTGAAGATGTTTCGTGTTGGCGAATTTTGACGTCGTGATCTTGGTTGCGGTGCAAGGATGCGTGTGCTTCGCCCCATACACAGGCGTTGGAGGGAGTCGCCGTTGCCTCGTCAGACGAAGGTCGAGCTCTACGCCGCGATCCGACGTGACGCGCGGGCGGGGATGTCGGGTCGGGCGTTGCAGACGAAGTACGGGGTCGGTTGGCGCACAGTGCAAGCCTCGACGACCGTCGCTTGGCCGAACGAGCGTAAGAAGTATCCAACGCGAGGTTCCAAGCTCGATCCGCCAGAGCCGCTGCCGCCGGGTGACGTCGAGATTGACCGATAATTCCCAGGTCAGCTGGCAGAACGACCCTGTCAGGCGGCGAAGACGGTGCGGACGACGGACTCGTCGCCGTCGACCTCGACCAGCCCGAGAGAGCGGGCATCGATGAGGGAGAAGGCGCCGGCGGCGAGGCCAAGGACATAGGCAGGATCGGCGCGGACGGTGGCGTCGAGATGGCGACCGTCTTGCGGGCCGACCTCGAAGCCCGAGCTCGTCGCGCGGAGTTGTAAAGGCGCGTCACCGATCTCGAGACCGACCGTCGCCGAGGGACGAACCTCGACCCGGGTGTCGAGCAAGGCCGGGAGTGCGAGAGCGAGCCACTCAGGGCGAAAGGAATCACCGTCGGCGGGCCCACTGGCCATCAACGGAGTGGACCAGCGAATCAAGCTCTCGATCGGCTGGCGTAACTGGGCACCCCACGGCGTCAGGGCGTACTCGACCACGCTGCCCTCGCCCGTCAGTCGCCGCTCGACCACGCCCGAGGCTTCGAGGTCACGCAACCGGTCGGCGAGCAGGTTGGTCGCGATGCCGGGCAGGCCCTCGATCAGGTCACGGTAGCGGGCGGGCGCTCCGAGCAGCTGGCGGACGATGAGCAGGTTCCACCGGTCACCGACGACTTCGAGAGAACGGGCAAGCCCGCAGTACTGGCCGTAGCTACGCATCATTTCCTACTATCGCTTGATCTTCTAAAGTGTGCGTGAGATGCTCAAGCATACCTTGATGCCGAGCCCTGAGGGGACCACCCATGGCCGATACCACCAAGAGCGTGCGGCCCGGTTGGGTCGATGACGAACTGTTCCCGTTCGAGAGTCGATTCGTCGACATCGGCGGGCATACCGTCCACTATGTCGATGAGGGGTCGGGTCCCACACTGCTGTTCCTACATGGCAACCCGACCTGGTCGTTCCTGTGGCGCGACGTGATCCGCGCACTGCGCGGCGATTTCCGGTGCATCGCCCTCGACTACCCGGGCTTCGGTCTGTCGACGGCAAAGCCCGGCTACCGCTACCTGCCAGAGCAGCACGCGGACGTAGTCACCGAGTTCGTCGACGCGCTCGGCCTCGATGGCGTCACGCTGGTCGGGCAAGACTGGGGCGGCATGATCGGCCTGGCGGTCGTGCAGCGACGGCCCGACGTCTTCGATCGGTTGGTACTAGCCAACACCTGGGCCTGGCCGGTCAACGGCATTCTCCACTTCGAGGCCTTCGGTCGCATCATCGGCGGACTCCCCGTCCGCTTCTTGGTCCGGCGGTTCAACCTCCTCGTCAATGCCTTCATCCCCACAGGCCACCGAAGGCGCAAGCCCACCGCGGCCGAAATGACCCAATACAGCCGGGCGTTGGACACTCCGGAGCGGCGCCAGGCCTCCGCCGTGCTTCCCGGGCGGGTCCTCGCCAGCCGGGACTTCTTCGCCGAGGTCGAGGCCGGGCTCACCAACCTCGCCCACATGCCGACACTGATCGTGTGGGGTGACGCCGACATCGCCTTCCGTTCCCAGGAACGTGAGCGCCTGGAAGCGACGTTCACCGACCACAGGACCGTGATCGTCGAGGGCGCGGGCACCTACGTGGAGTCCGATGCGCCCGAGGAATTCGTCTCTGCGATTCGAGACTGGGCAGCCAGGCAGCGTGGAGACGCGAGTCGAGCGGGTGAGACAGGCCTATAGGGCCTCTCGCACGCTCGGTCGCGACGGCAGTGCCCGGAAGGGCGCGCCCGATGGCGGAACGGCTGCGCCGCATTCCTCGACGAGGTCGGCCAGGCTCACATGGTGGGGGTCGTAGTAGCGGCGGTGATCGTTTATGTCCTGCGTGAGGAAGTCTCGGCTGTCTGCCCTACCGCAGTGACGCCAGAATTCACCGATCGGATCTGCCCGATCCGGCGTCGAGTGCCACCAGGATTCACCGATAAACGACGTCAGAATTCGCTGGCACAACCAGGGCAGGCCGGGCCGATGGACAACCGTCGGTGGCTGCTTGTCCTTTGCCATTTGACCTGACACATTGCCAGCGAGTCGACGCAAAGGATGGACTTTGTGCCACGGACTTGCCACACCGTTGGATCGGCGGTTTCCTACGGATGCGGTCCGTTTCAGTCGAGTTCGGCGAGTTCGGCGAGTCTGTCGAGCGAAGCCCGGAGCTTGTCGGCAGTGGTAGCGCGGGCGCGCGGGAAACGCTTCTCATCGGTCAAATGCGACCAGTCATAGGTGTGTGTCACCCGAGTGCGCGCCTCGCCCATGGACTCGATCTCCCAGCGCCACAGGTGACCCGGCGGTTGCTGGCCTGGTTCCGCGGGCAGCCAGGCGATACGGCGACCCTCCTCGAATTCCACCACGTGGTTTTCCCGGACGATGCCGTTGTTGGTGGTCGTCATGGTGAATACATCGCCCACGCTGTGTACTCGTTGCCCCACGGGGGCTGCTGCCAAATTGTCATTCCCGTCCCATCGGGGTTGCTGCGACGGGTCAGCAATCAATTCAAAGATCTGCTCCGCACTGGCTGCGATTTCCCGGCTGGCGGCCACGACGCGAGAAACGTCGGTGTTGTCGGTCATGGCCTCATCGAAGCACCCAGTCGCCGAGTTGCGCCATATACCTGGAAACGATCACTCTGACCACCTTGCCGAATAGCTGTCGCGCCGCAAATCGGAGCGCGAGCAATGTGTCAACTCAACTGGCACTGGACACTGCTGACTCTCTCCGGCGGCCAGTTGAACCCAGATTCAAGAGCCGAAGTGTATGGGTACTCGATGAATCATGAGGGCCCCACTCGCACGCCCCGCGACAGGGCGGTCGAGGCAGTGTTTCGCACCCTGAACCAACTGCATGCCAACCCGGCCGCCGCCATCGAGGAGAAGCACGCGGCAAGCGCAGCCAGCGGTGGTCGGCATCGGGCGCGATAGATCGGACCTCACCACGCTCCGTCGGCTTGTCATCGTCCAGGCGGCTGCAGGTCGCGCGCCGGGCGTGTCAGCGGATGGTCTGTGGTTCGGACTGCGAGCATGGGTGTTCATGTCCTGGGCGAACAAGGAGAAGACGACGACAAAACGCTGGCGCGGCTGGCTATCCACGCGCGACGCCCGCCCGAGCATGTCTGGGCACGACGCCGAGTCCGTCACGTCGATGCAAGCCGAGATCTGGCATCGCCGATACCCACCGGCCAGCGTCATGCAGGCATTGGGCACCGACTGCGGTCACCCGGTGTCCGGAGCTGACATGCGGGTGTTTGCCGGGTTGGATATCCTGCTGCGCGCCCGCGGCTGGAGTTTCATCCGGGAATGCTCCGGCCCGCAACTGCTCACCTTCAGCTACCCACCATCCGGAGCTGGCTTCGACTACCCGAGCCAGGGCCTCGAACCGGTCACCACAGTCGTGGTTGTCCTGGATCGCTCGCTTGCGACAGACACCGTCGCAACCTGCGAGGTTGAAATCTTGCTTGTCGGCGCCCCGCACGGGCAAGCTCACCTCACCGGCCTGTCCGGCCTCACGACTCATCTGGGCGTCATCGAGGCCCACCGGCCCGCAAACCCATCCCCGATCTCGTTCCCGATCGCCCATGCTCATGTGGCTCAGCGTGTGGGCCGGGCGCCGATAAGCCGCGATACGGAGGTAGCCGTAGACCGGATTCACAGCGACGACCACGGCAGCCGGGAGGCCACCAAGAGTGGACGGTAGCGGCCCGAGGGATGTGAGCTGCTCGGCGAGCTGGCTGAGCAGCATCCCGGCCGCGCGACCTACCTCAACTGCGCGCGGCCTGCCACGCCGAGGGTGCCCTGGTCCAGATCGCCGAACTGGCCAACGGCGGCGAGCTGTAGCGCTGCAGCGAATGCGGCGACGAAGAACTCATCGACTGAAAACCGCACTGCTAACCGGCACGTGAGCAATCCCGGGTGCGCCCGGATCTGGTGTTCATGTATCCGATAGCCAGGCACCGAAACCGAACCCAGCCACGAACATTCCCCGTCATGCTGCGCCGCGATCGGCGCCGAGTACATCGCGAGAGAACCGCCAGCTTCGCACACAGCTCGACAACGAGCGAGCAGAGCACCGGCAACACATCGAGCGACGTGACATCGAGTACTCGTACGCCACCACCGCAGCGCATGCGATGGCAGACCGTGCCGCCCAGGAACACCGCATCGGTGGATTGCTGCGGGGTGCTACTGCCGACGCGTTTCTAAAACGCTCGTGATCCTTGACTTCGTCGGTTGCGCGGATATGTTCATGCGGCACTGCTAGCGGATCGTCCGGAAGATCGGCTTGTCCGTCGTGCAAAAGTTCGCGTGATATATCGGGCGACGGTATGTCGATCGACCGACGTTCACTCCTGGCAGTGCGGACCGCCGCAGCGGCCTGTACCGAGATTGTTCGCATCTCTCACCCTCGCCGGGTGAGGTTCGCTATGCCTGCACGGGGGCGCCGTGCGACTTGTTCGGCAGTAGACAACTCAACGTGCCGTTGGCCGACCGCCGCGGCCCGCGTCCTGTGACCCGTTTTGAAAAGGAGAGATAGCGTGAACCTGCATTTCCGCCACACTCGAAGTGGGCGACCTGTTTCCCGCCTCGCAGCCGCGGCACGGTCCATAGGTAGGGTGCTGGCCCTCACCGCAACGGCGCCGTTGGCGCTCGCGACGGTGATCGCGGTCGCGGCCGCCGGCCCGGCCGCCGCACTGCCGACCCTGACGGGCGGCAGCACCATTTATATCGCCGAAACCAACGGCACACTCGTTTCGGTGGCGGCTTCCGGGGGTGCGACCACTACCGTGGCCACCGGCCTGGGCAACCCGGTCGGTGTCACGGCCTCCGACAGTACCCTGTTCATCGCCCAAGCCAACGGCACGATCGTTTCGGTGGCGGCTTCCGGGGGTGCGACCACCACCGTGGCCACCGGCCTGACCAACCCGGTCGCTATCACCGTTTCCGGCACCACCCTGTTCATCGCCCAAGCCAACGGCACGATCGTTTCGGTGCCGACGTCCGGCGGCGCGACCACCACCGTGGCCACCGGCCTGGGCACCCCGGTCGGTATCACCGTTTCCGGCACCACCCTGTTCATCGCCCTTGCCAACGGCACGGTCATTGCGCTGCCGACTTCGGGCGGCGCGACCACCACCGTGGCCACCAGCCTGGGCGTCACGGCCGGTATCACCGTTTCCGGCACCACCCTGTTCATCGCCCTTGCCAACGGCACGGTCATTGCGCTGCCGACCTCCGGCGGCACGCCGCTTACCGTCGCCACCGGCCTGAGCGCCACGGCCGGTATCGCCGTGGTGCAGTCCGGCAGCGTGTGCTTTGGTTCGGTATGCCTGCCCACCGATACCGGTTCTGCCTCCTAGCCTTGGGTATTCACCCAAGTGTGTTACGCGGCCCAACATGTGCCGCAACCCATCAGACGCTGATGAAGCACGGCGAATAACCCCATAGCCCCACACAGCAGCCAGCCCAACGTTGCACAGGGCTGGCTGCTGCCATATCAAGTGGGGCTGTGGAAATAACTGTGTATCGGGTCTCTGCAATAGCAGAGGTCCCGTTGCTCCGTCCGACGTCCCCACTCTCGGAATCATACGAGTTGACTTGCACCCCAACGTCTTAACTACGTGGCATTGGCTTTACAAGACCGAAGCGGTCCGTGACGATTCCCCGTTTCGGCGTGGCCCGTTGACCCGGCTGGCCGACGTCGAACTGCTCACCGCGGACTGGGTCGCGTGGTTCAACCAGTCACGCCTGATGCACCGGCTCGGTCGCAAACCACCGATCGAATACGAGGCCGACTACTATGCACACCGCGCCGGACAACCGGCCGGTGACAGATAAACAGGTGCGCACCGGACCCGGGGGGATTCAGACCCCGCCGACAAGCTCCGACTGTATCGAGCACTGAATCTAGAAGTGCGCTACAAGCACCAACAGCAACTCGCAATCGTTGGTGCCACCCCCTGTGGGGTTAGCACTGGTGTCCGGAGGGGGTCGGACCCATATCCCCAACCTGGTGCACGCCACTGAACTGCAGCTTTCCTGAGTTTGGCGAGTCTGTGTCTAGGACACGGGGAGTGCACCGAACTGTAGCGAACTGGCAAGCTGGCGTGCGGGATCCGCAGTGAAGTTGCCGGAGATCTGGGTTGGGCTGCCGGGCGGGGTCGGCGACTGGATGGCCGAGCGCTAAGCACTCGGGAGTCGATGGTGAACGCAAGCCGTTTGCCCAGATTGTCGCTGGTGAACTTGGAGAAGGCGTCGCTCCCGCCGGACTTGAAGGTCACCTCGACCACGTGTCGGTCTTGCTGTGAATCGAAGAGCGTTATGGCGCTGGCGATCTCGTGTCCGTCGATGCGCGATTTATCGAGCAGGACGGCTTCCTTGCTGTCGGGGCTGCAGGTGACGAGCGGCAGATTCGTGGCCGATACCTGTGCCCACTGCTGGTCGAGGTGCTGTTCGAGCGGATCTGCCGAAAAAACGGGATCGAGCAGTGCCGGACCAAACCGCGGTGACCGATCACGACCGGAAAGATCGAACGGTTCCACAAGTCGCTGCGCAGCGAATTCCTCGACGCCGCAGAACCTTTCGAATCGATCGACGCGGCGCAGCACGCGATCACTGGCTGGGTCGAGGCCCTACAACGACCGCCGCCCCCATCAAGCCCTCGACATGGCCACGCGTCGGTGTTGTTCCGCCCCATCGGCCCGACACGTCTCGCGCCCGCCCCGCCCGCCGCGGATCCGGTCGCCGAATCGCTGACCGTCGATGTCATCGAACCACCATCGCACCCCGTCACCCCCACGGCCGCAGTCGCGTTCGAGGCACGAGTGCCTAGCAGCGGCAGTATCCAGTTAGCGAGAGATAGTTTTCAGGAATATCAGTGCAGTGCACTGTGGAGCTGCACGCGTGATGTGACGCCCAGTTTGGTGTACGTCCTTGCGAGGTGGGCGCCTACGGTGCGGTGCGAGATGTAGAGGCGTTTGCCGATCTCTCTGTTGGTGAGTCCTTGCGCCGCCATCTGCGCGATCTGGAGTTCCTGGGGGGTGAGTAGATCGGAGGTGGCGCCTTGTCGTTCATTGCTTCGTTCGCCGGTGGCACGGAGTTCGCGGCGGGCTCGTTCGCTCCACGGTGACGTGCCGAGGGCATCGAACGTATCGCGAGCGGCGCGAAGGTATTGCCTGGATTCGGCGGTGTGGCGCTGTCTGCGAAGCCATTCGCCGTACGCGAGTTGGGTGCGTGCTCGGGTGAAGGGTCGGCGCGTCAGGTCTGCGGCGAGCGCGGCGTGGAAGCGACTTCCGGCTTCGTCGGGTGGGGCCATGACTGCTTTGGCCAACCGCAGTCCGTCATGGAGCGGTGGTGCGGTCGAGGTCTTCGCGGCCGCTTCCAGCTGGGCGAGCACAGTGGTTGCGGCATAAGGGGTTTCGCTATGGCTGACGGCGTCGGCGAGGTCGATGATTGTGTGGCAGCTCAAGGCGAGTTGGTGTGAGGGGTCGGTGATGTCGTGCATGCGCAGCAGGCGCGTCAGCGCCTGTGGATAGTCGCCCGCTGCCAGTGCCGCGAGGGCGCGCGCGTGCTGGGCGGTGGCGAGCACGTTCCGGGCAGCGACCGGCATGGCGATTTGTTCGGCCTCGGCCGCCAGGTCGGCGGCTTCGGCGAGACGTCCGCGCAGCGCGGCGATCTTGGCTTGGGTCGCGCGGATAATGCCGAGCAGGAACGGCTGGCCGGTTTCGGCTGCGAGTCTGCCCGCTTCCTCGGCCGCGGGCAGAGCGACCATGAGGTCGGCGACTTGGGTGGCTGCCCACGCCTGTGCCGCGAGTGCGCGGGCCAGCAGGTGCAGGCGGCCTTGCTCACGCAGGCCCGGTAGCGACGCGGCGGACTGTGCGATGGCGACGTCGAAGGTGCCGACGAGCACCGCGACGCTGCCCACGAGTCGCACGGTCTGGGAGTCGTGGACGGCATGGCCGAGTAGTTCTTGGGAACGCTCGATGACCACTGTTGCTCGGGAGATCGGTTCGGCGTAGCCGAGGATGGCGAGCAGTCGTGCGTCGAGCGGATCGATGGGAAGTTGCTCGGCCACGGTGACGATTTTGTGCCTGGCGACCTCGCCGGGCTCCGTCCAGAAGCAGCGCAGTGCCGCGCTCCACAGGATCCGCACCGCGAGGTCGGTATCGCCTTCGGCGGCAACGGATTCGGCGAGGTCGGCGAGCGTGGAAGCGTCGTCGATGTTTCCTGCCCGCAGTCCGTCGTCGAAGGCTGCTCTGATCCAGGCAAGGCGAGCACGTTGCTGCCGCGCGAGATCGAGTTTTCCCGCAGCGTCGAGGAGCTGGTGGACGGTCTCGGGCCGGCCGAGCTCGACTGCGGCGTCGGCAGCGCGCAACAGTCTGTCGGTGCGCCGGTCTTTATCCGGGCTCAGTCGCGCCGCCTGCTCGAGAGCGGCAACTGCGGCGGCACCGCTTCCTCGGTGCTGTGCCCGGGCAGCGACGGCGTCGAGAGCTGCGGCGATGTCCTCGTCCGGCCGGTCGCTGGCGGCGGCCAGGTGCCAGGTCTTGCGGTCGGGCTGATTGCCCAGCACCGCGGCGAGGGAACGGTGCACCTGCCGACGCCGTCCGACCTCCGTTGCCTGGTGAATGGCCGAGCGGATGAGGGGGTGATCGAACACCACCTGCTCCTCGTGGACGGTGATGAGGCGAGCTCGAGCAACAGGGCTGAGGTCGGCGAGTGTGACAGGTGCACACGTCAGGACGCGGGTCGCCGTCAGGGTTTCGCTGAGGTCCGTGCTGTCGTTGAGCGCGGCGACTTCCAGAACGGCGCGCGTAGCGTCCGGGAGTACGGCAAACCGCCGTGTGAACACGCTCTCCAGCCTGGCCGTGAGCGGTAACCACGGGCTCACCAGGATGGCGGTGTCGTCGGCGCCGTGCACTGCGGTCGGCAACTCGATCAACGCGAGCGGGTTGCCCTCGGCTTCGGCGAGCAGCCGCTGACGTAGGGCGGCAGTCAAGTCCGGGGCCGTGGCGTCGAGCAGTGCGGCGGCGTCCCGGGCAGACAGCGGCGGGACTATCAATTCCGGTAGCCCGGCTGCGTCCAACCAGCCGGTGATGCCGCTGCGGGCCGAGGCGAGCAGCAGGATCGGCTCCGATTCCAGCCTGCGCCCGAGAAAGGTGAGGACGTCGGTAGTAGAGGAGTCGAGCCAGTGAGCATCCTCCGCGATGACGACGACAGGAGCAGTCTCGGCGATTTCGGCCAGCAGGTTGAGGACCGCGAGAGCGACGAGATAGCCGTCGGGCACGGCCGCCTCGGTGATGCCGAGCACCGCCTGCAGTGCCTCTCGCTGGCGGGTCGGCAGCACCCCGAGTTGACCGCGTACCGGGCGCAGGAGTCGGTGCAGGCCCGCATAGGGCAGATTGGCCTCCGACTCCGCTCCGGCCGTGCTCAGAAGACGCAGGCCCGACGCCTGCGCGAACTCTGCCGCATCGGTCAGGAGGGCGGATTTACCGATGCCGGGCTGGCCTCGAAGCACCAGCGCGGCGCCGCGCTCGCATACCGCACCCACCAGTTCGTGCAGCACAGTGATCTCTCTGCTGCGTCCGACGAGTAACACAGGGCCAAGACTAAACGTCGGCCTTCCGTGAGCCTGGGAGCGGCCGATGTCGGGTTGCCCGATGGTCACTTGACCGATGCCCTCGGGCCTCGTTGCTCGTAGCGTCGACAGGGCTGACGCATATCGGCGACGTTCGATGTATGGCTCGGCGCACGGCCGAGTGGGCCGCCTACACTCTGGCGGCTGTCGGTCCGGCCTGATCACAGCTGTGCGTGTCGGTTCGGACGGGCTACGACTGGGAAAGAGGAACATGACGTCCGCGATCACCCCCGACGACACCCCGTTGCCGGCAGGGCAAGGGCCCAGCGCCGTGTTTGCACGTGCGCCAGGGCGGCCGGGCACGACAATTTCCCTTCCGCAGGTCTCACGGCTGCCCAGACGTCCGTCGGCGGTTAGCCCTGTCGCCCGCCCGGGCCGGTGGGGCGGCCGTGCGGAGGAACCGCTGCATGGACGGGAGGCCGAACTGCAGTTGGTATCGGATTTGATCGACCGCGGCCTGGCCCGTATGGGAGATGCTCTGCTGGTGCGGGGAGATATCGGTATCGGGAAGACGGCGTTGCTCGGCGTTGCTCGGGACCTGGTCACCGCCCGCGGTGGCCGGGCCATGTCGGTTGTCGGCGTGCAATCGGAGGCTTTGGTTCCCTATGCGGGGTTGCACAGATTGTTCAGGCCGATGCTCGGCCACACGATGTTTCTGATTCCCCACCATCGACAGGCGTTGCTGACGGCGCTGGGGATGGCCGTTGGTGCGGCCCCGGAGATGTTCTCGGTCGGACTGGCCGCGCTCGAACTGATCAGCGCTTTCGCGGAGGACACACCGGTCATGCTGACCATCGACGACGCCCAGTGGATCGACAGGGCGAGCAGCGAGGTGCTGGCTTTCGTCGCGAACCGGCTGAATACGGAACGGGCGGTCATGATGCTCGCGGTCCGTGCCGGGCACGACACAGTGCTGGACGACGCGGGCCTGCCGGAACTGCCGCTCACGGAGCTCGACGACGCCGCTGCCAGCGCACTACTCGCTGAGTGTGTGCCTGAACTCGGTTACAGGGCGCGCGCCCGTATTCTGATCGAGGCGGCGGGCAATCCGCTGGCGCTGATCGAGCTTCCGCGGTCCCTGCGTGACAGCGACGCTGGCCAGGCGACTCCATGGCTGCCCATGACCCGTCGTCTGGAGCGATCGTTCCTGGCCCGCGTCTCGGTCCTGTCTGATACAGCCCAGACCCTTCTCCTGATCGCCGCTGCCGACGACGAATGCGGCACGTCCGAGATCCTCGGTGCCGCCGGACTGCTCGACGGCACGGAACTGTCGGTGGATGTGCTGGAACCCGCCGTGGCGGCCGGGCTTATCGAGATAGATGGGCACGAGGTGGGTTTCCGGCACCCCCTCATCCGCTCCGCGATCTACCAGGCGGCCACTCCGTCACGGCGGCTCGCAGCGCACGCCGCGCTGGCGAGAGTATTGACCGACCGGCAGGAACGCCGGGCGTGGCATCGGGCGGCAGCCAGTCCCGGTCCGGACGATGACGTGGCGCTCGACCTGGAGGTCGCCGCCCGCAAGGCGCTCGACCGGGGGGCTCCGCATGCCGCCGCGACGGCTCTGCGCCGGGCCGCGTCGCTGAGCAGCCTGGATACCGTCCGGGGTCGTCTGCTGTTGCGCTCCGCCGAGATCGACTTCGAACTCGGTGACCTTGCTGAGGCGCGTCGGCAACTGGACGAGGCGAATTGCGCGAACCTCGATGAAGGCGAACGACTGCGCCTGACTTTGTGGACCGCGGCGCTCGACGAGGACAGCTGGTACCGCCCGGAGCGGGTCCGCGCCATCGCGGATATGGCGCACCGGCTCGCGGGCGCGGAGCGAGACGGCGCGACACTATCGCTGAGGGCGTTATGGCAACTGTCCATCGGTTGCTGGTACAGCAATCCCACCCCGGAAACTCGCGCGCTGGTCGTCGGAACGGCGCGACGCCTGCGCCGAAGCGACAGCGATCCGATGGTCTTGTCCATCGCGGCCTGCGCTGCCCCTGCCGAAGAGGCGGCTTGGGTCATCGGCACAGTGCGAGCGAACACGCCGCGGGCCACCGGCGATCCGACCGAGCAACACGCGCTCGGGGCGTCACTGACCGCGATCTGGGCCTTCGATCTCGCCTGGCCGTTCCTGTGCGCCGCGGTGGGCGGCCTCCGTAAACAAGGCAGACTGGGGCTGCTGGGCGAAGCACTTGCCTCTCAAGCGTGGGCGGCACTTATTTTGGGCAAGACCCGGCTGGCGGCGACCGCGGCGGACGAAGCCGGCCGACTCTCCCGCGACACCGGCCGCCCTCGATGGGCGCTGGTCGCCGATCTCGTGACAGCCATGCTCGCCGGCGAACGCGGCGATTACGAAACCGCGAACGACCTCGTCTGTGCCGCGGAAGCCGAACTGCTTTCGACCGGTGCGCAATCCCTTCTCGGCTTCGTCCAGTTCGTCCGAGGGCGCCTCGCTCTGCTCGTCAAGGCGCCCGACGATGCGTTCGAACACCTGGCCAGGGTGTTGGACCCCTTCGACATCGCCTACCACCCGTCGGTGGGTTACTGGGGAATTGCGGACCTGATCGAAGCGGGGATCCTCATCGGCCGCGATGACGAGGTGCGGCACTACCTGGCGCAACTGGACGCGTTGGCCGAGCGGACGACGTCGTCCTATCTCCTGGCGATGGCGACCTATGCTCACGCTCTGCTCGCCGCCGATAATGACGACGCCGAGCACGTCTACCGGCAGGCGCTGCACACCCAACTGTCGAGTTGGCCGCTGCACCGGGCGCGGCTGCTGCTGGCCCATGGGCGGTTCCTCAGGCGCAGGCGCCGTCTCACCGACTCGCGGTCCCGTCTTCGCGCCGCCGTCAAGGGCTTCGACGCATTGGGCACCAAGGCATTCGGCGAAGAGGCACGAGCCGAACTACGCGCGGCAGGCGAGGTGGTCGCCCGGTCTGCACCCGACAGCCTGGACAGGCTCACCCCGCAGGAGTCGCAGATCGCGAAGCTGGCCGCGAGTGGGATGAGCAACCGGGAGATCGGGACCCGACTGTTCCTGTCCCACCGTACGGTCGGCAATCACCTGTACCGCATCTTCCCGAAACTGGGCATCACCTCCCGAGGCCAGCTCCACATGATCGACCTAGGCGAGGACCCATAGTCATCCGATTCGAGTGGGCCGATCACTGCAGGATGGGCGTCGTGCTCGTACGCGCAGCAGCGACTGTCTGCTCGACCGATTACAGGTCGTGCCCCGAAGGGTTTCGGGATGAACGAACGAGGACGACGGCTTCGGCCGCGAGGCGGGGCGCCGGTTGCTCGATGCGGTGATCGGCGTCCTCGGTGCGACGGGAAAGCCGGAAGGTCTTCCAGATGCAGGCTGCTCCTAGCCACATGGTGGCGAATACGGCGACGGTGACGGGACCGACGGCGCTGAGGTCGATGCCGCTGATCCAGTTCCACGCATCGAGATGCAGACGATCGGTGGCCAGGTCGAGCAATTCCACCGTCCCCACCCCGACCGCGACAGACACCGAGAGTCCTGTGATCGCGAGGTTGTATCGAAGTTTGCGGGAGTCGGTGGCGTAGGCCCATCCGTACGCGTATCGCATGAGAACCCCGTCCGCCGTGTCCAGCAGCGACATGCCCGCCGCGAAGATCAGCGGTAGGGACAGCATCGAGTACCAGGGCACGCCGGCGGAGGCGCTGCCGGTGGCGAGGACCAGGAGCCCGACCTCGGTCGCGGTGTCGAAGCCGACCCCGAACAACACTCCGAGTGGATACATCTGCCACGGCTTCCGGATGGATTTCATGATGCCACCGAAAAGCTTGCTCATCGGCCCGCCGACACCGGGATGCGCGTCGATCCGGGTGGGATCGACCATTCCGGTGCGCGCCTGCCGGTACAGCCGCCAAGTACCGAGGAGCAGGCCGATGTTGACGGCGGCTATCAGGTAGAGAAACACCCCGGACACACTGGTCCCGACGATGCCGGTCACCTGATGCAGCCGCGACCGGTCGTCCTGCAGCGGGCTTGACAGCGCGCGTGCTCCCAGCGCGAGAAGCATGGTGAGCGCAAAGACCACCGTCGAGTGTCCCAGGGAGAACCAGAACCCGACCGAGACCGGCTTCAGGCCGTCACCGACGAGTTTGCGAGTGGTGTTGTCCACGGCGGCAATATGATCGGCGTCGAAGGCATGGCGCAGGCCGAGGGTGTATGCGGTGAGGCCCACACCCACGCCCAGAGATGTCCCGCCAACGGCGCGCCCGGATACCAGCAGTCCCCACCCGGCCACGTGCAGGGCGGTGATGAATCCGATCATCACCGCCAGGGAGGTGGCCTGCGGGAAGCGCGGGGACACGGCGTGGGCGAGCCGTGGCGAGCCGGTCATCGTCGTCTCCTGAGGAGTTTCGTCGCGGTCAGTGGGCGGCCGGCACGTACGGGAACGTCAGGCGAGGTTTCGAGGAAACCGATTCGACGCCGATGCCGAGACTCACCGGGGTGTTCGCGGCGATCGAGAACATGACATCGGGTGCGTTATCGGTCAGGCAACGCCCGTTCCAGGTCAGGAACCCGAACGTCGCCGCGGTACCGACGGTGTAGGGCAGCATGTTCGGCAGCATGCGCTGGACCAGTCGAGTCGCGTAGTCGTGCGGGTCGCCGGCGGTTCCGTAGGCAGCAACGACCGCGGCGATCTCCTTCGTCAGTTGATCACCGTACTTCTCGAGGTCCTGTGTCGGGGTTCCCGCGTTCAAGCTGTCGCCGAGTTGTTCGTTGTATTGGGTGAACAGCGGATGCATCATCGGCAGGCCGACGCGGTTGATCGATCGCCAGCCACCGGCGTCCGTGGCAAGGCTCGCGATGGCCCAAACTCCGATGCGGAGCCCGGCTTCGTCGTGCGCGAGCAGGGCCTGGTCGGGCAGTTCGAGTACGATCGAGAACACTGTGTGACCGGCGAAGAGGTTGGTGGCCTTCGCGGGAGTCCACGTCCCGAGGTCGATGCGCGTACCGTCCTGGAAAGCATGGCCCACGGCATGCAGAACATCGGGTTCGATCCAGAACGGATCGCCGGCCTGACCGGCCCATACCCGCAATCCGCCGACACCGATCGTCTCGATATCTGTTTCTCCGTCCGCGACAACGGTTCCGGCGGCGAAGGGGTCGGTTGCCTCGGCACCATCGAGTCGGCGGACGGTGAACCGTTGCATGCCAGTGGAATTGCGTTCGCCGAAGACGATTCGGTAGGTGAGATCCTCGACGGCGTCGCCGTCGAGGTCGATTTTGAATTCGTACATGCCTTCGGGGTGGTATCCCGGGACGGGAATGTCCCCGGCGAGGGAATGGCAGACGTTCATCACCAAAACCGTGCCGCTTTCACCGCGGAACACGTAGAGGTCGGTGATATCGAGTCGAACGTCCTGTCTGGCGATGGGCGAATCCAGATGATGAGACATTGCATGTCACCTTTCGTTGGGCCGAGTGGGCAACGTCGTGCCGATGTGCGGGCCGGTCGATGGAGGAAGCATTTACGGTGCGACGCGCTGAGATTTGTTGCCGTGGCACTGCGCACGACCGTTGTGGTCGATGCGGAGGCGTGCCCGGTGCCGATAAGGCGGTGCGCCGGTCAGCCGTTCGGGTCGGACGCGTTGAGAGTGGCGACAACTTCGTCGTAGTCACCACGTTTTTCCCCGTAGCGAAGGAATTTGACGCGTTCGACCTGGATTTCGTGAGCGTCCGGCTGCGTCTCGAGGATGTGTATCACCTCCGCGATGAAATCGTCCAATGGCATCGCCCAGTCACTCTCGGCTTGCCCGGGTAGCAGATCGGTCCGCACCGCCGGCGGTACGAGTTCCATGAACTGAACGTTGGTGTCGGCCAACTGGAGCCGGACCGATTCGGTCAGCATGTGAATCGCGGCCTTGGAAGCGTTGTAGCTCGGCGTGACGGCCAAGGGTGTGAATGCCAAGCCGGAGGACACTGTGATAACCGTTGCCCGAGGCCGGGATTGCAGATGCTCGATGAACGCGGCGAGCAGGCGGATGGGACCCAGCACGTTGGTGTCGATGACCGCTTCGGCGGACTCGAGAAAGTCCCGGGGATGGTGCCAGTCCTCGACCCGGGAAATACCCGACATCATCACGAGGACATCGAGGTCGGGATATTCGGCCAGCACCTTCTCCGCGGCCGATGCGATACTCGATACGCTGTTCGTGTCGATCGCCACCGTGCCGATTCCCGGGTTTTCGGTCGCGATTCGGCGTAGCCGCTCTTCGCGTCTTCCGCCGACGATTACCGTGTTCCCCCTCGCCTGCAGTTGTTGCGCGAGGGCCAACCCGATTCCGCTGGTCGCGCCGGGGATGAAGATGGTGTTTCCGTCGATCTTCATTGTTTCCCTTCCTGAGATGATTTCGCCGTAGATCAGCGGCATACCGGTGGCCACTGGGTGAATGCGGCCCGGGGCCGAAATACTTTCCTGCTCGACCTCGTCGCTCTAATCGCCGATGAACGCGAGGATGTCGTGGTCCAGCGCTTTCTGATACGCGCCGTGTATGCCGTGCGACGCGCCCGGATAAACCTCGAGCGTGCCGTTGTCCACGAGCTCGATCGCCTTGCGTGCGGTGGCATCGATCGGGACGATTTGGTCGTCGTCGCCGTGAGCGATGAGGATCGGAACGGTCAAGGCCCGCAGGTCGGCGGTGAAGTCTGTTTCGGAGAATGCTTCGACGCAGTCGTGTGCGGCCGCGAGTCCGACCAGCATGCCCTGCCGCCAGAAGTCGTCGCGCAGGCCCTGCGACACTGTCGACCCCGCACGGTTGGCACCGTAGAACGCCACGGAGAGATCTCGGTAAAACTCGGATCTGTCGTCGAGGACACCGCTGCGGATGGCATCGAGGTCCTCGATCGATGTCCCGTGAGGATTGGACGGTGACCGCAGCATGATCGGTGTGACCGCGCCGACCGTGACAACTTTGCGTACACGGGCGTTCCCGTACCGCGCCGCATAGCGCACCACCTCGCCGCCGCCGGTGGAATGCCCGACCACAGTGATGTCGGTCAGATCGAGTTGGTCCACCAGAACGGCGAGGTCTGCGGCATAGGTGTCCATGTCGTTTCCGGTATAGGTGTGTGACGATCGTCCATGGCCTCTGCGGTCGTGGGCGATGGCGCGATATCCGGCGTCGGCGAGTAATTTCAGCTCGAGTTGCCAGGCATCCGAGGACAACGGCCAACCGTGGCTGAGGATCACCGGCCGACCGCTGCCTTGCTCGGTGTAATAGATCCGGGTTCCGTCGGGAACAGTGATGTGCGGCATGGCTTCTCTGTCTGTGAGGGTTCGATCGGATGTCGTATCGGCGGCCCGGCAGGTCGCTGCACAACCGGGTGATCGCCGGCCCGACGTCGACGACGACTACAAAGAGTCGTTGTGCGTCAGCAGATCGGCGATGCCGACTCGGTGGTAGAACTCATGTCGGATCCGGTCGGCGACTGCGGTAACGACCGCACTGCCGTCGCGGCTGGGATCGATATGCGAGCGGAACGGGCGCTCCCCGAACGGGAGGTCGACCACTCGGGCGATCTCGTCGGCGACGGCCTGTGGATCGCTGCCTGGGGGCACGATGTCGGCCAGCCGCTTGTCGAGTGCGATCCGGGTGTGGCCGTACAGCTCGTCGTACTCCGCCTCCCGCGCTGTGTCCGCCGGAGTCGTGGCGTGCGCGAAGTGGTTGGTACCGGAGGTGTACGCGCCGGGAACCACGATGGCGGTGTCGATGCCGAACCTGATCAGCTCGGCCGCGTAACTTTCCGCCAGCGCGTCCATGCCGGCCTTCGCCGCGAAGTACGGGGCCAGGAAGGGCGGATGTCCACCCCGGGTGCTCGAGCTCGCCACCCAGACCAGCAGGCCCGAGCGCTGCTGACGCAGGTGGGGAAGAACGGCCCGATTCACCCGCTGCGTGCTCAGCACGTTGATGTCGTAGAGTTCGGCGACCTGATCCACGGTGAATGCCTCGGTAGGACCGAGAACCATGTGCCCCGCGTTGTGCACGACTACATCGATACGCTGCTGCGCGGTAAGGATCTCCGCGACCGCGTGGTCGACCGAGTCCTGGTTCTGCACATCCATTTCGATGCCCTGAATTGATATACCCAGCTGTGCGGATAGTTCCTCGAGCTCGGCGACCTTCGATGAATTCCTTCCCGAGGTCTCGCGCATTCCCGCGTAGACGGTGTGGCCGTTCTTCGCGAGGCCGCGGGCAGCCAGTGCCCCGAAACCGCTCGACGCCCCGGTCACCAGAACAACTTTTGTATCGGACATGATGTTTCCTTTCCTGCGGATGGCATTGCGCGTTATGCGACGCCGCCGTTGGCGAAAATTGTTTGGCCATTGATCCAGCGCGCCGGCCCGGCCAGGAAGGCGACGGCCTCGGTGATGTCCTCGGGAGTTCCGATCCGTTCCAGCGGCGCCGCGTGCGCCAGCGCGGTGATCTCGGATTTGGATTTCCCTTGCAGGAACAGCGGTGTAGCGGTGGGGCCAGGGGCAACAGCGTTGACTGTGATGTCACGACCGCGCAGTTCCCGCGCAAGTACCAACGTCATCGCCTCGACCGCGCCCTTGCTGGCGGCATACGCCGAATAGTTCGGGAACTGTAGCCGGGTGACCGACGTCGAAAAATTGATCAATGCACCACCGCGGCGCAGATTTCGCGCGGCCAGCTGCGATACCACGAAAGTCCCACGAATATTGATGCGATGCATGCGATCCAGATCCGCGAGATCGAGGTCGACCAACGGACTGAGCAGCATGATCCCGGCGGTGTTGACGACCACGTCGACACCTGAAAACGTGTTGGTGACGGTGTCGAAAAGCGCCGACATCTGCACTTCGTCAGCAATATCGGAGCCAACTGCGATCGCGCTGCCGCCGTCATCACGTATGGCGGCCGCCACGGCCTCGGCGCGCACCGGCTGACCCGCATAATGGATGGCGACCGAATAACCTTCTCGCGCCAAGCGGGCGACGATACTCGATCCGATGCCACCCGTTCCGCCGGTAACCAGTGCTACCCGTCCGGCAGTATCCATGTCGATTCTCCTTACGACGAAGATGTGATGTGCTCACCCTGCGTCAGCGGCATCGTCGAGCACTTGAGTCATTCGACTCGAGCACTCCTCGAGGAGTGACTCCCACCAGTACGACCGGCATCACGACCATCCGTGGCGATGCGGCGTCGACATCGCCGGTCAGCACCTCGCCCTGGGCGAGCGGTGCCTGCTGGATAACGACCGGTGCCGACCTGATGCGCAATGGTGTTGGCGGCCTGCCCGCGCGGACTCGCTACGAGTGGGCTCCGGACGGAAACTGCTGCGACGCGTCGACCCCAACGGGCATGCCGAGTCATGGACCTACGACGGCGAAGGCAACCTGCTCACGCAGAGCGACCGACCGTGCAGGCAACACCACCCGATTCATCCACGGTGCCTTGGGCTGCTGCAGGATTTGGGACAGTGGTTAGGCAGCCTGGTGTGGACCGGAGGTCCTCATGGCAAGCGACATAACGGTGATTCCCGCTCCGAGGTGGAGGTTGTGGCGTCAGCCGAGGCATGCGAGCTGAATCCCGCAGCCGCGCAAGCGTTGTTGCGGATGATAATGGATGCCGCAGACCGGCGGTATGGTTCGAACTGGTGCCGGATCGTCGTCGCCGGAGCCCCCGACAGAGATTCTGCGCGGTGGTGACGGCTGTGGCCGTGGGGTAGTGGTTATGTCGGTGTCGGGGAGTTAAACCCGCACCGGCCTGACCTGCGAATTTCTCGAACGATAGTTGGAAAAGTGCCGGTCAGGCGATGTCGGCTTGTGTCCGGAGGGGGAATCGACCAGTACGCCAACCTCCTGCAACACCGATCGGCAAGTAGCGGTGGCGTGACGGTTCTGGTCCAATGTGCCGTAGGTTTGTGCCCACGGCGGGTCGCTATAAGGATGGGACCGGCATTGACCAGAGGTTTCCTGGGAAACGCGGTAATCCGAAGAACGTTTGCGCGCTTGTGATGGATGAGGGATCGTTCTGTTGCCCCAGGTAGCGGGAGCTAGCGGGAATCACGAGACATCTCGACTCCTGAGTGGGGTGAGGGGTTCGAGTCCCCCACATAGACATGGGGGTCCGGCTCGGCGATTCGCCGGGCCTGCCTGGTTCTATTCGAACGCAACCCCACGTTTACCCCACATTTTCGCCGAAACGGCCTGTGTCGCTGTTCTATCGGCTGGGGGCGGGGGCGTTGCCAATGCGTGTACGGAGCCCTAACGCCCACTCATGGACGACCGTCATTGGCATGTTCGTGATGGGTCAGGCCGTTTCGTGTTGCGATCGGGCCAGTTCCGACACTCTGGCCACCCGTTCATCACAGCTTCGGACGCTCCAGACTTGCCGCCAGCGTGGCTTCCCGCTCGAAGTTCCGCGTCTTCGCATCTGCATCGCCCCGCTCATCGAGGACCTTCAGTGCTGCCTGCCGGTCCATCCGAGGGCGCCGTGCAAGATGGACCGCGGCGTCTGGGGCAGCATCGCTGTCCGGCGCGGAGGCACCCACGCCCGCAAGACGCCCTGACCCCCGGCTCTGGCCTCATATCTGGCCGTCCAGCACCTCGAATCGGCCACCCTCGTGCTCTACAGCGATGCCGGGCACGCATTCCTGTTCCAACACGCCGGGGAATTCGCCGCGCAGGTGAGCAATTTCCTTGCCGCTTAACGCATTACACCTTGTTTTCTGGTAATTACGCTATGCCGGGCCACGTCCGGCACGTTCGACAGCGCCGAGGCTATGGAGCGCAACCGCGCGAAGGGTACTGCCCTTCGGAGTGCAAACACCCAGCACGTCGAGGTGGTCGAAGACTGTGGGTTCGAGTTGGCGCTCGTGCACCTGCGGGTACCCGAATGGGTGTGACCACGTAGCGGCCCTGTCACTGCGACGGCGCCCCGATTTCTTTGGCTGCGGACTTGCTCTCGTAGTCTCCTGGCGCATGGTCGGTTGTCGGTCGAGCGAAGCGGTGGCGTGACCCCGCGTCAATCCTCGGATCCGCGCTTTCGTCTTGTCGTTGTCGATCTGAATCGCCTCCGGGTTCCCCCGGTCGTCGGTCAGGAGTGTCGGAGGGGCGGTCGGTTGTTGCCCACTGCGAGGACTTGGGCTGCGACCTCGTCGATGGCAGGCATGGTGGCCACCTCGGCCGCGACGGCGCGGGCAGCGTCGGCGAGGCGTGCGTCGGTGATCAAGGTGTGCAGATGCGCCGCGGTGATCGTTCTTCCCAGCACCGCGATACCTGCTCCGCGGCGCTGCACCGATACCGCGTTCCACCTGCGGTCGCCTGGGGCGGGGGTCGCCAGCTGTGGGATTCCGGCGCGCAGAGCCGCATACACCGAGCCGGCGCCGCCGTGGTTGACCATAGCGGTGCAGGTCGGGAGCACGGCGTGCAGCGCGATCCACCCGACAGTTCGGACGTTGCCGGGAAGATTGGTGGCGCGCATGACTGTTCGGTTTGGGCGGACGATAACGATATCGGCATCGACGTCGGGCGCGGCCCGTAGCACCGATCGGAGCATCGCGTCGGGGCCGTCGCCGAGCATGGTGCTTCGGGTTACGACGATGCGTGGTCGGCGGGGGGAGTCGAGGAGGAATCGTGGCGTGGATGCGCCCGGTGTCGAATACGGGATGTATCGCAGGGGCCAACCCGGGACAGAGACGATGCTGGGCGGCGCGATCGACAGGGTGGCCGTACTCGCGGGAATGTCGGCACCGCCGAGCAGCCGCAACAGCTCCCGTCGAATAACGGTGCCGTCGTCCAGCGCGATATTGTGCAGGACTGTGGGGACGCCGAGGTGGGCCGCAGCGATGGCCGCGGCCGACGCGAAAGGTTCGTGCACCACGATGTCGGGTGCGAATCGGCCCGCCACTCGAATGAGCCTGTCGATCATCGGTTTGTTGGTTACGGCGAACACGTGGGCGCCGCCGCGAGCGTCGGCCATTCCCGCCGCGGATCGCAGTGCGAGGACGGGGTGCAAGCCCAATCCCTGCGCGACGGCACGGATGTGTCCGATGCGCGGTGCGACGTCGACAACCGGGACATCGGCGGAAACCGCCGTCGCGGCATCACCGCCGGTTGCTACCAGCACCCGGTGCCCCTCCGCACGCAGATGCATAGCAAGAGGCATCATCGGGAACAGATGCCCGATCAGCGGTGTCGCTACGAACATCACCCGCATCGGACTGCCGCCACTCCGGGGCCGACCGTGCCGGCGTTTGCCGGCGACGCCGCAGCTGCGACAACGCGTTGAAGTCCTTGTAGAAACTCCATCCTGTCGGCGGCCGCGTGATCGATCACCGCGTGCATCGCCACCACGGCGACCTCCACATGATCATGGTGGTTGCCTATTCCCAACAGCGCGAGAACCTGCACCGCCGGTGCGCTGCAGCAGTTCCGACATGAGGGCTGCAGGGCGACGCGCTCGACCCGAGCCACCGACAACACCGCGTCATCAAAATGCCGGAAATTACCACCAGTGCGCACGTGAGCAACATTTCTCTCCGGGCGTCAGCCGTGCCGCAAACACCTCGTTCAATGTCAACACGTTATCAGGCGTGACCACAACAATATTCACACCCACTGCCTCATCGGTTGCAGCATCTGGATGCTGCAGACCGTGCATCTAACGACCGGAAACGGCTCCCATCAGATCAAGCGCTGGAAAGACATCCGTGATGTGACAGTCCATGATTCGGTGGCGCCACACGCTGGTTTCTTAGGATTCTCTCAGCTGAACCCGAATTGAACCCCCACACGCCCCTAACCGGCCCTTTTGTGTTGATTTTGCCCGACACGTCACCCGCTCTCCGTGCATAACCGCAGGTAGACCGGGTGATGTGACGTACTGGCTGTGTCCGGAGGGGGAACTTACCCATATCCCCACCCTGGTGCACGCCACTGAACTGCAGCTTTCCTGAATTTGGTGTGTCTGTGTGTGCGTTTGGATCCGAGCCGCTGGCGTAGTCCGGTCGAGGTCGACTTGTTCGGATCGATGTGGAAGGTTTATCCGGCATGTCGCCAGCCGGACATCAGCGTGACCGTGGCGAGCCGGGCGGCGATTCGTCTTCGTCAGTCGCACAAATACCGACATCCCAATTCGGCGCTGGAGAGCCAAGTGAACCGTCCCCACTTTCCGGCCGGCTTCATGGTTGAGTCATCACCGGCTGGGATGGCTGTTGTTCAGCGTGATAGGCGGTCTCGTACTCGGCGGGTGGGACGTGTCCGAGCAGGCTGTGCAGCCGCCGGTTGTTGTACCAGTCGACCCATTCCATCGTCGCGTACTCGACATCGTCGAGCGACCGCAACGGCCTGGTGAGAAACGGGTTGTCGCGGGCGAGGGCTTCGGTTTTGAACAGCCCGATCGTCGATTCGGCCAGGGCGTTGGTGTGTCCTGAAGGTGACAGGGAGGTCGTGATGTAGAAGCGCGAATCTTGTTGTCGCCGTGCTGATGTGGAGATGAAGGTAGGTCCTTCGGCATCGGTATGCAGGTGCAGGTGTCAAACCGCCCCGAGTTGCTGCGGTGAATGAGCCGTGGTGGTGAGCGTCGTGGGAAAAGCCTTGCGTCACAAGGCAGGTAGGGGCTGGGAAGGTGAACGTGAGTGAACCACTGATGACGTGTCGCTAGGCCAGGTGACATCGAAACCGGGGCCTTAATGCTGTCCCGGGATGAGCCAGACGGGTGCCTGTTGATTGGTCTGGTGGTGTCCGGCATGAAGGTGGCGCGAGCTCTGTCCGGGCTTCACAACGGAACAGGAGAACTCCTCGACGCGAAACGGTGGCCCGGCGGGTTGACGCCGGTCGCGAGAAGGGTGAGCAGCCCAGTCGCGTGTCAGGAGGGCGGAACGCCCCGTAGTAGTGGTGAAGCCCCTGTAATGGGGGTGGAGCGAAGGGGGCGTGTTGTTGGGTTTCGATCGACGATCAACCAGGTAATGGGAGGAATCGATTTGCCCGTTTCAGACGCAACGCGCCCCAGCTCGGAAACCTGCTCCGGAGTCAAAGCGTGACGGCTGCTTTCCAGCTTCCGTGGCATCGGGACCTTGACCGCGGGGTTGTCCGCCGGAGCAATCAAACTGTCCATTTCGGCGAAGCGGTACAAACACCGCACCGCGTGCAGGAAGTTCCTGGCCGCGCCCGTACCTCCACGCCAGTTCGACCTGACCACAGCGTTGGCTTTGTGCTGATTCATCAGATGAAGGATCTCGGTGGGCGTCGGCTCGCTCAAACGCCGGTGACCCCACTCAACCACGAGAATTCGCCAGTACGTTGTATAGCTCTCCCGCTGCAACACCGACACAGTGCACGACACTCGAGGAACGAACTCACCGAATGTCGGCACCTCGACACCCGCCGCGGTGACATTCTTTCCTACTACCGTCAAGCCCAGCCGCGAGATCGCCTGCACCAGTTCGGCCACCTCGGCGTCTTTCATCGCCCCTGCTGCCACGGATCCGGGAAGTATGCCCATAGCGCCGCCGTCAACATCCGGGGCGGGTACACCACGAGCACTTCATCGGCGAGGGACACCGCTATCAACACCCGATCACCCGCATACAGCCGACACTTGTTGCGGACATCGGATGGAAGTATGAGAAACCCGCGTTGGTGGAGCAGCTGACCATCCCGCGACCGCCGAACCTTGACCACGCAGTGCTCTACGTCCATCGAAAGCAGTTGCCCTGGAACCCAACCCAGCACCTGTACTGCAGATCTGGCAGCGAGCCGGCCTCGGTTGTCGATGGTCGTGACCGAACAATAGAGGGTTGGGATCGGGGCCTCGTCCAGGGCCGCTGGAAACGCGAAGTCCGCCAGTGCTTTCGACGGTGCCGGACGGCCATCGGCAGCTTGGTACAACCCTTCGAACAATCCGATGATCGGCTCGCGGTGCAGCTCGCGGGGGGACCAGCTTGGACCCGGCATGTCTTGCGGGCCATCGTCACTCGCACGCAGCCGTTCAGTCACTGATCGGCTCCCGCCATGACCGCAGTGTTCACACCGCTGAATATCGAGAGAATCAACCTTTGCCCAGGGCGCCAACCCACCCGCGGGATGTGGGGACTCAGCACTCGCGGTCTGGCGTTTCTCACCGGGTCCGCAACACATCGTCCCGTAATCGGCGGAGTTTGGCTGTAACGGACCAGAGGACTCACCCGCAATCCGCACCTGAGTTGAATCTCTGGGAGGACGGCGGCGAAAAGCCAGAAGTCCAACATCGAAGACATGGGGCACCTCTTTCGCACCCTGCCCACTGATTCTCCCAACATCCATAAAAGCCGATCCTGGCCGTTTGCGCCACAACTGGGGTGCGCAGTCCCTGCCAGCGTCGGTTATGCGACACTGCCACCGACGATCGGGAAATGCTGACCCAGCTACAAGTACTGCGACGAAACCGTCGCTGCGGAAGTGTTCCTGCCCGGTCGTGGGAGGACGCGTCGGCCGCTACCTTCCGGCGTGTCTTAGCGTGACACGCCAAGAACCTCCTACTACCAGCTACTTTTGACAACTTTGAGTGGGTGTGTTTTCAGCGAGTCCTCATCCTCGTCCGATTCTCGTGGGGGCCAAGTCGGGAGGGGGACATGACCACTATGACCACCTGTTGCACCTGCGAAAATCCCTGGTCGTGGGCTAGTTCGTTCAGACGTGCTCTCACCTACATGGCGCTGCGGCACAATGCGAATGCGCTTGCGTACTCGTGACTGGGCCACCGAAGGAAAGCCGCCGATCTCCGACAGTCGGGCGGCGAGTTTTGTCGCGATGATGTCCGGGTCGAGTTCGCCGTCGGCGGGGACGAATACGTCGCCGTCGGGCAGACGCTTTCCGATGATGGTGGGAGCTCCGGGGCGTCCGTAGAGCAGGTCCTTGACCGCGGTTTCGATGAACGGACGCTTCTCCTCGATCACGATGACTTCGTCCAGGCCCTCGGCGAATCGCCGGACAATCGACGGCTCGAGCGGATGGATCATGCCGAGGCGTAGCAGCCGTACTCCGCGGCGCGCCAGCTCGGCATCGTCGAGCCCGAGCGTGCGCAAGGCTTGGCGCACATCAAGGTAGGTCTTTCCCGGCGCGACGATCCCCAACCGATCACCGACGCCGCTGTGGGTGATCCGGTTGAGGTCGTTCGCCACGGCGTATCGCCGCGCGATCTCGAGCCGCGCGCCCTCGCGGCTGCGTTCGAGCACACCGAGCGTCGGCTGCAGCATGTGCGCGGTCACCTCGTGCCGGTAGGCGGTGCCATCGACGGTCAGGTCGGGCACGACGGGCGAGACCCGGTCGGGGTCCAAGTCCACCGTCCCCGATCCGTCCGCGACATTGGTCGCGATCTTCATCGCCACCCACAGTCCGCACGCACGCGACATCGCCACGCCGTGGAGCCCGAAGTCCAAGGCCTCCTGCGGATCTGACGGATAGAGGATCGGCAGGCCGAGATCGGCCAGCAGACCCTCGGACGCACCGGGCACCGTGGAGGACTTCGCGGCCGGATCGTCGCCGACGAGGGCCAGCACACCGCCTTCGGGGTGCGCCCCCATCATGTTCGCGTGCCTGATGGCATCGGATGCGCGATCCAGACCCGGCGACTTGCCGTACCAGAGCGCGATGACACCGTCGACGCGCTTGTCGTCCTGCGTCGCGGCGAGCTGCGTGCCCTGTACCGCGGTCGCCGCCAGCTCTTCGTTGACGCCGGGGCGGAACACGATGTCGTGCTCGTCCAGTAGCGCCGCGTTGCGTGCGAGTTCGGTGTCGTAGCCGGCGAGGGGCGAGCCTTCGTATCCGGAGATGAAGGCCGCGGTACGCCGGCCGGCGCGCAGGTCGGCGCGGCGCAGTTCCAGCGGCAGCCGTGCGAGCGCCTGGATACCGGTGAGGTGCACGGCACCGCGCTGTTGGGTGTATCGGTCCGAAAGCGCCACCGGCGCTTGCTGATTCGTCACAGGGAGGGCTTTCTGCGAAAGGGGGCGACAGCGTCAGGACGCGGACTCGCGAGCGCCGCAGGCTGTTCGGAGTGCGGCGGCGAGGTCGGCGGTCGGTGTATCGGAGTGGCGATCGGTCAGCCAGGCGATGTGACCATCCGGCCGGACCAGGATTGCACCGGTTGCGCCGATGCCCAGATGGTCAGCGTCGAGCTCGAGATCGTGCCCGATAATGAAGGCCCGGCACGGAATTCCCCTGGCCGCCTCGGCCAGCGCTGCCGCCCAGCAGGATCCGGCCGGACCGGTGATCACGGTGAACCAGGGTCCGAGTAGATCGAGGGTGGATACCGTGGCGCGTTCGTGGATGGTCCACGCATGCGGTAACCGGGCGCCGATGACAGCGGTGGTGATCGGATCGGCGGATACGTCTTCTTCGCTGTAGACGTAGGCCAGCTCCTGGTCGAGATCGTCGAAATGTGCTCGGTGCCGTGGGATTGCGGCGGCCAGGCGGTCCCGTTCCCCCTCGGCGATCGAGGGATCGGCACTGTCGAGACGCTCGGCGATCTCGACGGTCAGCGGCCCGATTCCGGCATCGACCATCTTCAGTGCGTTGCCGACACTGTGCTCGGTGTTGCTGAGCGCGACCGGCCGACGCTCGGTTTCATAGCTGTCCAGCAAGGATTCGGGTGCCCAGCCGTCGAGCACCGCGGCGAGCTTCCACCCGAGGTTGTCGGCATCGGCAAGTCCGGTGTTCATCCCGAGACCACCGGTCGGTGGGAACTGGTGCGCGCTGTCTCCGGCGAGCAGAACCCGTCCCTTGCGATAACTTCCCGCCGTGCATGCCGCCATCGTCCAAGCGCCCACCGAGCGGATATCGACGGCGAGGTCCGCGCTGCCGACAGCCGTGCGAACCAGTTCGATGCAGCGCTGCGGGGTGTAGTCCGACAGCGACTCCCGGCTGGGGTCGAACGGCCGGTTCAACGTCCATCGATGTTTGCCGTCCATCCCGATGAGCACACCCGGCGAGCCGGCGTTGATCATCCAGATCAACAGGGCCGGGTCGCGTTCGGTCCATGGCGACAGGTCCGCATGGAAGTAGATGTTCAGCTGTTGCCCCAACTCGGACAGTCCCGCCATCCCGATGCCGAGGTCGGCACGGAGGGTGCCTGCGGATCCGTCGGCCGCAACAACGTATTGAGCATTGAGAGTTCTCGGCGCACCGCCTGATTCGACGATCACCTCGACCTGTTCTCCCGTATCGTTGACGCGAACGACACGGGTATCGAACTGAACGGTGGCCATGCCTTGCGCCCGTAGTGCGTCGAGCAGGCGCTGCTGGACGCGATCCTGCGCGCACGAAGTGATCATCTCGGGAGAAGCGCTGGTGCGTCGCAGGATTCGATCTCGGTCACCATCGGCGAGATTGATCCGGCCGAGTGCGGAGCCCGCCAGCGTCTGCCTCCATACGATATTGAGCATCCACTGCGGTGCGACCGCGTCGCGAGTCACCGCGTCGGCAATTCCCCACGCGCGCAGCAGTTCCATTGATCGCGTGTTGACCACATGCGCACGGGGGTGTGGGTTGATCGCACCGTATCGCTCACAGATGACACTCGAAATGCCATGTCGCCCCAGTACATATGCTGTCGCGAGACCGACCGGGCCCGCGCCTGCGATGAGCACCGGCGTCTGCTCGGCCTCGCTCATGGCCGCCGCACCAGATCGGCGAGCGGCTCGCCCGCTTCAAAACGGACGACCAGTTCGTCCGCATCGAATTCGACCCCGATGGGGTTGGCGGTAAAGGCACCGGATTCGAAGAAGTTCGCCAGCTCCGCATCTGTAGCGAAGTTATCGATCTGCAGCTCGATGTGATTGCCATCCGGGTCCTCGTAGTACATCGAGGTGGTTGGCCCGTGGTTGATTGTCCAGAACGGTTGCACCCCAACCATCTTCAGCCGCTCGTAGGTGCCGAGCAGATCACTGAGCGAGTCGTAGGTAAAGGCAACGTGATGCAGACCGGAATGTGCGTCGGTGGGCCGTTGGGAAGCGCCGGTGGCCAGGAACGCGACGCGATGATGCTCCTCGTCGTAGGTCACGAACGCCAACATGTCGTTGCCGAACACGAGGCGACCCTCGAGGACCTGCACGTACCAGTCGACCATCTCCGGTAGCCGACCGGTCCGCAGGACGACATGAGCGAGCTTTGCGGGTGATGCCATGAGCGGACTCTCCTTTGAGCCGAGAACATCTCTTGAATGCGATACAAGAGAAGCTAGGCCCGCTCATGAATGAAAGTCAAGAGGTGTCGATCAGCTTGCCTCGGTCGCCGTGGCCGCGAGGGAAGTAATGAGCAGATCGACCAACTCACCGGTGGGCCGATCCAGTCGGCGCACGCTGATCAGCAACCCCTCGAACAGCACATGGGCGAGGTCGGCGATCGAGGCAAGGTCCGCGCCGTCGCCGACGCGCCTCGAGATCGCCGCAAGCAGGCGCCCTTCGAGCCAGTCCTGCATCTGCTCGTAGACCGTGCGCAGCGTCGCGGTTTCTGCCATGCGCTCGTAGGCGACGCGGTGTAATCCGCGGTAGGGCTCCATCTGCACCAGCAGTGCGACCAACTCGGCGCGCGGATCGCTCGCCAGTGTCGAATCGGCCTCGACTCGCGCCCGCACTTCGCTGAAGATCGAGGCGATCGCCGCGGCGAAGAGGTCGTCCTTGGTGGGGAAATACCAGTGCACCGCCGCGGGCGCGATGCCCGCGGCGCGTCCGACCGCCGCCACGCTGGTGCCGCGATAGCCATTGTCGACGAAGAGCTCGCGAGCTTGCTCGACTAGTTCGGCCTGGCGTTCGGCCTTGGGGATCTCCTGGCGATTCTTGGGCATGAGGCAACTCTAGGCCCGCTCTTGACTGAGAGCTAAGACGTGCTCTTAACTGTCAATCAAGAGAACGAGCCGGTGGGATCACCGGTGAACAAGGAGGTTCGACATGCGTCTCTACACCACCGACGACGGGCTCGCGCGAGAAGACCGATCCGGCGTGCTCGCGGTGCTCGACTTGCCGTACGCGGAGGTGGGCGAGCTGTTGCGCGGTCCAGGAATCGACGCTGCCCGCACTGCACAGGTCCTTCGTGAACAGGCGATCGACAAGGCGGTGCTGCGGTCACCGGTGTCGCGTCCGGGCAAAGTGCTGATCGTCGGATTGAACTACGGCAGTCATGCGGCGGAGGCGCTGGAGATGTTCGCGGCGATGGGAAAGCCCGGCATCACGCTGCCCAGCGAACCGAACCTGCAAGTCGCCGCGGGTTCGGCGGTGACCGGCCCCGCCGATCCGATCGTGCTGCCCGGCGTGGCCGCGGAACAGGTCGACTACGAGGGTGAGGTCGCCGTCGTTATGGGCACGGCCGCTAGCGGTGTGGCCGCCGACAAGGCATGGCGCCACGTGGCCGGCCTGACCGTCGTGAACGATGTCTCCGCACGCGATATCCAACGCCGTGCGATGACCGGGGACCCCACCGCCTCGATCGGCGTCGCCAAGAGTTTCGACACCTTCAAGCCGCTCGGCCCCTGCGTGGTGACCGCCGACGAATTCACCGAGACGCCCGACCTCGCCATCCGGACCCGAGTGAACGGGATACTGCGCCAAGACGATCGGACCAGCGGCTTCATCCACTCCATCCCGGAGCTGATATCACATCTGTCCCGATACCAGACCCTTGAGCCCGGTGACGTGATCTGCACCGGCACTCCCCGCGGTGCCGGAGTGTTCTCCGAGAGCTATCTGCGCGCGGGCGACCTGATCGAGGTGGACGTCGAAGGAATCGGTGTGCTCGGCAATCGTGTGGTCCGAGGGTGAACGCCCAGCCTCGAACGGAGGCCGCAGTCGACGAACTCGCTCGGATCGAGTCGGTCCCGTTCACCGCTCGGGACCTGCCGAGCAGCACCTACGACCTGATCGCGCGAACCACCCGCAGCCACCACGACCGGCCCGCACTGCACCTGCTGCCGGGTGGACGGCACTGGGATCAGCCCGAAACATGGTCATACGGCGAACTTTTGCGCCGGGTCAACCAGGCCGCGAACCTGTACGCCGCGCTAGGGCTCGAGCCGGGCGGTGTGGTCGGCCTGATGCTGCCCAACGCGGGAACCACCTATTCCGCCCTGTTCGGCGCACAGGTGATCGGCATCGCCAACCCGGTCAACCCGATGCTCGCCACCGAGCACATTATCGATATCTTCCGGCTTACCGGTGCGCGTGTACTCGTCGCTCCCGCACCAGAACTCGATGCCGGGATGTGGCGCAAAGCCTGCGCGGTCGCCGCGGCACTGCCTGGAGTGCGTGTGTTGATCTCCGTCGGCAGGGTGGTCGAACACGCGCCGAGCGAATGGGTCGGCGACTTCGACGAGCTGGCCGCCACGCAGCCCGAGGAGCCCACTTTCGACCGGCGGCCCGGGCCGGCGGACACAGCCGCGTACTTCCATACCGGCGGCACCACAGGCACACCCAAGGTGGCACGGAATCTGTCAAACCCGGTGAGACCGGTCAGGCCACGAATTCTGTGTTGATGGTCTCCTTCGGAGGCTCGTTGATCCAGGCCGCTGCCGGCAGCTGTGGTGGGGTCGGTGGCCGCCGGAATCGGGTCGGGTTGGCTGCGTAGGCGGTGGCGAGGACCTCGCCGCGTTCGGCGCGGATCGCGGTGGCGGTGCCGTCGTGAACCGTTGCGGGAGTGTGTAATCCGATCCCGGAGTGGCGGTGGTGGTTGTTGTAGTAGGTGAAGAAGGCCCGGCAGAACCGGTCGGCCTCGCGGATGGAGGAGAACCGTTCCGGGAACGCCGGGCAGTACTTCAGAGTCTTGAAATTCGCTTCGCTGTAGGGGTTGTCATTGCTGACGAGCGGGCGCGAGTGCGAGCGGGTGATGTGCAGGTCCACCAGCAACTCGGCCACCGGTTTGCTGGTCATCGGGCCGCCGTTGTCGGCGTGGACGTAATCGGGCACGATCCCGTCGTTGGCGATGATCGCGTCGAGCTGGAACTGCTTGGCGATCCACTGCGATTCGGCCGGCACCACTTTCCAGTGGACGGCTTTGCGGGAGAAGATGTCCAGCATCACCAGCAGCGTGTAGTAGACGCCCTTGAACGGTCCCTTCAATTTCGTTGCGTCCCAACTCCATACCTCATTCGGGCCGGTGGCCACCAGCTCAGGTTTGATGCGTGGCGGATGCGTGGCCTGGCGGCGACGCTCCCGAACCTCGCCGTGCCCGCGCAACAGCCGATACATCGTCGAGATCGAGCACAGGTAGGTGCCTTCGTCGAGCAGGATCGCCCACACCTGCGCCGGCGACTTGTCCACGAACCGATCGCTGCGCAGCTGCGCCAGCACCGCGGCCCGTTCGGCCACCGACAGGGCGGCCGGGTGCACCACCGGCCGCCGCGGACCGGCCTTGGGTGGTTTCGGATTGCGGTGCCGATGCAGCGTGGCCCGGGACTTACCGGTCAACCGGCACGCCGCCCGGGTGCCGGTCACCGGTTCCAACTCGAGGGCCGCCGCGTCGGTCACGTCGTCGGTTTGTCGCCTGAACCCGCGCTCTCGGAGAGCATTTCCAAGCTTGAGATTTAACCAGCGCAAGATCAACTTGCGCCGTGCTCGGTTAATCTGGCTGACAGCCAACGGCTTTCGCGTGATGATGTCTTGTCGTCGG
>NZ_JBIAFV010000030.1:5567-46440 GCF_042869435.1 Nocardia sp. NPDC006982 | reverse complement strand
CGTCCTGCCATGTCGATCAGTGTCCCTTCTCGGCCCTCATCAGGCCAAACGGGACTCTAATACCAGATGGTCTCATTCATTGGGAGCAGCCCAGGACTGTTCGACCTGCCGGATTCACCGACCGCCGTAGTCGACATGGATGATTGGCCCCTCGTCTGGTCATGGGGGCTTGGTCTCTAGCCAGTTTCGAATTGTTGCGAGTTCTCGGTACCCAATCCACGCGAACCAGGCCCCCACTTGCGCGCGTCAGCGTTAGGTCTTCGCCGAGTCTGGCGACTGCTTCTAAGCAGACCAATTCCCGCACTTTGCGACTGCGCCGGCGTTATCCGAAGCCCCGCAGCCTGGACATCGCTACCAGAAGCCTTGGGGCGCTGACTGATAACTCCGTCGTTGTGGATAGAGCGTGTTCGACCATGCAGACGATGGCATCGCGAGATGCTCAAGCTCGGAGCGGACCTCGACTTACGCGGATATCTGTAATCCGGTCATCCACATCATAAGATCCTGCATCACTTCAACATTCGACTTTCCGCTGCCAGATACTGCCAGGTCGTTGAGATTCAGCGTAACTACCCGAGATTTTCGCGGATTCAGCAGTGTCACGGCCCCTAATGTCACCCCCGAACCGTACAGCATTGCCGAATATGTCAAGACCTGCCGGAAATCCTTGCTACGAAAAGGCCTTGCAACGGCCTTGATCTCAATTAGCTCAGACCCGGAAAGGACATCGGCCACAGCCGAATCAACTATCCCGCAACCCGGAATCGAAGGACTGAATTCGACTCCCTTTTTCCAATGAGTGTACTTGATGATTTCGACAGAAAGTTTATGAGCCTCATCCCACTCGGCTTCAGTCAACGCAGCGTGAGCCATCTCAGACCGGGGAAGCCGGGTAACGAACTCCCGCGCTTGCCGCTCTATTTCAGCTTGATCCAGCGCGGCGCTCAGCGTATCATTCTTAGCCATGAGAAAGGCTACTTCTGAGATAATAGAATGCCGCCCGGGATCGGACTGACCACGCACCGGATTCCCGAGCGATCGATAATTCTCATTCGCCCATCTAGATACTTCATCTAGCGTCGGCGCAACACGCTCCCAGATAGAGTTCTGGCGCGCGAAAATACCTACCGAAATCACACCGGAACCTCCCATGTATTTTCCTGCACCTTTTTAGACGCCCAGTCCCGCACAACAAGCTCTAATGTTCCCTCGCCGGGTACGTTCGCCCGCCTCCAATGCTTCCCCTCATCACCGAGAGTGTACGACGCAACCCAGAAGGCACGCCTCACCCACGGGTGCGCAGAAGCAATATAGTTCTTTTGGTCACTAAGCCAGTAACTTGTCCGCCAGCGCGCCAGCGTAAGAACTATGTCTCGCTGGATAATAGGCGCTGGCCCGCCCCTGAACCCATGCGATGCATTGAACAGGTTTATTAAAAGCTGCTCATTCTCGAACGACTTCTTTCCAGCCAAAGTCCTGATCATATACGCAAGGTTTAGGTCAACCCTGGAAATGAAATGAGAGTCTTCAATCATTTCCCTCAGGCGATGTGTGACCTCTTCTGAAAAATCGTCGTCCCCTACCTGATCAATGGCCCCCCGGAGGGCAACCATTACCTGCGGCGTCACCGGCACGAGCGTCTCAAGGTTCTCCAATAGCGATAGTGCCGCTTGACGTCTCGGTATGTCATCTAGGTAGCTGAGAGAGGCAACCAGTCGGCGTGTGAGTGCAGTGTGGATGCGGCCTTTATCCATTTCAGCTCGAAGAAGCGCGAGGATGTCAAACTCCTCAATTTGATTCTTAAGGTTTTCGTAGTCCTCATCGGCTGTCGCGGAGTATGGATCATAGTGCAAATGTAGCCCAAGGAAGCGGGCAGCACTACCACGGACAGCAGCTGGCGGATCCAGCGTGGAGAGGTACTCCGTTGAAGTCATAATTCGCGTCTTGCTCTTCTGTAGCGAAAGACCTTCGTTGCGAAGAAGCTTCTCAGACAGGAATCCAATGGCGCTGTAGGCAGATTCCATGTCGGGGACAAAAAACCTATAATCGTCCGCATATCGGCAGAACGTTCGTGTGGCCGGTTCTGCCAGCAAGAGCCGATCCACCCGGTTCAGGACCAGCTCAGCCATAATTCTTGCTGCCGGTCCACCAACCGGCAGTCCATAAGATGTATTGTTCGAAAGCTTGCTTAGGATCTCCATTATTTGGCGGGTTATCCCGCCATCGATATCCACGTCCCGCAAGGCGTTTTCGAGCCGGTGATGATATATTCGAGAGTAGAAATCGGCGATGTCGGCAGCGATCACATAACCCGTTCCGCCCGCAAGCTCCCTTGTCTTATCCTGAAACTGTTTCCAGCTTTCCTGGGCGAACAACCCCTCACCCGGTGTCGACCGATATCGGTAGGAGAAGACGTTCTCTCTTAGCTCAGGCACCCGAGCTGACTCGATCTGGTCAGATATGCTCAATACGAGCGCGAGAAGATAAGCGTTCCACATAGGATCAATCTGAGTTGCCCATCGAAACCCTGCGTACCCCACAGGCGCCAGAGTCGAATAACTGTCTATTACCTCGTTCTTTATTCGAGTGTCGAATGTCCGCTCAACTTGCGACAACAGCGCCGATACTTCTGACGGCAAGTCGTGCATGACATGATTCTCGAATGGTAGTGGAAAGACATCCGTGTCTCCCCAGTGCGCGACGTTATGGACTGCCCGCTCGATAGCCGCCGAATCCAGAAGAGGCACTTATCTATCCCCTATTTTACTTACTAGTGACCAGGTCGAAGATCATACTTCAGCTGGCGATCCTCAGTACACCGGCTTGCGCACCGTTGATTATCTTCCAAGATCACCGACTGTCCACGTCCATCGGGTTGCCGACGGGCTCCGTTACACCAACAGCCGGGGTTCTGCCGTGAAATAGGCTTCAAGCACAGACCTCGCAGTCCGTTTCGAACCACACCGGACGTATCCGGGCTAGGCCAGGAATGCGTCAGCACCGATGCCTCTTCCAAGGCGCCTCCCAGACACGCGGGTGAATGGACCGACAAGCAACAATTCAGAACCGGTGCGAGATGGCTCGGCACCGAGAGCACGGCGGCTATCGTGCGCACCATCCTGGATTCAGGGTTCCGGCCTCCGCATCTGCACGACCTGTCCGCCCAACTGTTAGTCATCACCGCGCAGACAGGTGACGAATGGCGCAGTACGTGCGATCTGGCCGAGGAGCACGTACTGCCGTTGCTGCGTCAGCACAACATTCGTACCGTCGAGGTCGCGCGCGCCGGGCCGCGCCGCGAGGACGGGATTCACGTCCTGCAGGACACCCGCCAACCGACAGTGCTGCACCCGCATTCGGAGAAAATCTTCGCGCTCAGCACCGAGCACCGCGACAACGGCGTGATGCCCACTCTGAACAGCCGCAGCTGTTCGGAGAAAGCGAAGGGCTGGCCGCTGGATACATGGCGGGCCGGCGAACTCGGCGATCGACCGTACTTCCACGCGATCGGCTACAACGTTGATTTATGTCGCCGAATTGTTATGTGTCCATTGTCCATTAGAGTTCCGTTGGTCAGGGGGCCGAACCTCGGCGGGCTCGTGGAGGGTGGCATGGCATGTGTCAGAGGCACAGCTGCCGGTATGCCGTTCCTGGTGGCGCGTACTGCTTCCACTGGTCATGGGTGAAAGTGCCTCTACCTTGTTGCAGAGGACCGCGACAGGATGAACCTGACATCCCACAACCTCACCCGTCACCGCCGCTGGTGGCCAAGGTGGGTGCCGTTCGGCGCGAAACATATCGACCATGCCGGTGAGCGGGTCGCTACTCCCACAACCGAACACATAGAGATCAGGCTGTGGCCGCTTTGGGCTCATCCCCCTGAGAGTCGCTCATTTGCCGCGACACGGTGGCGTCGTGTCCACGCCAACGGGAAGCGTGTCCCGTTCGGTCTGGGTGTAGTCGCGGTCGCTGATCGCGCAGAGTCGTCGCATCATATCCGAGCGGTCGAGGTTGATCGTGACGAGGCCGCTCTGCCTCAACACATACAGTGTTTCGCCGACGAGCTTTGCGGGCCCTTCCAGACCGCTTCCGGGCAACTTGATGGCGAACAGCCGGGTGCTGCGAGCATAGTCCCAGACCTCGACGGAATCACCCATACGGCTCACGGCAAGGAGCAGACCGGACGGAGTCATCCGGACCGTATCGCCATGTGGCATCGGTTGCGGGGCTTGCGAGATGGTACCGCTTTCCAGGTTCAGCAGCGCGGTCCTTCCGCTCTTGGTCACGGTGTAGATCGTTGAGGCGTTCAGGAAAGATGATTGCTGGGGGAGATCGTACGGTTCGAAGTGCATCGAATGAATTACGTGGCCATCGTGAACATGTCGGACGACAAGCTCGTCGGGGGTGACCATCACGAACTCGTTTGGGTGGTCCGGTACCGGAAATGCCTTCGCATATCTTGCGACCGCTTGAATCTCTGTGTCGTTGCGCCACATCGGCAACGCTGTACCGATCTGTTGGCTGTCGTCGAGCCGCCACCGGGTCAGTAGGCCGGCGTACAGGAATCCGATCTCGTTGCCGTCCGACTGGATGATCGAGGCATGGCTCTCCCAGTCGTTTCGTGGCTCAAGCTCGTGTGGGATCGGCAGTGAGAACCGCCCGACGATTCGTAGCTCCGGCAACGCGTAGATCGTCACGTCGCCGTGTATTCCGGCGATGACGAGTAACCGGCCGTCGCGGGTGACACGACTGTCATCGACCGCGTAAGGTCCGCGTTCTACCGTCGTATTCACGACTTCCCGCTGTTCGGGCCAGAGCTCGATCACATGTAGACGCTCTGGCTCAGGCCAGTTCCTCTCGACTACCACGACGACTCGTGGATCGCGGCCCCAAACGACTTCGCCCCCTGATTGGTTGAATTCGTACGGGTTCGCGATTGGAGCCGCAGGAGCGAAGGTGATCAGGTCACTCCCGGTTAGGGCTGTAATCTGCGGCCCGCGGTCGGTAGGCCGCATCAGTGTATTCAGGCGGTCAATATAGCGCGTTTCGTGTCTGTAGTACTTGCCTGTCTTCAGGTCGAGGACGTTGATCAGGTCTAGTGAATCACCATCGATACCATTCTTCATGATCAGATACCTGCTGGACAGGTCGAAGCTCTCCCTGAAATTGCATGGAGCATATTTTGGGAGATCCCACTGGAAGCGTTTTGCACCGGTTTTTCCGTCCCACACAATCCGCTTGCCGTCCACGCAGTCGACGATCGTGCCGTCGCGGCTCAGCGAGCCCGACGGCAGCTCACGCAGGATCCTGCCCGACGCGGTATCGCGGACTACGCGGCGAGTACTCCCCACCGCTGGGCGTTCAGCAAACCAGATCGAGGTTCCATCAGGATCGATGTACTGCGGGTATTGATCGACGCTGTCGTCAGGTGGGGTGACCGTGACCCGCTGCGGCTCGGTCGGAGACAGGTCATAGAGCTCAAGCAGGTCGGGATCACCGATAGGCCTCGTCTGAGTAAGTGCCGGTTCTGGTTCGCGGGCGCGGTGCTGGTCGAAGGAGAGCGCAAGCCAGCGTCCGTCCTCGGACATGGCCATCTTGGTAGCTCCCGGCATCGCGTCGGGTTGGGCGGAGCGGACAGTCTTCGGTCCGGTCCGATTCCGTAGGTTCCAGACCACGACGTTGCCATTCGTGGTGATCGCTGCAAACGTTGCACCGTTTGCGCTGAGACCCATATCCTCGACTTTGGAGGTTGCCGGCGGCAGCCGCCAGATGAGTCGTGGGTTGGAATCGAGATCGGCCCAGATAGTGGTGTCGTGGTCACCTTCGGTGATCGCGACGAGGGATCCGTCTGCGTTCGCGTGGGCCAGTCTCGGCTGGCTCCACGGCACCGGTTTTCGGGAGACCTCCGAAATGGTCCGGACCTGTTGATACAACAGTGCCGCCTGGACCTCCGGGTCGTCGGGTGCGTATCGACCGGCTGCCTGAGCGAACTGCAGCGCCGCGCCCGCGTCGGTGTCGGCAACGCGCATTGATTCCCTGGCCAGGATCCGCCCCGTCTGCAGCCGCAGCTGCGCGGCTCGTTCCTGGCTGGCGCGTAGCGCGATGATTGTGGTGGCGGTCAGGGCGACGACCAGCAGGATCAGGACGCTGAGTAGGGCTCGGCGTCGGCGGGTGCGGGCGTGTTGGGCGCGGGTGGCGGCGGTGAGGAATTGTTTGTCGGTGTCGCTGAGTGGGGCGTACCGTGCCGGGTTGTCCGTGACGCGGGCGGCGGTCATGGTGGCGGAGTCCAGGATGCTGCCGGAGTAGAGGTAGGAAGGGTCACGGGAGTGGCGGGCCCATTCGGTGGCAGCGGTGTGCAGGCGAGCGCAGATCGCGCGGTCGGCGCGGGTTTCGGCCAGCCACGTGTCGCGCAGCAGCGGCCAGGCTGTGAGCAGCGCTTCGTGGCTGATCTCGACGGTGTCCGCGCCCAAGGTGAGCAGACGCTCGGCGGCGAACGCCTCAAGCACGGCGTCGATGTCTTTGGTGTCGGTGCCAGTAGGGGTGAGCTCGTGGCGGTGTATGCGGTCGGCGGTGTCGGCGCCGTCGCTGCCGGGGACGGTGAGTCGGGTGAAGATCTGCCGCGCCACCGTCTGCTGGGACGGGGTGAGTCCGTCGTAGGCGCGTTGCGCGCTGTCGGCGACGGCGCGTTCGATACCGCCGGTGCGTTCGTAGTCGGTGACGGTTAGGGTGTCGCCGGCGCGGATGCGCCATGCCTGGTCCAGGGCGTGTGAAAGCAGCGGCAGCACCCCGGCGCTCGACAGCGTCGCCGAGGTCGCGGTCGAAGCCGGATCGTATGTGCGGGTGCGGATTTCGCGGATCAGCTGCTCGGTGAGGTCGTCGTCGACGCGGTGTCCGGCTTGCTTGGCCGGTTCGGTGATCGCCGACCGCAGCTGTCGTTCGGTCATCGCGGTGACCAGGTAGCGGTTCTGGATCGCCTCGCCCAGATGCTCGTAGTCCGCGCAACGGGCCTCGAAATCGGCGCGCACCACCAGCACCACCAATGCCGCAGGAACGTCGGAGTGGGTGTGGTCGACCGTCGCAGCGGCGTGGAGGGCGTTCACGAACGCCTTGCGGTCGGCCGGGTCAGGGCATTGGGTGAATACTTGCTCGAACTGATCGATGACGAGCAGCAGTCGCTTGTGATCCCCATCTGCTGGCGACCCCGCTGGTGTCTGTGCGGCCTGGGATGCGGTGAGCACGAACGCGGCGGGATCGGCGCGCAGCTCTCGCCGCACCGTGGCAGCGTCTAGCCCGGCCAACTGCGCGGTTCCCAGCGCGAGCCTGTCGAGCGGGGTGTGCCCGGGGGTGAGCACCAGGCGCGGCCATGTGTGCGCCTGCGGTGCCCCGGCCAGGCCCCCGCCGCGGATGCGTGGCAGGACCCCTGCGCGCAGCAACGAGGACTTGCCCGCGCCCGACACCCCGGACACCATCAGAATCGACGGTTGCCGCGCGCAGTGTGAGAGTCGCTGCAGCACAGCGGCGATGGCGGCGTCACGGCCGAAGAAGAGCCCCGCATCGCATTCGGTGAACGACCCCAATCCGCGGTAGGGCGATTCGACGTCTCCGCGGACATCGATCAGCGGCGACGGCGCGACAGCATCAGTCCACGTCCCGCGATAGTTATAGATGTACAGCGTATTGAAATTGCCGACCGCCACACCCTGCGCACCACGTAGGTCCATTGTTGGCTGGGCGCCGGCCACCGCGTTGGTGGACTCGTGACCGACATCGTCTACGTCCACACCGCCCCAAACGACCCCGCACCCCGCTCATCGAGATGCAGTACTCGACCGATTAGGCCAGCCCCCACCGTGGCAGCCCGGCACCACCGGACCGGTGGGCGTGTGCTGGGCATCGGTGCCGTCACCGGAAGGTGTTGTGCTGGGTAGTGTGGTCACCGATCTGAACACCCTGGGCGTGGCTCAGATCGATCCGGCTGCCGGCCCGCTCGACGCGGTCGGACGGTAGCCGCGCCAGCAACTCGGCTGCGGCGGACAGTAGTTCGGAGTCGTCGACCAGACGGCGACGCGTCAGTGCCGCTTCGATCTCGGCGACATTGCTACCGGGTGCTGCCTCGTTGGCTTCGATCGCCGCAGTGGTTTCGGAATCGGCGCCACCGCGGAAGATACGGTCGCGCACCGCCGTGTACCCGTCACGGACCACTGCGGACGCAGCGTCCCTGCCCCCAGTTGCGGCTCCCGCGATCAAAGCGGTGACGATGATGGTCAATGGATCCATAGTCGGTCCCTCCCAGACACGTTGAGCGCCAAGGCTACAAGCCGAGACCTTCGGGTGCGACTTCACAGCCGGATTGCACCCAGAATCGGGCACAGCGACGAAACCCGGCCCGAGGCAGCCGAACACGACCGGCGCGCCTCATCGTCGACAACACCCGCACGCCGACCGAGGTCAGTGGCTGTCGTTGATCGTTCGCTGTTGGCGGTGTAGGGATAGATCCGGAATGTGCCCGGCGCCGGAGAGGGCGGTATACAGTCGCGTGTTTTCGATCGTGAGTCGGCGGATGTGCTCCTCGTAGAGGTCCAGGTGTAATCGCAGTTGCTGGTTTTGCTCCCGTAATCGGGTGTTTCGTTCTCGCAGTTCGTCGTTGGGTGAGGCGTGGTGCAGGCGCAGTGACGGTGCTGCGGCTTCGGCTGCGTCGGCGAGGAAACGTTGCACGAGGGCGGGATGGTTACGGTAGAGCGTGGGCCGGGTTATGCCCGCGTGTTGAGCCAGCGCGGTCACGGTGGCGCGGACTCCGGTTTCGCGAGCGCGAGCCAGGACCTCGGCGGCTGCGGCCTGAACCTGCGATTGCGTCGGTGCGGTCATTGGTCGCCTCGGGGTTCGTCGCCGTTGTCGATGAGTCGCCGGATCTGGTCGCGGCGAGCTCGCAGCCGCGCGGTGACGTAGGGGGTGAGGATGTCGGTGTCGAGTTCTCGGTCGATGTCACGCAGGTGCTCGTGCCAGGCGGTGGCGTTGTCGGCTGTGATCGCGGCGTTGCGACATGCCAGCGGACGGCAGTCACCCATGGTCGGGTTGGTGTTGTTTCCGTTGTGGCACAACGCTTTGTCCGGGTTGTGGATGCAGGTGACGTAGCGTCCGGGGTGGACGTGTGGATCGTGCTGGGCGATCAACTTCGCGAATTGACGGCGGTCGCGTGGCACTATGCCCTGGAATCGGATGTGGCGATCGTATTCGACCAACCGGCGGCGTCCCTCGTCGGCTGCGGGGCCGGTCAGGTGCTCGTGTTCGTGACGTTCGACCATCATCGCGAGGTCTTCACCTCGGGCCAGGGCCTGTTCGGCCTCGACTTCGGCGCGGAATCCGGAGCTGGAGGTTCCCGCGTAGCCTTCGAACATTTGCACGCTGTGGTGGCGGTAGGCGATGGCGCCTGCGATGGAGCCGCCGGGGCGGCCTGCGATGAACCAGGCCAGGGTCCGTCGGAATTGGCGTGTCGTCACCCGAGCCGGATGCCCGTCGATGTCGGGGATCGCGTCGGGCAGGTTCCGCGTGGCGCAGTAGGTGTTGACCCAGGCGATGAATCCGGCGATGTCCTGGTTGGTGGCTTTGCTAGTCAGCGCCTCGTTGACGAAGACGCGTCCGCCGCGCCGTCGGTTGGGGTGTTGGCCAGTGGACAGCGGCGCGAACAGCCAGGGCTGGTCGGCGGGGTGGAGTTGCTCGAGAATTCCGATCGCCTGGGCCACAGGGGTTCCGACGACCCAGGTCGCCTCGACGCCCTCGGCCGTGGCTTCACCCTTGAACGCTCTGCTGGTCACCTGGTGGCGGGTCAACCGTCCGCTGCTGTCGGAGGTTGTGGTCAAGCAGCCGCGTCGCAGGTGTTTGACCTCGCTGTCTCGCATTCCCGACAGGTAGGCGATCACGATGTAGCACGCGGTGCTCAGGCGCTGTTCGTAGGCGGCGTAGTCCGCATACCCCATGCGGTGCAGCCATGGTTGCCCAGCGATCACCGCAGTCATCGGCGACCATAGATAGGAGTCGTCGTCGACGCCGACCTGTTGCGCGGCCGCGTCGATCAAGGCGAGGTTTCTGATGCACTTGAGGCTGCTGCGGGTGGCGTCGACCTCCCGCGCCAGGTGCGAGTGGTTGACACCGACTGGGCCGCCGGGCAGCGGCCGCTTCTCGCGCAGGTATCGGTCGAGCACGGTCACCAGCAGCGGAGTGGCCGTCTTGCTGCCAGCGGGGCGACGTTGCTCGCGTCGTGTCCAGTGGCGAGCGAACAACTGCGCCCATTCCGTTCTGGCGGCGAGGATGTCGCCGGACAGTTCTTGGACATACCGCAGCGCCCACCCCAGCAGCGGACCGAGAACGGGTTCACTGATGCGGTCGGTGGTGTTCTCGCCCCGGCCGCCCCGGACCTCCTCGATGCCGTCCAACACGGTCGCCGGGTCGAACCGCAGCGCGTCGGTGAGCCGGCAGCGGTAGGTCCACAGATCGGCCGCGCTGCTGCGCACGGTGCCACGCCAGCTCCTCGATTTGCCTTCGTGGACAAGATGTTTGAGCACCGCCGCGATATCGTCGGGCACGACCTCGGCCAAGCTTCGGCGGCCGCGCTCGTGCAGCCGGGTGAACAGAACCTTGAACGCGCTGAATTCCGTCCGGATCGAAGCGATGCTCCTTGGGCGTTCTCCCTCGGGCAGATCACCAGTGAGTTGGCAATAGAACAGTTGCTTGGCCGTGGCGAGAAACGACGGCGGCAGGGTGGTGAAGTCCAATACCCACGATGGCTGTTGTTTCTGCAACACCGCGCGTGACAGGTCCCATCGGTCCTCGCTGTAACGTGACGTACCTGCCAGATCGGCGCCCTGCCGCAGCGGTCGTTGGCCCAGCACAAGGGCGTTGGGGTCGATCCGGTCGACGGCGTTGGTGATTGGGATCGCGGTGGTCATCGAATATCTTTCGGTCCTTCCAGCAGATCCAGCAGCCGCGCGCTGCGTCCATCGCTGCATGATCGAGCGTCGTTGAGTTGGTTTGGCGTGAAGGCGGGCAGGATGTCCTCGGTGATCGACAGCCACACCTGCCCGTATCGGCGCCACCAGTCCTCGGCGGTGCTGTCGTTCCATCGGCGCTCCAACTCGGCGAGTAGATCGAGCAGGCCGGGCAGGTGCTCTGCGGTCACCGCAGCATTCCGACATGCGAAACAGGCCAGAAACGACGCTCGACATACACCGTCGTTGAACGGGCTGTCGTCGATCGCGCGACATGACGCGAACACCGTCGATGTCACGGCACCTGCGGCGGCATCGGCGTCGGTGCCGAGCACCGGGACTGGGCCGTTGTTCCCGGCGATGATTCGCCGATGCGCTTCGCGGGCAGCGGTTTCCGCATCGCCGATCGCCTCGGTGATCACCTGCTGCGCCCAGTCGCGGACCTCGGGGTCGCCAGCGAGGTAGCTGGAGAACAATACGTCCTGGGTGTTGGTGCGCACCGCTGAGGGCAGGTGCCCGCCTGCTGCGCGGGTGACGCGTCGCTCGACTGTGGTCTTGACCCGGTTCATGGTCAGCACCAGCGGTTTTCCGTTCTCGGTCAATCCGTGGCGGCGCGCCCACCGACTCAGGTACATGCTCCGGGTCAGAGACTTCGCGAAGGGATCCACATGCCCGCCGTGGTCGCGGAGTCCGTCGCCGACGGTGCCGTTCAACCACACCGACCACACAGTGCGCGATCCGCTGAACCGACGTGACCGCGCCGTGAGTCCCATCAGCAGCAGGTAGAACCCGCCCGGGGTGTGCAGGGCTCGGTTGTCGTCGCCGATCTCCCAGGCGACGTCGGCAAACCAGTGTCCTGCACCGCGGCGGCGCTTGATGATCTCGAGTTGCACAGCGCGATCGTCGAGCAGCCGGTGCGCTGCGGGCAGCTCTTTGATTGTTTCACCGTTGCGGCCGGTCAGCCCGACTCCGAGCAGCACCAGCGGTGCCAGGTCAGCGCTGACAAGGAACAGCCGTGCCGCGTAGTCGCGTCGTGCTCGCGGGTTCGGTGAGCCGTTGGGGAACCGCAACAGCGGCACTTCACCGGTCGCGGCGAGTTGCGCCAACTCCCCGGCCTCGCGCTGTTGTGCCTCGGTAAGCGTCCCCGGCTTCCCCGCCCGAGTCAGGAGTTGCTCGCCCGCGCGGATGCGGGCGCGAATGGCCGCAATATCCGACCGTGCGGCGCGCATGATCGCATGAAAGACCTCGTCGGAGTATCCAGGCACTCCATGCCGATCGGGCGCCGTCGCGAGCTGCACAACCCGCAGATATGACCGCGTATCGGGCTGAAGACGTTGTTCGGGGATCTCCATCAGCACTCGGCAGATCCGACGCATTTCGGCCAGCACTGCGACTTCGGTGGTGGTCTCCAACTTCGCTGATCGGTACCGCTTCAAGTGCGAGACGGTGATATCGGCAATCGTCGACGGCGGTGTCGTCAGGGCGGCGAGAAAACTCGTGAACCGCTTGACCGCCACCCACGCGTTGTTCGCACTGGCCAACGTGTGCAGCGTGCCGGTATGACCGACCCGGATGGCATACGCCGCCGCGAGGTCCGCCCGCATTCCCGGCACCGGCACTTCGGTGAAGTCGTAGGTCCTGCGTCTGTTGTCGCGGCCGACGAATTCCACCACCAAGCGGTCCCCGGCCACCATGACCGGCGGGGCGGGGTCGTAGACGGATGCGGGCTGGCGCGAGGGACGGCCCCGGCGCGTACCGGCCGCACCACCGCGCCCGCCAGCTGTCTCGCTCACGGCGCCTGCTCCTCGCCCTCGGCTTCCCGCGAACCGGCCGCACCATGGACGAGCGTCTCGGTGGTGAGGTCGGCCGGACGCAGCAAACGCGGGTCCTCCCATGCGTCGCCGACCAGCGCCATCCTTGTTTCCATCTCCAATTCGGCCAGGGTGTGCAGGTACTTTTGAGTGGTCTCCACGGACCGATGCCCGAGTCGACGCCGTACCCAGTCCAGCGGATCACCGAACACCATCCGGTAGTGACGACGCTGCTGGGGATCCATCGACGCCAAGGCGTCGAGGTGCCCGCGCTGCAAGTGCTCTAAAGTGGTCACGGCGAAGCTATGACGCAACATGTGCGGATGGCAATACACCGCTAAACCCTGCCCGGCACAACGCTCACTTCCCCTGCGGAACACCGACTTCCACGCCGAGAGGCTCAACGGTGTGCCATCCTCCCCCAGCCACAACGCCGCCGGCTCCAACCCGTCCGGCGTGAACCGCAGCAGCCGGACTCGTTGGGCTGGATTCAACCGCTCGACCCCGACCCACCGACCACCGAAGCGCACCGCGGCTCGCTCCGGATGGTCGATGATCAGCGGATCGACGACATACTCGTAACGACCAGCCGCCCGCGCCGCCGTGACCGCCGCCGCCCGGTCGATCTCAACGTAGGACCACACATCGCGCAGCACGCTGTCCGGGAAGTAAATGTTGCGGGCCGATCCGAATTTGGCAATCGCCGCGGGCAGCCATTGCCGGTGGTAACCGTGGAAGCCGTCCCGGCTCGGCAGCTCAAGCACCGTCAGGCTCGACTGCTCCTCCAGCCGCAACCCGGTACGGATCATGATGTCCGCATATGCGGAGTTGCGGCCCCCTCGTGCCCCCCGAAACGACGAATCCGGCATACCGTCCCGCCCGTATCCGAGCAACCCCACATCCCGCCATGCCCGATACGCCCGCGGCGTCAACCACTCCACCCGATCCCGACGCACATCCGGACGACGCTCAGCTGCCGTTTCCAGCTCGCCCGATCCTCTTCCATTCGCTCGAGTTCGACTGCGCCGCTGCACTATCGGCGATCTCGCCACATGCCCGGCCCGAACCGCCCACCGATAGAACGTATTCACCGACGACACCTCACGTTCCCACGTCGATGCCGCCACCAGCGGCCCTGCCTCATCACGACAGCGCCACAACTCGAACACACGCCGGTCCTCAGCGTCGGCATCACGCCACGTCCGAGGACGCCCCACTCCACCCCCACCATCAACGCAAGGACGGTGAAACCACAGGAATTCGAGAAAACGAGCGAGATCCCGAGCCACCGCATCGTGGGTGTGCCGCGACGCTGCCGCCATCCGCAACGACAGGAAATACCCGTTCAGCACTACGTCGTAGCTACCATCAGGCGCCACCAGGAATGGTGTCCCGTCCGGAATCGACTCAGTGTCAAGCCAATCCGCAATCGGCCCCAACTCCACCAGTAACGGTCGCGGCTCCGTCGGACATCGACGAGCTCGACGCGTGAACCGAACCTGCCACCCACTGATCTGCACCGCGGGAAGCTATCAACGCGGACACCGTCCGCGCATACATACGTCGAGGAGGAACGTCGCATACACACCGATTCCTCGGTCACTCTCGGCGGGCGACGCCACACGATCTATCCGTTGCACGCTGCGGGCTGGACACGGCAGGACTGCTCGGACTATCTCATGGACATATTCGGGGTGGAGTGGGGCAAATCCTGTTGCCGCCAATGCTGCTATGTGTCCAAGCGAAGCTGGCCGGCGCAGCTCGACCGTTTCCGCGCCGCCCCACAGGAAAGCTACCGGCACGTCGTGGACGAGTACGTCAGTCTCGCCCTCAACCGCAACACGCCGTTGTTCGGCAGAGCTGGCAGCCTCACCGACCGGCTCGCCGCCGACGACGCGACACCTGTGCTGCAGCTGGCCGACCGGCACATGGAAACCATTCAGTGGGCGTTGTATCGGGTACGGCGGGTGTATTTCGAACGCGCGACCGCGTGGCGGTCGATCGACATCATCCGCCGCGGAACACGCACCGACACGCGCACGTTGCTCGATGACCTTTCCACCCACCTGCGGGTTGTATCGACCACCGACAGGGCGCACACCCGGCTGTGGCTGGAAGAGCACGACCCCGCCGACGCCTACCCACATACCGCCAACCGCCACCGTCCACGCCAAACAAAGGAACGGGTTCGAAACCCATTGGGCCGCACGCGTTCCCGACAGGATACGCGCACTCGACCTCGACGCCACCGACTACCTCGACACTACAGCCACCCACACCCCGCACACCGAACTCATCCCCGCCTGACCGCGCAAGCCGAGGCGTGAGTTACACGCGAACTTCGTTGTGACCGGAAGATCGGCGCTCATACATCCCGCCCCAACCCCTACCTCAGCTGGCTCTGACTGCCCGCCACGACCGAACGCCGAATAATCCATCAGCGCCTCAGCCAACAACCAAATCCTTTCTCTACTAACGCAATCCCGTCACGGTCGCTTCCGGCCCACGCGCGACCACACCCCCATCACAGGCCGCTGGGGCTCGACGTCCGCAACTTTCAGGAGCCTATTCCGTGGACACCCCTACCGTCCCGCACTACCACCTGTGCAAATCCGAGCCCGGCGATTTCGAGGTCACGCTGTTCGACTCCGCCGACCTCGCCCTGGACCATCTTGCCCACCAGCTACTTTCACTCGCCGACGCACACACCGACAACCCGGGCAGCGCCCAACCACGACTGCTCGCCGACTTTTACTGCACCTGCGACACCATCGCCTCTCTGATCTTCACGGCCACGAAAGCCACTCTTGAGGAGGCCGCCGACCTCACCGAAGACATCCTCATCGGCGGACACCGCCTGACGTACACCATCAGCAAATGCGCCGACAACGCCTGCGCTCACTGGTGGCAGCGCCGATACGAGCGTGTGCGGAGCGACATCACCGAGCAGGGGCCGGCATACATCCTCACTGACACCGCCGCGAAGGTCATCGCCCGCCACTGGTTCAGCGACGGCTCTGGTGTCTCAGCACTACTGCCAGAAAGCGACCGTGTGTGCTCGAGCCTCGCCTTCTGGGCGCACAGCCCACCGGGCGTCCTCGCCATCGATCCACGATTCGTCATCCGCGATGCGACCCGCCTGCATGATGCGCTCAACCGCGGCCGAGATCCCTGGGCTGGACAGGCCGACATCGCTGCCGTCGATGTCCTGCTCGACTACCTCCTCCGGCGAGCCGGACACCGGCATTAGCCGTTAAGTGCTGTCAATTCCTTCGATCCGAAAGATCATAGCGACACAGTCATGTTCATATCAGACCAAACCATCACCGAGACAACTGAAGTCGATATACACGGTGCCGCGGTTCTCATCGCATCAGGACCCGTCACCGGGCTGATCGCCCTGGGCTACAACTACTACGAGTATCCACGCGGCTCCGAAGGGGCCTGGTACCTGCGAATCCAACTCGCACCACATCTGCCCGCCGAGCACCACTCCAGCCAAGCCTTAACCGCGGCCGTCACCGTCGACGGCGTTGAGGATCTCGGGTCCTTCTCCTACCTCTGGCTCGCCCCACACCCCGATCCAACACCGGTCGGTGACAACCTGAATGCGGGTGAAACGCCTAGAGCACGAGACGGATCCGCATCACCTCGTCCCGACAGTCGATCGCGGGCCGATGTCACCAACGCTATAGCAGGCTTGCACCGTGTCGTGCTCGAGCAATGGCACACCCCGCAACGACTGCAGGCCGCCAAGATCGCCTTTGCCCAATCCCGCATCGACCGACCCGCGCAAGCGCAGGAAGCCGGATCCACCTCCGCCGAGCCCGAACGCACCCGACGGCACAGTCGGGTCGCCTCGCGGAGGGACCAACAACCATGACCGAACATGCAGCCCCGCAACACGAGAGCGCCCCGACCTGAGAGGTATGGCTGCACCACCGATCAGGTTCTGCTTCTTGGTTGTCGTCATCTTGGTCGAGCAGTGCTACCGCCGCGACGGCATGCCGTCAGATGTAGTGCGCCGGCTGAGGGTCTGGGGCCATCACGCGCGACGGCGGAACGGTTCGCGTTATCGATCGCTTACACCGTCCGGCTCCGTCTCACCGCACCGTACGGCCCCGCCCATCAAATCATGACCGACATCGGCATTCTCCGCCGCAACGATCCCGAAGGGAACCACGCTGAATCGAGCCAAGCGGATCTGGCACATCGAAGAACGGTTCGGATACTTCTACTCCACCAATCAATTCGGTGGATTCACCCGGCACAACACGCAGGAGATGGCCGTCGCAGCAATCGAGCAAGGCATCGCCGACCACGGCGATCAGTGGCGGGACCAGCAGAACTGACGCCGGGCGTGGCCGACTCTACGGCTGCAGCTCCTGGCGAGCCACCACAAACCCAATCCCGGCCACACAGACCTCGGAGATCGATATGACCACGAACCAACCCGCGAGAGACCAACACGGTCGAGTCCACCAGCCGAGGGATCGGTCCTCGCCGACCTCACCCCATCGAAACCGGGCACTAACCCGCGGGGCCGGGAATCGCGAAACAATGCGCCCAGCCCCAGCATCACTGAACCGAAAGGGACAACGATCTGTGACCACTACGCACACTGACCAACCCGCAGCCGCATCACATCTGTTCGAGGGTGTCCGGGCACTTCCTCTCACGGTGTACCGGCCCACCGTCTATCCCGAACACACAGCACGCTGGCGTCCCGGTGTAAGCCTGCACCATGCGCAGCTGTTCCTCGTGGGACTGTTCGACACCCGCAGCGGCACCTCTACCTTCCACACACCAGCACAGTGGCCGCACGTCCCACTCCTCGCCGCGCGATCCGCGGCCGTCGCGATCGTGGTGCGAGAGCGCACTACCTGCGCAATGCCCGACGTCTGCCTCGAGCCGGTAGCAATCGAACCCACGGGCATAAACCGGTTTGGCCGCCCTCGCTTCGCAGGCCACTACGCCGGCACCGACAAACGCGAGTTCTCTGATGCACTCGAGACAATGCTCGGGATTCGGCTGACAGGGCCGATTCCCATCCGTGAACAACTCCTCGCCGACAGCACCGACCTAATTCCCGCCCTCTGAGATTTGCCTCCAAGCAGCACAACCAGTACCTGATCGCACCCACGTAGGAGCAAGCGATCACGGATCTCGTCACACACCCGCGCCACGGCGCAGCTTCGATTTCGACAACCGCCGCACTGACAGAACGATTCACATCACTCACGGCGACAGCTTCCGGCTCTGCGTCAGCCCCAACGTAGGGACAAACCCAGCAGGACAGGACGAAGTTGGTCGTCTGCATCGCAACTCTCAGGACGATGTGGATCGCCTTCGCCGTGGTCACCCGCCCCGCGCGTGCCGAAGCTCGCTCAGTTCATCGCACGCTGCACACCGCACTGTGCCAGCTTCACAATCCGTCACGATCGTCGCGCGCGGCCGCGGTCGAGATCTGCTCGGCTCAGTGAGACCCAGGCGTCCTACCCGAGCCCCGCCCTATTCGCGCGATTGATAGACGGTCAGCGACCAAACACTTCCTCCGGCCAGGAGGACATCCGTTCGGGCGCGGAACCGGAAACGGCAGTAGGCGAATCGACTCATCGGGCGCCCCAGCATTCCGCAATTGCGAGGGCGTATACGCGCTGACGGCCGCTGGAGTCCCAGCTCACCGACTCTCGGTATTTCCCTGCTGGATCCCGCGTGACTTCAAAGCCGCGGACGTTTCTCACCTATCCCATCGAAAGGAGTCTCAACCGGCATGACCATCGCCACCATCGCACCACTCGAAGTCGAGGACCTCGACTTCGATGACGCTACCCACATCGCGCCCGCCCTCGAAGACAGCCACCCTGATCTCGAGCCAGCCGGGCGGACGTTCTACATCAACCCCGACCTCCTGGTTCGTGCTCCCAACAGGCCGGAGAAGCCCCGGTCGGACGATTTCAATCTCGATATCGCCGAGAACGGCAATTATGTCCCGATCGTCGTCTCGTGGCGCCGCTCGGACAACCGGTTCGAGGTCGAAGACGGGTGGCACCGGACACTCGCACTGCGCGACGCCAAACGTCGCGCCTGGATCGCGGTCCTGCCCCCTGATCTGACCGAGGACCAGAAGCAGAAGGTCATCGATCGCGTCGGCCGCCAGTTCTCCACTGGCAAATTCCGGTTCGATCAGACCGAGGCTGACCGTCTGTGCGCCGCGGCGATGCTCTTCGATGTCAACGTCAGCCAGACCACAGTCCGAAAGCGGCTGGGCATGACCAAGCAGGAGGTCAAGGCCGCTAAGGTCATTGCCAAATCCCCGGCGGCAACGGCGGCGGTCAATGCCCACCAGCTCAACATCCTTCATGCAGGCATGGCAGAAGAACGCTTCGGTCATGATCCGGACGCGATGCGGGCGCTCATCGACGCAGAACAGCGTGGCGAATTCGAGCATCTCTTCGCGGAGCTGGTCGAGGAGCAGGAGCTGCTCGCCGCGCAACAGCAAGCTGAAATCGAGGCGGCCGCAACCGCCGAGCGGCTCGAAGTTGCTTACAACCATGCCGTGGAGGACTTCACAGGCCGAGGCTTCACAGTGCTCGCCGACGAGCCCGACTTCGACGACCCCGGCTACCGCCCGTTGGGCACACTCGTCACTGCGGACGGGGTCGCGCCAACCGAGCAGGACGTCATCGAACACCCTGAGCGATTCGCGGTAGTCCTGATCCAGCACATCACGCATGCGGAAACGGGTGAGCTCATCGACCCCGCTGATGTCGATGAGCACACCGGGATCTATCCCGACGCAGACCCCGATGTCGGCTGCTTCCACGTTCGCGACGTCATCAAGCACGAGAAGTACCTTCCTCGGTACCTCTGCATCGACCTGGACGCAGCTGGCCTGAGTTCCATCGTCGAACCCGACGACGACCAGTCTGGTGACAATGTCGGGCGCTCGATCAACTCGAACTCCGAGTCCATCGAAGCCCGCTCAGCACGTGAGGAGAAGGAGGCCGCCGACGCCCGTGCGAAAGCCGCTGCAAACGATCGGACCAAGAAGCTCAACGTCAAATCACGCTCCACCACCAAGGTTCGGCGTTCTGAAGTGATCAAGAAGTGGTTCACCGAGCGCAAGACCATCGACCCCGGGATGCTCGAGTTGATCGGCATGGTCAACGACCACCCCGAGCTACTCAACAGGTTCGCCGCCGCGGAACTCGTCAAAGAATTCGGCAAACAGGTTCCCGCCACACCGAGTAGCGACGGAGTCAAGGCACGCGACAACCACGGCGGACTCCGAGCAGCGCTGCGGGCGGTCGCTGCTGTCGAGGCCGACATCGTACCCAACCTCAAGACCGAGGCAGCCACTTGGCGTCGGCGCCGAAATCCCTTATGGGCTGCGTACTTCCGGCTACTGGAGACCTCTCTGGACTACAAACCGCAGCCCTACGAGAAGATCCTGACCGGGGAGCTCACCCCCGATCAGGTCCTCGCCGGACTCACCGAGGCACCCGCCCCCAAGGCCGTCGAAGAGATCGACTCCGTTGATGCGGATGACCCTGAGGCCGATTCCGGCGTGGAATCGCTGCAAGACAGGCCAGAATCGACCGAAACTCTAGAGGAGAGTGAGCCCGAGAGCCCGATGAGCCCCGACGTGGGAGACTCGGATTTCGACACCACGGAGTTCGCCATCGGTGACAACGACTCCGATGCTACCGAGTTCGCATCCGCAGAATTCGAACACGCCGCATAGTCACCGCGAATCACCACACGAGCAATCGAATCATGGTGCACGCGATCACCGCTGATTGTCTCGCGCTTCGGCCTGCCCCTGCTTCAGGGGCGAGCCGAAGTGGTGCTAGCCCATTAGCCACTCGCCCCGTCCTGGAAACAACCCGCTCATGGAAGCCATGAGACCAGCGCGCGGTTCGAGGGTGCTGGCACCAGCAAGAGCCGTGATCAGTGCCGTCAGCCGTCGAACTCATTATCCGACAATCCACCATACGCCAGGACAATCACACGTCACGGCCATGAGGAAGCTGAAAATGTCCCGCTACAAGCCATCACTCGCTCCCAGCGCCGTCATCGCCGCCGTTCCCGCCCTGCTCGGATTGGTTCCAGAGCATCAGGTCGTGGTGCTGATCATGTTCAAGACGATCCCTACCGAGGCCCGCGCCCAGTTCGCTGTACTCGAGCTGGGTATCGCGTCATTTCTTAATGCGCCACAACACCTGCCGGCACAACCGATCGGGCAGCTCTGCCGTGTGTTCGAACCCACGACTGTTTCGCTGTCGTGGTCGATCGCAATGCCACACCGAAGACCACTGGTCAATGCGACCGCCGGCACCAATTGCTGATCGAGGAAGTAGACATGGTGCTTAGGCGCTGCCACCTGAGCATCGATGGGGCGTGGGCTGTCACCACCATTGAGCAGCACCGCCGTGGTGGAGTCTGACCTGCAGCCTCGAATCAGGTGCCGTCGCAAACCTCGCCCATACCGCACAGCGGCTCGAGAACGAGGTCATCGGACTTCCCGAGGCCCGGTTATCCCCCACCGAAGCCGCCGAACACATTGCTACCGACGGTGCACTGCACGACCAGGTGCAGCCGCACTTGGCTGAAATCGCAGACCACTGTCGATGACAGACCACCTCGCCCGCCAACTCCTCGACACTCCCGACGCAGCAGCGTTTCATCGCGCTCAGATCGACACGGTCTATGCCCACCTCGCTGATGTCGCATCGGGTGCTACTCCTATGGCAGCTGCGATCGCGGAAATTGCTGTGGCGCTTCGATATCGACCGGTACGAGACATCCTGCAGGCGACCATCACCGGCGACGCTGGCACTGCGGCCCAGTCGCTTTGGGCATTGTTGACTCGTGCGCTCAGCGCTGGCGATCGCGCGACGGCCACCACGCTGCTGGCCTACACCAGCTATATCCCGGAAGGCGGGGGACCACTCGCCGATGCCACAACCGTGGCCGCGCTGCAAGCCAACCCCTCCGGGCAATACGCGCGGCTTCTGCAGGCATGCATGGAGAACCTCGTCGCCCCGCATCTTGCGGACGAAACCGTCACCAAAACGGCCAACCGAGCCAAAAACACCCTCGAATTAATCGAAAACCGGACGGAGTGACCCGGATATGAGTGACACCTTCGACTACGGCCCGCTCGACACCTACAAAATCACCTGGTCCGATGGCCGAATCACCTACCTGCAAGCCCACCAGATAACGGTTCCCCATCCTGTATCCACATCCATCTTTCCGGGCCGGAACAAGGGCAGGTGGACAATCCATTCACAAATCCAGGGCCGTTGGACACTGATCCTGACCGTGCCGGACAAAGACATCAGATCCGTCCGCAACATGACACACACCGACGACAACGCAGTAGGACAATACTGACGCATCAATCACGACGGACATCAACCAACTTGTCGCACAAGTCCACTGCGGACCGCAGCGGCGCGCGCCTCCATCATCGTGCACTTCCCTCGAATCACCAACCGCTGCAGAGAATGTCAGGAGGTCTCATGCCAATAGACGTCTCCGCGTTCCTGCACATCAATCCTGCCGTTGTCCTGGCATCGCTACCGCGCCCGGCGGCGACGTGATCAGGGGAGCAGCCAGGTCCCCAGCCGGGCCTCGGCCAAAGTCGAGCAGACCCTCAGCACGTCCTTCGCCGCATTATCGCGGCGACGTGGCTGGCATCGACCGCGGCGTCCGATCCACGCGGCTCATGCGCGCCGCGCTCGGCGCCGCGGCCCGCGGCCATCACATCTTTCCGCTGTGGCCTCGCACCAAACGTCCAGCGGTGACCAAGGATTGGGAACTCAATGCCACAAACGATCCTGCGCGAATCCGACACATCTGGCAGCAACTGCCGTACAACATCGGAATCGCTTGTGGGCCAAGCGGGCTCTATGTACTTGACCTCGATGACTCACGCGGAGAACCAGCTCCCGCGCGATGGGCCGGGCTAACTCACGGACGGGAGGTCCTCGATCACGTGGCACGCGAGGCCGGACAACCATTTCCCGGCGACACCTACACTGTCGGAACACCGTCGGGCGGCTTGCACCTCTATTACAGCGCACCCGCGGCACCTGAACTACCCAACACCGTCGCAGGCCTCGGCTGGCACATCGACACCCGTGGCAGCGGCGGCTACGTAGTTGGCGCCGGGTCGGTTCTGACGAATGGCTTCTACACCGTCCTGGACGGTCGCCGACCCGAACCAATACCGGAATGGCTGATCACCGCGTTGACCCCGCCACCGGCGCCGCCTCCCGGCCCGCCGGTGGAACTAACACTTCTGCAAGCCAACGCCTACGTAAGCAAAGCAGTCCACTCCCAGACCACTCGAATCCGGAATGCGCCGGTCAGCCAACGCCATTACACCCTGCTATCGGCCGCCAATGCTCTTGGCCGTCTCGTCGGAGCCCAGATGCTGACCCATAACGATGCTTACGCCATGCTCTACGACGCGGCCCGACAGCATATCGGCGTTGCGAACTTCACCGACCTCGAGGCCAACCGAACAATCACCGATGGCCTGCGTCACGGTGCGACTCGCCCCCAACTCGTGAATCTCCGGCACCCCTGAACAACACACGACCACACCATCGATCAACCGATCAACGGCAGGAGCCCTGCCAGCGGATCTAGTGCCGCTCCATGCGTAATCCTTTTGCGGACGGCCCGATTCCCGAACTTATGTGCTGATCCGGCACCGATCGGACTCACGTGAGCACCATGCGAATTCCTGGTCTGACCCAACTCTGAATCCATCCCGGCACCGTGTGCGGCCACACCTGCCGCGCGGAGCCTCAGCCGCACATACCCCGCACTGATCAGTGCGGGGTATGCCGCACTGATCAGTGCGGCTCGTTCACCTTCTGGCCTCCAGCTCAAACCTGCACCTGCACAGGAGAATTCATGTTCAAACTGACGCAGCCGAACGACTCCGGCACGAGCACCGCCTCGAGCACCACCGAGGTCCGCTCATGACCAACCCACTTGCCGACATCCCGTCGGCGGCTGCCGCCCCTACCTCCACTGCCCGGTACTCGATCGAGGTGTACACCTGGATCCCGCTCGTCACGCTGATCATCGTCGCCCTCGCCGTGGCGTGTGGTTTCGCAATCTTCGGTTTCGTGCGAGAACTCCGCTCCGACTACTTCGTGAAAGAGACCGGCTTGATGGCCTTCTTCGCCATCATGCTTGCCGCGGCCGTGGTGCTGGCCACCATGAAGATGATTGTCGTATGGGGGCCTTTCGACGGCGAACACCATCAATGGCGCCCGGTGCGTGGCCAAATCACCCAGATTGACGCCCTCGGTGGCCACCACGACAGCGCCACCGAATCCAAGACCTCTGAGTCGATGGTGTTCGTGGTGACCTTCACCGGCAGCGACCAGGCCTACCCATGCCGCGACGCCCGCTGCGCCGCATTGCGCGTCGGGGACGACCTCGAACTGACCTGCAAAACCACCCGCCACACCTCCGGCGCGGACGAACGCGACTGCGACTTCATCCGCGCTGTCACCGCCAATCGCAAATAGCACTCAGCCGTCCGCAACAACGTCCTCCCCTCAGGCACTCGTATGAACGTGGACCGCCGCCTCGCATGGCTTAACAGCCCACCAGGACGCGAATTTGAACGCAAGTCCAGCATCCGCACCAGGTCCTCCGAGAACAACACAACCAACTGCGGGCTCGCCGGGACCAACCTTCGTTGACGGACCGCGCCACTGGTCGCGTCGCAACTCAACGCTGGCAAGACTGCGGCTGCACGACCAACGCCACGGTTCCCGGACACGTTCTGCGCCAGCGATTCCCACTACCCCACTACATAGCCAAGTTGATCCAAGCAGTCATTCAACTGGGCTCACCGTGCGCCGTAACGCCAACAGCACTCTGCGCGTGGCATGGAGCGTCAGCGATCTCCGCGGGCAGGCCATGCCCAGACACGAGATGTGACCGACGCACTCGCGCCCCGCTGCCGCGAAGGCACTGACATCGCACTCGGCATGCCGAAACCCGCACATGAATCAACCCTGACGCCCCACCTAGCTGTGCCTGCGCGCAGTCGAGATGGCACTTGACGCTGTCTGAACGCCTGGATGATTCGCCGCTCACGCTTCCGCACTTCACTCCCCGCACCACCTGTCAATGAAACGTCTCCGCTGACGCTCCCCGCACCCCACAGCCCTCCACGGTCTGTGAGTTGCGGAGTGTGCCAGCTCCGTGCACACGGGGCCAACGGCCCCATCCGGCAAGAAGAGAGAACAAATCATGACCGATACAAAGATTGTTCTGGACGTCGAGACCGACCAGGAGATCATGGTCGCTCGCATCCTGAAGTCCCGTACATACAGCAGGTACAAGAGCTACGCCGACGACATCTTCACGTTGGCCGGACTCAGTGACCTCGTCCCGAACCCCAAGGCTCTTTATTCCGTTGACCTGACGGACCTCACTGCCAGCCTGCCGGAGCGCGCTGAGATCCGCGCCGATGCCCTGGGCAGCTCTGAGGAACCCGACCTCTACGAGATCGGACAGGGAATCGAGCGATTGGCAATCGAGCAGGTGTTCAAGTTCATCGCCTCGGTCCGCGACCGCACGGTCGCTTCCACGCGCGTCGAGGAGCAGTCCAAGGCCGTCGACGTCGATGCGCTCATCGCCGAGTGGGGTGACAGCCGCTCCCCGTTGCCGAAGGCTGGTTCCGAGGAAGTCGAGAAGTTCCGCCGCGATCTGGTCAGCACGATTCTCCAGTACGGCCAAGACCGGCGTCTCTGCAGCGAGGTGGAGGACTCGATCTCGGCGCTCGGCCTCGGCGACTATATGCCGCCCGCCACCAAAGAGATCACAGTGCCAGTTCCCGGATTCGATGAGGTCACCGTGGCGGTTGACCTCACCCGCGCTGGCAAGGTCACTGATGAGCGCCTCAGGGCCGCCGTCGCTGACCACATTGTCAGTGAGCTCGCAAAGCGCGGCGACCTGGTACCAGCAGACGCCAGCGACCTGGTCCCCGCAGATGCCACTGTCTGACAACCGGCGCGAACCGGTGCCCGCGTAGTCACTAGCGCGCACACGGTTCGATTCGGTTCAGCCGCTCCTGGATCGGACCACACGTGTGGCCCGATCCACCGCTGCGCATCGCAGATGTCATCGCCGCTCGATGATGATCGCGACCACAACGTGCACTTTCTTGGGACCAGCACCCCTTCTGCTCATCGGATGCGTCGGCTGCTGAAGGTCGCACCTGTGCAACGGCTCCGGAAACCAAATCACCCCTGCACCGAATCGATGGGCGAACCCGCCGCGCCAGCTGGCGAACTCGGCGGCCGCCAACCGGCGAGCGACCAACCTCTACGCCCTGCGTGGCCGCAAGCGAGTGGCCCGCAAACGGCGCGGTCGTTGCCGCATCGACCTTTCACCTCGCCACTACCAGCAACAGGAGGTCCCACCGTGCGGCCTGAACCCGACAAAGCGCCAACCACTCTGACGATCAAACCTGACCAATTGTCTTTCTCCACCGAGCAACGGCAGGCGTTGGAACAGCTCGGCTATCGTGATTTGCCCGAATCCCAGCTGGTCCTGTTCTTCCACGTGGCCAAACGCTCCGGACTCGACCCCTTCAGCAAACAGATCTACCTGAAAGCGGACCGGTACCAGCTAAAGGACCGGGATGAGTACTGGACCAACGACATCCGGTGGTCGATCGTCACAAGCATCGAGGGCTACCGCGCTATAGGACACCGCGCCGCCCGCCACTGCCGCGACACCATCAATATGCCCGAACCGCTCTGGTACGACGGAAACGAAAACCGTTGGGTCGAGGTCTGGGTTCCCCGCGACTTCCAACCTGCCGCCGCCAAGTACGCCATCACCATCCACCATGCCGACGGCCGAACCGCCCGATGCGTCGGCATCGCCCACTTTGAAGAGTTCGTCCAGCACAACAGCGAAGGCGGTCCGAACACTGTCTGGGCGCAAAGGCCCGCCCACCAAATCGCGAAATGTGCCGAAGCCCAGGCATGGCGCCACGCCTACCCAGCCGACTTCGCTGGAATCGAGCTGCAGGACACACTCCCTACCGGTCTTGATCTGACGGCCGAATCAGACCAAAACGGTAATGTCGCAGCATCTTTCAAGTCCGCTGCGAGGCTGCGAAGCTCCGCCCCTGATGAACTCACCGCCACCGCCCAGTCGCCAATGACGGCTCGGCGTGGTCCAGGTCGGGCCATCACCATCATCGATGAAGCGGCTTCGACGTCAAGCGATTACAAAGCGGCCGACACCGCGCGTGGCGCCATCACCAAGACGATGTCGATCAACCTCGACACGCTGCTACGTGACGCTGGGTACATCGATGCGGACTCCGACGAAGCCCTGGCATTCATTTCCAAGGTCATCGGCTGCGATATCGGCAAGACCAGCGAACTCACCCGCGACCAAGGCGCCCAGCTGATCGAGGCTTTGCAGCAGTCTGATCAGCGCAGTCCCGATGCCTCCGCAACTTCGCCTGCCCGCAGCGACTCGCGGCAACACGAACCAAGCCTCGCTGCGTAACTCGCAGTTCCGATAAGGGAAGCAGTGACGGTGAGCGGTATTTCTTCGATCAATTCGCCAGCGCGGCAGCCAGTTTCAGGGTTACGCACCAGATCCGGCCGGAGTTCGACATGGTGCTGGATCTTCGTAACGTCTCGGAGGACCACTGAGTCGGTACAAACCTCCCGGGTCGACGCGATGGACGCACACGCTCCGAGCACCTTAGCCGCCCGGTCCAACGCGTCGTTGACCGTAGCGGCCCGAAGCCCGACGAGCCCATCCATCGGGACTCTTCAGTAGGACGTGCCACGTCAGGCCCATTTCCCCCGCGCGGGTCTGGCCGCCGATCCGAACCTGGATCACGACGACCTGCTCGACACCCTGATCAAGGCGCGCGACGAGGACGGTGTCGCGCTCACCGATGTCCAGGTACACGACGAACTGATCAACTTCGATTGAAACTCGTTGTTCGACAACCCTATTCACCTGAACGAAAGATCCTCAATGCCTTTAGCCGACCCTTCTCACCCAGGTGTGCCCTCCTGCTTGCAGAACGCGCCCACCTACCGCGGTCTGGTAATCCCGTTTGTCACTGCTTGCCATATCAATCAACCCGTCTGGGGATATCAGGACCCAATCCGCTACCGGCTGGCCGCGGAGCTGGAACTGTGTCAGATCTGCGGCCGATCACTGCGGACAGAAGATCGTGTCGTCATCTACCTCAGGCCTTACGATCTGGATCTCCGGCTTGCTCCCGAACTGGGCATGCATCCGGCTTGCGCGGCCTACTCGCGCAAAGCGTGCCCCATGCTGGCGGGCAAAACCGACCACTACGCAACACGTTCTCAGCGCCGTCTTGGTCGGTGCAACGAACCCGGTTGCCACTGCCATGGCTGGGCTCCACTCAACGGCGCAGCGACCACCGACATTCGAAGTGGCATGCCGGCCGATGCCTGGTATGCGTACTGGCTCCCCGTCGAAAAATACTCCGTGTGCACTCTGGAGGCGAACGATTCACATCCGGCGATAACCGGTGTCGACCTCCGCGGCGTCAGCGCACTGAAGGTTCGCAAGATCCGCGACACCGCCGACCCCTCACAAGACCGCACCGGTCTGGAATGGCTCTCACTGATACACAAACTTCTCTGATCCGGGTTGACCATTGGTGGATTCCGTTCTGTGCCATGATGATCCGATGGCTGGGTCTGGGGGAGCTCCATCAGCGGCGGGTACACAAATTTGGAGCTGGCCATTCTGGCCGGTGAAGCCCGTTCACTCTTCCGCCAAGCCTCCACACTGACACAGATCGAACACCAGTTGTCGTCGCGGCCGCGCCGAACAGTCACGCGCACAACACATCTCCGGCGAGGCCAACCGGCTCACCCTCGAACGTCGGCACTGTTCTAAGCCCGCGGCACGCACGCTACCTCCATTGGCGTGACCATTGGCGTCACGACCACACCAGCAGTCCTCGCCGCATTAGCTCTTTCCGTGCGCATCCCCGACCACGGTCGCCGATCAAACAATCCGACCGGCCGCGTTGGACGTGCGCCTGCGTCGGAAACTCATACCTTAGAACCACTCCAGCCGTCGCGGGGCGCATGGGCTCCGCAGCATTACGCGTCCGCGGCCAGGGTGCCCGACCACCACTACTTCCGTCCGGTCGTCAGCATCCAGGAATTCCTCCGCCAAGGCGAGCTCGCCGTCGCAGCTGATCCCGCCTCAAACCTGACCTATCTGTCGCCTGCCAGCCTGGCAGCCGACAACCTATCGGATCGATGAGATCGACGGGATCTGTGGACCGAGGGGTTACGTTGCGGTTCAGGCCTCGTCCGCGCCTTCAGCCACAACCAGGACACGCCTACGTGTGATCGATCGGCCAGAAATGTGATCAGTGTTGGCCGAACGCGGCGCTACCGAACGCCGAGAATTCGGCTGTGGCCGCCACCTCGCCGCTCCCGGCGGACTGCCATCGCGCCCCATCCTCGCCTGCATCGTCGACTTCAGATCCTTCGTCGACCACGACCAGCACAGTTTCGGATCCTGGCGGATTGCTCTCTACTGCGACCGGCGAGTCATCTCCACCACCGTCGGCAACCCCTGTGGCAGCCTCACCATGTAATCGGCGATCCTCCGCCAGCAGTGAACGCACTCGTGCCGGGGCGATCTGTAGTATCGCGGCGATCTCGTCGACCTTGCATCCCTCGGCGCGGATCGCGGCTGCGGCCGCAGCTTGCATCCGTTCGTTCTCGCCGATCTTCTCCGCTATCTTCGCACGTGCTTGCTCTGCGCGCTTTTCCAGTGCTGCGAGCTCACCGTCTAGATCCTCTTTGGCGATCTCGATCGTTGCCCACGCGTCGGTAAAGGTCTTCTCCGCGTCATCAATACGACGCTGGCGCTCACGTGCCGCCGCCAGCCGCTCAACCCTGCGTGCCTTGCGCTGATCCAGTTGCTCGGCCACCGCGACGGGCCGCCGACGTCCAGCACGCCGCGGCTTTGCCTTGTCCTCCATGCAATTACTCCTGACTGACCAGATGTCTCTGCTGTCAGTCCCCTGCACACAGAGTACGACGCAACACAACCAAACCGGCCAACGAGCTTGGCGCGCGAGATCGCTACAATGAGTCCACCGGGCTGGAAAAGGGTTTCGCGACCTTGCGGCCGCCTGGTGCCGGCAGTCCTTGCCTGGAGCCGCCACCCCCCTGGCGACAGGTCCCCGGACCTCTGCGTGGCAGCGCGCAGGTGGGCCCTCTCAGTCAGGGCCCACCTGTTGCTTAGTGTCCGACGACCGAGTCCTGCTTCCCGTGCTACTGCGAGGCAGCACCCCCGTAGCGATATCCATCATTTGGCTGACGCAAAACACGCCAGGGATATTCAGCTCAGTCGCGTCCGAGTCCGCCAGAATCCGTGGTCGGATATCGGAGGTATTTCGCGGGTTTGTTGTGCCGACAGCTATTCGCAGGTGAAGCCGTGCAAGGTGATCCAGACGATCGCGATGGCGATGATCGAGCTCAGGATGTCGAGATATCCGGCTGGGGCAGAGCTATAGTTCAACAGCACCACAACCAGAGCGGGGTGTTGTCAAAAATGGTCAGCGAGACCTATTGCGGCACCGAGCACATAGAAGCGATACGGCCATCAGCGCCGAGCTGTGCTGTGCGTCTGAAGGCGAATGGTGGGACCCGCAAACAGCATTCGGTCATCGTGTCCAATTTCGGATTGGCCGTTTCGCCGACGAGGCCTCAGACGTGGGTATAGGCGGGATGTCGGCGATCACCCCCGCCGTTGTGAGGACCTCCAACCCCGCTCGATTCCGATCCTCAACCACCCAGGAGAGAAGGACAACATGTCTCATTGCTTTCATGAAGACGAGCTCGGCGAAGGGTGTGTGCGCAACCACCATCGCGATCCCTTCCATATCTACGTTCACCGCAGTGTCGGGCGATTCATTCTCACGGTCTGGCGTGAGCGGTCCACTCCGAATTCCACAGTTATTTCTCGCGACCGAGAAAACATTCTCAGCATCCGATTCGTACGCGACGAGGCTGCGCCGTACCGGTCCAAGTGCATTCACTGCCGCGGCGAAGTGTATTGGCAAGCCTGTCCAACTGGTGGTTGGTGGATCCATGACAACCATCCTGAGGACCACCATGACGCCGAAACCCGTATCCAAGTCCCCGAATTCATCGACGACTGGGCTACTGGGTGACCCGGTAGCGCTCCCAACGCCACGCCGCTCACTGCATACAGCCAACGACTCCGAACCTCCGGAAAGTTTACCGCCCCTCCATCGCTGAACTGTGCGGTGAACTGGTAGTCGATAGCGGGGACCCGCAGACGATATTCGGTCATGGTGCCCACTCTCCGATTGGCCGGTTCTCGGGTTAGGTCTCACAAGGGTGTGTCTTGCGGGACGGCCGCAACCCACGACATCGAGGACCGTCACGTCCGTAGCGGCTGTGAGCGCTATCGACTGCCCGATCCGACACTCTCTGGCTACTCCGTCACGAAGGCCTTCCTCGCAGGCCATCACACGGTGTCGGTGACACGCGCCGCCAACTTCCTATCCCAAGTGCATCAGACAACTTCTTCGGGCTGTCAATTTCCATCGGCGCGAACAGCTCTCACCGGGACATCTGAGCTGAATCTCGCTGCGCGGCAGCGCATGACATGTGACTTTCTGTCGCTTCAGCCGCGCCACGCCAACCATCGCGATCGTCTATGCCGCTGTAGTCCCCTGGTTGACGACGATTCACGCATACACGTTGGCCTTCACTTTCGGACCGATGATCTTCCTCGTCTTCGGCCTGTTCGCGCTACACGGCCGACAGCGGTGCCGCCGTTGTGATCGGCCCGCGCATCCCTCGGCACTACCGACGGGATCTGTTTAAATACGCAGCTACACACATGTTTTCGATGCCGTCGTGATTTACGTGCGTGCATGGGCACTGATCGCTGTCCTGCTCGCAATCCTCGTGGAACTGCTTTCCCCGACACCGTTCACCGCGCTGCCGTGGGTCATTAGCACCGCCGCTCTCATCACCGCTCTCAGCTGCGGCGCCGAGCGCTGGCACCGCCGACTGTGGTGCCCGCGATGCCGACCGGCCGCCGTCCTTCAGATCAACTCAACTGGTTCAGCGCCGTACCACCACCGGGCTCTCCCATAGCCGCTGCCCGCATCCGCCCTCTGTCAATGCCGTTGCTGCACAACAAGTCCAGATCAGGAGTTATCACGATGGCCAAACTCACCAGGCAAGCCGAACAGGCCCACCGCCAAGCGTGCCAACTCGTGAATTTGCACCGCGACCTCTCCGAAGACGAGAAGCAGTTCGTTCTCGATAACTATCAGGAATCGACCAATCCCGCTCAGGTGCTCGACGGCGCGTTCTTCACCCCGTCCAAGCTGGCACTCCATCTCGAAATGGAGGTCAGCGGGCCGCGGATCATCGACCTGTGCGCAGGAATCGGACACCTCGCGTTCGCCTGCCGCAACACCATCTGGGAAGAACACGGCGGCAAGCCGCAACGTCAGCTCGTTTGTGTCGAACGAAATCCCGACTTCGTTCAGGTTGGCCGCAAGATCGTCCCTGAGGCAATTTGGCGCTGCGCCGATGTTCTCACGCTTCGCCCGAACTTCCGGCCGTTCGACTGCGCGATCAGCAATCCACCCTACGGCCGCCACATTCGGCGCGCGACCGACGCACCGGGCTACGACGGTTCCCTGTTCGAGTATCACGTCATCACGGCCGCCGCGAGGCTGGCCAGATTCGGGACGTTCTTGGTTCCCCAGACTTCGGCGCCGTTCGACTTCAGCGGTGTCACGTTCCGCCGGGACAATCCGAGCTTGGACTACCACTACTTCACCCGAACCACCGGAATCGTCCTGGACGGCACGAGTACCGACACAACGTGTTTCGACGAACTGTGGCACCACCGGCCGCCCACTACCGAGATCGTCACCTGCGATTTCACCGCCTTACGCATCGCGGCATCAGCACGGCAACTCGTGGCAGCCGCGGCGTGACTCGGCCACCGGCCAGCAAACACCGTTTTGCGACCTGATGGATCGACATGAACCAGCAATAGAAAGGAAAGACGTGATCACGACCACCCCCACCAGGGTGGGCTCGAACTACCTATGCGATGTCTTCACCCCGGGCCTTGTCATCGAAGACGCACGCGAACACCTGATCGATCGTGGTGTCCAATTCGACACTTTGATCGGCACGGGACTCTCTGGCGCCCTGATTATTCCGCTGCTCGCCCACACCTTCGATGTCAGCTATCTCATCGTGCGTAAGACCTCACACGACAGCCACAGCGACAGCCCCGCCGAAGGGTATCTCGGGCAGCAATGGCTGTTCGTCGACGACTTCCTCAACACCGGCCAGACGCTGCGAAAGGTCCACGAGACAACCACGGACCTGGCCAAGGCGAACGGTCTGGCGACCCGATTCGTCGGCGGCTACTTTTACGAACGCAGTCAACGCTCCCAGCCGTTCATTCCGGCCTTCGCCCTGCAACACCGATGCGACATGGCGGCGTCAGGCCGTGAGTGCAGTCCTCTCCGGCGCCATCGGAACGCTCGCGTTGCCGTCACCGGACGCCCGAGTCTCTGCTTGGTCTCGTAGCCGCCAGCATCACGCAACCGCGCCAACAGCGACGCGACCAGCGTCGCAACCTCAGCGATCTGAGCCGTGTCGGATTCCTTGCGGCGCAAGGCCTCTCGGTGGCCCCCCTTGTTCATGGCCACCGAGACTCCCGCCTGCCCGTCACAAATCGGGCACCAGGAGAAGCCCTGTGCGCTTGTCTGTCACAGGCGCGCCTCTCCAGCGCCGTACTGCATCTGAATTATGTTCTGAGAGAAGGAAATTGATGAATTCGGACGACCGCTCCGGCGGAGAAAGAGCCGAGCGCAAACGTCTGCAGATGGTGGTCTTGCGCGGCCTCATCGGCAGCGGCAAATCGACGCTAGCCGCTAGCCTTGCCGCCGCATCTCCCAACACCGGCATCGTGTGCCGAGACACCATCCGCGAACAGGTATTCCATCGACAGGGGCTCCTCGAACCCGCCGAGGAAGACGCCGTCAGCGACCTCGAAATGCAGCAGGTCATCGAATTCCTCGACCACGGCTTCCACGTGATCATCGACGCTACCCACCTCAAGCCCGAACACGTGCTGCGCTGGAAAGCTCTGGCCGAGGCGCGCGATGTCGACTTCAACCTGATCGATGTGATCACGCCGGAGGACATCTGTGTCGCCAACGTCCAGCGCCGCACGGCATCCGGCGGGCGCCCAGTCCCCAAACACATCATCCGGGCCACCGCGCGCCAACATCCACCCGAAACCTGGGATCCCCCCGCGACGATCCGATACAAGCCACAGATCCCAGTAGCCCGACGCCACCGCCGGCCCAGGAGACGCCAAAAGGCGTCATGAGCAAGTTCCTGGACCAGCACATCAAAGCTATCCCGCTCATCCGTGCCCAGTTGGCGCTAACCCGTCCGAAGACAGTGAGAAAAGCGATGCTCAACGCCTCTGTGAAGGCGCTACCCCGCCGCGCCGGCGTTCGGCTCGACAAAAAGGATGCCGCCAGACGCCGACTGGGCCTGCGCATCGCGTGCCCTTATGAGAAGTGCCGCGCACCACGCCGACATCCGTGTATCCGTACAGACGTCTCTGGCCAGCAACACGAGACCCGCCTGCTACACGAGATCCGCAACCTGACCGCCGAACGCAACCTCTCGACCACGCCCCTACCATCCGAAACCGAAGGTTCTGCGAATCGACAGAAACTACCGGGCGCCGCAGCAGCTGCTGGACCGTCTCGTCATCGACGGTGCACTGCTCGATCGCTCGGGAAAGAAGTCGACCACCTCGCCCGTCATTGCAGAAATGTTCGTCGAATAGTCATGCGCATGCGCGACAAGGCAATTGCCGACTACCCGTGCAACAGGCCAGGTGCTCGGCTAAGCAGGTCCACCGAGATCGGCCAGGAGTGTTGGCTGTGAAGCGAATCGTGCAGATGTCGGGCGGCATCGGATCTTTCGCCGCCGCGACTCGCGTCGCGCAGCGGTACGGCACCAGCGACATGGTGTTGCTGTTCGCGGATACTCTTGCCGAAGACGAGGATTTATACCGGTTTCTCTCCGATGCCGTGGCCTACCTGGGTATGCCGTTGGTGCGGGTCTGTGACGGGCGCACGCCGTGGGAAGTGTTCGCCGACGTACGGTTCATCGGGAACTCAAGGCTGGCCCCGTGTTCGAAGTGGCTCAAGCAGATCCCGTGTCGCCGGTGGTTGGAACAAAACTGCGATCCGGCTGACACCGTCCTATATGTCGGGCTCGACTGGGCTGAGCGGCGTCGTGAACCCGGCGTGGTGCACGGGTGGACGCCATGGCGAGTCGAGTTCCCGATGGCCGAGGCCCCGTACCTGACCAAAGAGCAAATGCTCGACGACTGCCGGGCTCGCGGGCTCATGCCGCCGAGACTCTACGAACTTGGCTACCGCCACAACAACTGCGGCGGTGTATGTGTCCGCGCCGGTCAGGCGCAGTGGCGGCGCACCCTGCGTGTGTTCCCCGACCGATTCGCAGAGGCAGAACGACGAGAGGCCCAGTTGCGTGAACTGCTCGGCGACCGGTCGATCCTCGTCGAACAACGCCAGGGCGTGAAATATCCACTGCCCCTGTCGGAATTGCGGCGGCGCTCCGATAAGCCACCGTCACCGCCCTGCTCCACCGATATCGTGACCGACCGCTGCGCGTAGCTGCGTACTGATCCCACCGCTCGCCGCCTCGGTTCCCCAACCGAGCAGGGGCCGGGTTTGGCCCTTAGATCGCGCTGTCTCAGGGGCGGTCAGCACCGAAGTGACGCTGAAAGGCCATCACCAGCGTACTCGGTACTAATCGGATCTACGGCCCGATGCCTCAACGCCGGACGTCGATGCCGTTGGACGGCGCGCCACTGTCGCCGCTCCACGACAACCCCTTTGCCTGAGCGGCGCTGTCTCCCGATCGCCAGCGCGGCTCTCGACCCCAACTATCCCGAGGAGCCGTGATGCTTGTCATCAACGACACCACCACGAGCACGCATAGTGAATCGCGCGTGGCGTATTGGCTGCGTGGCTGGACTGGCGCCTACTTCATGTCCGGAGTGGCGATCGCGAACTACCGCATTCCCAACCTGCACACCTCTCGCAGCCAGCAAGCCGACTTCATCATCCTCACCCCCCAGACGGTCACGGTCGTCGAGGTGAAAGGAACTCACCCCACGCTCACCTCCGGCGTCCTCACCGCCGAGGATAACGGCCCCTGGCATCACAGCGAATCCGACGTCGAACCGGTCCACACCCTCGAGCGTGACACCAACCCGATCAACCAGGTCCTCAGAGCCGCCTTCCTGTTCAAAGCCTTAGCGGGCAAACACAATCCCGGCGCGTTCGTCGGCGCGGTCGTGGCGATCGTGCCCCCGTACCGGTCGACACTGACGTTGCGGGTCGATGCGATGCCAACCGGCTGCGATGTCGTGCTCGGCAACAAAGGGCTCCGCGCCCATTTCCACAAAACGGGCCACGAACCCCCCGTCTGGACAGCCGAACAGGCATATTCCCTACTCAACGCAATGAACCTCGGCCACCTTCTCACCATCGCCGACCTGACCTCCGAAGGCTTCCCCACCCTCGACGCCGTAACCTCCACCTGGACGCCACCACCTCAGGCCACCGCATCGACGCCCAGGCCCGGCCGCGCTCGCCGATCCGTCCCACTTCGCACCCGCCACGACAGGCCCGTAACCGAGTTCTCACCGACATCGGCAACTCGTCGAATCAGTGTGTCTCCCAATAAATCCCATGCTGCGGTCGCCTCGACTCCACGTCACGTCCGCTCCACGCCGTCGCGCGGGCACCGCCTGCAGCAGGCGGCGGCCATCCTTGTCATCGCCGCGGTCGCGGCCGCGACCTGGTGGCTCGTCGACCACTTCAACCCGGCTCCGGTGCCCACCCCCATCCCGGACAAGCCGACACACTCCACCATTCACAACCCCGTTGCAATACCAGGCTCCGACACCGCTACGCGCTGAGTACGAGCACCTCCGCAAGCATGCCTACGCCTGCCGATTCTGGTCGGCGACCATGGTCCGATTCCGACGTCGATCCGACCAACCAAATGCCAACAGCGCGGAAAGTGTTGTTACCCAATGCAACTGGGATATGCCATAGACGCCTTCCAAATCGTGAACACAGCGCAAGCCGGGATAGCACGCATGCATGAACCCGGCGCTCGTTGTTGATCCGGCAGGCCCAACGTCCGATTCCGAGCGTACGGAGCGACTAACCCAGACTCGATCTCGAAAGGCACCCCACCATGCTGGTTTTCGAACAGATAGCTCCCGGCTATCTCGAGACTCCGACCCGGGGAGCCTGGGGTCCACGGTCGCCATTCGCGGCTATCAGGAATGCCAGCAAGGCCGACGATGAGTACTGCATTTTACTGATCAACGATGATGCTTCCGCACTCGATATCCCATCGGTGGTGTTCGAGACCGTCACAGCAGCCCAGCGAGCAGCCAATGTCGTCTATCAATTGTCAGCGGCCGCGATGACCAAGTTACGCACCATCGTCGCCGACCACCTGGCCGCCAGTTACCAGAACATCCTGCCGCACGAACAGCATCTCTGCCAGCGGTTTGCCAGCGACAGCCCGTCCGCGACCATTGCTGGCTACGCGATCAAACAACGTCTGTTGTAGCAAACCGCGAAAAGGCCACGCCCGATTCGGATTTCCGGTATTACACACGGTAACCGGCGTCGTGGCACGGTAGCCAAACAGAGGAACAGCGTTAGAGCTGCCGCGACAAACCGCGGTCCACAACAAACTCAGCTCCCGCGTCGATCATTTCCCAGCCAGGTGACGTCCACCCCTGCCGACTCGCGCGTCGCACTCACCACCTACACCCAAAACTGGCCCGCGAGATCTGGCGTGGTCGGCAGACTCGGCGTGGACCGAAACACGGTGATGCGCCCGGCTTCGGAATTCCCACCACGTCGCCCGCCAGCCGACATGCATTTCACCGCAGGGCTTTTCGGCTGGCAGCCATCGCGGCGTCGATCGCATTCGCGCAGTCGCTTGTCCCAACAATTCCTCGCCAGGAGAGCTACTCATGTCCGATACTCCACTATCGAATCCTTCGACCGTCCCCCCTCACACCGCACCAGTCGATGACCAGGGTCTGCGCCGTCTGGCATGGGCGATGCTCTCGCGCGTCGCGATGGGGCCTTCACCGTCGCTGCTTACCGCGATCTGCCAGTTCGGTCCCGAAGCAACCGCGTCCGCCGTGCTTTCCCGTAGTCCCCTGCTCGGCTTGCCCCAGGTAGCCTTCGACCGCGCCTCGGTTGCCCAAGCACGAGGATCTCACGACCGCGGACAAACTCGGTGGACGATTGGTGACACCCGATGACCATGAATGGCCGCACGAACTGATGCAGGTTTTCACCCCCTCCGCCCACGACCGGCAGCCACGACCAGCTGCACCGTTGGCATTGTGGGTGCGCGGACCTGCGTCCCTTCGCCAGACCGCCTCCCGCGCAATCGCAATCGTCGGCGCTCGCGCGTGCAGTTCCGACGGAGCCGAAAGCGCCAGGCGGATCGCCGCGGACCTGGTGTCCGCGGGGGTGGACAGTCACCTCTGGCGGTGCCCTGGGCATTGACGCCGCTGCCCATCGAGGCGCGCTCGATGCCCGGGGCTCGACCATTGCGATTTTGCCGTGTGGCATCGATAATTTTCATCCCCACCAACATCGGGCGCTCTTCGCCGAGATCGAACAATCAGGACTGCTCGTCAGCGAGTACCCGCCTCAGGTCAACAGTATTCGGGACCGCCTTCTCGACCGCAACCGCCTGACCGCGGCACTTACCACCGCAGTAGCCGTCGTGGAAGCCGGTATCCGGAGCGGCACAGGAAATACCGTCCGCACCGCACGCAAACTGCACCGGCCGGTATTCGCCCTCGCCAGCGACCAGGACCTGCCGACCACACGAGGATGTCGCGAATGGATCGACAACGGGGTCGCCACGCCGATCAGCGCTGCACATGACATCCTCAAATCCCTTCCATCCGAATCGACTTCGCCCTCCGCCATCGCTGATCCAGCGGCGCTGCCGACTACCTGATCAACCGCAGAACGGCGACCCGCGGCAGATGGCGATGTCAGTCACCAGCCGCCGGTCACCCTGCCTGGCAACTGAGCGCGTACCGAGATCCGATCCACCGATCGGGCTGGTATCAGCAGTCATGAAGAGTCACTGGCCTGTTTGTAGTTGCTGACCGCGGTCCCGTCGCGCGCGCCCTGCCGACCAATGGCCAGTAGCACGAATTAGCGAACGTACCAACAGAACTCAGCTCAACAGCGCTGCCCAGTCCAGCGACGAACCAGCCTCCGCACTTCCTCGTTACTCGGGTCCCATGTGTGACCGCTACCAGCGGGTTCGGCGACCAACTCATCAAGTTATGAAGCAAGGAAAGGGAGTTGAATAGCCGACGCAGTACACCGCGCCGATATCAACTCCGTCGCAGCCGAACTCGGTAAACGGAATCTCGCCATCGCCGAGACCGATGCCAACGGGCATCGACCCATACGGGGGTAGTGGCTTCCTGCGTGCGCGACGTGTTCGAAGGCGGTCGAGACCGTTGTGTACAACGACGGCGAACATCCTCAATCGCAGCCGCTGCGGTACCACAACGCCACCAACACCGATGACATCCTTGTTCAACTCGAACGAGCACTGTTGTCGTAGTCCGGCAGTGTCCCCAAATCGACAAATCCGCAGTCGATTTCAACCAAATGTGACCTGTGGGCCGCTGGCGGACCTCATATCCGCGCCTGAACACATCACACCGAATCGGCCCTGTGGTGGTTCACGCCACTGCGGCCGCCAACTCGACGTCCACCTCACCCTTCCATCCTGAAAGGTGCTCCACCGATGCTCGTTTTCGATGAGAAGACCAACGACTACCGAGAATCAATTACCCCAAGCCGACACAACAGCGACTTTCCGTTTGCCGCCATCCAAACCATCAAAGATCCCCGATGCAGCTACTCCACACTGCTCATCAACGACGATCCGGCAACCGCGCAGATCCCTCTGCCCGCGTTCCTGACTGTCGATGACGCCCATCACGCCGCCAACGTCGTATACCTGCTGGCGGACGAAGGAATGGCGGACTTGCGCGCTGCGGTCGCCGAGCACCTCGACAGCGAGTCCCCACACGCCTCGCCTACCGAGCGTGAAACCAACCGCCGATTCGCAGCCACCGGCGCTTCGGCACTCGTGGCCGGGTACGCCATCACGAACGGCCTCATTTAGCCCGTTCGTGTTCAGACCACATTGCAGCAGCCCCGCTCCGGGCGCTCAAGGGTGCGTCCCTGCCCGGTCAGCTCAACTCCACGCTCATCGGGAGTTCGATTCCGGCTGGCCAACTCCACCCGACCAACGCCACCGGTGGGAGGGACGCGCGCAGACCAACTTTTTCACGACCACGGAGCGATCCGCTCACTGCCAGCTTCTCTGCCTGCGGTGTCGACTCGGCGAGTGAGGTGACGTCCATCCGACGTCGTTTCACTCGTCGATTCGAACGAATTGACTGTCATTGCTCAGCATCCAAGGGACACCAACATGACCACACCGATTAGCCCTTCCTCCTACAGCGCTCATTTCCACGCCATGGTGGCTCGCAAGGAGGCGCTCGTCTCCTCCTACACTGCGCACATCCATGCGCTGGTGGAACGTAAGGATGCGATTGTCATCGGCGGCCTCGCGGGCTCGCACGCCGTCCTCGCCGCGGCACACGTGTCCTTGCTCTACGGAGCGATCGCATGCCTGTACCTCCTGGAAGCAACTTTCCACGACGCACGCAAATAGTGCCGTGGGGGGGGGGGGGGGGGGGGTGATCACCAACCACCACAACAAAAAACCACAACAAACCCCCACCACCCACCCACCCACCCCCCCCAACCACCCCCCCCCC
>NZ_JBIAFV010000030.1:0-5557 GCF_042869435.1 Nocardia sp. NPDC006982 | reverse complement strand
GTGGCTCCCGGGGGCTTGCTGCGGCGTCACCCCCGTGAAAAAACTTCCCCCCCCCCCCCAAAATTTGGGGGGGGTGGGGGTTTTCTAAAAATTACCCCCCCCCCCCCCCCCCACGACAACCATGACGCTCAAACGCCCATCGAGACCGACGACGACACGCAGCAAACCGTCGCCGCGCACGAGCCCGAACGACGCGACGCACCGGTCGCAATGGTCGAAACACCGCCGAATGCACACTTTGCACCCGTCGAGGTCGCCATTGACGATGCCTGGCATTTCTTCGCCGTCGGCCTGCGACGACGAGCTTGAAAGGTGGCGTGCTAGTTATCGCACCATTGACAGCCGCCCGGCGGGAACGTGATCTGCCAGTGGCTCCTCATCGAGTTGAGTACCGCGACAACCCAACTGGCGGCGTTCGTTGAACCGACCACAGCCTGGGGTCTGCATCGTCACACGCTCTTGCGGCACCCCGAGGACCTTCCACCCGCACTCCAACTACCAGCGAGGCGTGTCATGACCTTTGCCTACACCAGAACCTGTTACTCCATCCGCCTCAGCGACGGAAGACTCCTCGACGTCATCAACGCGCCAGCGGCAGGCGACGTTCAATACGAGATTATCGGCGGCGCTATGGCTTACACGTGGAGCGATCCCATCCTCGCCGAGCAATACCGCACCGCGATGCGTGCTGAGGTGAGCAGATTCGGGCTGGCTCCCGAACAGTTCGATCGAAACGTCCAAGTGGTCGCCATACGCACCACGACGACAGTCGACATCAGCGGGTACGTCATCGAGGTCGAGTGCGCCCCGAGTATCGGATGCCACCGACGGGCAACGTTGGCGTGCATCCCAACTGACACCGGCTCTACGACACCCGTCCCTCACTGAATGCTGAAGCAGCCTAACTGAATATCGCCTCCGAAACCCTCAGGGATGCATGTCCCCCTGGGGGTCTTGTGCACTTGAACGCAGATGTCGACACCGAAGCCGGGTCGATGAAACGCCTGCACTCGCACCGCCTGGATCACGGGTCGTCTATGCGTGTGCTCGCTGAAGTCCGTCCGGAAGTTCATCGCGTATCGAAATCGCCCGCTGCCCCAGACGGGGACGCCCAACCAGTGGCTGGGCGTGTCAATCGGTCACGCCCGAAACACCTTTACTGAAGGAGTACCTGCATGGCCGGAGACACAGTACTGACCATAATCGGATTCGTTTACTGCACTTACTGACCCCTTCATGCGGACATAGTGCTTATCGAGGGGCCTGGTGATCCCGTGACGATCACCCGATACACCACCTCCTGGCGGCACTCGCCGCTGTCGATATCCACCGCTGCTCCGCTCCATCGCCACAATTTTCGAACTTCGCGGCGAGCACGGCACCCGTTACCGGGTCGGCCTATCCGACCGCTCTCACGCACCTGTCGTAGTGGCTCGACATCATCAGCGGTCTCGGCTGCCGCGCCGCGTGATCGACATCGGTCTACCCGCACTTATCCGGTACTGCAACCGGATTCGCGGTGGCCGTTTCCCCTCGCCCAGCGCGGTCATCGCACACACCCGACCGAGAGAGGACTTCCATGCCTGACAACACAGACGACGCGGTATCGCGCTCGATCGATCACACCATCGGCGATCTGAATCGGGTTTCCCACGACATCGATCCGGGCGAGCCGCTGCATGTGAATGATCCCGGTGAATTGATCGTGGCGGTGCCCGCGATGGTTGGGTTCGTTCCCGAACGCTCGCTGGTGGTGGCAGTGCTTCGCGAGCGCGGTGATCGGCGACGACCGATTATCGACGCGGTGCTGCGGTTCGATCTACCTGAGGACCCCCACCCGAATCGGGCGGATGCTTACGCCGACGCCGTCGCCACGATCTGCGCAGCCGAGGACGCGACCACTGTGCTCATGGTGATCGTCGATGATCGAATCACCGAACCCGACGACACGGAACTCCAGGGTGCAGACGGCGGGGCATGGACGAGGCTGGTCGCCGCGTTCACCCGCTGCCTCGCGGAGGTGGAGATCCTGGTCGCGGGAGCGTGGGCGGTGCGCGCGATCGAACCGCAGCAACGGTGGTGGGACCTGCTCGAACCGAACAGCGGTGGGACGCTGCCGGATCCGGCCACCTCGATGGTGACCTTCGCCCACGTGCTCAATGGGCGACCGATCCGCAGCGCGCGCTCCGAAGTCACCGATCTGCTCACCCCCGACACAGAACTCGCCGCCCAGGTCGCGGCGGACCTCGATGAGGCCATGGCGCAAGCGCACGACCGATATGTCGAAGCCGTGCGGCGCGGCGATCCCGACAGCTATCACCGGCAGGAGCTGCAGCGGGTCCTGTGGCGGGTCGCCGACACCGACTCCGGGATCGCCCTTACCGCCGGTGAGTACGCCGAACTCGCTGCGGTGCTGCGGGATCGGACGGTACGCGACGCACTGTTCGCACTGGCTCTGGGCGAGTACGCCGAACCCGCAGAACGACTGTGGGTGGCGTTGGCTCAGGCATTGTCGGGTTCCGGCCGCGCCGACGCGGCAACACTGCTCGCCTACAGTGCCTACGTCCGCGGTGACGGGATCCTCGCGGGTGTCGCCCTGCAGGCCGCTCTGCAAGCCGATCCGACACACTCGATGGCGATCCTGCTCGAGACCTGCCTGCGCACCGGAGTACGCCCGCAAACCCTGCGACGACTCGCCCACACCGGAGGCGGCATCGCCGCCGACCTCGGCGTCGATTTGGGACCGATCCCCCGCTGACCCAGCGCGGCCCATCCACAACACCACCGACTGCGGGTGTTCCTCGACTACCCGCGCGCGGGCGGTTTCGACACCTGAACACGCCCCGATTCACGCGCCTGCCGTCCCCGGTCGCCGACATCGCCGGGGGCAACGACGACGCGCAGGGCGTGCACGCGATCACTGTTCTCATCCAACAACACTCGAAGGAGTACTCAGCATGGCTGGAGACACCGTCATCACCGTGATAGGCAACTTGACTGCCGACCCTGAACTGAGATTCACTCCCGCTGGCGCAGCGGTCGTGAATTTCACTGTCGCCTCGACACCACGGTATTTCGATCAAAACAGCAACGAATGGAAAGACGCCGAAGCACTGTTCATGCGATGCAACGTGTGGCGTGAACACGCCGAGAATGTCGCCGAAACGCTCACCCGCGGCATGCGAGTCATCGTCTCAGGCCGACTCAAGCAACGCAACTACGAGACTCGCGAAGGCGAGAAGCGATACGTCGTAGAACTGGAAGTCGACGAAATCGGGCCCGCATTGAAGTACGCAACGGCCAAGGTCACCAAGAACTCCCGCCGGGACTCTCCGACAATGGCCGGAGCCGGGGCCCGCAGCGGTGGCGGTCGCGCGACCAACGGTAGCGGCGACGGATGGGCGAGCTCCTCGACCACCAATGTCGCAGACGATCCGTGGGGGAACGCCCCCGCTGCTGGCTCCTTTGACAGCGGCAGCGACGGAGCTGCGCCTCCGTTCTGATCCTCGGACTCAGCGATTCTTGTCCAGCGGCGGGGCCTGCGGTCCCAGCCGCTGGACAGCTGAGAGGGCTGGGATGGCCGGGATTTTCGGCTGGCCGTGCGCCCAGCCCGACCGAGGGCTACCAGGTGGGACGCCGCCACGCGTCCGGGCCCGCGCCCGTGCGAAAACGAATTTCCCTGGCGCGGCGTCCCACCGAGCCGTCATGTCTGGGTGGTCAGCGCAGGAAATTCGTTCCCGCCCGAATCGGCGCGTTCCCTCCCGCGTGTCGTCCTCCCACCTGGCTTAACGCCCACGGGCTGGTCGCCCGACCAGCCGAAAATCCCTTCGGAAGAGGCAACTTCCGACGGGGTTACACCGCAAATCGCGAAGACAGGAACACTCCCGTGGAGCACATCTCCTTCCTCGATCAAATCTCTTACATCGACTATCTCTTCGAAACCAATCGCGTCGCGGCACGCCACGCGTTCTTCAAAGCACTCGAGTTCGCCACTCCCCAGGACCGGGCATTTCTGGAGCGGATGGCGGAGATGTATTCCACGCACAAGTTCGCCAACACCAACATCTGGCTCGAATCCGTCAAGAAGGCCGAACCTCATCTGGCCGAGTGCATTGATGCGTGTGCACCTTTGACCGATCCCACGCTGTACCAGCGCCGACTGTTAGATCAGCAGTGGGACGCGATACAGAACCCGGTGGCCCTGGAAGTGGCCGAGATGCCGCGGATGCCTATCCGCGACTACTACCGCGCGCCCAACTTGAAAGGCAAGCTCACCAAAGCGATCGATGACGCGCGCTTCGATAAGGAAAAGCTTCGTCGACGGATCCAGCAACGTCCCCGCGTCCGACCGGAGGGCGAACTTCCCGAACGGGAAGATCCCATCGTCGCCGATTACTGCGCCACGATGTTCACCGACTCCGTCGCCGAGGAGACGGCACTGCCTGAGTGGCAGCGTCCGCCCGTCGAAGACGAGGCCGCCCTTCGTGCCGCAGCCGACCGCGATCCACGCGTCGTCGCGAACCGCCAGCGCGCCGAGCAGGCACGCCGAATCGCCGCAGCCGCAGCCGAACTGCGACGAGAAGCAGACAATGACACGCCTCGCCGTGCCCGTGGCAAGGACGACGCCGACGCACAGAAGATGTGGGACGGCTTCTATGTCTCCTACGTCGCCGAGCAGTACGACGACGCGGCACGTGACCTATGGGACAGCCAGAACGCGATCGCGAACAATCAACGTCGCGATGCCGCGGCGAACACCTACCTGCGTGATGGGAGCGATGTGGCCAAGCGTCGTGCCGCCGCCCAAACAAAGCCGCGCCGCGGCCGAATCTCCGACGAAGAACGTGAAGCGTTCGCCGCGGCTCGAACCAAGCTGAGGACAAATGGCGATGCTCGTGAGCAGATCCCGTTCCAGGGCAACGGAATCGACATGATTCATCAGGCCATGTCCCGGGTCGTCGGCTGGCGCTGCGTGTCCTGCTTCATCGAGCGATGTGAACTCGACAACCTGCAGATGCATCATCGCGGTGGCCGTCGTGTCAGCGATGACGGACTGTGCGATCTGTGCCGCGAGGACGGCCGCCCAGGCATCCCGCCCGCTCCCGGTGCATTCACTACCGAGGAGTTTGTCCTTTCGCGTTGCCGGTTCATCGCCAACGCCTACCCCGGCGCTGCACGCGCAATCCTCGGTGACGTGTGGCGACGCGCCGCACCGCATCCGATGTGCAAGGTCATCACCACCTTCCTCCGGGAGAATCCGGGCCTTCCCGGTCAACCGGTGCTGGCCTCCAAGCCCAGTGCTGCGAGGTCCACCAATGCCTCGGCTCACAAACGCGGTCCGGCTCGGGGAGCAAACCAGCACCAGCGCAAGTGCGATGGCTGCTTGACCTACTGCACGGTGAACAACGAGGACGGCTTCTGCTCTGCGTGCCGCATCCGGTTCGGCCTTGTCGAGGTAGCTCCGACGGTCAAGGGCCATTCTCGTGCCCGCCGCGCTGCCTGATTCAGATCCACCATCCAGCGGGCCGCCCCGGAAATCACTCCGCGGCGGCCCGCT
>NZ_JBIAFV010000029.1:0-51631 GCF_042869435.1 Nocardia sp. NPDC006982 | reverse complement strand
ACACCCCCCCCCCCCACCACCCACCCCCGCCGCGCGGGCCCGCCCCCGCCCCCCCCCCCCCCCACCCCCGGAATCAGCCTTATTCAGCAGCGTCCTAGGCGACGTCGAGGGGGAGGTCGGGGAGTTCGGTGCGGGAGAGGACGCCGAGTTTGGGGTAGGCCTTGTAGAGGTGGTGGCCTACGGTGCGGGGGCTGAGGAAGAGTTGGGCGGCGATGTCGCGGTTGGACATTCCTTGGGCGGCGAGGCGGACGATCTGGAGTTCTTGGGGAGTGAGGCGGGCGAGAATGCCCGTGGTGGGGCGGGTTGTGGTACCGACGCCGAGGGCGGCGAGTTCGGTGCGGCTGCGTTCGGCCCACGGTGCGGCGTCGAGACGGTCGAAGGTTTCCAAGGCGGGCTGAAGTTGGTTGCGCGCCTCGGACTTTCGACGGTTGCGTCGTAGCCATTCACCGAAAAGCAATTGGGTTCTGGCCTGTTCGAAGGGGCGCCCGCCGCGTGCCAGTGCGGTTTGAAAGTGGCTCTCCGCCTTGGCTTCCGGCCCGGTCAATGCCAGGCAGCGCTCGACCAGCGCGGTGACCCACTCTTGTCGCGAGACCTTCGCCCAGGCGCGCAGGCGATCCAGTGCGTCACCTGCTCGCTCCGCGTTGCCTATCCGCACCGCCGCCTCGATCAGATCCGGTAGGGCACGCAGGCCGATCACGTGGTGGCGGGCAGGTTCGACGGTCAACAACTCCAGCCGGGACAGCGCACTGTCGACCTTGCCGAGGCCGAGATCGAGCACGCCGAGCGCGGCCAGGGTCCACGGTGCGCCGGGCGCGGCCGCACCGCCGAGTTCCTCGGCCAGGGCACGGTCGACCAACTCACGGCAATCCTGTTCGCGCCCCTCCACTGCCGCCAGATAGGCGAGATAGCTCGACATCTGGCTGATCCAATGCCGCTGCCCGATATCCTCGGCGATCCGCAGTCCTTCGAGTGCGGCGATGCGACCCTCGCGCGGTCGGCCGAGGAACAGTTCGGTCTCGGCACGGAAGAACAGCAGGGTCGGCAGCAGTGCGATGCGGCCCTGTTCGCGGCATTCGGCAATGAGGGTCTGCGCCAGCTCCGCGGCCTGTTCGTCCTGGCCGACGACCAGCCCGACGCCGCACATCTGCACCAGATCGCGCGGGCTGTCCGCACCGTTGCGGCGGGCGGCCGCGGCCGCGTCGCGCAGGTCGATGGTGAATCGGCCGTCGATGCCCGCGACCGTGTAGCGGGCGATGGGTGTCATCGGCTCGGCGTCGGGCAGGTCCAATGCGTTGATGTGCGCGGCGATCTCGGCGAGTTCCGGTGCGCCGAGGTACCAGGCCGTGTGCACCGCCTGCATGAGGATGCGCGCGGCACGGGGCGAATCGTCGGTGCGCACCAGATCAGCACCCGCGAGCAATAGCTGATGCGCCGAGAGTGGTTTGCCCGCACCGAATTCCGCGGTGGCGCGAACCAGATCCAATCGGGCCCCGAGCATTCGGTCGGTGCTCAAACCGGCCGCGCGATCGGCCAGTCGGCCGGCACGGTCCAATTGTCCGGCCTCACCGGCGGTTTCGGCGGCAGCCACCAGCCGTCGAACGCGGGCACTCGCGTCGGTACTCAAACCCGCGGCGCGTTCGTACGCGGCGACGGCGCCGGAATAGCCGCTGCGCCGACGCGCGCGATCGGCGGTGTCCTCCAGCGCTGCTGCGGTGGTCTCATCCGGACCGGTCGCCGCCGAGGCCAGATGCCAGGCCCGTAGGTCGGCGTTCTCGGGTTCGGTCAGCGCGGCGGCGAGGGCGGCGTGCGCGGCGAGCCGCTGCGTCAGCGGCGCACCCTGGTAGACCGCCGAACGCAGCAGGGGATGCCGGAAGCGCACGCTCACGCCATCACTACCGACCAAACCGGCGTCCGCGGCGGGCTGTAGGTCCGATAGCTGCGCTCCGAGTTCGTCGGCCGCACGCAGCACCGTGGTGAGATCGTTGGTGCCCGCCGCGGCCGCTGTCAGGAGCAACGTCCGGGTGGCTGAAGGCAGCTTGGTCACTTTGCCGTGAAATGCCACCTGGAGCCGCTGTGTCAGCGGCAAGGGATTCGGCCCATGACTGGAATCGTTGCCCTCTGCCGCCAGAACTGCGGGCAGTTCCAGCAGCGCCAGCGGATTACCGCCCGCCTCGGCGAGCAATCGGTACCGGATGGCGGGCGAAAGATCCGGACCGCGACTGTCCACCAGCGCGGCCGCCGACTCCTGCGTCAAGCCGGTCAGCGCGAGTTCGGGCAGGCCGGGCGCGGGAAAATCCTGCTCGCCGGTCCGCGTCGCGAAGATGATCACCACGCCCTCGGCGTCGAGTCGCCGCGCCGCGAACAGCAGCGTCTCCGCCGTCGCCCGATCCAGCCAATGCGCGTCATCGATCAAACAGAGCAGCGGCCCCTCGGCCGCCTCCTCCGCCAGCAGTGACAGCACCGCCAATCCGATCAACATCCGATCCGCCGGATCATGCTGCGCCAGACCGAATGCCCCGCGCAGCGCATCCCGCTGCGGTGCGGGCAATCCGTCCACCAGTGCCATTCCCGGCTTGATCAGCAGATGCAGCCCCGCGAACGGCAATTCCGCCTCGGACTCGATTCCGGCACTGCGCACCGCCGGAATCCCCTGCGCCGCCGCATAATCCAACAGCGCCGTCTTTCCGATGCCCGGCTCGCCGCGCACCACGAGCGCATCGCTGCGCCCCGCACGAGCCGCCTCGAGAAGCCGATCGATCCGGGCTTGTTCGACTTCTCTTCCGTGGAGCATCTGCCCACCGTAACCGCCGACCGAACCCGAGTGACCGACACCCGTTTCATCGACGCTTCGCTGGCAGCGGTATTCGGCGATCCCACCCGGTCGCAGCCGCGCCAGGGTACTCGCGAAAATCCCGTTCGGAGCGTGCCTTTTGCGTTGAAAGACAACATTTTCATTAACATCCGCCGCGGATGCCTCGATGATTCGGGTAGTCGAGTACGCAGGTTTCGACGGTAATCGGGGCGGAGGATCTACTCATGAAACGACTGGTGGTCTGCTGCGACGGCACATGGAAGGCCGAATCCAGCAACACGGTATCGAATATCATCAAGATCGCGCAGACGATCCGGTACGAGGCGCCGGGACCATCGGGGGAGTCGATCCCGCAGTGGGTCAGCTACGTATCCGGGCCGGGCGCGCGCGGCTTCCTGGCCGACCGCCTGATGGGTGGTGCGTTCGGACTCGGACTCGAGGCGAATCTGTCCTCGGCGTACTGGCATCTGGCACTGAACTGGCAGCCAGGGGATGAGATCTACATCTTCGGTTTCAGCCGCGGTGCGTACACCGCGCGTAGCCTGGCCGGTCTGATCGGCCGCATCGGAATCATGACACCCGATGCGATGATCGAAGGAAAGTACCCGGACGCCTTGCGGATTCACCATCAGCCCGCGCCGCAGCGGACCGCGCAGAATCCGGATCCGAAGGAGCCGCAGGAGTGGATCGACTTCCGCAAGGCGAACTGCTGGGACGCTCCGGCCAAGATCGACTTCATCGGGGTCTTCGATACCGTCGGCGCACTCGGCGTGCCCGGACTGACGTCGCTGCGACACCGGTTCCACGATGTGAAGCTCGGGCGCAATGTCTACTGCGCGCGGCAGGCCCTGGCACTCGATGAGCGGCGACGCAATTTCGAACCGTGCCTCTGGGAGGTGCCGATCGAACCGGATGTGAAGTACTCCCGCGACTACGACCGGGTGAAGCAGGTCTGGTTCGAGGGCGTGCACAGCGATGTCGGCGGCGGCTACAAGGAATGCGGACTCTCCGATATCACGCTGCGCTGGATGGTCGAACAGGCCGAGGCGGTCGGACTCGTCTTCGACCGCGACCGGCTCGAGGGGCTGTCCCAGCGGTGCGCGGCCTCGGGTGCGAAACATATGGAATTGCATCGCTCGCTCGGCATCGGATACCGAATCCTCAATGTGCTGCGCACCATTCGCCAGCCGAGGAATCCGCGGTTCTACTGGGATTCCTGGCGGCGGCTGTACACCGACGGAGACCGCGGCGTGCGCCTGGCCTCCACCGCGCACGACGCCACGGACTACCGACCCGCGAATCTGCGGCGCTGGTTGAAGGACAATGACGGAATGGTGCCCGAAACGCTGATCGAGAAGACCGGCACGGTAACGGCCATCACGCCGGAGGAGCCCTCAGCGCACGAGTAGTGCCACCGGCAGCCGGGCGAACAGCTTTTCCAATCGCGCCCGGCCCTGGAAGGTGTGGCCGGTCAGCCGGTCGGTCCAGTTGCCCTGTGGCAGCTCCAAAGTGGTATCGGCCCACCCGGTTTCGGCCAGACCGAGGCTGTGCCGGGTGGCGGCCACGATCACCTCGGGCGTCTCACCGGCCCGGCCGCGCGCGTAGGCGACCAGCCTGCTCTCCTGCTCGCCGGTGGCGAACAGCGGCAGGTAGGTGCCGCCGACGAAACAGTCCGGACGTTCGCGGCGCAACCACAGTGCATAGGCGACGATCCACATCTTGGCCGCGCCGGTGGTATCCAGAGCCGGTGTGCCGGTAAGTGATTGCAGCAGTCCGGCACGGGCCGCGAAATCCACCGGGCGGCGGTTGTCCGGATCGACGAGCGTGTCCTCCCACAGCTCGCAGCCCTGATAGATATCGGGAATTCCGGGCCCGCACAGCTGCAGCAGCTTCTGTGACAGCGAATCCGACCAGGCGTGCGGGGCGAGTTCGTGCACCAGATCACCGATTTCGGAGCCGACCGGCCCGTCGATCACCGCATCCAGCCAGCCGTGCACCTGCTTCTCGAATTCGACATCAGGTTCCTCCCAGGAGGTATGGACACCGGCCTCGCGAATCGCTTTCTCCGCGAACAGATGCAGTCGCTCGCGCAGTCCGGCCACGGACGAGGCCGGTCGGCCGTCGGCGGGCCAGACGCCGAACATGTTCTGCAGCAGGAACAACGTCGTCGCGCCGTCGGGACCCGGGGTGATCTCCTGCCAGGATTCGACGGCACGCGCCCAGGTCTCCGCGGCCTGGGACAGCAACCCGATCCGGGCGCGCACATCCTCTCCGCGCTTGGTGTCGTGCGTCGACAGTGTCGTCATGGTGGCGGGCCAGCGTTGCGCGCGTTCGCTATTGGACAGGTGGAATTCGTTGAGCGAGTGGCCGAATCGGGCCGGATTGCCGCCCACCTCCTGCAGCGATACCAGCCGCGCCGCCTGGTAGAACATGGTGTCCTCGACGGCCTTCGCGGTGATCGCACCGCAGACCTGGCTGAATCGAACGGCCGCCTCGCCGTCGGACGCCAGCGCCGCCACCAGCACGCTCAGCGGCACCGTCAACTCGCTATTGCGCTTCTCCACCTCGGCGACCACCGCGCCGGTCATACCGGCCAGCGGCGCGTAATCCACGCGGTAGACCGGCATGAAGGCCAGCACCTCGATGGTGGCATTGGTCAACGCCATGGTGTCGAAGCTTTCGGCGTGCGCGTCGCGCTTGATCGCGGCGACCAGGCGCCGGATCTCCGGGGCCAGGATGTTCTCCGCCACCGCGCGTTTGATGCGGTGTTCGGTTTCGCCGATCCAGGCGCGGTCGCTGCCGTGCCCGGCGACTTTGCGCGACAGTTCGGTCAGCGCCTGTTCGCCGTCGGGGTCGATCAGTACGCCGCCGTAGTCGGACAGGGCGTCGTAGCCGGTGGTGCCGTCGACCGGAAGCGTCTTATCCAGTGGTTCGCGGTTGGCGAGGATCTTTTCCACGAGTAGTAGCCGGTGCGGGCCGATGAGCCGACGCAGCTTCGTCAGATACGCGGTGGGATAGGACAATCCGTCCGGATGGTCGACCCGGACGCCGTCGATCAGATCGTGTTCGCACCACGCGGCCAGCTCGCGGTGGGTGATCTCGAAGACCTCGGGATCCTCCTGGCGCACCGCGGCCAGGCTGCCGACCGCGAAGAACCGCCGGTAGGTGCACAGCCCGGCCTTCCAGCTGACCAGCCGGTAGTGCTGTTTGTCGTGGATGCGCAGCGCATTGTCGCCGTCGGTGCCCGCCGCGATGGGGAAGCGTAGATCGTGCAGTGCCAGCATCGGTTCCGAACCGGTCCGGTCCACCGTCAGTGCGGCCGGATCGTTTTCGCTCTGCAGTACCGGCAGCGCCAGCCGGCCGCCCGCGCCATTGCCCGCGCTCCAGTCGATATCGAAGAAATGCGCGAACTGTGATTCGCGGCCGTTGCGCAGCACGTCCCACCACCACGGGTTCTGCCTGGGATCGGCCACGCCGACGTGGTTGGGCACCAGATCGACGATCAAACCCATACCGCGGCTGCGCACTTCGTCCGCGAGTGCCTTGAGTCCGGCCGGGCCGCCGAGGGCCGCCGAAACCGTGGTGGGATCGGTGACGTCGTACCCGTGCGTCGAACCGACCGTCGCGGTGAGGATCGGCGACAGGTACAGATGCGAAATACCCAGCTGCTGTAGGTATTCCGCGATCGCGCGGGCATCGGTGAAGGTCAACGCGTCGGGGCGCAGCTGGAGTCGGTAGGTGCTGCGAACCGTCGTCTGCCGGGCCGGGGTGCGGCCACGGGAGATGGGGTCGGTGTGGTGGGTCTGCATATCGGACTTGGGCGTCTCGATCTTCGGCGTCTCGGTCATCGGCGGTTTCGGTTATGCGGGGCAGTGGAGGACGAGCAGACAGCGGGCGGGGACGGCGACGGTGCTCGCCGCCGGATAGGTGGCATCGGCGCGGCCGTCGGGCACCGAACAATCCAGTGCGACAGCCCATTCGGCGCCGTAATCCGGATCGGGCAGTACGAAGTCGAGTCCGCTGTCGTGGGCGTTGAAGCACAGCAGGAACGAATCGTCGGTGATGCGCTCGCCGCGCGGGCCGGGTTCGTTGATGCCGAGGCCGTTGAGATAGACGGTCAGCGACTTGCCGAAACCGCTGTCCCAGTCGGCGGGTGTCATCTCCTCGCCCGCCGGGGTGAGCCAGGCGATATCGCGGGCGTGCTCTTTCGAGCGGATCGGCCGGCCCGCGAGGAAGCGGCGGCGCCGGAATATCGGATGCGCCGTGCGCAGTGCGATCACCCGCTTGGTGAATTCGAAAAGGTCCGAATTCGTCTGCATCAGCGACCAATCCATCCAGGCCAGCGGTGAATCCTGGCAGTAGACATTGTTGTTGCCCTGCTGTGTGCGGCCCATCTCGTCGCCATGGGCGAGCATCGGGGTGCCCTGACTGAGCACCAGCGTTGCCAGCAGATTGCGACTCTGCCTGGCGCGCAATGCGAGTATCTCCGGATCGTCGCTGGGACCCTCCACCCCGCAGTTCCACGAGCGGTTGTAGCTCTCGCCGTCGCGATTGCCCTCGCCATTGGCCGCGTTGTGTTTCTCGTTGTAGGACACCAGATCCCGCAGCGTGAAGCCGTCGTGTGCGGTGATGAAGTTGATGCTCGCGCTCGGCCTGCGTCCGGTTGCCTCGTACAGATCCGAGGATCCGGTGAGCCGGGAGGCGAATTCGCCGAGGGTGGCGGGTTCACCGCGCCAGTAGTCGCGGACGGTGTCGCGGTACTTGCCGTTCCATTCGGTCCACTGGCCGGGGAAATTGCCGACCTGGTAGCCGCCCTCGCCGACGTCCCAGGGCTCCGCGATGAGCTTCACCTGGCTGACCACCGGATCCTGTTGCACCAGATCGAAGAAGGTCGAGAGCCGGTCCACATCGTGCAGTTCGCGGGCCAGTGTGGCGGCGAGATCGAAGCGGAACCCGTCGACGTGCATATCCAGGATCCAGTAGCGCAGCGAGTCCATGATCAGCTGCAGCGTATGTGGGTGGCGCACGTTCAGGCTGTTACCGGTGCCGGTGTAGTCCATGTAGTGCGACGGGTCCTCGTCGACCAGGCGATAGTAGGCCGCATTGTCGATCCCGCGGAAGGCCAGGGTCGGCCCGAGATGATTGCCTTCGCCGGTGTGGTTGTAGACGACATCGAGGATCACCTCGATGCCCTCGGCATGCAGTGCGCGCACCATGGCCTTGAATTCGGTGACCGCCGCACCGCCGCGTGGGCTGGCCGCGTATTCGTTGTGCGGGGCTAGGTAGCCGAAGCTGTTGTAACCCCAATAGTTTCGCAGTCCCTGATCCAAAAGGACGCGGTCGTGCAGGAATTGGTGCACGGGCATCAGCTCGATCGCGGTGATGCCGAGTTCCTTCAGATGTTCCACGATCGCCGGATGTGCGATACCGGCGTAGGTGCCACGCAATTCCTCCGGAATATCGGGGTGCGTCATCGTCATGCCCTTGACGTGCGCCTCGTAGATGACCGTCTCGTGGTAGGGCCGATTCGGTGGACGGTCGGCGCCCCAGTCGAAGAACGGGTTGATCACCACGCCGGTCATGGTGTGCCCCAGCGAATCCTCGCCGTAGGTGTAGAGCGAGGAGTCGTTGTCGAATTCGCCGTCGAAGGCCTTGCCGTAGGGATCGAGCAGCAATTTGCTTGGATCACAGCGCAATCCGTGCTCGGGATCGTAGGGTCCGTGCACCCGGAAGCCGTAGCGCTGGCCGGGTCCGATGGTCGGGAGATAGGCGTGCCAGACGTAGGTGTCGACCTCTTCCAGCGGCACTCTGGTTTCGGTGCCGTCCCTGGCGATAAGGCACAGTTCGACCGCGTCGGCAACCTCGGAGAACACCGAGAAATTGGTGCCTGCGCCGTCGTAGGTCGCGCCCAGTGGGTAGGCGGTGCCGGGCCAGACACCGAGGGGTGTCACCTCACCGGGCGCTGCGTCGGGCTGAGCCATGTCAACGACACTAGCGCCAGCCGGATCGCGCTCCGTGCGGGTGGTTGCGGCCGGGCGAGTCAGTCCTGGTCGGGGCCGGTTTCGAGCCAGCGCCGCCGGTAGCAGATTCGGGTGGCCAGGCGGGCAAGTCCGCCGAATACCGCATCCTGCAGCCAGACCGGGATGCCCGCGAGATAGCCGTCCTGGTAATCCCACAGCAATGCCAGCGCCAACGGGGTCGCGCGGCATCCGGGAGCGGACGGTGGTCTTGTGTGCGGCGTCGAGGTTGTGCCAGAGCTGGAACATCTCCCAGTGCCGCAGCGGCGGGCGGATCTCGTGGTCGAAGACGGTATCGGGCGCCTCGCTCCAGAACTCGTGTACCGCGCGCGGTGGCGCGGTGAGTGAATCACCCGGATGCACAACGGTTTCCGTGCCATCGATCTTGAAGCGCGGCCGACCGCTACGCAGGTCCACGATTCGCTGAGTACCGGATGCCAGTGGCGGCCCGCCTGCCGGTCCGCCTCCGGCAGTTGATGTTCCAGCCGGAACGGAAGATCGACCCGGATGATCGGCGGGCACGGCTCGTAGTGCTGACTACCGAGGGACATGCGGCGCTCGGCGTGGCGGCGGAGCAGATCATACGGATCGAGCGGAAGCTGGTGGCGACTCTGAGTGGGCGAGGGTGGCTGAGCTGCGGCAATCGCTGAGCCGCGTACACGAGGCGCTGAGCGACTGAGTTTCACTGCCGGGCAGGCAGCGTCAGTCGCCACGTCTGGCCGACCAGGTCGTGGCCGAAGCTGTGGTGCGGATTCGATTCGACGAGTTCGAAACCCGCGCGCTGATAGATATGCCGCGCGGAGGTCAGGATGTCGTTGGTCCACAGCACCATGTCGCGGTAGCCGACCTCGGTGGCGAATCGCAAGCAGCGCTCGACCAGTGCGGAGCCGACGCCGAGGCCGCGCGCGGTCGGCTCGACCAGCAGTAGCCGCAGTCGGGCCGTGGTCTCGTTCTCCGCGACACAGAAAACACAGCCCACCGGCTCGCCGTCGTATTCGGCGATCCAGGCGTGTTCGCGATGCTCGTCGTGGTCGTCCAGATAGTCCGCGACAATGCGGGCCACGAGCGTTTCGTAGCTGGCGTCCCATCCGTATTCGGCGGCGTAGAGCGCGGCATTGCGCTGGATGACCCAGCCGTAGTCGCCGGGTTTCGGCGCGCGGAGTACCAATTCGCCGAGGCCTGGTCCGTCGAGAATGCGCTGGATGGTGCGCATGGAGGTGATCAGTCGCGCGCGCTCGGCGGGTTTGTGCGCATTGAGGAGGTAGCCGACTTCGGCGCTCGAGCGCTGATTGAGTACGGCGAAGATCTCCCTGCCGCGGTCGGTCAGCCGAACCTCTTGGCGTCGCCCATCGCTTTCGGAGCGATTGCGCTGGACCAGCCCGTCCTTTTCGAAGCGAGCCAGGATGCGGCTCAGATAGCCGGGGTCCAGGTCGAGTGTGCGACGCAGCGTGACGACCTCGCTCGCGCCGGAGTTGGCCAGTTCGAACATGATTCGCGCTTCGGTGAGTGAATATTCGCTGTCCAGCAGGCCCTCGCGCAGCACCCCGATGACCCGGGTGTAGCGGCGGTTGAATTCGCGCACGGCGTCGATGTCGGCGGCGGCAATGGTGGTCACGGCGGCTCCCAATCTTTGACTTAGTCAAAGAATACGTCGGAACGGTCGTGTCGGTGTGGAATTCGACGGGGGATCGTGCGCGCGCAGCTCGAGTGGTAACTTGAACAGCGTTCAAGCCCATCTGGGCTGTCACGCGACCGCGAGGAATCCTGTGGCATTGACCCTTGACGAGATCACCGCCATCGATGCCGAACATGTCTGGCATCCCTACGGCGGCTTTCCCGCGACGACCGAACCGCTGGTGGTTTCCGGTGCTTCCGGAACCCGGCTCACCCTCGCCGACGGTCGGGAATTGGTCGACGGGATGAGTTCGTGGTGGGCCGCCATCCACGGTTATCGGCATCCGGTACTGGATGCCGCGCTGGTGGCGCAGTCGCAGCGGATGAGTCATGTGATGTTCGGCGGGCTCACCCATGAACCGGCGGCTCGGCTGGCCGCATTGCTCGTCGAATTGACGCCCGGCGGTCTGGACAAGGTATTCCTGTGCGACTCCGGTTCGGTATCGGTCGAGGTCGCGGTGAAGATGTGCCTGCAGTATTGGCGCGCGGCGGGTAAGCCGGGAAAGCGGCGGCTGCTCACCTGGCGCGGCGGGTATCACGGCGATACTTTCACGCCGATGAGCGTGTGCGATCCGCAGGGCGGCATGCACGCGCTGTGGACCGATGTGCTCGCCGAGCAGATCTTCGCACCGGCACCGCCGCGTGAGTATTCGGCCGAGTATGTGGCCGAGTTCGAGCGGTTGCTGGCCGCGCATGCGGCGGAACTCGCGGCCGTCATCGTGGAGCCGGTCGTGCAGGGCGCGGGCGGGATGCGCTGGCACGATCCGCGGTATCTGACCGATCTGCGGCGCCTGAGCGACGAGTACGGGGTGCTGCTGGTCTTCGATGAGATCGCGACCGGATTCGGGCGCACCGGAGCGCTTTTCGCGGCCGATCACGTCGGAGTGAGCCCGGATGTCATGTGTGTCGGCAAGTCGCTCACCGGCGGGTATCTGACCTTGGCCGCCGCGCTCTGCACCTCCCGGATCGCGGAAACCATCAGCGCCGAGCACGGCGGGCTCATGCACGGTCCGACCTTCATGGGTAATCCGCTGGCCTGTGCGGTCGCGGTGGCCTCGATCGAGCTACTGCTGCAACGGGATTGGCGCGGCGAGGTGACCCGTATCGAATCGGAGCTGAATGCCGGTCTGGCCCCGGCGCGTTCGCTACCCGGGGTGGCGGATGTGCGGGTGCTGGGGGCGATCGGCGTCGTGCAACTCGATCATCCGGTGGATATGCGCAAGGCCACCCACGCCGCCGTCGAAGCGGGCGTCTGGCTGCGCCCTTTCCGCGATCTGATCTACACCATGCCGCCCTTCATCAGTACGACCGAGGACATCGAACGCATCGCCGCCGGTATGGTCGCCGCCGCCCAGGCCTGACATGTCAAGCGCGTCTGCGGGCGTCGTGCGCGGTTTCGGCGTTCTCGGGACGGTCGGTGTCGGAGACGATCTCCCAGACCCGGAAGACGCAGTGGTAGTCGTCGGCCCAGCCGGAGGCGATCAGCAGATAGGTGTCGCCGTCGCGCAGCAGGACACGGCGACCCGGGAGTCTCGGATGCTGCGGAGTGAAAGTGGGCACGAGCGAGTGCAATTTGGCCAGGGCCTGCTCGCGCGTGCCGATTACCTCCGCCAGAACCCGCGGCGACCAACGCTTGTGCTCGCCGGAACCTGTTGTCTCTTCGACGACTATCGCCCACCGTGGCATTCGGCCCTACTCCCTTTGGCGGAAATGCCGCGCCACCGTCGGTCGGTGGCGACCTTCAACGATTGGCTCCAACGGTACCAGCACCAGACCCCGCCCATGCGGCTTGAACGGTGTTCAAGTATGCTGCGGAGCTGTGACTACCGATCCGTTGGGCTGGCTCGACGAACGCGCCGCCGAGCGCGTGCGCGTCGGGCTGCGCCGTGAGCTGCGACCCCGTGCGGCACAGTCGCCATCGATCGACCTCGCCTCCAATGACTACCTCGGGCTGGTACGTCATCCGGAGGTCATCGAGGGTGCGATCGAGGCCGTGCGACGCTGGGGCACCGGGTCCACCGGATCCCGGCTCGTCACCGGCACCACCGCCGAACACGAGCAGCTCGAGACCGAACTCGCCGAATTCGTCGGCGCCGAGGCCGGTTTGGTCTTCGCCTCCGGCTACGCCGCCAATCTCGGAGTGGTGACCGCACTCGCCGGGCGAGATGCGCTGGTCGTCTCCGATGCGGCCGGCCACGCTTCGCTGGTCGATGCCTGCCGGCTCTCGCGCTCGCGCGTGGAGATCGCCGCGCATTGCGATGTCGAGGCGGTCGAGCGGTTGCTGGCCGAGCGGAGTGAGGAACGGGCACTGGTACTTACCGATTCGGTATTCAGTGCCGACGGCGATATGGCTCCGCTGGCCGAGTTGCACCGGGTCACTCGGGCGAATGGCGCGGTATTGATCGTGGATGAGGCGCATGGGCTCGGTGTGCGCGGCGCGGGTGGGCGCGGGCTGGTGCACGAGGTCGGTCTGGCCGGGGAACCGGATCTTGTCGTGACCGCGACGCTGTCGAAAGCCCTTGCCGCGCAGGGCGGTGTGGTATTGGCCAGCGAGCGGGTGCGTGCGCATCTGATCGATGCGGCGCGCACGTTCATCTTCGATACCGGACTCGCACCCGCCGCGGTCGGCGCGGCCAGGGCGGCGCTGCGGTTGTTGCGTCGAGAGCCCGAGATGGCGGGTCAGGTGTTGGAGCGAGCTGCCGATATCGCGCGCATTGCCGGTGTGGCGAAACCGGATTCGGCGGTTGTCTCGGTGGTGCTCGGCGAGGCGCAGGTCGCGTATGACGCCGCGCAGGCGTGCCGCGCACGTGGACTCGATGTCGGATGCTTCCGTCCGCCGACCGTGCCCGAGGGGACATCGCGGCTGCGGCTCACCGCACGGGCGAATCTGACTCCCGGCGAACTCGACACCATCGCAACGGTCCTCGGCGAGGTGCTGGCGCAGGCGCGTGGATTGGTGACCGCATGAGCGTACGAAGTGAGCGAATCATCGACACAGCGCGCCTCGCGCATGGCATAGCCGAGCGCCAGCGAGGCGAGTCATGAGCGTGCTGTTCGTGACCGGTACCTCGACGGAGGTCGGCAAGACCGTGGTGACCGCCGCGCTCGCCGCAGCCGCGCTGGCCGCCGGTCGATCGGTGGCGGTATGCAAACCGGCCCAAACCGGTGTGGCGCCGGGCGAACCCGGCGATCTCGCCGAAGTCGAACGCCTCACCGGCGTTACGAGAACGATCGAGATCGCGCGCTATCCCGATCCGCTGGCTCCGGATACCGCCGCGCGTCGGTGCGGGCAGCCGCTGTTGACATTGAGTGAAACTGCCGCAGCTATCGACTCATTCGCCGATGCGGATCTGACCCTGGTCGAAGGCGCAGGCGGATTGCTGGTCCGCCTCGGCGAATTCACGCTGCTCGAGCTGGCGCAGAAGCTGGATGCTCCGATGCTCGTAGTCGCCGCGGCTGGGCTCGGAACTCTCAACCACACCGAATTGACCACGCGCGCGCTGTCGTCAGCAGGTGTCCGCTGTCCGGGGCTGGTTATCGGCTCATGGCCGAAGGAGCCCGGGCTGGCGGAGGAGTGCAATCGCATTGATCTGCCTCGGGTTACCGGGGTCGAGTTGGCCGGCGCGGTGCCCGCGGGGGCTGGTGCATGGGATCGCGAGCGGTTCTCCGCGGCTGCACCTGATTGGTTCACCCCCGGTTGGTCAGCGCTCGGCCAGTAAGTTTCCGCGGCGGGGTGTCTCGGTGAGATGCGTCGACCGGCAACTGAGAGCTCTGGCTGTGTAGCGAGCGCAGCGCGACTGTTGGATGAGCGGCGGCCCGGTGAGCTGTGAACGGCGGCTGTTCTGCGGACTGACCCGAATCAGGCGCGGCACGACTATCGTTCGACCCGTGGCTTCCACTCGGATCGGCTGGCATGTGAAAGCGCCGCGGGCGACCGTATATCGCCTGCTGCTGGACCCGGACGCGGTGGCGGCCTGGCAGGTGCCGACCGGGATGACCAGCGAGGTGCACGAATTCGACCCGCGCGAAGGCGGAACCTTCCGAATATCGCTCACCTACGACGAGCCGACCGACACCGGCAAAACCACCGCGCAGACCGATACCTTCCACGGCCGGTTCATGCGGCTGGTACCCGATGAGCAGGTAGTCCAGATCGTCGAATTCGAGACCGACGACCCCTCGGTGACCGGCGAGATGACCATCACAATCGACTTGGTCGACGCCGACGGCGGCACCCAGATCAACGCCGTCCACGACGGACTGCCCGAGGGCGTCCCGCTCGACCAGAACGAACTCGGCTGGAGCATCTCCCTCGGCAAGCTCGCCACCCTCGCCGAAACCGGCGAACTGCCCTCATAGCAGCCACAGTCATCGTCACGCTCAATACTGAACGCAGGCACCAGATTCCAGCGCTCGAGCTGGGTAGGGGCCTGCGACGGCGCGCGCCACCTCGACCTGCTGGTCGTGGGTTTGCGGCCAGTTGTCGGCGAACATTTCCGCCGCAAACTCGGCGATTGTCACGCGCACTCGCCTGGCAGCACTCGCGAACCGTACCTACAGTGGGGAAGATGTCGCCGTTGGACGATCGGCACCCGTCCACCGTCTCGGACTGGGACGACGCGCGACGGAGGGCCCGGCTTCGGGAGACTCGTCTCGGGCACGGGTGGCAGACGTTGCGCCGTACCAGGTTGGCGCTGCTGCGGGTCGCCTTGATATTGCTCGCTGGGCTCATCGTGTTCGCCCAGTACTGGGTGCACGACGTCACCCCGGAACGCGATCGGCTCGCGCGCACCGAACCCGCCGTCCTGCCGATCGCCACCCCCGCGCACGATCGTGACTGGGACACGGTCGTCGTCGATATGGTCGGTCTCGGTGGACTCAACGCCAGCAATACCGCGGCCGCGCTGCCCGCCCTCAGCGATATGGGAGTGGTCTGGGCCATCAAATACGACAATCAAGGTATCGACACCAAGGTGATCGCGGATCTGATCATCCGCGCCGCCCAGATGTCGGGGCTGAAGAACGTTGTGCTGGTCGGACACAGTATGGGTGGGGTCATCGCGCTCGAGGTCGCGCGGCATATCCATCTCGACAGCGACCTGCGCCTGGTGGGAGTGATGCTGGACTGCACGCCGGTGGATTTGAATGCGGTGCGTCCGGAGAGTCGCGGTGCGGGCGAGGATATGGTGCGCTGGATGGGCTGGCTGCCGGGGGCGCGGGAAAGCCGCACCCTGCGGCTGGCGGTCGAAACCTACGCGCGCCGTGACCGATTCGTCGATCGCGGGGCCAACGGGTTGCCCGGGGTCCGGCTCGAGCCATTGCGCGATGTCGTCGAAGAAGTGTTGCGCGAGAAGGTCTTCTCCAAAGACGTGGCAAGCAACGGCCTGATCGAGACGCAGTTCCTGGCGATCGTGGCGGGCGGTGCGATCAACGATCTGCGTGCGCTGTCCCGGCCCGCCGACGGCAAACCACGCCCGGCCATCGTCTTCATCCGCCCGCGCAATCCGGATAACGATCGGGTGGTGGATGTCGAGTACTCCCATCAGGTACTCATCGAGCGGGCCGGTGGCGTCGACGGCTCGCTGTTGGTCGTCATGCCGCGAAATACCGGGCACGCCAACCCGATGCAGCGTCCCGAGGAGTACAACCGAATCATCGATCAGCAGATCCTGCCGTTCATCGAGCGATATCAGGAGCAGGTGCGCGCGACGATTTCCGCGGCGGCGCCGCGCTGAGTCGGCGGGCGCTGCGTTGGAATCAGGCTAAGGCAAACCGTATGCGTGCCGGTTTCGTCTTGATTCAATCACCGCATGTTCCGACCACGTACGTTCCTGACCGGCCTGCGCGGCCGCACAATCGCCGCCTTGCTCGCTGCGGTGACCGTTGCGAGCTTGGGTGTGACCGGCTGCGCGAGCGACGACAAGCCGGTCGGTAGAACCGACGCTCCGCTGCCCACCGAAATCCCCGCGGGCACAAAGCTCGTGCTCGCCGATCAACAAGAGCGGTTCAAGTCGGTACTCCAGTTCTCCGGCGAGCTCGACAAGCTGCCGTTCAAGGTGGAGTTCGCCAATTTCATCGGTGGACCGGCCATCCTGGAGGCATTCCGGGCCGGCGCCGCCGATGTCGCGACCGTCGGCGATGTCCCACCGATCCATGCGCAGGTCGCCGGTCAGGATGTGCCGATCGTCGCGGCTTACCAATCCAATCCCAACGCACTGAAACTCGCGGTGGCGCCGGGCAAGACGGCCACCACGCTCGCCGACCTGAAGGGCAAGAAGATCGCCTACGCGGAGGGCACCGCCCAGCAGGCCGCAGTGCTGCGGGCGATTGCCAAGGCCGGGCTGAAACCCAGTGATGTGCAACTGGTCCGGCTGCAGCTCGCGGAATTCCTGGACGCGGTGCGCACCGGCCAGGTCGATATCGCGCCACTGGCCGAACCGAACGTCACCCGGCTGTTGCGTACTGCGGGCGCCTCGCTGATCCCGGATTCGGAGACCACCGGCATCTACGGCGGTGTCGGCTACCTGTACGCGCGCCGTGCCGCGGTGACCGATCCGGCCAAGGCAGCGGCGACTCGGGCGCTGGTCGCCGCCTATATTCGCGCCTACCAGTGGGTCAATACCCACCAGGAGGAGTGGGCGCGCAAGTACTACGTCGAGAACCAGAAGGTCAGCGCCGATGATGCCAAACGCATCGTCGACTCGTTCGGCACCTACACCTTCCCGCATCTGGATCAGCAGCTCATCGATCGCCAGCAGGGCACCATCGACGCGATCGACAACGCGGGCGAACTGCCCAAGAAGGTGCGCGCAGCGGACGATTTCGATCTGCGCTTCGACGCCGTCATCACCCAGGCCGTCACCGAGAGCGGCGCCGCGTTCGAACCGAAGGCGAAATAGCAATGGCTACCTTGGATGCCGGTGTACTCGGCCGGATCGGACGAAGTTCACACACCGCCGCGGAGCCGGTTCTGGCCCGCCGCAAGCCGACTCGGCCCCGGCTCGGACCGGGCCGCCCGATTCCGTTCGGCATCGCCATCGGTCCCGTACTGCTGATCGCGGCATGGGTGATCGGATCCGCCTCTGGCGCACTGGATGAGCAGACACTGCCCGCGCCGTGGACGGTCGCCGAGACCGCACGCGATCTGCTCGCCGACGGCAGACTGCAGTCGAACCTGCTGACCTCGCTGAAGCGCGCGGCCTGGGGCCTCGGGCTCGGCGTGGTGATCGGTGTGGTTCTCGCCTTGATCGCCGGATTGAGCCGCGTCGGTGAAGCCCTGCTGGACGGGCCGATTCAGATCAAACGCTCGATTCCGACGCTGGCGCTGATCCCGCTGTTCATCGTGTGGTTCGGCATCGGTGAGGACATGAAGCTCATCGTCATCACGACCAGTGTGGCGATTCCGATCTACATCAATACCCACGCGCAACTGCGCGGCGTCGACAGCCGGTATGTGGAATTGGCTGCGACGGTCGGTCTTTCGCGATGGGGATTCATCCGCCGGATCGCGTTGCCCGCTTCGCTGCCCGGATTCTTCACCGGGCTGCGGCTGGCGGTAACCATTTCCTGGCTGGCGCTGGTCGTGGTCGAGCAGGTGAATGCCACCAGCGGCATCGGCTATCTGATGACGCAGGCGCGTACCTTCGGCCAGATCGACGTCATCGTGGTCGGCCTGGTGATCTACGGCCTGCTCGGATTGTTCGGCGATCTCGCCGTGCGCGCGACGGAACGGAGGGCGCTGTCATGGCGGCAGACGATCGCGGACTGAATGTGGTCCGAACCCGCGGGCTGCGCAGGGGTTTCGGCGACCGCGTTGTGTTGCACGGTATCGATCTCGATATCGCGCGCGGCGAATTCGTCGCACTGCTCGGGCGCAGCGGTTCGGGTAAGAGCACCCTGCTGCGCGCGCTGGCCGAGCTGGATCGCGACGTCCTCGGCTCGGGTGAGTTGCGGGTGCCGACCGAACGTGCGGTGGTGTTCCAGGACTCGCGGCTGCTGCCGTGGAATCGGGTACTGGACAATGTGACTCTCGGTTTGAAGAGTGCCGATGCTGCCGAGCGCGGTCGCACCGCGCTGGCCGAAGTCGGCCTCGCCGGGCGGGAAAAGGCCTGGCCCAAGGAGCTTTCCGGAGGTGAGCAACAGCGTGTCGCTTTGGCGCGTTCCCTGGTCCGGGAACCGGAGTTGCTGCTGGCCGATGAGCCCTTCGGTGCGCTGGATGCGCTAACCCGCATCAAAATGCATGTGCTGCTGCAGGATCTGTGCGCCAGGCACAAGCCGGCCGTCTTGCTGGTGACCCACGATGTCGATGAAGCGGTGCTGCTCGCCGACCGCGTACTCGTCCTCGACGAGGGACGCATCGCCGTCGACCAGCGCATCGATCTGGAACGTCCACGCCGCCACATCGATCCGGACTTCAACCGCCTGCGCGAGCTGCTGCTCTCCAGCCTCGGCGTCGATGTCGCGGCCCTGCACGATGAAAAGAAAGCCTCATGACCCGCCAACTCAGCCTCAATGCGTTCATCTACCCCTCCGGACATCACGAGGCGGCCTGGCGGCATCCGCAGAGCCGACCCGACCGGATCTACGATGTCGCCTACTACCAGGAGATCGGCCGCACGGCCGAAGCCGCGAAACTCGACGCGGTGTTCTTCGCCGACGGGCCCGCGCTGCGCACCAATGTCAAGCACAATGCGGCCTCCGGTCTGGAACCGATCACCCTGCTGACCGCGATCGCGACGGCCACAACCCATCTCGGCCTGATCGCAACCGCGTCCACCACTTACTACGAGCCCTACAACCTGGCCAGGCTGTTCTCCACGCTCGATCACATCTCCGGTGGCCGGGCGGGCTGGAATATCGTCACCACCGGAACCGATCTCGCCGCAGCGAATTTCGGGCTCGACAAACATCCCGATCACGCGACGCGATACGCGCGGGCGCGAGAATTCGTCGATGCGGTCGTCGCGCTGTGGGACAGCTGGGAGGACGACGCCATCCTGCTGGACCAGGAGGCGGGCATCTACGCCGATCCGGACAAGATCCATCCGATCGACTTCGTCGGCGAATACCTGAGCGTGCGTGGACCGTTCAACGCGCCGCGCACCCCGCAGGGACATCCGGTGCTCGTACAGGCCGGCGCATCGAATGACGGCCGGGCCTTCGCGGGCCGGTACGCCGAGGCGATCTTCACCGCACACCAGCGGCTCGAGGACGCGCAGGCGTTCTATGCCGATATCAAGGCCAAGGCCGCCGAATTCGGCCGGGACGCCGACCAGATCAAGATCCTGCCCGGCATCAGCCCGTTCATCGGCGACACCGAGGCGGCGGCCAAACGGTTGGAGCGGGAGTTCAACGAGCTCACGGTGCCCGAATACGGGCTGAAGCAGTTGGAGGGCATCGCGGGGGAGAGCTTGCGGAACCTGCCGCTGGATGAACCGGTACCGCTCGAATTATTCAGCGATGCGGGCGATGTCACTGATAACGAGCGCAGCCGTCGGCAGGTGGTCGCCGGAATCGTGCAGCGGGAACGGCCCACCGTGCGCGGGCTGCTGCATCGCCTTGCCGGTGCTAGGGGACATCGAGTCTTCGCCGGTACGCCCGAACAGGTCGCCGACACCATCGAGGAATGGTTCCGCAATGGCGCCGCCGACGGTTTCAATGTGATGCCGCCCTACTACCCGGGTGGCCTGGAGGTCTTCGCCGAGCAGGTCGTCCCGATCCTGCAGCGGCGCGGCCTGTTCCGCACCGAATACACCGGAACCACACTGCGCGACCACTTCGGTCTGCCGCGGCCGCAGAGCCGGCACGCCCAGCGACCGGCGCTCGCGCGGTGAGCGACTGTATCGGTCCGCATCGAGCCGAGAGAACTACTGCCATCGTTGGGCCCAACGGCACCGGCAACACCACACGGGTGCCGTACCGGCTGGCATCCGGTGGCGGTAGCAAGGCGGCTTCGTCGTGGGAAAGCATGTGCTGCATCAGTGTTCGACGTGAGTGGCCTGGCCCGTCCCGTCGAGCGCCGGACCATCTGCACCGGTGCCTTCGCATGTCGCGGACGCTATGAGCGAGCGCGTCGGCGCCACAACAGAATCCGTTCGCCTGCGTTCACTGGTGTGGACTGTGTTCGTACCGGTGGTGCTCTACGGCATCGGATCCGGCGCGGCCGCACCGATGTACGCGTTGCGCGCATTGGATCTGGGTGCGTCGGCCGGTGTCGCCGGAATCGTCGTCGCGCTGAGCGGGTTGGGTATGGTGCTGGCCGATCTGCCCGCGGGGCGGATCGTCGCGCGCATCGGGGAACGCGGGGCGATCGCCGTCGGATCGGGCCTCGGTCTGGTCGGGGTGCTGTGCGCGATCCTCGCCCCGCATACCGGGGTGCTTGCGGTTGGTGTGCTGCTCAATGGAACCGCCAGTGCGGTATGGGGTTTGGCGCGACAGTCCTACATCGTGGCCGTTGTGCCACCGGACGAGCGGGGCCGTGCGTTCTCGGCCTTGGCCGGCGCCTCGCGCCTCGGATCGTTCTGCGGACCCTTCATCGGGGCCGGAATGGTGTACGCGATGGGGCCGAGCGGTGCGCTGTGGTTGCAGTTCGGCACGACCGTCGCATCGGGCGTGGCGATGCTCGCCATCCGTTCGGCCGCCGCCGACGATACGGATGCCGCCGATCACACCCTGCGTTCGGTGGTCGTCGAAAACCGCAGGGTGCTGGGCACACTCGGGCTGGCGGCACTGCTGATGGGTGGTGCCAGGGCGACGCGCACCGCGCTGCTCCCACTGTGGGCCGCGCATATCGGCGTGAGTGCCGCAGCCACGAGCCTGATATTCGGTATCGCCGGCGCAATGGACGTGCTGCTGTCCTACCCGGGCGGTATCCTGCTCGATCGCTACGGCAGCCGCGCCACCGGCGTACCGTCGATGTTGCTGTTCGCGGTCGGCTTCGCGGCGCTTCCGCTCACCTCGACGGCGCTCGAACTCACCGGTGCCGCCGTCCTGCTCGGGCTCGCCAATGGCGTGAGCAACGGCATCATCATGACTGTCGGCGCGGGCGTCGCACCGCCGGGTCAACGTGCGGAATTCCTCGGTGCCTGGCGTCTGACGCATGACATAGGCATGTTCGCGGGACCGATTGCCGTCGGCTTGATCAGTGCCGCAACGGCTCTCGGTGCCTCGGCGCTCGCCGTCGCCGCTGCGGTATTCGCAGGCGCGGTCGCCATGCACCGCTGGTTCCCGGGTGCCTATCCCGTCCTCGACGTACGCCGGGCCACCGATTGAGCGGCTCGGACGGTTGAGGCACGCACACGTGCGTGCCTCGCATAGGTTGCACCTTGTGCGAGGCGCTCGCACAGTATGCGGGGCCTTGTACCGATGCGTTGGTGGTCGGTACTTCAGAACACTGGTCGCGTTCGGCCCGTTTATGGCGCACACCTTGTGTGGCGCATCGGTTGCACCTCAGCGAGGTGCTCGCCGGGTTTGCGAAGCCTGCATCGATGCGCTTGGGTACTCACGACACCGGCCGAGCTCGGCCGAGGTAGGCGAGCAGCCGGTCGCCCGGGGCGGCGGTCGGCGGTTCGATCGGCGGACCGAACAGGGGCCACCGGTCCGCGATCGGGACGAGTTCCGGTGCGACCGACAGTAATTCGCGGGCGAGGTGCTCCGGAATCGACGGGGCTTCGCGATCGGTGGTGGCGAGATCCCAAGCATGGACCGTCAATTCGAGAGCACCGACAGTCCCGAGCACCCGGGCGGGCACCTGTCTACCGAAGACGACCACCGACCCGGGCTGCTCATTCGCCCAGTCACCGAGCAGCGCCACGGCTCGACTTCGAATATGGGCCGTCCCCGCACAATTCGGTAGCGGTGCACCCGGCGTGAGCCGAACCTGCCCACCCGCCAAACCTTCCCGCAACGCGGCAATCGACTCGTCCACATGCGCGAGCAGCATGCGCGTATTCCAGCCCCGACACGGTGTGGGCGCTGACAGATCGGAACCGATGCCGGGCAGCACCGTCAGCAGATACGCGACCGCCCGCTCGAGCAGATCATCGCTCATGGCAGTGCGGGCTCGGGTGAGGTATTCGCCACCAACGATGTGGGCAGTCCGAACGCGGCGAACATCGAGCTGTCGTGATACGAGACGACATGGGCGACCGCGGTCGGGGTCACCGTCAGGATCTGCAGCGATTGCGCCCGACCGCGCACGTAGAACGCGAATCCGGGCTGACCGTTCGCGGCGATCGGCACCATCCGGACCTCGCCCGCGCTATACGGACACTTCGCCCGAACGAGCTCGATGATCGTGGTATTGCCGCGGAACCACTCCTCGATCGGCGGCATCTCCCACACCGCGTCCGACCGCAACAGCGTGACGAGCGTATCCATATCGGCGGCTTCGAATGCGGCGGCATAGCGGTCAAGCAGCGCGCGGATTTCGGGGTCGCTCGGCTCGGCCACCGGCGTGTCCGGCTCCAGTTCCGCGAGCGTCGCATGTGCGCGCTGCAGCATGCTGTTGACCGCGGCCACGCTGGCCCCGATCAGCTCGGCGACCTCGGCGGCCTTCCAGTGCAACACATCTCGCAGTATCAACACCGCACGCTGGCGCGGCGGCAGATGCTGCCAGGCGGCGACCAATGCCAGCCGCATACCCTCGCGCGCCGTGACGATGGCGGCCGGATCCGAGGTCTCGGGTGCGATGAGCACATCCGGCATCGGTTGCAGCCAAGGAATCTCCGGCGCGAAGTTCAGCGGGCGGGTGGGATCCGCGGTGGGCTCGGATAAACCGGTGGGCAGCACGCGACGTCGGTGCTCGATCGCATTGAGACACGCATTGGTGGCAATCCGATACAGCCAGGTCCGCATCGAAGCGCGCCCCTCGAAATCACCGTATCCGCGCCAGGCCCGCAGCAGCGTCTCCTGCACCAGATCCTCGGCATCATCGACCGAACCCAGCATCCGGTAGCAGTGGGCGAGCAGTTCGCGCCGATACGGCGCAGTACGGGCGGCGAATTCGTCGCTGTCGGTCATGTGCAGTCCTTCCGGGTGCCCCGAATGGTGTCCCTCTGAAATATCGACCGCCGTGCCGCCCAGAACTCATCGGTGCGATGAGTTTCGGGCGGTCGTCGGTCGGTATCTGTGCGTGCTCGAACCATCGGGCACGCCGAAACCAAAGGAAGGATCACCGTGAGCACACCAATCATTTCGGCGGTGACACAGCGCTGGGTGCTGGTACTCGGCGCGGTCGCGTCGCTGATGGCGGCACTGGACACCCTGGTCGTCGCCACCGCACTCAGTACCATCCGGCACGACCTCGGGGCGTCGCTGCAAACGCTCGAATGGACCGTCAACGGATATAACCTCAGCTTCGCAGTCTTGCTGATGACCGCGGCGGTGCTCGGCGACCGCTTCGGACGCAAGCGGATGTTCATGGTCGGGCTCGGCATCTTCATCGCCGCGTCTGCGGCCTGCGCGATATCGACCACCGTCGCGACCCTCATCGCCGCCCGCGTGGTGCAGGGCATCGGCGCGGCATTGATCATGAGTCTGGCTTTGGCGCTGGTCAGCGCGGCGTTTCCGCCGGAGAAGCGCGGTATGGCCATGGGGCTGCTGCAGGGCATCACCGGTCTCGCCGTCGCGTGTGGTCCGCTGGTCGGCGGGGCCGTCGCGGAGGGGTTGTCCTGGCAATGGATCTTCTGGCTGAACGTGCCGATCGGGCTACTGGCGCTGCCACTGGTGGCGGTCCGTGTTCCGGAGGGGTTCGGCCCCGATACCGCCGTGGACGGCACCGGACTGGCACTGGTCACCGGCGGCGCATTCGGTGTGGTGTGGGGTTTGGTGCGCGGCAATATCGCGGGCTGGTCGAGTTCGGAGGTGCTGATCGCACTGATCGGCGGGATCGCGTTGCTGATCGCCTTCGCGGTCTGGGAAGCGCGCACCCGCGAACCGATGTTCCCGATGCGGCTTTTCGTGAATCGCGGTTTCGCGGCGGGAAATACCGCCATATTCCTCACCTTCGCCGCCCTGTTCGGTGAGGTGTTCTTCTACGCGCAGTTCCTGCAGGCGGTCCTGCACTACGGCCCACTCGGCGCCGGATTGCGGCTGCTGCCATGGACGCTCACGCTGTTCTTCTGCGCGCCGGTCGCCGGTGCGCTGGCCGACCGGATCGGGGAGCGGCCGTTGATGGTGAGCGGATTGGCCCTGATGGCGGGCGGCATGCTCTGGATCGCCGCGATCGCCGACCCGGCGATGACCTACGGGTCCTTCGTCGTTCCGTTCATCGTCTCCGGCGTCGGCACGTCGATGGTGCTGCCATCGGCACAGAGTTCGGTGGTCGGTGCGGTCGAACACGCGATGCTCGGCAAGGCGGCCGGTGCCAACAGCATGATGCGCGAGCTGGGCGGGGTCTTCGGAATCGCCATCGCGGCAGCGGTTTTCGCCGCAACCGGTGGATACGGTGCAGTGGATGAATTCACCGCCGGATTCGGCTCGGCGATCAAAGTCGGTGCGGCACTCGCCCTGTTGGGCGCGGTAGTCGCACTAGCACTGCCCGGGCGCAGGGCGGGCGTGGCAGTTGACCTCGAGGAGGCGACAGTATCCGTCTGACCCGTCAATCCTGGTGGGTCGAAATGCTTTCCAGCCATGGGTGATCGGGGTGCACCCGCGACAGCCATTCGGACAGCCGAGACCTTTGGGATCGGTCCATCATGGGCAGCGCACGCCGGAAGTCGGCTTCGTCCTTGTCGCGGCGCGCCTTTGCCTTGAACAGGAGCGCGACTTCGGGAGTCGCGTACGGAATGCCCTCGCTGGTGTGGCGAATCAGATCTTCGTAGGGCAGGGTGATCGATGGGTCGCGGCGGCACACCCATCGATCACCGACGTGCGGTTCCCGAAACACATCGAGCCGATAGCGCCCGGTCGCGGGTTCGCGTAGCCAGGTCTGATGGAAGTCTGCCGACTTCGCCGGAAACGGCCAGATTCGGTGGTCACCGATAACGTCCCACTCGAAACTGGGAAAAGCAGCGATAAGCTCGCTGAATCTGCCTTGCGGGACACCGATTTCGAGGTCGCTGTGTTCCCGAGCCCCGCCGCCGGTGAACAGATCCAGCGCCCACCCCGCTGTCACGCACCACGGAACCGTGACATCCGACAACCGCTGCGCGACTTCGGCAGGCGTCCACGCCGCCCACAGCCTTTCGCATTCCTCCGCCGAAACCGCCCGCCCGTCCTCGGGTGACTCTCCAACCTCCGGATCAGGCATCTGGACGTTCCTTCCAGGCATGTGCGCCGACGAAGGATTCAGCGTACGCGGGTGCCGAGCAGATGACGCACGCCGCCGACGAACAGTTGCAGACCGAAGTCGAAACGCGCTGTCGCGTCCGGGGTTTCGTTGAGCGGTGAGGCGTCATCGGTGAGCGCACCGGCCGAATCCATCTGCATTCTGGACTGTTCGTCCACGGTTTGTCCGAGCACGTAGTACAGCAGCGTGTATGCCGCGAGTTCCGCTTCCGGCCGCGGCATCCCGCCCCGGATGGCGGCCCCCACGAGCCGTTCCCGCCCCTTGCTCGTGGTGAGTCGGGAGGCATAGGTCGCCGAGACCAATTCGGCGCCGTCGCGATAGGCGAGCAGGCAACTACGCAACCGGTGCGCCAATTCGGTGATCTGGCCCGACCAGTCCTCGGCCTCGATCGGATCCTCCATCGGGGCCAGAATCCGGTCGGCGACCGCGCCGAGCAGGGCCTGCTTATTGGGGAAGTGCCAGTACAGCGCACCGGGCTGGACCTGGAGTGAACCGGCGAGCCTGCGCATGGTCAGGTCGGCGAGACCGTACTGGTCGAGAATGGCGATGGCGCCGTCGACCACGTCCGCGCGGTGCAGCTGCACGCTGTTTCCTTCCCCGAGGTGCTTTGACTCACTTGTTACCGCTACCCTAGCCTGAACACCGTTCAAGTTGCACGGCCACCTCGGCCGGACGAAGGGATTCGTGCAGTGACCCAGGCACCCGTCCAAACCGACATTCTGGCGACCGCCCGCGAGCAGGTGCTCGAGCGCGGCGAAGGCCTGACGCAGGAGCAGACCCTCGAGGTGCTCCGGCTGGGCGACGACCGGCTGGAGGAACTGCTCGCCCTCGCGCACGACGTGCGCATGAAGTGGTGCGGTCCCGAGGTCGAGGTCGAGGGCATCATCAGCCTCAAGACCGGCGGTTGCCCCGAGGACTGCCACTTCTGCTCGCAGTCGGGCCTGTTCCAGTCGCCGGTGCGCGCCGCCTGGCTCGATATCCCCAGCCTGGTCGAAGCCGCCAAGCAGACGGCGAAGACCGGTGCTACCGAGTTCTGCATCGTCGCGGCCGTGCGCGGTCCGGACGAGCGGCTGATGGCGCAGGTCGCCGCCGGTGTCGAGGCCATCCGCAACGAGGTCGACATCCAGGTCGCCTGTTCGCTCGGCATGCTCACCCAGGAGCAGGTCGACCAGCTCGCCGCCATGGGCGTGCACCGCTACAACCACAACCTGGAGACCTCCCGTTCGCACTTCCCGAACGTCGTCACCACGCACACCTGGGAAGAGCGCTGGGACACCCTGCGCATGGTGCGCGCGGCCGGTATGGAGGTCTGCTGCGGCGGCATCCTCGGCATGGGCGAAACCCTGGAGCAGCGTGCGGAATTCGCGGCGAATCTGGCCGAGCTCGAGCCGGACGAGGTGCCGCTGAACTTCCTCAACCCGCGTCCCGGCACCCCGTTCGGCGACCTCGAGGTGCTGCCCGCCGCCGACGCACTGCGCGCCGTCGCCGCATTCCGGCTCGCGCTGCCGCGCACTATCCTGCGCTTCGCGGGCGGTCGCGAGATCACCCTCGGCGACCTCGGCGCCAAGCAGGGCATCCTCGGCGGTATCAACGCTGTCATCGTCGGCAACTACCTGACCACCCTCGGTCGGCCCGCCGAAGCGGACCTGGATCTGCTCGGTGAGCTGAAGATGCCGATCAAGGCGCTCAACGAAACACTCTGAATCGGTCACGAAAGAGGCTGGCGCCGTGAGTACTGTCATGGATATGGACGAGCGCTACAACCCGTTCACCGGCAAACGCATCGTGCCGGGGCTCGACGATCCGGTCCCGACCGCCGCGGCACTGGGACTGGAGCCGCCGCGCTTCTGCGAGCAGTGCGGCCGGCGCATGATCGTGCAGGTCAGCCCGGACGGCTGGTGGGCGAAGTGCTCGCGGCACGGCGTGCTGGATTCGAAGAATCTGGAACACCGCTAGTGATGGCCGAATACGGCGACGTCGTCACCGCGCCGACGGGATCGGCCGGGATGGCGGGCGTGCGGCGTGAGCTGCGGGCGTCCGCGCTGATCGCGGTCGGTGTGTTACTGCTCAGCGTCCTCGGCGGCGTGGTGTGGGCCTTCGTCGCGCCCACCGAGCAGTATCTGGTGGTCAAGGCGCGCGCTGGCGCGGAACCGGCCAAGGGTGCGGCCCTGACCGGGGAGAGCGTGCACCAGTTCGACGCGCTGGCGATCTTCGTCTGCATCGGCGCGGTGCTGGGTGTGCTGACGGCGATCGGCGCATGGCGTTGGCGTCGCGTGCGCGGACCACTGCTGCAACTGGGGCTGCTGATCGGTTCCGGCGCAGGCGCTTACGTGATGTCGAAGGTCGGCGAGCAGATCATGCAGTGGCAGCATCCGATGCCATACGACCCCGCGGTCGGCCAGATCGTGCGGCTGCCGGTGGACGTCGGAAGTTGGCTGGCGCTGATCGTGCAACCGCTGCTCGCCTCGCTGGTCGTGCTGTTCCTCGCTGCGCTCAGTCCGACAGAGGATCTCGGTACCGGCTTCAGCGGGCCGCTCGGCGATTCGCGGCCATACTTCACTGCGGCAAGCGGATTCGCGTCCGTCGACAATGCCGATTCGTATCGTGACGCTGCGAACGGCGGGCCGGTGCCCTACGGTGTGCCGTATGGCGGCTTCGGACCACCCGGTTCGGATCGCGCGCGCTGACGTTATCCGAACCGTTGCCCGCGCGGCGGCACAGACGTGCCAGAACGGCCTAGAATTGTGGGACACGCTGTGCGTTCAGAGAGGAACGGATCATGGCGTTCGTCGGTAGCGGACCAGTGGTCGAAGAACTCGACGCGAAATTCTGGCGGGTCGTCGAGCCGCTCGTCTATCACGGTGCCACACAGGAATTCGTCATCCCAGCGGGCTTCCGCACCGACTTCGCGTCGGTGCCGCGGGCATTGGTCTGGCTGATACCCCGCTACGGCGCCTACACCCGCGCCGCCATCCTGCACGACTATTTGCGGAGCTCGCACGAGGTGAGCACCGCGGACGCGGACGGCCTGTTCCGCCGCTGCCTGCACGAGTTCAGCGTATCGGTACCGCGCCGGTGGATGATGTGGGCCGCAGTGCGTTTGGGGAGCGGACTGCGCGGCGCCACGCTCGGTGATATCGCACGCTTTCTGCTCGTCGCGATCCCCTCGATACTGTTCCTTGCGATCCCGGTCGTCGCGGTGCAGGCATTCCTGTGGCTGTTCTGGTTGGTGGAGTTGGTGTTCTGGGCTGTAACGCGCGTCGGACAGCGCACCGCCGCCCCGCCACCACAACCCCAGATGAAGACCGCCTGACCATCCGGTCCGGAACTCTCTTCCAGCAGTTCAACCTGCGTATTCGCATGTCCTGATCAAGGCTCGCGCTCACGATCCGTCTTAATCTCATTGCACGCCAGGGGGTGTCGCTCCCACTAACGGAAGTGCAGGAGGACAGATGGAATCGCGTCTGCGACCGTCGCCGAGAACCGTTTTCGCGCAACAATTCGCCGCGCTGCGCGGGCAATTCCCCCTGCGTCGGGTGGCGGCTGGCGCGGAGGCGTGGATGCGGTCGATGCGGGCACCCGGACAGAAGGGCGCCGCATCGGTTCAGCGCACCAGCGATTGGAAGGCAGGCCGCAAGGTGCCCGCCGAATTCGAATCCTGCCGGGGACGCTTTATTGACGCGTCACGGGCTTGTTCCGCAAGCCCGTTCCTTTGGTGTTCCCTAGAACATGAGAAGCCCGGCGCCAAATCCAACGGTGCCGGGCTCTGTCGTGTTCTCAGGGGCGCTCGAATTCGCCATCGTTCATGCCAGCGGTGAAGGCGTTCCACTCACCGGGATTGAGGACCAGCGCCGGGCCGGTCGGATTCTTGGAGTCGCGCAGACCGACCCTGCCCCCGTCGAGGAAGGCGACCTCGACGCATTCGCTCCCCCCGGAACTGTGGCTGGACTTGAACCACTGCGCCCCGGCCAGGTCAGTTTTCACGCTCATACTCCCTTGCTATCTCTCTCACAAGGTCTCTGCTCGGGCGATCGTCCAGCGTCGCTGCCAGCAGGCTACGGAACGTCTGACGACACCTACGTACGTCGTCCATGCCTTCAAGGTAGACGTCTCCGGTGAAGCTCTCGGCAAACACTATGGTCGGCTCGACCGGCTTGCCCCTGCTGTCCTTGGGAACGTCATGATGATGAACTGCGACACCACGATGCCGGTGGGAAAGCCTGCACGGAACGGCAGGACTCGCACCTGGACGTTTTCGCGGGTGCTCAGGTCCGCGATGTGGCGCAACTGGGCAGCCATTACGCGCGGCCCGCCGACGATGGTACGCAACACATTCTCATGCAGGATGACCAAGAGCTGCACCGGCTGACGCTGGCGCGTGACGCTGTGCTGCCGCTGTATTCGGAGCGCTACGCGACGTTCCAGTGCGTCATCCGAATCGTTCGGAAAGTACTGCTTATCAAGGGTTCTCGCGTAATCAGCGGTTTGAAGGATGCCAGGCACGATCAGCGGCTGGAAGATCGCCAATTCGCTAGCGCCACCTTCCAACCCGACGTACGTATTGAACTTCGCTGCGATGACGTCACCATAGCTTCGCCACCACGAACGCGCCGGCGTCTGTTCGGCCAGTTGTTTAGCCGCATCGGCCTACTCTTGATCGAGGCCGTACACCTCGCACAGACCCAAAACATCACGGACTCTGACCTTTTCGGTCCATGTGTGGCGGGATCACGCGCCGCAGCTCCCGTACGAACTGCCGTGCGGGTGAAAAATCAGTGGTGGCGGCGTTGGGGGCACGGATACCGTTGGCGCACAAGGTCGAGCCGAGCATGGGAAGGAGGTGGCGATGAGCGAGGACGTGTTGACCAGGCATGGGCTGGGGGTGCTGGTTCCGGAGGTCGGGAAGTCGGAGCGGGCGGATCTGGTGGCGTGGCGACGGCGGGATGCGTTGCGGCGGTCCAGTGCCGCGCAGCCGATTCCCAGTGCGCGGCGGTATCGGCGGAAGGCGAAGCATAAGGGGCGGGAGCGGGATTGAGGTTCCCGAGTGACCCCGTTTTCGCGTGCGAAAGCATGCGGAGGCGGGGTTTTCTGTTGTTGACGCGGCGGCGGGGGATGTTGCCCCTCGAGTCCGATTACGGCAGTGGCCCAGGACGTTGCATCCGTTGAGCAACTGGTTGCGGCCGTGCCGTCGATACAACCCGAAAGTAGTTCTGCCACAGGGCTTTCATTTATATGAAGCCGTGTATCCATCGGTCCGGAATCGACGAACAGGCGACCGGCTTCCGGTCCGGATAACTCGTAACCGACTGTGACCAGCCATATTCGGCGACTCTGCCCAACACCCCATATCCCCCGACGCGATTGATCCCTACCGTCTGAGTTGTTCGATTCGTTCGAGCCGCAGAGCCGGATCTCGGTATCGACTCCGCGAGACACCGGAAGGATTCAGTGAATCGGAGGGGCAGAGCAATGTCCTGGAAATCCGCGGTGGCGGGAGCCGTGTTGGTGATCGGTATGACTTCCGGCACGGCGCAAGCCGCCGTCGAACCGAGCGAGGTGACGGTCACACGGATCGAGGCCGAGTCGGCATTCCCGAGCCTCTGGCCGGTGTGCGTGTTGAGCTCCGGGCACCTGGGGGTGCCCGGCGGGCTGTCCGAGTAGAAGGGGAGTGCCCTGGTCGATGGTGACCAGGGCACGCTCGGATGCCGTGGCCCCTACGGCAGTGGCCACGGCACAGTCCATTTCGAGCTCGGCGATCGCTTCGGGGGAGCGGTCGCCGAACCGGGAGGGGGCATTCGTGGGGCAGGCGATCGCGGGAGGTCAGGTGGGTGGGCGCAGTGCGGCGAATTCGTCGGTGACTCGGATTTCGGAGTCGGTGAACCGATAGACCGCCGCGGGGCGCCCACCCGCCCGGCCGGGGGATGCGGTCGCGCCGGTCGGCGTGATCACCTTGCGGCGGGTGAGAACTCGCTGCAGATTCGTCGTGTCGACCTCGTAACCCAATGCGGCGCAGTAGATTTCGCGCAGCGTGGACATGGTGAACCGCTCAGGTGCCAGCGCGAAGGCGATATTGGTGTAGGAGAGCTTCGCGGCGAGCCGGGTGCGCGCGTGCTCGACGACCGTGCCGTGATCGAACGACATGCGCGGCAGCTGGGAAACCGGATGCCACGTGGTGTCCGAGGGCAGTTGCGGGTCCGCGGTCAGCGGCACCAGCCCCAGATAGGCCGAGGCGATCCGCCGCGGTGCGGGCACGCGGTCCGGATTACTGAATACCGCCAGCTGCTCGAGATGTGCCAGCTCGCGCACATCGACCTTCTCGGCGAGCTGGCGACGGGCCGAGACATTGAGGTCTTCGTCGTCGCGCAGCCGCCCGCCGGGTAGCGACCAAGTGCCCTTCTGCGGGTCGAGTGCCCGCTCCCACAGCAGCACCGCGAGTTCGGTCCGCTGACCGGGCGGACATGGCCGAATCAGCTCATCTGTCATGCGCGCAGGGCCACTACCTGCGGTGATGTCGTCGGAGAAGCGCCGAACCTGGAACACCGCGGTGAGCGTTTCGTGGATGGTGCTACTATGGGCCACGTTTTCGATTATAAGTCGAAAACCTGGTTTGGTGCGAATCGGCTGGCATGTGAAAAGGCACAAGGGCCGAGCGCACGAGGAGAGGAGCCATCATGGCGACGATGGGTGTGAAGCTGGCGCCCCCGCTGATGGGACAGGTAGTCGACGGTCCGACCGGATTCTCCGGTGTCGAGGCCACACCGGAGTGGGCGGCCGAGGTCAAGCGCCTCGCCAGGGAGCGCAACGCGACGATTCTCGCGCACAACTACCAGTTGCCCGAGATCCAGGACGTTGCCGACCATGTCGGTGACTCGCTGGCGCTGTCCCGCATCGCGGCCGAGGCCCCCGAGGACACCATTGTGTTCTGCGGTGTGCACTTCATGGCCGAGACGGCCAAGATCCTCAGCCCCGAGAAGACCGTGCTCATTCCGGACCAGCGGGCGGGCTGTTCGCTGGCCGATTCCATCACCGCCGACGAATTGCGGGCCTGGAAGGCCGAATTCCCGAATGCGGTAGTCGTCTCGTACGTGAATACCACCGCCGCGGTGAAAGCGCTCACCGATATCTGCTGCACCTCCTCGAATGCCGTCGACGTGGTCGCCTCCATCGATCCCGACCGCGAGGTGCTGTTCCTGCCGGATCAGTTCCTCGGCGCGCACGTCAAGCGGGTCACCGGCCGCGAGAATATGCACATCTGGGCGGGCGAATGCCACGTGCACGCCGGGATCAACGGCGACGAGCTGACCGAACAGGCACGCACCCACCCGGATGCCGAACTGTTCGTGCACCCCGAATGCGGTTGTGCCACTTCGGCGTTGTACCTCGCGGGCGAGGGCTCGTTCCCGGCCGACCGGGTGCACATTCTGTCGACCGGCGGGATGATCGACGCCGCCAAGGCAGCGAAGTCGAATCAGGTCCTGGTGGCCACCGAGGTCGGCATGCTGCACCAGCTGCGCAAGGCCGCTCCCGGCATCGACTTCCAGGCCGTGAACGATCGTGCGTCCTGCAAGTACATGAAGATGATCACCCCGGCGGCGCTGCTGCGCTCGCTCGTGGAGAACACCGACGAGGTGCACGTCGACCTGGAAACCGCCGCGCTGGCCCGTAATTCGGTGCGGCGCATGATCGAAATCGGTAATCCGGGCGGTGGCGAATGAACGGCCGCGAACGGAGCGCGACTTGCGCGCTCGTCCGGAGTGGCGGTGCGGAATGATCGTCGGGGCGGTCGGTAGCGGTTCTGCTGCCGACCAGGTCGAGAAGGGCCGAGGCGCATGAGCGGCGCGCCGCGGATCGACTGGGAAGCCGCCGCCGATCTGGTCGTGATCGGCGGGGGCGTCGCCGGGTTGACCGCGGCACGGACGGCATCGCTGCGCGGGCTGCGGGTGCTCATCCTCAGCAAGGGCGGCCCGACGGATACCGCAACCCAGTACGCCCAAGGCGGTATCGCCGTCGTTGCGCCGCATGAGGATTCGGTGGAATCGCATGTGCGCGACACGGTCGAGGCCGGTGCCGGACTGTGTGACGAGACGGCGGTGCGTTCGATCGTCGAGGGCGGTCAGGCCGCCGTCGCCGCACTGACCGATCTGGGTGCGGTCTTCGATCTCGCTCGGGACGGCCAGATCTCGCGCACCCGCGAGGGCGGTCACAGCACGCGACGGATCATCCATGCCGGAGGCGACGCCACCGGCGCCGAGGTGCAGCGCGCGCTGAACGCGGCCGGGTTGCCGGTCCTGTTCGGTGCCGCGGCACTCGAAGTCGTCACCGGGCGCACCGGTGTGCAGGGTGTGATCGCGGTGTCGGAGAACGGGTTCGGGGTCGTGCACGCACCGGCGGTGCTGCTGGCCACCGGCGGGCTCGGTCAGCTGTACGCGCTGAGCACGAATCCGCCGGGTGCGACCGCCGACGGCATCGCGCTGGCGCTCTGGGCCGGCGCCACGGTGGCCGATCTCGAATTCGTGCAGTTCCATCCGACGGTGCTATACACCCCCGGCGGACTCGGCCGACGGCCGTTGATCAGCGAGGCGGTTCGCGGCGAAGGCGCGACACTGGTCGATTCCGAAGGGAATTCGGTGACCGCGGGTGTGCACCCGCGTGGTGATCTGGCACCGCGCGATGTGGTGTCGCGTGCGATCGCCGCACGGATGCGCGCCCTCGGCACCGATCACGTCTACCTCGACGCCCGAGCGATCGAAAGCTTCCCGCAACGGTTCCCGACGATCACCGCATCCTGCCTGGCCGCCGGGATCGACCCGCATACCGAGCTCATTCCGGTCGCACCCGCCGCGCACTACCAATGCGGCGGGGTGGTGACCGACACCCACGGCCGGACCGCGGTGCCCGGTCTGTATGCCGCGGGCGAGGTGGCGCGTACCGGGCTGCACGGTGCCAACCGGCTGGCCTCGAACAGTCTGCTCGAGGGACTGGTGGTCGGTGAGCGGGCCGGGGTGGCCGCTGCCGAACGCCTCGGCGAGGAAGCACACGTGACCGACGTGTCCTTCCACACCATCCCGCGTGCGGCCCGAGCCTTGGTGCAGCAGTCGATGACATTGCATGCCTCCGTGGTTCGCGATGCCGCCGGACTGGCGGAGGCGGCCGTGCGGTTGCGAGATGCGATGTCGCACAGTGCGGCAAGTCGCTTGCGTGCCGAGTTGACCACTGCCAAGCAGCGATTGACGGGTGCGCCGATCGAGCTCTCGGCACTGAACAGCAGCGGTGCGATGAATACCGGTGCGGCACAACGCATCACCGCGTTCGAGGACGCCGCCCTCACCCTCACCGCCCAGGTGCTCCTGCTCTCCGCGGCAGCCCGCACCGAAAGCCGCGGCTCGCACACCCGCTCCGACCACCCGACCCCCGACGATCACCAACGCCGCAGTCGCGCAGTACGTCTGGGTCCAGAAGGTCACCCCGTCCCCGCCCCCGACGGCCTCGACCTGACCACCTGGACCCAGGACGCCATCCCCAGCGCCTCATGACCGCGGCAATGCACGAGAACAAGTAGGACGAGGAGTGCACTGATGGGACTGGATACCGGCCTGGATCGTGACGAGGTGCTGGCCCTGATTCGCACCGCACTGGATGAGGATCTGCGCTACGGCCCCGATATCACCACGGCGGCAACGGTTCCCGCCGATGCGGCGGTGAAGGCATCGGTGGTTTCGCGCCAGCCGGGCACGGTGGCCGGGCTCGATATCGGCCTGCTCGTGCTCGACGAGGTGATCGGTGCGGGCAATTACGAAATCACCGATCGGGTCGCCGACGGCACCCGGGTCGAGCCGGGCCGGTCGGTGCTGGGGCTGGTCGCACCGACCCGCGGTCTGCTCACCGCCGAACGCACCATGCTCAACCTGGTCTGCCACCTGTCCGGTATCGCGACCGCCACCGCCGCCTGGGTCGACGAGGTCGCGGGCACCGACTGCCACATCCGCGACAGCCGCAAAACCCTGCCCGGCCTGCGTGCCCTGCAGAAATACGCGGTCCGCGTCGGCGGTGGCGTCAACCACCGCATGGGCCTCGGCGATGCCGCCCTGATCAAGGACAATCACGTGGTAGCCGCCGGTTCGGTGGTCGCCGCCCTCCGCGCGGTGCGCGAGATCGCCCCCGATATCGCCTGCGAGGTCGAAGTGGACAGCCTCGAACAACTGGACGCGGTCCTGGCCGAAAACGTCGAACTGGTCCTGCTCGACAACTTCCCCCTCTGGCAAACCCAAGCTGCCGTCCAACGCCGCAACGCCCAGGCCCCCACCACCAAACTCGAATCCTCCGGCGGCCTGACCCTCGCCGACGCTGCCGACTACGCCCGCACCGGCGTCGACTACCTGGCTGTCGGCGCACTGACCCACTCGGTGCGCGTCCTCGACCTCGGCCTGGACATGTGACCGTCAGGCGGTGAGTTCGCGTTCCAACGGCGTGCGGAAGCGGGGGATGGCGCGAACCTCGCCGTACCAGGTGGTGATGCGGGCGGCTTCGGCTTCGATGAGAGATTCCGCTTCGGAACCGATGTCTTCCAGTAGGCGGTAGACGATTTCGCCGTCTTTGCGCTGGGCCCAGCCGCCGACTATGCGCCCGTTCCACCATATGGTGGGACCGACGTTTCCGTTGCGGTCGAAGAGATTTGCAGCGTGGGGGCCGAGGTACCAGTCACGGGATTGCCAGCCCATGGGGGTTGGGTCGAGTGCGGGGAGTAGAGCGGCCCAGGGTTCGGACTCGGGCGTCGGGTCTTGGTCGTCGGCGAGTAGCAGACCGGTGGTGCCGTCGAGATCGACCTCCACCACATCGAGTTGGGCGAGGGCCTTGCGTACCTGCGCGAGTGTCCAGCCGGTCCACCACTTGATATCGGTGATGGGCGCGGGTCCGAAGGAGTAGAGCCACTGCCGGACGAGTTCGGCGCGTGCCGCATCGGCGGGCATGGTCGCAACACCTTGCGGCAGCCAGGTTTCTATCGGCGCCCAGGTGTATTGGCTGCTCGTCCAACTGCCGTTCGGCCGACCGCGCACGATGCGCCCCTCGACACCGAGGATCACGAGCACCCAGGTGGTGATGCTGTTGGGGCGCGAATATGCCTTGTCCGGAGCGGGATTCACTTGCGTGCGCAGCCGGGGCACGTCCTTGCTCAGCTGTGCGCCGGTCGCCGCTCCGCGCGCCAATAGCGCCTTGTGCGTTTCGTCTTCGACATCGGCCAGCCACGCGCGCACATCCCCGTCGACCACACCGGCCTGCTCGATGAACCTGCCGTAGGTGCGACGTTGCTTCTCCGCCAACGCATCCGCACACGACGCCTGCAATACCGGCAGCAACTCGACCGGTGCGATGAACATCGTGCGCCGCATCGCCAGCAGGCGCAGCAGCGTCCGATCGTCGTACAGCGCCTTCTCGACATGTGCGGGCTCAGCGGTGAGACTGCGCGCGCCAACCGACAGGTACACCGTCGCTGGATCGGTCGCATGCAGGACGACGAGGGATCGGACGATGTCGGCAATGTCATCGGTGCGACACGCTGGTGTGAGCCGGTGCCGCCGTGCCAGCCGGGCCCGCCGCTCCGCCGCATCAATCGAACGCATATGCGAATAGTAGCGGTCAGATGCCGAACTGCTGCGGATCCACCCCCAGCGCCTGGCATGCCTCCCGTACCGCCGCGATCTCGTTCTGATCGAAATTCCCGTCCGCATCGCCGATCATGATGCCGATCTGGACGACCGCATGCGCCTCGGTCGGCTTCCCCGCCGCCTTGCCGATCTGCTGCAGCACATGCGCCCGCCCGAATGCCGGATCGGCGACCAGCCGGTTGCAGTTGTCCTCGAACAGATCGCGCAATTCATCGGTCGGGAAGTTCTGCAGCACCGGATCGGAGCCGATGAGTCCGGCCACCCGCATGCGCTCGGCCGGATCGATGGTGCCGTCGGCCGCCGCGACGAGTGCGCACATGCCCATGCTCGCATCCCGGAACGAACCGCCGCGCAGCTCGTTCTTCTTGGCCAGCAACTGCGCTCGCCACTGGGGGGCCTTGTCCATCAGATCCATCAGGCGACCGATATTGGTCGCATTGCTGATGAGACGGTTCAAGAAAGCCACGGAAACTCCCCGGAAACGAGGTTCGGACGCCAGACTGCCCCGAACTCTGGATCGACTATCGCGCACGGTAGCAGAACCATCCGGGACACACCTGCCCCCGAAACACCGCCGAATTACGTCGGCTGCCAGGCACGCACCAGATCGAGCAAACCCGGAAAACGCGCGTCGAGATCCTCGATCCGCACCCGGCTGCGGCGCTCCAGTCCGTACTGCCGCTGACGGGTGACACCGGCCTCGCGCAGCACCCGGAAATGGTGCGTCAGCGTCGATTTCGGCCGATCGATATCGAACCAGCCGCACGAGCGATCAGCCTCGGGGGATTCGAGCAGCAGTTTCTGCACCATGCTCAGCCGCAGCGGATCGCTGAGCACGCCGAGCACATCCTCGAGCCGCAGTTCGGCACGCGTCGGCTCGGGCAGCGTGGTCGCGACGGTGTCGGTCGATGGCATCGGCTCTCCTGCGAATCGCGAATTCTTAGTTCGACTTCTATCGTACTAGATGTTAAGTTCGACCTCCGTCGTACCAGTACGAGAATTTTCGAACTAGGAGGTTGGGATGGCGACACTCATAGCAAAACCGGAAACCGAGGTGCGGCGCGAGGGCGCGGTGTGGCTGGCGGCGTGGCCCGTGCTCGCGGTCTTCGTGCTCTCGAATGCGCCGACCCCGCTGTATGTCGTGTGGCAGCAGCGGCTCGGCTTCTCCTCAGGCACGTTGACCGCTGTATTCGCCTGCTACATCGCCGGATTGCTCGGTGCGCTGCTGGTTGCGGGTGTTGTCTCGGACCGCATCGGCCGCAAGCCCGTGCTGCTGCCCGCGGTGCTCCTCGCGATGCTCGCCTGCGTCCTGTTCGCTACCGCGAATTCGGTCGCGATGCTGGCGATCGCGCGCCTGCTCACCGGAACAGCGGTCGGCGCGGCCGTCTCGGCGGGGATGGCGGCGGTGACCGATATCGGCGGCCCGGAGCGCAAACGCCTTGCCGCGCTTGCGGCCTCATCGGCCATGGTGCTCGGCGCGGGCTTCGGTCCGTTGCTGGCGGGTCTGCTGTCACAGCTCGTTCCCGGCCCGACGGTCACTATTTTCGTCGTCGAAATCGTCTTGCTTGCTACGGCTTTCGCGGTCGTCGCGCGGCTCGACCTGCCCAAGGGCGCTCGCGGACGTGGCCCATGGATCCGTATCCCCGCGGTCGCACCGGGCGGACGCACGGCCGTGCTGCTCGGCATCGCGGTGTTCGCGCCGGGTATCACCGCGACATCATTCGTGCTCTCACTCGGCCCCTCGCTGCTGTCGAACCTCTTGGGCGCCACCAACCGCGTGCTTGCGGGAGTCCTGGCCTTCGTCATGTTCGTCGGCGCCACCGGCATCCAATTCGCGGTGCGGCGACTGCGTCTGCGCACGATCCTGCTCGGCGGGACGGCGGCCACCCTGCTCAGCATGATCACCCTGGTCACGGCGCTACGGCTGTCATCGATCGCGTTCTTCGCCGCCGCCGCAATCCTCGCGGGCATCGGCCAGGGCATGGGCCAGTTCGGCGGTCTCACGGCCATCAGCGCGAGCGTGCCCGCCGATCGGCTCGCCGAGGCCAATGCCGCCCAGAACGTCGGCGGATACCTGCCCGCCGCGGTACTTCCGCTGTCGGCCGGATTTCTCAGTGACGCAATCGGTTTGCCCGCGGGCGCGAACACCTTCGCCGGTATCGTCGGCGCGGCCGCGGTGGTCGGCGCGGTCTTCGTCGCGACCCGCTCCGGCACCGCGACCGGACCGCGATAGCCGCATGTCATCATTCCAGCATGAGACACCTACTGCTGACGCTCGGCTGTGCGTTGTTCGCCGCGGTGTCGACGACAAGCCTTGTCGCACCACTCGTTTCGGCCGAGCCGGAATGCGCGGTCCAAGTGGACGTGCGACCGGTGACCCTGACGGTGGACGGCGAAGACGCCACCGGCCGGGTATACGAACCCAATCGCTGCGCGGCGGGCCATCCGACGCCGCGTGATCTGGTCGTCGCCGTCCATGGCCACGATGGCACCTCCGCCGACTACGCCGAATATCTGACCTCGATCGCCCGCCGCACCGCGACCCCCATCCTGTCCATGGACGCCCGCAGCGCGACCAGTGTCTGGCGGACCGGCGACTGGAATCTGTGGGCGGGCTGGCACGATATCGTCACCGCCACCCAGTGGTACAAGAACGAGCATCCGACGATCGGCCGCACCGTGCTGTGGGGCTGGAGTCAGGGCGGCACCATGAGCGGACTCGCGGTGGCGCACGGTCCGCAGGGACTCTTCGACTACTGGGTCGACAATTACGGCCCCGCGGACGATTTCACCATGTGGCTCGCGTCGGCGGGCGTCGATCCCGTACTGCCCGGCCAGATCGAGCGCGATGCGGGCGGCTGCGCCCCGACGGTCTGCCCGCAGGCCTATGCCGAACGTTCGCCCGTTCTCCTGGCCGCCCGGATGAGCATGAAACGCGCCTTCCTCATCCACGGCACCGGTGACGATGTGGTGCCGTACCCGGCGACCCTGGAAATGCGGTCCGGACTGCTCGCCGCGGGCAAACCCACCTCGATGTACACCATCGTCACCGGCCGCGACCTGAACGGCGCCGTCGTCCCGGGCGATCACAGCGTCGGACCCGCCTACTTCGAGGGCGGCTGCGTGGTCGAGCGCCTGCTGCTCGGCGCCGAACCGGTCGACGGACCCGACCGCGACTATCTGGTCGACGTGGCCCGCGGCATCATAACCGCGCCCCCGGCCCCGCCGAGCGCCAAATGCGCCGCCTAGGGAACACCTCTCGGTGCGTTGTGGTTCATTCGGGCAGGACCGGATACAAGGAGAGGTGCAATGAAGCCGAATGACCCCGCTTACCACTGGAGCGGCGCGGAATTGGACCTCGACGCATACTTGGCGCGCATCGGCTACACCGGCGACCGCACCCCCACGCAGACCACCCTGCGCGCCCTCGTCTACGCGCATACCACCACGATCCCGTTCGAGAATCTGGAGTCCATTCTCGGCCGCCCCGTTCCGCTGGATCTGGAATCGTTGCAGGACAAGATGATCCGGCACCGGCGCGGCGGCTACTGCTATGAGAACGTCGGCTTGTTCGCGGCCGCGCTGGAACGTCTCGGCTTCGGGGTGACCGGTCTCAGTGGCCGGGTCACCATGGGCGTGTCCGAGGGGCTGCGCCCGGCCACCCACGCCCTGCTGCGCGTCACCACGAGCGATGACGATCGCGCCTGGATCTGCGATGTCGGCTTCGGCTCCGGACCGCTCGCGCCCTATGAACTGGTCGAGGGCGGTGAATTCACCCTCGGCGACTGGCGCTTCCGGCTCGAACACACCATCGGCGAACTCGACAGCGATCTGTGGGTGCTGCACCAGTTCGGCCGCGACGGCTGGATCGACCGCTACACCTTCACGCTGAACCCGCAGTACCGCATCGATTTCGCGGTCGGCAACCACTTCGTCTCCACCTCGCCGCGCTCACCGTTCACCGCCCGGCCGTTCGTGCAGCGCTTCCTCCCGGACGTCCACCATGTACTGGACAACCTCACCCTCATCACCGAATATCCGAACGGCTCCAGCGAAACCCGCGAACTCGAACTCGCCGAACTTCCGAAAATCCTCACCGAGGTCTTCGACATCGACCTGTCCGAACCCGACGCCACCGCCCTCGCCCTGGGGCCGTGGCTCGCCTGAAATCCGCTCCGTGCGGTTACCCAGGCTCGTTGCCGTCCGGCACTAGAGTCGGCCGGGTGCGTGCATACCGGAATCTTCTCGTTCTGTTCGCAGCCTCCGCCTTGGCCCTGAGTGGTTGCGGCTCAGGGCGGGCCCAGCCCGACACCGTCGCCGGGCAGTTCGCCGATGCGCTCAGCCGCGACGATATCGCCGCGGCCGCCGCACTCACCGACGACCCGACCACGGCATCGGATGCGCTGGGCAAGCTCTACGACGGGCTCGGCAAGGATGTGAAATACGAGGTGCGCAGCGCGGATAAGAACTCCTTCACCCTCGCCGCCACCTGGAAGTTCGGCAAGAACGAGTGGAGCTACACCACCAACGGTTCCGCAGGCGATTTCGGCGACGGCTGGAAGATCAAATGGGATCCCAATACCATCGCACCCGGTCTCGCCCTGGGCCCGCTGAGCTACGCCACCACCTATCCGAAGCCCGCGCGCATTCTGGAGTCATCGGGCGGTGAGTTGATGACCCAGCAGGTGGTCACCCTGGTGAACGTCGCCCCGGGCGCCGACACCGCCGTGCTCGCCGCGGTGCTCGCCCCCGTCGCCGCCGACATCACCGCGCAGTCGCTGCAATCGGATCTGGCTGCGGCCCAGGGTAAGTCGATCACTGCGGTGACCCTGCGCGACGCCGATATCGCTCCGATCCAGTCGGCGCTGGCCGCGGTCCCTGGCGTCACCCTCGCGCCGCAGACCCGCCTGCTCGCCACCGACAAATCCCTCGCGTCACCGGTGCTGTCCGGCCTCGCCGACCTGTGGCAGAACTCCGCCGACGCGGCGGCAGGCTGGGCGGTGCGGGCGCAGACCGCCGACGGCACCGAACGCGTCGCCGGTCAGGATCCGAAACCCACCCCGGATATCGTGACCACGCTCGACACCGATCTGCTGCGCTACGCGGAGAGCGCATTGACGCCGATCACCCAGCCCGCCGCGATAGTCGCGATGCAGCCCTCCACCGGAAAGGTGCTCGCCGTCGCGCAGAACGCGGCCGCCGACGCCCAGGGACCGATCGCGCTCACCGGCCTGTATCCGCCGGGTTCGACCTTCAAGACCGTCACGGTCTCGGCCGCTCTGCAATCCGGCGCGGTGACACCCGACACCGTGCTGCCGTGCCCGGCCACCGCGAATATCGAGGGCCGCCGCATCCCCAACGACAACAACTTCGACCTCGGCAACGTCGCGCTGCACACCGCCTTCGCCCAGTCCTGCAACACCACCATGGGCCAACTCGCGGTGAATCTCGCACCGAACGGCCTCACCGATGCCGCGGCACAACTCGGCCTCGGCATCGACTTCGTCACACCCGGTCTGACCACCGTCACCGGCAAGGTGCCGACCGCGGACACCCCGGCACTGCGCGTCGAATCCGGTATCGGCCAGGGCAAGGTGACGGCCTCACCGTTCGGTATGGCACTGGTCGCCGCATCCATCGCGCGCGGATCGATGCCGCTGCCGATGGTCGTCGACGGGCAGCCCGGCGTGGCCGACCACACCCCGGCGCCGCTGCCGCCTACCACCGACGAGCAGCTGAAAACCATGATGCGGGAAACCATAACCGGCGGCACCGCCACCGCACTGCGCGATATTCCGGGCCTGATCGGCAAGACCGGCACCGCCGAGTATATCGATGACAAGCACGCCCACGGCTGGTTCGTCGGCATCGACGGTGACCTGGCCTTCGCCGTGTTCGTCAGCGATGCGAACAGCTCGGGTCCGGCCGTGGAGGCCGCAGGCCGTATGCTGCGTGCAAGACATTGAGCGTCACTGTCGAATCAGCACGGCATCAGTGTTCGGCGCGTGTGGGCGGCGGATCTACCCCCGCAGCCGCGTGCCGAGGATTGCGCCCCGCTACACTCGTCGGCGGAACGCGTTGATGGTCAATACGCGTGATGTCACGATTTCGAGAAGGTTCGGAGTAGGCGCCATCGATACCGGTCAATTGATCGCGGAGCACTACCGCCTGGTCGAGCGGATTGGTAGCGGCGGCACGGGTGTGGTTTGGCGTGCCATCGACGAACGCCTGCAGCGCTCGGTCGCGGTGAAGCAGATCCACATCAAGCCCAGCCTGCCCGAAGCCGAGCGCGACGTGGTGCGACAGCGCGCGATCCGCGAGGCCCGCAATGCGGCGCGTTTCCAGCATCCGAATGCGATCGTCGTCTTCGACATCACCGAGCACAACGGTGACCCGTGCCTGGTGATGGAGTATCTGAAGTCGAAGAGTCTGGCGGGAGTGATCTCCGCGCAGGGGATGCTGCCGCTGACCCAGGTCGCGCGGATCGGCGAACAGGTCGCCTCGGCGCTCATCGCCGCACATCACGCCGGGATCGTGCACCGCGATGTCAAACCGGGCAATATCCTGCTCGACGATACCGGCACGGTGAAGATCACCGACTTCGGTATCTCCCGCGCCACCGGTGACGTCACCCTCACCGAGACCGGTCTGATCTGCGGTACCGCCGCCTATCTCGCGCCGGAGGTCGCGCGCGGCGCGGACCCGACACCGGCCGCCGACGTATTCGCCTTGGGCGCAACGCTTTTCCACGCTCTCGAGGGCGAACCGCCGTACGGTGCCAGCGCGAACCCGCTCGCCGTGCTCTACGCCGCGGCGAACGGCCAGGTGAGCGAACCTCGGCACGCCGGCCCCGCAACCGACTTCCTGCTCGATCTGCTCAGCCCGGATCCCGCCGAGCGGCCGACCATGCGTGCGGCCCGCGAACATCTTTCCGCGCTCGCCGATTCCGGACCGGTGAGCGCCGGATTCGTCCCGGCCAGTGAGGCTTTCGGCCGGCGCGGCGAATCCGCAACCCGTGCGCCGCGGCCACCGGCCAATCCGACGCCGGAGCACCAGCCGACCGCGCGGCAGCCACGCCCGGCGCCGCCGCCGCGCAATTCCGTCCGTCCCGCCAACTCCAGTGCATCGCATCCGAGGACCGCCGCACATCCGCGGACGGCGACGCAGCCGCGTCCGGCGCCGCGCAAATCCGGTGGCAAACGCAAGGCCGTGCTGGTCGGTGCGACCATCGGTGCCGCGGTGGCCGTCGTGGCCATCCTGATCGGTGCGCTGAATCAGTCGGGCACCAATACGCCGTCGGTGCAAGCGAGTCCGCCTTCGTCGTCGGTGTCCAAGGGGACTACTTCCACGGCCGCCGCGGGCGCGCCGGGGCAAACGAAGAGCGTCGGCACGGCAGACTCGCGGCAATCCATCGATCAAGTGGTGGACTTCTACAACAACCTCACCTATATGAGCTTCGCGTCTGCATGGAAACAGTTGACTCCCGCTGCCCAGCGAGTCTACGGCAGTCAGTCAGCCTTCCAGGATTACTGGACGCAGAATCGGGTCACAGGCTTCAACACTGTTGATGCGGCCGGTGGTGGTACAGGCACCAACCCAGACGGTTCGGTGGAAATCAATGTGGCCAGCGTGACCTATGCGGGCCAGAACAGGTCGGTGACGCTGCGGTTGATCAACCCTGGCAGCGGCGCCCCACTCATTGACAGCGACACCCGCAGCGGCGACGCGCGCTAGTCACCGCGGCGGGTGCGGTGCGCTATCGGGCAACGGATCGCACCGATGTCTGCGCCCAATTCGCCAGCAGCGCAAGGGCGGTGGCGCTCGGCGAATCCGCTTCGGTGGTGTGCATGATCAGTGCCTGATCCGGATCATCGGGCAGGCGCAGGGTTTCGAAGCCCAGATCGAGTCGGCCGACCACCGGGTGCAGATAAATGTAGCGCCCGTGCGTCTTGTCCTTGAGTTCGTGACGCTGCCACATGGCGCCGAAGTCGGCGGAGTTCGCGCTCAATTCCTCGATGAGCGAAGCGATTCCGGCATCGCCGGGATTGCGCGCCATGTCCAGGCGCAGATACGCGACGACATCGGCGGCCTTTGCCGTCCAATCCTCGTACAGCTCCCGCATCCCCTCGTCGAGGAAGACCAGTCGGGCCAGATTGCGCTCGCGGGGCGGTAGTGCGCCGAAATCGGTGATGAGCGCGGCGGCAAGCGAATTCCAGGCGAGCACATTGGTGCCGCGGCCCACGATGTAGGCGGGGACGTCGGCGGCCGCGTCGAGCAGCCTGCGCAATCCGGGACGGACTTCCTGTTCGGCCGGCGGCTCCTCGCCGGACCAGGGCCGCGCCAGTCGATACAGATGCTCGCGTTCCACCGGATTCAGCCGCAGCGCCTGCGCGACGGCATCGAGCACCGACTCCGAAAAGTGCAGGGTGCGGCCCTGTTCCAGACGCACATAGTGATCGACACTGACCCCGGCCACCATGGCCAGCTCCTCGCGGCGCAGACCGGGCACCCGGCGGCGGCTGCCGTAATCGGGCAGGCCGACCTCCTCCGGGCTCAGCCGCGCCCGCCGGGAACGCAGGAATTCGCCGAGTTCGGCACGTCGATCCAGAGTCACGTCATCCAGTATCCAGCCGGTTGCCGTGGCGCATCCTGGTCATGTCGTGCCCAGGCTCGCGCGGCGCTGTTTACCGCCGCCGTCCGCGCCGAAAGTAGTGATCACCGCCGGAACGGTTCCGGCAGTGAACGGAGACGGAAACAATGAGCAACACCCGCCCCCTCGGCGACACCGGCATGGACATCACCCCGCTCGGCTTCGGCACCTGGGTCTTCGGCGGATCCGGTTGGGAGTACTCGTGGGGCGCCATCGATGACGCCGACTCGATCGCCGCGATTCGGCACGCGGTGCATGCCGGAATCAACTGGATCGATACCGCAGCCGCCTATGGCGTCGGCCATGCCGAGGAGGTGGTCGGCCGCGCGCTCGCCGACATCCCGGAGGCCGAGCGGCCCTACCTGGTCACCAAAACCGGTTTGATCTGGGAAGAAGGCGACGACCGTTCCGGCCCACCGCGCCGGATCATGCGTCCCGACGTGGTGCGCAAGGAAATCGAGGATTCGCTGCGTCGGCTGCGCACCGACCACATCGATCTGTATTTGGTGCACTGGCCGGATACCGGCGCGGTCTTCGTCTACGGCGCCGAGGGCGAGGCCAACGACCAGGCGACTCCCCTCGAGGAGTACTGGCAGGTCATGGCCGATCTGAAGAAGGAAGGCAAGGTCCGTGCGATCGGCCTGTCCAACCACGACGCGGCTCAACTGGCGATCGCCGAATCCATCGCCCATGTCGATGCGATCCAGCCGCCGTTCTCGGCGATCAACCGCTCGGCCGCGGCCGATATCGCCTGGGCACACGAGAACGGAACCGGCGTGATCGTCTATTCACCACTGCAATCGGGCCTGCTCACCGGCACATTCACCAAGGAACGCCTGCACAACCTGCCGGACGAGGACTGGCGCGGTTCGCATCCGGACTTCACCACCGGCCTGTCCGCCAAGCTCGCCCTGGTCGAAGCCATGCGCCCGGTCGCGGCCCGCCACGGCGTGACCGTCGCCGAGGTCGCCCTGGCGTGGGCGACCGCATGGCCCGGCATCACCGGCGCGATCGTCGGTGCACGTAACGCCGCGCAGATCGACGGCTGGCTCGGCGCCCGTGACCTGACACTCACCGCCGACGATCTCGCCGCAATCGAGACCGCCATCACCACGACCGGCGCGGGCACCGGCCCCGCCCGCGCGTAATTTCCGAGGAGCCACCATGACACTGCACGTCGTCGCCGAATTCCGCGCCAACTCGGGCCGCGAGGACCGCCTGCGCACGGCACTCGAGGCAATGATCGAACCGTCCCTCGCCGAGCCCGGCTGCCTGACCTACCACCCCTACACCGACCCCAACGACCCGTCCCACATGGTGCTCGTCGAGGAGTGGACCACCCCCGAAGCTCTCGATGAACATTTCACGACGCCACATTTCTTCCATGTGCGCGATGTACTCGACCAGATCCTCGCCGAACCGATGATCATCAAGCGCCTCGTCTCGGCCTGACACCCGTCGCGCCCCGGTCCACTATCGGGACCGGGGCAGGCGGCCGTACTTCGCGCCACATCCGGCGACCGCAGCGGATAACGGGTGGCACCGGACCGATAGGCTGGTAGCTGGAGCGGAGCGGAGGATACCGACCGCTCGGCGTCGGGAACGGCGTCCAAAGATCAGGACAGACAGGATCGCAGACCTCATGACATCCCGCATCGAGCTCGCCCGCGTCGATCTGCGCGGCCGTACTCCCTCCGCTGCCGAGCTGCGCACCGCGCTGCCGCGCGGGGGAGTCGACGTGGACTCGGTGCTGCATCAGGTGCGACCGGTGGTGGAGGCGATCCGGGATCGCGGGGTCGCCGCCGCGCTGGAGTTCAGCGAGCAGTTCGACGGCGTGATTCCGGCGAGCGTGCGGGTACCCGCGGCCGAATTGGAAGCCGCATTGGAGAAGTTGGATCCGGCCGTGCGTGCCGCACTCGAGGTGGCGATCGAACGGACCCGCAAGGTGCACGCCGATCAGCGACGCACCGATACCACCACCGAGGTCGTGCCCGGCGGCACGGTCACCGAGCGGTGGGTTCCGGTCGAGCGGGTGGGGCTCTACGTGCCCGGCGGTAATGCCGTCTATCCGTCGAGCGTTGTGATGAATGTGGTGCCCGCCCAGGCGGCCGGTGTCGACTCGCTGGTGGTGGCCTCACCGCCGCAGGCGCAGCACGGCGGGCTGCCGCACCCGACCATCCTGGCGGCGGCGAAGCTGCTTGGAGTCGAGGAAGTGTGGGCCGTCGGCGGTGCGCAGGCCATCGCACTGCTGTCCTACGGCGGTATCGATACCGATGGAGCGCAGCTCGAGCCGGTCGATCTGATCACCGGTCCCGGCAATATCTTCGTGACCGCCGCCAAGCGTCTGTGCCGCGGCCTGGTCGGCATCGATGCCGAGGCGGGCCCCACCGAGATCGCGATTCTGGCCGATGCCACCGCCGATCCGGTCCACGTCGCCGCCGATCTGATCAGCCAGGCCGAACACGATGTGCTCGCCGCCAGCGTGCTCGTCACCGACAGCGTCGAACTCGCCGACGCGGTGGACGCCGCGCTCACCACCCAGATGACGGTGGTCAAGCACGCGCACCGGGTGCGAGAGGCATTGTCCGGCAAGCAATCCGGCACCGTGCTCGTCGACGATATCGAACAGGGCCTGCGGGTGGTGAATGCCTACGCCGCCGAGCACTTGGAGATCCAGACCGCCGATGCGCCTGCCGTCGCGGCCCGAGTGCGCAGTGCCGGCGCGATCTTCGTAGGTGCGTATGCCCCGGTCAGCCTGGGCGACTACTGCGCGGGCTCCAACCATGTACTCCCGACGGCGGGTTGCGCGCGGCACTCCTCGGGCCTGAGCGTGCAGACCTTCCTGCGCGGAATCCACGTCGTCGAATACACCGAGGCCGCACTCAAAGATGTCGCCGGTCACGTGGTCGCCCTGGCCAATGCCGAGGACCTGCCCGCACACGGCCAAGCGGTACAAGCGCGATTCGAGGCACTGGCATGACCCCCGAGATCACCGTGCCCGGCTCCGACATCAGCCTGGACGACCTGCCGCTGCGTGAGAATCTGCGCGGCAAAAAGCCTTACGGCGCACCACAATTGACGGTGCCGGTGCAGCTGAACACCAATGAGAACCCGCACCCGCCGAGCCGGGCACTCATCGACGACGTCGCCGAATCCATTCGCGCCGCCGCCACCGACCTGCACCGCTACCCGGACCGCGACGCCGTCGCCCTGCGCACCGACCTGGCCGAATACCTGACTCGCCAGACCGGCACCGCGGTGCACACCGCCAATGTCTGGGCAGCCAACGGCTCCAACGAAATCCTGCAGCAACTCCTGCAGGCCTTCGGCGGACCCGGCCGCAGCGCACTGGGTTTCGTGCCGTCGTACTCGATGCACCCGATCATTTCCGAGGGCATCGATACCGAGTGGGTCGAGGCCAAGCGCAATGCCGACTTCTCCCTCGATATCGACTACGCGCTCACCGTCATCGCCGAGCGCCGACCCGATGTGGTCTTCGTGACCAGCCCCAACAACCCGACCGGACACAGCATTCCGCAGGCCGACCTGGCCCGGATCCTGGCCGCCGCACCGGGCATCGTGGTCGTCGACGAGGCATACGGCGAATTCTCCGCCGAGCCGAGCGCGATCGCCCTGATCGATCGGTATCCGACGAAACTCGTGGTCAGCCGCACCATGAGCAAGGCCTTCGCCTTCGCGGGCGGCCGCCTCGGCTACCTGGTCGCCGCCCCCGCAGTGATCGACGCGATGCTGCTGGTGCGACTGCCGTATCACCTGTCGGTGGTCACCCAGGCCGCCGCCCGCGCGGCCCTGCGCCACGCCGACGAAACCCTCGCCAGCGTCGCCGAACTGGCGGCACAGCGGGACCGGGTCGCGGAAGCGCTGGCCGCCATGGGTTTCGAGGTGATCCCCAGCGACGCCAACTTCCTGCTCTTCGGTCGCTTCACCGACGCCCCCCGCGCCTGGCAGTACTACCTGGACCGCGGCGTGCTGATCCGCGACGTCGGCATTCCGGGATATCTGCGCGCCACCATCGGTCTCGCCGCCGAGAACGACGAATTCCTGCGCGTCAGCGGCACATTGGCCGACACCGACCTCACCATCCGATGAATCCGCCTGTGGAGGAAGCAAAGATGAATCGCACCGCGCGGGTGGAGCGCGTCACCAAGGAATCGAATATCGTCGTCGAACTGGACCTCGACGGCACCGGCAAGACCGACATCTCCACCGGTGTCCCGTTCTACGACCACATGCTGACCGCGCTCGGCGCACACGCCAGCTTCGATCTGACTGTGCGCGCCGAGGGCGATATCGAGATCGAGGCGCACCACACCGTCGAGGACACCGCCATCGTCTTCGGCCAGGCGCTGGGTAAGGCGCTGGGCGACAAGTCCGGCATCCGTCGCTTCGGCGATGCGTTCATTCCGATGGACGAGACCATGGCGCACGCGGCGGTAGATGTCTCCGGCCGCCCGTACTGCGTACACACCGGCGAACCCGATCACCTGCTGCATGCGGTGATTCCGGGTTCCGGACCCGGTGCCCCGTATTCGACAGTGCTCAACCGGCACGTTTTCGAGTCGATCGCGCTGAACGCCCGCATCGCCCTACACGTGCGCGTGCTGTACGGCCGCGACCAGCACCACATCACCGAGGCCGAATTCAAGGCGGTCGCGCGCGCATTGCGCGCCGCGGTCGAACTGGATCCGCGGGTGAGCGGTGTGCCGTCGACGAAGGGGACGTTGTGACAACGAAATCCGTCGCTCTGCTCGACTACGGCTCCGGCAATCTGCACTCCGCGCACCGCGCGCTGATCCGCGCGGGCGCGAACGTCGAGGTGACCGCCGATGCCGATATCGCGCTGGCAGCCGATGGCCTCGTCGTCCCCGGCGTCGGTGCGTTCGCCGCGTGCATGGCCGGACTGCGCGAGGTGAAAGGGGAGCGCATCATCGGTCAGCGGCTGGCCGGTGGTCGTCCGGTGCTCGGTATCTGCGTCGGCATGCAGATCCTGTTCGAGCGCGGGGTGGAATTCGGTGTGGAAACCGACGGGTGCGCGGAATGGCCGGGCGTGGTCGAGCGCCTGTCCGCACCTGTGCTTCCGCACATGGGCTGGAACACCGTGTCGGCTCCGACTGACAGCGTCCTGTTCGCAGGAATGGCAAGCGATACCCGTTTCTATTTCGTGCACTCCTATGCCGCGCAGACCTGGGACCTGCCGCCGAGCGAACACTTCGCCGCGCCGAAGCTCACCTGGGCCGAACACGGCGTCCCATTCCTGGCGGCCGTTGAGAACGGTCCGCTGTCGGCGACGCAGTTTCATCCCGAAAAGTCCGGGGATGCGGGCGCGCAGCTGCTCCACAATTGGGTGAACTCGCTGTAAACACCCGCTGGCCAGGCGATTTGACATCGTGCACGCCGATAAGTAACTTTATCCAAGTCAGAGCGACACGGACACCGACCCGGAGCCCAAAGCGCAGCGGAAACGTTGAGCACAGCGGCCTGGGAAACGAGGTAGGACGAGGAGCG
>NZ_JBIAFV010000028.1:0-53898 GCF_042869435.1 Nocardia sp. NPDC006982 | reverse complement strand
TTGCGCACGACCTGCTCAGGGGTGTGCCTCTTGCGTGTCGCCATGGTCATCGAGCCTTCCTGCCCACTACGTGGGCCGCAAGGCTCTCACAGTCCTCGGACCGAAATCATGGGGTCAGGTCAGTGGCACAGTGTTCTGGGCGTACATTCCGAGCATAGGGCTCGTCGACCTCGGTGCCACGGCGGATGTCTCCTGGTGACGCCTGGCGGAGAGTTGATGGGACGACCGCCGAGGAGCACCCCGGATGAACGACAAGTCTGATCGGGATCGTTATGAATGACACCATCGATGTAGTCGAGACTCGCCCACACGACGAGCTGGATAGGCTCGACGAGTTCGCAGACGCTATTGCTGCTCCGTGTGCGCAACTGCGGTGAAATCGCGGTCGACCAGATCTTGGGCACGGCGATGACCGGCACCTTTCCCCGGGATCGTGCTGCGATGTTTGCCGCCGCGGACCACGCCGGACAGGCCTTCGTCGCGCATCAGCCGGTCGACGGTGCCGATGCCGACCCGGTAGCCCAGGCGGCGCAGATACGGGGTCATCTTGCGGCGCCCATACATGCCCTCAGGCGTGCCGACGGTGGCGTGCAGTGCATCGGTCAGATACGCATCGGTCACCGTCCGCGGCGAGGGCGGGGCGGTTTTCCAGTTCCTATAGGTGCGTCCGGCGACCTGCACGCCCTGCTCGGTGAGCACGCGACAGATCGGATCGACCCGGTAACCTTGTGCACGCATCTGGTCGATGAATTGGCAGATCACCGGCGGCGCGGGTCGATCTCCCGGGCGAAGAAGATCGAGGCCGCTTTCAGAATCTCGTTGGCCTCCTTCAGATCTCGGACTTCGCGTTCGAGTTCCTTGATCCGCGCCTGCTCCGCGCTCGTCACACCGAGAGCCTTCCTGGTGTCGATCTGGGCCTGCTTCACCCAGACACGCAACGACTCCGGGTGGACTCCGAGTTTCGGCGCGAGCGCTTGGCAGGCGGCATACGCCGACGGATACCCGTCGAGTCGGTCCAGCACCATCTTCACCGCACGCTCACGCTGCTCGATCGGATAACGCTTGGGCATGGCCCACATCCTCCACAGAGAAGGAAGCGGCCGGAAAATCGGGGCGGTTCAGCCCGCGACTTGGCCTGGCGTCGATCGTGACCAAAGGCTGGTCTGCCTGGTCTGGGGAATGGGTAGAGCCCTAGGGCGCGGCAGTGATCACCACATTTCCTGATCCTCTCAACGTAAAGCCACCGCGTCCGCCGGTCCGCGATTGGCCCGAAATGCTCTGCGCCGCTGCGGAACCCGACGCGTGGTCTTCAGAAAAGGCGATGGCTCATGGGCGACGAAGCTATCGCTCCGATCATCGCCTCGACGCTCCCCGCGACCGTAACCGTCATGACGGTGATCGGCTGCAGCGGCCCACGCCGTGCGGCGCCTGAGCGGGACTGCGACAGTGAAGACGGCGCAGGCGCATCCAACTCTGCTGTGGCACTGCCTATTTCATTACATAGAGCGGTTGAGTCGCAGGTTCTGATGCGGCGGAGGGCTGCACAGTCTTGAACCACGATCCGGAATCGAAAGCGGAGTGGCTGTCGTGGTACGGGGTGACGCTGCCGTATGTAGAGCATCGCGACGTGGGATGGGCTCGGTGATCAGCGAGACGTCTGCGGTGGTGGAGGTCGCCATCGATCGTGCCGCATCGTGGGTCGCGTGGGCGGCATGATCGCCGCGCAGCGGCGCGGCCGAGAGAAACCTCCTGTAGCCCCTCCCAGAGCCACCTGTTCGAGGTGACGATGCCCACTGGTAAGGGGGAAATCCGGTGACACCTTCGAATGACCGACACCAAAAGGGGATGCGGGTCAAGCAGCCAACATCACGGAGGCCGGCAAATTGTTTGGCGTGAGCAAGTGCGGGATGAACTCGTACAGAGTGCCATCCGGCGTCGAGAAAAACCCATGTAGCGCAAGTATGTCCGCGAAGTCAGGCCGGGCAGGCATGTACCACGTGTGGTCCGGAATCCTTCGGGTGGACAATTGCCCGCTTATCGTATGTGGCCACCAACTCTGAGCTGGATTGGTCGACGACGTGGTTGTAGCCGAAAGACCGGAGGAGGGTGTGGATCTGAACGGCGGTGTAGAACGTTTGCCACGGTTCACCCAGCTGCGCGACGGTCTCCGCGCGTGCCTGAAGCTGGTCGGTTGTAGGGTCATGTGGCGTCGAGACGATGGGTTCGACCCAGTAATCGAAGATCAGTTCGGAGCCGGAGTGGTGAGCGATGTAGCGGAGGGTTTCGTCGACGGCGGAGCGGGTCAGATACACGGTGACGCCGAGCCAGATGTACATCGCGCTGCGGGTCCGGTCGAGGCCTGCCTTAGTGAGTCCGTCCGCGAGCGTGGACTGGTTGAAATCGATCGGGACGAAGGTTAGCGAGTCTGGGATCGCGATCCCGCGCTCGCTGAGGATGTTCCGTTTCCAACTTTGCGTCGAGGGATGATCGACCTCGAAGAATTGCACGTTCTTGTTTGTGTTGCGGTAGGGGGCCGTGTCGAGTCCGGCGCCGAGGATTACTACCTGTTCGGTTCCTCTGGCTATGGCGGCTGCCGCGCGGTCATCGGCAAATCGGGAGCGTGCTGCGATGTACCACCTCCGACGACGAACTACGTCCGGTTTGAGTCCCCGGTCGAGGTCTGTTTCAGGGAGGACTGGTTCACCGAGGATCAGCTCTGCTAGTGGGTCATTGAATATTGATGCGTCGTCGGCTTTCTGGTGGAGGGCCCTGATGTGCGCTATCGCTCTCGCTGTTTCACTGGGTCGCCCGGTCTGCATGTTGTCGTCACCTTCCCGTCGGTTGGAAAACTCGCGGCTTGGTCTGCTGTTGCAAGCTGATCGGTTGAGCGCGGGGGAACACGACGGGTAGCGCCGTGAGCGCCCGCTGGAAGACGCCTGGCCGCCACGTCAACTCCGCGGCGCGGACGGCTAGCGTGATCTCCGGAATGAGGTCGAGCAGGTAGTCGACTGCGTCTTGCGCGACTTGGTACGCCAATGGTCGAGCAATGCAGGCGTGCGTCCCGGTACTGAAACTGAGATGGCTCCGGTTGCCGGTGCGGTCGCCGTCGGTGATCGGGTCGTTGTTGCAGGCGGCGATGCTGACGACGACCGGCTGGTCCGCGGGCAGCCAGGTCTCGTCGATCAGCACCGGCTGGCGCGGGTAGGTGATGCAGAAGTTGGTCATGGGTGGGTTGTCGAACAACACCGCATCGAGGGCGTCGCGGGTAGACAGGCTCCCGCCGAGCAAGCTGCCACCGAATCGGTCGTCGGTGAGCATCAGGTGCAGGGTGTTCAGGATCAGGTTGTGCAGCGGCTCGATGCCGGCGCCGTAGAAGCTGATCAGCTGGGCAACGATTTCGTCGTCGTTGAGCTTGCTCGGATGGTCGATCAGCCGCGTGGTTATGTCGTCGCCGGGCTGGTCGTGCTTGTACCGCACCAGCTTGGTCAATGCTTCGGTGAGCATCGCCATGCCCTGCTTCGCCGCGGCAGTGCTGTCGAAGCGTGCGGCGGTGCCGTCGGCGATTTTGTTGTCCGATTTCGTTCGGGCAGCCGATAGCGTGGTTGAGGACGGCGATCACGAGCGGGGCCGCAAACTGGCTCGCGAGCTCGACTTCGCCTGTCTCGATCCAGCCGTTGACCAGTAGCGTGACGAGGTCTTCGACGATGTCATGCATTGCGTGCAGGTCGACGGTCTCAGTCGCGGCGGCCGACGCTTCCCGGAGTCGCGTGTGTTCGGGGCCGTCGGTGTGCCGCGCGGCGGGGAAGTATACCATCATCGGCCGGAGAGGACAGTCATCGGCGACGGTCTTCTGCCACGCGCGCGGATCGACGGGAAAATGCCACGGGTCGTGGAGGATGCGCACGGCGGTTTGGTAGCCGAGCACGAGAGTGGCCGGAACGCCCAGCGTCAAGTCGACCGGCGCCAGTGTCCCGAACTGCTTCCGCAGCTGCTCGAGCACTGCATGCGGGTTCCTGGTGAACTTCTCACCGTCGAGCCGTACGCGCTTGACAAGCGATACGGGCTTGTCGTCCGTGTCGATAGGAGACCCGTAGACGACAGAACTCAACATAACTCCCCTTTTTGGACAGCGCTCCGAGCGCGCACAGTCGTTGTATCGGCCTCGTCGCCTACCCGAAATCAAATGCCATTGTTTCGGCAGCAGAACAGCACTGTGCCACACCTATAGGCACCGTCGAAATAGGTGACCCACCCAATCCGCACCCATCCGCGGAACATCTTCTTCGCACCCATTCTCGATAGCGGTTGATAGCGCTTGCAAGGCGAAGTAGCACATCCGAATCGCAACAAGAAAGCCCAGATCACTCTGCTTTTCGGGTTGTTCGATCATCGCTGGACCTGAATTCGAATGATTCGTTCCCAAGTCGCCCAGGCGGTGCGTCACCTATTGGAAGCTACGTGAATAGGTGGCCACCTATTTACCACCTATTTGGCTCACACCTATTCGCTGCGTGGGCGTGGAGTTGGGAATTGTTTCGATACCGCGCGGCATCTTTCACGGTATGGTCACTGTGTGAACAAACCTGGGGCGGGAAGCGCGGTGCCGGCACACCAGAGCATCGTGGGACGTGAAGAGGACTTGGCCCTCATCGGTGAGCTGGTGAAGGCTGGATCGGACCGGATGATCACCCTGGTCGGTCCGGGAGGGATCGGGAAAAGTAGTCTGGCGGCCGAGGCTGCCCGTGAAGCAAAGGCGCGCGGTGTCCAGGTGCATTGGGTGCGCCTTGCGCGACTGCCCGTGGATGCGGACTATGCGGCAGTGGAGAAGGAAACCGCGTCTGCGGTGATCGCGACCGACTTCTCAGAGCGAAATACGTGGGACGCACTGGTCGAGACTCTCGACCAAGCAGACAAGTCGGGGCGCCGTCGACAGGTCGTCCTCGTGCTGGATAACTGCGAGCACGTGATCAGGGGGCTAACTCTTTTGATCCCGGCCCTGCTCGATGCGGTCCCGGGGCTGATCATCCTGGCTACCGGCATCGGCCCGACCGGTTGGCAAGACGAGCGCCTGATCCCGGTGCGCCAGCTGCGCGAAGCCGACGCTGTGACCTTCTTTCTCCAGCGTGCCGAACTCACCGGCTATGCCCCGATTGACCCGAACGACCCGAACGAAGTAGGCATCGTCGCCGAAATCTGTGCCCATGTCGGCCGTAATCCCCTCTTCATCCGGCTGGCGGCAGCGAGGCTGCGGCACAAGTCGCTGCGTGGTTTGAGCGCCGAGGTCACCGGACGCGTGGGCGACAGGCGGATGCGATGGCAAGGCTCGGGAGTCGAGGAGCGCCATCTCGGGATTGGCAATGTCATCCGCTGGGCTTATGACCTGTGCAGTGACCAGGAAAAGCTCTTGTTCGAACGGTTCTCGGTGTTCGCCGCCGGGGGCGACACCGAGGGCGACACTATAAGCATCGCGGGGGTGGGTGCGGGCCTCGAGGCGATCGAAGCCGTATGCAGTGACGAGCAGACTGGTGATGGGCAGGCGACGCTGCCGAGGCACGAGATCGAAGCGGTGCTGGAACGGCTCGTGGACCAGTCACTTGTCACGATCCACATCACTAGCAGTGCCGCCGTGCGATATTCGATGGGAGAGAGTCTGCGATTGTTCGCGCAGGACCGGCTCAATGAACGCGGTCCCGACGAACGTGGGCGCCTGGCCCTTCGCCACCTGTACTTCTACCGGGACAAGGTGGTTGACGCCTCGCGCAGGTGGTTCAGCCCGGCCGAACGTGAGTTGCTTGATTGGGCGAAGGCCGCGTGGGGCAACATCGTTACCGCGATCGAGACCAGCATCAACACACCCGGCGAGGCCCGTGCGGGTTTGGAGATCTGCCGCGGGCTGATTCACTTGCGGCTTCCCTTCCTGCGAGGTTCGATCCGCGAGATCCGAGACTGGACCGAGCAGTGTCTGGAGGCGAGTAAGAAGCTGACACCGCAGCCCAGCGAGGTGCAGCTGGAGGCCAGGTCGGCTCTCGCGTGGATACTTGTGCGCCAAGGCAAATCCGCCGACGCCACACGCTTGCTCGATGAATGCGTCACCGCCTCCGATTCGAATGGCGCGGACTGGCAGAACAATCCGGCAGCTGTCAAGGGACTGACCGGCCTGCTCGATTTGGCGATAGGGACACGGTCGTTCATGGATGCCAAAAATCCAGCCGCTGTCGAGGTGTTGGAACGGGCACGCGGAAAATTCGAGGAGGCAGGCGAAGACGGCGCCGCTGTCTTCGCGGGCATGTTCGCTGGTCTGGCTGCCGCGTTGCTCGACACGACCGGCGACCGCGCCAACGAACTCTCCCGTCACGCGGTCAAGCGGGCCTGCGAGTCGGGAGCTGAGTGGGCGACGTCCTGGGCGTCGCTGGCGTTGGCGGTCACTTTGATCAAACACGGCGATCCCGGCGAGGGGGCGGAGATCCTGCGCGACACGCTCAGGAAACAAAGGGACATCGGCGACCGGTGGGGCGCGCATTGGTCGATCCAGTTGCGGGGCTGGGCACTGGAGGAGATGATCAACGCTGGTATCGGCGACCCCGTGCGAGTCGCGACCGAGATCGCCCAGCTCGCTGGCGGTCTCAAAACTCTGCGATCGATCTTGGGTATCGATCTGCTCCGCATGGGTACCTTTGCGGACGCAAGCCAAGAGGCGATCGACACCGCCCGCGGAGTGCTCGGTGATGTCGTTTTCATTGCGGAGATGAACCGAGGTGAAACGGGCCTGCGCTCCGATACTGACGACGTGTATCGCCTCGCACTGGGCGAAAACACCCTTGACCCCGCACCCGCTGAGACGGTCACCGACCCTGCTGAGGCGCTCTGGAAAAGTTTGGGCCGGGTGGAGCAGGGAGTCGCACTTCTACTCGCCGAAGGTCAATCGAATTCCTATATTGCCCGCCAGAACAACGTCTCCATCAAGACCATCGAAAACCAGGTTGCGTCGATACTGAGAAAATTGAATATTTCGTCGCGCGTGGAAGTATGCGGGGCCCTTCCCGAGAAATACCGGCCCGCGGTCGTGCGCCACCCGGCCCGACGTCGTAGATAACAGCAACTCGGCCATCTCGGATCCTCTAATTCCCGGCAGCCCCCACCAAGGCGTACGGTGCAGGGCCACCGGTGGGATCGGGCACAGAGGCCGTAACGAGAAGATTCACTTTGCGCTGAGGTGTGATCGGCAGAAGGGACATCGGTGGCGCATCCGAGCGCTGTGATGTCGCAGTCGGTTGAGCTCACGTGGTTCCTGACTCTGCCCGCTTGCGCGTAGCCATGTTACATCGCAAGGGAATTATTTCAGCGGCATTGCCGGTCGAGGTGGTCGGTGGCGACTGTCCCAGCCTTTCATCACTACACGAACACAAACGCATGACGCGGGAATTCGCCGACGGTCCTCAGTGCTCACCACCCATTCCACCTATCACCACCCGTTCGCGCGGGTAGCGACCTGTCCGGCGAGCCGCCCGGATGTGCGAATTTCCGGCGCGTCCGCGAGCTCGGTCATGAAGTAAATCTCCAGGTAAAAGGGGGAATTCATGACGAGCGGGTGGGTGGTGAATAGGTGGTCTTCCAGGTGGTGCGTGGGTGTTCCGCCTATTTCAATTCGATTGGGAGTATGTGAGAGTCGTGTCGTCAAGACAAGGCCGGCTCTTACGAGGAGAAACAGACGTGCATCGACCAAACATAGACATAGATTCTCGACCACCAGACGAACCCGAACCAGGTTCCACCTGCTGAATGAGCAGCAGTAGCAGTGCGTGCAGTACTACGGATTCTCGCATTGCTCGCCGCCAGGATGGAACAATTATCCGAGAAGGGGCTTTATGTCTCGCGCCTCCATCCATATGGCCAGTTCAGGCAATAGGCGCCATATATCAGTAGGTACATGATAGGTGTTCCTGCGTTTAGTTTTCAATGCGTCTATGTGGCTGTCGAGCGGTCAGTGACCAGCTCGTGAATACGTCGCTCCATGCGCTGGTTCCTTTCTTAGGCATTCGCTGTTCGGCAAATTACTCGACGGCATTATCGGTATATGTATCACGTCGGCAATCCGACACGGCATGAAGGATATCCCATGTCTCATAAAACCATTTCACGCGATCGGATCGCCGTGGTCGGCGCGGGCCCGGTCGGATTGTTGCATGCAATCGTGTTGCTGTGGTTCGGGGTGCCGTGTCGAGTTTTCGAGCAGGCGAGCGGGCCGCTGGGCACGTCGCGTGCCTGCGTGATGCATGCGAAGTCACTGGAACTGTTAGCTCTGCTCGGGATCGCCGATCGCTTTATTCGTCAGGGACGTCGTGCTTTCCGGTTCAACTATCACTTTTTGGGCGCAGGTGAAATTGCGCAGTTGGACTTCACCCGCCTCGACGGCATGTTTCGCTACATGCTCAATATCAGCCAGGGCACCATCGAGCAGATTTTGCGGGAGTATCTCGCCGAGCTCGGAGGCGTGATCGAGTGGAACACCGAACTGCAAGCTGTCACGACCGATGGTGCCGGTCGCATCACCGCGCGGGTGGTCAATAAAGTCACCGGTCGCGAGGAGACACTGCATCCTGAGTGGCTGATCGGCTGCGATGGATTGCGTAGCCGCGTCCGCGATCAGATGGGCATTCCATTTGTTGGCGGTGAGTACCACGCCGATCAGATGAGAATGACTGACGCATGGTTGCGCGGCCTGGTCTGGGCCCAGCAGCCGGGCACGGCCGGGCTCACGTTGTCCGAGGAAGATACCCACTACCTCGTCGACGATGACCGAATGACCTTGCTCATCAACCTCCCTGGCCCCCCATACCGGCTTCTGGTCAGCGACATGAGCGCGGTTCCCGAAGACGAAATTACCTCTGAGGCTTTCCAATCGGTGCTCGACAAGCACTTCCGCGGCGCAGTGACTCTCGGCCATCAGGAATGGGCGTCGAACTTCACCATCCGCAGCCGCATCGCCGAGACATATCGGCGCGATGGCGTGTTCCTGGTCGGCGATGCCGGCCACATCCACTCACCCGCTGGCGCGCAAGGGATGAATCTGGGGCTCGCGGATGCGTTCAACCTGGGCTGGAAGCTCGCCCGGGTCGCCAGGGGAGAAGCCCCGGAGGCGCTGCTCGACACTTACGAGCCGGAGCGGCGCCCGGTGGCCGAACAGGTCATCGCGCGGACGAAGAAGCTTCATGACTTGCTCATGAATCACGGCACGCCGGTTGCCGAACGTCTCGAGATCATCCGAGAGCCGGAGTTCCTGCAGCAGGCGGTGAACGGAATCTCCGGGATTGGCACGACCTATAGGCAGACAGCCCCAACAGTGCCTGGACTCACGGCGCTCGATGGCATAGCCGCCGGGGACCGCGCCCCGCAGGCGCACCTGACACCCAAAGAGCATGTGCACAAGCTGTTGCGTCATGCCGGGGATACGTTGCTGGTCTTTCAGGGCGACGCCCGGTCCGCATCACCATTGAAGGCATTGGAAAGCCGGATCGCCCGGCGTTTCGGTGAGCGAGTGCACTACCGGGTGATCACTCCACCCGATCTGAGCGCCGCCGCACCATCCGGTGCGATCGTGGCCGACAGCTATGCCGCCCACAAACTGTATGGGGCCGACAAAACCGACGCCATGGTTTTCGTGCGTCCCGACGGCCACATCAGCTGGCGGTGCGAAATGCCTTCGCCAGAGCTGATTCTCCCCTTGCTTGAGAGGCCCGTACTGACGTGACCTCGCGGCGCAGACGAGATCACGATCTTGTGGGAATCTCGATGACGAACTCTGATGCCGTCTTCATGTTGTTGGCAAGGCCACGGCCACATGAATCCTGTTCCGACTCTTGTGCACGTCGCGGCGTGTCTGGGTGTGAGGGTTCTGGCATGCACAGGTGTGGACGTTGGCAGTGCCGGATAGGTGGTCATGTCTGCCAGCGCTATCCAACCGATGCCCAGCTCGAGCCCGACCAGATTCGTTGGGCGTGATCGGGATGGATCGCCACATCGCAGTTGAGTTCGGGGTGCAGGGCCTGCCGATTCAGCACTACCGCGCCGAGGAGGCGGCAGCGGCGGCGTTCGCTGATGCCGTGCGACGGCAAGGTCTGGCGGAGTGGGTCACGATCGACGATCGCGTGACGGACGCGTTGAGAGATCTTCCCTACCAAAGGCTCTTCCGGCCATAAGCAGATGTCAGAGAGACGAGGTGTACGGCCGATGGGAGCGATGTGCCCAATGACCAGGCTAGATTCGGCACCGGCCGCACGGAGGCCGACCGAGGCATCTACTGACCTAGACGGCCATAGAGCTACTGATGGTGCGTTGGTGGACGCAACGGCCGACCAAGAGACACCGGTCACCGTTCACGGGTGCGGTGCTGCTGTGATCGTGCAAACCCGTTCTCGCGCCAGTCCTGTCGGCGTATTGCTGGCCGGCGATAACTTCGGTAGAGGTCGAATGCCCGCCGAATTTAGTCCCGTTGAAGCCCGAGCCGCAGGGCTGGACCGGTCGGTGCGGGGCCCGTTGTCGTTGAGCACGCTGGGGTTACGGCGTGCTCACCCGGTCGTCGTAGGTCTACTGCGTCCGGACTTGCGCGCTTTCGGGAATCGCGCGCTCGCGCAGGCGGCCGCCGATGCGGAGAAAAGGGAGATTGAGGCGATCGCCAACCAGCACCAATGGCAGTTGGTCACTGTGCTGGATCCGCTGGGGCTACCGCCGAAGACCGAGGAGATCACCGATCCGATCGATCATCTGCTGGGGGAGGTGCGCGCCCAGCGCGCTGATGCGGTGGTGGTCACCCACCACCGGTACCTGACCGATCTGCGGGGACGCGACTGCCTCGAGGTGGTGTGCCGGGAGTGTTCCGTTGCCGCGACCTCGCTGCAGCAACTGTGGCCCCACATACAGCCGCCACCATATTCGTACAGTTCCAGGCTGTGCTGACGTGAGCCTGAGAACTGGCCATTCGAAACATCGGTCCAGGCGCGGCCGACACGGGGCGTCGAAATTCAGTTCAAATCTGTTCGACCCGTGATCTGCTCGGCCTGGTGCGTGCGGTGAGGTGTGCAGGCCACTGCTTCATCCTCGGTCCAGGTGCCGGCAATCGAATCAGTCGTATCCACTTTGTGGTGCTCGGGGGAGTAATCATTTGCGTAGCATTGGACGAGGACAAAGAGCGTCTGCAACCGACGTCGCCATCGGTGAGCGGGACAAGAAGTATCTGGAGTACGGTCGCTGGGCGGGGGCTCAGCGGGACCACCCAACAGATTCGGAGCGCAAACCCAAGGCCGACGATTGTCGTCCGACGTCCAGCCGAGCCAATGACGCGGCCGCGGAACCTGGGGGTGCCGAGCACGCTCGCCAGCCCCCTGAGTGCCGTCGAGAAGTCGTGTCACGCAGTATTTCTGGCTGCGGCCCGGAAACAGCGGTTGGCAGCGCTCGCCGGCCAGACAGTCCGCCGCATCCGCCGGTAAGGCTGCCTGGACCGGGCCTATGGAAACGTGACGAAATCTGCGACTGGTTCGGTGAGCAGACCGGCCTGCAGATAGACGTTGCTGCATGGCGAACGACGATCGGTTCGCGACCAAAAAGTGCGGCATTGCTGGTACTCGAGGATCGCCTCGTAGTTCGATACGACGGTCGGCGGTCACTTCGGCATCAGATACAGCAGACGATGCACGAATTCGGTCATGTCCTGTGTGATCACTTGGGAGGCAGGAGGTTCCAGAGCAGGCCAGGTTTGTTTGCGACGAGTCTGGACGCGGCAGCGCTCGCTGCTGCGATGCAGCGAGATTCCCTCGACTCTGAGTCCGAGATCCAGGCGGAGACGATCGGCACCGAGCTTGCGCTCATGACCCGCGAGGTCGCGCAGTTGTCGCCAGGAGGTTCGCACGGTGCTGAGAGCCGTTCGCGAATCCTGGAACCGCTGTGGACGGCACTGACGGCGGTCGTGCCGGAGGTTCGGCTGGGTAACCGTGGGCACATACGATCGCCGATCGCCGCGGAACACAGGATGCGTGTCGAAATCGAGGACGCGATCGTGGCGCTGGCCCCAGTCCTCAACTTATCCGGTCATGCAAACGACGAGGCAGCATGGGCTCGCGCAGTTGCAGAGGCGGTTGATCGCGCGGAGTCCGGGGCCGCGGCAGATGCCGCCAGTCCGGCATGGCCGACAGATGAGCGCGCTGTGCTCGCAGTCGCGAAGGCCTGGACACGGCTCGATATGGGTAGTTCTCGTTGACACCTTCAAGGTCAGTCGATGTGCTTCGGTGGGCTACGCCGTGTTGCGCACCGAAGCTGTTTCCTGGGATGTGGGTTCCTTGAGTACTTCGAGGATCTGTTCGAGGGTGTCCAGGTCATATGAGCTGAATGCCCTGCCTGCGATATGCAGCCCACGATCGCGTAGCAGGATGAATATCTGGATGAAGAGGTCGATCTGTTTGACCTCGGGACCTTCATCGTTTGTCAGATAGATGGGGTCTACGCCGAACTCAGCGGCAAGTCCCTCGGCGATCTCGACAGGCAAGGTCGTGAGCTGTCCAGAGCGAGCCTCGCTGAGTATCGCACCCCGGACCGCTGTGCCGATTCGCCGAGACGCCGCCCGGGCGACATCATCGGTGGTGCGTTCGGGTTGGCCGTAGTCGTGCCTGAGCTGGAACAGTCGGTTCAGCTTGATCTCGAGTGTCAGCATCATCTTCCCTGCGTGCGGTTTGCGAATTGTTCGGCGTAGCGTTCCTGATCTTCTGGAGGTATGTTCTCGGGCCGTCCGAGCAGCCATCGGAGGTAGGCCGATTCATCGCGGTCTTGTTCGTCGTCGGCGATCGGCGGTCGTACTTGTACGGCCAGGAGGGTCGCGATGAACTCGCCATCATCGTGACCGGCCGCGCGGCGGCCTTCGACCTGCGAGACGACGAATGATCGCAACAAGCGATCGGTACTACGACCGATCTTCTGCCGCAGCTCCCTCAACTCGGGGTCATCGCTGGATTGCGCCATCTTCTCGAGTCCCTGGTCGGCCTTTACCAGCTCGATGAGGGCTTTGAGGGGGAGCTCAGCGCGAAAGTCGGTCGTAGGCACGCGCGGCGGCGCTGCGGGGACCGGGTCATCGGCGTTGACCGGCAGCTGTTTGAAGTTGTAGAGGTTCAAAACCGAGCCCGGCACATAGCGGTAGGCCTTATCGAGTCGTCTACAGGTGTCTCCGCGCCCGGGTGCCTTCTTCCCAGCCTCGATGTCGTGCATGGTCTGTCGCGACACCTTGCCGAGACGGGCAGCTTCCACCACCGTGAGTCCTAGGTGTTCTCGTCGCTGCCTCAGGATCTGCCCGTACTCCTTGAGCTCATCGGGCGATAGCAACACCTGACGCGAGCCATCCGCATCACCCGATGACGAGACAGCATCCGCGGATGTCTCCTCGGCCGCGTTCTTCTCCCCACGCGTATCCATTTGTCTACCTTAGCAGTCGTATCGAATCATATCAGGGCATCTGAGCTGCCCTATATCGCCCTTGGATGACTTAAAATGTCCAATAACGCTTGCATTTAAAGTCATCTCGACGTAGCGTCCTTCATGTCAACACGGACTGAGGGACCTGGAGGGAGGGGAACCAATGGACATCTTGAACGGACTGAGCGCGGGATCGGGCATCCTGGCGAACAGTGCTTATGTGCTCAACACGCTGGCCAACTTGGCTGGATTCGTCCTGTCGCTGATCCCGTAGCTTCACCACGGTTTGCGACAGGCATGTGACCGGCCCTTGCGGCGTATAACTTCCCCCACGAAATGCGCCGCAAGGGCCGTGTCCTTCTCGCGCGTACTTACCGCGCAAGGACTTCCGCCGTGATTTCGGCGGTATTCAGAGTCAATTGGCTCGCCGATCTGGGGTATCTCTCGGCGGCGTATTTCCGTGCACGGGATACGGCGAGCCGCTGTTCTGCATTCGTAGGGGCTCTTGGACTTCCTGAAAGACCCTTCTGCACAACATGTTTCGCCGAGTCTGTTGACATCGTCGCTGGCGATAGCTGTATGCGGCAGTCGCAACAGGTGACGGTTGTGCGCACCCACACAGTGAGGACGACCGTTGCTGCGCTCTATCGCCACGAACGAACATCTTGGAATCCACAGCGGATCTGTCGGGATATGCTCCGCGGACGACGAATCGATGCACCTACTGCCAGCTGGCAGCGACCGATTCGGTGCTGTCAACGAAATAGACAGCACAGTACGAGGTTTCGGCGCCACCGCATCCGATCACGGCGGATGTGGCTGTCTGTTCCGGGCCGGAACCTCGCATCATGGTCTTCTGGCGGAAGTGGAAGCCAAATGAGCAAACTCCGTGATCGCGGCAAGCAGATTGGTGCGGGAAAGCCGTCGACCTCCAGAGTCCGGCCAGGACGTGCTGTGGCCACCGTTTTGACATTGACTGCGACGGTGATCCTGACCTCGACCTCCGCTACCGGCAGTGCCTACGCGGTGCCGATCGAAGGTTGCCCGGCCCTTTATGTCATCGGCATCCAGGGCACAGGCCAATCGTCACCGACCGCGGACCCCTTGGCCGATACCGGCGTGCTCGGCACGCTGATGGCTCCGGTCCTGGCTACGGCGCCTGGGCTGGTGCAGCGCAGCTACATCAGCTATGGAGCTGGGTTTGGCGGGATCGTGCCCGGTGGTGGACCAGATCCTTATGCGTTGTCGGTGCGTGATGCACGCAGCCAGCTCGACGCTGCGGCCGCGCAGGTTGTCGCGGAGTGCCCGGGCAGTTTGATCGCTGGAGTTGCCTATTCCCAAGGCGCACAAGCGATGGCGGCGTTCGCGCAGGATGTCGGCGCGGGAGTCGGTCCCGTGCCGCCGGAGAAGATCGCTGCGATCGCGTTGTACTCCAATCCGACTCGGCTCGAGGGCAGCCCAACCTTCCCGGGGCGGCCAGGACAAGCCGTGCCCGACCCGGCACCGGGTACGAACGGCGATGCCGTGTCGCGGATACAGATCAGCAGCGGAGCGGCCAGTGGTAGCGGGATTGCCAGCACCGGCGTCGGGTACGGCGTCCTTGCGGGCCGCGTCATCGACATCTGTGTCGACGGTGATCTGGCGTGCTCGGCGCCGGACAATGCCGCGCTGCTGCGGATCGGCGCCGAGATCGCAGCCCAAGCCAACTTGAATGACCCGATCAGCGCAATCGCGTCGATCAGTGCGCTGTTGTCCGATGCTCTGGGCGATGCTTGGACCACCACTGTCCTCAATGACTTCCAAGTCGGCGGCGGCAACGTCGACTACATTCCGCAGCAATCTCTTTCGGCGCGTTTGATCGATGCGGCCGATCCACGAACAGCGGCACCATCACCACAAGACGCCGACACCGCGGCGGCCTGGTGGAGTGAGATCACTGCCGCCGTCGCGAGTAACCCACTGATGTTGCTGCCCAAGCTGGTTGGGCAACTTGGGGCCGCGTGGGCACAGTTGCTGGCCGACAATGCCGCCCTGGCGAATCCGCTCGTTTGGCTACATTTCGCGGACACCGTCGCACGCCATAACGGTTACGCCGCGAGGGGGCAACTGGCTTCCGGTGCCGCGTGGCTCACCGCCATCGCCTACGACATCGCGAGCCGATCATGACCGCGGCGACGGTGTCGGCTAATGCCCTTGGCCCGACGGTGGCGGCTGATTCGGTGCGCGCCAGCATTACGGAAGCTGAAGCGTCATGGGAATGACCAACGCCGACCGCCGTCCGGCTGGCCTGGTGATAAGCCGGGCGGTGCGGGTACTCGGTTGCGGTGCATCGTTTTTGAGCTTTCTGGATGCCGCCATCGTCAACATGACCTTCGCACCGATAGCTTCGGCGTTTCCCGGCGTCGCTCTCGCGACGCTGACGTGGGTGGTCAGCGGTTATGCGATCACCTTCGCCGGACTGTTGGCCGCTGCCGGTCATCTGGCGGACACGATGGGACATCGGCGAGTGATGTTGGCGGGGCTGGGCGCGTTTACAGCTGCATCGCTGCTGTGCGCGGTTGCGCCGACGGCCGGTTGGCTCATCGCTGCGCGCTTCGCACAAGGCGGGGCGGGTGCGTTGCTGTTGCCCTCAGCGCTCGGTGCGATGCTGACCGCTACGGGACCGGCGAAGGCAAGCCGAGTGATCGGCGCGTGGTCCGCCTCCGGGGCGTTGGCGGGAACCGCTGGTCCCGCGATCGGGGCGCTGCTGGTCGACTTTTGGGGATGGCGGAGCATATTCGCGCTCAACATTCCATTCGGTGTCGCCCTGTTCGCACTGGGGGCCTATGTCCTGCCTGCCACAACTAGGCGAGACCGAAGTCTGCCCGATGTGACGGGCGCGGTCATTCTGTCGGCTGGAATTGCCGCCCTCGTCGCAGCCATTGCTGAAGGCCACCGTTGGGGCTACACCAGCCCGCTTACCCTCGCGGTGGGCGCGACAGGAATCGTGACCTCGATCTGGGTGGTGCGACGCAGCCACCACCATCGGAGGCCTGCCCTCGCGGTGAGTTTGTGGCGCTCACGGTGTTTCGCGCTGAACAGCGTGGCCTCCGTGGCGCTCGGGTTCGCGTTGTTCGCCTACCTGCTGGCAATCCCGATGTTCTTCGTCAGCGTATGGCACCTGAGTTTGCTGCAGAGCGCGGCCTGCGTCGGTGTCGGTGGAGCGGCCGCCATGGCGGCGGCGATGGCGGGCCGTGCCGCGACTGCGGTGACGGCGCGATGGTACTGCGCCGGCGGGTTTGTGGTGGTAACTGCCGCGTTCGTGGTGATAGCCAGCGCCCTTGGCCCCCACCGTAATTGGGGACTGTGGGTCGTTGTGGCGATCGCACAAGGTGGCGGAGCCAGTGTGGTGATCATCGGGCTGTCGGTGATCACCGCGGCCACGGTGCCCGCGAGTCACTCCTCGGCGGGGATGGGACTGATGTTGGCTGCGCGCCAGAGCGGCGGTGCCCTGGGCGTAGCGGTCGTTTCGGCGATCCTCGTGCCAGGCCGGGACGTCCTCAGCTCCGTCCACGAACTTTTCGGGCTGCTCGCATCCGTGACCGCTGCCGCGGCAATCCTGTCGACAACGCTGATAACCCGCCGTGGTGGCACCGATGTCGCCGCGTTCGAGCAGTCGACCTCCTCACCGGCACCGCCGAGCTCTGAGAACACCAGCCGAAGGAGGCTCTGATGACCCGGACACCTGTTGCGGCGGCCTCGCGCGCCACCGATTTCCCCCCTGGCTCTCGACTGCCCGCTGTGATCCAGTCGCTGCTGTATGCGCGACGGCGAGCGTGGTGGCTGCGACGGCTGATGAACCGGCACGGCGATGTGTTCGCGATCCGGGTACCCCCGTATGCCGACGAGTTGGTGGTCGTGTCGAAACCGGAGCACGTCCGAAAGATCTTCGCAGCCACCTCGACCGAGGTCCACGGCGGTGAGGGCAATCATCTGATCTCCGGGCTCCTCGGATCCACCAGTGTCATGGTGGCCGACGAGACCGATCATGCGCGATTGCGTCGCCTGCTCATGCCCGCGTTCAACGGCGCGGCCCTTCGCGGCTACCGCGCCGCGATCCAGGAGATCGCCGAATCAGAACTCGACGCGTGGGCCGGACACGAGCGCGGACATGTAGCGGGCTTGGAGCGGATGAACGCATTTGCTCTGGAAACGATCCTGCAGGTTGTGTTCGGGTTGACCGATCCTGTTCGCCGAAGCCAGATCACCCCCTTGATCGAGCGAGTCGTCACGATTCACCCGCTCGTATTGGCGGGGCTGAACTGGCCGCGGTTGCACCGGTTCGGTCCGTGGGCCAGCTATCAGCGCATCGAAGCCCAGATCAACGTTCTGCTCGATGAGGAGATAGCCGAACGCCGCGCCGATCCAGGGGTGGCAGAGCGCACCGACGTGCTGTCGCGGCTGCTGGCTGTCGGCACCGGCGACGCGGCGACCGATGTGCCGTTGACTGACACCGAGATTCGCGATCAGCTCATTACTCTGCTGTTGGCTGGACACGAGACGACCGCCAGCGCGCTGGCCTGGACCCTGCACGAACTGGCCGCTCACCCGGACATCCAGGACAAAACACGTCGCTCTGTCGCCGGGGGCGACGACAAGTACGTGGATGCGGTGTTCAAAGAAGGCCTTCGGCTGCACACGATTATCGGCGGCACCTATCGGCGACTGACAACCGACCTGCAAGTCGGTGGGTGGAGACTCCCCGCCGGGATCTACGTCACGACCAGTTCGCTGCTCACCCACCGTGACCCCGAAAACTACGACGACCCAACAATTTTTCGCCCGGAGCGTTTCCTCACCGGGCAAGTCCCTGCGCACGCCTGGTACGCGTTCGGTGGCGGGGTACGCCGCTGCCTCGGCGCGCAGTTCGCATTGCTCGAAGCTCAGTGCGTGCTGCGCGAGGTGTTGAGCCGCTACACCCTGTCGCTGCCCGCCGCCGCGTCACCCGAACGCCACCACGTCCGCAACATCACCCACGTCCCCGCCCACGGATCACAGCTCGTGGTCACCGCTCGCAGGAGAACGTCTTGACCAGCACCAGAAATCACATCCGGCCACTGAGCGTGCACTCCGAGGATGGGCTTCGACTGGACGCGACCGAAGTGACAAGCCCGGCTCCCGCGGTGACTGTCATCTATATCCACGGTCTGCTCGCGGACAAGACCTTCTGGGAGCCGCTGATCGAGGCCCTGACACCGTTGACCGGGCACTGGGCGTCACACATCGCCTTCGACGCGCGCGGGCACGGTCGCTCTGACAGGCCGCATCGACGATCCGATACCGACTTCGGGCAGCTCGCCGACGATTTGGCCTGCGTGATCGACCACGTCCCTGGCCAGATTGTGCTGGTCGCCCATTCCATCGGATGCTTCACTGTCCTGGAATACGTTGGCCGCCATCGGCAGCAGGCGTCGCGGGTCGTTGACATCGTGCTGTTCGGGGCATCCGGTGAAGAACCATGGTGGCCAGCGTTGCGGACGTTCCGACCCGCCTCGGCCGCGCTGCGGTGGATGCGCCGTCGCGGCCCGCTGGACGCGGTCAACGCAGCCGGACACCGCGTGCTGGCGGCGCGACTCCGTAGCCTCGCCGCGCACGCCAAACTGGGTCGTGCCCAACTGATTCCGAGCATAGAGCCGGTCGACCCGCGAGTCACCGCTGACATCTGTACCGCGGTCACGAAATTCCGGCTGGCCGCGCCGATGGTGGATGGATTGAACGAAATCCGGGTGCAGCTGATAACGGCCGAGTACGACAGGGTGGTCCCTGCGGCACAAACTCAGTATCTGGCCACCCGGATATCTGGGGCGGTCCTGTATCACCTCGAGGACGCGGGTCATTCCCTGCCGCTGTCGGATCCCGACCGCGCGGCCGCGGCGATCGTGTCGTCCATCGCTCGGTACAAACCCTTGAACGCACCTTCGCATGCGCTGAGGTCCGCTGTCGAAGTCGCTGCTGATACAGGCAGCGATGCCACGTCTGCGGGCGGACATCGATGAGCCACGACATTATTGCGGTCATTGTGGCGGCCACCTTGGGGGCCGTGGTGGTGGTCATGTCAGTGATTGCGGTGCGTGGCCCGCGCCGCCTGGACGTAGTTGACGTTACACACCCAGCGGCGCACCCCGGTCTCGGCGGCTCGAAGGATGCTGTCTGCGCGTTCTCGGCGATGACGATGCAGGGGCGATGAGCATGGCTTCGATCCAGTTCGTCATTCCCGCCGCGATTTCCACGCTGGTTGTGATCGCCAACGTCGGCGTTGCAGTACGGGGTCATCGACCCCGCCGACTGGGTGCACCTGTCCGCCGTAGCGGCCGATTCTGTGCGTCGACGTCTCACCGCGGTAGGCGCAGATGAATGACTCGGGACCCCAAGCCCGGCATACCGCGGTGTCGGATCGAACTGATCGCGACGAATCCGGCGGCGGTCCAGGCACTGCCAATCCGTGGGTATTGGTCGCGACATTGGCGGATCGGACTACCTGGTGGGTCGTCGCCGAGGGCGCGCAGCCCAGACGATGGACACGCTTGAGCAGGACCCGAATTGCCAGCAGCAGCAGTATGAATCAGCATCTTGTGCCGATGATCGGGCAGGCGATCAGTAGCGGCGAACCTCAGATCCGTTCGTGCCACCTGTCATCCGGTGTGCGGATGCAGATCATCGCGGTTCCCGTGGTTGGACCGAACAACGAGGTATTCGCAGTCCATGTGTGGGGCGGACCCCGGTACCTGCCTATTCCGCCCCGGCCGAGTGTCGGAGCGCTGATGTGCCGGAGCCGGAAAGGCTTCACGACGACGGATTCAACATTCGAGGATCTGATCGACGCCGACGCCATCAAGACGCCAGCACGGGCATTGCCGGAGCTGATGCGGCACTTCGAAGGTACCGATGACAAAGCCGGCCTGATGAGGCTGTTCGACGAAACACCCGAGGGGCCCACACTGTGGTGCGCAACGGTTGTGACAACCGGAGTCGCAACGAATACGCGCAGAAACCTTTTCATCGCTGCCGCAAGTGTCCCCAATGGGAATGGACGGACAATCCGCGCCATCGCGTATGCCATCAGCAATGAGCACAACGCCCCGTCGCCAACACTGTGCGCGAAATTGGTGAGCACCCTACCGATCCAATCCCGTCACGCGGTCGGGATCACCGATCTCACAACGGGCTTGGTGCACCAGTGGATCAAAACCGGGCCACCCCCACTGGACCGCTGGATGTGCGAGATCCCCGAGACACATCCCGATGATGTCGCCGAAGTGGCCCACACCCGCGCCCGGCTACTGGCAGGCGTCGAACAGGCCGACATCAGATTTCGCCTCCGCTTCGACACATCCTCCTGGGTGAGCGTTCATGCCCACCTCACCGTGCTCACGCGCGGAATCTCGCCCCAAGCCTGCCTCGACCTACGCCTGGCTTCCCGACCAGCAAAAAGCCCTGATTCCCGACGACCTACCGACCTCAACTCACATAGCCGACCGATATCGGAGGTAGCACCCCGCCCATCGCGTCGCGCACGATCCCGGTCGCTGCAGACCGGAGGACCCCGCTCGATCGAATGAGCGAGCTATTTCTCCCGCGCGGTCCACCACCGCACGGTTGACGACGTCACCGACCTCCCTCAATTCCCACAGATCAGGCACCACACGACGTTTGGAGACTCATGACCACTCACGCCGCCCGCGTCGGCAAATCTTATTGGCGCTCAGTACATTCCAGCCGAACAAAGCGGCCAACGAGTATCGCATTGAGCCGGTGCATCGCTGGCGATGGCCAGAAAGAGCGTGCGTGGGTCCGTGCGCTGCTGCAAACCCTGGACGATCGCCCGGTCCCCGGACGAACTCACAGTGACGAAATCCGCCGCGGCTACGAGCTGCTCGGTGAGCTTGTCGCCGGGCTCGGCGGGTCCTCACGCGCAATAGCCCAGGATTTCGGGCTGCTGTGCGCGATATATGACGGTGCAGCGGTCCATGCGCCGCGGCTGCTGCCATTTTTGAGCCACTTCAATCTCGGTATCGGGACCATCGAAAGACTCGGCACCGACGAGCCCTATCAGCTCAGCTGCCTGGACGAACTGGACGACGTGCGCGCGGTCGGCGGATTGGCGGCCACCGAACTCGGCTACGGCACCAACCTTCTCGGGCTCGGGACCATCGCAGTCTGGCACCGCGACGCGCGGAAGATCACGCTACACACCCCCAGCGCCGAGGCGATCAAGATGTGGCCGAACGTAGGGTTGGCCGGGGTCGCGAAAACGTTCGTCCTGCTTGCCCGTCTCATCGCTGATGGCCGCGACGAAGGTGTCTGGCCCTTTGTGGTGCGCCTAAGGACTGGCGATCGCGTCGCTGACGGTGTCGAAATCGTGTCGTTGCCACCGACAACTCTCGGCCCCCCTATGGACCACGCCGCCTTCTGCTTCGATGGAATGGTCCTGCCAGAACATGCCCTCCTCAGTGGGCCCTCGGCCGGATTCGACGAACACGGCGAATTCCATTGCGACCTCAGCCAGCATGAACGTTTTCACCTCAGCTCCGCAGCCCTGCGATCGGGGCGGGTGTTGTTCGCAGGCGCCGCGCTGGCCAGCGCGCGCGCCGGGTGGGCGATCACATGCCGTTACGCCAATCAGCGGCCCACCTCTGGTGAGATCCTGTTGGCCGACCGCGACGGTGCACAAGAGTCTCTGGTGTCGTGCGCGGCGAGCCTGTTCGCGCTCACAGCGCTGACGAACCATGCTCGGGCTCGTCACGAGGCGCGGGATCCGAGTGCAGCGATTCTGGACATGCTCATCAAACCGGCCGCGTCGGAAACCGCTCACTCTGTTCTTGAGACCTGCGTCGAAGTATGTGGAGCACAGGGCATTTCCGGAGCGAACCTCATCGGAGACTACCTCTTGCGTATCAACGGCATCGAGATCGCCGAAGGGGCCAAATCCGCACTCAAGGCCGCCACCGGCCGCGCGCTATCACTCACGGACACATCTGGACTGCACATCGAGCCGCGGGGCGAACAGCTGCCATGGTGGCACAGCATGCTCCAAGAACGTGAGCAGACAATCACAGCCGAAGCTCGAGATAGGGCCCGGACAGGGGCGAGTTCTGTGCGCCCCGATTTGTCAGCCACTGAGGTCTATGTCGCGACTATGGAGCGAATGGCCGCGGATGCCCTCTCGGCGCGCGCTGTTGCCGTGAAGGAACCCGAAGCAGTCGCATTGGTCGATGACCTGGTAGCGGTCTACTGCCTGGAACGCATCAAAGCCCACGCGACCTGGTTTACCGCACGCGGACAGCTTTCCGAGGAACGTGCCCTAGACGTGGAATACGCACTGTCGACCCGGTATTCAACTCTTGCTCAGCATCTGTCAGATCTGGTCGACGCTGCCGATGTCCCCGCGTTGCCGGCCGCCATCGACGCCGACAACTACATCACCGGGTGGCTCGACATCCTCAACTGGCGGCACCGATTCCCCAACAAATGAAACCCGAACAGAACTTCGCGATGCGGCGACTCCCGATCTCCACTGCCGTCGCCGTTCACGCACGACCACCGTTCTGGAATATCGGCAACGAATACTTCCCCTTGCAATGCAGTGCGCCAGGACATTTGGACCGCGCGGCAGCCTCGCCAGGGGTGACGCATAGCGCAAACACAAGCGTCGGCTATGGGCGATATGAGCGTGTTGCTGGCTGAATCCCCACTGCAGCGGACATTCTCGACTCAACACCGATATCGCTGACCGATACCGGAAAGTTGAAGTCGCACACTGGCCGTAGCTGTGGCGCAAGTGCTCGCGGCTGGCGATGAGGCGATATCAGCGCGTGGCCATCAGTGATTGAGACAGGCGATCGGGAGACCCAAATGCCAGCGTGGACGCAGACAATTAGCGCTGCTGAATGGCGGGTAGCAAAACCATTGCGACAAAATGAAACTCGGCATAGCATGGGCAGTGCGCCCTCATTTCGATGGGTTTCCCGGATCTTGCTGGTGGCGGGTCCGGATGTAGCGCCGACGAAGTCAGGCAACTTGCCGATCCACATCGTGGGCTAACCAATTTCGTCTCCCCGCAGTGTGGTTTTCGCAGGGAGTGACCCCGGTAGTCCACGAACACCGGATCGGTGATGACTCGCTCGGATAGTGCTGAAACCTGCTGAAGATCAACGCTGTTCATCGAAATGAGGCCATCGGAGATATGAACGAGGTCGGACACAATCCACCACTGCCGAAAGAAGCGGGGAATCACGCGCCTAGCGCATCCGATTCGGCAGCCTGGACGCGCGTCGAGCGGTATCTGCGGGCCGCGTCGGTCGCGAGCCTGTCTGAGGATGAGTTCGTTCGGCGAGTGCGCCGATCCGGGATCCCCGTGTGGCCCACCGGAATCGGAAGCGACGGGATGCCGAGCACGTATGTGGCGCAGGTCGCGGTCGGGTCAGGTCTTCGGCGCTCCGATACCGAATTTCGCACCGACCTGTCTTTGACGGCGCTGCGTGGCCAGTGGGAACCTGGCCGCCTGTCGCGCCGCCACGCTATCAGCGAATGGCACGGTGTGCGCCGTCCATCTGCGTTCGACCGGGACCGAATCCTGCTGTCGCATCCGGTGATGTGGTCGCGAATGTTCGCCGATGCCGGGCAATTCAATGACCAGCTTCGCTCACGGCCAGCCTGGACGGGGGACGATCTGGCGTGGGCCGCTGCCCGGTTGGCTGGAGTGTTCGCCGTGTGGTCGATGCGCGTCGGAGACCGGGCGGGGGCATCGTTCGCGGCGGCCACTCACGAGTTGGCGCGTTGCGCGCAACAGCTCCCACCTGAGGATGACGCTGTGGCCGCACGCCGGCGCCGAGCTCGACCGAACCTCGGTCGAGTGGCATTCGGCCTGGCCCAACTCGACCGCAGTACGAGCGATCCATCAGACAAATCGCTACTGCTGCTGGTGCAGCTGGTCGGCGGGCTGCTGGAGATCGCGAAGGCTCACCGGCCAAATGATCTGGCCCGCGCGCTATCACTGGCACGAGTCGGGACGTCGTTGGATGGCGTTTGTGAGCAGCTACGGGTCGCAGCTCATCACCGCGAACACGATCGCCGAATGCGTGGCGATTGATGTCGGCGACATGGCTTCTGATCCGTTCACACCGCCGCGACGGCCCTAGTACGGAGCAGCGTCATCCCCGGCTCGGCCTCGACCGAGCACGAGTAGGGCTCGGTGATCGGGATGTGATCTCGATGGGACCCGACCTCGCGGTCGCACTGTTAGCCATCGCCAGGTCCCCGCGCCGTCCGAAGACGGGACCGTGCACACGGCAATCGCCCACCGGTACAAGCGAACTCGCGTGGGCCCGACAGATCAAGCGAATGAGGACTCGATGAATATCCGACAGCGCCCTTTGCTGGCGTTCGCAGCACTGCCTGTAGTGGCCGCCCTGCTCGCCGGACCGGCCCGAGCCGAGCAGCCAGGCCTGGAGAGCCCGGGCCAGGGCCAACCTGGCCTGAGTACGGCCCCGACACCACCTGCGCCCAAGGACACACCGACTGTTGTCGATCTGATTCCGAACCCGCCGCGGCCTCAACCCGTGCAGCAGACCCAGCCGCAGCACCTCGTGCAGCCGCCTGCCACGCCTGCGGTAGAGGACGAACCGGACGAAGAGGACGCTCCCGGCGACCAGCAACCCGCGCAGCCCGCCGAACCGGAACCACCCCAGCGCACGCTGCGCGTCGGCACCGAAGAGTTCCCCGTACCTGATTGGGTTCCTCCAGAGGCCCAGGCTGTTGGCCAGGATCTGGCAGACAAAGCCGAATGGTGGGCGGCGGCAGGATTCGACGCTCTCGGCTTTTCGACCGAGGAGTCCGACCGCAAGGCCGCCGCCACGATGGTCGGTGGAGCGGCAGGGTGGGCTGTTGGCGCGAACGCTGGCGGCTTCGTCGGCGGTATGACGGGCTGTTTCGCAGGGATGGCGATCGGAGGAGTCGCGGGCGGTGTCATTGGCGGTGCGGTTTCCGGCGGAGTCGCAGCACCACTGGGTGCGTTTGTCGGCGGTCTCGGAGGATGCGTCGCCGGTGCGGTAGTCGTCGGAGTCCCGTTGACGGTAGCTGCCGGGGCGGCGGGCGCGGCACTCGGTGCCGCAGCTGGCGCGGCACTGGGAACCGGCACCAACCCACCCGCCGAACAGAACGACACACCGCCCGAGGACGAAACCGCCGATACACAAGACGTGCCGCTCGATGGCGAACAGGCCGTTGACGAGCCCGGCGCAACCGGCGAGGAATGCTCGTGAATCGCATGGCCGCGCCAACAGTGGCTTGCGTGGTGGCGCTGACCGCCGTGGTGGTGAGCCTCGCGCCAACCGTTCGTAGCCAACCTGCCCAGGAGCAGTGCCCAGGACTGTTGGCGATCGGTGTGCAAGGCCCTGGCCAGGCGGCGGCGGATACCGCTGCGACAACCGACTCCGGGTTGTTGGGTGAGATCTTTCGCCCGCTGGTGACCACCGATGATGGGGCGTTCGGCAGAGTGTATGTGCGGTTCCAAGCAGATCTGAACGCCGTCACCAGCGGAGGCGGCCCAACTCCGTACGAGCGGAGTGTGGACGACGCGGCCGCGGCCGTGCACCGGACGGCGTCGGAATTTCTGGCACGCTGCCCCAACAGCCACATCGCGGTCGTGGGGTCCGCGCACGCCGCACAGGTGGCATCGGTATTTGCCCGACAGGTCGGTCGCGGCGGTGACGAGATCGCCTCGGATCGGGTAGCTGCGGTGGCGTTGTTCGGTGACCCCACCCGAGGTGCCAACACACCGTTGTTCCCTGGTGCTTCGGGGCAGACCCGGCCCGACATCGTTCCCGGCACCGCGGGGCAGGCGATGAAGGAGCTGGAGGCGCTGTCACAGCAGCCCGCGGCTGGCGGTGGAATCAGCCCGACCCGCACCTCCGATACCGGTTTCGGCAGGCTCACCAGACGTGTGGTCAGCTTCTGCATATCGGGTGACCTGGCCTGCGACGCCCCGGAAAACGCGCCGATTCTCAAGGTCGTATCCAACATCGTCGGTGCGGCCAGCGATGCTGGCGGTGACCCGCTGCGCGCGTTGGCATCGGTGACCCAGGCGCTGGCGTTCACCGCGATCAAAACCGCGACGAACGTGGTCAACAACGACGTGCAACGCACCTCCCTTGCGTCGCTGTCGTTGTCGCCGAACACATCGTTGTCGCAGCGGATGGCCGAGGCAAGCGACCCGCGCACCCCATTGGATATCACCAACGTTTTGAAGGCGGTGCTGAAGGTCGGCACCATCGCGATCAACGCTGTCGTGACCGTCGCCAAAGCGGTTGTCACACCGACGAATATCGCCGAGATCGCCGCCGCAGGGTTGTCGGATCCCGTGGCTGGCTTAGCAGTGCTCGGACAGAAACTCCTCGGCGCCTTACCTCAACTGATCCCACCATCGACCGGTACACGGTTGGTGGGACAGGCCTTCCAAGCGGTTGTGTCGAACGTGACCGACGCCGTGGCGCTGATCGACACCACGAACTGGGTGAAATTCAGCGACACCATTGCCCAGCAAGGTGCCTATCTGAACACCCCGGTCGCCAGTACCGGTCAAGCGCCAGCAAAATACGTCACCGACTGGTTCCACGCGATCGCCGCCGACATCGCTGCAACCCCGGTGAATCCATCGCGCTCTGCTCGCCCGTCACCCACGACATCACCGGCATCGATCAGCGCCTCGCCTGGTTCCACGTCGACGACAACACCGCCGCCCTCAACCAGTCGCAGCGTTGTCGAACCCCGGCCATCGGCCACAGCGGGCTGACACCGGCGGACATCACCCTGGGAGGAGACGATCCGATGGACAAAAGCCACCACCTGACCAGCGCTGACGGTGTCGACTGTCCTGCCGACTGGGACGACCACGCATGGACCGAACTGACCGGGTTCGGTGCTCTGGCACCGGAGCTCGCCGCTGGGCCGGCACCCATCGACAGCGGCTATGCCACCTGGCTACCAGGTGTCGATGGCGGAGACCAGAACACAGGACTTGAGCCCAATGGTGCGACCGTTCCCACCGACGTCGGTGGCGGATACACCATCTGGCTGCCAGACACGCGACACAGCACTGCGGGCGGCGCCGCGCTCGATGACGACGCAGCGCTGAAGACACGCGAACCGGCACACACCACCAGGATTCGAGTCCGAGTCGTTCTTGCCGGCCTGTCGACGTTGGCTTCGGTCATCGCTATTTCAGCGGGAGCCTGGCTGTTGTCGACGATCTCGACGGCACCTACAACTCAGCAGGGCACCGCGCAACCAGCGCCTGCCCCTGCTCCTGATGCGATCGTCACAACTACCTCCGTCGGGAGTTGGTGTGAGATCCTCAACAGCCCAGAACGCGTCAGCGGCAACGGGGTGGGATCGCGCGACTCCGGGCCGCAGGTGATCCTGGCGCTCGAACACGCCTACTACCTCGACCGAACCGCAGCGGCGGTTCGCCTCCTGCTCGCCCCGGACGGCCGATTCGGCAGTGACGAGGAAATCCAAGCGGGCATCGACGCGGTGCCGGCCGGGACAACCCACTGCACAAGCATCACCGCAGCGGGTACCAACCAGTGGTCGGTCGCGGTCACCGAAAGACGCCCACTCGGATCGATAGTCGTTCACCATCAAACGATTTCGACGACTCGACGCGACGGCCTGGAGCTGGTCGTCGCGGTCGAGCCCGCATAGGACGCGGTGATGACTACCGTGGCCCGCACCGCTCACCGTCTCGAAACCCCGACCGGGCTACAGACGCATCACGCACGCAAACCGACACCGCGACAGGTGGTCGCCCCACCCCCGGCCCAACGGGCGCCGATCTGGGATCGTCCGGTCCCGTTGCGCCGCACCGCGATCAGCGATGGACGGCCGCCGCTGCTATGGCTGTTGGGTGCTCACGGAGGGGCAGGCACCAGCAGTTTGGAGCGTGCGCTGGCTCCGGCCGCCGATTGCGCCCGACGCTGGCCGGCACCGATCGGATCCGAATCGCCGTACGTGGTGATGGTGGCGCGCGAGACAGCGGTAGGACTGGCTGCCGCCGATGCGTTACTACGCCAGCATCACGCCGGTTTGGCTGGCGACAGCATCGTTGTCGGACTTGTCACCGTCGCGGCGCGACCGGGCCGACTACCCGCCCCGATCCGCCGCGACCGGGATCTGTACAGCGGACTGGTCGAACGCCTGTGGCACGTCGATTGGCACGAAGCTTGGATGCTCACCAGCCACGCGGAACTTCCCGTGTGGGCGCCGGGCGACACGCCCCCGGACAAAAAGAGCCGCGCCGACGAACTCACCGCCGCACCGCCGGACATACGCAACCTCGGCCGCGAGCTCGTCGAGGTGATCAACACCTTGCACCACACCAGAACCACGATCGGAGAACCATCATGAGCTGGCTGCTCGCCGCCGAGAACGTGTCCGTGCTCGCACAGGTTGTCGACTACAAACCTGAATCACCACCAGGTGTCGAGGGTTTGACCAAGTTGGTGCGTTGGCTGATGTGGTTCGTTCTCCTGTCCGGCGTTGCCGCGATCATCTTCGCCGGAGGGCGTTTCGCCTGGGAGAAGTGGCATGGGGGAATGCTCGAATCGCCGAAGATGGTTATGGGCGCGCTCATCGGCGGCATCGTCGCCACCAGCGCCGGATCCATCATGAACGAGATCATCGGGAAGTAGTCCGGTGGTCGAGACAGTGCTCGCCTACCAGAACCTCCCCTCCGAGGTCACCACCCAACTGCAGCAACTGTTCCGGTGGCTGCTGTGGATCGTGGAAGCCGGGCTGGTCTCGAGACTCGCCTGGGTGGGGGGCTACGCCGGATGGGAGTACTTCCATCCACCCCCTGGTCCTCCCGCCGCCCCCTCGGCCATCGTGCGCACCTTGGCGGCGTGGATTTTCGCCACAGTCGCCTGGCCCATCGCCGCCGCGTTGCTGATGAACCTGGCCTTCTGACCGAGATGATCAGCGAAAGGTATTGACAATGAGCAACTTTCGAACGAAGGCGACATCCGCATGCGCTGTCGGGTGCGTCGTGATCGCGGCGCTGATGTTGGTGCTAAGCGTTGGTTGCGGCGGTGATGAACAGGCTCAGGATTCAACGACGCCGCGCGAGCCGGATCTGTCGGCCTCCCCAGCGGGAGTGCGTTGGCTCGACTATCAAGGTGTGCAATTGCCGGTCGGTGCCGACGGACCGAGCGAGGTCACGGCGATGTCGGCGACCGGATTCACGCAGACCCCGCAAGGTGCGGCACTTGCAGCAATCGTGCATACGATCCGGATGTCGCTGGCCCCGGATGAACACTGGGCCGACATCGCAAAACACGAACTGGCCATGGGCCCCGGCCGGGACTCGTGGGTTACCTCTCGAGGACTGCTGTCGATCGAAACCTCCGCCGACCCCGCGCAGGCACCGCGGGTGCGTGGTTACACGATCACCGACTACACCCCGATCAGCGCTCGCGTCGACATCTTCACCTCCTTTCCGGATCAATCCATCGCAATCAATTCGACCGTTGTCGTGTGGATCGGCGGCGACTGGTGGCTGCAACTGCCCCCACCGGACTCCATCGAACCTGTCGTGCGGGCAGTGGACTCCGTCTCTGCGGTCGTGAAACTGGAAGCCCCCCAATGACTTCCGACGACATCAGCGGTCAGAAGCCGCAAGGCGAGCGCCCCAGCATCTGGGCGATCGCTTCGGGGACGCTACTGGTGATGATCTTGATCGGTGGTTCGGTGGCCTTCGCGATAAACCGCACCAGCGGCGGCCACGACACAACACCCACTGCGTCACCGACCCTCTCGGCGTCGACGCCCGCAGCTCCCCGTCGCGGCGAAGGCGGATTCGGTATTCCCGAGATCGACCAGTTCGGCCGTCGCGTGGACATCCCGAACAACCCCGATGGCCAATTGCGCGAACAGTCCACGCGGCAGAAGAGGATCGGTGACCACGACTGGCTCACCGCCGCACCGGCCGGGCTGCGCGAACAGGGTGGCTGGCAACGCATTCACGGCGCGGTGGTGCCGATCTCCTCCTCCGACGGACCGACTCGCATCCAAGACGGCGTCCCCGGCGGATACGCACGAACTCCGCAGGGCGCGGCGCTCGCGGCGTCAATGAGCGTGTACCAGGTCGGGGCACGTCCCGGTGACCGTGCGGTGCTGCGGGCGCGGATGGTTCTGACCTCGGCCGACCAAGCGAGCTTCGACGACATGATCGCGAAAGGGAAACTTCCCCGCCAGCAGCCGGAAGTGGTGACACGCGCGCTGATCGCCCACGACGCGTTCCGCATCGACACCTATGCCGATGACCTGGCGATTGTGCGGCTGGCGGTTCGCGGGACAACCACTGCAACCGAGCGGTCCTGGGTCACCGTCACGGTGCCGATGGTCTGGTACGACGACGATTGGCGATTGAGGGGCAGCGGTGGTCAGCTACCGACCGAAGTCGTTCACGATCTCGGGGGGTGGACCCAATGGTCCTGACTTCTCGGCGAATCATCGTCCTCATCGCTGTGGCCGTAGCGATGATCCTCGGCTGCGCACCCTCGGCGGTGGCACAGCCGAGCACCACTGCGAACCCGGATTCGGGGACCAGCGACTCGGGAACCTCGAGCACCTATGGATTCGATCAGCTCTGCAACGAGATTCATGACGGTCTGTCCCAAATCCCGGTAATCGGAGAAGGTCTCGGAGACGCCGGATCAGCGGCATGCAAGGCGGGCAACGCCGCCTCGCACCCGGGCAGCGCGATCGAGGCCACGAAGTCGAAGCTGTGGGAGTCGACCTTCGGGAAAGTGACCGAGATACTGCTCAGCGGTCTCGGGGACGCGCTGACTCTGAGCATGTCGTGGGTTCTGGTCCCCAACGACCGAATCCTGACCACGCCGGGCAACAGCACCGATCCAGAACAAACGTTGTGGGGACGAATCGATTCCTACACCCGGCAGCTGCAGACCTGGTTGCTGGCGATCTCGATCGCGGTGTCAGCGTTGCGGATCGGTATTGCGCGCGCCCATATGGCAGCCGAGCACGCCGAAGAGGCGTTCAAGATGCTGGCGCGTAGCACGATGACGACCTGGGTCGCTGGTGCGGCGATCTTAGCGGGTGCGCGGATGACTGACAGCGTGTCGGTGTGGATCATCAACGACGCCACCAGCGGGAACGCAACCGGTGCCGCGGAATTGCTGGTCCGTACCGACCGTTTCGGGGTGTTCGGGCCAGGGGTGGTGTTCCTGGTCGCGATCGTCGGCATCCTCGGTGCACTGGCGATGACTGCGTTGACGATCATTCGTCAGGCGCTGCTGGTCGTTGCTGTCGGTATCTACCCGCTGACCGCCGCCGCGTCGGGCACCGCTGGTGGCAAGCAGTCCTATCAGAAGCTCGGTGCCTGGATCATCGCGTTCTTGCTGTTCAAGCCGACGGCGTCGCTGGTGTACATGATCGCGTTCACCACTGCGGATCAGACCAATTCCGATGTCGAGCAAAGCCAAGCGGGAGCGGTCGACTCCGCGCATCGCGCCCTGGTCGGGATCGTGCTGCTGTGCAGCGTGGCGTTCGTGCTGCCCGCGCTCATACGTCTTGTGACCCCAGCGTTGTCGGCGGTCGGATCCGGCGGAGGTGGCGCGGGCGCGACTGGATTCGCGATCGGCGCCGCAGCGGCCCTGGCCACTGGTGGCAAAGCTCTGCTGGCACGCGGCGCGGTTTCCGGGGGTGCGGGGTCGGCGGGGTTCGTCTCGAACACAGGAACAGGGTCAACGCCTCCGAAACCTCCCAACGGAGGCGGGTCAAGCGGCGGCGCGAAAAGTCTGCCTCCAGGTCCTTCTTCCGGCCCACAGGGTTCCGGCGGAGGCGCGCCGAGGCTCAACGCTTCTCCGCAAGGCACACACGGTCCGGTGCGAACGGCGATACGAGCCGCGGGAGCAGGGATGGGAACCGGCAACCGGGTCAACCGCGTCGGCAATGACGTCAGCGGCGGGAACTCCGAGCCACCGCCGCGGGCAGAGCTGACCCGAGGTACGCAGCTGGGCCGGCATGGGATCTCCAAATGATGTGCGCTGCAGGACAACAGATTTGGATAGGCAAGGAGCCGCCGCGATGACCACCGAGTACTTCGAACGCACCTACAGCGCTGGAACCCGGCCACGTGCCGAAGGCCTGTTCGGGTTGTCATGGGTCGCGATGGTCACCGCCGGAGTGGTGATCGTCGCCGTCGTGCTGACCCAAGCCATCGTCGGTCTGCTCGCCGCGGGCGTTGTGCTCGGAACCGGGGTGGTGATCACGGCACCGCTGGTGATCCAAATCGGTGGCCGCACAGGATATGTGCGCGCGATTCTGATGTGGCAGTGGTGGCGCGGTGGACGACGCGGCGAGCACCTGTACCGCAGCGGATCGTTCTCGGCGATCCCCGGCGGCGCGACCACTCTTCCTGGGCTGATGGCACCCACGCGGATGTATCAAGGCCAAGCCGTCGACGGACGCACCTTCGGGATGATCCACCTGCCCAAACTCGACGAGTACACCATCGTCGTGCGCGCCTGGCCCCAAGGCGGTGAAGCCGTCGATCAGGACCTGGTGGATCAGTGGGTCGCGGCCTGGGGAGCCTTCCTCGGCTCGCTCGGAAGCGCCCCGGACGTGAAAGCTATTGTCCCAGTGATCGATACGGTGCCCGAGACCGGTAATCGATTGATGTCGGAGGTCGCCTCGATCACGCGGCAAGACGCTCCAGAGATCGCGCACACTGTGATGTGGGAGCTGGCCGAACAACTGGCCAGCCAACGTGTACAACTCGAGCCGCGCATCGCGATCACCTTCGAGGCCACGACACCGGAGCGACGCAAAATTCCGGCTGAAGAAGCCCTCGAGATCGGACGCCGTCTGCCGGGAATCCTTGCCGCACTGGCCGAAGCGGGGATCCGCGCGGAACCGATGACCGCCGAGCAGATCATCGCGTTCGTCCGTCGCTCCTATGACCCGGCGGCTCAAGCCGACCTGGAGATCGCCGCCACCGAACCCGAAGGGCACGGGATCACTTGGTCAATGGCCGGCCCCCAAGACGAGCGGCAACGTTATGACCGGCTTGAGCATGCGGGCGCGGTGAGCATCACCTGGGAGATGACGCAAGCACCTCCGGGTGTGGTGACCGAGCGTGTTCTGCAACGTCTGCTCGAACCGAACCCGGAGCTCCCACGCAAGCGAGTGGCCATCGTCTACCGGCCGCATTCGGCAGCAGAAGCCACACGCATCGTCGATGACGACTGGCGCAACGCGCGGGTTGCCGAACAGAACACCAAAGGTGGCCTTGTTTCGGCCGCCGCGAGCATCCGCGTCGCCGGGGCCGATCAAGCGCGACGAGAACAAGCACTCGGCCACGGTCTAACACGTTACGGATTCCTGATCACCCTGACCGTGCCACGCGGAGAAGACATTCCGAGAATCGAAGCGCTCACCCAAGACCTTTCGACGCAAGCGCGTCTTACGATCCGCCGATGCAACACCTACCAGTCCGCGGCATTCGCGGGATCGCTGGGTGTCGGGGTGATCCTGCCCGAGCATGCGACGGTCCCGGAAGCGCTGGAGGGCTGAGCATGCCCACAGAGTCGACAACCACAACCCAAACCCGTGTAGAGGGCCAAGGCAGCACGGTGGCGGCGCAAGGTTCTGCAAAGCGTGGGCCCCGGGTCCTGACCGATGAGAAACGCACGGTGCTGCAGGTGCGGCAGCGATCGGGTGGATTGCGGGGTGCGTGGGCGGGGATGTTGCTGTCGCGCGATGACCACCGCCGCCGCAACGTCGGCATGATCGCCCAGTCTGTGGTGGCCGATGACTTCGATCGGCCCGCGCTGCGCCTGACCGACAACGGATACGCCGGACCCACAGGCGGGCGAGTATCCGCGGTGGGCCGACCGGCGGAGTGGCGCGGCACGACCGCCCAAGTGGTAGGGCTGTGGCCGTGGTCGGTCGGCGCGGGCGCGCCACTGGTCGGCACGCCATTGGGTCCGCACCTGCGCACCGGTGCCCCGGTGTGTTTCGACCCCATGAACTGGTTCATGCGCGGCGGATTTATCACCGCGCCGAGCCTGTTCGTGTTGGGGCTCAACGGATTCGGCAAATCATCTCTTGTCCGACGCATCGTGCTCGGCGGCATCGCGCAGGGCATCACCCCGCTGATCCTCGCCGACGTCAAGCCGGACTACCGGAAGTTGGTGGAGCTGGTCGGCGGGCAGGTCATCGACCTCGGCTACGGCTACGGGCATCTGAATCCGCTCGACACCGGAGTCATGGGCGAGGTCCTGGCCAAGCTCGAAGCGGCCGAAATGTACGAGCGGGCTGAAACATTGGCCCAAGAGTTGCGTGCTCGACAGATCGCGTTGATCTGCGCATTGATCGAACTGGTGCGTGGGCAACGGGTTGCCGACTTCGAAGAGACGGTGATCGCGACCGCGCTCGCGCAGCTCTACACCCCCACCACGCACGGCGGGCGAGGATTCAGCACGGCCAGCCAGCCGATCCTCGACAATCTGCTCGAGGTCATCGTCGCTGGCAGCGACGAGCTGCACCTGGACGCGGCCGCCGACACCGACGAACGCTATCAAGCCGTGATCGTTCCCCTGCGACAATCGTTGCGCGCGTTGACAAAAGGACCCTTCGGACAGGTATTCAACGGCCCAACTACGGTGGGGATCGACCTGAACTCCACCGCCGTGTGTATCGATGTCTCGCACATCCCCAAAGGAGACAAGAAACTCAAGGCCGCGGTGATGTTGGCCTGCTGGGGCGCCGGTTTCAGCGCCGTCGAGGCGTTGAACATGCTCACCGACGCCGACTTGGCCCCGCAGCGGTACTTCCAGGTCGTGATGGATGAACTCTGGCAAGTCCTTGGGCTGGGAGAGTTCATGGTCGAGCGCGTCGACGAGCTGACGCGACTGCAACGCGGCATCGCGGTCGCGCTGATCATGATCAGCCACACCATCAAGGACCTGCAATCCCTGGGCACCGCCGCCGCGATCAGCCGCGCGCTGGGGTTTCTCGAACGCGCCCGCGCCAAGATCCTGGGCGCGTTGCCCGGCGAAGAGGTCGACCGACTCGACAGCATCATCCCCTTCACGGCAGCCGAACGCGCCATGGTCACCAACTGGTCAGCGCCCCAAGCATTGACAGGCGAAGCCATCGGTCATGGACAGGTGCGCCCGACACCACCGGGGACGGGGAAGTTCCTGCTGAAGGTCGGCGAGGGACGGCAGCCAGGAATTCCGTTCCTGGTAGAGCTCACCTCAACTGAGCTCTCAACTGGCATCCACGACACCAACACCCGATTCGCTTCGTTTGACACCACGGGCGGTGCTGCATGACTACTACCACGATTGAAATTTTCATGACTGAGTTCGATTGTCTCACAGTCTATTCGGCGCGGCGTTCACCGACATCGCCATCACGTCCGGGCAATACCGCCGTGCCACCCGCCACTGCGGACGATCGACGCCGACCATACGGAGGCCGCGAGACATCGCGTGGCGAACACGAATGAGCATCTGCAGATCAGCGGCTTGGAATATGTTGCGTCCGAATGACCTTGGCGAGCGGGGGCGCCGCGTCGCTGAGCGCCGACATTTTCCTGTCATCGAGGCAGCGTCGGTGGGCGGCTGGGCAGTGGCCGCACCTCTTCGGGGGCGGCCATGAAATCGGTCGCGATTGTGGGTGTCCTCGGCATTACCATCATTTTGGTGATGTTGTTGGTGGTGCTTGTCGAGGACGACCAAACTAGTTGCACGCCAACTACTTCGGGAGTGCCCGGTTCTCGAGTGATGCCGATGAAGTCGGGCACCTATCACCTCAGCGACGGGTTCGGGCCACGCGGAGGGGAATTCCATCAGGGGCAGGATTTCGGGTCGACAGCGGGCGTGCCGATCTACGCCGCCGTCGATGGGGTGGTCGCCGCGGCTGGACCCGCGAGCGGGTTCGGGGTGTGGATCGTCATCGACTCCAATGTCGAGGGCAAGGTGCTCAGCACGGTGTACGGGCATATGTTCGCCGCGGACGTGGAAGTGGGCCAAAGCGTGCGCGCCGGGCAGGCAATCACCACAGTCGGATACAACGGCGAAGTGTTCCCGCCGGGCCCCAGCGGCGCGCACCTGCACTTCGAGGTCTGGCCCGGCGGACGGCTCACCGGTCAAGGCAGTCCCGTGGACCCGATGCTATGGCTGGCCGGTGCCGCTGAACCTGGCACCAGCACTGCACCGACACCGCCATCCACGACCGCACCCGATGTCGGACTGGCCGCAAGCAGTGCTGAGCTGCCACCGCTGGCGGGCAAAGGCAGCGAGGAACACATGCAGATCGACACGATCCGGGTTGCCCGCTCGGTAGCGGCCCGGTTCCCGGAGATTACGACGTTCTACGGCTGGCGCGAGACCGACAGCCATCCTGATCATCCATCAGGCAGAGCGGTCGACATCATGATTCCCGACTACACCAGCGGCGATGGGAAGGCGCTTGGGGACCGGATCGCAGACTATGTGCTTGCGAACCAGGATGCCTTCCATATCGACTATGTGATCTGGCGGCGGATATATCGGCCGGCCAACGGTGACTCGAGTGAGATGGACGATCTCGGCAACGACACCGCCAACCACCTCGATCACGTCCATGTCACCACGATGGGCGGTGGTTACCCGGACGGGGCCGCGTCGGTTGGATCGGCTCCTCCCACCGGTTCCGGAGCATCATCGGCTGGGTGCGGCCCGCGCGTCGATGACGATCTCGCACCGGGTTCGGTGCCACCGCAGTACCAGCAGTGGTATCGGCGGGCGGGTGCGTTGTGCCCGCAGATCAGCGCGTCACTATTGGCTGCCCAAGGCAAACAAGAATCCGGGTTCGACCCCAGAGCGGGCAGTTCCGCAGGGGCGCAAGGGATCGCACAGTTCCTCCCAGGCACTGCCGCCTCGATCGATCCCGACGACGGCCAACCGTATGTGATCGACGCCAACGGCAATGGTGTGGCCAGCGTATGGGAGCCCGAGGACGCGATCATCGGCCAGGGCCGCTACATGTGTGCCATCGCCCGCAAAGTCGATACCTGGATCGCCGAGGGAAAGGTCCAAGCACCCAACGGACGAGCTGAACTGTACTTAGCCGCATACAACGCCGGGGAAGGCGCGGTGTTGAGTTCGGGTGGATTCCCCACGGGCTCAAGCGATTACCAAACTCAGACCCGTCCGTACTGCGACACCATCCTGGCCACTGCCCGCAGATTCGCGAAAACGCTGAGCTGACAAGGAGATCGGAAATGGCGCAGCGAACACGGCTCATTCTCATCGGCGCGATCGCGGCGACGGCAGTGATCATGACCGCGATCATCTCGCGCACGGATTCAGACACTGCAGAGTCGCCGACACCGGCGGGCGATGCCGGTTTGGCCGTGCATGGTCCGCAACCAGAGGGAGCTGGCCCGCAGACCGCAGCCGTGCAGGCATTGACAGCAATGTTCAGCTGGCAACCGGTGTCGGATCCCTCGCCCGGCGCGGCGCTGACCCGAGCGAGGCTATGGCTGACCGGTGAACTCGCCCTGGTCGCGGACAGCCCACCGGCCACTGGGATTCGTGAGCAACCAGGCTGGTCCGCGTGGCGACGCTCCGGTGACATTCTGACCGCCACTGCGAACGTAGACGGAGCAGGCGAACACACCGATCTGCGGGTCAACCTCACGGCAACAGTCACCCAGACCGTGCTGCACCGCGACGGCACCACAACCACCTACCGGGAACTGCGCATCACCGCAACGGTGCTGCGAACCAACCACGGTTGGCGGCTGGCCGCCTACCACGCCAGCAACTGCGATTCAGGACAGAAAGGAGCAAACACCGATGAGTAGCACTGACTCTCACCCCGCAGCGACAGCACCCGACGCCGCGATCACCGTGCCGGCCAGACCAGCGGCAGGCATCGGTGCATCAAGTGGCCAGAGCGTGGCGCCGAGCCTCGGTCGCAGACCTGACCTTGAGCTACCGACACTGGGCCGATACCTGCGTCGGATTCGCGACCACGACAACGACCATCTCTCCCGGGAAAAGGCATCGGTCAAAATCGGAATCAGCGCCGCCTACCTCGTGCAAATCGAGAACGGCGCGCGAGTACCGACGCCGGAGATGGTGAAACAACTCGCGACCGGCTACAGGCTATCGGCGGCGCAAACCAAACATCTGCTCGAACTACGCGCGCCCTCCGCGGATGTCCCCGCGGTCGAGACAATGAGAGCCCACATCCACCGGACGCCTTCGGTGCTCGAACGCCTCGACGACCTTAACAGCGCCGGTATGGTTGCGGCATACTTCGGCCCGCTGTGGCATGTCCTGGCAGCCAATGACAGTATGCGCCAAGTATTTCCAGGAATACACGAGGCAGGCAACCTCCTGGTGTGGCACTTCCTTCCGATCGCCAAAGACGTCCTCGTCGACTGGGAGCGTGAAGCCACCCTGATGGTGCAGATCCTCAAAGCAACGCTGGGCCGTCACCGCAAAGCAACTCTGGCCCGCCGACTGCTGAGTCGGTTACAACGCGATGACGACTTCTACCGCATGTGGACGACCAGTACCCACATCTCCTACCGGCGCGCCCCTGGCGTCCATCTGCATATCCGCACAGCGGACAACACTTTGGCCTCGCTCAGCATCGAGACAAGCATCGTCGCCGACGCGCAAACCTACATCCGCTTGTATCAGGCAGTCCGAAAGCCATACTCGCGGGGCTGACTATGGCTTGCGGCTCCAGATCTATTGTGTCTCCGATGCTGAACCCGAGCCATTTGGCTGCGTTACCGATAGGCGTTCAAGGTTTTGATTCGGCGGTGTTGATGCAAGCTGCGTTAATGCTGCTACTGGTGACACATCGTGCCGATCGGCTGTGATTGTTATCAGGCGACAGTGCGGAGAACACTTCTCGCTTCTGCGCCTCCCCTTCGAGGGACGCGTTACGTCAATCGAACAGTCCCCTGCGGCGTGTTCCCTCGAAGGGGCTGATACTGCGGCCGAGAGGTGACGTCGAGGATGCATCGAGAAATATTCACCCCTCGAAGGGGCCAACCTCTGTTATCGGCGGAATACGGAACCGTCGTGATGAGGTGGATGCGATGAGTGAGGCCGTCGACGAAGTAGCCGGATTGGGTTCGCGGCTGGTGCGAGCATTGCAGGCCGGATCGTTCATCGCGAACTGGTGGTACACCCAGACACGTGAGCAACGCTCCGCGATGGAAAGTGCGCTACGCATCGACAACGAGCAGAATCTCCTGGCAGCGAAACTTGGCAGCATCGCAGCGCGCGACAAGCAGGGGCTTGAGAAGCATGAACTCGACCAACACGCAACCAGACGCACCATAGAGCGGGCCGACGAGGACATAGAGCGCCGTCGCGCCGAGAGCGCCAACGACAACAGCCGCAAGCAGGAAGCCCACAGCGCACATATGGGCAATAGCTTCCTGCGTGGCCAGCTGACGCGGCTGGAAGCAGCAATCAAGGTGGCAGATTTCCAGCGTCGAACGCAGGACAGTGAAGCGGAGAACGATCGCAAAGATGACGAGTCCGCCGCACGTGTGGAGGCCGCGCAAGCCCAGAAAGCGATGTACGAGAAAGAGACTTCGGTCAAAGGCGAGGACCTCGAACGACGCAATACCGACAGCGAGAACCGCAACACGCGCGACAACGAAGCACACGCTTGGCGAAGGACGAACGCGACCAACCGCGAGCAGCGGGAAACCGAACTGCACAACAAGAGGATGGAGGAGATCCAGCAACGGATAGATCATGGCAAGCGGACGATGGGATTCAGCGAAACCCTCACAGATCAGCAGCAGAACTACGATGCGGCGATGGGGGCGGCGGCGGGATTCGGCGCGGCTGTCGGCACGGCGGACCTGAACCCGGAACAACAGGCCGCCGCTGATGCCTGGAAGGCACGATACGGCGAAGACACCGGCCAAGACCCCGAAGTGCTCATCGAGGAAGCGGTCCGCCGTGCCGCGGCCGACGCACCGCTGGACGGGGAAGCCTCCGACGGCGTCGAGGACTTGGCGGCGAGGTTGGCGGCCGACGCTGTCGAGAGCGACGTCATCGGTGAGGACACGGCACCGCCCAGCGGACCTGACACCGGCGAACAGATCGGCGCAGCGATCAAGGACGCCGCTGCATCGTTCGATGGTGGCTCCGAAGGTCATGCACCCGTCAGCGACACTGAACCCGCCACGGCGGTGGCGCCGGACGCGGGTCCGGACGTCGCGGGATAAGACGACCGGATATGTCGAGAAGCTTTGAGTCGTCGCGGATTCCGGTAACAACGAGCGCATGCCACTACCCGCGTTCGACAGTGTTGCGGAGTCGAACGCCAACCTCAGCATGTCCGCGTTGCGGTGAGATTCAGCCGGGCCTACCTGAGGGCTGGTCGCGATGATGGGTGGGCGCTGATGGTCGAACTGTTTGGCCGAGCACAGCGGATGGCGTATGTGCACATTGCGGTAGCCCTGCACCGTGGCAACACGATGTCCGCGGACCGCAAGTGGCCGGGGCCCGCGTTCTCCTCTACACCGCGGATCGCGGGGATCTTCACGGAATCGATAGCCGATGCCCGCGCTGCCGCCGAGGAGCGGATGCGACAGTTGAATTACGAAGGCCCGCCAGAGGATATGGCAGCAGCCCTGGCCGAGGCTTGGGTGTGGAAGACCGGCTCCGCGGTGGCTACGGAGACCTTGGCGAACCTGATCGAACACTATCGAGACGAATACGGACTGATCATCGACGCGGCGACAGGACGTGTCACCGTAGACCCGGAAATCGACCCAACCTGGTTGGATACAAACAATCGTCGCTTCGCCGCACTGAACCGAGCGGTGAGCGCGGAAAAGTTCGCGCGCACCACCATCGAGGCAACCTCCACGCCGCACACGGCACGCAGCGAAGTACTCGCGGCGTTCGCGCGGTGGCGCGAGTCGTTCGACCCTTTCGCCGACCAGAGAGAGCGCCAACGATCCCAAGACAAGCGCGACCAGATTGCCTCGGCAATGCAGCGCGCAGATCTCTCCGCCGAGACACGCAACAAGGTCTTGTTCGTTTTTGCCTACTTCTCGGGCTGGCGTCAGGAGGAATTCGACCTGCAATCCTCGCCGGTTCTCATCGATCCCGGCGAAGAGGTGAAAGGGCGAGTGGATGCCCTGCGGGCCGCAGCGGAGATCGCGTGGACAAGCCAGCAGAGCGAGAAGCAATTCGCTGTGCTGAGCACCACCGACCGACAATTGCTGTCGGCCTCACCGGCGTCACCGTGGCCTGACCACGTCAACCGTGACCTGTTGCAGCAGATTCTGAATGAGCATGCGCGAACCGTCCGGGCAGCACAAATACACGCCACCGTCCTGGCACGCGATCCAGACCAAGCGGTCGGGGAGGGCGCTGAACGGATCATCGATCAGCTCGAGGCACAGCGGCGCGCGATCCTGGCACTGGTCGATCACGGCCAGGGCCTCGATGGTATCGAGCGAGACATGATCCGCTGCCTGCTCGATGAGGCAGCCAACGGCGATGCCGAGCTGCCAGCATTGGTACTTGTCGACGAGCGCAGCAAGAAAGCCGCCGACGAGGCAGCGCGCTACGGGACCGCGCAGCGGGCGGCCATAGCCACTGACGCACAGATTCTGCGAACCCTCGATGCCGCCGGTGTGGGTATCCGCGATGTGACGAATACCGCCGTCGAGCCGATCCGATGGTCGATCGAGTCGACCGAAACCAGCATCGACGCATTGGCGCATCGGTGGATCAAGGATAGTGATGCAGCGCGCGAGACTTGCTGGCGTGAAGTCGCCGAACTGGACCGGCGACTGTTCGCTTCTGGACTGTCCGATGACGACCGCTCCCACATCCGTGAAACCCTCAGCCAGGCAGTTGATTTCGCCTATCGCCATGCCCAGGACGGCGATGAGCGAAGCCGGTGGTTCGACAAACGGGTGACACGGGTGGTTACAGACCGCGATCGTGTCACAGCCGTCGCTCAGCAGTCGACGAAGGATGACAATCCGCTGCCCGCCATCAGCGCGGGCAGCAGCGGATTCACCACCACGATCGAGGCGGCCCTCCCCAATGGACCTACTCTGCCGTGGCCGAACCAGGCAATCACCGCCGGCCCGACACCACCCCAAGCACCGCAGATGGATACGGGGCACACGCTGTGAATCTCACAACCTCGACCGCGTCGGGCCTGACATCCCGGCCACCAGGAAACGACCACGCAACCGTCGAGCAGGCGATCGAACAATCCGCCATCTCGCAGGTTACAGCCAGATACGAGGCCGCATCGAAGCCAAAATCCGACACCGTCGCCATCAGTCGGGAGGCCAGCGATACACGCTTAGCCTTTGAAGAATTCGGCACTGACAGAGATGCGCAGGGGCACGCACTTAGCTCAGCCGACCCGAGCTGTGCAGCGCCAGTGGGGGGTTGGACATGACCAAAACAGCCGCGCCGCCAGCCGGGACGAACTGGTCGCTTCACTCGGGCCAGGAACATGCCATGCCGGACGCCGCCAGCAAATGGCGTACCTCCGTCTGGGACGCTGTCAATCGCGCGTACCGACAACTGTGGATCCAGGGCTCGCGAACGGTCCTGGCAGACGGGCGTCGCCGATTTGTTCGACTCGATCCTCGACGCCCCTGCCGCCGCAGACAGTGGTGGCTGCCCGCTGATCGCCGCCTTATCTACCGACGTCGATCGCCGTGCAGCCACCGTGAAACGGTCGGAGAAATACATGACCAACGAGCCTAGGAACTCGGATCGGCCCCGAGCCCAAACTCGTAGCCACTCGTCACGAAAAGACCTGGTGCACACCAGTTGTCAACGGTTATGGATTCCCAATACTTGGGCAACAGGATGGAGAGATAAGCCATGGAACGCGATGCGGATGTGGACGAGCGTGCATCCCTGCGGAACGCTCGACTGCACGAACTCTACAAAAACCACCCACTAGCGGCTCGTCAGCCCCGGCCACCGTCCGCCGCTAATCCGGCTGCGGCTGCACTAGCGCAATCCGCGACTGCGCCAACGGCACAGCCGAATTCGACGACCGTGAACGACGCGGACCGCGCCAACCAGCGGTATGCCCAGCTGCACGAACTGTACAAAACCCACCCTCGTGTGGGCAGCGAGCCTCCACCACTTTCGACGGCGGATCCGACGGTTGCGGGTCCCGCACAAACCGCGACTTCACTAACAGCGCAAGGTATTTCGACGCAAATGACTCCCGATGAGCGTGCTGTTCTGCGCAACGCGAAACTTCATGAGCTCTACAGCAAACTGGATTTGCCTGCGAACGCCGCTGCAAAAACGACGACCGGCGTTCCTGCGGAGCCGCTGAGCGAGGGCGCTCGTACCGGGACCGTGATCGACGCCGCACGGCTCGGCAGCACCATCAGGCAAGCGCAGAGCTACACCGACCCCAGCGTCGCCGGACCCGGTGGTCAACGCCCAGTCGAACGGGGTGTAGGCCCGTCCCTGTAGTCCGGTCACGACTATCTGAATTTCTCCAGTTTGAAACACGTAACTTACTGGTAGTCAGCCTCTTTCGCTGACTACCGATGATCGGCGACGAACGCAGGGGACATCTCGTACGGCCGCCGTGGACATTTCCGTTGTGCGGCCTCGATGTGTGAGGTCGAAACCTTGACTGACCCCTATTCCGTTATCGGTGAGTTCACCGAGCCAGAGGAACAAACAACTCTAGACCCGATCGGGCGGGATCGCGCCCCGGATTTGACCAACGGTGCGGGCTCCTGGGGTGCGCTGATCCCCACCGAAATGCAGACCGCGCCGATCCGATCCGACTACGGGCTCAACGCTGTCCTGGATGCCTCGCTTGCTGGACACGCGCGCCTGATCCAGAACCTGGCCGCTGAGCATTCGCGGCTGATCGAGCTCGGTCAGCGCCAGAGCCTTGATCGTGACCAGTTCATGCGTCGTGAGCGGTTGAGTATGGCGCTGGAGGAAGCGACACACGCCGCAAGCAGCCACGGTCTCGGGCAAGCGGATATTGCCGACAGCGTGGCGGCGGGCAGCGAGGGTATCTACTGGCATGAACGTCCGGGTGCTCGTCACCTCGGCCGCATCGAGCAATTGACGGCCGCTCTCGCAGCCTCGGCTCCCAGCGAGTTGGACCGCGTCAACACTGAACTGGCAGCAGAGAAACAACACAACCGCCAGTTGTCGGTTGACAACGCGGCACTTCACACTCAACTCGAGACAATGAACAGCCACGTTATGGCGCGGTGGTCGGACGTGACCGCCACCGATATTGCTCGCAGCCAGGATCCGGTGACCTCGACACCGCACCGCGGACCGGAACCAACTGTTGGCCAAGCGAATACGCCATTGAATGTCGCATTCAACCTTGACCCCCCGGGCGCAGCGATCGGCGAGTCCGTGGCAGCCCTCGGGCCTGCGAGGGCGGGATCGGAGTGGTCGGCGCCCGGCGATGACCGGGGGGCGGCGGCTATGCGATCTGAGTACGGCCAGGCCACCGGCGCGGGGGCGGACGCATGACGCGGGCGTGGTCGGCGGCGATGTCGAGTCGCTGTGATCGGTTGTCGCCGCGGTGGCGGTGGTGTCGATGAGCCCCGCTCGAGAAGTCCGGCGCCGCACGAAGGCCGGTATGGGGGAGGAGCTGAGCAAGCTAATTTTGCTGTTGGGCGTGATCGTGGTCGGGCTGTGCTTGTGGGCGGCGCTGACTTTGGGCAGCGTGTGGACAGGGTTGCCGGTCGAGATGAATCCGACCGCGGCGCTGTTGCAGGTCGCTTATGGTGATCGCCGGTGGCCGTGGCCGTCGACGCTGATCCTGGCGGTGTTCACGGCGGCCGTCGCGGTGGTGGGATGGCGGATATGGCGGGCGCGGGGCGGGCGGGCGGAGATCGATGCCGCCGCGCGCACGATGCAGCGGCCGCGTGAGCTGAGCATCGCGCGCGTCAGCGACAATGCCAAAGCGGCTCAACGGCTACTGCCCGACGCCGCGCCGCAGATTCAGGCAATGAAGGGCCCGCCGTTGGGGACCACCGTTGTCGGCAATCTCGCGTTGCACGTTCCCCCGGAGCTAGGAGTGTTCTTCGCGGCGGGTACGCGCACCGGCAAAACCATGGCCTGGGCGATCCCTGCGGTCCTCGCGGCGTGGGGGCCGGTACTGGCCACCAGTAACAAGCCGGATCTATACAGGCACACCCTTGCGGGAAGGGAACGACGCGGACGGGTGTGGTTGTCAGATCTACAGGCCGTCACCGGCGAAGCGCAGTGCGGTTTCTGGGTGGATCTGCTGCGGCAAGTCCACTCCATGGCAACGGCCAGGAAGCTGGCGAGCTTCTTCGTGTCGGCATCGAAAGACCCTGGTTCGAAGGTCGATTCGTACTTCGACGGTGGCGCGCAGGAATTGCTTGCCACCTACATTCTCGCTGCGGCGTCGGCGAAAGGTGATCTGCTGCATGTGGTGGAGTGGCTGGGGCGCGACCAAGACGAAACCGCCGCACTGCTGCTGCGGAAGGCAGGACATCACCGGGTTGCGCAACGTCTGGTCGAAACACAGCAGTTGTATGCCAGGCAACGCGACGGCCTCTACGACATGGCACGCCGTTTCTTGAACGTGCTCTCCGACCATGGCTATGCGCGGATGGTGACCCCACCGAGCCGCCGACTGATCACCGCGACCGAAGGAGTCGAGGACGACGTCGTTGTCACGATCACGCAGGCAAAGGCCACTCATGATCTGCCAGAGTTCGATCCGCGCGCGTTCGTCACCTCGAACGACACGTTGTTTGCGCTGTCGATGGCGGGGCCGGATTCAGCGTCGCCGCTTGCGGCGGCACTGATCGGTCAACTCCTCGAATGCGCGCTCGCGGTCGCACGTGCCCGCCCCGATGGACGGTTGGCCGTGCCGATGACCGGAGTGCTCGACGAGGCCGCCAACTGCTGCCCGATCGACGCGCTACCGAATTACTACACCTACGCCGGAGGACATGGCGTGGTGCTGATGACGTTCATTCAGGTCCTCGAACAGGGCGTGGACTTGTGGGGCGAGAACGGGTTGAAAGCTATTCGGGCGCAATCGATCGAAGTCTATGGCGGCGGAATCGGTGATACCGAGTTTTTGAGCCAATGGTCCTCGATCAGCGACGAGCACGATGTCGCGGACCGCTCCCATAGCGTCGGCCCAGGTGGAACCAACCGGTCGCTGAACTGGCGAGCTGAGCCGATCCTCAACGTCGCCGCTCTGGCTGCACTACCGAAAGACCGTGCACTGGTGCGGCTGCCCGGCCACAGACCAATCCTCATCCGCAAGATTTGGTGGCAGGACACCGAATTCGCCGAGGTGATCCAGGTGTCGTTGGCGCGCTTCGCGGTAGCCCCGCCATCTGCCAAGACGTCGCTTGCCGCGGCTGATACAGCTCAGACGGGACAGGAACTGTGAGCGGGAAACAACGCGGCAAGCAACCGCCACCACCACCGCGATACCCGAACTTCGTCACCTTCGCTGAATCGTGGCTGTTGCCGGTGATCACGCTGCGAATGGCCGAAGCCAATCGAGAAGGCACCAACACCTGGTGCACCAGCTGGTGGAAGCACCGCGCGGTATCGGTGCGGATCGCGCACCTGCATCCTGCGTTCGAAGCTGCTCGTGCACGCACCGACGGCGCCGCGATCAGCTCGTATCTGCTCCAACACGTCGACCCGCATTTCAGGGTGATCCTCGACGCGGCGCACGGCCCCCTGCACCGCTGCACACGCACCAAACACGTCGCACTGCCGTCATTGCCGTTCGATTCGGTCCCGCCCGGATGGTTCGGACTCGCCACTGCCTCACAATCTCACAGCAGCGAGGACCCCGACGAGCCACCAGCGTTGCGGTACACCAGCTTCGTCGACTTCGTCGAGCAATGGCTGTTGCCGGTGATCTCAGTCCGGCTGGCTGGGGCGAACCGGGAGGGCAACCTGACCTGGTGCCGGCAATGGTGGCGTCACCGCGCGGTCGCCGTGCGATTCGCCGCGCTTCACGCGACATTTGAAGCGGCGCGCCGCAGCGAGGACGGCAGCGCGATGAGCAGTCTGTTCGTCCACCATATCGACCCACAATTCCGTGTGATCCTCGACGCGGCGAACGGACCGCTGTATCGGTGCTCACCTACCGAGCACAGTGACGTGCCGTCGTTACCGTTCAGCACAGTGCCCCGAGCATGGTTCGGGCTGCTAGGGATCCCCGTCCCCGTGGAGGATGCTGGGTTCGGTCCGGACTTTCGCACGTTCTGAGGTACCGACAAAGCCAGCTGCGGGCGAGTGCAGGTGAGGATCATCGGCCGTGCCCGATGACACGGGCAGCCAGTGGATCACAACTCGAGATCTTCACCCCGTACTTCTGTCGGGCTTTCCACTGGATCCGGTTCCGCCGGGGACGGCGTCATCCCGTAGTGGTCGCGATGGCGGTCCTCGATGGCGCGCCGCTCTGGTGTCAGCAGATCGCGGCGGCGGCTCTCGGCGCGCAGGTCCGCCAGCTGACGCTCCAAATGCGTTATATCGGTTCGGGGTTCCGGTTTCGTGTGGGTGGTCGCATCGCCTCCAGCGCCGACACGACCGGGGTGAGCGAGGATGTCGTCCCAGCGGTCTCGCGGCCCGGCGAGCAGCGCGGCATCACGCTCGGCGGCCTGAGCAATACGGCGGGCGTTGTCGCGGTCCTGGATCAGCTGTTGCTTTGCAGTCGACAATGTGTCGCGGGTCGATGTGGCGGCGCTGAGCGCGAAGCTGACTTGCTCGATCTGATGCGCAATCGCATCGAGGTCACTGTTGCCGGGTTCAGCGGGTGCCGCATTGTGGATCAGCTCCTGCCTCTGCATGGTCAGCGCGGCCAGCCTCGCTGTGGCGCTGGCGATGTCGGTTCGTGCACGGGCGGCTTGTCGGGCAATGGTGTTGATCCGGTCGGCGAACTCTTCCACGGCTGCGGCTGCGGAACGAGCATGGGTGATGGCGTCCGCCGCGGCGATGCCAGCGTTGCGATCGTCAGCGGTAGGGATCGCTGTTGAGGGACTGTCGAGCACCGAGTCCATGGCATCGGCGAGCGCGATCTGCTGGCGCACCTCACCGATTCGCTGCATGAGTACAGCATCGGGGAGTGCTCGCGGCGAATCCGGCGCTGCGGCGATATCGAGCCCGTGTTCGGTGATCCAATGGGCGATCATCCTGCGGCGGATTCCACCGACGCGCCGCCAGTCCCGGCGCAAGAACGCAAGAGCATCAGCCGGTGTACGCGTGTCTGCGACATATGCGCACCGGGCCTGCAGGTAGCGCGCCGAGTCGTGCGCTGGGATGCCCGGCACCTCATTGTCGCGGCAGTCTACGCACAATCCGTCGTCGGATTCGCTGCCGCCAGTAGCGATATCCGGTCGAGGACGGTCAATGGTGGGCCGGTCGAGTCCGCAACCGACGCAGGGCAAATCCCATGGACCTCGTAGGGTGTCGGCGTCGTAGTCGCGGCGTTCGGCGAAGACAGGAGAGTGCCGCGGCCGCTGGTCGAACTGCTGCTCCGCAGTGTCATCGAGGTACAGGTCATGATCTTCGAGTCGATCGTTGCGCCCAGGTGTGAGCGGTTGCGCTCGGGTGCGATCGACCCAGCGGCGGCTGTCGCGAGGGGCCCGGTCGCGGCGGTAAGTCGGCGCGGGCGAATCGGTATCGGGTTGGTAGAGACCGGGGTCAGCTTCAGGGATGAAGGCGTGGATCAGAGCGGCGTGTGCAGGGAACTGGTCAGCGGCCCGCCGCAGGCGCGCACGCGCGATGGGAAATGCGTACACGGCCAATGTGTTTGCGATTCGGCGCATGACCTTGCGTTGTTCATCGGTTGCGATGTCCGTCAGCTGTGTTATCGCCGCCGTGACCGAGGTGATGTCGCCAGCTTTGAAACGTGCTGCCACTGATCGGATCTCATCAGCGAGCTCGACTGGAGAGGATGTCCGAGCTGTCGCCGGATCGGGTGTCGGTGGTGAGTCATCGACGGGGAACGGGTGTGTGGGAACGGCGTCGTCGACCATGGTGTGCTCCGTGGGTGTGGGCGGGTCTACGTCGAAGTCGCTGGTGCGATGGAACTCGTCGGGTCCGTCCGCAACGTCGTCGGCCAGGTCGGGTGGTTCCGTGGGCAGCGGGGCGTCGGGGTAGGTCGGTACGTCGTGGATGATCGCGTCGATGCGCCAGGCAAGGGCGGTCGCGAGCTGGTCGGGGCGCAGAACGTCGGCGCGGTCCGCGCGGCCGCTGATCAGCAGCTCGCAGGTGACCTCGAGTAGTTCTCGCGCTGTCCACTGCGATTGCGATTCCATAGCGTGTTCGACGGCCGCGACCACTTTCGGCCAGGCGGGGTCGGCGATGACCCGCTCGGCGGTGTCGGCGCCCAGCACTGCGTGCAACTCCGGGGCCCATGCCGGGGCGAGGCGGGTATTGCCAGAGTCATTGGAGTCGAGTGCGCTGGGCTGCAGTGACAGTCGTGACCACAATGCGGCGGCGGGAAGTTCGTCGGGTAGCGGCCGGATGGCGGCCGCGGTCGTGAGCATGGCTTCGACGTCGATGCCAGCGCGGTTGGCGGTTTCGAGGTGGTCGGCCAGGATCGGCCAGAACGCGTCGGTGAGGATGCGGGCGTCGATGCGTTTGGCGGTCGGTGCCCATTTGTTGACCGCCAGGTTGACATCGCCTATGGCCTCGGCGACGCGGACGGCGAGGTGGTCGTAGTGGCGGCGCTCGGTGGCGGTGAATCGTGAAGGCCCGCAGGGGCGTAGGTCGCCGGCGTCTACGTGGGCGGCGGCTCGCCATACCGCGACATCGGCGAGCAGCGCGGGATCGGCGCCGACGAGAGGTCGCGCCCACACCGGCGCAGTGGACGGGGTGAACGCGCGGGCGTCGTCGCCGACTTCCTGGGCGAGGTGGGTGATGATGCTTTCACGGGCGATGAGGAATCCTGCGACGTCCGGGGCCTCACGCAGTCCGGCCGGCATGCCGGGCAGCCACGGCAGCGGGCCGGGGTTGGCTGAATGTGCGCCTGATGTGTCCAGCCGCCAATCCAGGACTGCCGCAATCTGATCAGCGGTGTCGATCTCGCGGGCACTGATCGCCGCCCGTAATGCGGCGATGGCGTCGCGGCCGTGCAGCATGATTGTCGCCAAGTTCTGCCGCAACACTGCGTAGCCGGGGCTGATGGTGAGCCCTGGCAGCAGATGTTCGACGTCGATATCGAGTTGAGTCATCGCGGGCTCGCCGAGGGTGTACTCGGTGGCCAATGCCAATGCGTCGAGGTAGATGTCGACCGCGCGGCCGAGCCGCTGCCAGGGATCGAGGGCCTCGCGCAGTTCGGTATGGGCTGAGCGCTGCGCGCCGTCGCGGCTGAGGATGCGGATCAGAACCTCGACCGCCGTGCGGGGCAAGACGGCGAGTTCGCTCCAGAACGATTGCTCGCTGCCATCGATAGTGGTTGTGAGGTAGATGTGGTTGGACAACCGACCCCGGGTGAGTGCGACATAGAGCTGACGGCGGGACTCGTGACCGGTGAGCGCCGTGTGGCAGGTATCTGCGGTAATGCCCTGCGCGGAGTTGATCGTGGACGCATAACCCAACCGGACATTCGCGCGGACGTAGTCGGCTGGCAGAGCCACACTTTCGCCGAAGGTTCGGTGTGGCTTGAGGTGGGTGGCAGTGATCGAGCCGTCGGCGTGGACAGTGGTGATCACCCACTGATAGCCATTGCGAACGTAATCGTCAGCGCCGACGATGAGTTTGGGATTGTTCAGACCCGTGCGGATCGTGTCACCCGCCGATGCCGACAACCCATCGGCCAGCTTGACCTCGATACCAGTGTCGGTCCCGGCTCGCGCCAGCCGATCGGCTCGGGCAAGGCTGTTGAGCTCGCCGACGATCTCGTGTGTCGCGCCGAGCATGACGGTGTCCAAGCCCGCCGCATAGTCGGCGAGCCATCCGGCGAATGCGCCATCGGCTACCGAGGCGGGACTGCCGACGTGGACACGTCCGCGGTCGAGGTAAAAGCCGAGCCCGGCCGGATCGCCCTCCCGCAGAAGCAAACTCGCCGACGCTTCGGCGTCGTCACGAAACCGCACCACGTGGGTGAGGGTCTGGGTCCAGTCCCCGGTGGCATCGATCATGTCGTGGACCGCCCCACCGGCGTCGATGGCGGATAGCTGCTCGTCATCACCGATGAACCGGACTGTCGCGTTGCGTGATCTGAGGAAGATCAGCATCCGTAGCCGATCGGCGTCCGAGATCTGGACGTGCTCATCGACGATCACCAGGGTGTCGGAGTCGATGTCGAGAACCCATTGTGGAAGCGAAGGGGGCGGGGCATCGGAGGTGAGAAGGACATGTTCTCGGGTGGGTGTGTGCCTGGCGAGGACATCGAGGAGTTTGTCGACCGTCGCCACGCGGGCGTGAATGTCGGCTCCGAGCTCACCGACGGACTTTGCTGTCGGTGCGTGCCCGAGTACTGTTCCGCCGCTGGCGCGCCACGCGTCGGCAAGTACTGACATGCTCGAGGTCTTGCCTGTTCCTGCGGGAGCGTTCGCGATCTGGATGCGGGCGCCCGACGTCGCAAACGCGCGAACAGTGGCGATTTGGCCTGCGTTGAGCTGCTTATCCCGGTTGTCGGGGTCGTTGTTGTAGTCCTTCACCGCCGCCTCGACGATGGCGGCGGGAACCGTGCGACCACCGGTCTCCAACGACATCTCGATCAGCTGCGCTTCGGTCGTCAGGATGTGCGGCGAGGTGTATAGCTGAGAGTCTGCGGCACGGTAGACACTGGTGCCGTCGGGGCGCCGGAAAATCGATGGCGCTGTCCGCAGCTCTGGTTCGGCACGAATATCGGGATCACCGCGAGCGACGGATCGGGACGGCGAGAGCGCGGCATCGACGACTGCCGAGCTCACCTGCGCCCACTGTTCGGGACGGATAACTCCGCGCAGCAGACGTTCGACTTCGCTGCGAACGTGAACGCGAGTCCAAGTGGAGCGTTCGGCGGACACGGTGGCGATCACCCGGTTCGCGCAGTTCGAGATCCACTGGGCATCGACGATGGCCCGGTGGAAACGGCGCGGACGTAGCGCCGCGGCGATCATCGCGGTCAAATGTTCAGGACCACCGAGCACCTTGACCGCCTGCTGGTACCACGTGGCGCGCTGCTCGGCGAGGGATCGCATCTGCTGCTTGCGGTCGCGGGTATCGAGAGTGGCTTGTTCCATCAGCCCGTACATCTCGTCCGCAGTGGGCTCACGGCCAAGCACATGCTGGAACGCCACCGTCAATTGCCCCAGGCGTGCGGTGATGGCGGCGTCACGACTGGACCACAGTTCGTTCAAACGCGGGTCCACGCCGACGATTTCGCGGATGGCTCGTTTCGCAGGATCGGTACCTGGGCGGACCGCGAATTCCAGCCCGAGCATCATCTCCAGATGCATTTCCAGCCGCGTGTTGTAGATCTCGCTGGCACAGACCGCCGCCCGGTAGAACATGGTCCCATCCAGCGTTCTCCATACCCATCGATCGCCGACACGGGTGCGGACTCTGTTGGCCACGACCAGATGGGTGTGCAGATCGGGGTCACCACTGCGCGAGTCACGGTGTTCGAACGCTGCCGCGATCAGCCCCTCGACACCGACTTGCCGGACGCCGTTGCGTCCGAGCCGGGTGTAGGCGGCGTTGGCTTCGAGGAAGGCGAGCGAATCGGCGACGGCGGCGCGATGGGCGGCCTCGATCTTTTCGGAGATGGCTCGCGGCGCGACCGCCCACAACGTGGACACACTCTTGACCGGGGAGAACGTCCAGTCGAACCCGGCGACAGCGGTGGTGCGTTGACGATTGTTGCGAGCCACCCAGCCCGACAGCTCACGTTCGTCCAACGGCGGGCGACTGAACTGCTCGACGAACATCGTTCGAGCGATCGCGGTGCGGATGTCGGCGCGCTCGGCATCGGGAATCGCTGCGTACTCATCCAGTCCGCGCTCGAGGTTGTAGTCGCTGAAGGCGACCGCGCATCGGCGTCGGAATTCGGTTGCGCCGGTGTAGATGCGGAACGGGTCTCCGAGGCGTGATGCCTCGGACGCAACGCGTTTGGCGTCCTTGCGTTTGGCGCCCCGGGCGACCTCGTTCGCGACGATGGTGGCCTCGATCTGGTTGGCTTGAGGATGCCGACCGAGCCCGAACAGCGAATTCATCTGCTCTTCGGTGACCGTGTCACCGGCCTTGAGCCGCGAGCATTTCAACCGGCTCTTGCCATGGGTGACGGTGAGTCCGTGCAGCCCTGTTCCGAACCATCGACCAGGTGATTCACCGTGCGCGGCGTAGTAATCCGACAGCGGCGCTCGGCCGC
>NZ_JBIAFV010000027.1:0-76893 GCF_042869435.1 Nocardia sp. NPDC006982 | reverse complement strand
GCCAACTTCGATCTTCTTCGCCGCCGTGTGCTCCTGGTCGATTAGCACGCCGTCATCGAAAGTGTGCCAGAGCCACCCGCAACTGGCCATTGACAAATTGAATGCTGTTTAGTCTTATTGCCCTGTTGATTTGCGCCAGCAACCATTGGAATGCTGATCTCTAGAGGAGATCTGGGCAACGCCGATGCGGGGGCGGTGGCTCGATCCGTCCGCGGCGTAAGGGCACGCTGGCGGCGTATCGGGACGGGCTTGGACATCTCATCGAGACAGCGGTGGCGCACTGCGCTTCGAGCCGGTTCAGCGGAGCGCCCTAAGTGCCGCGAGTCTCAGGACGAGGGATGCGGAACTGGGCGACGACTTCGCCGATTGCCGGAATGGGGACAGCGACCGTGACGAGATCGGCGAGGGCGATACCCATTCTGCGCGAGCAGCAGTTTGGCGGCGGCCACCGTCTCTGCGCTCGCCGACGGCTGGAGAGATGTCGTCGTGGGCGCACGGCCCGACCAGCCGCACACTAGCCGCGGGATTGGTTTCTCGAAGCGAATCCGAAGCGAATCGCCGTTATCTGTCAACTTTGGATGTATCTTGGCTTCGGTGCGACGGATCGAAGCGATGCGACGCAACGCCTTTAGATACATTGGAGCTTCTAGATCCATGACCTAAAGGAGTGGAGCGGCCGCCGCCTGCTAGCAGCGACCGCTCCGGTCAGGTAGTGCGCGACCAGCGTCCTTACTTCAGCGAGAACAGGAGCACATTAGCTCCTGCAATCAGCGTCAGTATCGGCACTAGCACTGGCCCGGACCAACGCAAGGTGAACTCGACGGTCAAGTTGCTGACCGTCGAGTCGCTTGCATTCCTCCGACCTGCCCGTTTGGGCATCGGCTCTCCTTCCTCAATAAGTGACGGCGTTCTGTGCCAGAACAGTCCCGCCACGTGCCGAAGAAGGCACAGCGCGACCAGCGTAGCCATGAATCCGGCTGCCCTACAGGAGATTCGACGCATTCGCTTTCGATTCGCCTGCCCACCAGCGCATTCCCAGACGACAATTGCTGCGGTAATCATCGAAACAGTCATGAATGAAACAATGGAATTGTGGTCGTGGTAGAGCCAGGCGAGCAGTCGCCGCTCCGCTTGGCCGACGCAGCTGCACGTCGCGAGGAAGCGCTGGAATTGTTCCTCGCAGGCAAGACGTACAGGCCATCGCGGACGCCTCGACTACTGCGTCTGCGGAACGGCGCATGACCTGGCCCGTGATTTCGGTCCGGTGGACCGATTCACGGGTCCCGTCACGCACCGATCCGCGCAAACCGCGCTCGAGTAATCCGCCGAACGCCGCGAGTACGGCGCCGCAGGCAGCCCGACCATCCGCGAAGGCGTATGGGATTGGTTCTCACCGGCCGGCGCCCCGGATGCCCGCGTGGTCATCCTCATGCACCGCTGGCATCATGACGACCCGGCGGGCAGGCCGCTCGGCCGCGAGGGGCCGCACCGAGGTAGGTGGACGGCGGCGGGTTCTGCACCTACTGCTCACTATGGCGCCGAACCCAGCGCACGGCATCTCCCCCGACCCGCTCGGTCGTGAGCCGGGCGACCCGCTGCAGCATCCGTAGATCCCCGCCGTGACCGGCGCGGTGGCGGGTGTGGGGTGTCGGAGGTGCGCGTCGGCGTGTTCGTGTGTGATAAGCCGTTCGGCGTCGAGGGTCGCAGTCCTATGGATGAGGTTGGTCAGTGGCGCAGGACGGCGCAGGCTGCCGTTTGGCGGTCTGCACCGTCCTCGGTTGCTTGGTACGTCTGGTTGAACGAACTTCGTGTAGAAGATGAAAAGTGTTTGTGACCAATACTTTCCGGGCTACCGGAGCGGTGGTCCGGAGTAGGGGCGTCGGAAGCCGCACGATAAGAAGATGTCTTGGGTTCCGAAGTGATCGGAGGTTTGGATGCTGAGGGAGAAGGGTTCACCGGTGGTGGGGTCTCGCCAGTGGAACAGTTCGGTTGGGGGGCGGCCGTAGGCGACGTCGATGTTGTCGCGCCAGAGCCGGTTGACCTCGCTGCTTTTTCGGAGCTGTTCGAGTAGGTGTTGTGCTCGGGGGGCGTTGCGGTGTCGGCCGAGTACGGCCTTGGCGGTAGCGACGATATGAGGTGCTACGTGTTCCCAGTCGACGATGATTTCTTGCGCGGTGGGAGTGAAGAACCAGCTCAGGATGTTTCCGCCGGCTGCGTTCAGTCCGGGAAAGGCGTGCACTGCTGATGGGTTGGCGGCCAGGACATGCCAGGTGTAGTCGATGTATGCGGCGAGCAGGCCGTTGTGTTCGTGGTAGTCGAGTAGCTCGAGTTGTCCGGAGGTGATGAGACGGGCTCGCAGTTCGTCCAGTGGTGCGAGATCTATTGCGGGTTCCCATAGTTCGCGCAGGTGTCGGGCCTGCATGTCGTTGAGTTCGTAGCCGATGACGAGTCCGTCGACGACCTCACGTTCGGGTGGGTAGCGCTTGGTTTCGATCTGTGTGAGGTAGGAGGCGCTGATGCCGATGAGCGGGGCGGCTTTGTCCCGGCTCAGATGTTGGCGTGTGCGTAGCTCCCATATCCATTCGAAGAAGTCCGGCATCTGTGCCAGCTGCGACCGAGGCCTGCGTCGTCGGCGTAGGCGGCGGTCCGGACCACGTCCTTGGTTGTGACTTTCCATGTAGAAGTCCCCTCCCTTTTGGTGTCTTCCGCTGTAAGACTGCGCTCGAATATTGCGAAGAGTTGCCCCCGAGACGAACCCTCGCGGATCGCGCCGCACGCGACGCGGTACGCGCCGAGGTCGACAGTCGCACTTACGCCATCAAAACCTCGAAATTGGTTGCGGCGCTACCCTTTCAAGGGACAACGTTTTTGCCAGTCAAATTCTTTGCCCATACTCTGGACCATCCTGACCAGCGCGGATCGCGGTAATTGGCAATAGCCTTGTCCATCGGACATTTCGACCGCGCGGCTGCTTCGCCCTTTAAGCCGATGCCCACCCGTGGTGACCATGCCAGCGTATCGGCCCTAAACGGGGTAGGAGAAGAAGATCACGCAATGGCGCAACAACGGACCGCCCGAGGCTGGTGTCCGGAGGCTGCCCGACGGTGAGACTCTTATCGATCGCGGACCCGCTGGAAGAGTCGGAGTGTGGACCGGTGAAGCAACCTTTTCGCAATCGTACGAAGGCCTTACGCGTTTGCCGGATTGATCTAGGTCTGATAGGACAGAAGCAGCTTGGGGGAGTCTGCGGTGACCATCCCTCGCCTTCCTGTGATGGCGAGGGAAATATCTCTGGCAGCGATGACAAGACGGGGAGGACGACAACGTGAGCTCGACTCCTGCAAGACGAGCGCTGACTCAGCGGCGTGGCCGCGCCCAGACATCTGACAAGGCCGAGATGCCTAACCTCGGTGACTGGTTGCGCAAGGTGCGCGAGCACCGGCGCCACACTCGAAAGTCCGCCGAGCTACGTACCGGGGTCAGCGACTCCTACATCAAACAGATCGAGAACAGCAAGGTCGTGCCACTTCGAGGTGTGCTCGACCAGCTCATCATCGGCTACCGGCTCGACGAGATGCAAGCCCGCTTCACTCGGGAACTAGCCGAGCCGCCCGTCGAGCTAACGCCGATCGAGGAGCTGCGCGAACGCGTGAGCACTCCGGACCGCCTTGCCGCACTGAAGTTCTTCGACCAGGTCGGCATCATCTGCGTATTCACCGATCCTTTGTGGAATGTCCTTGTCGGCAACCAGAACTTCTACCGGGCAGAACCCGACATCGTAGCCGCAGGCAACAACGTCGCACTGTGGCATTTCCGGCCCGGTGTGGCCAGATCGCCCGCCAAAGACGTTGCCCTGCAATGGGACTACGAGGCAACCGGCCTCATCGCAATGGTCCGTGCGGGACTCGGTCGCTACCGCGAATCTCCCCAGTCCATCGACTTGCTCGAGCGACTTCGCGCCAGCGACGAGTTCAATGATCGCTGGCAGGGCGGAATCCAGGTCACATATGGACGTGAGCCCGACGATCTGTGTCACATGGTAGATCCGGTAACCAAAGAGCCATTCTCGGTGTCGGTTCAGGTCAGTGAACTCCCCGGCCCTGACCGCGACATCCTCATCCATCAGGCGATGCGACGACCCTACGCTGGTCCACCGCTGTCCTGATCGGGCGCCGGCGGAGCTATAGGTGACACGGGAGCAGGCGCAACGCATGACCCTCACCGTCCAAGCAGCCAACGGTCATTTGGGATGTTATGAACATCCCGATGTTGGTAGCATCCTGAACGATTGTTCTGCTCGCGGGCGAATGCAGCGCTGCGATCACCTGGGGAGTAGTCAGCTGATGAAGGGGGACCCCCGTATGAACGTGGAAAAGTCAGATCTCGACCGCATCCCTGCCGCCCCGGGTGGACTGCCGTTGATCGGACATGGGGTGAAGCTGATGCGAAACCCTCTCGCGCTTCTCTCGGCGCTGCCCGAGCACGGTCCGATGTGCCGAATCCAGCTCGCGGCGGACACCGTCGTTTTCGTCTCCGATCCGGACCTGACATCGCAGGTCCTCGCTGACGACAAGCTCTACGACAAAGGTGGGCCCTTCTATGCCCGGGCCCGAGAGATCGCCGGCGACGGACTCGGCAGCTGCCCACACGGCAAGCACCGTCGACAGCGCCGCCTGTGCCAGCCCGCGTTCCGCTCAGACCGGCTCCCGTCGTATGTCGAAAGCATGACCCGCTCGATCGAGACCACGGTCCAGGGATGGCACGACGGCCAGCTAATCGACCTGGGCGTCGACCTGTCAGCCATGACCTTCCGGATTGCGACCGATACCATGTTCTCAACATCGCTGTCCGACAAGCAAATTCGCCAATTCGCCACAGATCTGAGCACGATCGCCCACGGACTTTTCCGGCGAACAGCACTACCCCCCATCATCAATCGCCTACCCACCCCCGACAATCGGCGCTACGACGCCACCACCCGACGCGTCCGGCAACTCGCGGCATCGGTCATTGCGGAACGACGCGCCGAACAAAAAGACCGCGGCGATCTCTTGTCGGCATTGCTGGAAGCCCGCGATGAACAGGACGGAGCACAGTTCACCGACTCCGAGCTGATCGACCAGGTATTCACATTCTTCTTGGGCGGCGCCGAAACCACCGCAGGCTGCCTCACCTGGGCGTTGTACCTGCTCGACCGGAACCGCGACGTACAGCAGCAGTTACACGAAGAGGTCGACTCAGTTCTCGGTGGCCGCACAGCGACCCGAGACGATCTACCCTCGCTCCCACTCACCAACAGGGTTATCACCGAAACCCTTCGGCTGTACCCGCCCACCTGGATGGTGACTCGACAGGTCACAGCGGATACCGAATTGGGCGACATACAGCTTCCGGCCGGGACAAAGGTCGCGATCAGCCCGTACGTGATTCATCGCAGCGACCGGATATATGAGGATCCGAGCGCGTTCCGCCCCGACCGTTGGATGCACACCAACCCGCATCACAACCGCAAGACCTACATCCCGTTCGGTCTCGGTGCGCGCGGATGCATCGGCGAGCAGTTCGGGTTGATCGAAACCGCGCTCGCATTAGCGACAATCACCGGTCGGTGGCGACTGTCCTCGCCGACGCAGCGGCCGATCTCGATGTCGATGACGCAGGTACCAGTGCCAGACGGTGTGCAGATGCGAGTGACCACAAGACAAGTCCCCGCACTCGTCGAGTGACCAACGACACCTGTTCGCCGAAAAGCTGTTCTACACCAACGAGGACAGGGCACGGCGATGGAAATACTACGACCTAGATCCATACAAGAACCGGCCGCAGGTGGACCGTGACTCGGTGCACCAATGCTCGTGGACCTACGACGCAGAAGGCAACCGTTGCTGGACCGCCGACCGTCGGGCCAGGGAGGTCTTCGCCGCCGCCGAAACGCTTGCCGACGCAGCGGCCGCGACCGGTACAGCCTGGTCCTCAATGGTCGGTCACTGGTTCAAAACCCAATCGAAGCGGCGGCCGGACGCGATGAAAACCACCACCGGGCTGACCGAGGCCCTGACCGACTTCCGGGTCATCGAAACTCCACAGGATCTGACGCTGTTCGGCGGAACCGGTGCTGTCGCAGTGGATCCGTTGGTGTGCTCGGATCCTCTGTCCATCATCGCCACCTACGACGAAACCTGTTTGCCTGCAACCTGATCGGCTGACGAAAGAGCGCACACCGATACGGGCGGTGAGAGTCGCACGGAGTTGAACCGCCCCTGTCCTCCACGACTCGACATGTCGAATCACGATCGGAGGAGAACAACACCATCACGGACGCGGTGCTCGCGCTCGTGGCTACACGACGCCGCAGACGTGGACTCGCCCCGACGCCATCGTGAGCTGCCGAGATGGTGTGCGATCGGTATCCATCACTTCCGGCTGGTAGTGGCAATGTCGTCTTCGCCGCACGATAGCGCGACGTTGTCTCCCGAGCGGCTGGGCGTGCTGCGCGGGGAATCAAGAAATGGCCATGTTCGGTCGTGGTGGGAAGAAATATCTTTGACAACAGCATTGTTAAATGGCGGGGTTTGCGCTGCTAGATCGACTAGCGAATTGCGCAATTCTGTTGTATAGGATGATCTTGTTGGTAAAAAGTCTGGATTCGCAACGGGTTTCGCGGTTTGGATAGGGAGGCAATCTCAACCGCATCGAAGGGAAAATCCGTGGATCCGTTTGTTGTTCTATCGTGGGTGAACATCGGCTTGTCGGTGTTGTCGAACGGTTTGTCGCTCGCGGCTCAAGCGCTGTCTCTGATCGTGCCGTTCCTCTGATAATTCTGCCCTGAAGAGGGCCTCCTTGCCGGGGACACCATGGTGGGAGGCCCTGCGGGGCCGCGGTGAGCGCATTCTTCGACTTTCCTATTCCGCCTTCGTGTAGAAGGGCTATTTGGCGTGCCGAAATATCGAAATACAACACATCGCGCAGCACCGCGCGAGAATCCCGGTGCGAACCGCACGCATCCCGTTCATGGCAGTCCTGTTCGAGTGGGGCGTGGCAGGCGGATCGCGTTGGCGAGCGCGATTCCGGTGGTAGTGGTCTTGGTCTGCAGTGGTGTTGCGTCAGCGGCGATCTCGGCCGATCCGATCGCGGATCAGCCGGGGGTAACCGGCCCTGAACAGCCTGGCACTACCGCACCCGCCCCACCGCCTCCCAGTCCTGCGGCGCCGGAACCCCCACCCCAGGCGTACTACGAGCAACCCCCAGAAGTACGCAACGAAGCACCCAGCCGGCCCGTGCCCTCACCCGCGCCGGTCGCGCCGGTTGAGTTGGGTGAGCTGCATCTGCCCGAACCGGTGCCCCCGGTCGCGCCGATCGAGCCGCCTCCCAACGCGATTCGGGTTGGGCAATTCGAAACCCCGTCACCGGATTGGCTGCCAGCGGAGATCCGAGACTGCATCAACGACACCGCCGCTGGCGCCGAAGCCCAAGTGGCGCAAGCGTTGGATTCGATCGGGCTCCCACCGGGCCGCTCGGACCGGGTCAGTGGCGCGACGACAGCGGGTGCAGTGCTGGGCGGCGCGGCCGGCGCCGTGATCGCGGGTGCTCCGACCGCTGCCGTAGGGGCGGTCGTGGGTGGTCTTGTCGGCGGCACCATCGGCGGGATCGCCGGGGCCGCAGTGGGAACGGTGATCGAGGTCCCGGTGATCGGGACCGTCACCTCCGGTATCGCGGGAACAGCGATCGGTGCCGCGATCGGTGCCCTGGCGGGAGCGGCCATCGCCGGAGTCCCGGTCGCCGCGGTGGGAGCAGCGGTCGCCGGAACCATCGGTGCCGGGTTCGGTGCGGGCGTGGGAGTGGGTCAGCCGTGATAAATTCCATGACTCGACGTGTCCGCGCCACCATGATCGCGCTGGCGGTATCGGCGGCATCCGCGCTCACTACCGCGGCGGGCAGTGCCCAGGCGGTGCCGATCGGACCGGGCTGCCCCGCCTTGTATGTCCTGGGTGTCCAGGGAACCGGTCAGTCCTCACCGGCAGCGGACCCCGTAGCCGACACCGGTGTGCTCGGCACGATGTTGGCGCCGGTCACTGCCGCTGCTCCGGGACTGGTGCAACACAGCTACATCGCCTACGGTGCCGGATTCGGCGGCATCGTGCCCGGTGGCGGAGCCGACCCATACGCGGCGTCGGTGTCCGACGCGCACAACCAACTCGCCACTGCGGCAGCGCAAGTGATCGAGCAGTGCCCTGGCACGCTGATCGCTGGTGTCGCCTATTCCCAAGGTGCACAAGCCCTTGCGCAGTTCGCCCAGGAAGTAGGGGCAGGGGTTGGTTCGGTACCGGCGGACAAGATCGCCGCGATCGCCCTGTATTCCAATCCGATCCGCGTCGAGGGCAGCCCAACCTTTCCGGGACGAATAGGGCAAACCGTTCCCGACCCGGCACCGGGTACCAGCGGAGCCGCTGTGTCGGGTGTCCAGGTCATCAGTGCCGCGGCCGGCGGTAGCGGAATCGCGAGCACCGGTGCGGGTTATGGCGCGCTCGAAGGCCGTGTCGCCGATGTTTGTGTCGACGGTGATCTGGCGTGCTCGGCACCGGATCATGCGGCGCTGCTGCGCCTCGGTGCGGAGATCGCCGCGCAAGCGAACCTGGCAGACCCGATCTCGTCTGTCGCATCGCTCAACGCGCTGCTGTCGGAAGCGCTCGGGGACGCCTGGACCACTGTCATCAACAACGACATCCAGGTCGGCGGCGGCAACGTCGACTACGCCCCACAACAATCCCTGTCGGCCCGGCTGATCGACGCTGCCGACCCGCGCATGCCAGCGCCGACTCCAGAAGATGCTGGTGCGGCGGCGGCGCGCTGGAACGAGATCACCGCCACCATCGTCGGCAACCCGGTGGGGGTGTTGCCCAAGGTCGTCGGGCAACTCGGTGCCGCATGGGGGCAGCTGCTCGCCGACAACGCCGCCCTGGCCAACCCCGGTGTCTGGCTGCATTTCGCCGACACCGTTGCCCGCCACAACGGCTACGCCGCGACCGGCCAACTGACCTCGGGCACCGCGTGGCTCATCGCACTCGCACACGACATCGGGAGCCGATGATGACCGAACCTCTCGCCGACGACGAGTTCTACACCGCGACACCGATCAAGCCCTCCAGCCCACGCGGGCGGGTCCTGCGAGCGCGGGAAGTCGCTGTCCCGCAACTGCATTCGATCGCGCACGCGTGGCAGATCGTCTACGTCTCGAGCGATTCCTACGGCGAGCTGATCCCGGCTTCGGGCATCGTCATCGTCCCCGACATCGCCACCCATGTGGGTGTAGGACCCATCCTCGGATACTGTCCGGTGTTCCGTGGGCTCGGTGGCCGGTGCGCACCGTCCCAGCTGTTAGCCGACGGGGCCGAACCCGAAGCCGACTACCTCGCGATGGCGTTGGATCGCGGCTGGACCGTCGCGGTCGCCGATGGTCGCGGACTCGGCATCACAGGGCTGGGACCACACACATTCCTGGCCGGTCGCTGCGCCGGGCAAACCATCCTCGACCTCGCCCGCGCCACACAGCGACTACCCGGCTTGAACGACGACACCACGCCGATCGCTTTGTGGGGATACGCCGACGGCGGCCGAAACGCCTTATGGGCCACGGAAATCCAGCACGAATACGCACCCGATCTCGACCTGCGCGGTGTCGCCGCCGGCGCTGTGGTCGCGGATCCGGGGGAACTGGTCGCCGAGATCGATGACGGACCATTCGCGGGTCTCGGGCTGGCCGGGCTGGTCGGGTTGGCCCGTGCTTATGCGCACCTGCCGATGCTGCACATCCTCACCACTGAAGGCCACCTCGCCGTCGCCGACATCGAAAACCTCGACGCAACAACGATTCTCGCGCGATACCGGCAGCCGTTGGGACGTTGGTGCGAGCGGGCTGACCCGTGGGGGGACCCGATGTGGCGATATGTGCTGGCTCGTGAACGCTGCGCACAGCAACCGCCCCACATCCCGGTGCACCTCTATCACGGCACACAAGACACCCTCATCCCCGTCGAATCGGCGCGGCGACTGTTCAGCGACTATCGCGGTTTGGGTGTGGATCTGAACTGGCGTGAACACCCGGTCGATCACATGCAAGCCGCCATCGACGGAGCCGGTGAGGCCATCGCTCGCCTGGCGGACTACCTGCAGCGCATCCCATCGAGGTCCATCCGGACGACGCCATCGACATCACCGACAACGACGCCCCCGGACTCCTGAAACCCCTCCGGGAAACCCTGCCCGCGCCCATTGCACCCCTCGCCAGCGGCGCGGGCAGGCGCAAAGAACAGCTAAGCGAGGCCAAACAGTATGCGCCACAACGACCGCCGCGAACATTTCCACCTCGGCAAACAGGACAGCACGACCCCGGGGCCGCGAGGACCCCGACAGCGGCACTGGAGCGGTCCGGTGCACGGGAGCGGTCGGAACCGGCGGCGCCACCACGCCGACCCACCCGCCTGAAACACGACTCATCGCACTGCAACTCAGGACTGAAAAGAAGACACCATGCGCACCAGCACAATTCGGGACACACATGCGAGACGAACGTCAGCGCCGAACCACACACTCACGGCGATCGTCGCGGCATCGACGATGGTCGCGAGCATCGTTGCGAGCGGGTCTGCGTCAGCCCAGTCGCCGAGTTCGGATGCCCCGCTGGATACGACCTGTCCCGCGCTGTATGCGCTCGGCGTCCAAGGACCTGAGGAGAGCTCACCGGATGCCCCCTCGACCACCGACACCGGAGCGCTCGGAGGGTTGTTCGCGCCGATGCTCAGCGCAGCACAGGGTTCGGCGCAACGCGCTTACATCCCCTACGGCACCGGTGAGGACGGGACAGAGCAACCCTACGACCAGGCTGTCGCGACCGCGTCGGCGCGGCTCGAGGACACCGCCGCCGAGATCGCGCGCCGCTGCCCAACCACCAAGATCGCTGTTGCTGGCTACGCCCAAGGCGCTGCGGCGGTCGCGGCGTTCGCCAAACGGGTCGGCACCAGCACCGCCAAGATAGGCGCGGACCAGGTCGCGGGCATCGCGTTGCTGGCCAACCCCGCTCGCGCCACCGACACCGCGGTACTGCCGGGGCTCGCGGGTGCCACCACACCTACGGCCGTGCCTGGCACCACGGGATCTGATGTGTCGAAGATCGCCTTCACCGATACCGTTGCCGGGGGCTCCGGTATCGCTCGAACCGCCGAGACATCAGCGAGTTTCGGCTCTCTGACCGGACGCGTCGCTGATTTCTGTGTTGCCGGTGACATCACCTGCGCGGCCCCTTCCGAAGGGCCGTTGGCGACGACGGTCGCCAACATCGCCGCGCAATCGGATCTGCGTGACCCGGTCGCGGCGATCTCCACGATCGCCCAGGCCCTCGCCGCGACGGTTTACAAGACCGCTGTCGGCGTGGTCAACGAAGACGTCCAAGGCAACAGCCTCGATCAGTTGTCCTACGAGCCGAGCAAGTCGATCAGCCAGCGCCTGGCCGAAGCCTCCAACCCCGCAACGCCACTGCCCGGACCCGACCAGGCCCTCGCCGCACTGATGCGGATCGGCACCATCGCGTTCAACGCGGTCACCACCGTGGCACAGACGGTGTTCACCCCGACGGCGATCACTGAACTCGCCACCGTCGGTATGACCGACCCGTTGGCCGCGATCGCCACCATCGGCACCAAACTCGCCGCCGCCGTGGTCGAACTCGTCCCACCACAGACCGGGATCCGGCTGATCAACCAAGCCTTCGACGCGATCACCACCAACGTCACCGACAACACCCAGCTCTACGACATCGCCAGCTCGACCCAGTACAGCGACACATCCGGGCGCCACGGTTCTTACTCCAGTACCCCGGTCGCCCCGACCGGGCAATCGCCTATAGCGACTGCTGCGGCATGGTTCGCCGCCGCTGCCCGTGACATCGCCGCTATCACCGCGTCCGCGACACCGGCACCAGCCACACCCCCCGCTGTGACAACCACGACCGCCCACACCACGACACCAGCTGTGCCGACAACGACTGCGCTACCGGCCACTTCGACGGTGACCACAAGCCCGGCAGGCACAACGCCCGCCCCATGACCCCTTCGGGGGAAGACGCGGACAGCTCGCACCTACTTCAGAGCTGATCCGTGAGTCAGTCCCCAGCGGCTTCCCCCGAAGGGCCCACCCGCACTCCGACAGAAGCACCAAGGAGGTGAAACCCCACATGGCAACCGAGTCCGGCACCGACATCCGCACTGACGACGCGCACGGTTGGGGATGGCTCGACAACAACAGCGCGGTCGAACTACCCGTCATCGGTTCGCGCACAACACCATCCGATCACCCCGGCAACGACGAGTGGGACTGGCTGAACAACCAACCGCCCCCGCACGCCGGCACCCTCGAGCCCGACGCTGAAACGGGTCGATCGCACGGACTCCCATCAAAGGCATGGGCTGCCCTCGGCGTAGCGGCGCTCGCCGCGGTGAGCCTGGTCGTCGCCGGGAGCTTTGCGGCCAGAGATGAACACCCACAGACCGCGGCACCGACCATGACTGTCGCGTCACCAACCTCCGCACTGTCGCCTCGCGCATGCCAGGGTCTGACTGCACCCGTGGTGACTGACACCGCTGATGGTCCTGACCCCATGACACGGGCGATCGCCGGATTCGAATACGCCTACTACCAGGGCAACGCTGAGGCCGCACTGCGATTCCTCGCACCGGAAACCGGGATCCTGCCCGAGGCGTTGGCCGCCGGTATCGCCTCCATCCCGAAAGACCCCCGCCACTGCGTCGCGATCACGCCGATCGCGGAAACAACCGCGACGGTGCACCTGGTGGAGCTACACCCAGACAACCAGCGCATCGACTATCTGCAGGTCATCAACGTCCGCATCACCGAGGGCGTGGCGGCCATCATCAACATCCAGAAGCAGGGCACGTGATGACCACTGCAGGCCTGCATTCCCCTGTCAGCGCCCACCGCGATCCGGGCAGCCGATTGGATCCGGGCACGATCGACCCGCCGCCATCGCACCGGTGTGCTCCCATTCGCTCTGCCCCGCTGCCGGTTACCGGCCCACACCCGCCGTTGTTCGCGGTGCTCGGTGCACACGGCGGAGCCGGAACCTCCACCCTGGCACGGTGGTGGGCACCCGCCGCCGACACCGGACTGGCGTGGCCGGCCTCGAACCGCACGACGCAGCGTGTCGTGATCGCGGCGCGACTGTGCCTGCCCGGATTGACCGCAGCCGCCGACCGCCTACGCGAATGGCACGCAGACCTCGCCCCGGACGGCGTCACCGTCATCGGACTCGTGCTAACCCCAGCGCGTCCCGGCCGGGTGCCCGCCTCGGTACGTCGGTACCGCGGCGTCGTCGCCGAGCTGGTGGAGCACATCTATTCGATCGGCTGGCACGACGAACTCATCGGCTGCGAGCTGGCAGAGCTGGCCCAGTACCTGCCGTTCGACCCACCACCGCGACGACGAGCCCACATCACCGACGCGGTGCCCACCGATGTCCACCGCGCAGGAACCGAGATCCTCACACGCCTGGCCGAACGACGGAAAACGACTGGGGCACGACCTGATTCGGAAGCCGAATCATGACCACTGCCTACCTGATTGGTGAAGCGATCAACGTGCTCGCCGACCAAGTCCCGATCACACCAAAAGCGCCGCCCGGCTCAGAAAAGCTGATCAACATCGTCAACTACCTGTCCTGGATCGTCATGCTCGCCGGGGTCGCCGCACTGATCTACGCGGGCGGCAAATTCGGGTGGGAACGATTCCACGGCGGAGCACTGGAATCCCCCAAGATCGTGCTCGGCGCACTCGTCGGCGGAATCATCGCTACCAGCGCCGGAGGGATCATGCAAGCCGTCATCACCGCCGGCGCGGGATGAGAGAAATGCGCCGAATCCATTCTCTCCCAAGGACTCCCGCTGTCATCAGCGCTCATAGCGGGGCCTCATGCAGGCATTGGCCGTCTCACCCGACCAGGGACTTACACCACCAAACCGTTTCGTTTTCGAGGACATGTAATGACTGATCTCCACGATTGCCCACTGAACGTCACCGCCGCCGATGGGTTGCAGCTATCGGTCAGCAGGCTCGGCCGCGCCGACGCACCGGCCACGATCGTCTATGTTCACGGTCTGCTGACCGATGCCAGCTATTGGATGCCGTTGACACAGCATCTGCACCACCAACTCGGCGGTGAGATCGGCCAGATCACCTACGACCAGCGTGGCCACGGCGGCTCCGGATGGCCGACTCGATCCACGGGCACGACACTGCGCCACCTGGCCGATGACCTGGATATCGTATTGGCTCATGCCACAGGTGCAGTGATCCTGGCAGCGCACTCCGCAGGCAGCTTGGTCGCCCACGCCTACGTCAAACACTATCCCGAACGCGCCGCCGCTCTGGCTGGGCTGGTGCTGTTCAACGGTGCCTGCGAGTTCCCCGAGTTCCCCTCTCTGCCACGGCATTTCCTGAAAACTCCGGCACGACTGCGGCGACTACGCCATGGACGGTTCGACCGCATCGCCGCGGTCGGGTATGTGCTGCTGGAACACCGGTTCCGTAGCCTGAGCAAGGGGCTGGGGTCCAAGGCGCCACTGATCGCCGGACAGCGGCGCGGCGATCCGCGGGTGTTAGCCGACCTGCTGCACAGCTACGGTGAGCACTTTCTCGAGCCAGCGACCGCGGTCGCGATGCGGTCGATCCCGTCGTTCGTCCTGTCCGCCGAGCGTGACCGGGTCGTGCCGCCCACACAGTCGATGCGCCTCGCCGACGCGATCTGGGCCGACTACGAAATCGTTCCCGGCGCAGGACATTCCCTGCCACACACCGACCCGCAGACCGCGGGCACCGCGATCCTGCAAGCACTGGAAGTCGCCTACCGCGACGAGAACTCCAAGGATTCGCCGCGAGGCGCGCAGCTATGAGCGCCAAACAACTCCCAGCAGAGGTCACGACTCCACTCACCCAACTACTGGGGTACCTCGCCTGGATCGTGCTGCTGCTGTGTATCGGGCGCGCCGTCTGGCTCGGTGGGCTCCTCGCTATCCGGATCTATCGCGAGGAGTCCATAGAGGGCCTCGTCGGCACCCTGCTGGGCGCAGCCCTTCTCGGATCCGCCAGCGGTCTCGCCGTCGCGATCGTGCCAACCAACTGACCTGACGTGGAGGACTAGTGACCATCCCGAACCGACCAACAGCCACCGCACTACTCGCGCTGGCCTCGACTGCGGCGCTCGGTGTGACGGTGATGACCGGTTGCAGCGTCCACCGCAGCGACACCTCCGCGCCTGCTGAACAAGCACCAGTCGAGGTGCATGCACCCCCGACCAGGCTGCGGTGGACCTCGTTCCAAGGCATGGAACTGCCGGTGGCCGACCAAGGACCGAAATTGGTGAACGGCGCGGTCGCAACCGGTTTCGACTACACCCCAACCGGTGCCGGGCTTGCCGCGATCCACGCGAGTGTGCGCATGTCGGTGGCCACCGACACCCAGTGGCCACTGGTCGGACAGCAGATGCTCGCACCCGGACCCGGCCGCGACGCCTGGGCGCTGACCCGCGCGCAGATCTCGATCACCAGCGAGATCAGCACCGGCGCACCACAAGTCCTGGGCTACCTGATCAGGCACTACACCCCGCAAGCAGCCGATATCGCGATCTACACACGTCAAGCCGATGCGTCGCTGACCCGCAACAACGTGACCGTGCTGTGGCAGTCCGGGGACTGGCGCCTGCTCGTAGAAGCCCAACCAACCACGCCCACGGTCGCCGCAATAGATGCGACACCGGTGGACATGGTCGCCCTATCAGAGCAGTGAGAACGGAAGCGTGCCATGGCATCTCGTCGCCTACTGATCATCGTGCTCGTCGGTATCACCGCCGTCGTAGCCGCAGCCTTCGTGCTAGCCGTCACCGGCACCGACAACACACCCAACCCACAACGACCCAGCGACAACCCGATCGGGCCCACCACACCCAAGCAAGCCACACCGGCTCCCTCCGGGGTGTCGCGTCCGCCGACGATCGACATGTTTGGCAACCGACTCGAGGCCACCGTCCGAGACGAAGGCGTTGCACTCGAACAAGACTCGGCAACACGACCCGATCCCGATCGACTCGACTACCTGACCGCGCCACCAGCACGCATGCAATGGCAACGCGGATGGGGCGGTGCAGCCCTACCGGTCTCCGGCAGCGACGGCCCCGCCGAGGTGACCGCTGGTGTGGCCTCTGGATTCGCTGACACGCCACAAGGTGCCGCACTGGCCGCCTACGACGCACTCGCTCGAGCGTTGGCAGCCCCCGAGGGCGTGTGGCAGCAGATAGTCGCAGACCGATACCTCGGCGGCGGCCAGGCGCTGATCGACAGATTCGCGCGCTCTCGCAAGAACACCCCCGACGCAGCCCGTTACGTGGTCGTCCCCGAGGGATTCCGCATCCTGCCCGGATACCGACCAGATTTCGCGGTCGTCCAGATCGCCTCCAAAGCCATCGGCGGAGTCGCCTACTCCATATGGCCGATGACCTGGACCGACGGTGACTGGCGGGTCCGCGTCCCCGACGACATCGAAACCCTCTGGGCACCAGCCGTTCCCGTCACCTCGCTTGCTGACTTCGCACCTTGGAAGGCCGTGTCATGACCAACGGATCGAGCGTCCTGGAAGCGAAACCGGCTCTACGTGATCCAGGGCATGCCCAGCTGCAGCTGCCGAGTCTTTGCGATATTCCTAGCGGCCCGGGAGCGGTCTGCCAGTTGGGCAAGGCAGGTTCGCAGGCCGCTGGGGATGCCGCAAAGTCGGCTTTCGACGATGTGATCGACACGCTCGTCGACGGTGTGGCGAAGTTTTTGCGGGTCGTGATGACGTGGTGGCTCAACCTGCCGTCCCCGCAGCTGGCGGCCAGTACCGGCGAGCCGGGGCCGGTACTGGGGTCCATCGGCGACTACACCAGCGGTCTTCAAGTGTTGCTGATGACGGGCGGCATCATGTTTGCTGCGGCCCGGCTGGCGATGGCCAAACGTGGCGGCGTGGCGGGTGAGGCCCAGGAGTCGTTCCTGGTATTCGGCAAAGCCGTCTTCGCGAGCATGATGTTCGCCGCCGTCATCACCGCAGGCACACGTGCAGGTGATCAGTTCTCCAAGTGGGTGATCTTCGACGCCACTCGCGGTGACCTGACGAGCGCGGTGTCCAGGTTCGCGGACTTCGACCTGAAGCACAACTCCGGTCTGGGGTCAGGTGCACTGCTCATCCTCGCCGTCCTCGGCACCATCAGCATGCTCGTGCAACTGATGATGCTGGTCGTTCGGCAGGCGCTGCTGATCCTCGTGGTCGCAGCGATCCCGATCGCTGCTGCTGCGGCAGGCACTGGTCCGGGATCGCAGGCCTACAAGAAGATGTTGACCTGGGCGTTGGCGTTCGTGCTGTGGAAACCCGTGGGCGCGTTGGTGTATGCGATCGCATTCACTGCAGCGGGGACGAAAGGTGATGGACAGCAGCAGGATTCGCAACTTGTGCTGCTTGGTTTGCTGCTGTTGTTGATGGTGCCGATCGTGTTGCCCGCGCTGATGCGGCTGATCGCGCCGGCTGTGGCGACGCTCGGTGGCGGGGGAGGTGCCGCAGCGGCGTTGGCTGGTGCCGGGCTGGGGGCGGCGATGTCCTCGGCCGGACGAAGTCGCGGCGAAGCGCGCCCGGTCAGCGAGCGCGAATCCTCGCCCGGTGGCGGCGGCGGTTCCCCATCGCCACCCGATGAGGGCGGTGGCGGGGGACGTCCCATGCCGGACGGCGGAGGCGGGGGCGTGGCTGGTGGCGGCGCTCGAGCCGGTGATGGAGGGGGTGGCGGTGGGGCCTCTGCGGGATCAGGTGGTGCCAGCGCGCCCGCGGAGACATCCGGCGCGAAAGCACCCGGTGGCGGCTCAGAGTCCGCGAGCAGCAGTGGTGCGGCTGGCGCGGGTGCGGCTGGCGCAGGTGTTGCGGGTGCCGCCGTCATGGTCGCCAAGGCAGGGGCTGGCGTTGCGCGCCAGGGTGTTTCGGCGGTCGATGCCACCGCGACTGACGCCGCTGATGGTGGTTTCGATCTGGACGCGCCGGTGTCGGGGGAGGTTCGGCGATGACGACGCGCATGTACGGCAGGTGGGAAAAGCCACGTTCCGCGGGGTTTTTCGGGCTCACCTGGGGTGCGTCGATGTTCGGGCTCGCACTGGTGATCACCGTGATGGTGGGATTCATGCTCACCCGCTCACTGACAGCGGCCGTGGTCCTGGTCGGCGGTGGCGCGCTGGTGTTCATCCCGCTGGTCGTGAGCCGGGGCGGCCGCACCGGGTGGGAATTGATCGTGCTGCGGGCCCAGTTCGCGATGGCAGGTACCCGCGGTGAGCTGGTGTATCGGGCCGGGCGCTTTTCTCGGATCTCCGGGACGGCGAGATTGCCTGGGCTGCTGGCTGATTCGCGGCTCTCGGAGTACGAGACCGCGGGTGGGAAGCGGTTCGCGATGATCCACATCCGCCGCACCGACCATTACACGGTGGTGCTGCGGGTGATCCCGCGCGGCAAGGAACTGGTCGACCAGTCCCAGATCGATGCGTGGGTGCAGGGCTACGGGCAGTTCCTGGCCGCCCAAAGCCGTGGCGGGGAAGTCGTCGCGGTGACCGCAGTGTTGGAGAACGTCGTCGAGACCCGGCTGCGGCAGCGCCGCGAGGTCGCGCGGCTAGTGCGTTCGGACGCCCCGGAATTCGCGAAAGCGGTGATGCGGGAAGCGGCTGCCGATATCGGCGGGGTCGGTGTGCGCATCGAGGCCCGTATCGCGGTGACCTACCGGGCGATCGGCAAAGGCCGCATCCGCCGCGATGATGCCGAACAGGCCCGCGAGATCGGGCAACGCCTGCAAGGGGTTCTGTCGCATCTGGCGCGGGCCGGGTTGCCCGCGACCCCGCTGCACGCGTGGGAAGTGATCGGGCTGGTCCGCACCCGCTATGACCTGGCAGCGCAGCGTGACGTCGAATCCGCGGGGGCGACGATCACGACCACCCAATCGTGGGACACCGCCGGCCCGATCGCACACCAGGATCGGTGGGATCACTACCTGCATGACGGGGCCCGCTCGATCACCTGGGAAATGGACGCCGCCCCGCGCGGTGCGGTCCTGGAATCGGGGTTGGAAGAGTTGCTGCGCCCCCGCGCGGACGTGCCACGCAAACGCGTCGCCATCGTGTACCGGCTGCACTCGGCCGCAGAGGCCACCAAACTCGTCGACTCCGACTTCCGTGACGCTCTCGCGGCTGAACAGACCGAACGTGGAATGGCGTCGGCGTCGGCGTCTTTGCGGGTCGGCAACACCAACGCTGCCCGCCAGGAACAAGCGCGTGGCGCGGGGTTGACCAGATTCGGTGTGTTGATCACGGTCAGTGACCATCTCGAGGCGGACCTGCCCGGCATCGAAGCATCGGTGCAGGGCATGTCGGACGCGTCGCGGCTCGGAGTTCGCCGCTGCTATGGGTCGCAAGCCAGCAGTTTCGCGGCCAGCTTGGGGATCGGGTTGATCTTGCCCGAGCACACTTCCATCTCCAAGGGGGTCTCGGTATGAGCACGAACCGCACGACCAACAGCAACGCTCGCCAGTCCGATCGGCGCCGAAAGACGGTCAATGTCGCCGGTATCCGGGTGCTGACACCGTCAGCGCGCCTCCAGGTCGAAGCGGATGCGGCGCTGCCGGGGTGGCGTGGACGACGTGCCAGGTTGGCGATGTCTGCAGATGATCACCGCCGGGTAAATGCGGCTCGCCGTGTCGAGGATCTCGACCGCGACGGTGGCTTCCAGCGATCGCTGGCCCGGCTGAGCGACCGCGGCTACGCCGGCCTCGGGGGTGGGCGTGCCGCCGTGGTCGCGTCGATGCCGGAATGGCGTTCGACCACCGTGCAGGTCGCCGGGTTGTGGCCGTTCGCGATCGGAGCCAGCGCCCCCATCGTCGGCACGCCGGTCGGCAGCCACTACATCACCGGTGCCCCCGTGCATTTCGATGTGATGTCCTGGTTCCTCCGCGGATATATCACCGCGCCGATCGCTTTCGTGTTGGCACTCAACGGTTTCGGGAAATCCAGCTTGATCCGGCGGATGGTGACCGGCGCGGTCGCGGCCGGGGAGACCGTGCTGTGCATGGGCGACACCAAACCCGACTACCGCGACCTCGTCGAACACCTGGGCGGGCAAGTCATCGACGTCGGCTACGGACACGGGCACCTCAACCCCCTCGATGTCGGCGCGCTCGGAGAGATCATCAACCGGCTGCCCGATCCGGACCAGCGCCGCCAGGTCGCCGCCCGGGTGGAAGCCGGACAAGTCAACATCGTCGCCGGGCTGGTCGAACTCGTACGCGGCAGCCGCGTCGCGGACTACGAAGAAACCCTCCTCGCGGCGGGGCTTCGCGAACTCTATAGTCCCGCAGGCGGATTCACCCCGACCACGCCGCCGGTGTTGTCGGATCTGCTGGCGGTCATCTCCGGTGGTGGGAAACAGTTGCGCCAGTTCGCCGAAGAAGACGACGACCGCAGCTACCGGGCCAGCACCAAAACCTTGCGCCGCTCTCTGCGGGCACTGGTCGAGGGCCCGTTCGGTGCCATCTTCGATGGCCACACCAGCACACCCCTGAACCTGGACAGTCCCGCGATCTGTGTCGATGTCTCCCGTATCCCCGAAGGCGACACCAAACTGCTGGCGGCGGTGCTGATGGTGTGCTGGTCCCAAGGTTTCGGGGCTGTCGCCGCCGCACACGCCCTCGCCGATGCCGGACTGGCCCGCAAACGCACCTACGAAGTCGTGATGGACGAAATCTGGCGCGTTCTCGGGGTCGGTGAGTTCATGGTCGACCGCGTCGATGCACTCACCCGACTCAACCGTGTCCTGGGTACCGGGTTGATCATGTGCAGTCACACCATTAGAGACCTGGCTGCTTTCGATTCTGTTGCCGCAGTATCCAAAGCGCTCGGCTTCTTCGAACGAGCCCGCGCGAAAATCATCGGCCCCGTCGGGCCGGAGGAGATCAACCGTATCCGTGCCGCGGTCGGGATCACCGAAACCGAGAAACTACTGGTCACCTCCTGGGCAGCGCCACGTCCACCCAGCGACGAGGACACCGACACCCGCGAAACCCCACCGGGCACCGGATGCTTCCTGCTCAAAACCGGAGAATCCGGCGAACCCGGAATCGCGTTCCGGCTGACCTTCACACGAACCGAGCGCGAATCCGACATCCACAACACCAACCGTCGCTTCCAGAACATCGGAACCACCCAGGAGGCGGGCAGGTGAACAGTGGTGAATTCTTCGAAAACCCTTGCAGCAGTCGCAATGTCGCTGCCGGTCGCCCTGATCTTGATGTTGCTGATCTTTGTCGGAGCCGACCCAGCGACCTCGTGTGCGGCGACAGTAGCACCCAGCTCCGCCGGTGGGGAGGCCGGATCGGGAAAGGCCGGCGTGGCTGGGCTGAACGAAGCCCAGCTGAAACTGGCCCGCAATGGTGTCGCGATCGGCAAACAGCGGCAGGTGCCCGAATCAGTAATCGTGGCCGAGCTGGCTGCCCAAGCCACCGAGTCGACGTTCCGCAACTTGGCGAATTCGTCTGTGCCGGAATCACTGTCCTACAGCAACGACGGCGTCGGCCACGACCACGACAGTGTCGGTCCACACCAGATGCGGGTCAGTCTATGGGGATCGGTCGGTATCGCCCGATTGATGGATCCGACCTATCAGATCAACTGGTTCTACGACCGAGCCACCAAAACCGCTGGCGCCGAACAGATGCCCCCGGCCGAGCTCGCGCAAGCCATCGAACAATCCGCCCCGGCCGCCTACGCCGGGCAACTCGACCTCGCCCGTCAGCTGTATGCGATGTTCGCCGACATCGACCCGGCCTCGATGCCCGCACCGCAGGCAGGGCAACAGCCAACGGGATGCGGTGGCAACGGTTCCGGTGCACCCAATACCCCAACCGGTTCGTTCGCGCAAGCGGTCATCGACGCCGCCCGACGTTGGATCGGCACCCCGTACGTATGGGGTGGCGGGGACGCCAATGGCCCGACCAGCGGCGGATTCGACTGCTCCGGGTTGACCTTGTACGCGATCTATCAGGCCTCGGGCGGGCAGTTGCGGTTGCCGCACTACACCCAAGCTCAGCAAGATCATCCGTCTGCACAGCCGGTGCCGTTCGACAAGAAACAACCGGGAGACCTGGTGTTCTTCACCGAACCCGGCGCCACGGATTCCCACCATGTCGGGATCTACGCGGGCCGCAACGAACAAGGTCAAGACCTGCTGCTGCACAGCCCGCAGACCGGGCAAACCGTCACCCTCACCCCACTGAGTGCATGGACCGGCGAGCACATGGACGTGCGCAGATACACCCCGCCCTCCACCACCACGACCGAGGTCTCGGCGAACCACGAAGCGGGACAACGCCATCGATGACAACGAAGACCAGCGGCCATACCGCGCAGCAAGTTCGCGCAACGGAGAAAATCAAGAGAGTACTCGGATGACAACGCCACAACCGCCCGTCGGCGACAGCGCCGCGGGACTCGAAGAGCAGCATCTTCAGCGCAGATCTGCGCTGAAGGCAGCGATGTATTTCGGACCGGAGCCCGAGTGGGTATCAGGCGAGATGCCCCGATACCGACTCCCAGGCGGGCACGTCACGAGATCGCGGGTTCTCGCGATGACCGACCACATGCTCAGTCCAGGATCGGCGCGGCGGGACACGAAATCTAGGGCTGCCCAAGGATCTATCGCACAAGCCGGGTACGAAGCCGATCCGCATACACACCAGAGATCACGGCACATCCAGATCGCGGACCCGGGATCTGAAACATGGTTTCTGCCAGCTAGTTCGGGTCCTCGACTATGACTGCCCCGGCGTCGGATGGCAGCGCGGCCAGCGCGGTTCAGTTGGGAATGCTGAAGGTGATCCAGAACGTCACCGCCGATGTGGCTCAGCTCGCCGACGGCCCCAGTGGCGGCGAGCTCAGGAAGTGGCGCAACAACTTACGCGGACTGTCGGTGGCATCACAGCTGGTCGAGGAACAAGCTCGAGCTATCGGGGTGCCCGATACCTGGATCACCGTCACCAAGAACGCCGGAAACACCGGAGCACGCTGGAGCGGCGGTGAGCCGCTGCCGCCCGCAGCCGCGGTAGATCGCGAACAGTTGCTGGCGCACCTGCGCGAGCAAGTGGCGCTGCTCTACGACATGACCGCCACCCACACGGTTTGCGTGGACCGCTTCGGCGCTGTCCCCGGCGATCTCGCCGACCGATTCCACGAGCACCTGCGGTTGCAGTGGGCCAGGGTCGCGATGGTCGCTATCGCCCTCGAGGTGACCGAGACCGAGGTCGCGGGATGGTGGTTCACCAGCAGCGACGCGTGGGGATCGGTGCTGGGGTCAACCCGCGATCAGGCCGCATCGCAACTGCTTCAACGGTGGAGAACGCACACGAAGACGACCGCGGTGAGCGACGCCCACGTGCGAGTCGAAGCCCTGAATATGGCGGGGATCAGCCTCAGCGACGCCGCCACACACCAACTTCCACCGCGCCCCGGTGAGCTGATCAAGGCCGCTGAAACAGCGTGGCTCACAGGCGCCAGGAGCGGTGGCATGGGCATCGCCTCCGATCTGGGGACAGATGGCGCCACCGCGATCAGCGACGTCGTTGACGCCGCGCTGCCGGGCAGTACGACTCGTACCTGGCAGGGCGAGGACCTCGGCGGCGACACCACACACGACACAGCGAGGCAGCCGTCCCCCATTGCGGACCCGGGCCCATGACCGGACCAGGTGAAACCGCTGCACCGCAATCGAACCGAACAGCAACGAGCCAACCCGCCAACGAGAAAGCCCTCACCAATGACAGTCACGCCCACTGTGACCCCCGCTGACGCACACGCACTCACCCTCCCGCAGTTGGTGGTGCGGATCTTGGCGCGTGAGCTGCGCGGTTGCACCAGTTACCGGCAGCTGGACCGTGTCGCTGCCGAACACCGATTCAGCAGCCCGGGACTGTTCGCCGATTTCACTGCCGCGCTGCGAACCGAAGCGGGGATCGACTACACGCGGTTGCGCGAGAACGAACTGGCACGTCAGCAAGCCCACGCCAGGCTGGTCGAACGCGGAACACGCGGACCACACCTGTTGTTGTGGTCGGCCGCCACGACCGAGCAGTTCACGCTGTGTCGCGCCGACGGACAAGTGATCTGGCGGCAGCGCTTCGACGACCTCACCCCACCCACGGTGATCGAATCCGAAGCCGACGGCCTGGAAACCGCTGCCCGCCATGCGATCTGGCTGGCCGGACAAGCCCGCCACGACTGGGGCGCCCCGGTCGCGACACTGCACCTGATCCTGGCGCGCAGAAGCAGCGACCTGCCCGAGAACCTGAAACAGGCGGCGTTCATCGCCGGACTCGTGCTGGACCTGATCACCGACCCGGACCACAACCCCGCCCATGAACAATCCACCGCCACCAGCCCCGTCGACTGGCGCCACATCGACCTGGGCACCCTGATCCAGCACCGGATCCCGACATGAGCGGCATCCGACCCCGCGCGCTGGTCGTGGTAGCGGCAATGAGCACCACCGTCCTGGCTGCTGGATGCGACCACGAACCCGCCATCGGCAACCAGACAGCAAGCACCGCAACCGCATTCGCTGCGCCCTACACCACGGTCGATCCGTGCTCGGGTGGGGCCGTGCTGGCAGCCGCTATCTCGGCGGTCTTCACCTATCGACCCGATATCCAGGCCGATCAACGCGTCGCGTTCCAGAATGCAAAACCGTTACTGACAGCGGAGTTCGCCGTCGCTGGTGAATCGGCGGCGACGGTGCTCACGCCGATCACCGCGGCGCGCTGGCAGCGATGGCGCACCCAGCTCGTGAGCGTGACGGCCACCGCGCGAACCACTGGCGATGACCATCCACCCGATACCGCGACCTCGATGAGTCGTGTCCTCGCGGTCGATCTGTATCCGGGTGACACCATCCCCGCGATGGGGTTCGCGGTCTACGCGCACGCCGTCCGTTCGGGCCTGTCGGGTCCGTGGCTGGTTGCGGGTTTGGAGGTGATCGGGTGAGTGGGGATCCGGTCGAAGAGGGCGGTCAGGCGGTGCGTCAAGGGTTCATCCAGGCGTTCCAGACCGGGGCGATGGTCGGAAACTTCTTGCAGCGCCGTGGCGGCGAGTCCCGTTCTGTGGCAGAGCATCTGCAGCGGATGGAGGACGCCGGTGCTCGTGAGTTGCGTGACCGGCAACTGCACTGGGCGAAATTGCAGGGCTACGCCGATCGCCAGACACAGGGACAGCGGCTGTTCGAACTCGACGAACAAGCCAAGCTCGACGAGGCGACCCGCAAAGAGACTGTGCACCAGCGTCAATTGGACGGATACGACGATCGGTCGCGGTGGGGCGAAGCCTTGAACGAGGCGGAAATCGAGGTCAAGAGTGAGCAGATCCGACGAGGCAACGCGGATCTGAAGCGTCGCGACGATGAGAGTGCGGCCGAGCAGCGGCGCAAAAACGAGATCCACCAGCTGCAGATAGACGGGTACGCCGACCGGGCGAAGTACGCGAAAGACTTGTACGACCTGGACGTGGAGTACAAGAAGCTGCTGATCGACATCCGCCGCCGCGCTGCCGGTTTCAGCGAGACCTTGTCCACCACGAGCGGCGAGGACGCGGCAACGCATCACGCCTCGGTCGGGTTCGCCGCCGCCCATCACACCGCGGATCTGTCCGAGCAGCACCGCACCCATGCCGGCGCCTATGACGAGCGGTTCACCGACGACACCGGCACGGATCCGCAAACCTATCTCGACGGCGACCCCGACACCGGGCAGCCGGGAGTGTCGATGGTCCCCTACGGCACCAGCCCGGATGATGACCTGCCCTATATCGACGTCGAGACAGTCGAGGTCGACGAGATCGAGGTCGAGACCCGCACCCGGTATCCGGAGCCGATGTTAGATGCGGTCGCCGGGCTGACCGAGGAACTGACCATCGGTGTATACGCCGAATACCTCCTCGGCGATGTGGTCGACCCCGGCTCGGGCGTGGTTGCCGATACCGGGGACGGTATCGGCACCGCGATCGAGGACGCCGGACTGACCGGCGAGGTCGGTATCGGAATCGAGGCCGACCTCGGTCCGGCGCCGACTGGGCAGGTGCTCGGTGTGGACGTGGGGATCCAACGATGAGCGCCCCGGGGTCGAGGACTGGCCGCTGCGTCGACGACGGGGGCGGGTGGTTGTGATGGTCGAATCGGCATCGGCGTTACCGCCAGTCCAGCAGGCGTTGCTGACCGCGATTCAGAACATGAGCGTCTATATCCGCAATACCGCTGATCGGGGCCGATTCGGTTGGGACCGTTTGGACCTCGCGCAGGGGTGGCAGCACCAACTGCAACATCTCAACGAGGCCCGCGACATCATCACCGGTGAGGCCGCCTCGATCGGAGTGCCGCCGCGGCTGATCGAGCACGTCCGCCAGCGCGGCACCAACGGCATCCGGTGGCACCCCCAGCAGACAATGCCCACCGCTGAGGCCGTCGACCGCGCACAGTTGCTGGCCGGATTAGCCACCCAGGTCGGCCGGCTCGAGGAGATGGCCGCGGTGCACGCCGCCTACACCCACCGGTACAGCGACTACACCGGTGAACCACAGATGTGGTTCCAAGCGAGCATGGAAGCTCTGCGCGAGCACCTCGGGGCGCTCGCGCACGCTGTGGAGCTCACCGCGGACGAGCGCGCGCAGTTGTGGCCTGACCGCGCCAGTATCGGCGCGGCCACCGCGGCGGCACAAGGCCTCGATGACGAGGCGCTGACCGAGAAGTGGCGCAGCCGGGCGAGTATGTCGAATTTGATCGGTGAAAGCGTGCCGTTGGATGTGCTGCGCTCAGCGGGGATCACCTTCGACGACACCGACATGGCCGGGTATCTGCCGCCTGGGCCGAAAGAGCTGATCGCTCTCGCCGAGACCGCACTCGACGCCGCGACCACCCCCGCCACCGAAGCTGCCGATGCGCCCGGTGCGCGGGCAGCCGATGGGGCGGTGATCCACACGGCGATCGAGCATGCGGGCCTGAGCAGCGACAACCACACCGCACAGCTGGACGAGGTCACCGATCCGCCATCGCACCCACTGCCACTGACCACCAAGCACGGCATAGACCCATGAGCGCCATCGCATTCATGAACAGCGATAGTGCGGATCTGCACACCTATCGCGCAGCGACTGCCCGGGTGGGTGGTCGTGGTGAGTGATCCGCTGTGGTCGAGTTCGGTTGCGGGCCTGGCGATTCCGGCGGTTCAGGTGCAGATGCTGCGCGCGATCCAGAACTTCACCGTGGAGATCGGTAACGTCGAAAACCGCGCCCGTCACGCGAATCTGGGGGACGCCGACCTTACCGCGGCGTGGCGGCGGCAGTTGTGGCATCTGAACCGGTCCCGGCAGCTGATGCGCGAACAGGCCACCGCGATCGGGATCGCCCAACACGCGATCGATCACGTCCAGGCCCGCGGCGCCAACGGGCTGCGTTGGCGCGGCGATCAGGTAATTCCCGACGCCGCCGTGGCAGACCGTGCGGGACTGCTGGCTCGGTTGGGGACGCAGGTGGATCAGCTGGAAGATATGGTCGCTGTCCGCGTCGCCCATAATCACCGATTCGGTGCCGCCGACCCGGATTTGGAGTCGTTTTTCGACGCGCGAATGACCGTGCTACGCAACCACATCGGTGCGGTAGCGCACGCCCTCGAGATCACCAGCAGCGAACGTGAGCAGCTGTGGTCGACCGATGATACGAGTCTGCGCCAAACCCTGCAGACGCGGATGCACGGCTATGACAACGACACCGTGAGCGCCCGATGGCTCGAATACGCCTCGCTGCCGCAGCTGCTGGCCGCGGAACTGCGGTTGGCAGCGCTGACCAGCTCAGGGATATCCCTAGCCCACGCGCACGCGGCCGGGCACATGCCACCCTCACCACACCAACTCATCGCCGTGGCCGCAACCGCGCCCAACATCGCAAGAACCGACGCCACCACCCTCACCGATCCGGACTCGAGCCGCGCCGCCGGCGTCGCGATTGGTCAGGCCATCGACGCGGCAGGAATCGACACCGACACCGACCCGACCGGCGACACCGCCGCCGACGCGGATGCCGGTGCCTTGCGCGACCGGCTCCAAGCAGGTCTTCCGCATGGCCCGCACCAGCCCGCGTCGCAGGTGAACACCGAGCGCGGTATCGAACGGTAACCCGACAGGAGTCACGCATGAACTTGCGAACCACAATGCAGCACAACCGGATTCGTAGACCAGGGAGGTGGCAGTGACCGGGCCGTCGCGACCGTGGGAGTCGCTGCCGCCGTGGAAAACTCGACTGCTCGAGCAGGTACAAGATCTGTCGTACCACCATCAGCGGGTCCTGCATCACGGCTACCCCGACTACAACCTCACCCCCGGCAGCGACGACACACGAGTCCATGTGTGGCAGGCCCACCTGCGGGAACTGGACGCCGAACGCGACCAGGCCGTGATCCGCGCCCGCGCCAACGCAATTCCCGAACCGATGATCGAGCAGGCCCGCGCCCTCGGTGATCGCGGAATACGCCGGAACGCCCGCCAACCACCACCGCCGGAGCCCGCCCGCGGAACTGACGTGGCGCGCGAGGCGATGCTCGACAGCATCGCCGACGATGTCTGGGCCCTCGAACACACTGCCGCGATCCTTGCCGCGCACCGGCAACGCCGCATCGCGGCCGGGATTGTTTCCGAATCCGAGCCGGTCGCGGCGAGCCAGATCCACACCAACATGTCCGCGCTGTGGGTGCGTGCCGCCGACACCGCCGTCGCCGCGGACCTCACCGATACCGAACGCGCTCAGCTGTGGGGCCGCGACGCACAGGCCTGGCGAACTCTGGTGGAGGCGACGGTCAATCGCTATAGCGACACCGAGTTGGAACAACACTGGCGCACTCGAGCGTGGCCGGGGATCGAGTACGACGCCCGAACCCACATGCACCCCCTCGACAGCAGCGGAGCGGGCCGCGCCGTCGTCCCCGGTGAGCTCCCACCGACACCACAGGTGATGATCGACCACGCCCAACAGGCGCTCGCCATCACCTCTGGCGATGACACCCGCACCGACGGGCAAGTCAGCGAGAAGGCGATCGCGGCAGCACGGCTGGACGAGTTGACCCGCAGCTGGGGCGGTGAACCGGTCGGCGAACCGGCCACCGGCTCGGGTTCGACACACGATCTGGACCGGGACTTGTGATGGCACCGGTGGACATCGAATTGGTGGCGGGAGCAGGGGGTTTCGATCGTGACCGATCCTGACCTGACAGCACACCAGCGTGAACTCGCCCGGTGGCAAACCGAGTTGCTGCGACGAATCCAGCATCTCGAAGGTGAATACACCCGGATCTCGCGGCTGGGATTCGACGGCTACGACGGACCCGACCCGCAGCTGGAATGGACCACACACCTGCAAGCGCTCAGCGCCGAACGAGAGGCCCTCGAACAACAAGCGCTGCAAGCTGGGGTCAGCCCCGACTGGATCGCCGACGTGCGTGAGCTCGGATCCCGGACCGCGACATCGCCGCAGCAGGCGGAGTTGCCGAGCGCATCGAGTGAGGTCCGCGGGTTCTGGTTCGACATGATGGCCCCGGATCTGTGGAATCTGGAGCGGATGGCGTATCTGGCCGCGGCCTATCAGGACCGCGTCGCCACCGGCCGGGCAACCTTCGAGATCACCGCTATCCAGGCGCGGCATTTCGAGCGCAATATGCGTGTGCATCACCGGCGGGCGACCGCGTTCGCGCACATGGCGCAGGTGAGCGTGGCCGAGGGCGAGCAGTTGTGGGGAATCGGGCGAGCGGGATGGCTCAAACTCCACAACTCTTACGTCAGCGCCCAGGACGAAACCGGGCTCCGCAATGAACTCGGCAAGTACATGAGCGCGGATCCGGGAATGCCGGTGCCGCCGTATGTCGCGGTCGACGACGAGGGGCATCCGATCCCGCGAGCCGACAGCGTGCCACCGGCACCGGAGCAGATGATCGCCGACGCCTACGCCGCGATCCGCACACAGTTCATCGACGCCGCTCTCGCCCCGCAAGGGGAGATGACCGCTGCGATCGAGCAGGCACTGCCACCAGGACTGGTCGGGCAGTGGCACAGCGAAACCACCCCCACCACCGAGGTGTCACCACACGCCCGTAAGGAGGCCGGTCCCGAACCGTAACCATCGACACCGCAACAACATTCGCGCCACGATCGTATCGGTCTCGGCGCACCAGCCGACAGCGCGTGCAACATCCGGGTCTTCCTCGCTGACCGTAGGTGCCGGTCACAGGCAAGGCAGCCACACAATCCGCCGGGGACATCAGAAATCAGCCGCCCCAGAACGCTTCGGCGTCGCGGCCCACTTCGACGAGGTCGAAAGACGATGTCCGACAACACATTCCACGACAATCCCGAAACACCCACCACCACAACCAGTTCACCCCCGAACCCGGGCGATACAGCTGCCGCCGCAGGGCAATCCTCGCCCACCGATTCGACCCCACTCGCGATGGACACATCCCCCGCGCAGGTGGAAAAGCTTGCCCTGGAACTGTTCGTGTCCTCCGAGCGAATCGACGGGACGCCGAGCGAGGCGGGCCGGTCCTCGGCCGCCGACGATGCGGCCGACGCGCTCTACACGCGCCGGTTGCGGGAGGTGCAAAACCTTGCCGCGGCAACAACTCTGCTCGCCGACACCGCAGGGGTGGGTGAGCACGGTGACGGTGTGCCAGCCCAGCTGGATGCCCTGACCGTGGCGTTGGGGCAGGCGCGTCGTGACGCGCTGGCCGACGGTGTCGCCGAGGACGATGTCATCGCGGCCGAATTGCTGGGCACCGAGGGCATGCCATGGGCGGCGCACCCGTCACACCGCTGGCTGGGCCGGATCGAACAACTCGACGCCCAAGCCCAAGCCTCTGCACGACAGGCATACCAGTACCACGAGCAGGTCATGCGGCTGCGCATACACATCACCGGCCAAAACTCCAAGATTCGAGGGCTCGAACACCAGCTCAGTGCCAGCCACACCAAAGTCCGAGAGTTCCTGGGGGACAACGCTGTCCGCGACATCGCTGCAGGCCGAACGATGGGCGACGCCGAAGTCGGCGACGAGAACCTCCAGCACCGTGCAGCCGATTCCGGTCGCGATATCGGCGAGGCCATCGACGCGACATCACACACCCCAGGCGGTGGCCAATGGGTGCCCGAAACGGAAGCACCGCCTGAGGATCCCGCGGCGAGGCCGGAGTGGGGGCGGGACCTGTGACGTGGCTGGAACAGCCGCGCGGCTACCTGGACCCCCGCTACTACGCCGACGCGGCCTCTGAGACCGAGCAGCACCTACGCGCCGACTTCGCCAAGCACTACGCGCTGCGCGAGATCGCCCCCTTCGGCGAAACACCCGCAGATGTTGCGCGGCTCGAGAATAATGCCGTCGAGCTCGCCGCGCCGTGGGTCCACCATGATATGCCGCAGTGGCGCACCCTTTGGGGGCAGATCGACGCCGCTGCCGGGGCGTGGGAAGCCGATTCCGAAGCCGCGCGGCGAGGTTTCGACAGCATCGCCCGCTCCCGCGACGCTGGTGATCGCAGTGTCGATGACATGAGCTGGCGCACCCTGCGCCAGGCCCGTGAAATCACCGGCCACACCGACGGCATCGCCTACGGCTCCAACCAGGATCAGGCGAGCTAGCACGCACCTGGACCGCAGTTACGTCTCATCACCAACACGACCGTCCCTCAAGCCCAACCGTCTCCAGATGCTCCGGTGGCCTCGGCGCAGGGGACCGGACCGGTGTTGAGTGCGGTGGATCGTGCGTTGGGGGCCAGGCCGGGCGCGCAGTTGTTGAGCATGGACGAGGTGGGGGCCGTCATCGACGGGATCGACCTAGCCCTGGACTGGGAGGAAGAGTTCGGTGACCGCGACGGCACCGAACAGTTGGCGCGCCAGGCGGCGCTGCTGCGTGAAGTGCAGGACCTCACGGCCGAGCACTCGCGCGTGGCGGATGGACAGGGCGAACCAATCGGGGATCCGGAAGCTCTTGTCGAGCACATGGAGTCGTTGTTGGCTCAGGTGCGGCGCGCCCGTGCTGAGGCCCTCGCCGGCGGGGTCGAGGACTCCGATATCGACCTCGCCTACCGGGCGGGTCTGGACGGCACGTATTGGAGCGACCGCCCGGCCCACCCTCATTTGGGGCGCATCGCGCAGCTCACTGCCGAACGCGACGACGCCCGCGCCGAAGCCGCCACTCTGCGCGGCGTCGTGGCCGATCTGCGCAACCAGCTCGCCCGCCACGAAGCCGCGCCCACCAGTATCGAAACCGCAGCCGCACCAACACTCTCGACGCCCGCAACCGTGAACCCCGCCATCGGCGCCGACACCACCGGCGACGGTGGCGCCGCGATCGGCGCGGCCATCGACGCCGCCATACCCGAGGACGCGGGCAACGACTGGGACACCGCCACCGAACCCGCCGAACCGATCTCCGACAGCCACCGGACCGAGGTCATCGAGGAGGCGATTCAGTGAATCTGTCTGCCCCGCAACCTAATCCGCATCCGTCTTCGTGCTCGTACTTGAGGAGTTCGCGATCATGATTTCCACACGAGAGGCCCGCCGCCGCAGGGTCGGTGGTCTGGGACCCGAAACCACCGCGCTACTGCTGTTTCTGGCCGTCTTGGTGCTGGCGCTGCTGGCGTGGGCGGCATTGAGTGCGGGTAGTTGGTGGGCAGGGCTGCCAGTGACCCGGCACCCCGTGGTGGCGTTGCTGCAAGTGGCCCTCGGTCAGCACCCATGGCCGTGGCAATCCAGCGTCGTAGCCGCCGTGTTGGCCGTGCCGGTCGCGGTGCTGGTTCGGGTGGGGTGGCGATCAGTGGCCTCGCGTCCGCGCATCGATGCCGCCGCCCGCACCATGCACCGCCCCGGCGAGATCACCATGGCCACCCAAGCCGACAACGCCGCCGCCGCAACGCGATTGCTCAAGGATGCGCCACCGCAAATCCAAGCCCTGAAAGGGCCACCGCTGGGCACAACAGTGCAGGGCGGGATCGAGTTGTATGTGCCCGCGGAGATGGGTGTTGTGATCGCAGCTGGTCAGCGCACCGGCAAGACCATGGTGTGGGCGGTGCCCGCGGTCCTTGCGGGGTGGGGGCCGGTGCTGGCGACCTCCAACAAACCTGATGTGTATCGCCACACCGTCGGCGGGCGCGAAGAACAGGGTTCCCGGATCTGGTTGTGTGATCTGCAGGCGGTCACCGGGACGGTCGCATGCTCGTTCTGGGTGGATCTGCTGGCACAGGTGCAGACCTTGCCCGCCGCCCGGAAGCTGGGCGGGTTCTTCATCGCCGACTCGAACGCCGAAAACGCGCGTGTGGACGCCTATTTCGACGGCGGCGCGCGAGAGCTGCTGGCACTGTATGTGTTCGCGGCGGCATGCGCGGGTGGGGATCTGATACACGCCGCGGAATGGCTCGGCCGTGACCAGGACCAAACCCCGGCGTTGATCCTGCGCCATCACGACCACCCGCGTGCCGCGGACCGGATTCTGGAAGCCCAAAGCCTGTATGCCCGTCAGCGGGATGGTCTGTTCGATATGGCGCGCCGGTATCTCAATGTGCTGACCCACGAAGGCTATGCGCGGATGGTGACCCCACCACAGCGGCGCGTCATCAAAGCCCACGAAGGGGCCAACAACACGGTGATCCTGGACATCAGCGACGGCGAGGCAGTTCATGACTTGCCGCAATTCCAGCCGCGGGAATTCGTCACCAGCAACGACACCCTCTATGCGCTGTCGATGGCCGGACACGACAGCGCGACCCCGCTGACCGCGGCGTTGATCGGACAGATCCTCGAGGCCGCACTTGCCACGGCGCGCGCGAGAGCTGATGGGCGCCTGGCGGTTCCGTTGCTGGCGGTGCTGGATGAAGCCGCCAACTGCGCACGCATCGCGGAGCTGCCGGAGTACTACACCTACTGCGCGGGCTGCGGCATCATCTTGATGACCATCCTGCAAGTCCTCGAACAAGGCGAAGCCCTGTGGGGCGCGAACGGGTTGAAGATCATGCGCGCCCAAGCCATCGAGGTCTACGGCGGCGGTATCGCCGCCCTGGACTACCTCGAACACTGGTCACGCATGACCGGCCCCCACGACGTGGCCGAGCGCTCCCGCAGCTACGGTCCCGGCGGAGTCACCCGATCATTAACCTGGCGCTCCGAACCGATCCTGGATGTCGCCCAGCTAGGGGCGCTACCCAAAGACCGCGCCGTCATCCGGTTACCGAACCACGGGCCGATGCTGGTGAAAAAGGTTCCCTGGTACCACAACCCCGACCTCGCACCCCAAATCCAGCGATCCCTGGACCGATTCAAGGACCCCACCGCCGAAACCGTCACCCCACCGGCGACCGGGACCACGGACGGCACTGCGGGGAGCGCGCCATGAACACCCCGGCACCAACCCCACCCGCAGCAGCCGGCCCGAAACTGAAAGGACCGCCCCAGCCACCGGCGTACCGGCACTTCACCGAATTCGCCGACACATGGTTACTGCCGATGGTCAATGTCCGCCTCGCCGAAGCGAACCGGGAAGGCACGTACACCTGGTGCAGTCAATGGTGGCGCCACCGCTCTGTCGCAGTCCGCATCGCCCACCTCCATGCAGCTTTCGAAGCCTCGCGGCGCAGCAAGTCCGGCAGCGCGATCAGCACCTATGTCCTCAACCACGTCGACCCGCATTTCACCCTCATCCTCGACGCAGCGAACGGACCGCTGTACCGGTGCACCCGAACCGAACACAACACCGTGCCCTCGCTATCGGCGGACCCGGTGCCCGCGAACTGGTTCGGCACCACACCAACCCCCACCCCGGACGCGGGCACCGGAAGCGAAGAGAAACCACAACCGCTGTTCGCCCATTACAGCGACTTCGTGACCGACTGGCTGCTGCCGGTCACCGCTGTCCGCGTCACCGCGAACAACCGTGAAGGCCACTACACGTGGTGTCGGCAATGGTGGCGCCACCACGAAGTCGTACTACGCTTCGCCGCCATCCACTCCGTCTTCGAAGCCGCGCGCCGCGCCGAGGACAAGACCGCCATGTCGAGCCTGTTCGTCAGCCACATCGACCGGCACATGCGCCGAATCCTCGACGCCGCACAAGGACCACTACACCTGTGCACCCCACACCGACACATCGAACTCACCGGACTCCCCAACACCGCGATCGCGCCAGCCTGGTTCGGCATCGACGGCACGACAACCCCGATCGAACACCTCGGATGGGGACCCGACTTCCGGGCCCTGGCACCCGCCTCGCCAGCAGGACCACGACCGTGAGAACGCCGACCCCTGTGCAGGCGCGAGTGCTCAAAGCCTTGCAGAACCAGACGAAGGCGTTGAACACCATGGTGGCCAACGCAACTCGCCGCCAACAGCAGACCGGGCAAAACCCACCACAGTCCTGGTTCGAGGACTACCACGGCCGGGCGATCCTGCGTGAGGAACTGATCAACGCCGCCCACGCAGGCGGGGTACCCGCTGCGTGGATCGACCACGTGCGTGAGCGCGGCGAACGCGCCATCGCCTGGCGCCCCGAGCTATACCTGCGCACCCCCGACACCCTCGACTGGGACCCGATCCTGGCCGCCCTCACCGCGGACGTGCACCGGCTGTGCCAGTGGAGCGCCCTCGACCTCGCCTACCGCCAGATCAACCCAGCACCCGAGATCGACATTCGCACCGACTTCGATCGCAACCTACGCAACCTGCGCGAACGGACCACTGGGATAGCGAACCTGCTCGGCCTCACCGCCGAGCAAGGTCAACAGTTGTGGGGCACCACCCCCGACTGGGCACAGGCCGGATCAGCAACCCTCAACGGTGTTCCCGTCGAGGAACTCTTGCAGCGTTGGCACGCCGCCGCACACACCGACACCGGTGTCTACGCACTGCAAGCCATCGCCTTGGCCGCCGCCGGGATCACGACCGAATCCGCGGCGGCACTGCCACAGCATCCACAGTTGGTCGTCGCGATCGACGCCCGATTCGTCGCCCCACAGCAGCTTTTCCGATCCGCCGCCATCACCGGCGAGAGCATCGACACCGCGATCACTGCCGCGAACCTGACCAACAGCGCCGAGGCCGACACCGAAACCGTCATCGAGGCAACACTATTCAGCCACGCACCCAGCGCGGACCCCCTCAGCTTCGACACCACCATCGACCGGGAGATTTCGGCCCCGGAATTCCTGTCGCCGGTCGAGGGAACCGAGCCATGACCTCACCGGGACCAGCGCCACGCGTTCGCGATATCGCAGCCGAACAGGCGCGAATGCTGCACCGCATCCACCAGCTCGCCGCCCAAGCCGCCCGACTACGGCACAACACCCAGTCCGCAGCGGCCGACACCACCACCAGAATCGACATACTCGCCCAAATCAACGCCCTCGACCGGGCCCGGGACCTGACCGAAATCCAGGCCCGCGCACACGGTCTGCCACGCAGCTGGGTCGATCTCGCGCGCCGGATCGGTCAGACCGACGGCACGTGGACCGACGAGCAACTGCTCCCGACACCACACCCAAAACCCAAGCGCCGCAGCATCGTGCGCGTCATCGCCGACACCACCCAGCTCACCGACATGGCCGCGATCACCGTCGCCCGCGAACACCTGCTCGCCACCAATGGTGTCACCGGTGAACCCGAACCTGCCGCGGCCCAACAGGTCCGGCGAAACATGCAAGCGCTCTGGACACGCGCCGCTGCTACCGCCACCTCGATCGGGATGGGCCGCACACAACGCGCCCGCACACTCCACACCGCCGTCGGCGACCTCGAACACCGACTCGGCCACTACCTGCAATACCGCCTCGAGGACCTGGATCCACCGTGACGCCGCTACAGCACCCCCACCATCGCCGCCGCCGTGCGGCGCTCACTGACCAGCCTGCGCCGCACCAACCGCGACACCAACACCACCGCAACCGGCACCGACGCCGAGCAACCCCCGACACCGAAAGCACTACTCGAACAAGCCCGCCACGCCCTGCATACGACACTGGCCGACCAATCCCGATCCCACGGGACCGAGATCAACGCAGCGATCGCCGACGCGCTACCCCAAACAACGTCCTATGGCTGGGACTGCGAAATCGACACCCTCGCCAGTGAGACCACCGCGCCCGAAGCGCACCACGACGCCGGACCCGATCCCTAGCGGCGAGGGAACCGATTCTGGTTGGCCGACATCCATATTCATTGTGAGGACCCCATGCACCCATGTATCGGCGTCAGCGCTGTGGTGGCCCACATAGCGACCTCGCCCACCCGCCCGTGACCCGCCCGCCCGGCCGCAGCCAAGAGGACCGCCACCCCAACCCCCACGCGCCCAACCCCGGTCGGCGCCGCCGTCGGCCTGCCCGTACACATCGTGAAGGAGATCCGTTGAAGACAACAATCAGCCCTAACCGCCTGACCCGTCCTGGCGCCTTGCGCATCTTCGAGTTCGGCGACCATCGCACCACCTATCTACCCGACGGTTTCGCGACCCTCGACCCCCGCGCCTGGCTCCCCGAATCCAGCGAACAGTTGTGGCGCGACCACACCGCCCTACTCAACGCCGAAGGTGAGCTCACCGCCAGCATCGGCGGCTTGCTCATCGAGCACGGCGACCAGAGCTTGCTCATCGATACCGGATTCGGACCATCGCAGATCCCGACACCGTACGGGCTGATGTCCGGTGGACAACTCCTGGAAAGCCTTGCCGCCGTAGGCAAAACACCTGCCGACATCGACCTGATCGCGCTCACCCACCTGCACCTCGACCACATCGGCTGGCTGTGGCAAACCACGCCCACCAGTCCGTTCGCTGATACCCCGGTCTTGGTCGGGGACACCGAATGGGACACCCGCGACCTCGCGGTCACGGACGGGATCAGCCAACAGATGCTTGAGGTATTCGCAGACCACGTCAACCCGATCGCCGATGGCGAGGACATCTTCCCCGGCGTGCGTGCCCTCGCCACACCCGGACACAGTCTCGGACACACCGGGTTCGTGGTCAGTTCACGCGGACACCGCCTCATCGCATTCGGGGATGCCATGCAAACCCCCATCCAGGTCAGCCACCCGCACCTGACCGCGGCAGCCGATGACGACCCCGCCCAATCGATGAGCACCGCCAAATGGCTCCTCGACGAACTCACCGCCCCCTACACCCTCGGGTTCGGACTCCACTTCGCCGACGTGCAACTCGGATCCGTCACCGACATCGACGGCGTGAGCACCTGGCGACCTCAATGAAAACCCCGTCCCCTCAGCCGTCCCCCTGCCCACTCAACTGCTCGGCGATGTGCGGCAACCGATCACGGCACAACACACCAGACCTACCGCCGCGACAAGGAGACTCCCGTGCCCTCAGCATCCCCACAAACCACAGACCCCTACCAAGGACAGCGGCAGCCGGTGCTGATCCGCCGTGCCCGAGGCCGCGCCGAAATGCTGAAGTTCCGGCAGTGGCATGAGCTGGCGGGCAACACCGGCGCTCGCGCCGCCGCCCGACACCTCGCCGACCTCAACGACGCCGGACTGCTCTCGGCCGCGTTGAACGGTGGGCCTTTGCCGTCGGAGCACAGCGCCCTCGGGCGTGGCGGTGTCGCTGCCCTGGCAGCAGCACGAACGATGGCGCTGGTCGCGGTCGCAGACGGGCGCATCATCGGCGGACTGATCGCCGGACCACCGATACCGCTCGCGCTTCAAGTAGCTGCGCACGGTCCACACGCAGTCGTTCATGTTGGGTTGAACACCATCATGATTCGCGCCATCGCGGTGATACCCCAACACTGCGGTTACGGGGTTGGCCGCGCCCTACTACGGGAGGCCGTCGCGACCGCACGGCGCGCTCGCGTCCCGATTATCTTCGGACAGTTCGACACGGCCACAGTCGGCCTGGACGAGTTCTATCGACGTTGCGGAATGATAGTGACCAAGCCTGGTGGGGCCTTAGCCTTCAGCGACTACCTCGCGGCACCGGTAAAGCACGTCCCCCCGGCGGGCCACGCCCTGTTCTACCTACCCCTGGGGACATCGAATCGAATGCGTGAATCCTCTCGCCCCACGCGGTGACCAGGTGCCCGGCTCTGGATGACCTCGCCCGACGGTGCGGCCAATGGGCAATACTTGTCGGCTGTGGCGATGCCGACGTTGCGAGAAATAGCCGAACAAGCCCACAGCGACGGACACGAGACGCTGACTCTGGGCGGGCCTCTCGTGCGCTACCGCAGCATCAACTCAGACGAGGTCGCCGACGAGATCCGAGCCGATGAGCTCGGCTTGCCGATCCAACGGGAGGCCAGCACCGCCCGCGCTGTACTGTCCCGGCTGGCGCAGCAGTACCCGCACCCGTTCGACGAAGCGTGGCACAGACGCACGGCCGCACCGAGGTCCTGAACCAGGTTGTGGTTCAATCTGCAGTCGCCGCGCGGCGGCACCCCGCACCGTCGCCGCACCCGCAGTATCACACGCCGGTCACGGCAGCACGGCGGCACGGCTGGGTTTCGGACTGGTGGGTTGCGTATTTAACTGTCGGTGGGACCCCAACCTGGGCGGATCGGCATCTGCTAGTGGCCGCCTGCGCTGCGGGGTTCACTGCCGTTTGCGGCCTGGCCGAGACCGGAGTCAGCGCGATAGCGATCAGCGTGTCAGGAAGGTAGATAAAGGGGCGATCATGTGGTGGTCGGTGCCGGGTGATCGTGCCATCCGGCACCGACCGCGGTCACTTGAGCCGCCTGGGGCTGGAACCAGCGATCGCCGTCGTCTTTACGGCTTCAGGGGGTTGCCGGCTTCGGATGGCTGTGGCGGTTGTGGGCTCTGTTTATGTTGGGTTCAGGGGTGGGATGTGTTGGAGGTGCCAGGTGAGGGTGTGGCCGATTTCTGGGGTGAGTGGTCCGGTGAATGTGATGCCGAGCTGGGCGGCGAGGGCGGTGGAGTAAAGGCGGGTGGTGGCTTCCAGGAGATGGGCATATGTGTCGGTGGTGGTACGGATCCGGCGGTGAGCGATTACGGCGATGACAGCAGAGAGGGGAGCTGCTGGCCACCACCAGATCGCCAGGACGAGGTAGAGCAGCGACCAAGCGGCGAGGGTGGTCGCGCGGGACAAGGCAGCGCGGGCCTGGGCGATCTGGTCCCGGGCGGGGTCGGGCAGGATCAGCCAGAGGTAGGGCCAGACGGAGCCGAGGTCGAGGTGGTGGTCGCGGTCGAGCCGCATTGCGGCGGCGTGGATACGGTCGCCGCTCCAGGTGGGCCGTTCGGGCAACTCCACCGCGATCTTTGCTCGTCTGTTGGCGGCGCGGTGCCGGGTGGCCGGGTCGGGTCGATCGGCGGGGTTGGGTGCGAGCGCTTTGCGGTATTCGCTGTGGTAGGTCTTGTGGGCGTCGAGCCAATGGCTGCGGCGGTTCTTGATCCGCTGACGGGCTAGGGCGCGGATGGGCCCAGGCCAGGATTGCCACTCGGCTGCCAGCGCGATGCGTTCGGTGAATGTGCCGAGCGCTTGGGCGACTAGCCCTGCTACGGCGGCTGCGACCAGAACTGCGCCCAGCAGAACTGCTTGGCCTCCGATGCTGGTGACGGCGGGGTTCTTGGCGCGGTCTGTGATCTGTCGGGTCAGCAGGCCGACGTCGAAAGCATGGGAGTGGTTCACCATCAAGGCGGCCGCCGCGACCGCGAGGTAGAGAACGCCGGGCAGGACCAGCAGCGTCAGCCACCGGTCGGCGAGCTTCTTTCCGAGTTCCGCCCATAGTTCGCCCATGTCAGGGCAACCGTTCGCGTACCAGGTGCTGCCCGTTGATAGCGCAACGGGGAGGTTCGTCGGTCACCTGTGAGCGGTCTCGCCCGTAGCAACGCTTCAGCGGGCACCGATAAACCACCTCGAATCCCTGCACTCCTATCGCAGTATGCAAGTCACGGAAATCCCCCAGATGTCCGTACACGCCTCGCGCATCGCCAGCGGCCCTTAGCGCTGTGTGCACCGCGTCGAGTAGTGCACCGAGGTCCTGCTCACGACATGCGAGGACTGCATCGAGTAAACGCTGCAGCGGCGTAGAAGCGTCGGTCCCGTCATCGCCAAGCATGGTGCGGATCTCCTGCAGATCTCGGCATATATACCCCAATCCACTTCTGATCCGTTCTGCGGCTTGGGAATCGGCATGTGATGGCGGTGGCAACTCGAACCTCCTTTGACTTGCGACTGATTGAATGACGCAACTCCGGTAACGAGCTAGTCTGTCCGCCGAAAGCGGCCGTTGCTATGCTATCGACAGCAACATGCTGGCAAGCCCGCAATAGCTAACCAAGCTCCTAGGAACGAGAGCGAAGGTGGTGGGACGCAGCGGTGGGGGTAGGTCGTGGAAGCACTAGCGATGAGAACGTCGAGCGACGCTTGATCCTGCAGGCTGCGGTGGCGTCTCGGCTGGAACACTTCCGCGAGTCGCAGGATCCGGTGCTGGTCATTGGCCCTGCGGCTGAGATGGAAGCGCGCCAGCTCGCGGCCTTTGTCAGAGAAGACAAGTGGGACATGCAGTCGCGGCTGCTTCTCGGCTTGTTGCATTGGTATCGGCGTCAGGCCATGCCCGGAGAGCAAGATCAGCTAAATCTGTACGCCGCAGTCGAGGTGCTCACCCCGTATTTCCTGGCTGTCACCGACCTCAGCGAGTTGCCGAAGGATCTGCTTCCTCACCTTGTGGACCATGCGATGGATCTCGTGTTCCCAGGGGTCCAAGACGCAGTAGCTTCTTCCGACCTGCAGCTCCTCGGCCTTGTGATTGATGTGTCGCGGCGCATCCTGGACGCCGCTCCTGTCGAGCACCCAGACAGGTCAGGCATGCTGTCCAACCTCAACGCCGCTTTGCGGACCCGGTTCGACCTGGCGGGCGCGCAGGGCGATCTGGACGCGGCGATCGACGTGGCCCGGCAAGCGGTCGACGTCGCACCCATCGAACACCCCGCCCGGGCAGACATGCTGTCCAACCTCTACACCGCTTTGCGGACCCGGTTCGACCTGGCGGGCGCGCAGGGCGATCTGGACGAAGCGATCGACGCAGCCCGGCAAGCCGTCGTCGCTGCCCGCACCGACTACCCTCGCCGGGCCACATATCTGTCCCACCTCAACACCGCTTTGCAGACCCGGTTCGACCGGTCCGGCGAAGAGGGAGATCTGGACGAAGCGATCGACGCGGCCCGGCAAGCGGTCGATGCCACCCCAGCCGACGACTCCGACCGGGCACGGTGTTTGTCCAACCTCAACACCGCTTTGCAGACCCGGTTCAACCGGTCCGGCGTACGGACAGATCTGGACGAAGCGATAGACGTGGGCCGCCAAGCGGTCGATGCCACCGCCGCCGACCATCCCCACTGGGTGGGATGTTCGGCTAGCCTCGGTGTAGCTCTGGAAGCCCGGTTCAGGCGTTTCGGCGTAGAGGGAGATCTGTACGAAGCGATCGACGTCGCTCGGCAAGCCGTCGACGCCACCACTGCCGACCACCCCGACAGGGCCATCGCGCTGTCCAGCCTGGGTACCGCCCTGCGGGCCCGGTTCGACCGGTTCGGCACAGAGATATATCTGGACGAAGCGATCAACGTAGGCCGCCAAGCGGTCGACGCCACCACCCCCACCGACCACCCCCGCCGGGCCACAAGACTGTCCATCCTCGGTGCCGCCCTGCGGGCCCGGTTCGACCGGTCTGGTGCACTGGGAGATGTGGACGAAGCGATCGAGGTGGCCCGGCAAGCGGTCGCCGCTGCCTCCACCGATCACCCCGCCCGGGAGAGTGCGCCGCTGGACATCCTCGGCGGGGCTCTGCTGGCCCGTTTCGGCCGGTCCGGTGTACTGGGAGATGTGGACGAAGCGATCGAGGTGGCCCGGCAAGCGGTCGCCGCTGCCTCCACTGACGACCCCCGTCGGGCGACATATATGTCCAATCTCGGCGGGGCTCTGCTGGCCCGTTTCGGCCGGTCCGGCGTACTGGGAGATGTGGACGAAGCGATCGAGGTGGCCCGGCAAGCGGTCGCCGCCGCCCCCGCCGGCGCCCCCGACCAGGCAAGATATTTGTCCAACCTCGGTATAAATCTTCAGACCCGGTTCAAGTCGACTGGTGCACGCGGAGATCTCGACGAAGCGATCGACGCAGCCCAGCAAGCGGTCGACGCCACCCCCGCTGACCACCCCACCCGGGTCATGGTTCTAGCGGGCCTTGGCACCGCTTTGGAGACCCGGTTCGGCCGTTCCGGAGCACAGCTCGATCGGGACGCAGCGATTGCCAACTTTGAGCAAGCGGTTGATGTGGTAACGGCAGGGCCGTCGTTGCGTATCCGGGCGGCGCGCTCGGCAGCCCGACTCGCGGTGCCATCACAGCCGCATCGGGCCGCGAGGCTGTTGGAGCGCGCAGTGCGTTTGCTGCCGGAGGTAGCGCCACGAGAGTTGGAGCGGGCCGATCAACAGTACGCCCTCGGGGGATTCGCCTGGCTCGCCGCCGATGCAGCCTCACTAGCACTAGAGGACCCCTCCACACCGGCGAGCGAGCGCGCGGGGTTGGCGTTGCAGTTATCAGAGGCCGGGCGGACGGTAATGCTCAGCCAGGCGCTGCACGTCCGCAGCGATTTGACTGACCTCACAAGTCAGCACGCGGGGCTGGCACGACGCTTCACCCATCTTCGCGACCTACTCGACAACCCCTCCGACACCACCACATCCGCAGGGTCTATCGATGAAACCGGCCCGTTCCTGGAGCCCGACTACATCACCCGCGACAGGCGTCAGTTGGTACGCGATCTCGACGACATCCTCGTCCAGATCCGTGCACAGGACGGGTTCGCATCATTTGCCCTGCCGCCCTCCCGTGACGAGCTTCTCACCCAAGCAGCCCACGGCCCGGTAGTGGTTTTCAACATCAGCACATACCGCAGTGACGCACTACTGCTCACCACCGACGGCATCACCAGCCTGCCACTACCGGACCTGCCCCTTCACCGTGTTATCGCTCAGGCCATCGCGTTTCACCAAGCCCTGACCACCGCCCACCACGACAGTGTCGGGACCGAGAGAATCGCCGCCCAACAGCGCCTGACCAAGATCCTGGAATGGTTGTGGGACAACGCTGCCGGCCCTGTACTGGACAAACTGGGCTACCACCGGCCGTCCGCGCCGGCTGCGGCACCACCGAGGGTGTGGTGGGCCCCCGGCGGACTGATGAACCTGTTGCCGATCCATGCCGCCGGATACCACACCATCCCGCCCGACCCACAAGGTCGAACAGTGCTTGACCGCGTTGTCTCCTCCTACACCCCCACCATCACAGCGCTGGGCTTCGCCCGCCAGCATCGGTCGATTCCGCTCCCGTCCGGGGCTCGGCGAGCACTGATCGTGGCCATGCCTACCACGCCTGGCATCCCCGGTAGCCTGACCTTCGTCCGCGACGAAGCCGAAATGCTAGCCGCCCGCCTACCCGAATCGGTCCAGCTCACCGAACCTAAACCCGGCGCCCTCAGTCCAACCCCCGCGAACGAACTGCCGACCAAAGCCAATGTGGTCAGCCTCCTATCTTCCTGCCCGATCGCGCACTTCTCCTGCCACGGCACAAGTGACCCGACTGACCCGTCCCTGAGCCGACTATTGCTCCACGACCACAGCACTGACCCGCTCACTGTCGCCGCCCTCGCACAGCTGCACCTCGACGACGCGCAACTGGCCTATCTGTCAGCCTGCGCAACCGCACTTACTACGAACACCGAGCTCATCGACGAAGCCATCCACCTGACCGCAGCATTTCAACTCGCCGGATATCCCCACGTCATCGGCACCCTATGGGCCATCAACGACCACGTGGCCGCTCAAATCGCCGAAGAATTTTACACCCGCCTAACCTCCATCGAGTCCCGTGACACACTCGATGTCGGACACGCAGCTCACGCACTCCACGACGCCGTTCGCGCCGTACGCGGCGACTTCCCTGCCACCCCCTCGCTCTGGGGCGCCTACCTCCATTCGGGCTCATAAGGAGACTGCCGCGGATGCTTGTCGTGGGGAATTACGTGACCGAAAACCAGCTCAACCTGGGGATTTTCCGTGAACGCCGACATCCTCAGCCATTCGGCTCAAATCACCTGTGAAATGAGCTTCTCTGTAGGGAGCGGAAGTGACGGAAGCCGGGGAGACGGCCGATCCGAAGCCGGGTCGTTCCAGTGAAGTGGAAGATCGTGAATGGAAGCGTTCTGCTTGCGGGACCCCGACACGATCGGTGGCAGGATCATGGTTGCGGTGATCGGTGGAGTGATCAGTGGGTTGATCATGTGGGGTGTGACGGAGGTCGCGCATCACGGTGAGGTGCCCAAGCATGGCGACACTGTCGAGGTCGGCCGGCAAAAGTTGCGACTGGTCGTTTGAGCTGGAAGCGGGAGATTGCGCCGCTTCGTGTGTCGGGTCGGCCCTGCGTAGATCACAGATCAGAAGAGGATCAGCATCCTGCTGCAGCGTGGGCCAGTGGCCATGGGCCCGGCATGCTCGAGTGGAACTCAGCACCGCCGCGATGGAAATGATGCACAATCGACCCCGGCATGGGACCGGCTGTTTCACCTCCTTGGGAGGCAGTTCCTAACACACGGCGCGCGCTCGGACCCGGTCGGGATCCAAATTGTTACGTTGACGAAGTCTGAAGCTGGCATCTAGATAGCTACATAGTTGCGGACTGAAGCGTGCGTGAAGGGTTTGGGGCTCGGTGTCGAAAATCAATTATTCATGCCTGGCCTGCGTAAAGTGCCCTCGTTGGTCGACGGTGGCAGGTTATTGAATTCAAGGAGAATATCATGGCTGAGGATATCCCTAAAGTTATCAAGCTTCCTGATAATTTCGGCGAAACGCTTTCTGATGCACTCGTGGCAAAGAAACTACTGGATGCCACAAATGAGATGATCGCCACCCTTAGTTCTCCGGCCTTCGTTGCCGCCATGAAGAAACTCAAGAAAACGTCCGTGGACAAGCGGCTCGAAGTTGCTTCCAAGATACTTACCCCGACGGCACTTGCTGCGGCTGGAGTTAAACTCCCGTCGGGAATGAGGGTCACCAGCCGCTACTTCGAGCAGGGCGATCCGGACATCATCGAGGTGACAAGTCACGGTGCAGCACTCCGTCATGTTGGTTCAATTCCAGCACTCGGGGGCGGCGCGGTTGGAGCATGGGCCTGCGCGTGTGGGGGCGGTGTTTCGATCTGCGGCGGAGCTGGCGGCGGGTCCTAGATGGTGCACCTTTCAGTTGGTTGAAGCGCGCTCAGCAAAAGGCGCTTAGATCGCCTGATGCGACTAGCACTCCAATATGAGGTGAGGGCTGTAGGAGGTCATCTTGTCGAGAAATGTGAACCCCGATGGATCGTCGGATCGGCAGAATCCCGCCTTGGGCGGTGCAATCGTCGACGAAGATATGAACGAGCAAAACTATGAGGGCCTCGAATTCGATCAGGCCGAATTGATGAACGCTATGCGAGAGGCGTACGACGAAATAATTTCGTACGTCACAACTCCGAGCTTCAAAGCATTCTATGAGGAGCTGATGAGTGGTGAGGTCGCGTATTCAATTGTCCAGGTTCTGTCTGGTTTCCAGCCCTTGGGTGTCAGTGGGTTTTCACGACACTTCAATGGCTGGCTCGATGTTGTAACAGGCGCTGACCTGGGGCTGCGAGACTTTGATCATGAACCATTCAGAGCTTCCCGGAGATTGTGGAGATCGCCGAGTACCTCGCTTCCACGCCGGGATGTCCCATGGAGCGAAGCAGTGGGAAGAGGCGGCCATGATCAAGGCGAGTCTGATGAACGAGCGGGGCCGGTGGGTCCGGCCCCGGGTCTCGCCTGAGGCGTTCGAAGCGCAATGCCAACAGGTTGGGCTCTCGGCGACTGATGCTGCTACGGTCGGCGATTTCCTCCGGAGGGCTCAGGCGGGCAAGCGGCTCGTCCCCAACAATCGCTACCGCGACTTCAAGTTCGCGATTCCCTACGATCCGGTGGAATGACGGGGCGCCGAAAATCAGGCGGATACGGAGTCTCCCAGGTAAGGGCGCTGTCGACAGCTATTGTCGGGTCCGATCGGGGCCGTCGTGTCATCGCCGACTTGCTGAGGGTGGAGGCCCCGGTGAGCGCGTTCGCGGCGGTCCCTGTCTTTGCCCTCGCCCCCGCCAATGCCTGGGAGCGGCGGTGTTGGGTGATGCGGCGGGCGACCGCTTGGCATGGGCGGTGCTGGTTGCGCTGCTGGCCAGGAAGTTCCTCGGCGTCATCGGCACGATCGTGGTTGCCGTCGGCGGCAGGTTCGGTCGCCTTCCCGTCGGCGTGAGTTTTGGTCATGTGCCCGGGTTGAGGTGGATCGCGGGGCGGGGGTTCACTGTGGCGTTGTTCGTCGCCGAACTCGCCTACACCGGCCCGGAGACGGTCGAGCACACCAAGATCAGGGTGCTTGGGGTGTCGCTGCTGGCTGCGGTGGCGGCCTCGGGGCACTGCGCGCCTCCACTGACTGGACACGGTGAGCCGATCGCCAGTTCGAGGGTCACAGACAGACACCACACCGACTCCATCAAATCCCCAGCTTGGTAGGAATCACACAGCTAGAGTGCTATTACCTAGTCACAGCTAGGAGGAAGCGGCGCGAACGATCGCCGTATTGTCAACGGGCGGTAATCGTCGTTCCGGGGTTCCGCAGTTCCTTGCGCGGAGCAAGCGATAGCCACGATGGGTCCACGGGGACCGCCGCAGCATCCGATCGCATTGCACGTGTGGCGTGCCCCTCTCACGTACGAGGATCTGAACTCGGAGACCGAAGATGGTCCACACGCCTACGTCGACGACCGCTGAGCGGCCGGATGCCTCTGGGCGAGGGCAAGCGGGCGAGGCGCGTCCGCCCTCGCCGATTCCCGGCCTGTCGCTGCCTAAGGGCGGCGGGGCAATTCGCGGGATCGGTGAGACCTTCGCCACCAGCCCGGCCACCGGTACCGCCACCCTCACTGTGCCGATCGTCACCAGCGCTGGCCGCGGGGCCGTCGCTCCGAGCCTTAGCCTCAGTTACGACTCGGGGTCAGGCAATGGCCCTTTTGGGATGGGCTGGACGCTCGGAACCGCCGCAGTTACTCGCTCCACCGACAGAGGGCTGCCGCAATGCCGGGACGAGGAGGAGTCGGACGACTTCGTCCTGTCCGGGTCGGAGACGCTGGTCCCGGTGCTGAGCGCTGCTGGCAAGAGAACGATTCGCCAGCTCCGCCTGCACGGGATCGACTACGACGTCGCCACATTCCGGCCACGGACAGAGGGATTGCACGCACGGATCGAGCGGTGGACAGCGCAGCAGAGCGGCGAGTCTTTCTGGCGCACGATCGGGCAGGACAACGTCACCTCGCTTTACGGTCTTGGGCGCGACGAGCGAATCTACGACCCGGCGCATCCCCAGCGAACATTCTCTTGGCTACTCTCGCGGACCTTCGACGACAAGGGCAACCTCGCCGTGTACACCTACGAACGCGAGAATGACGACCGAGTCAACATTCACGATGTACACGAGGCGAACCGCGACCGCGCGAGCATCCAGGCGCAGCGTTACCTGAAGCGGATACGCTACGCGGCGGGCACGCCATGGTTCGCGAGTTGGGCTGCGGAAGGCACTCAGACACCGCTGCCGGACCTATGGCGGCACGAGCTGGTACTGGACTATGGCGACCACAACGACGACGCTCCCAGTCCTGTCCCGGACCAACCATTGCGCCCGGACCCTTTCTCGACGTACCGGGCGGGATTCGAAGTCCGGACCTACAGACGCGTCCGGCGGTCGCTGCTTTTCCACCACTTTCCGGAGAAGCCGGAAGTCGGTACCAACCGTCTGGTCCGCTCGACCGACTTCCGCTACTCCGACGACGACGCGCCGACCGACCCGCGCAACCCGACCTACACCTTCCTGATCGCTGTCCGGCAGACCGGCTATCGGCGGTCCGGAACCGGATACCTAAAGAGATCCATGCCTCCGTTGGAGCTCGAGTACTCAGTACCGAAGATTTCTCAGGACGTGCTCGCGCTCGACGAGGCGAGCATGGAAGGGCTGCCGGATGGCATCGACGGCATCCAGGCTCAGCTGTTAGACCTAGAAGGCGACGGAATCCCCGGCGTGCTGAGTCGCCACGAGGGCGGGTGGAGCTACAAGCCGAACCTCTCACCGGTACCGCAGCGCCAGCCCGACGGTACCCTCGTCACCTTGGCGCGGCTCGGCGCCCCCGCCACTGTAGCCAACCTGCCCGCCACGGGCCTGGCGACAGACCAAGGTCAGCTGCTCGATCTGGCGGGTGACGGACGGCCCGACTTCGTCGTCTGGGAGGGGCCGACTCCCGGCTTCCATGAGCGCACCGTGGACGGCGGGTGGACACCGTTCCGGGCGATCCCCAATCTCCCGAGGCTCGACTGGGACGACCCGAACCTGCGGTTCGTGGACCTCACAGGCGACGGTCGAGCGGACCTGCTGCTGACCGCTGACGATTGCATCATTGTTCACGAATCGCTGGGTGAGGACGGATTCGCGTCGGCCGAGCGCATCCCGGCGCCCTGGGACGAGCGGGCAGGGCCGCGGGCCGTCTTCGCCGACGGTACCCGGTCGCTGTATCTGGCCGACATGTCTGGCGACGGCCTAAACGACCTGGTTCGGGTCCGCAACGGCGAAGTCTGCTATTGGCCGAACCTCGGCTACGGGCGATTCGGCCGCCAGGTCACGATGGGTGGTGCGCCCCGGCTGGTCGACGACGACCGGTACGACCCTGGTCGGGTCCGGCTGGCCGACATCGACGGCACGGGCACTAGCGACCTGTTGTACGTGGGCGATGACGGTGTCTGGATGTGTTTCAACCGTTCGGGCAACGACTTCGGGGAAGTCCGACAACTGGCTGTCTTCCCCGACGCCGACGCCCGGTCTCCGGTCCAGGTCGCGGATCTGCTGGGCACCGGGACAGCTTGTCTGGTCTGGTCACCAGCTGGACTGGACCGACGTCGACAGCCCGTACGATACGTAGACCTGATGGGCGGTCAGAAGCCGCACCTGCTGGTCACCAGCCGGAACAACCTCGGCGCGGAGACTCGCATCCGCTACGCCCCCTCGACCCGTTTTGCCCTGGAGGACTCTCAATCGGGTCGGCCCTGGGCTACTCGCTTGCCGTTCCCGGTCCACGTCGTGGATCGAGTGGAGACCTACGACTGGATCGGCCGTACCCGGTCGGTTACCCGCTACGCCTACCATCACGGCCACTTCGACGGCACCGAACGGGAGTTCCGTGGATTCGGGATGGTGGAGCGATGGGACACTATCGAACTGCGTGACGACACCGCGTTCCCAGAAGTGGAGGCGTTGAACTGGGACACCGCGTCCTGGTCTTCACCAGTTCTGACGCGGACGTGGTATCACACCGGTGCATTCGAGGAGGCCGGAGCGATCTCGCGGTCGTTCGCCGACGAGTACTGGGTCGAGCCGGCGCTGCGACCGGCCGAGCGGGCGGCACAACGCGAGGCGACGATGCTGCCAGACAGTGTGCTGCCGTCAGGGCTCACCCCGGCAGAAACACACGAGGCGCACCGGGCGCTGCGCGGGACGACCCTGCGTACGGAGGTCTACGCGGCCGACAACACCGCCGCCGCGGAACACCCGTATGCGGTGACCGAGCAATGCATGACCGTCGAGCGACTCCAGCCGCACGGCCCGAACCGCTACGCCGTCTTCGCAGTCCTTCCCTGCGAGGCCCTCTCCTTCGACTACGAGCGGGTACCGGACGATCCACGCGTGACCCACGAGGTCACTTTGGAGACCGATCAGTGGGGCAACGTGCTCCGCTCAGTCTCGATCGGCTACCCACGGCGTACGCCGGAGACAAGCCCGGAGCCGACTCTTACTCAGCAATTTCGGGAAATGCTTGCCCACGATCAGAACCGTCTCCATATGACGGCCACCCACCACACCTTCACCACCCCGATCGTTGACCCCGCGGTGTTCCCGAACGACCACCGGACACCGCTCCCAGCGGAAAGCGTGGTGGCGGAGGTGACAGGCGTTGCCCCCGCCTTGGCGCTGGCCGGAATCACCAACCGGTTCACCCGCGACGAGCTTGACAGGATCTGGTCGAACGTCTGGAACGGCGCCCATGACATCGCCTATGAGGAGGTCCTCGCGGCCGAGATCGACGGCGTCGGCGGCACGCCCGCTACGCCGACCCGGCGGGTAATCGCCCACACCCGTACCCGCTACCGGCGCGACGATCTGACCGGGCTGCTGCGCCTCGGCCAGCTTGAGCCGCGAGCGCTGACCGGCGAGTCATGGCAACTAGCGCTCACGCCCCGCCTGCTGGTCCGAATGTTCGGGACACGCGTGACGGCGGCGGAGTTGGCGGAAGGAGGCTACGTTCAGGTTCCTGATCATGCGGGTTGGTGGGTACCCACCGGCCGGGTCTTCCTCTCCTCCGGTGACGACGACACACCGGCTCAGGAGTTGGCCGACGCCCGCGCGCACTTCTTCCTCACCAGGCGGGCGATCGACCCCTTCGGCAACATCACTCGGGTCCGGTACGAGCTCGACCTTGTACCGGTTGAGACAGTCGACCCGGTCGGAAACACGACGACGGCAGAGATCGACTACCGCGTCCTTGCGCCTTCCCGTGTCACCGACGCCAACGGAAGCCGGGTAGACGCGGCCTTCGACGTCCACGGCAACGTGGTGGCGAACGCCGTCCGCGGGACCGCCGCCGAGAACACCGGCGACGCCCTATCAGGGTTCGACCCCGACCCGGACGGAGTAGCTACAGAAGCCATTCTCGCCGATCCGCTCGGCGACCCCGCTGCGACAATCGGTGATGCCTCGATCCGGATGGTCTACGACCTCTTCGGGTACTTCCGCACCCGGAACCAGCCGCAGCCCTCCCCGGCCGGCGTCTACACGATCTCGCGCGAGCGGCACGTGAATGGAGCGGATCCCCTCCAGGCGGCTGGCTTTCAGCACACCTTCGCCTACTCTGACGGGTTCGGCCGGGAAATACAACGCAAGATCCGGGCCAAGGACGGGCCACTTCTGCCCGGTGGCCCACCCGTCTCGTCGAGGTGGGTTGGCACCGGGTGGACGGTATACGACAACAAGGGGCGCGCGGTCGCGACCTATGAACCCTTCTTCACCCGCACGCACGCCTTCGAGTTCGCCCGCGTGGAGGGCGTGGCCACCATCAATGTCTATGACCCGCCGGGGCGGTTGGTTGCCACATTGAGCCCGGACGCGACCTGGACAAAGGTCGTCTTCGACGCCTGGCGCCAGGAGCGGTGGGACGCCAACGACACGGTTGCCACGCGAGACTCCGCAGCCGGCGCCGTGGTCGCCGCCGACCCCCGCGAAGACCCGAACGTGGGGGCAGCCTTCCGGCGCATTCTTGGCGACAGACCCTTCGTCTCATGGTGGCGAGCGCGGGTGGACGACACCGTCGGTTCGACACCGGCTCAGCGGGCGGCCGAGCGCGACGCGGCCGACAAGGCCGCTGCACACCTCGGAACTCCGGCGGTCACCCATCTCGACGCGCTCGGGCGGGTCTGCCTCGACGTGTCTGCCAACGCAGACGGCGCCCGCTACCCGACTCGGACTGCGCTCGATGCGGAGGCCAAACCGCTGGCAGTGATTGATGCCCGGGGTCGACGTGTGCAGGAGTACTGCCTACGCGAGCCGCTGCAGGCGGGTGGATTCCGCTACGTCGCGGGTTTCGACCTGGTCGGCAATCCGCTGTACCGCAACGGGATGGACGACGGCGAGCGCCGGTCGCTGGTCGACGTCCACGGCGCCTCGATCCGATCCTGGGACGGCAAGGGCCGCATCTTCCGGATCCGCTACGACGCACTACGCCGACCGACCCACCACTACCGCACTGACGGCGCCGCGGAAGTGCTGATCGAGCGCTCCGTTTACGGGGAGGCGGCTCCAGCGGATCGCAGGCTGCGCGGCCGTCTCTGGCGGACCTACGACGGCGCGGGACTGGCCGTGAGCGAACGCTACGACTTCAAGGGCAACCTCACCGCAAGCACCCGGACTCTCGCCCGGGCCTACCGCGGCACCATCGACTGGTCGGCCCTCGACGCCCTCGACGACCCGGTCGACCTCGATGCGGCGGCCGCCCCATCCCTCTCGCACGCCGATCACTTCCTGTCACTCACCAAGCACGACGCTCTGAGCCGTCCGGTCCAGGTCGTGGCACCGCACAGCCCCACGATGCGTCCGTCAGTGCTCAGGCCCGGCTACGACGCTGCCGGCCTGCCAGACACGCTGGACGTCTGGATCGGCCAGGCCAATGCCCCAGCCGGTCTGCTCGACCCGACCACGGCCGACTACCGGGTCGTGGCCGCCGTTGACCACGACGCCCGGGGGCAGCGCACCGCCGTCACGCTCGGCAACGGAACCGTCTCGACCTACGAGTACGACCCACTGACGCTCCGGCTCCGCCGCCTGCGAACCGCCCGTCCGGCGACATTCGTAGTGAACCGGCGGGTGGTCCAAGACCTCTCCTATGCCTACGACCCTGTCGGGAACGTGACCCGGATTCGCGACGAGGCGGACACACAGAACGTTGTGTTCTTCCAGAACCGGCGGGTGGACCCGACCGCCGATTACACCTATGACGCCGTGTATCGGCTCGTGGCCGCGACCGGGCGCGAGCATCTCGGCCAGACCGGCGGGGCGCTCGATCCACCCCGAAGAGTGACCAGCGACGACGCGCTCCGGATCAGCCGCCCGCACCCGAGCGACGGCAGAGCGATGGCGACCTACACCGAGACCTACACCCACGACGACGCCGGCAACCTGATGACGATGGTCCACACCGTCAGCTCCGGCACCTGGACGCGGGAGTATCGCTACGGGGAGCCCTCGCGAGTCGTAGCTGGACAGACCGGCGACCGCCTCTCGACCACCCGTGAGCCGGGCCGACTTTTGGACGCGGCGTACACCTACGACGCACACGGCCTGACGACGCGGATGCCGCACCTGCCGCAGATGGCATGGGACGACTCCGACCAACTCACCTCGACAACCCGGCAGGTGTTCAACGGCGGTACCCCGGAGACGACGCATTACGTCTACGCCGGCGCTGGCAATAGGCTGCGGAAGGTGACCGACAGGGCCGCCCCAGCCAGCCGGGAACCGACACGGCGCGAGGAGCGGATCACGCTCGGACCGATCGAACTACACCGGATTTACAACAGTGACGGCACGACTGTCATGAGGGAGCGGGAGACGCTGTCTGTGATGTTCGGGACCGATCGGGCCGCGCTGATCGAGACGCGGACCCTAGGGACCGACCGTGGCCCGGCGCAACTGGTCCGCTTCCAGCTTGGGAACCACTTGGGCTCGGCCACGCTGGAGCTGGACGACGGATCCGACATCATCTCGTACGAGGAGTATTTCCCGTTTGGAAGTACGGCTTACCAGGCTGTGCGCTCGCAGAGCGAGACGCCGAAGCGCTACCGCTTTACCGCGCAGGAGCGCGACCAGGAGAGTGACCTGAGCTACCACGGCACCCGCTACTACGCCCCGTGGCTTGGCCGGTGGACCGCTCCGGATCGGGAAGGGCTCTCCGACGGGCTGAACCGTTACGCATACGTCCGGAACTGCCCGATCCGGCTGCTCGACCCAACGGGCACTCAGGGCGAAAGCTTTGAGGACCTGGACGATGTGATCAAGGAGCTGAACGAGAGCGAAATAGTCAAGGATCGCCTAACCGACAAACGAGCGCCGCTCGCTCCGCGATCCAAACCGTGGGATGCGAAGGAGGCCCGCAAGTACGCCAACGCGCAGGCGGCTGACTATCGCTCCTCTGCGGGGATGAACCAGGGTGCCACCGTGCAGGCTGGCCACACCGCCGCCGCCCGCCACGCCCCCGAGTCCGGAATCAGCGAAGCCGACTGGGACAAACAGCCAATGCAGCAGCTGCACAGCCGCAGGGGCCAAGGGCTGGACGTCGACGTGGTTGACCAGCATGGCAACCCCGCCACTCGGACTCGCCACACGGCACAGGAGGGACTGATCGACGACGCCGTCGGGCGGGTCAAGGCGGCGAACGGCGGCAAGCTCACCCCTCAAGGCCAACTCGACGCGGCGGCAGAGGTCGACTGGAGGACCTCGAACACCCCGCTGGACCAGCGCAACGTCGACGCCGTCCGTAATGGCGGGCTGGCCGCCCCGGAGAAGGGGCCAAAGGTGGACCCGAAGACTGGGGAAGTGGTGAAGGCGGAGACGGCGGCCGTGAAGACGGAGGCCAAGGCACTCAAGTCCGAGGCCAAGGCGTTGAAGGCAGGGGCGGACATGCTCGAAACGGCCGGGAAGACGACGGCCAAGACTGCGCTCAAGAAGCTGGGCACCAAGGCGTTGAAGGTCATCCCGTTCGTCGGAATCAGCGCTGGCGTCGCCTCGGCAGGTTATGAGGCGTCTCAGGGAAACTCGGGGACGGCCGCCCTCGATGCTGTCGGCTTGATCCCTGTGGTGGGTGACGTCGTTGATGCGGCTCGCCTGGGTGTGGAAGTGGGCGAGACGGCGAACGAGCTTCTCGGGATCAGCAACGTGGCCGCCGAGCACGGGACGTTTTTTGAGGGGCTGGGCAAGTCGGCGGGCCTGGGCGAGGACAACGCGCGCATTGTCGGCGCGATCGGTGCAGGAATCAGCTCGATCACCGTGGCGCCAGCCATTGCATGGAACCGGACGGTTTCCGGCTGGTTCAACTAACGAGTTCCGGCTCGGGACCAGTCCGTGCTGGCGCGCAGTAAGCACGAGCAGAGGAAGCGAACCTATGAAGAAGATCTTCCCGCCGCTGTCACTGGGCATGAACGGACCGGCCGTCGCGAACCTCCGGCGTGTCCTGCGTGCACTGCTTGAACAAGGAGGGATCGCCAGCCATGACGATGACCTCCGCCAGTCGTTATTGGAGGGCATCTCGGCCGAGGACGGCGCCTACGGAGAGGCCACGGCGGCGGCGGTCCTCGCCTTCCAGAGGGAGCGACGGATCCGCTCGAAAGAGGGCGGGACTGTCGACGACCGGACTGCCGAGACACTGAACGCCATCTCTAGCGAACTCGGCCTGTTCGACGACGCCGATGGCCGACGCGAGTCGAGTTGTCCGGCGGCCGTAAGCGGGGCCGTCTCTCGGGCCCAGGGAGGGCCTGCCAGCGGCGCGACGGTCCGCGCCTATCACGAAGCCGCAGGCGGCTCGGTGCGGCTGGGAGCCGACACCGTGGACGACGAGGGACGGTACGTCATCCGCTACTACCCGCTGCCCGGGATCAAACGGTTCGATCTACGGGTGTCGGTAACGACCGCGGACGGGCAGGTCACATCGGCGCCGGTGATTCGTGGAGCCAGCGGGATGGAAACTGTCGACGTCGTGCTCGACGCCGCTGGGGCATGGGTTTACACCGTCCGAGGGGTCGTGGCCAGTCCAGACCGGCCAGCGGTGGCCGGCCTCGATGTGTACGTGGTCGACCGTAACGTCGGCGGGGACGTCGAGCTGGCCCGGGTTGCGACAGACGAGCGCGGCCACTACGTTGCCACGTTCAACTCCGACGAGCTCCGGTGCCGGGGCAAGACCGCGCCCGACCTCCAGGTTCAGGTTCGCTCCGGACACGAGTTGCTTGGTGTATCCGAGGTGCGCTACGACGCCGGGAACCGCGAGGTCCTCGACGTAACGCTTCCCTCGTCGTCGGGCAACCTTGCGGCCGAGCACGACATCCTCACCGCTAGCCTGGCCGCCCGGTTCGGTGGCGCGCTACGCGACCTCGAGGAGACAGATGGCCGCGCGGACGTGACCTACCTGGCCAACAAAACCGGCTGGGACGCCCGCGCCGTGGCCATGGCCGCGCTGGCCGACCAGCTGAGTCAGCTGACCACCGACGACGGCGCCGCAGTCGCCGCGCCGCTTTACTACGCGCTCTTGAGGGCTGGCCTGCCAGCTGCCCCGGACGCACTGTTTGCCGTCGACCCCCGCACGGTCGAGCGAGCCTGGGACGCCGCGGTCGAGGCGCGAGTGATCGATAGAGCCGGGGTCGGCAACCTCGACCATGCACGTGACACGTTCCAGAAGTTGGCTGCCAGCCAGGCGCTGGAGGCTCGAGTCGTGGGGGGCGCATCGACGCTGAGAGAGCTGGTCGCACCGGTCCTGTCGGACGAGGGTGAGCAGCTCCGGTTCGCAGAGCTGCGGACACTGCACCGGCGGGACGGGACAACGCTGTGGCGCGCGGTCGAGGCAGAGTTCGGGGCCGAACGGGCCGCTCGCCTGCGGTTGGACGGACAACTGGCGACCCTGACGCTCAACAACGCGCCGCTGATCGCCAAGCTCCACGCAGAGCGAGAGGGCGAGCCGCTGGCATCACCGCTGGACCTCGCCCGGCGCGGCTATTTCAAGCCGGAAACATGGGCGCCGGTGGTCGGCGACTCCGTCCCGGCTGGAGTCCCCGGCGACTCCGCCGAGTCCCGGCGCGCGAACTACCAGGCGCTCCTGGCCGCCCAGATACGGGTCAGCTTCCCGACCCAGTCGGTGGCGGAAATGGTGCGGGCCGGTGATCTGGCCCTTACCGACACTGCGGCGATCAAGGAGGGGGTCTACGGTTTCCTCTCTGAGCACCAGCGGTCGTTCGTGATCGGGGCACAGCCAATCGGGCAGTACCTTTCCCGGACCGGCGCCGCCGTCGAGCCGGCGGTGGCAGATGCGATCACGCGTCTGCACCGGGTCTATCAACTCACCCCGACCGACGCGGCAATGGCGGGAATGCTGGCCGAGGGTATTGACTCAGCGGCGGCGGTGGCCCGGTACGAGCGGTCTGAGTTTGTCTCCGCGTTCAGCGATGCGCTGGGCGGGGGGGAGGCAGCCGAGCAGGCGTACGCCAAGGCCGAGCAGGTTTCGACCGCGGTTCAAGCCGTCATGGCGGACTATGTCGTGACCTCCCAGGCACCGGTGATCGGATCGGGTGATGGGGCGGCCACCCTGTCAGGCGCGGCGGGCGCCGCAGCGGATGCCGGAGACGTGATCGCGATGCCCACGCTGGAGACACTGCTGGGCTCGACCGACTACTGCGCCTGCGAGCACTGCCGGTCCGTACTGAGCCCGGCGGCGTACCTGGTGGACCTGCTCGAGTTTCTCGACCGGCCGGCGAACGCGCTCGACGGCAAGGAGAATCCGCTGAAAGTGTTGCTCGAGCGTAGGCCGGACCTTGAACACCTCCCGTTGAGCTGCGAGAACACCAACACCCGAATGCCCTACATCGACGTGGTCAACGAAACGTTGGACTACCTAGTCGCGCACGACCTGGCGATCGTCGGCTACGAGGGGTACGACACCGAGGACGGGGCCACCGCCGACGAGCTGCTGGCCAGCCCGCGGAACGTCGATGCAGCCGCCACCGAGCAGCTGAAGAACGACCTCTTCCCACCGCCGCTTCCGCATAACCACGTTCTGGAGGGACTCCGTGCGCACCTGGAGTCGCTCGATGCGCCGTTATGGAGCACGATGGCCGACCTTCGAGCCGACGAGCGGCTGGAGCGGGCGACGCCGCCGGGCTACGGCTGGCGCGACGTGCTGATGGAGCGGCTCCGCCTCTCCCGCGAGGAATACCAGCTGCTGACGGACCGGACCGTCGCGCTGCCGGACCTGGCTGGCTATCCGGCCGGGACGACCACTGTTGAGGCCATCGACGACCTGACGAGCGCAAAGAGCTTTTGCCATCGGGTGGGGATCAGCTACGACGAGCTGACAGCGCTTCTGTCAACCCGGTTCGTCAACCCGCACGCCCACCTGATCCCGCGGCTGGAGCGCCTCGACCTGTCGTTCGTCATGCTCGGGGAGGCCGCGGCCGGCCACATGGGTGACGCCGAGTTGCGGGCGCTGCTGCCGGCCGGGCTGAGCCCAGCGGCCTTCGACGGCGATATCGTGTCCTGGCTCAAGGCCCCCGCGAACGCGGCACGGTACCTGTCCATCATCATCTTGGACGACCGGGCCAGCGGGACCGACCCCTGCTCGCTCGAAGGCTACGAGCTGCGTCTGACCAACCCTGACGACGCGGCCAGCAAGATCAAGGCTATCGACCTCATCCGGATGTTGCGGTTTGTCCGACTCTGGCGGAAGCTCGGCTGGACAATGCAGCAGGTCGACGCGGCGCTGGCGGCATTGACGCCCGCGGCGAGCCTGCCGACCGCCGTGGACGAGGACACTGACCTCGAGGCGCTCGACGCTGGCCTGCTCACGGCGCTGCCGCGGCTCGGGGTGGCCCACCTACTGATGGACCGCCTGAATCTGCGCCCAGCGCGGGATCTCTACGGCATTCTGGCCCTTTGGTCCGACCTCGACACCCACGGCCAGACAATGCACGCCGTCGAGCCGGGTGAGCGTTCTCTCTCGCACTACGCCCGGCTGCTGCTCAACCCCACCACGCTTGACCGCGGCACCGCCTTCGCCGACGACGGATACGGCCGCCACCTGGTCGACCCGGCCGCGCGTCTCCTGCCCCAAGCCGAGACGCTCCGAGCCGCCTTCGGCCTGACCGGCGAAGAGCTCAACCTGATCTTGGCCGACCTACGCTTCGACGAGGCAACGCCACTCACCCTGGCCTCCGTCACGGCCGTTTACCGGCGCGGATGGCTGGCGCGGGCGCTCAAGATCAGCGTCCGCGAGCTGCTGGACCTCATCCAGTTCACGGGGCTGGACCCCTACGCGGCGCCGGACATCGCGACACCCACGCCAGCCGCCCCCCTCGATTCCGTTCTGCCCGCATGCTTACGGCTGATCGACCTCGTCCAGGCGCTGCGGGCGACGGACCTCAAGACGGCGGAGGCGCTCTACATGCTGTGGAACTGCGACCTCTCCGGCCGGTCGACGCCGGAGTCGGCGTTGGTGCTCGCATTCGCCCAAAAGCTGCGGTTGGCGTTCGACGCGATCGCAGCGGACCTCGTGGTGGTGGCCGACCCGACGGGCGAGATCAGCCGCACGAAGATGGCGCTCGCCTATAATGCGGCGACGGTCGATGCTTTCTTCGGCCTGCTCAACGGGACAGCGGTCTCATGGGTCGAATACAGCCACCCGCGGGCCGAGCTCGAGGATGCGATCATCGAAGCGGGCGCCGCCCAGGGGCAAGGACGGCTGATCTACGACGACATCCGCAAGCGTCTCTCCTTCGGCGGCGTGATGCTGCCAGCAACCCGTGCCCGGCTCAAAGCGGTCCCCGGCGGGTCGGCGGACTACGCGACGGCCGTTGACCAGCTATTCGCCGAGACCGCCGCGCTGGCCCGAGCTCTTTTCGACCGCTACCCGGAGCTGGAACCGCTCCACGACGCCTTCCTCACCTCGGGCGACCCCATCGAGGACCGCCGGAAAGCCCTGCTCGACGGAATCCTCCCCCCAATCGGTCACCGGCGGCGCCAGCAGCAGGCGCTCGATGCTGCCACCGCCGAGACCGACGCCGCCTCCGCCTTCGCGTCAACGCTGCTTCAGGATCCGACGGTGCTTTGCGGCGTAGCGGCTGACAGCCCGGCGGTGGACGACCTGACAGCGGTGGCTGAGCACGGGCTCTCAGCCACCTACTATTGGCGAAACACAGCGTCGGACCCGGTCGACCTTCCCGTCGACGCCGTGCCGACGCTGGAGCATCGACCGAGCACTTCGAGGACGCTCCCCGCTAATGGTGCCGTGCCCGGGAACCCGATCTCGGCCGTCTGGCGCGGCTACTTGGATGCGCCCGCGACAGGCGACTACGGCATATCGATCGAGGCCGACGCCGGGGCGGAGGTCTCACTCACCGTCGGCGGCAACGTCATCCCGCTGGCAGGGGCCGGAATGGTCCACCGCAACACCGTGCCGGTCCCGCTCACAGCCGGTTCACCAACGCCGATTGAGGTCAAAATCGAGCGCGTCCGAAACACGGCGGTGGTCCAGTGGACGACGACAGGCCTCGGCTGGGAGGTCATCCCCTCCCACTTCCTGTACTCGGAGACGCTCATCACGCGCCTGCGAGACGTCTACATCCGACTGCTCAAAGCCGTCTCGCTGGCAACTAGCCTGAGGCTGACGCCCCGGGAGTTGGCCACCCTGACGACCCTCCCGGACGAGCGGGTCGATGGCACTGGCTGGCTCAACGCGCTCCCGGTGACAGGCGTGCCGTCCGCGTCCACAGCAGCAGCACTTGGGCGGCGACTGGAAACACTGCTTTCTTTCGTCGAGATTCGGGAAGCGATGGCTGCCGACGACGAGCGGCTGCTCAACGTGCTCATTGCTCCCACAGCCGTGCTGCGCTCTGGCGAGCGCCCACTCGAGACCGTCACCGGCTGGTCGGGCGCCAGCGTGGACGCGCTGCTTGCGCGGATGGGGCGGACTAGGGACGACCTAAGCCGTCCAGCAATTTTCCGCCGCATTTATGAGGCGTTCCGGCCCGTCCAAACCATCGGCATCTCGGCCGCCTCGTTGATACCGGCGGTCACCAACGCGCCCGAAGCGGACACGATGACGGCGCTGCAGCGAGCGCTCCGCGCCCGCTACGCCGAGGAAGACTGGATCGCCCTGCTGAAGCCGATCAACGACCGGATGCGTGCGATGCGCAGGGACGCCTCTGTTGCGCATGTGCTGCACCGCCTCAGCTTCGACCCGGCCAGTGCCCATATCGCCACGGCCGAGAAGCTATTCGAGTACGTGCTGATGGACGTCCAGATGGAGCCGTGCATGGAGACTTCACGGATCCGTCATGCGCTGTCGTCGGTCCAGCTCTTCGTGGAGCGCTGCATGATGAACCTGGAACCGAGAGTTTCGCCCAGAGCCATCCGCTCCGCCCACTGGGAGTGGATGAAGCGTTACAGGGTCTGGGAGGCGAACCGCAAGGTCTTCCTCTTTCCGGAGAACTGGCTGGAGGCGGAGTTGCGTGACGACCAGTCGCAGCCGTTCAAGGACACCATGGCGGCGCTGCTCCAGAGTGACATCACTGATGACGCTGCCGCCCGGGCACTTGGCGGCTACCTGGTCCAGTTGGAGGAGATCGCCAAGTTGGAGCCATGCGGCATCCACGTCGTGGAGCGAGACCCAGGCATAGACGACGATCTCGTCCACCTCGTTGCCCGCACCGCGGGCGGTACCCGAAAGCATTTCTACCGGCGACGAGAAGGCGGCTCCTGGACGCCGTGGGAGCACGCCAAACTGGACATCGAGGACACGCCTGTGATCCCCGTCGTCTGGCGCGACCGTACCTTCCTCTTCTGGCTCAAGCTGACGAAAGAGGCACTGATCGACCCCGGCCAGCAACCCATTACGAGCAGCCCACCCGGCCCGATCACGGGGCTGACCATGGACCAAGTCAAGGGCGACCTGAAGGGACAGGCGGCAGCGAACACACAGATGCGGGTCTCGGCAGTGCTGTGCTGGAGCGAGCGGGTGAACGGGACTTGGACGGCCGCCAAGACATCGGACATCGAGCGTCCGTCGTACATAGGTAGCTTCGACGCGACTGGCGCCGCCGCCTTCGACCGTTCAGGCATCAAGCTCTACTCGGGTGAGACCGACCAAGGGCTCTGGATCTGGACCAGCTCCGGCGGCTCGTTTCTCCTGTACAACACCCACAGCTCGCCGGTGCGGGGGGAGGACGTGGACGGGGGGGATACCGATCAGCTGCTCTTGGCGTGGCAGCGTAAGCGCGACGCGTGGATGAAATCGGGCACCACGTTCATGGCCAGCTACTACGACGCCAACGTCTTCGAGGAACGCGAGATCCTCACAATGCCCATCGGTGGCCGCGCAATCGGCCCAACCCACCCGATGCAGGAACCTTGGGTCGCCCCAATGGTGGTCGAGGACGGGCGGCATGTCTTCTATGTCAAGACGACGCACAAGGCAGTCAGCATCGCGGAGTCGTCCTGGCACGGAGCGGAGACCGGCGCTTACGTCGCGCCGCACGTCAACGTGGTGTTCCCGAAGCTGCTCAAAATCCGGGAGTACCGCAAACCCGACCCCATCGGGCCAATCGCCAGCGGCTTGCTCGACAAGTCGGGGCCACTAATCAACCCGGTGCCTGACGAACGAGAGATAGCCATGTTCGTGACTGAGGACGCCTTTATCCGAAACGGCATAGCGAGCCGCAGCCCTGTCGTGTTCAACGGCGCAAGCATCGGCATGCGTGGCCGGGTAGTCGACCGGAACCGGTAGGGAGCCAAGATGAGCAACAACAAGCTGACTTTCGGCAACCACAGCTACAAGGAACTCAAGCTGGCTGGCTGGTATGAGACAACGTATCGGCCCGACACCGAGTACACCTACACCTTCGAAAACCTCTTCCATCCCTATGTCGGCCGACTGATCAAACAGCTGAACCGAAAGTCGTTGCCGGGTCTGCTGGACGCGAGCTTCCACCAGGACTTGGAGGCCGACTTCTTCGACGACTTCTACGACGCCCTCTCCTCGAGCCAGCAAGTCTCCTTCGGTACCTTCCCGAAGAAGAACATCGACCTGGCCGACGGCGGTCCCTACGCCGTCTACAACTGGGAACTGCTGTTCCACCTACCGTTCGGGATCGCGGTCCACCTCTCCAAAAGCCAGCGCTTCGCCGAAGCGATGCGCTGGTTCCACTACGTCTTCGACCCGACCAGCACCGACCCGGCTGTGCCACCACCCGCCCGCTATTGGCGGTTCCTCCGCTTCCGCCAAGAGACCGACCACCGCCAGATCGACGAGCTTCTCCAGCTGCTGAGCAAGCCAGACACCGAGTGCACACAGCCGGAACGTGACGAGAAGGTTCGGATCCTTGAGGGCTACAAGACCATCAAGGACAACCCCTTCCAGCCGCACCGAGTCGCTCGGACCCGGGTGATCGCCTACCAGTACGCCGTCATCATGCGTTACCTCGACAACCTCATCGCGTGGGGTGACAGCCTCTTCGCACAGGACACGGTCGAGTCGATCAACGAGGCCACCCAGCGCTACGTCCTCGCCGCCAACGTGCTCGGGTCGCGGCCGATGCGGGTCCCGCCGCGCGGCGAGGTCAAACCTCACAGCTACAAGCAGCTTCGCGAGCGGTCGGCGGCCGGGATCGACGAGTTCGCCAACGCCCTGGTCGAACTGGAGGGCAGGTTCCCGTTCAACACGGCACCGCCGCCGACCGGCACCAGCAGTGAGCCGCACAGCCCACTGCTGGGTTTCGGTCGAGCACTCTACTTCTGCATCCCGCGCAACGAGAAACTCCTGGGCTATTGGGACACCGTCGAGGACCGCCTCAGCAAGATCCGCAACTGCATGAACATCCACGGCGTCGTCCGCAGTCTGGCACTGTTCGACCCGCCACTCGACCCGGGGATGCTCGTCAAAGCGGCTGCAGGCGGGATCGATACCGCCAGCATCATCGCTGGTCTCAACCAGCCGATCGGACCGATGCGCGCCCAGCTTCTGCTTCAACAGGCCCAAGAGCTCTGCGCCGAGGTGAAATCACTTGGCCAGGCACTGCTCTCAGCCATCGAGAAGCGGGAAGGAGAGCAGCTCACGCTCTTGCGCCAGGGCCACGAGCTCCGCGTGCAAGAGTTGACCCAGGGCATCCGCTTCCTACAGTGGAAGCAGGCCGAGGAGGCGACCGAGTCCCTCCTGCGGACGCGCGCCTCGGCCCTGGAACGGTACGACTACTACCTGCGCGCGATCGGTGTGTCTCGCGACCCCAACGCCGTGCCGGACACCTTCGCGCTCGGCCATCGAACGCCGGTGACAGAGGAAACCTTCGACGAGGTCTTCGCAGCGCTCGTCGGCCAGTTCGACCAAGAAGTTCCGCGTCGGCCATACGCGACCCTCAAGCTCGCTGGGCAAACCTCGCCAGCCGTCGGCTCCGGTGCGATCGGCACAGGTCCGCTGTTCCTCAACGATAATGAGGCGGTCGACCTCAACGTCTTCGGCCCGGCAGCCCACAGCATCCGCGAGGACACGATGAAGGCCGACATGGTTGCTGCTGTCCTGGCACTGATCCCGGATATGGGCGTCGACCTGCACTTCTGGGGCATGGGTGGCCACGCCAACATCTTCGGCGGCTCCAGCCTCTCTACCGCTGCCCGCTTCTACGGCAACATCCATAACCTCGAGGCGACGGGAGAAGAGTTCAAGGGCTCGACCGCCACCAAGACCGCCTCCTTCGAGCGCCGGGCCGACGACTGGATCCACCAGGGCAATGTGGCTGCCCGAGAACTGGCCCAGATCGGCCGACAGCTGATCGGCTCTTTGATCGCGGAGCAGACGGCACACCAGGAGTACCTGTCGGTCAAGGAGCAGATCGACCAGACCCGAGAAGTCGACCGTTTCATGCGCGAGAAGATCGCCGGCGAGGCCCTCTACGGCTGGATGCAGGGCGAACTCTCGCGGCTCTACTACGAGCACTACCGCTTCGCCCTTGACGTAGCCCGCAAGGCCGAGCGGACCGCCAAACATGAGCTGATGCGGCCCGAATTCGACAAAGCCCAGTTCGTCAAGTTCAACTACTGGGACGCTGGCCGCCGTGGCCTGCTCTCGGGCGAGGCCCTCGCCCTGGACCTGAAGCGACTGACCCTGGCCTACGCCGAGAACAACCAGCGCGAGTTCGAGCTGACCCGCCACGTCTCGCTACGGCAGCTTGACCCGGTCGGCCTGCTCACGCTCAAGATGACCGGCTCGTGCACTTTCTCGGTACCCGAGTCGCTGTTCGACATGGACTGCGTCCACTACCTGCGCCGCCTACGCTCTGTCGCCCTGTCCATTCCCGCGGTGGTCGGGCCTTACACCCCGCTCCACGCAACGCTGACGCTGCTGGGCAGCTCCGTCCGGACCAAGCCGCTGCTAAAAGACGGCGCCTACGCCCGCCAACGCCCCGACGACGACCGCTTCGTCGACTACCTCGGCACCGTCCAGCAAATAGTCACGAGCGGCGGGACAAATGACGCGGGCATGTTCGAACCCAACCTGCGGGACGAGCGGCCGCTGCCGTTCGAGGGTGCCGGCGCAGTTTCCACCTGGCGGATCGACCTGCCCAAAAACAGCTCGATTTCGGATATCGTGCTCCACTTTCGCTTCACCGCCCGCCAGGTCAGCGACGCCTTGGCCAAGCAGGCCAACCTCGAGCTTAAGGACCAGCTCGAGCACGCCGCGTCCTCGGGGCTCGCACTGATGTTCAGCCTGCGACACGACTTCCCTACGGAGTGGACCGACTTCGCCACCAGCGGCGGGAATCTGACTTTAACGCTGCGCAAGGACTACCTGCCATTCTTCGTGCAGTCACGTGACGTCGCCATCGATGCGATCGACCTGGCCACGAAGCGCGGCGATACGCTCGGCCGACGGGCCGCCCTAACAACAGCGGGCGACAGTGCCACACTGACCGCGCTGTCGGACGGGCTCAACGGCCCCAACGCCAGCACCACGCTCACCCTCCCGCCCGACGCCCAGATCCTCCGCAGCGACGCGCCCAGCCCCGTATACCTCATCGTCCGCTACCACCTCGCCTAGTCGGAACTCAGAGTGGGCTTGGAACGAAGCCCGACGCCGGTTCCCGCATCGCGGGGTGATCTTCACCAGGGTGGTCGGGTGCGGCACGGCACCACCGTCGAGCCCGATCCGGCGGAACCGCCGCCAGGAGATCGAAACGCTCGCCCCCATCGGAATAGGCGGCCGCCCGAACCGGGGATCGAATTTTGCGCCGGTCGGTGACCCCACCTACACACTCGCCTGGATCAGGACCCTCCAGGCAGACCACGAACGAAGCCGACAACGATCATCCCGACAGTCGACTTGCCAGCACCAGTACGGTCTGATCGTCATCGGTCACCGCGACGACCGCAACCGTCTGGCCGCTGCCGATGATGTCCCAGTCCGATTCGTGCCCGGACGGCATCCGGTAGCGGCGCGTGATGATCCTGCGGTGACCATCTACCAGCTTGTTCATTCAGCGGCGTCCATCGCGTCACGCGGCGAGTATCAGCACGAACTGCGACTCTATGCCTCGGCATCAGTCGGCGCAACGAGTGCGGTGCCGACTCAGTCGGTATCGGATCCGGAAACTGGTGCGGCATCGCAGCCGATCGCTGGGGGCCGTCGAGGTTCGAGCGGACCTCAGCAGGGGCCGACGACGTTCCGACTTGAACGGCGCCTGCGTCCGCGCTCGAGGTCTGCGACCGGTGCTGTTTCGCGCGCGGACTCCTTCTCCAGGGTCAGCAGGTTGATCACCGATGCGTAGAGCTGCACCTGTTGTTCGAGTTCGGTGCAGTGCGCGCGCAGCTCAGCGTACGCGGTCTTGAGCTTGTCGTAGGCGCTGGGCTCGGCCGCCGCGGCGGCCGCGTGGGCGGCTTTGACGCGGGCCTGGAACAGTTCCTTGAGGTCGATGTGCTGGTGGGTGAGTCTCCAACGTTCGAGACCGGCCTCGACGGCGAGTTGGGAGACACTGAGCCGACCGGTGGAGCGTAGCGGTTTGCCGTCCAGCAGCCGGTTCATCGCGGCCAGGAGTTTCTTGCGGACGGGGCCTTTCTCGGTCGCGGCGGGCGGGGTCACCGGTGGTTCTCCAGGATGGCGTTGAGGCGGTCGAGTTCGTGTTGTTCGCGCTGGTGCCGGATGGGTGGTGCGAGGGGGTCGGCGACGATGTCGGCGAGTTCGTCTCGGCGCCTGCGGATTTCGACGATGTCGCGGTCGGTGCGGGCGATGTTCGGGCAGCGGGGCGGCAGTCGTCGGTGTCGGGGGTGACCATTGGATCGTCGGCCGTGCCGCGCAGCTGACAGGCCGCCTGAACGGGGTTCAGGACGCAGGTCATGCCCTGGCCGTGGAAGATCTGCAGCAGCGGGTTGCCGACCAGATCGCGGGCTTGTTTTCCGCTGGTGAGCACGTGTCCGGCGAACTGTTTGTGGGCGGCGGGGACTCGTATCCGGTAGGCGTCGGCGGCCGGGCCGCTGACGTGTTCGCCCTGTTCGAGGGCCCGTTGGTTCTCGGCGAGTTCGTCCAGACGAGCGAGGAAGTCTTCGAAGGCGTAGTCGTCTGGGAATCCGGACTCGTAGGTTCCGGCGTAGCCCTGAAACATTCGGGTTTCGACATGCCCGTATTGCAGTGCGCCGGCGACGATTCCGCGGGGGCGGCGCCGGATGAACCAGGCGAGAGTTCGCCGGAATCGGGACAGGTTCAGGGGGCCTCGTGGATCAGCGGGAATGCCGTCGATGCCGCGACTGGAGCTGTAGGAGTTGATCCAGGTGATGAATGATTCCAAGTCTTTTGCGACGATGTTGGCGAGTCGCGCTTCACCTTTGCGTGTGCCGGGGTGAAACCGCTGGCGGGCAAAGTCGTTCGGAAACAGTAGTTGGTGGTCGTGTAGACGTTCGAGGATTGCGACTGCCTCGGCGACGGGCTCGACGACCACCCAGGGATCGCGGCGCGGTGCCCCTGCCGGGATTTTGTTGCCTTCGTCGTCGGTGGCGTTTTTGAAGTAGGTGCCCGACATGACCAACAGGCCCGATTGTGGGTCGTGCTCGATGCATCCGCGATGCAGGTTGAGGATCTCCGCCGGGCGAGCGCCGGACAAATACGCGAGGATCACCGTGCAGGCCGTGCGCAGATGTCGCGCCAGCGTGCGGGCTTCGAAGTGGGCGATCGGGCGGTCGAGCCAAGGCCTTCGGTCGAGTCGCCCGGTGATCGGAGTATCCAGGTAGGCGTTGTCTGCCAGTGGGATTCCCGATTGGAGTATGACCCGCCCGATCGCTGCTTTCTTCAGGCCGTGGGGCGCGTATTCGAAGATCCGGCCCAGGTGCGGCCAATCGATGTCGGTGGTGCCGTCGGGCATGGTCCTGCCGGGCAGCGAGCCGCTGCTGCTGCGGAGCCGGTCGAGGTAATCGGTGACCAACCGTTCGATCTGGCCTTTGGGTGAGCGTATGACAGGCCCAGATTTGCGCCGGCCTTCGATGCTGCGGCTTTCGAGGAACTGGAATTCGGCGTAGGCGGCGATGATGTCGTCGGCGAGGTCCTCGATGAACCGTAGTGACCATGCCAGCAGCGATTGCATGGTTTTCTCGGCGATGCGTGGGGTGAGGTTCGCTCGTGCCTGGACGGTTTTGCCGAGCAGTTCGTGGCAGAGGTCGCCATGGCGGCAGCGGTGGCAGCCTCATCTGTTCCGGCAGGATGCTGCGATAGGACCATAGCCGTCGAACCTCGACGATTCGCCTATATTTCCTAGGCAGTGACAGGTCTCGATTGCCGATATCGATCAGGTAGTAATCGAGCAGTTCGGCAGTGACTTGACGCAGTTCGGTGACGCGATGGCGGTGCAGCCAACCCAGGAAGTCTTTCAGGGAAATCCAGGATGAGTCTATGGACAGGATCGAAGGCCGACTCACCCTCACCTTCCCCATCCGCACCGGGCAGTCGGTGTTGATCTGTTGCCAGACATAATGTTTCGCGGTCAGGCGCAGCGGTTCTGGGATGGCGGCGAAGTTCAGGCTGGTCGCGTCGGCGTTGGCTTCGAAGATCGCCTCGTTGAGATGCCACCGGTCATCACAGTACCGGGACAACGCTGCCGGATCGGTTCCTGGGAGTAGTTCACGATTCAGCAGGACCAGCGTGTCGTCCTGCGGCCACTGGGTTTCGGTGGGAGCGTCATGGGGCTGAGGGATGTCGACGGCGTGAGTGGTCATCGCAGGTCGAGCTCTCTGTTCAGGAACCGCTCCACCAGGGCGCGGTCGGCGTCGGTTGTGGCCGCTCGGGCGTCGTCGACGTCGATCGCGTCGTGGCGGCTGAGCAGTTCGGTGAGTTGGGCGTGGGGCAGTCCGAATCGTTGAACCCAGGTCAGGGAGGCCATCTCCGCTTTGCGGGCTTCGATCCAGTCGTGAACGAGCACCTGGATCGGCAGGTGTTGGGGCAATGCTCGCGCGCAGGGACAGCTCAGGCATTGCATGAATGAGGCCCGGCATGGCTCTCCGGCAGCGGAATGCGGGCTCGTGCCGTCGTCAACGCAGGCCGCCATCACGGTGTCGAGTTCCCGGGCGATCATGCGCTTGAAAACCCTTGCGTCCATGCCGTGTTGGGCGGCGACCGCGTCGGGATCCTTCTGAGCCCTTGCGAGGTCCTCGGTGGTCAGGTGGGCGATCACAGCGCGGGCCCGCGCCTTGTCGACCTCCCCGGCCAACGCGCCGGCGACGACCTTCTGATATTCGGTCACACTGCCGCAGTTGCGCGACAGGTAATCCGTGACCAACGTCTGTTCGCGATGCGCGACCGGTCTCTGATGCAACTCCAGATAGGTCAATCTGATACGGTCCATCGCAGCATGCATGGGAACCGGGTTCCCCTCGTCATCTTTGGAATCAGGCACCAGATTGTGCGATCTGCTCTACCGGCCATACCAGCCATCAGGTTTGTCGATCACCCGCAGCCAGCGCGTAGCGATCTTGGAGGCTCCGCCGCCGGTGCTGTTATAGCCGATGAAAAGCTAGTCCGTGCCAGCTAGCTCACGTGAGCGTGCGGTCAGCTCGATCATCAGGGCGTAAACGCCGAAGGGGGTGTGCGTTTCGTCGCGGGCGGACAATTCGTCGGGTCGGTCGGGGATGCTTATCCAGTCCGGAACTTCCGACAGCGCCAGGTTCATGTAGGCGCGGTGGCCGCGGCGAGGCTTGTGGGTGTCCAGGATCGCCGTCGCAGTCTGTCCGCTGTGCCCGTCGGCGCGGTGATGGGCCACCCCAACGTTCAGGATCACACTCCGGTTCTGACCCGTCATCGCTGCCAGCAGGATGATTCCCGCGATGGCCTCGCTCGCCACCAGATGTAGTTGGCCGATGGCATCGACCGTCGAGCCGACCCGACGAACCCAGTCCTTCGCCTGGTCTCGCGGCGCCCCGCTCCGAAGGGTGAACTGATATCTGGGGACATCAGCATGACGGTCGACGAAGTCGAGCAGTTCCAGTCTCCGGTCGGGGTCGGCCAAGTCCCCATCGCGATACTTCTGCAGCAACTCCCGATTGCGGCGAATCCGGACAGCAGCAGTACGCAGGTCTTCGCGGGCGGCCGTCACGATTCGCCTGAACTCGCCGCGGCTGTAGCTGGCCTTGGTCGACACCGGCCGCCGCAGAGGGTTGCGCTCCAGTAGCTTCGCCACCAACGCATCGGTGACGCCGTCGGCCTGCAGCAGCAGCTCCTTAAGCATCCCGAGGTCTGTCGAGATACTCGCCGCTGTGCGACGGTGCTCGGCGTAGCCGTCGATATGGCCCGGCTCCAGATCACGCACCCAGCTGGGCGGGTCGGGAATCATCGTCAGATACTCAGCGAACGAACGGGTCACCCCCGAACACGCTCTGCATCGAGCTGATCGCCGTCATCCGGCTTCCTCCAGCCGTCCGCCGCGCGAACGCGACCGCCAGCTCCTGCTGCATTGCCGGAGCCATTGGCAGGCGGGCGAAGTCGAAATCCTTGTGCTCACTGCCGTCCTGGGCGAAGCATCGGACGACCAGGCTCTCGCCGAGAATGCCTCGGGCAGGGCTGGTTCCGGTGCTGGGCAGGGCGGCTTTGCGTCCCCGCCGGCTCACCGTGCGCGCGCCAGCGGGTCGATGATCACTCGCGGGTGTCCCGCGACGGCTTCGATCACGAACTTCTCGATATCGAGTCCCTCGATCTGGGCGAGCAGGACCTCAACCGACAAGTTCTGGAACGGCTCCAGGTAGACCGATTTCGTGGTCTCCACCCGGCGATGACCAAGGACGGTCTGCACGAAATCCCAAGTGCCGCCGAATTGCTCACGAAAATCGCGGGCCTCGTCCTCACTGAGATGCTCGACCCGTTTGGCGTAGACCAGCTTGCCGACCGAGAACCATCGCAAGGCAGCCGAATGACGACCCATGTGCGGAGTCACCCGGAAGTTGTTCAACCCCAGCGCGGCGACGCGCTGGTTGGCGGTGTCGAAGGTGTGGTGCCAGCCGTGCGGGTCACGAGGCATCCCGTCCTCGTTCAACCACAACCACGCCGGCTCCAACCCCGCCGGCGTCTCCCGGAACATCCTGCGCCGCAACGACGAACGCACCATGTTCCAGTCCCGCACGACCCAGCCGCCGTTCTCCTCATCAGGCATCACCACCGAACCAGCGTGGCGGTCGACGTCCACCAGCATCCGGCGGGAAAGCCGCTCATAGGTGCCATCGTCCTGCGCCTGGCGGACCGCCCGTGCGCGGGCTCCCTCGACATATCCCCAGACTGCGCTCAACGCGCGCCTAGGGATCCAATACGGGTGTCCGTAGCCACCTTTGGCGCACTTGTCAGCCAGCTCACAGGTGTAGAAGCCGCGCCCGACTTGCAGCCGCGGCAGCTCCGGCAGCACCACGCTGGACCACTCGCTCAACCGCAGCGCGGTGCCGTAGAGACTGTCGACGAACGCCGCATCCCGCTGCTCGTTATGGCCCCGCCATGATCGATCCCGCCGCCCGGACAACTCCCGCCCGCGCAGCCCGACATCGCGCCACCGCGCCCACGCGGCCGGATCCAACCACTTCACCGCAGCGTTCCGCTTAGCCCTCGGATAATCCACCTCAGCGAACACGTCGACCACATCTTCGTCCTCATCTCCTCGAGCGCGGCGTCGATGTCGGGGTCCTCGGTCACAGCAGGTCCGCGAACTCGGCTTTGATGTGAGGTTTGTTGGTGGTCTCGTTGATGAAATGCAGCGGGCTCTTGGGGCCGAAGTAGGTCTTGATCGTCTCCCGCCGCGGGTCGGCGCCACGCGCCCGTAGCACGCGGATCGTGGCGACCGGGTCACCGCCGGTGGCGGTGGCTGCCCAGTAGATCGCGGGCATGCCCTTCTCGGTGAGGGCGTCGACATCGGCCCCGGCATCGAGAAGCCGTTCGACCGCCGTGGGGTTGGCTTCCTGGGCGGCGAAATGCAGTGGAGTCCAGTCGTCGTTGTCGCGGACGTTGACATCCTCGGTGGGGAGCAGGCGCTCGATGGCTTCGAGATCGCCGTGCAGGGCGGCGTAATGCAGTGGGGTGCGCCCCCATTCATCGCGTTCGGTCATCTACTTCAGTTCCCTTCTACCGCTGCGGTTTCCGGTTGAATCCTCGACGTGGAACCAGTCGGGGTGGCTGTTGACTTGTTTGTCCAGTTGTTCCTGGGTCCAGCCGTTGGCTTGTGCGTCGGCGATCAGCTTCCGGTTCTCATACCCGCTGTTGTGGCCGAAGTCCCAACCCGGTTTGACCGGGTACCGGACTCCGTTGGCTTCGTCGAGGTAGTACTGACCCTTGGGATCCTTGGGGAGCTGGGTGATCTCCGGGTGTTTGTCGTAGCTCTTGTCGATCGACACCTTGATATCCGGCTCGGACTTGACGGTATAGAAGTCCTCGGTGGCATCACCAGGGCGCTTCCACTTGTCAGTGTTGTTGACGATCGTGTCCTTGGTGGGCTTCCACAGATTCGGGCGGCGAAGCTTCGCCCAGGATGTGAACGGCCCTGGAGCCACCGCGCCATCGGCGACGGCGAGCGCTGGTCGTGCTTCGATCAGCGGGATCAACAATTCCGAGCCGCGGGCAAGGGCTTGGGACACCGCGACCGGAACGCGCACGGTCTCGACCACACCCACCAGGGCGCGGATCATCGTCGCGATGCGTGCGCCGTAGACGCTGATCGCGATCGCCATCCCGCCCTGAGCCGCGTACGCCGACCCGCCGGCGGTGAACGGGGCCGCGATCCAGCCGAAGGCTTGATCGACGGCCACGAGCGCCAGTAGCTCGATGAGTGCGTGTTTGATCGCGCTCTTGGTCTGCTCTACCGAATTTGCATATGAGTCGCAGGAAGTCGCGAGTTCCTCACACACCCCGGCCAGTGACTCGAACTCGCCTTTGACGATGTCGGCCTGCTCGAGCGCCTGCTCTGTCTCGGGGCTCTGCTGTGCCTCGATCAGCTCCCGTGCGGTTGGTAGCGGGGCAGCCGATACGCGCAGACCGTTGGCCATCGTCCGCCACGCCGCGGCCATCTTGCGCAACACATCTGGGTGCCCGTTCGGCCACACCTCGCCCTGCACCCAATCCTTGACCAAGGACCAGCCGGTGGGTTCGGTGTCATGGCCACCGAACGCGGCCGGAGGCTCGGGCGGGTTGTAAACCTTGAGCGTCCCTGGGGGAAATACGAGGTCGTTCGGGTTCGGTTCGGGCGCGGACTGCGAATTCGCGTTGGCGTGGTTGGCGGCGGTGAATTGCAGCAGGTCGTGCATCTGCCCGACCGCCAGCGCGAGGTCACCGAGTGCGTCGACGGTGCTCCACGCGGCCGGGTCGTAGTCGTTGGTCCATTTCCGGCCGGCGTTGTCCGAGCCTGCGCTACCACCGGAGGCGGCCAGCACCTTGTTCAAGGTGTCGACGTTGTAGGTCAACGCGTTGTGCACGCCCTCGTACACCTCGGCGGCTTTGGTGAACCCCTGCGGGTCCACCTGCACGGGAGGTGCCATCAGGGCCACATTCTGGTGTTGGTTTCGATTGCGGCGCTGTAGTTTTGGTGCGCGGTCCTGGCGACATCGCGGAGTTCGTCGAGGTTGTCGCGCATGTCACCGACACCGGCGACCCATTTGTCATGCGCCACGCGCTGCGCGGTCGCCGCCTGGCTCGACCACGTCAGATGCAGGTCGGCGATATGGCGGTCGACCTCGCCCAACCAGTCCTCAACACTGCGACCGAACTTGTCCATCGTATCGATCGCGGCATCGAGCTGCTCGAGGTCAACCCGGTAGCCGTCCTCGCTGGTCACGGCAGATCCAACCCCTGCAAACCGGTGATCGCCTCCCGGTTTGTCGCATCCCGCAACTCGTACTGGATAGCGGCCTCGGACAGGCTCGCCGCGGACTCCTCCAAGGCAGCGACCACCGTCTCGGCACCATGCTTCCACTCCACCCACGACTCGTCGTAAGCGTTGGCCGCCTTCCCCTTCCAGCCATCGACCAGAAGCTCCTTGCCGATCATGTCGTCGAGCTTGGTGAGTTCGTCTCGGATGGTCTGTGCTTTCCCGGCGGTAAACCGCGCCGCCTCACGTAACCGGTCCACCTCGACTTGGAGTTCCCCGGACACCCCGCCTCCCTCCGATCGTCCCGCTCGCCCCTGAACTATATGACGCAACGCGTAACCGGCTGGTTCCATTCTCAGATCGTCTGGCAGGTCGTGGAACGATAGTGGGGCACAGAAGAACTCGTGCGTGGGCACGATCAGGCGGTCTTTGGACACTTATACGTTCTCGGTCGGGAGCAACGAGCTCGATCGCCTCACGATCACCGTGCAGGGCGGCCTAGTTAGTGCAGCGGATACGGTCCTATTCGTTGCGTTGGTACATCTTGGATGCCGTGAAGGAAACCGAATGGAATTTGTTAGATTGGTCGACAAACCGCCACGTCAGCAAGTGTGCTCCCCGCGCACGCGGGGATGATCCGTGGCCTGCCAGGTCGTTGGCGTAGATGCCTTGGTGCTCCCCGCGCACGCGGGGATGATCCGGTCCGCGAGACAGGCCCGCTCGAGCTGTATCGGTGCTCCCCGCGCACGCGGGGATGATCCGACCGGCATGAGCGTGTGGTGGCGCGATCACTGGTGCTCCCCGCGCACGCGGGGATGATCCGGCCAGGAAGATACCCCTGTTGCAGCGCTCCCTGTGCTCCCCGCGCACGCGGGGATGATCCGGCCGGGCTCGTCGACAAGCGCCGGTCAGGGAAGTGCTCCCCGCGCACGCGGGGATGATCCTGAGAACACCCACCGGTACGCGGTCAGGTACTTGTGCTCCCCGCGCACGCGGGGATGATCCGATACCGCCATCGTTCCTGGACCGCACCGAAAAGTGCTCCCCGCGCACGCGGGGATGATCCTGTCGATGACCTGCCCGCGCTGATCGGTCACCAGTGCTCCCCGCGCACGCGGGGATGATCCGCATCAGGTCCGGACACGTTGCCCGGAGTGGACGTGCTCCCCGCGCACGCGGGGATGATCCGAAATCTCACCCGCCGGATGGGCTACCTCGAGGGTGCTCCCCGCGCACGCGGGGATGATCCGGTCACGGTGACCGGGCTCGCGCCGGTGTTGCGGTGCTCCCCGCGCACGCGGGGATGATCCGCCCCCAGGCGTGCGACGGCCTCACCGTGGTCCGTGCTCCCCGCGCACGCGGGGATGATCCATCGCCCGACCCTCGCCCAGACCGTGCCGTGGAGTGCTCCCCGCGCACGCGGGGATGATCCCGAGAGCCCCGAACTGGCCGAGCTGCGCGCGCAGTGCTCCCCGCGCACGCGGGGATGATCCGTTGCCGTAGAGCAGAATCTTCTTGGTCGCGGCGTGCTCCCCGCGCACGCGGGGATGATCCGACCTCACCGACCGAGACCGTGCTCGGGGCCTTGTGCTCCCCGCGCACGCGGGGATGATCCGCCGCCGCCCGCTTCGTGGTAGCTGAGCGCCTGGTGCTCCCCGCGCACGCGGGGATGATCCGGACATCGGTGGGCCGGTCTCGAAACCATGGATGTGTTCCCCGCGCACGCGGGGATGATCCAGCGCCGCGGCGACCGAAAGCAGCAGCAGGGCAGTGCTCCCCGCGCACGCGTGGATGATCCGGCACGCCGCGCGAACGGTGAAGGCAGCATGTAGTGCTCCCCGCGCATGCGGGGATGTCAGCGCTCTTCGAAAATCGGATCTGGCACGCTTTCCGTGATCTCGGCTGAATAGTTCAGTCGCGGAGCAGGATTCGTTTGCGCAGCAGGTCGAGGTTGGCGCGACCGAACATC
>NZ_JBIAFV010000026.1:0-78055 GCF_042869435.1 Nocardia sp. NPDC006982 | reverse complement strand
AAATCCGTACTACGCGGATGATCGGCACCCTGACCAGCGGCCCACAGAGCGTATGACCACACTCGCCGCGCGGCATCATGATCTTCCACGTCGTAGGCCAGCCAACCGGTCACCCACGCCAGCTCCGCCGTCGCCACCCACAACCAGGGCCGCAACACCGCGCTGCACTCGACGTGCTCGTAGGAGCGAACCTCATGCAGCTGCGCCAGGGCAGCATCGCGATACAAGCCGCTGCCACGGGCTAGGCCCCGGCGGCGAAAGAAGTCGGCAACTTCCTCGATCGCTTCGATGTCGTTGGCGCCGATCAGTGTGCGCGGTGAGGATGTCACTCGCGTGGGAAGCTGGCTGCCGAGCCGATCGAGTTCCGGGTGCAAATTCGAGCCCACCGCGGTGGCAGTCGCCAGAGAGAGGAAGTCACGTCTATACACCCAACTCACCTCCTCATCGACAAGGCTACCCGGCTCGCTCCAGAACCCCATGGTGCTCGCAGGGATCCCCAGCGCCATGGAGATCCGTGCGCCGAGAGAAAGCCCAGTAACCTTGTGGCCCTTGTTCTCGATCTCCGAGACCCGGCCCTGGCTCAGCCCCACTAGTTGCGCCAACTGGCCTTGGCTCAACCCGGTTTCTGCCCTGACCGCGTCGAAAACGCTACCGAAATCGTGGTGCGCCAATGCCTTCCGCATAGCTGGTGAGTCGAAGAATCCTGGTGGGATCAACTTCTCGAACCCGGCGGTCGATGCGCACACTGCGCATAATTCACCCACGTTCCCCGCAGTCAGCGATCCGCCACACGAGCGACAACGTCTTGTGTTCATCCTCAGCTCTCCCCCATCAACTCAACGTGTGCCGCTGCACGGCTTTTCGGATCTGTTGCTGTCCAACAGATGTCGCGATCGGCGAGTAGGTTCCGGACAGTCGGACGCACTGGGCCTGACCGGTGAGCTGTCGTGGTCAGCGGCTGGTGGTTGTGGGCAAGCATCACTCGGCAACCGACCCTCACTAGCAGCTCGGTGGTAGCTGCGTCGCTGTGCGGGGCGCGATGTTGTCCTCCGCTGTGTGGCTTTCTGCCTGGATGGTGTCCGGATCACCCGTGATCGGGGTCCGCACGCGCACGCCCCCTCACGCATCCGCACCTCGGGTGGATTCGGTCACCAGCGGATCCAGATCGAGCATGCTCCAACTGCACCAACCCATTTCGCGACCGACCAGGACCGCTGAAGCCAGGGCCGTGGTGATCGGGAGCCGTTCGTGATGGCGGTCGGGGTCCAGGTACCGGCTGTGCATCCGCCACCGCCGACAGGTCTCGAGGAGGTCGATGCCGGATTGGGTCAGGTCGAAAGCGGTGTCGAGCATGACGCGTTCGAGGTCACCGCAGGCGTTGATGTCCTCGCGTTCAGGCCACATCTGGATCCAGCCCTCGATACTGGATAGCGCGGCGACATCGGTGATGTCGTGACTGAGTTTCGCCAGGCCGCTCAGCTGTCGTGGCCGGTGATGACATCAGCGTGTAAGTCGATTTCGAACAGGCGGTCGTCGATGATCCCCCCGGGGGGTGTAAGTGGAGAGGTCCAGCAGTTCGTAGTCGAACCCGAAGCCACGCAGATCGTTGAGGTCGAGCGGGTGATCGGCGTCGAAACGCACATACGCCAACCCGGTGCCGACGTCGGTCACCGCCATCGACGCCACCACCGGGGGACTGCCACATGGCGTTCCCGGATCGCCGAATGGCTTGCCGGGCCTCAACATATTCGTTTTCGTCATCTCGATCATGGCTGTTCACCCGTAGCGCCGTCACCGTTGATCGCTTCATCTGCCGCGGGACCTCGAGCCGGTTCATCAGGTTTGTCGTCGACGGTGAAGGCTGGGACGCAATCCCAGCGCAGTGGTGGACCTCCACGCAGGACACGGTCGATGTTGTCGGCCAGCACGTCGGCCACAGCGAGGTTCGCCTCCCGCGTACATGCTGCGATAGCGGGTGTGTGGATGACGTTGTCACGGCCCAGGATCGGATCACCAGCCGCAACGGGCACCGACTCGTAGACATCGGTCGCCCACAGGAGTTCGTCAGCCAGCACGCGGGCGCGCAGCGCAGCGAGATCGATCCCGCCGCCACGCACGGTCACCACCAGCGTTCTGCTGGCCAGCCGCGCAACCATCTCGGCGGTCAGCGGCGGCGTGTCCGCATTTCCCGCGACGACAACGATATCGGCGATCAAGGCGACCTCATCGAGCCGGATACGCCGCGCCGCAAGCGCTTGGACCTCTGACTCCTCGGCGGCCGGGTCGACAACCCACACGTGCGCCCCCATCGCCGCACACAGACCGATCACCGTGCGGCCGACTGGGTCCATCCCGATCACCGCGACCTGCTTGCCGCAGACCGTGCCGTTGACGTAACTCGGATGGTCGGTGAACTGCCAACTTGGGCGCGGCCACGGCCCCGATGCGGCAACGATGTTGTGCCAGGCGGGGATCTGGCGCAGGGCACTGATCATCAACCCGACTATCATTTCCGCCTGCGATCGGGCACGACCGCGTGATCCATCCACGAACGGAATGCCCTGGCCCGCGAGCCGGTCAGCGACAGCGAGCTTGGCGCCGCCGGTCACCCCCGCCACCACTTCCAGCTTGGTCAATGCCGCGATGTCCTCGACGTCGGGTTCGACATCGATCACCACCAAGGCGGGCACAGCGGCGATCCCGTAGAGATCCCGGATCCTCTGGCCTGCATCGAGACTGGCGAACAGGACGGTCCGGTCATGGTTGACCAGCCCGGCCCGCAGCCGGTCCCGCAGATACGGCCAATTCGCCCGCAGATGCCCATCGTCGACGATCAGCACATCCGGCACGTCCAACGAAACTCCCAGCTCCATCAGCTTTGTTCTCCCCTTCATCAACTGCCGAATCCGGTACTCCGGCAACCGCTCTCGGCCCAACCCGGATCGGCGACTGCACGGGCCGACGACGGCATCGGCGGCGGTGTGAACCTCGAACCCCCGGTCGCGGTGGGGCAGTGAATCATTCATGATCGACACCTCCGCCGCAGTTGCCACCCGCTCCAGCCTCCCCAGGCCGATGGCGCCTACCGTGCGGTAACGAAAAATCCGGGCCGGTTGCGCTGTGGTGGCCAGAGCTTTGGAGGTCGGCGTGGATCGCGGCGACGATTGACGACACGTGATGGATAGCCAGCGCCCTGGCTTTGGATTTGTCACCACATGCCCCCGCCAGGATGTCGATCGCCGCGTTGAGCCCGCTCATGTAGCGCACCTGATCGTTCTCATTCGCGAACTCGACCGCGGCAGCGAGCGTCATGGTGTACTCGGCGCCGCACTCGCGGGTCAGCTGCATGATGAACTCTGCGGTTCGAGGCATTGGATTCCCGTCGGCGGCATCCAAAGAGACCTCTGGAGGAAGGTGGTCGGTCATGTGCGCCTTTCTGGTTCAGCGCCGGGAACCCAGGCGGACCAGACCAGGCCCGCACCGAGGCAATGGCCGGTGTCAGGAAGCCGTCGGCGGCCGACGCGTAGTTCGTCGATGAGGTCGCGGTATGCATCGCCCATCTCGTCCAGACGCAGCTGCGCGTCGTAGAACACCGGCTCCGGCGCATGCGCGAGCTCGATATAGGTGTGGACCGTGAGCTGGGCAAGCTGGTCGACGACCTGGCCAGCGGAGTGGGTGTGCAGCCGTGCATCGACGAAGGGCACCGGAACCGCCAAGGTGACCCACAGATCCACCGACTGCATCAACCGGTGGCGGTGGCGCTCGAAGTCCCTGAGCATGCAGTGCGGTGTCTGCTCGCGGGATCGGTGAAGCAGTGTCAGCTCAGCAGCCGCCTCGAGCATCGGATTCGTGGTGTCGGTGGGCAGACCGCGGCACGCCGCCAGTAGCACGTCTTTCTCAGGCAGGGCGGTCATCGCAATTCCCGCCAGGTATCGGTTGCGGCCGGCGAGGTGCCAGCACTCATCGGGACCTGCGGGTCGACGGGAGCGAGGACGTGGTCGACCAGTAGACGCAGCCCGGCCGCAGTGATGGCGTCGAGGCTGGTGGTGGCGTGTCCGATCGCGATCGACAGCAACATCGAGGCGGCTGTGGCCGGGTCGACAGCCGGATCGACGCGCGCCTGGTCGATGGCTTTGGTGATGAAATCCGTTGCCGTGCTGTGGATATCGCGCAACCGTCCGCGTGTGTCGCGATACCCGTCAGCCGCGGCGAGGGCGTGTTCGAGGCGGATCCAACCCGGATGGGTGATTGCGGCGTGCATCCAGGTGGTGACGGTGGCAAGCAGGTGGTCGTGGTCGCGGATGTGGTAGCCGTGCACACGGGCGTGAGCACGCCGATACACCTGCTCCAGTACGGCGACGGCGAGTGCATCTTTGGTTCGGAAGTGGCCTAGAACCGCTCCGTAGGTGTATCCGACGCGTTCACCGATGCGTTCGAGCGACGTCGCAGCGTAGCCGTCGTTGAAGAACAGGACGGTGGCGGAGTCGAGAATCTGCTGGCGGGTCCGCTGGCGGCTTTGCACCCGCGACAAGCGGGCAGGTCGGGGCACGACGGTAGGTGCCTTACCGACAGAGTTGGCAGGTGTGGTGTCCTCAGCCATCGCGCCCGACTTCTCCGGTGGCAGGCTCGGTCCGGCCGCTGGGAGTGCCGGTGGTGAGAAGCCGGATCCGGCGTGCGCACGCAGCGATGGTTTGTTGGCCGTGTGGGCGGTGGGTGTGGTCGGGCAGGATCACCGCGACCACAGCCGGATCGATGGCGGGGGCGCGGGTGAGCGCGGCGACGGTTTCCCGATGCGTGTGGTGGTCGAGATAGGCTCCGCCCCAGGCGTATCCGCACCATCTGATCGCTCCCTCGGCCATGACCTTCTCCAAACTCTTTCTCGGTGAGTGACTGTCTGACGTGCCCCGGGCATCGCGGGAGACCTGGGCGTTGCCGCATCGCGTGTGATGGTCAGCGGCGGCTGTGCCCGGATTCCCACCACGCCGCGCACTGGTCCGACAAGACGCGATAGATCTGCGACCAGTAGGTGCCGGATCGGTAGTGCAGAGCCAGAACAACCTGCTCCCGGACACACAGCCGGACATCGGCGTAGAGGAACCGCACCGTGGCTCGGGGCAGACGGGCATCCGGGAACGGGTCGTTGTACCAGTGCCCGTCGAGGGATTGGGTGAAGACTTCACCGAGGTAGCAGCCGAACCGTGTGAGCAGCGGATCGGCGGGATCGGCGGTTTCCAGGGCGGTGAACCTGGTGAGCAGAGCACGTTCGGCGATGCGGATTCCGGTTTCGGAGTAGCGGTCCTGCGGCAGCTGCGGCACATCGTGGGTGACGAACCGGTCCAGGGCGTCGGTCTTGTACGCGAGCCATTCCACCCAGGCCGGAGCGAGTTGGTCATCCAGCGACCGCCGCGACGTGATCGGGTCGACGATGCTCACAGCGAACCCGCCTCCGTTGCGGCAGTCTGGAACGCCTCGACCATCGCCGCGAATGAGGGCCGGGTAACGCCGTAGGGCAGGTACATCCAGCACCGTTTCTCGTTGCCCGGAGTCGGCAGCACGATCAACGTTCCCGGGACCAGCGGCACCGCACCGTATTCGAACAAACCGGCCGTCAGCTGAGCGGTGTTGTCCGTCGGTGTCGGGCAGTCGGCAAGGAACACCCACAGACGATGCCCAACCGAGAACACCGGCGCCACCCCGGAACCGGACAAAGCTCTGACCCGCGGGCCGAGACCGCGTGGTGTTATCACCGCCGACACCGGCCCAGCAACCATCGTGATCGCATCGGTCCGCGGATCACGGAAGGTATTGAACCCGAACTGGTCCCGATACACCCGGCGACGCTCATCGATCATCGCGCGCATGGCGACCGTGGTTCCGGTGCCGGTGGTCAAAGGGGTGGACACCGTTGCGGTACTCATTGAATTGTCCTTCCGAATTCGACAGGCGTATTTACCAGTCGCGCAATCTGCGCGGCATCGAGTCGCGGTGTGTAAGGCGGCCGGTTGGTGGCCACTTGACCGATTGACCGGCTGGGTCGGGGTATTCCCAGAGCCCGCCGCAGGGCAGCACGGGAGTACTGGGTCGCACATCGTCGTCGACTGTGACCTCCAAGTGCGCGGTCGCGGCCAGTTCAGCGGCGACACTGTGGATTTGGTCGGCGCTGCCCTGGAAATCCAGTGCGAGCGGGCCGGACTCGATGTGGATATGCCGGATCCGGCGCGGGGGTCTCATCAGCACAGTCCCGAGCTGGCGACGAACTCACCCGGCACGCTGGAGGCCCGGATCCGGGGCCAGTAGCCGGGCGGCGACAAGGTCCACACCTCGCAGTCGCGGCGCACCGCGTCGAGCCAGCCGGTCAGATGCAGCACACTCGGCACGATCACCACACCGATTCCGGACGCAGCGAAACTGGCGAGCAGCACACTCAGGTTCGCGGAACGCATCACCGACACAGCACGTAGATCCCACCGCGCGTATCGGGCAATCTCGCGGATGGCCTGCACATCAGTGGCGACGCACGGCTCGGATCGGTCCAAGTTCACAATCCCGTAGGCCCGCATGCGCTGCCCGGTCATGACCAGTCCCCTACGGTCGCACCGCTCAGACCGCGCTCGTGCAACGCCGAACGCTGCACCGCCGTCATCGCGGCCCTCGGTCATCTTGGACGGTCCAGAACCATATCTCCGCCCGCGCGAACCGCTGTCGCATTGTGACCGGAATGCCTTGCAGATGCGCGCGGGACGGTGTCACCGCGTGAAAGCTGTCGGTGCGGCGCATCTCGTCGAACAGCCGTGCCGCCGCGGATCCGGGCGTCTCAGTCGCGTCGGCGTCCTCCCGGGCCGAGGCATGGACGATCGCGCCGAGAGCGAACGACTGTGCGTGGATGAAGCTTTCGACACGATCACGCCACCCAGGCTCGGCCAGATCGTCTCGGACATAGACGTGCATTACCGCTGTAGCCACTGCGGCGACCTCCATTTCATGTCAGGAAGCTTCTTCGCGACCGGCGGCAGTGACCAGCTGCGGAAGGTCGTGTGGCAAGAGCAAGACGAAACGCGGCTTCGCGAATCGACAACCCGACTGGCACCAACCACGACGCCAGCTCCCACCAGATCGGATCGCCGTAGGGAATCACTTGAGGCGCCTTCTGTGACATCAGCGAACCGAACGAGCGCCACGTCCTTAGCGGTGGTGAACATCCACCCTCTGAAGTGCGACGGCCATTTTCGCGCCGACCGCAGCACTGATTCGTAGCCTGTGGTTCGCCTCTCAACGAGCCCTCTACCTGCGATCATGTATCGAGTCAAGCGTCCAGAGATGGGCACTCACAATGGCATTCGGCAGGGCAGATCCACGTGCCCTAAGTAGGGCATATCCAATTGCGCTGGGCGGTTTCAAGGCTTGCTGCGGAAGCGGCGGTCGCCGCCGAAAGGCGAAGGCGATGCGCCAATTACGCCGCTCTCCACATTTAGTGCGGCATGTCAATAGGGCAGATACTGCCGATGAGTAGGGTATGCCGCCCGGCATCCTTGCTCAGGCTACGACTATCTAACGGTAGAGGTTCCAAGTCGCAGTGCGGCGATCTGCTTTGAGCGTCGCGAGGCGGTGCGCGTGCTCAGCGGCGACCAGAGGCCGTTGACCGAGATCAGGCAGCACACTGGTGACCATCACCAGTTCCCGGACACGAGCCAGTGCTGGCCAATAGGGTTCGCGTCGGACATCGGTGCCATAGACCTCGGCGAATTCACGATAGAAGTCCGTCCGGTCGAATCGAACCGCCCCCACCGCTTGCGGCACCAGATCCCATGCGAGAGGGCCAATTCCGGTTTCGTCCAAGTCGCACAGAACCACTTGTCCAGAGCTGTCCCGCAAGAGATTGCCTGTGTGCGGGTCACCGTGCACGACACCGGCGGGCATCTGTGACTCCCACAGCCGGAACTCATCTTCAGCAACGGCCCATTGTTCGTGCAGCCAGCCGACATCGTCAGGCGACACTGCTGGGTCGGCAGCATCCAATCGCCGCCGGGCGTTTTCGAAAGGGTCCCACTTGGGAAGAGTTGAATCAGGTTGTAGGCGGTGCAGCGTTTGCAGCGGGCTAACAAGATCGGTCGGAGTCCAGTTCGGCTGTGTCGACAACTCGTGCCAGAAGGTGACTGTGAAGCCGCCCTCGACATAGATCGGTTGCTGGCCGCCCATCAGCCTCGCGATAGGTGCGCCTTGGCCCTCCAGCCAACGAGCCACTCGCACGAGGCGCGTTCCGCGGGCCTCCGCAACATCGCCTGCTCCAACACGTACCACGACCGGTGCCGATCGCAGCCGGAATACCGCGTTCACGGTGTACTTGATGAGTTCTGCCCCATGCGCATTCAAGTTCATCTGGGCGCATGCGTCTGCCAGGGCCGCGCGCAACTCCGTATCGCGACGCGGCGAGAGATCAGTCGCCACAACCACATCCTATGCAGTGGCCGATAGGGAACCTCGACCTTCAGGTCCTCGGCCCAGGCAACGCCAACTGTCGAACTTGCCGACAGACGTCCCGCACACCGTTTCTTTGCAGCGAGGGAGCGGCGGCCGTAGTCATCGAATGTAGGCGATCGACGACCCGGGCGCTCTGGACCTCTCCGGTCATGGACAAGGCGGCGGCGGCGGATTGCACCGCAGAGTCCGTATCTCGGAGTCGGAATCTACCGGTGGCCTCCGTGGTGTGGTCGAACAGCAGACTTCGCGGAGAACGGTCTGGCGATGAAGATACGAGTGAAGCACTGGCACGATCTACCGCAGCAATTGTGTAGCGCTCGGCGAGAATCGGGTCGTCGGTCGCGAGAGCGAACTCGTTGTAAATCACGGCGGTGTTGCCGTCGAACTCGCCCGCAGTGAAGAAGACCTGGGTCCAGGGATCCACTGTGTCCCCGACACTTCCGATGCCTTGCTCGGCGCGAGCCAAAGCGTCCTTCATTTGACGTTCCCGGCCCATCATCGCGTGCGCCCACGCTTCCTGCATGTACAAACGCGCCGATTCGCCGCTATTCGACGCGTCCTGTGCCGGGATCTGCCCGAGTTGAAACATGCGCAGGGCGACCTGGGGTTCACGTTCGAACAGGCTGATCCGACCCAGCACATACAAGGTCGACGCGGCGAGGCTATCGCCGCTGTCCGAGCGGGCGTCTCGAGCCAGTGCGAGCGCCAGCGCGAGGTATCGGCGAGCACGATCCTGGTCACCGACATCATGGATCGACCAGCCGGCCAAACGTGCGAGATCGGCCAAGGCCACCTTCACCTTGGCGGCCGTCGTTTCATTGCGGCAGCCTGCGAGAAGGCCGGTATTGGACTTCAGCAAGGCGACCGCGGTTTCGGCCACCGCGAATCCTCCGTGGCGCTGGTCGAGTCCCCGAAGACCGCTGGTGATGTCGCGCAGAGACCGAACATCGACTATGCCAACCTTGGTCGGGATAGGTGCGCCTTTGGCGAACGGCGGCAGCCATGGTGCGAGCGAATCCGGTGACCCCACGGTCGCGCTAGCGACCGCCTCCAGAAAGCTCGCCCTGCGCACATCCTCCACAGCAGCAAAACTGCCCGAAGCGGCTGGCGGCTTCAAGAGGGCATTCGACCCGACGCCGACCTGGGCAGACGACTCGGGCATATCCAGAGCGGCCGCCGGGACCGGTGCGCCGAGCGAGACCAGGAGCTCGATGTAGTCCTGGCTAGGCATTTTGACGTCGCCGTTCTCCCACCGAGCGACGAGACGTTGGTCGCACCCGATGTTGAGTCCCCACTCGGCGCCGGCTTCTCTGAGTTTGACTGCGAACTTGTCCTGGCTGAGTCCGAGCTGGTCCTTGCGGAACGCACGCAGTCGCGCACCCCACGGTGCAGATGTCGGAGTGGCCGAATCATTCAGCCCCATCCGGCTGGCAGTCACCCCTGGCGTCATCCGACTTTCCTTTGTTGAGGGACAGAGTGCGTCGCGATGACGCACGGTGCTCCCTGGTGTCGTGCTAGCTTGCCCCGATTAATCTATCCTGATAATCAGATTTCGGTAACCAGAACCAGGTAATCGCTATTGCCGATATGGTGGGAGATATGGCCACGAGAACCGCGCGCAGGCTGCTACTGGGGCGCGAAATCGAGCACATGATCCGAACTGCAGGCCTTAGTCAGGCGGAAGCTGGCCGCCTGATCGAGGTCGGGCAATCGCGCATCAACAGTCTGATCACCGGGACAGGAACCATCTCCGCTGCTGAACTCCGAGAACTGACCAAAGGCCTGGGATTCACTGACGACGGATACATCGACTCGCTGGTCGAGCTTCGGCGTGACAACCACAAGCGAGGGTTCTGGACAACCGGTCACCGCCGCGCCTACGCAGAGGAACTGCGGCTATTGATCGATCTCGAGGAGCAAGCCGACCGGCTGCGCATTGCCGAGGCCGAGATCATGCCCGGTCTATTACAAGGCGAAGCATATATCCGTGCATTGCATCAACCAGGACCAAATGAGGCAGATGGACCCGGCGGCATCGCCGTCGAGGACTGGGTTCAAGCCCGGCTTGCCCGACAACAGAACCTGTTCAAGCCGAACGCACCGGAGCTACACGCGATCCTGTCGGAGTCGTGCCTACGTCGGCAGTACGGCGGTGCCGCAGTGATGCGAGAACAGATCAAACACCTCAGCGAGCTGTCGAAACGCCCCAATATTCTCATCCAGATCCTGCCCTTCGCGGTGATCGCGCCAGGTGCAGGTATGGAGGACCGCTACACGCTGGTCCGCGTGCAATCACCCGGCGCAGCCGGGGACCTTGAAATGGCATTCGTCGAAGCACAAGGCGACATCCGCTACATCGACGACAAACCCGCGGTAGCCGCCCGCGAAACCGTCTTCACCCGCCTCAGCGCCGCCGCGCTCGGGGCCGAGGACTCTCGACAATTCATGGACTACGTTGCGCGAACCTTTCGCCGACAGGGCTCAACCAGTCAGTGAAACACCGTCCACCGCTCCACGAAGGGAACCCGGTGACCCCCGACAGCTACACCGGTCGCGAGATCGACTCCAAAACGCCATCGGCAGCCCGCATGTACCACCTCTACCTCACAGGCGAAGCTGTATTCGATGCTGACAGGGTGTTCGGCGACCAGGTATTCGAACTGTTCCCCCTTGCCCACACTTGGGCGCAACACAACAGGGCTTTTCTAGCCCGCAGCGTTCAGTTCATGGCCAACCAAGGCATCCAACAGTTCCTCGACGTCGGGTCAGGGCTACCTACTGGCGGCAATACCCACGAGATCGCCCGTCAGATCGCAGCCAACGCCCGCGTCGTCTACGTCGACAACGACCTCGAGGCCGTGACCCGGGCCTACGAACTCCTCGACCGCGCCAACGCTCTGGACATCACCGCGATCATCGACGCAGATTTGCGCGACCCAATCCGCATCTTCGAACACCCTGACACCCAGCGCCTGATCAATCTTGGCGACCCCGTCGGTCTTCTGCTGGTATCCGTCTTGCCGTTCATCTCCGATTCCAGCCGGCCTCTGGAAGTACTGGCGCGACTGCGTGAGTACCTGCCATCGGGCAGCTACATAGCAATGACCCATGTTTCAGTCGACGAAGCCAGCCCGGAGATCCGCGAGCAGTTGGGCGCCGCTGCCGCGCTGTACGACAACACATCCGACCCTGCCACGCTGCGCAGCCGCACGCAGTTCACCGAGTTCTTCGACGGCTTCAATCTGGTCGATCCCGGAATCACCTATGCACCGGACTGGCGGCCCGACGTACCCGTCAACACCAAGGACCCTGCCCGGCCGTGTAATTTCGCGGCTATCGGCTACAAGCCGTAACGAGGAAGGTGGCGTGGCAACTGACCGAGCCCCACGCCCCTTGCTTTGCACTGTAGGAGAGGAATGACATGCTGCCGATCTTCACCGCCGGCGAGTTCATCAAGGCGACCCGCAGCTCACCACAACAGAATTGCGTACGTGTAGCCCGTCGCGACGGCTGGACGGCGATCTGGGACGACAAGCTCGGAAACGAACAAACCACCGGCTCAACCGCCATACCAAACAGCCAAATGCTTATCTTTACCGACGACGAATTCGACGCCTACCAGCACAGCATCCGTGTCGGAACCACCGAACCCTGCCCACTGAGAATCGAACAGCGCCACGGCACCTTCGTATTCACCGCCGCCGATCCGACGACCCAGCCGGGTGGCGATGTGAAGCTTCACTTCGACCAGGGTGAGTTCGACGCATTCGTTGACGGGATCCGCAGCCACGAGTTCGCCTACAGACATTTCGTCGCCACCTAGCCAGGTGTCTCGCCCTCGACAGGACTCCGACGAGTTGGCCCAGTGAGTTGGGGGCCTTCATACCGTCTAGTCAGGCATCTGCTTGTAGAGCCGGACGATCTCGGTGGCGGTGGCGCGAGCAGCGGTGCAGCCGCCTCCTTCGGTGCTGATCGTGATCAGCTCGGCGAGTTTGCCGAGCACAGAGGGGAGACCTTTGTTCGAGACCGATGACCGGGTGCCGACGTAGATCTGACAGACCTCGGCGTAGGTGGAGCCTGGTTTACCCGGCTGCTCGACTGCGGGGAGTCCGTCGATGGCAATGGCTTTGCCGTCGTAGCGGGCGTCGAGGTGCGAGTCAGAGGCAAAGGCGTAGGTGATGTGCTGGTCGGTTCCCTTTTTGTCCCTATCCAATTGGAAGTGACAACTCCACGGATCAGCAGCTGGGTTGACGTACAGCCGGGGGTGACCGACAGCGACGACGCTCAGGACCGAGCACGGGTCCAGCTTGGCGAGTTTGGTTGGCATGTTCGCCCGTTGAGATTCGGTCCGAAGAGGACGGCTGGACCTCAATGGGACGGCTGCGGCGGCGATATCGACCGCTGTCGGGCATAGATCGACGTCTGCGCGCGACCCCGCCAGGTCCGACTTGGTGGAGACAGAAAACGCCAGCGATTGGCGGTCATCCAGTGCCAGGTACGCGGTACAAAATTCGCCAGCGTTGCTGTACCGGATAGTAGTGTCGCCGATGTTTGTCGGTGTGCCGTAGTCCGAGTGGGCAGGGCCGCCCATGGCGACGCCGATCTTGTCGATCCGGAGTGGGCCGGTCGGGGTTTTGAAGAACGCCTCGCAGTTATTGAAGTCGTTGAAGGCCCCGAGGTACGACGGCGGCGACCCCGCGACCTGTGTTGCCACTGCCTCGTCCAGGTAACCGCACGGATCGACGGGACGCATGGTGTCGCGGTAGGCGATCGTGGTTTTGAGGTCTTGGCTCAGGAAGTCCGGATAGGAAAGTCGCGTCGGCGTGCCCGTTTCGTTGCTCGGCTGCTCGGGCGTGACGGATCCTATGGAACAGGCTGATGCGAAAGCGACTGAGGCGCAGGTCAATAGCGCACCAACAGCGACGAGTGTCCTCCCCATGTGGCCGATAGTAACCGCTCAGGACCAACTGACATACAAGGCGACGACCGCGCTGAGGTAGGACGGTGCGGCCGAGAGTTACGACGAGGAGTTCTTGCTGACGTCATTGCCGCGAAGCTCGTGCCAACGACCGGCTCGACAAGAAATACGCCTAACGCCGACCTCGTGTTCGAATGTTCGCGAATTTCGTTGACGTTGCGCGGTTGATACCCGTGGATCAGCCGCGCTGGTCGACGATCGACTACTCGAATCCCCATACACGATTGGCCCCGCGGCGGTGTCTCGATCGACTGCCCGCCATCCCCGTCCTGCAGCTCAGAGTTTGGAAGTGGGTGTTCCACGCGCATCTCGGGCCTGATCGAGTTCGTCGACCCCACGTCGATCAACCAAACACCGTTCGCGGTGTCCGCCAATAGTCCGGAAATGCCCGCGAGTGTCCGCACAATGGGCGAAATCAAGGCCGCCGAGCGCGGGAACTGTCTGCACGACTTCGTGGTCGGCGGTTATCTCGGTCCGTCGTCATCGGGCGGCGGTGCATCATTGGCCCGTGCGGGGTCGGCCAGGTATTCCAGATCACGCAGCCGCAGGACTACGGCCCAGCCGACGTCGCCGGGGGTGTACCGCAGCCCGGGCGTCTGCAGAACCTCGATCACTTGCTCCACTTGCTCACGCGAGGGTGGCCGGGTCATCTCGGCGCACACCGCACGGTGCACCTGGTCGGCAGTGAAATCGGTGCGCGGTGCGATCGCGTCGACCACGGCGGTGATCAGTCGCTCTGTCGCTGCGTCCATGTCGTTCCTCGTGTGCGGCACGGGCATTCGGTTTCCCGCGGCGGCGTGTAGACGACGGAGCCGCAGGCACATTCGTGAGTACGGTGCCCGGACCGGCCGTCGCCGACACACGGAATCCAGCCGACGAGGACCCGCCCCTGCCGCAGCACATGACCCGCCGGGCAGCGCACAGGCGCGGGCTCGACCCATCCGCGCGCGGTCCGCACGAGCCGATCGGACGGCACGACTTTGCCATCGACCATGTAGAGCGGGCGAGCGGACACCCATCAAGAATACCGCACGTTTCGAACTTATGTTCGATCACGATACGTTGAGCGGGGTAGAGTGATACCACCGGTGGCCTACCCCACCGCCGTATCAGGTGTCAGCAAGTCGCCGGAGGGCAAGCCGGGCGAGGTGACGATCACCGGGGGCTTGACCGGAGCCAAGTGTTCAACGAACCGATCAAGGGCACGCTGGACGGCAACGCGGATTCCGCCAGACACAACATCACCATCACCCTTATGGATGCTAGAAGGAAGGCCGTCCGACGGATTCCTTCGAGTCTGGCCGAGCAGTTGGACCGCGCTTGGCCCGAGGCCGGCATTACTGGGCCGGCGACCGAGAAAGTCACTGCGCCTACGAGGAGATGAAATCGAGTCGCGCTAACCTGCGGCGGCCCGACTGGGCGGCCCATCTTCCGCGAAGTGCTGCCGCTGCACCCACGCGCGCCAACGCTCGAACTCTGCGGCGAGGCTCTCGTCAGTGTGCGGGCCGGGGTCAAGGTCGAACTCATCTTCGGTCATGCGTGATTGGACGTGCCGCAAGCGTGCGCTGGTTCCGTGTGGCGGTGTCCGCGGTTGTCCCATTCAATGACGGGCCAGAACATGCGAGAGCCCGAGCCCGATCCGGAGGGGGACCGGATCGGGCTCTCGACTGGAGGTTACGCGCTCAGATTGTGTCGGAGCAGTTCACTACTGCGTACTTGCCGGTAGATGTCTGTGCGTCTTTTACCTTGCCATCCACAGCTATTCGGCATGTGACCTATGTTCCGTTGGTCGTAGCAGCAGGAGATAGCGATACCACCGATAGTGTTAGGCGCCGACATAGTCATGTGTTTGCCCCGCCGGACTCGAGTCGGCTCGGATCGTCTCCCGCGGATGCGGGGGATGACGCAACAAACTCCAGTACGGGTGCTCAATGTCGGAATACGAAACGATGGTGTCGCCGTTGGCTTCCTGGGTACGTCGCGCGGTGCGGATGCGAATTCCCCTGTGGCTCATTCCTATCCGTGTCTTCGACTCGTCGGGCATGCTGGGTGTCGGGGGCGCGTGGAGGAGGCGGGCACGGTGCGGGTCAAGGTTTTGTCCGATCACGGAGGTGAGCAGCTTCACCTGTCCGAGCAGCAGTTACAGGGCGCCGCAGCCGATCATGCCGCGTGGCAAGGCTATTACGCTCAGGCAAACGGCGAGTTGGAGACTTTTCGCCGGACGAAGCCGCTGTGGAAGCGGTTGCTGTCGGTGCCCACCGCCGACGAACAAGCTGCACAAGCACGGGTCGGTGACGTGTCCCGGCAGGTGGAATCAGCCGAGTACGAGGTGCAGCAGGCATATCACCGGGTCCAGCAGCAAGGCGCGGGGGTATACGGCGAGGACTTGCTCACCTGGAGCCTTTCTGGCCTACTACCGGATGAATGGGTCATGCTCCGCGGCTACCGCAACCGACGCGGCGAGACCGACCACCTACTCGTCGGCCCAGCGGGAGTGTGGGCGGTCGAGGTCAAACGCCGCCGGGTTCTGCTGCACGCCGTCGGTGACCAATGGTGGTTCCAGAAGGCCAGCGCACAGGGCCGTGTGCACGAGTCGGAGTGGGCGGTCGACGGCGGTGGCCGCAGCTGGCCTCGCCAGGTCGGCGACGTCGCACACGATCTGGCCATGTGGCTGCAACGGCAAGGACACCCCATCGGAGTGCGGACGGCGGTGATGCTCATGCACGAGCACGCTCAACTGGTCGAATGTGTCACCCCTGGTGTGGATTTCGTCGGTTCCGATCCCTGGCAACTCACCGACACCATCCTCCGGGGTCTCGCGACACCACTGAGCCAGAACATGTGCGAGGACATTGTCGCCTTGGTCGAGCGTGACCATCACTTCCACGCACGTCGACGCCGAGCACGGTGATCCAGTCGAACTCCGGCCCCCAAACTTTCAGCCCCGTTTTCCAGGGGTGCTCGACCGAAGGTCGGCTGGACGGTTACGGGTCGAACCTGTCGGCACCAACGAACACCGCCGCGGCGCACCGGCCAATGCTGCTCAACCAAACGACACCCACGACGAGGACAGGAAAATAATGAGCGAACCGGCTTCGACACAACCCAGTGCAGAGAGCTCCGGCCCTGTGACCCGTACACGCACGCGACCATCGAATGAGATGCCGGTAGCGATACCGGTTGAGCGGGTATTGGTGCGCACCGAGGATGTTGTCGCGGCGCTGGTCGGAGCTCGCGCCTACCGCGAGGGAATCGAGTTGTCGTTTCACCTGTACGTCCGGCCGGGAAGCGATCATTCGGCGTTCAGCAGCTTCCATGGCTATCCCGGCGGCGACAAGGACCAGTTTCTGATCGGGGTCGAATTCTCCGACGGACGCACCGCGACCAATATCGATCGCTGGCGCCTCGACGAAGACGCGGACACCGCGATCCTGATGGGTGGCGGCGGTGGTTCGAGCGAAGGAATCAGCATCACCGCCTACTACCTGACACCGCTGCCGCCGCCCGGTCCGCTGACGGTGATCACCGCCTGGCCCGCGGCCGGGATCGCCGAGCAGCGCGTCGAACTCGACACCGAAGCGTTCCGGCGTGCCGCCAAGCGCGCAGAAGTGCTTTGGCCCGCGGACACCAGCGCGAAGCCGCGAGAGCTGCCGCGCGTGGTTCCTGATTTCGCACCTGGCGGGTGGTTCGAACGTGCCGTGAACTGAATTGATCTCCCAACGTCAAGGTCGGCGCTGGAGGTCCGTTGATGCGGCGGAGCTCAATCGGCAGATCGGGGCTTTGGACCGACGCTTGGCCGACATGCGGATCGGATGGGTGTGGCTGCCGGAGACTGCGAGGGATTGGGATCCGCAGAAGACGATTCGCCCAGACAGATCTGCCGTCGTCGATGACACTGAGATACCGCATGCGAACACGCCGCACGACGGGGCGGATCGCTGATGGCAAATCCGTTCAGCCACATGACATTCGTGCATGCTGAAGGTGTGCTGGCGGAGTACATGTGCCAGGTGCACCTGATGGAACTCGGCCCCTGAGCGTGCTCGGCAGCTCCTCAAGATCCACGGCTACCCACCATCGGGACGACTGCGTCGTGCATGCAGAGTCGGCGTATCTGCTCGTATGCGAGGACGAATCCTGAACGGCGCCAACGCTGCTCGTCGCCGTCCCGTGGGGTCGCTTAGTCGGATTCATAGCTTCTCCCGACTGGGAGGAAGATCCCGCAGCGTTCACGGCGCTCGTCAAAACGGAATCCGGATTCTAGTCGAAACCAATGACCCGCCGCTACACGCCCACCTGTCGACGGCAAGCGCTTCACCTCGACTTGCAGTTCAGTTCCGAGCGATGGATAAACGCTTGCGGGGCCGCGGACTCGGCTGAACCACCGTAGTTCGGCGAGCGATCGGGACACCGAGCGGAGGTCGATTCGAGGCCCTGAGCAATGACGTGATGGAAGCGTGTCAGGCAGTGTGGTGGGTGCGGACTGTTCGGCGGCCGACATGTCACACCGCTCTTATAGCCTTCCGAGGTGATCATCGACACTGCCTCGGCGACAAGAACTGACCGAGCTGAATTAGTCGTCCGTCCAGATCAGGTCCGTCCTCTCCGCTACCGAGATCGCGACTTGCGACGGGCCATCGGCTCAATCATTGGTCAGGCTGACGCCAATGACGTCCTTGCGGTTTTTCTGTGGCACGCAGAAGGGGTAGTCGCCAAAGAGGCGTTGGAGACTATGTCCAAGCACAGAGACTGGGCCAAAAAATGGGTTGAATTCTTCCGAAAATTTCTCGCCGAAACGGTGCACTCATGGACTTTTGCCGAGCCGGAAATGGAGCGCTGGGCAACCGTGCAGATGGCCGTATTTAGCGATCATCAAGCTCAGATGGAGTCGGCCATAAACGAAGCCAACTCGGCGTTCTCGGAGATTTGTTCCGAATTCGGCAACGAGAATTTGACAGAAGCGTTCAGAAATGAAGATCGAAGCGACCGTCGAATCGAGTTGATCACAAAGCAGTTCTGGATAGTTGATAAAGTGTTTGAAAACGCGCAGCGGGACAGTGCTCACGCCATGTCTGAGTTCAATCTTTTGAAGGACCGACACGAGAAGAGAAGCGATTATTCCTACAGTGGCGAGGGTATTGGTTTGAGCAACCGATGTGACGGTACGGAACTCGAACGCCTGACATCTATTCTGCTGAAGAGGGACGGATTGACACTCATTCGAACTAACGGGGGTCCGCGCGACCGAGGTGCTGATGTTATCGCAGAAACGCCCGATGGCCGCAAGGTTGTCATACAGTGCAAGGTTCGCAGCGGCGGCTCGATCGGATCAAGAGTTCTCTACGAAATAAACGGTACAGCTCGACCCGAGCATGGAGCTAATATTGTCATTGCAGTGACCAACTCGAATTTTACACCGCAAGCAGCAGAATTTGCCCTGAATCACAGGATTCACCTCATAGACAAATACAAGCTCCGTTGTTGGGGGGAATGGGGGGATAACATCTACGAACTGCTCGAAATACCGCATACAGTGTCTACCTGACACACCCGTCGCCACATCGTTCCGCCTTCGACACCACAGCGCCCAGTATTAGTCGGGTTAACCAGAACTTTCGGTGTTGTCGAGGGTGGCGGTGTTGCGGTGGAACGCTTCGGTGGGACGGAGGACGACGGTGTTGCCGTCGCGGCCAGTGGTGGCAGCCAGATCGAGGGTGCCATCGCGCCACCAGTACACCCAGGAGTTGATTGGCCACGGGTCATCGGCATGCAGCACCGCCAACCGCGCCAGGACAGTGACCGCCCGAACAACCTCGACACCAGTGACCGGGTACGCGTAGATCGACTCTTTCGAGGGCATGATCAGCACCGCGCCGCCGGGCCCGGTGACCGGATGCTCGCCGAGCCAGCGCGCGTGGGCGGTCAGATACTCCGGACCGGTTAGCAGCGCGATCGGCGCGAGGCCCTCGGCCAACGGGACGGTATCGAACCGGTCGCGAGTGATGCGGACGTGTCCGTCCTCACGCACGTTGCGTTCGGCCAGCGTGAACAGCTCGAATTCGTCGATCGGCCAATGTGCCAGCATGTTGTAGGTGACGTGTACGACGGTGTGCACCCGGTCGATCAGCACTCGCTGGACCAGTCCGGGAGCCACGACCCGCCGAACCCCATTCGCCTCCACTGCCCGGGTGCCGTATAGCCGGGTCCGGACCAGGTGTCGCATGACGGTGAAATCGCTGTAATCGAGTGGGCTTTCGTCATCGGTCTCGATAGTGATCAGCCGCGTGTCGATGCGATCGGCGACCATGACCGCCCACTCCTCCACCGGGCACGACTCCGCCAGACGCCGGACATCACCCAGCGCGAGGGTGAACACCGACCGACCGGACAACGTAACGAGATCGGGCCCAGACAACCGGCAAGAATAGCCGCGCTCTCGGGCAACCGACCACACCACCTGCAACAACCGATCCGGCTCAACCACCACACGAACCTCCCCGCTTCCGGCTTTCAGCCAGGACGCTTAGCCAATCTCGCGGGTTCGCCCGAAAGAGCATCCCACGGTCTGCGTATCCCGATGAAAGAGTGGAACTTTCGCGAACAATCGAGCGCACCGGCCGTCTCGATCGCCATCCCCGCCGAACCACACCGGGCAGCTCGCGTCGGTGCCGACCTCGCTGTCACCGGGCATGCCACCACGGTAGATCGCGGCACCGACAACCAACGGCACACAGCCATAACCACAGCATTCTGTCTGCGGAATCAGCGGCCATCGTCGGCACCTACAGATGTCAGCAGTGCACCGCCGCCAGATGGGCTGTCGTGGCCGTCGGCGAGAACCTCGCCGATTTCGGAGCCGGGTCGGTGCCGCCAGGGGCAAGGCGCAGCAACCCGACCCTAATGCAGACGCCGACAAACGAATTCGCCTGTGTATGCCTGCTCGGCCATCCGCGAAGACGAACCTCATTCGACTGCGCGGTGCATCGCTGCGACACCGCGACCACCCGATCGGCCGCATCATGAACGTCTGATTGGTAACGCCGGAAGTGTGAAATGCGTACCGCTGGAAACATGTTCAACGTTGCCGACCGTATCCAACCTGAATTCCCGACCCCGCCAACCCTTCCACGGCTGTCCTGCGGAGCCGCAGTGGGTTGTAGTGATTGGGCAGCGGGTTTACCTCGGCTCGCGTTGGCGGACAACGATGCCGCTTTGGCGCGGTATTCCATGGCTTCGACGAGTTCGTCGAACTGAAGGTAGCTGTCGGGTCAATTCTTTCACGTGTTCTCGCGACCTCTGTAGAGGTTGCGTAGAACATCGGTCTCGTTGCTGGAGCGGGCCTCGCTGCGTAGGCGTCTCGGACTGGCCGCCTGATGGCAGTGAACCTCGATGTGCTGGAGGGAAAAGCGATCGACTCCGCACTCCCGTGGGCTTATCGTTCTGCCATGTCCGTCAACGGTCTCGGCATCGGTACCGTGGTTCTGCGCTCCCCTCGTATGGGCGACGAGCAGGTCGTACGCGCGGCCCATCAGGTGATGGCCGTCGAGGACGGCTTCGACTTCGCTCTCGGTCTGGAACCGGGGATGGACTGGAAGCAGTACCTCGAGAGGCTCGAGGACTACCGTCGGGGCCGCAACTTGCCGGAAGGTATCGTTCCCGCGACCTTTCTGATCGCCACCCTCGACGACGAAATCGTCGGCCGCGCCGACATCCGGCACACGCTCAACGACTATTTGGCTCGCAGAGGCGGACATATCGGCTACGCCGTCCTCGCCGAACACCGACGCCGAGGTTACGGCCGCGCTATCCTGCGGCAGAGTCTCGATCTCGCGCACCGGATGGGCATCGATCGGGTGTTCATCACGTGCGACGACGGCAACGATGGAAGCCGCCGGATCTTCTCTGAACTAGAGATTGGAACTAGCCGGCTCCACTGCCCGGCCGAACCACAAGCATTGACTGGAGGATTGACAAGAGCCCCGCGAACGCTCTGGTGGCGCGCGTCAGTAACAGGACTACCTCTGCGGAGGGATCTCCGGATCGGGCCTGCCAGCCTGAACCGAGCCGATATCTATCGCGCCGTCGAAGGTTCCGTCAACGACCCGCACTCCGGTGCCCGTAGACTCGACCTTGACGACCCTTAGTGCGGCAGCCTGGATTCGTTCTAGATCGACGCCGACTGCCGCACCCACCGAGGCCTCATGGGCACGCACCACTGCGATGAGTTGCTGTGCCGCACCGAGCAATTCGCGATCATCAACAGCGCCGGCGTCATCCAACGCCTCAGCCAAAACTGCGCGCCGCGCAGCCGACGCTGGGCGCTGCTCCACCGGTGCTACATCCGCTACTGAATACCGGCGTGCAATAAGGTCTTTGACCTTATTGTAGGCGTCGAGCACCACCTGCTTGGCAGTGTCGCTCATCCCCGCCGCAGCACCAGCCGCCACTGCGTCAGCCACGATCGTCGGTACCGATTCCAGCACGTTTCCCCTCCCGCACACGAGGCTGTGACCCAAAGACCTCTGCAACGGTACGCCCATGCCCGACCAGCCTGCCACGCGGCGAGTTCGCATAACGTCAAAGGTCAAGCCGGGCCGATGATTCTGCCATATCACGGATCTATGCTTTTGACGGGACCTATCGTTGACGCATCCGTTCGGAGATCGACAACCAGTCCGCACGGACGGACGGGGTGACCTTTCGGCGTCACTGAGATTGCGAGTTGATATGTCATCCGAAGATGCTGCGATCCGTGGCGTGGATCCCACGGCTGCGTTGGCCGCGACTGCAGTGGCGGTGGGCGCCGCTGTAGCGAGCGAAGACTCGACTTCTCCCATCGTCGCGGCTGCGTACCGGCGACTGCGTCGAGTAATCACAGAGCGATACGGCTCGGTGGGCTTACGGGCGCTGGAACAGTCGCCCGGATCTGTACCGGCACGGCTGTCACTTAGTGAGGATTTGGAGATGGCAGGTGCGGCCGGAGATGCGGAACTCGTGTACGCCGCTAGGGCGGTGCACCGGGCGGTGCGAGACGAGAATCCGGATCCGGCCGCCTCGATCGGTGTCGATCTTCAACGTATCGAGGCTGCGAACTTACGGATAACCGACGTTTATTCTCCGGATATTTCGGTGCATCTCGAGGACAGCCGGTTCACGGAGAACATCGAGATTCGGGGCATTACCGCTGGCAAATCAGAAAATGGACTGTCCGGTGACAGCACGGAATTCTCGCCCGATGCCCTGTCGAAGTCGAAGTCGAAGTCGAACGCTCCGAGAGTAAACGTCGAAGACGTGAAGGCCGGGCGAGATATTGTGATCAACTACGGAGAGTCGATCGATTCGACCTCAGCGCATCTGGCGGAACTGGTGGAGCTCTTCGGCTCCGATGACTTGCCGAAGGTTGCGGACCTCGACCCTTATACACTCGGTGCCACCCCCTCCACTTTCGGTAATTCTGACAGCCATGGCCGTCTCGATCCTTATGTTTCGCGCTTCGCCAACCAGGTGGATGCCAGGCTGGTGACCGCACTGTCAACAACTCGGCTTACAATTTTGGTGGGTCCGTCGAAAGCGGGTAAAACCAGAACCCTCTTCGAGGCTCTGCGTCATGCACACCCCGAGGCATCGCTGATCGCACCGCTGCCTGGAAAGCTCAGGCTGCTTGCGATGCATCCGCGCATCGCAAGCACCGACGATGATGCTGTCGTGTGGCTTGATGATCTCGATCGTTTTCTAATCAGTTCGGACCCGATTAGCTCCGCGTTACTGGATCGCATGAGATCCCGGCCGGGAAGAACACGATTTGTCGCTACGCTTCGTTCCGAGGCCCGAGAACGGTTACGTGCGAACATCGGGGAGATCTACCGCGAATCGCGGAGAATATTTGAACGCGCAGTAACCATCGACCTTGCCTCAACCAGTGACGACTCGGATGAGCAGTCAGCGGCCGCACATGCCTATCCGGGACTGAAATTCGGACAGTACGGACTGGGCGAATTGCTGGCAGGTGCGAACGACCTATTACAACGCTATGACGACTCGCGCCATAGCGATCCCATTGCGCACTCCATTATCCAGGTCGCGATCGATTGGGCCCGTGTGGGCCGACCGGACCCGATTCCTGAGCACACACTGGCGCAGCTTGCGGAAGAGTCCTTACATTCGACGAGACCGGAGATAGTGGTATCGCCCGACATATTACGGACTAAGATCAAGAGCCTTCGAATGCCCCCGGCGGGCGCCGGCTTGGCGTCAGCGATATCGACTACCTTCCTTGCGGACGGTGCCCGCGGATATAGACCGTTCGATTATCTTGTGGCTGCGGACGACGGTCAAAACCACGGCGTCCGGGCCGTCGAAACGAGTTTTTGGCGAAAGGCTACACACGGGGCCGACCGAGATGCGTTTTTCTCGGTAGGTTTGACCGCCCGACAACGCGGATTCCCTACTGAAGCACAGGATATTCTGCAGAGTGCAGCTGAAGCTGGCCACCCGGAAGCAATGTTCAATCTCGCAACGTTGTTGGCAAAACGTGGCAACGACGATAAATCTGCGTCCTGGTTCCGCAAGGCAGCCGAACTAGGGATCCGTGGAGCCGCTTATCCGCTCGCGGTGGCACTTCACGGACAGGGTAATCACATAGAATCGATTCAATGGTACATCGTAGCTATCGAGAATATCGACCATAGGGCAATTAAAAATCTAGACCGTTTTCTTGACACGTTCGATCCCTGGAAGGTCGACGAGTCGGGTCGATATATAACCCGCGATACCGTCGATAAACTCATCATGAGCATGCTTGACGCACATGCGGAAGCCGGTCACACAGGCGCGATGATCGCACTTTATGTTTTCGGCGCATCCCACACGGCTAGAGACAGTGTCTCGTGGTTGCGGAGGGCCGCTGAAGCTGGAGACGATGTGGCAATGGTTCTGCTGGCTGAACATCTGGTGCGCAGAGAAGGACCGGTAACCGACGAAGCGGTAAGGTGGACTCAGAGATCTGCAGACGTAGGAAATTCGGATGCCATGTACGTCCTGGGAACCATATTCGACGAGCGCGAAGACTCGATCCAGGCCGAGAAATTGTACCGCGCTGCAATCGACGCTGGAAATTTCCGTGCGATTACCAACCTCGGGGCCCTGCTGCACAGGAAGGGAGACCGCGCCTCTCTTGAAGCCGCTTTTCGCACCGCTGCCTACCTGGGGAGCACGGAGGGTATGGCAAGACTTGGGCTAGTACTTTCTATGCGCGGAGAAAATCGTGATGCCGAGAAGTGGTTCCGCAAAGCCGCAGAGGCAGGCGACGTTAATGCTATGTGCAATCTTGCCGAGTTTCTCGAAAAGAACGGCGACAAGGAAGAATCCGAGTATTGGCACGCTCGAACAGGAGCGTTCAACGGCGATCCGGATCAGACGTATGCCTATGCCGTCTTGCTTGAGAAACGTGGGGAAACCGAGGAGTCTCACCGGTGGTACGCTCAAGCGTCGGCACGTGGCGTCAGAGCGGCCGACGCCAAAGCAGCGGTATTTTGGGGCGACTGGTTAAGAACTGTTTTACGGGCTTGAGCGAAGTGAGCCGACAGAAGCAATTGGACTCGGCAGATCTGGGTGACGCTTATCGTCCGTGATGTGGATCTTCATTTCGGACTTGCGGCGCGGGCGGATGCTGGCAAGATCTCCCGGGTATGGCCACGATCCTTTGCTGCGGCACTTCCGACTGTGCGGCGAGTGCACGACGACGAAGTTCAGCTGGTTCGCCGATGTAGTCGTGCCGCGCGGCGCGAGACTTGGGTCGCGGTGGCCGATGACGCGGTCGTGGTGGGGTTGCTGGTCCTCGCTGACGCGGAATTGGAACAGCTGTATCTGGAGCCGTCCTGGTGGGGACCACCGCGAGCGTGTCGAGCGGGGTGTGCCCGGGGGTGAGCACCAGGCCAGGCCAGGCGTGCGCCTGCGGCGCCTCAGCCAGGACCTCGCCGCGGATATGCGGCAGGATCCCCGCGCGCAGCAATGAGGACTTGCCCGCCCCCGGCACACCCGACACCATCAGAACTGACGGCTGCCGTACACAGTGTGGGAGTCGCTGCAGCCCAGCGGCGATGGCGGTGTCACGGCCGAATTCTCTGAACTACCTGATCGATCGAATCCCGGTCTCGGAGAATGTGTTTCAGTTCATCGGTCCCGCTCGTTGTGTCGCCGGAATCGGAGGACGGTGAAGCCGAGCTCGTCGATGAGGTTGGCCGCATCGAAGGCTGGGTGCTTGCTGCCGCGAGCAGCGAGGAACTCGGTGAACAGCTCCCTGGCCGGCAGTTCCTTATTGCGCAAGAATTCATCGAGGAGGTCGGCGAGCCGACCGCTGATGGGAAGTTCGCGGGGTTCGCGCATGGTCAGTTCCTATGGGGGTAGCTGCGAGTTCAGTGGCGGTGACCACGCGGCCGGCAACTTCGGGAAACGAGGGAACGCTCAGGAACACGGTGGCGGCTCGACGGGCTCGCTCGTCGAGCTGAACCAGCTTGTCGTTGGCCGCGGCGAGGCTGACGCGCAGGCCTTCGGCCTCGCCGAGCCAGCCTTCCTGTTCGGCCTCGTTGATTCGAGGGGTGAGGTTGTCGCGGATTTTCTCGAGCCGGCCGCGTTGGGCGGGGTCGACCCGCAGGACTGGGCAACGTATGCAGCTGTGCTCATGCTGACAGCTGGTGCCGTATGCTCGGCCGCATTCACCGAGCGCGATCTTGCGGCGTTCGAAATGACCGAGGAACTCATCCCATTCGGCGTCGGTGGGACTCCGATATTCCTCACCCGGACGCACTGCCCGGCGCCGCGCGATGAACGCGCGGTGCCCATTGATCGCTTCCTCGAGATAGACCGCCTTGTAACCCATGGTCGTGGATATGTCCTTGTGCCCCAACAGTATTTGCGCGATGTGCGGCGGCATTCCGTTGAGGATTGCGTCAGTGGCGAAGATTCTGCGCAGGTCGTGGGGCTGGAAGTAGAGTGGTTGACCTTCTGCGTCTTTCAGGCCTGTAGCGTCGAATATCTCTCTGACGCATCTGCGGATCGTCGCGGCGGCAATGGCTTTCGTGTGGCCGCCGCTGTTCCACTGAAACAGCAGCGGAGCTGGTGCGGCCCAGCATCGCTCGGAGAGGTCGTAGAAGGGGACCAACGGAATTGTTCCGTCCTTCTGTCGAACTCGGGCGATGATCGCGGACACGACGTCAGCCAACTCTGGGCTTATGACGAGAAGGCGTTCCTCGTCGGTCTTGGATGGCGCGATGTGGAGCAGTGGGATGATCTGCCCTGATTCGGGGTGGCGGTATTGGACGATGCTGTGGTGGCTGGTTTCGAGCATCTCCTCGATCCGGACGGCGGTGTGTCGAAGGAATTCCACTGCCGCCCAAGCCCAGAAAGCGCGGTGCTCCTCCGCGCGAAGGTTGTGGCGCCGACCGGTCGAGTCGAAGACGCCCGTGAGTTGGCTGAACCGTCCTTGCACGGAGACTCTGGTGAACGTCTCGCCCAAGACAGTGAACGGCTCACCGGGCTCGGAGTCCAATGCTGCTTCAAGCCTGATGCGGGCCTCGTCTGCGCGACGCTCGGCGGTCTGGACAAGGACAGGCAGTAGAGGCAGCCGGTCGCGGGTTCGCTGGTCCATGCGTGCCTTGCGGCGGGAAGCCATTTTCCGGGTGGAGTTGGCGGTTTCTGATGCACGGATCGGGCTCGGAACGGCCCATCGCGCCCATTGCGCGGGGTCCTCGGTGGCCCACTGCGCGATATCAAGATAAAACGCCCGAATGGTAGTCAGGAGTTGGAGATAGTTGACACGGGGAGACGTCACCTCAACCGCGGTGCCGTCCGGAAGCCGCTTCCGTTCGATCTTGGTGCGAAGACGTTCTTTCCATTCCCGCGCAACTTCTGGAGCGAGCTGAAGCGACCCGATGCCGGGATGGTGTGTTTCCAGGTCCTTCCAGAAATTCAGCGCGAGTGTGCGGGAAAGCTGTTCCAGTGTGGTGTAGTCCATGGAGGCTTGGCGCTCCGCGAGATAGCTGATCAGGAGGTCACGAACCTCACGGTTGGCGATGTGATAGCGATCTATCATTCTCTCGATGCTGTATTGCCCACCGAAATTCATAATCCCGCGCAGTGTCGCTGGTGCGCCGGGCGGGAAGATCCCAGCAGATTCGAGCATGCCATAGAACAGGTAGCGCCCCTTGCCGGGCAAGCCGATCGCCATTTCTTGTTTGCGCAGCTCGATGCAGTCTCCGACTGTGATGTCGCGAACACGGCCGCCCTTGGTCAAGATGAGAATGCATATCTGCCAACGGATTACAGCTGTGTAGTTCGTCGACCGGATTTCGGGCTTCATCGTTGCGTCGACAAGTTCGAAACCTGACCGATCCCTGTATTCAGCGATGGATGTTGTCCAACGTCCGGTCTTCATGATGGTCAGCAGAAACGCCGCGCTTGGGCAGATGATCTTCGCAATCGACAGGAGCATCAGCCCGGATAACAGGTCGCTCCGGTTGCCGCGCCTGCCCCGTGTGTTGTGCCACTCCGTTGCTGCTGCAGTCCAGTGCGTTTCGGCGGTTTCGGCGCCGCTGGTCTCCCAGCGCTGCTGCCAGGTCTCACCGGGGAAGGTCTCCAGCCACTCGAGCAGCGTCCTGACGCAATGTCGGCGGCGCCGCCATCGTGTGTCATTGGGCGCAAGGGAAAACGGTGGTGCGTCGAGTCGTTCGATGGTTTCGTCGAGTGTCAGGACCTGAGGTGATCCGGAAACCGACGGCCGAGCGGGGAACTGGGTCAGGATTTTCTCAGCGAGCAGCCCCCGAGTTGCCCTTGTCCGGTCCACTCTGCCGCTGGCCCTATTGGTTTCGGACGTCGGTGTTGTTGTGGCCGAGGGCATTACGTCCTTCCGAACAGGATGTCGAGCGATTCTGGGTTGTAGCCAGGCGCTGGAGGCGTCGGCGGCGACGCTGCCCGAGCCGCCTGGCGGGCGTGGTGAGCGAGCGCGCTGGCAATCACTTCGTCCTGGGTGGGGGTGGTGTAGAGCTGTGTGGTGGTCAGATAGGCGTGGTCGAGGATCCACTGGACATCGGTGATGTTCATGTCCGGGTCGTCGGCCATGCGGTAGGCCGCCAAGTGGCGCAGGGCGTGGAGCGAATAGTTGGAGCCGAGCGCCTGCTGGGCGCGAGTGAACATCGCTCGGGCCGCGTGATAGGTCAGCGGCCGCCACGGGCGGCGCAGCGTGAACCACAGCGGATGACGGCGGCCGCGCGGAGCGCCGCGACGCCAGAGTTCTTCTTGGTAGAGCCGCAGCCATACGAACGCGTCCGGTGATGCCGGCAACTGTTGAGCCTTGCGAGATCCCTTGCGGGTCACCGTGATCAGCTGCTGGCCAGGGTCTTCGTCGCCCTGCCGCGCGGACAGCAGTTCCTCGGCGCGGGCGCCGGTGGAAACCCAGAATGCCAGCAGGGCGCGGTCCCGGTTCGACTTCAGCGCGGCGAACACCGTGTTGAAATGCTCGTCGGGGATCTTCTTCGGGATCCGCTGAGGAACCTTCGGCCGGTAGCGACCGACCCGCTCCTTCCGATACGGCTCCATCGGATTGTGGTGCTCGTGCGCCCGGCCTGGCCGTCGTGAGCGATCCAGCGGGAACGGGTTGATCAGTGGCCCTTTTCCGAGTTCCAGTTGGAAATCGTAGAACGCTCGCAGCACCGTCTCCGCGTGCGCCCGCGACGCCGCCGAGTACTTCGGCCCGGGACTCGGTCTGCCGGTGACAGCGTTGACGGCCGCGCCGTGGCGGCTGCGGCGCGGACCGGCGGGATCGGCGCTGTCCTGGTGTCGCCAATGGACCCGAGTTGGCTTGTCCGCCAACAGCATCCACCGCGCAAAGTCGCGCCCCTCCACCGGAGTCACCTTGTCCCACGCCACGTCGATCGCCGCGAGGAACCGCCACCAGCGCAGCAGATCGTTGCCGTACGACCGAATCGTCGACGACCGCCTTTCCGTGCCTTGCAGCTCGGCGAAGTAGATCGCCGCAGGTCTGATCACCGCGCCGTTCGCATCGAGTAGCCGGTACGGCTCCCACACATCCCCGGTCGCCTGCAACCGGCCGACGTCCGGCACGACAAGCCTCGACAGATCCCGCCCAGCGCCCTCATCACGCATGGCGAGGAAAGCTAGCAGAAACCGCCACTGACCTGCAAAGATTACGTAGTAAGTTCAGTTAATACATCATCGAATCTTGCGGCGGCACACTGGAATCGGTGGAGTCGTGGAGTGACGGGACGCTGATCCGACGCTACTGGATCTGATGCGGGGCACTTGGGAGTCGATGCCGGAACGTGTCCGGTCGGGGCACATCCACAGGCAACACTGTAAGTGGGAGGCAGGGGCATTGTCGGAGTTCGACCGTCATTTGGACGAGTTCATCTCCGGAAGAGATGGCGCCGCAGAGCACAATTCGAGCTCGCTCGGCGATATTCGCCAGCCCGGCGTCCAGGATGGCGCCGCCGACGTTGTCGAAGAACACCTGAATACCATCGGGAGCCAATTCGTGCAGCCGTGCCTCGACGTCGTCGGCCTTATAGTCGATGCACGCATCGAACCGGGCGATCTCGGTGACCCAGGCGCATTTGGCGGTGCCGCCCGCGATCCCGATCACCCTGCATCCCAGCGCTTTCGCGATCTGGCCCGCGATGGACCCTGTCGCGCCGGCGGCTCCGGACACCAGCACGGTATCCCCGGCCGAGGGCCTGCCGATATCGATCATGCCGAAGTAGGCGGTCAATCCAGTCGCACCGAAGATGCCGAGCATCGCCTTGGGGTCGATGCCCGGCGGAACGACATTCAGTCCCAGCAACCCCTGGCCCGAGGCGATCACGTAGTCCTGCCATCCGACCATCCCGCAAACCCAGTCTCCCACTGCGTAGTCAGCATTGCGGGATGCCACCACCTGCCCGACGCCACCGGCCCGCATCACCGCGCCGAGTGGCACTGGATCCAGGTAATTCGGGCCGTCATTGAGCCAGCCACGCTGAGTCGGATCGAAAGCCAGCCAGACCACCCTGACGAGTGCCTCATCCGGGCCCGGCGTAGGGACAGGGCCGCTCCTGAGCTGGAAGCTACTGTCGTCAACCATGCCTGCCGGTCGTCGAACAAGAATCCACTGGCGATTCACCTGGCGACGCTAACCCGCCCATCCGACCACTGTCATCCGAATTTCCTGGTCTCGCACCTGCCGCGGGGCACCGCGACTAAGCGACACCCAGATTTGGAGTACGGAGGATGTCGAAGCGGTGGCTGTTCGCTTCGAGGCCGACCGAACACACCGCTGCTCGACGATGACCGTGCAGCGGCCCTTGCTCGGAGACCGACTCGGCTACTCTGCGGCTTTTCGGTGCTCGATTGTGTAATGATCCATCACCCAGGCGTTTCGAGGTCGTCGGCAGTCATCTCGTCGAGAGAACCACATCCAGGATCCCGGTCGCCGGCGGGCCCGCGACCTGTGGGTTCGTGCTGAAACCTGGGATCGGTAGGAGGCGAGCGCGGCATCTACTTACCCCATGACATCTTCTCAACCTCCAATGAACCAACCGCAGTCCGCCGGCTTGGACAAAAAGACCAGCGCGATCCTGTCGTACGCACTGGGGTGGCTCACCGGAATCATCTTCCTGTTCGTGGGAAAGAACGATCCCGATGTGAAATTCCATGCCGCACAATCGATCGTCTTCTTCGGGGCGGTCTCGGTGGTCAATATCGTTCTGAGCATCGTCGGCTCGCTCCTCGGAGTCCTGGCGATCATCTTCAGCCTCGCCGGACTCGCAGTCGCGGTCTTCGCGGTCGTCGTCTGGATCATGGCCATGGTCCAGGCGAACAACACCGGCGGTGTCCGCGCGCAGCTTCCCATCGTCGGAAAATTCACTGCCCCATATGCCGATCAGTTGGCCAACTCGGTCAAGTAGCGGCATATTCGAAGTCCCCAGCTGGATTTCGTCATCGAGGATGCAGTCGGCACCCCTGCACGGCGGCCAGATGCGACAGTCCGAAGATCAACGGCCCGAGGCTATCTCGGGCCGTTGGCGTCCGCGCGGAACATCCGAAAATGCCGAATTGAGTGCAGTCGATTTGTGTTGTGACCACGCGTGGCCGAGTATCGCGCCGTGCGAGAAGATGGAGAGCCTGCCGCCGACATCGCGTCGACCGCAACGGAATTCGATTGGACCCGGGTCCGAAGCGAACATCAGTCGGTTCGCGGCAGCAGCGGAGTGGGAGCTGGGACAGACTCCGGGTTCGGGGATGCCGATCCACACCCATCTCCCGATCGCATCCCCGCCATGCGTGGCCGCACTTTAGACGGCGATCTCGAGGGCATTGGGACGACGCGTCACACCTCACGCCGCCGGAGTCACCCGCACACGCTGCAGATAGCCTTCTGCAATCAGTGTAAGGCGTTTTGTGCCAAGCGATTCGGTCGGCGCCCCGGCCTGTCGTCGCAGTCGAGGCTCGGTACTGGCAAACCGGCGTCGCAGCGCCACTAAAAGAGGAAGACCAGGAACCCGAAGAAGGCCACTCCTACACACAGCAGGACTAGCAACAAAATACCGATGACCACCGAGCAGTAGAAGAGCACCCGGACGGGCCGAGACATCCGATGCGCAAAAGGCCGAACCCCATCCTTTCTCCCGGCGGCAACCTCCAACCCGGCGACACGCCCCTTGCTGACCGCAATCTTCTCGATGATCGCTTCGACTGAACCGTCACGGGTTGGGGGCCGCTTCTTCCTAGAGGAAGATGGTTCCCATCATGTCGAAGCGTTACCCGCCAGAGGTTCGTGAGAAGGCTGTTCGGCTGGTCTTGGAACACCTCGATGAATACGAGTCCCCGTATGCCGCGGCGAAGGCAATCGGCCCGCGGGTCGATGTGCACTATGAAACCTTGCGGGTGTGGGTGAAGAAAGCCCTGGCCGAGGGGGCACGCCCGGGTGGCAAGGGCAGGTCGGATCTTGCTGCTGCCGAGCGTGAGGAGCTGGCGCGGCTGCGTCGGGAGAACCGGGAACTCAAGCAGGCCAACGAGATTCTGAAGCTGGCCTCGAGTTTTTTCGCCCGGGAGCTCGACCCGGGACGCCGCTGATCGTCGGGTTCATCGACGAGTACCGCCAGGTCTACGGTGTCGAGTCGATCTGCCGTGCGCTCTCGGCGTACGGGTTTCAGATCGCACCACGGACCTACCGCAAAGCCCGCCACCGACGGGCCTCGCGCAGGGATTTCGCGGATGCGTACGTGGAGAACGCGTTACGCGATCTGCAAGGCAGTCCAGAAGAAATGTATGGGCGTCGCAAGATGACTCGCTACCTGCGCCGCCAGGGCCATGATGTCGCGTTCTGCACCGTGGACCGGATCATGCGCGAACTCGGTATGAATGGCGCGGTCAGAGGCCGCAAGCATCGGACGACGATTCCGGCCAAGGACGGCGTGCGTGCCGGTGACAAACTCAACCGGGATTTCACCGCCGATGCCCCGAATATGGTGTGGGTCGCGGATTTCACGTATGTCTCGACCTGGACCGGGTGGGCGTATGTGGCGTTCGTGTTCGACGCGTACTCGCGCTCGATCGTTGGCTGGAACGTCGCGGTCACGAAGACGACCGCGCTGGTATCCAAGGCGCTCAACATGGCCGTGTGGCGGCGAGATCACTACGGCAACCCGGTCGAGCCAGGCCTGATTTTTCATTCGGATGCCGGGTCGCAAGGCGGATTCAACTGGTCGTCGCAACATTTCTCTGCTGGAGCGATTGTAGGTGATGCTCCACCGCTTCGACCGGAGTGCGCCATCCGAGTGCCTTCCGCGGTCGCGTATTGAGGGTGTACGCGACTGCCGCGAGATCCTTTACGGTCCAACGTGATAGGTCTGTTCCTTTCGGGAAGTACTGTCGCAGAAGCCCATTCGTGTTCTCGTTGGTTCCGCGCTGCCAAGGGCTGTGCGGGTCGGCGAAGAAGACCGGGACACCGGTGCTCGATGTCAACGCCGCGTGTGCCGACATCTCCTTTCCCCGGTCCCAGGTCAGGGACTTCAGAATCTGGGCCGGGAGTTTTTTCAACGCCACCGACAGAGCGTTGTTCATCGATTCCGCCCCGTACCCGCTGAGAGCAGGGCCGTTCTTGACCGGCGCCGACTTCCCCCATCCGCGCTCGCGCGGCAGGTGGACAAGCACGGTGAACCGGGTGGACCGATCGACAAGGGTGCCGATCGCGGAGCGGTCGGTGCCGATGATGAGGTCACCTTCCCAGTGGCCCGGATTCGCGCGATCCTCGGCCTCGGCCGGGCGTTCACTGATCAGCACGTCGGGGGTGACGTGGGCCCAGGCCACACGCTTGGCGCGGGCCCGCGGCATCCGCAGCGACCGGCCGGTCCGCAGATTCAAGATCAGTTCCCGGTCCAGGGCTCCCCGCCCTTCGATATACAGTGCCTGATAGATGGCTTCGTGGCTGATCCGCATCGACGTGTCGTCGGGGAAGTCGATCCGCAGCCGCCGTGAGATCTGCTCCGGGCTCCACGCCTGCACCCATTGCCGGTCCGAGCGGTGCGGCTTGTTCCGGCCGGTCCATGTTCCGGTCGCCGGGCCGGCGGCGATCCTGCCGTTCGCGTCGGCGATCCGCCCCGACAGTCGATGCTGGACGTATTCCCGAAGCTGTTGGTTATCAACGAGTTTCGCTGTTTTCGGCCGTCTGGCGAACAGTTCGGCCTTCCACTGGGCCACCGAGGCGCGGTAGTCGAGCTTGCCTCCGCGTGTCGCCGCGTTCCGCCGCAACTCCCGCGAGATGGTCGACGGGCTGCGGCTCAACGCCTGCGCGATCTGCCGCACTCCCTTGCCCTGCACCCTGAGCAGCGCGATCTCCTCCCGTGACATCCCGCCAGCATCGCGGAACCATCGACTGCCCTTGACAGGCGATACCCCCACTGCGACACCGGCTTCCGCCGGCAGCAGGCCCTCGGCGATCTTGTCCCAGAACAGGCGCTCCACTGAACGCTGCGTCCCAGGAGCGCCCGGCGACCGCATCGGCGCCCGTCCGGTGACCTCCCGCATCCAGTCCGACGGTCTTCCCATAACACCCTCCGTGACCTCGGGTGTTGCGTCCACCGGTTGAACCTGAGCAATACACCTCGGTGAAATTCACTGAATCTCTTGCACTGCAAGGACTCTCAGCGTCGGTAGGTTCGGTGGGCGATTGCCCCTTATCCGGCTAATATCCACCGATTCCCCTGGTCAAGGGGGGTTCGGTGGCCTTCGGCGATTCGTGTGTTCGCGTGTCGGCTAACCGGGAGTAGACCTGTCGGGCATGAGCACGGACAACCGTGATCGACTGCGCCTGGAACACGACGCCAGCCGGTGGTATCTGGCCGGCCCGGGTGCCGATGGGTTGCGGGTGATCGATGAGTTTCTGGGTTATCTGGCTGATCGCAACTATTCACCGAAAACGGTGCGGGCCTATGGATTCGACCTGGTGATGTTCGGGCGGTGGCTGCTCGGTGAGGGCCTCGGGGTCGAGGATGTGACCACGCCGATGCTGCTGCGGTTTTTGGCGGCGTGCCGGGCGGCGCGGTTGCCGGGACGGCCGGGCCCGAATGTGGTGGATCTGGCGGGCCGGCGCCTGGATGGGTATGCGGCGGCGACGGTGAACCGGCGGCTGGTGGCGGTGTCGGGGTTGTTCGCGTTCCGCGCGATGCGCGATCCGGCGTTGCCGAGTCCGGTGCCGAAAGGCCGTGAAGCGCAACGGTTCGTGCCGGGTGAGAAGACCGGCCTGCTGGCGCATCTGGTGCGCAAACCGCGACCGCGGTCGGCACTGCGGTTGCGGGAACCGCGGCGGCTGCCGAGGCCGTTGGCGGTGTCGGAGGCGGCGCGGCTGCTGGCGAGTCTGCGGACCTGGCGTGACCGCGCGATCGCCGGGCTGATGCTGTATTGCGGGTTGCGGTCGTGCGAGGTGCTGGCTATTGACGTCGCCGATGTCGACATCGGTCGCGGCTGGATCCGGGTCTGGGGCAAGGGCGCCACCGAACGCGCGGTCCCGCTCGACGGCGACCTGGCCCGCGTGATCCAGGGCTATCTGCTGGCCGAGCGACCCGAATCAGCTTCGGCGCGTTTGTTTCTGGTCGCCAAGGGCCCGAACCGCGGCCAGCCGCTCACCCCGGCCGGGTTGCGGACGATCTTCCGTTATCACCGGCAACTGTCCGGTGTCACGGCCGGGCATCCGCACGCGTTGCGGCATTCGTTCGGCACCGCGTTGGCCGAGGCCGGAGTCGATTTGTCGGTGATGCAGGCCTTGCTCGGGCACACCCATGTCGACACCACCGCCCGCTACATCCATCTGGCCCCGAAGCGGGTGAAGGAGGAATTCGATGCCGCACGCGCACGTATTCGCCGCCAGGTCTGACGCCGACGACATCTACCACACCTACCTGGCCGAGCTGGCGCGCACCGGCCGAGGCAGCGGCCCCTACTACAGTTCGGCCCGCACATTCCTGCAGCGCTGGCCCGATCCGCAAGCCTGGGCTGATGAGCCGCTCGAGCTGCGGTGCTCGGCGAACTCCTCAACGCGGCCGTTCATCACGTTCCTGATGCTGCACGACTGGTTGCGGCCCGGCTACGACTATCTGTTGGAACGCAAGATATCTAGCCTTTGGCGCGAGATCGACGCCTCCCCGATCGGAGGAGATCTCGCTCGATACCTCACAGTCGCAAGGGAACTCGGATTCAGCCAGCGGGTCCGCACCGCCACCGGCTCGCAGGCACCGGCGCGGTTGCTGATCCAGACCGGACGCCGCCTGCACCAGCTCACCACCGGCGATCTCGACGAGTTCGCCGACGCCTGCCGGATGCGTCAGCACCGCACCGGCAAAGGCTGGCACCACTACAAGGCCGCGCTCGCCAACACGCACTTGGTGCTGTTCCACCTCGGCATCCTGACCGAACCGCCCCGCCGCGGCGGCCCCTGGGACTTCGCGGTCCGCCTCGACGGCGTTGCCCCGGCGATCGCCGAGGCGATGATCGACTACCTCAACGCCAAACGCGGCACCTGCACCCGACACACCGTCTCCAGCATGGCCACCCGCCTGACCGGGTTCGGCCGATTCCTCACCGATCTCGACCCCACCCTGACCCGGCTGTCGCAGCTGGACCGGCGCCGCCACATCGAACCCTGGCTGACCAGCCTGGCCGACGCGGTCAGCAGCAAGACCGGCGAACCGATCGGCGTCGCCGACCACGCCCGCCGCGTCGTCGCGGTCAACACCTTCCTCACCGAGATCACCGAATGGGGATGGAACGACGCACCGAATCGGAAACTGTTGTTCCGCAACGACGTTCCCCGTCTCCCGCGCCCGCTGCCACGCTACATCCCGGTCGACGCCGACCGGCGCCTCACCGATGCCCTGCGCGCCAGTGACCACGAACTCGCCGCCTCCGCGTTGCTGCTCGCACGCGCCTGCGGACTGCGGATCGGGGAACTGCTCGACCTCGAAATCGACTGCCTCCACGAGATTGCTGGCGAGGGAGCCTGGCTGAAAGTCCCGCTCGGCAAACTCGACACCGAACGCATGGTCCCCCTCGACGACGAAACCGTCGAACTGATCGACCGGATCATCGAAATCCGCAGTCCCGGAAGACCATTACCGCACCCACGGACCGGGAAACCAGCCCAGTTCCTGTTCACCCACCACGGCGGCCGCCTGGCCCAACAAGCCGTCCGCAACGAACTCGACCGCGCCGCCACCACCGCCGGAATCGGCCACATCACCCCACACCAGCTGCGCCACACCTACGCCACCGCACTGGTCAACGCCGGAGTCTCCCTGCAATCGCTGATGGCGTTGCTCGGACACGTCTCCGCTCAGATGAGCCTGCGCTACGGAAAACTATTCGACACCACCGTCCGCACCGAATACGAACGCGCCCTCAACCTCGCCAAAGACCACCTCGCCGCCCTGCCCACCACACCCGCCGGCACCAAAGCCCTGCCTCTGGCCGACATCACCGGCGGCAAGGACTGGACCGACACACCCACGCTGAAATCCCGTCTCGCAGGAGGCTTTTGCCTGCGCGCCCCCGCCCAGGGCGCCTGCCCCTACGCCAACATCTGCGAACACTGCCCGAACTTCCGCACCGACCTCACCTACCTGCCCATCCTCGCCGCCCAACGCGCCGACGCCCAAAAACTCGCCGAAGACGCCCAACGCCGCGGCTGGATCACCGAAGCCGACCGCCACCACAAACTCATCGCCCGACTCGACGCCGCCATCACAGACATCCAGAAATCAGCCGGATAACCGCGAAACCCAACCAGCGGAACAAGATCAGCCCTGATTAGCCGGATAAGCCTATGACAACGCGCTGGCGGAATCGATCATCGGGCTTTTCAAGACCGAGGTCGTAGCCCGGCGCGGCCCGTTCAAAACTCTCGCCGACGTCGAGTACGCGCTCATGGAATGGTGCGACTGGTACAACAACGCCCGTCTGCATTCCCGGCTGGACTACCTGACCCCAGCCGAATACGAAGCCGCGTACTACTCTCAACAACCGCCACGCCGACCGGCGCTGGTCTGAAACCGAAGCCGGTCCCTTACACGTGACGGTTCAGCCCGGGGCATCCGGTTCGAGGTCCGTCCGCCCGGCTCGCCGGAACCGGGTGGAGTCGATCCGCCGACCGGATCAGAGCCCTGCCGGGTATGGTGCTCGCCTGGTCTCGTAGCGGAGCAGATTGAAGAAGTCCGTCATTGCGACGGCGACGGGCGCGTCGCGGGTGAGTATCGCCGCGGCGGTCTCCGGGATCCCGGTTGGCGCCTGGCCTGACGCGTACGCACGCAGGCGGGACTCGCGCTGATCGCGCCCAGGACCGAAGAGCTCGGTCACCAGCCACTGCCCCGTGTACATGGCGGCGTAGCAGCGGTCGTAGTTCCGGTGCCGCTCGAAGAAGGCGAGCTCGTCCTTCGCCAGCTCGAACCGGGAGGAGATCGCCAGTCCGTAGTCCGCGAAGTAGAGGCGCTCGCCGTCGGTGAGGAGATTCTGAAAGTGGGCGTCGAAATGCAGCAGGCCGTTGGCGTTCATGAACGCGATACCTGCCGCCAGGTCCCGATCCGCCATGGCCAACGCGCGGTCAGCGGCCGCACTGTCGGCCCGAAGCTGCTCACCGAGCCAGCCGAACAGGTTCCGCGGGATGTATTCCAGGAACAGCGCGATGCTCGCCGAGGACGAGCGCTGCTCCTCGAGGCGCCGCCGGACCTGCGCCCCGCCTTCCCAGTAGTCGACGACCCGATCGACATCGGCCAGCTCCTCGGGCAGCGGCGTTGTATCCGGCAGCACCCGCCAGTGGTACATCAACGGGAAGCCCGCGAACTCGCCCGCGAGCGCCCAGTTGGTGGTCATGGCATGCGCGGCGAGTTCGCGCCACGCTCCGAACCCCGGGCCGCCGATGCCGTAGTGGCAAAACATCGGCAGCTCGAAGAGATTGGCCGTGGAATGGACGTTCTCCGGCCGCAGTTCCAAGTCTGTCAGCGGTACCCGCTTGACGAACACCTGCCTCCCGGCAACCTCCAACAACACCGACTTCCCGCCGATGCCCGATCCGACCGGCTCCGCGGCGTCAAGGGCCTGCTGCAGCGCGCGATCGCTGAGCAGAACCAGGGACGTCGCGACGGAACCATATGCGGCAAGGCGCGTTTCGGAGCACAGGGACGACATGGACATCAGACTGTACTAGCGCTCCAGGACGGTGAAGGCGATGTTCGCCGAGCACTTCCCTCGAACAATGCCAGCGACGCCCACAGCGCCAAGACGTAATCGACGTCCTCGGCGTGGTCTAATCCGCCGATGCGGACCGGGCGCAGCCGAGATCGCCGATCAGCCACATGGTCGACTGTGTCGAGGCCACAACCACCTGGACGCCGGCGAACGGTGCACGCTGACTAAAGCCTTTAGAGGCCGTCGTCCGTTAGCGGCATGTTGTCGTTGTGTTCCTCCACGAAGCGAAGCGCACTGTCCCACCAGCTTTCCATTCGGCCGCCATGCGAGAGCGCCAAGACAATCGTCCCAGGGGAAAGTCGCTCGCTCGAAATACCCTGCAGTGAGACCGCTTCGATGAACGCTGTGTCACCGATGGTGGTGCGTGCCCCACGTTCTGCATCCACGTGCCATGTTTGCAGGTCATCGATTGGCGAGTAGTCGGCCAATGAGGCAACCGGCGGCCGAAACGTCTCAAGAATGACCGGAAGGATCGTGAGGAAGATGTTGTCGAGGTCCTTGCCCGCGCCGGTCTCCAGATAGAACAGCGTGACACCGACTGACGGCAAAAGCGGAGTGATCCATCTCTTGTCCGCCACAAGATCGCTCAGCTTCGTCGTCGTACGCGCGCAGAAGTCGGCCGATTCTCCAGATCGGCTAGGTAGTGGTCCCAGATCAACTGCCAGGCCATAGTCGAGCAGCCGGTGCAGCGCATCGCTAGTCGCTGGCAGCCCAGCCTCTTTTCTATGGCGCTCAGCGGCATAGGTGAACATCGCCGAAGACGAAAGTTCGTCGGTAACAGCAAGGTTCGTGGCCTGACGGCGCAGCCGGAATCTGACCTGCTCCCTCAGTGTGAGCTCGCCGTCTGCCGGCGGATCAATACCGAATTCCCGCAAGAAGTCCGGGTTGAGGTCCTCGTCGAGACCGAGATGCAAGCTCATTTCCCAGTTCGCGTGCTCGATCGTCCATTGAGTATCAAAGCTGGCAGCCCGTCGAAGCCCTGCACCCACTTGCGCCACCGTCTGCGCGGTGACAGAGATCATCGGTGTATCCGCATCCCGGAGGTGGCGAGCGAAGAGCATCTTCACCTGCCGGTCGTCGTTGTAGACGATCGGAGCGCCGTGCGCGCCGCCCAGCTCGTCCAACAGCCACTTGCAAAGCTTGTCGATCCGCGGGCTGTTCCGCCTCGTCGTATTGAATTCAATGTCGAGTGCCAAGTGAGCGCGCGACTGCGGCCATCGCCCGAGCGCTCCGTCCATGCGATGCCATGAGGCTGCGCCTTGGAACATCAGGTCCCGAAGTTCTTGTGCCCCGGCCTTTCCCTTGACCCGTTTTGACCTCGGTTCACGACTGAGCCTAAGCCGCAGCGTGGAAACGGATCGGTTGAGGTCCATCTGACGTCGTCCCGCCTCGGTCGACCAGTAAGAGCCACCACGCATTGCTCAATGCGAACACGGCTTCCGACTCGGATCAAGCCAAATTTCGGACGGTCGTTCACCGTCGCACAGCGGGCCCCCTTCAAGGTTGGTGCCTCGGTCGACAACACGGTCAACCCCTTCGAACTTCTAGAGCGGTTTCGGTTCTAGTTTGTTTTTCTGGTTCTCGTCAGGATCCACTGACAGCAGCGTCATGGACAGATGGGCGCGCACCAAGTCGCGCAGGTCGTCGGTTTGGATGCCGCCGACCAGCTCACGCGCCGCCGCAAGTCGGCGGTCCTCTTGGCTCTCTTCGCGAAGCAGCAGGCCCTGCTGAGCCATATCCCTTCGTGCCCGGTTCGATTGGACGAAGAAGATCGACGACAGGACGTTCGTCACGATACCGGCGCATACGGCGACCAGACTGGCGTACTCCTGGCCATCGGCCGTCGGCGCGTTCGAGATCGCCAGGAAGACGCCCCACATCAGCAGGCCAGCTCCGGCCAACGCGGCGATGATGCTGACGATAAAGCTGACCTTCGCCTGTGCGAGGCCTTGGGTGTACATCTCGCGCAGGATCTTCTCCTGCTTCTGCAACGATTCCGACGTCCGGATCATCGAAACGTCCGACCCCACCGAGTCCACTCGAACGTAGGCGCGGCCAGTCGCATTGATGACGAACGGCGGCTCTCGCGCTTCGATCCGTTCACGGATGTCGTCAGCCTGCCGATCAAAGACTGCCCGCTTGAAAGGTCGCACTGCCATCGATATCAGGACCAGACCAAAGAGGAGCGGGAAGTATCTGTACGAGCTGCTGGCCTCCGGACCGAATGCAGCGAAGATGAGGCCGGAGACTACGGTGGCAGCGCCTAGGCCAAGAATGACTCCCCTGAACCACCTTTCGATAGATGACACATCGGACTGCTCACCTGTGTCATCCTCCCCCTCGGCTTGTTTGGGCGATGCGTTGCGATCCGCTGGCCCCGACCGTTCTACTGGTGGCAGTTCGACCGGGTCCGCTGGCCGCGATTCGACCGACTCCGTTGGTACGGCGGGCGACTCACGGTGCGAATCCGCTGACGATGTCACGAGGCAAGGTTAAGTCACATCTGTACTCAGCACGCGAGATCGGTTGAGGCCGTCCAGGACTGCTCAAATAGGCGGCGGCGCAGTCGCCTCAGCGCTGATTTGCCAGAGCCGCAGCGGACCGCGTGGCGTTCTGGAGCGGGATAATCTCGACAACGAGCGCGACAGCTCCAGCACGGCACCGAACGTCCGGTAATGGCCGCATGGAGCGCGTTAGTCAATCGACCAAATCGGTTGGTCGACAGCGCTTCCCGATGTCCGGTATTGGCACCCCTCTATGTCAAGATGTCGGTGCGGGTGTGGGGTTAACCTGTTTGTTGGGTCCGGGATGTGGCTTGTCCGAAGGGCCGGTGTGCGGGTTGGAACCGGTCACGCTGGAGTCAAGAGTCGTTCCCGATTGCCCTCCCGGGCCTGCCAATTCACGCCGCCGCTGATCAGCGAGCATCCGGGCATAGACGACATTCGACAACCGGCGTTTGAGCGCGCGCAACGCTTCCATCGAGGTCTTCCCACCCGCCCTTCGGCCGTCGTAGTAGACGCGCCCGGCAGTGCGGTTGCGCAACTGAACGATGCCCATGATGTGCAACACCCGGTTGATCTTGCGATTGCCCGCGCGCGAAAGTCGATGCCGCTGTTGATCACCCGAAGACGCGTCCAGGGGTGCGGTGCCGTTCCAGGACGCGAACCGGTCCCGGTCCCGGAACCGGCGGATATCACCGGTATCAGCCAAAAGCCTTGCCGCGGAGGAAGGTCCGATCCCGTGCAGGTCCATCAGTGTGGAGCCACGCTCGGCGACCAACTGCCGCAGCTCCTTGTCCGCGGCCTTGGTCTTGCGGTCGATCGTTTCCAGGTCCTCGATCAATTCGACGACCAGACGCAACCGAACCCGCGCGGCCGCGTCGGCCGGTGCGATCGGGGCGATCAGTTCGCGGGCCTGGCGGGCCGAGAGGAACGTCTTGGCGCCGCCGGGAATCAGCTCGAGCAGCAACCGGTGCAGCCGGCACACGGTTTCGGTGCGGGAACGCCCGAGTTCGTCACGCCGGTCGGCGAGCATGCCCAGAGCGACCAGGTCCGGATCGGCCTCGACGCGACGAAGATTCGGTGCATGCAAGGCCGCCAGGGCGACCGAGTGGGCATCGACCGGGTCGGTTTTGCGGCCGTTGCCGGTCGCGAACACTCGCACCTGCGCCGAGAGTTTCGCGGGCACGTCGATGACGGTTTCCCCGTCGTGGACGAGGCGGTGTGCGAGGTGGCGGCCGATGCCGTTGCAGCCTTCGACAGCCCAGATCCGGTCGGGGAATCGCCTTCCAGCAGTGAGCATTTCCGCATAACCTGTGTTGTCGGTGCTGTATCTGCCGGTGGCCAGAATCTTGCTGGTCGGGTCGAGGGCTTCGATGGTAGCCGAGCGTTTGTGTGGATCCATTCCGATGATGACGGTCATCGCCGCGCCTCCCATATCAACGAAACATCGTGGTGCCCGTGCGGGAGGGCACCGCTAGTTCGAGCTTGGGGCAGGCCCCTCTTCAGCCACTCCCTGCACGGCACCCGGTGGGAGGCAAGCCATTAGAGAGCCACACCAATACAGACGGTGGGCAGCCGAATATTGGGAGCATCCCGCCGGGCACCTGGATCAAATCCTGGCCGGGATCCGATCCTGACAGCAAGTGTCTAACTAGCCGAATGCCGGATGTTCGTTCGTACTAATCCATTGGCGCACTAGGGCATTCGTCCAGCGATATTCTGAGAGATCCAGCAATGGTCAGCTGCGTTGGCGACATGAGATTGGGGGTGAGCCCAAGGCCTCGGCATAGTCGCGTTATGTCCGTTTTATTCATGCGGGGTCGAGTCGGAGGGCCTCGAGGGCTTGGTGGCGTTCCGGGCGTGGTGGCGTGCAGGCGGTTGTGATGCTGGCGTGCATGGCCGTTTTGGAGTATCCCGATGGTGAGCAGATCGTGGCGGCCAGGCGATCTGGCTATGGCCGTCAGGGCGCTTCAGGCGCATCCTGTGAAGTGCGCAGAGTGGGCGAGCGTGGTCGGCATGCTGGGTTCTGGCCAGCGAGGAGGAATGCATGGAAAGCGCGCCGAGCAGGACGGCGATGTTTGCGGCCGTGTCGCGTGGATTGTTTCGCCTGGAGACGGCGTCGCCGTGGGTATTGGACGATGTGCTGGCCCTGGTGCTTGTCGGCCCGGTATGGCAGCAGCTGCGAGACCAGTTCGATCCGCTGTTCCCCGGCCCGGTCCGTCGCGAATCCCGCGCGGCTGTCTGCACCCGCAGCCGGTACGCCGAGGACCGGCTGGCTGCTGGCGCCTTCACGCAGTACGTGATTCTTGGCGCGGGCCTTGACTCGTTCGCGTGGCGGCGGCCGGATCTACTCGGCTCGCTGACGGTGTTCGAGGTTGATCACCCTGCCTCCCAGGCATGGAAGCTCGAGCGGGTCAGGGAGCTCGGCCTGCCGCTCAGCGACTCGCAGGTATTCGTGCCGGCTGATTTCGAGGCCGGACCGGTTCAGGATGCTCTGGGCCCGGCCGGGTTCGACTGGGCGCAGCCGGCGATGTTCTGCTGGACGGGCGTCGCCCCCTATCTGACGGCACAGGCGATCGAGTCGGGGTTGCGCACGATCGCGGCGGCTGCTCCCGGGTCTGAGGTGGTGTTCTCCTACCGGGCCGAGGACTGTGCGCTCGACGACGTGGGGACGGAATTCGCCCGTATCTACACGCCGATCGCGGCTTCTGTCGGCGAGCCTCTTCAGCCCGGCTGGCCGGTATCCGAGATCGAGAGGCTGATCAGCCGGTGCGGGCTGAAGGTCGTGGACCATCCCGCACGTGCAGACCTCCAGCAGCGGTACTTCGCCGGCCGTACCGATGGCGTGCGGCCCTATACCTTCGAGACCCTGGTGGCCGCACGGGTCACCTGAGCGAGCGCAGGCCACGTCCGGCAACTTCACCCCTCTGCGAGGGCCAGGCAGTGACGGTACGGCAGAGGAGTACGGCAACCTCCAGGGTCTCGGCGTAGCCGCGTCGTGTCCGTTTTGCTCATGCTGGGCGCAGTCCGAGGGTGTCGAGGGTCCGGGTGGCGTCCCGGGCGTGGTGCCGGCAGGCGGCGGCGATGCTGGCGTGCCCGGCCGTTTTCAAGATGCCGATGGCCAGGTTGCGCAGGGCGGCCATGGCCTGGGGTCCGCTGCCGGTGCGGATCTGGGAGGCGTCTTCGCCGTAGCCCCACGTCGCGGACGTGGTGCAGGGCCCCGATCTGCCAGTGGCCGCGGATCCAGGCGGCGAGCTGGGCGGGGGTTGCCTGGTGGGCGTCCAGGCTGGTGATGGCGTAGACGGTGACGGTCCGCGTAGTAGCGGACGCAAGGCACCACGTAACGCATCCAGGCTGGGCGGAATCCGCTCATGCCGCTGGTCGCGCTGACCGAACCGCTCAGTGCGAAGGTGCGGAAGATCAACGCGCAGAGGGCTTCCGGCATCAAGCGGACGTACGCACATAGCCGATTTCCGTGTCTCCGGCTCCGGATATGTCGTGAACGCCTGCGGCACTCACGGCTCGGTTCAGCGGCCCGTGAAGCTATCCCGCCCGCTGGACCCAGCATGCTTCACGCAGCTGACTTGTCGCAGCATCGCTGCAGAACGGCGCGATCCGATCCTCGACATCGGCAACACCCTCAGAGTCGGGTCGGCGACTCAACCCTGGTGCTACGAACAGATTGCATACTCGCGCATGATCGTCGTGATGTGGTGGTGCAAGATCGGCGGCCACCCCTCGACCGACAATTCGGCACACCGCACTACCGATGACGGCGCTCGCCGAAGTTCAGTGAGCGCCGTCACCGAGGATCGACGGCCTAGACAGGATAGCTGTCTGCGCAGCGCGCACGCGGCAACCCGGCGGTCCCTGGAAGACAGGGCGCTCCGGTTCCGGCACAGGCGATTCCGTCGAATGTCGTGCAGCTGTCGAGAGCGGAAGCCGGTGGGTTAAACGGGAGGAATCAAGCTTAGAAGTGGGGTCGCTTGTTCCACTAGTTCAACGGCGACTTCGATTGCCTTGACTGCGACTTGTTTCGAAGAGCGGTGCCCCTTGTGCGCTGCGTCATTTCGGGGAGTCTTCAAGCCTGCCGTAAACCCGGGCGGTTCCGTCCCTGCTTTGAGGTCCTTCATAAGGTTGGACCTACCTTCGAGTGCCCGCGCGCGCTTAAACAGCGCTTCACGGATCGCCGGGTCAACAAGCGCTAAGTCCTGATCTAGCAGTTCGGTAATCGCTAGCTCGGCGGCGGTTCCCGCATCGATAATGGCCCTTCGGTAGTCGCCCGCCCTCAGAGCAGATCGAGCGTCGCGAATGAAAATCCACTCGTCCGGTGGTGGTTGGCCTGAACCAGCAAGCGACATGCACACCATCAAAGTTGTCTGGTCCAACGCGTCGGTATCCCTGTGTTGTGGCCAGTCCGCACTGACGGTCTGTGCGCGTCGCTTCGGCTCGCCATCAACCCAAGTCCAGATCGGTTCCATACGGGTAGCTTCAACCGCTCGCCAATAATCGCGGGGGTCCTGTTCTGTCAATACCGCCACCCACGAACTAAAGAGGGTCCACCAGGCGTCGAGCTCAGACAGGACACGTATGCGAGTGTCATCGAGTTCGGTGGAGTCTGTGACAGCGCGAGTGACTTTGAAGCCAAAGCGAGAGGCCCGCACGGTGCTTGGTATCTGATGCCCGCTGCCGTGAGTAGTCCAGTCCACAACCACACCCCACTGCAGAGAATTTTCGCGAGCGTCCGCGATATCGGATTCACATTTCGGGGCGACTTCTTCGGGCGGGTCGAGTAGGGCGTTCTGCCAAGGTATTGAAAACTTCGCAATGAACAGCGCGACATCGAACGACGACGTGCGGGTATCGAATTTTTTGCCGCAACATTCCGCGCTCAGATGAAGGCCTGTACCGCATGAGAAGTGCCCGAGAACGCTTAGTGGTGGATTGAAACTTGTCACCGGCACCCCGGGAACCCGATTGTTGCGTTGAGCTTGACGTGGATCGTCAGGACCTTGCTTGAATGGCGCAGCGAATTCATCTCAACCTCAGCGATCGGTTCTCCAGTTACAGGATCAGCGATGTGTCGAAACGTGCGAATTCGATACTGCTCGGCAGTTCCCTGAGGGTCGTTGAAGGTAGCCCCAATCCATTTCCATAGTTCCGAACCGCGCACCATTATGGATTCCGTACCGGGAATCGGGTCCCCAGGCTGCACCAACCTTTGCACGGTTTCATGAGGCGGAGCTTGGTGGTAGAAGAGTGCCTCTTCGCCCACGAACTCGCCATTGATCGTGATCAGCCGTGTGCTCTCGTCCTCTTTAAGATCGGTAATTAGGGCGTGACTGCCAGCGCCCGGGCCGTCGGTGGGCACGATAATGTGGTCGCCCGGGCGCAGCTCGCGCACACGAGTAGGTCGGATCGGGTAGAAGGACGGTTCGCTCACGCATAGATCCTCGCACCTGCCGCCGACATAAACTGCGGCACCCGCGCGCGGAGGTCGTTCGATGGTGGCCGCCGAGCGCGCGGAAATCTATGCCGCTGGTCGCGTTGACCGAACCGCCCAGCGCGAAGGGGCGGAAGATCAATGCGCAGAGGGCTTCCGGCATCAAGCGGACATACCGCACATGCCGAGTTGAGGGTCTTTCGAAGACAGCTGCCGCTGCGGGCTGGACTGTGCGCTCGGTAGTCTGACTTTGGTTGCGGGCGTACGAAAACGCTGCGCCAAGGTCCTCATCACGTCACTAAACTGGGTCGAGTGTCCACCTTCGAGGAGATCACTCGCCACCGCGAGCGCGACCCTTCCGAGAATCCTTGGGTCAACGGACCACCCGCACCCGAGACGATCCGGATCGTCCCGTACAACCCCCAGTGGCCGCACCGATTTCAAGCCTTGGTGGCTGCTATAGCCACAGCTCTCGGCGATCTAGCCCTCGATATCGAGCACATAGGTTCCACCTCGGTCCCCGGGCTGGCAGCGAAGGACGTCATCGATATCGTCCTTACCGTCGCCGACCCGCGAAAGGAGACCAGCTACGTCCCTCCGCTCGAAGGCCTCGGCTATCGCCTCACGGTTCGAGAGCCATCGTTTCACGAGCATCGGTGCCTCAGGCTCGCAGTTCCTCGCGTCAACCTGCATGTCTTCGCCGCGGACTGCCCGGAGACCATCCGGCTCCGAATGTTTCGCGACTGGCTTCGCACCCACCCCGACGACCGCGCCATCTACGAGGACACCAAACGAGCCGCGGTCCCCGGGGGAGGCCACGTCATGGACTACAACGCACGCAAACAGCACATGATCCACGAGATCTACGACCGCCTTTTCCATGCTGCCGGGTCGAAGTAGGCCTGACCGCCGTACACATACCGCCGCAAGGCGCCCCGTCGGCAGAACCAACAGCGAATAGTTGATCAGTTCGTCGCCAACACCTCTGGAACGTTCGCATTTCCGAATATCGGGCGTCGCCCGCCGACCGTGCAGTCCACATCCAACTCCCGCCCCGCTCGCCCGAGCGCCCACAGCGGTGCGGATACGGGTCCAAGGTCTCTTGAGCTGCGGGGGAGGGAGCTAGTCTTGGCTGGTGCTGCCGCCGAAAGCTGTTCGTCCGCTCTTGAAGTACTTCGACTCAATTGATTCGTGCGTGGCGCGGAAACTAGTTAGGAAGCGCCCATGGCAGGAGCCAGCACTGACGTCCCTGCTGTGTGACCTCATGGATGCTGATGCGCAGGAAGACTATATACTTCGTAGGGATCTCGCCTGGCTGAACAAGCGTCTCAGCCGGGCAGTTCCATTGCTGGAGTTGAGGTTTGACATCGACACGCACGAGTATCCCTCGAGCGTTGAGCGTTATGTAACGCAATCTGATCTGGGCCTCGTCGTTCGCTACGAGGACAATGTGAAGCCGGAGCTCGGTTGGGAAGCAGCCTGCTTGCTTCAGGCCAAGAAGCTTTATCTAGATTCAACCGGGAAATATTCACTCAGCTCCGATTTTCGTGCCAAAGATCAAAAGCAGCGCAGCAGAGCCGAAAAAGTAAATAAGGCCCTAGACTGTGAACTAATTCGATATTTGCTCTACTGCCCCCGGCCCGAAGACCTGGACACGAGTACTGCGGCGATACTGCGCCACCTTCGTGACCTCAATATTTCCAAGGAAATATTCGACTTCACTCAGGGCATGGAGCTGTACGCCAATCTGTTGAGTAGAAATCCCATATTGGATGCTGGCCTGGTGGTAGCGCCTGTCAGTGCCGTGCCGAAGACTCTCGCCCAGACCTATGAGCAGATGTTCTCGGAATCGCTGCCATGGGCTTGGTTCTTGACATTTTGGCTCACTGGCACCAGCAGTTGCGGAGCTGCTCACCCTTTAATGGAGGAGATGAGGTCCGACCGGCAGCCGGACATCGCTTCGCGCATCGTTAAGGGCAATCCAGCTGCAGTCCGCGAACTCTTGCAGCAGGTTGGCGAGCTGGATGCCCGTGACTTCCGTTTCATGCCCGCGAATACAGTGACGATTACGGCATCGATAGGCCCAAATCTCGAACGAGATCAGACGGTTCAGTAAGGGCCCGATACCAGACAACAGAGCATCTCGGTACTGTCGCTGATCGCACGCGCCGCCGTTGCGCACATTGCCTGTCGTCACAAAGCGCCGTCGCAATACACGCTCATGCCGCTGGGCGCGCAGTCGCTGGGGTAAGATGTGTTGCGGCTCAAGCTATTTAGCAAGTTAGATTTTCGGACGCATATGCAGAGGTGGTCGCGCGGCACGATCACCGTTATCCTCCGCTCAGTCCCCATTTGTCGAGACCGGTGTAGATGCGGGCGACGCGGAGCCTTGGTGCGTCGTAGCATTCGGCCTCGCCCGTATAGATCGCGATCAGCGAATCCGTGCCTCGCCGCCAGGTGTCGGCCAGCCCGCGAACCTCGGTCACGGGTTCGAGGGTGCTCAACGCCAGCCCGTCGACCGCATCACCGCGAATTGTGCTGATCTGCTGGGCGTAGTAGGACGCATGGTGAGCCAGCGCAAGCGATTCGATCCATCCTTCGATGCTTGCGTGTAGTGGCACCCACCGATCGCCGTCGATGCCGAATTCTCCTGCGGGACCGATCATGAAAGCGTAGGCCATCGACGCTCGCTCCACCCCCGCCTCGAACCATCCGCCCCGCTCGAGCGCCTCGCCTGGCATATCGGCCTGCAGCATCTTGGGTCCGCCTTCATAGTCCAGAGACGGCGGCAGGACCAGCCCGCCCCACCGCCGCTGAAACTCGATGACACGGTCGACCTGCGTTGCGGGAATGCCGATTTCGAGCCACCGGTCCCGATACTCCTCCAATGGGGGGCATTCGCAGCGAACACAGTGCTTCGCAATGAAATACTCGCTTCGGCGTGTGAGCCGCTCGGACGAATCGACGACGGGCTGCAGATCCACGCGGCTGACGGTATACCGACTCGACGGTTGGCACGAACATGCGCTCATACCGCTGAATGAGCGCTTCGGCGGGGTCGGCCCACAGCTTCCCGGTGCATCCTCTTCTGCCGAATATCGTGCGTTTTCCGACGCCTCCGAATATCGACACTGGCAGTCAAGAACGGACTCGGATGCGCTGTCGCAGTCGATCTAGTGTTACTGGGGACGGGAGTTCCGGGATACGGTGTTCGTGCGGATCAAGCGGGCGGTCACCATTCGATCGCCGACGTACGCATAAGGCACCAGGTATCCGAAGTGACCACTACGGCCTTGTTGCAGCGGAACGAACTGCCAACTGGCGGTACCCGTCACACCGTCATGAGGCTCCAGTCGACGCGGCAAGACTGAATCAGGGGCACCGTCGAGGGCCCTCACGGTTCCTGGTCCGATGAACATCGTCCGTGCGCTGAGCCGCCCCATCCTCTGGTCAACGCACACGCTGTGAACAGTCGCTGCGAGGCGGCCCGAGTTGGTCACCGTGAAGAACAGGGTCAGGGTCATTTTCCCCTCGGCGATGACCATGTCCCCTGCCATTGCCGAGAACTTGATTCGTGGACCCGAACGGACCCACGTCACGACTTGCCAGATGAGGGCCAGAGCCGACATTGCAAGCGCTGACCACGCCACCACATCAGTCACCACACGACGATAAGGGCCTGCCGCAGCGGATGACAGCTCAAACCCGAGATTTCACAGTCAGTGTTCTCCAAACCGTGTGCGTTGCTTTTGGTTTCGTAGGACGACCAGGCAACCTCTATCTGAGCGAGAACATCCTGTATTGCCGCGACCCGCGCGGTGGTCATGCGTCCAATCGGTTGGCTGTTAGTGCTTTCCAACGCGCGCTTCTAGCCGATTCCAGGGCATTCGACCGTCCGCTGGCAACACTGTTGCCGGCGAACACATTTCATTCCCTTCCGCGACGGCAGCGCGATCGGCCGAGCGAGCCGTCGACCTGCGGCATGGGACGAGCGCGCAGCCGTCACCCCGCGCGAAGCTTGTCGCGCGGGGTGACGGCTGACATGAACGGCGACCCATTGACAGCCGCCCCGTCCCGAGTGGGGGTTCGGTCAGGTAAGTAGCCCAACCAGCAGGGCCAGCACCGCGACGGTCAGAGCCAACGCCGAACCGAATGCTTTGCCTCCGGTGAGGATCGCGACGGACCACGAGGTTCCGCTGTGGCGGGCGAGCGCGGTCGCGCCGGCGGCGACTAGCAGACCGGTCAGGACTCCCGCGACGCCCAGCAGTAGAAGAATGATTTTGGCAGACAACGACATCGGCATGATTTCCGGCCTTTCGTTCACGGTTGGTGCTGACGCGAACGATTCCGGAATCGACGTATGCTGCCGTACAGCGCACGGTAATGTACGCCGTGATCGGGCGGGCGGGGAGGAGCGCACGTGGACGGCAACGCGGCCCTGACCGAACTGGTCCAGCTGATCCGGGCCCGGTTGGCCGTGCGGCGGATGGCGGTGTTGGCGTTGGAGCAGCGCACCGGTCTGGGCCACACGACCGTCAGCCGCGCACTCAACGGACGGGCCGTGCCCTCACAACGCACCGTCGCGCTGATCGCCGACGCGTTGGGCGCGGACCCGAAGCCATGGCTGATACTGCGCCAGGCCGCCGCCGAACACGATCAGCCAGCAGTCGAGCTGGCTGCGGCCAGAGCGGGTGTGGTGCTCGATATCGGAGCGGTGCGGCCTCCGTGGGCGGGCGTCGAATGGGCAGAAGTACGTTTCAGCGTCTCGAACTTCACCGACCACGCAGTGAAACTGACACGCTTGGCGATCGAGGTGCTCACCGCAACGGAATCGACGGTGTCCCAGGGTGCAAGCCCGGCGGCACCGATCGACGAATACTTCATGGTCGGCGAAATAGTCCCAGGGGCAAGCGAAGTCGAACTGCTTGACCGCCACCACCTGTTGGAGCCCGCAGCCACCGACGGTTTCTTCCTCAAGATCACCGCGCCGGAAGCCTACGCGTACCAACTGCAGCTGCTGGCGCAATGGCACGTCCTGGGAGCGCAGGATCCGATGCTCGACCGGTCGGCGATGTTCGAAGTAGAGTTCCCGGCCCGATCGGTGGCCGCGTTGGCCGCAGTCGTGCGACGACGACGGATGCAACAAGGTCAGGAAGGTGCCGCGGGGTGAAGGTCGACGACGATGCACTGCTACGGCGCGTTGCCGCTGCGAAGCGGACGGAGATGACCCACCCCGGATTTTCCGGGCGTGCACCGTTCGACGTCCTCTATTACGTGAATCTCGCAAAGTTGCCGCGGTTTCGTGAACTGATCGCCGACGAGGAAGCGTTCGCCACCATCACCTGCGACGGCTGCGGCCTCACCGGCAAAGTGAGCGCGCCAATGATCGTCGAGCTCCAGTCCCGGAAGCTGTTGGTCTTCGTCACCCACGGGGGTGACGGACACGGGCTCGAGGACGCCTTCGACCATGTCCGCAGACTGGTTGCGGACGTGCTGCCGACACACGTGATGGACCGGCTGTTCGAGCTGCCGTTCACCGCAGTGCACGGGCTATACGGGCTGCGAACCCTGCTGGACACTTTCGACGGTCACCCGATTCCGCCAGCGACACCGCCGCTGCCCCACCCGGTCGATCCTCCGGTGCTCCGGTTCACCCAGCAGTTCGGCTACACCTACGGCGAACTGTACTTCTCTTCTACTATCCCGGGCAGCAGTGGATCGACGACCTGGTGGCCATGCTGGTCGGTGCGGGCGAAGGCGCTGACAGCACACACGATCTCGCGCATATCCGCACCATCCTCATCGAGTTCGCTGCGCTCGCGGAAGCACGTCATCCATGGCTCTCCCAGGAAATCGGGCGGCTGTCCCTCGAGATCGGCGACCTCGACAGTGCCGAGATCTGGCTCGACGACGCCCGCGAATGCGGCAACCAATGGTTGGCGGTCACCACGGCCTTCTACGACTCGACGCCTCGCACACGCGCAGGCGAAGACCCGCAGAGCAGCGCGCTCCCACATGCCACCCCCGCCCGGTTCCGCACCGATGTGCGAGCCACCCGGCACGTTGTGCTGCGCAAAGCGCCAGCGGTCGAAGACTACGGGGTGTGGCGATTCCACGACGCCGAACTCGCAGCGCCGACACAGTGGTACGAATGGCGCCGAGTTGTCGCGGCACGCGGGTACGGCGTCGGTGTCCTGCACCGCCTTCTCATCGAGGAGCGGCTACGTCCACGCACCGACGTAGGCACGATCTTCGGCTCGACTGCCACCGAGTCCGTACAGATGTTGGAACGGTCACCGGAAGAAGCCGACTTGTTCTGGCGCTACTACGTTCTCGGACGCTGGGCACACCGATTGGGGATCTCGGTGAAGAACCTCACGATTACCCCAGCGGTGCGCGCGGCGATGAACGACCTTCTCGAATTCGTCCAAGAGGGGGCCGAGTTGCCTGCCGCAGACGATTCCGACGACTACGAGCAAGCGTGGCGACGCAACACGGCACGGACGCTGCGGGCCTGGCAGGAGCGCTAGAAACAGCCAGCTGCCCCACGAACCGAACGTCAGAGGTCAACCACACAGCGAGCGTTCGGAAACATTCGAGGTCCGGCGGGGGTTGCCGCTCGCAATCGGGTCCCTCGCCGCATCCGCTCATGCCGCTTATCGAGCGTTTTTCTGCTGGTCAACGCCGGTATTGGCCACGTTGTGCGCTCGGTCGTCGAGCGCCTGACGCGGCGACCGTCGGCCGCCTTGGTCGCCGGAACTGCCGCTCGTGACCGCGCGGATGCGGGCCGGGATGCCCAAATCGGTTGGTGCCGTGCCTATTTTGCGGGTGAGCATGCGATCTACGCTGGCGAGCTTGACCGCCGCGGCGTTGAGACTGATCTGGAGCCCTTCGACCTCTCCGGTCCAACCGTTAGCGCGAGCTTCGGCGATACGGTCACGGAGATTAGCGGCAATCTCGACCAGCTTGTTCCGAGCGCGGGGGTCAACCCGCAGGCTCGGGCATCGGATAGGGCGTGTTCATGCTGGCACGGCGTTCCATACGGTCGCCCGCAAGTTCCGAGCTCCAGTTTTCGCTCTTCGAAGTGCTGTTGGAAGTCGTTCCACTCCTGCTCGTTCGGCTCTCGGTACTCGTCATCTGGCCGCAATGCGCGCCGTTTGTCGACGAACAGCCGATACGCTCGCACCAGTTCCTCGTCGAAGACCGCTGCGTACGCCTGGACCATGTTGAGGTCCTTGTGGCCCAGTATTTTCGCGACGATGTGGATGGGCAGGCCGCCGCGTCGTGCGGATCACGGTGTTCGACCCGCATATCGCCCTCGGCAGACCCGGCGCCGACGCCGACCCCCAGGTCCTCGTGACCTGGCGTGAAGCGCCCGCCGTCCCGCAAACCCCGATGACTCTGCAGTCGGCGGTATACACCCGCGACCTACCCAAAACCAAGCACGTCGGCCTGTTCGGCGCCCTCTACCAGCGCCGCCTCGCCCAACGCGACGGCGCCGACGATGTCCTTTTCACGACGGCTGATGGCACCATCACCGAGATCGCGACGTCCAACATCGGCGTCATCTCCGAGGGCCAGCTGATCTGGCCGCAAGCCGAGGTGCTGCCCGGCATCACTATGCGCCTGCTCAGCCAGACCCTGGATGAGGACGTCGTCGTCAAACCCATCACCCTGGCCGAACTGCCGCACGTCGACGCGGCCGTCGCGACCAACGCCGCGGTCGGCGTGCGTCCAGTCGCCCGCATCGACGACATCGACCTGCCCGTCGACCACGAGATGATCGACCGGCTCCGCGCGGAATACGAATCCATTCCCCCGCAACGAATCTGACGCGCACCGCAGCACCGCTGTGATTAGGCTCAGACCCCACCGCTCGGGAAGGGAGGACCCCGCGATGGCCATCGTGGTCCGGAGCTGGACCGGCTCCGAAGCAGCCGCACTTCGAGACGCCCGGCGGATGAGTCTGATCGAATTCGCGGCGCATATCGGCGTCAACCCCCGTGTGATCTCCCGCTGGGAAGCCGGCGGCGCGAACATCCGCCCCCGCCCGGTGAACCAAGCAGCCCTCGACACCATCCTGTCGCGCCTGAACGACGACGAACTCGCCCGGTTCGTCGAAGCGATATCTCCCACCGCCCTGAGCGACGCTCACGACACCGACGTCATCGAGCAACGCACCAACACCCGCCATCCCGCCGACGGCAAGTTGATGACCTGGGTGCCCGAAGGAATCTTCCTCGCCGGACCGCAAGACCAACCCGTGTGGGTGGCCGGATTCTGGATGGATGTCTTCCCTACCACCAACGCCGACTACGCGCGATTCGTTGCCGCCCACCAACATTCCACACCCCAGCATTGGAACGGCCCGACCCCCGCCTGCGACATCACCGACCACCCCGTGGTCTGGGTCAGCTGGAACGACGCCAACACCTATGCCCAATGGGCCCACAAAGCTATGCCGACCAGCCAACAATGGGAGAAAGCCGCCCGAGGCTCCCGCGGCAACACCTGGCCCTGGGGCAACCAGCCGACCCCGGCCAAATGCAATGTCCGCGGCTCCGGGCCCGGCACCACGACGCCGGTATCTACCTACGCCAGCGGAGTCAGTCCATTCGGCATCTACGACCTCGTCGGAAACACCTGGGAATGGACGACCACCGAGACCACCACCGACCGATTCGAGCTCAAAGGCTCCGCGTTCACCAGCCCATTCGACCGAGGCGAACCCGCCGCATTCAACGATGCCTCGCGCAGCATGCTCGACGATGACACCGGATTCCGTTGCATCACAGGAAATCTCGTGAGTGAGGCAGTTTCAGTCGAGCGTCAGATGACACTCGACGTCGACCGCAGCCGAAGTCATTGAGGCACTCGCGCTCAATCGGGGCGCGACGTTCGTCGTGTTCGCGCCTCGCCTCTCGGCCAGCACACGGCCGTCAAAAGAACGACTCCGGGGACTTCCAGCCGACCGAGGCCCGCAGTGCCCGGTACTCGACCACCGTCGGCACGCGTTCAACAATCTGCACGGGCTCCCCCACCTCGGCGTGTGAGAGGTCGGGATTCTGGCCCAGCATCGTCACTGCTGGTGTGTCTGGGTGATTGTCGGTGCGATGCAGCCATTTTCGGTCGATCACTGCTTGGACATCGGTGGTGCGGTGGTGCGCCAACAGCAGGGCATGACAGATCACGTCCGCGATCTCGTCATCGACCGCTTCCTCGAGCTCGGCGGGTGATTTGCCGCGCGGGCGTCCTTGCCCGGACGCGGCTAGGAACCACTGGACCAACTCGCCCGCTTCCTCGGCGACCTTCAGCATCAGCCATTCGCCGGTCCGAGAAAACCCATGCCGATGCGCGTATCGCCGCGACACCGCATCCAATTCCGCACCCAATCCATACCACCACCTCTCCGAGTCAGTTGCTGCGCGTTCACCCTCCTCCTCTCCGATCTGAACGGTCCCGAGTTCGGGGCGCACGTGATGCTCCGGAAGGCGATCCTGCCGATCTGTGACAGTGCTGCCGAGAGGTGTGCCATACCGCCTTCGATCGCCGTGCACGACACGTACTGCTCGCGACAACAGCCGGAGTCGTTGTCTTTCGGGTGAATATGACCACCGCCCGTGGCGCGCAACGTCGATGATGCAGGCGGTTCGGCCATGACGGCGGTTCAGGCCGTCTTTCTGGGTATTCCGATCGTCGAGGCGGCGGCATAGATGGCTCCGAGCCGTTCTCGCAGTTCGGCGTCGGTGACCAGACGTAGCGCCTGTTCGTGGATTTCGTTGACGGTGGCCAATGTGTCGCACTGCTGTGCTAAGTAAGCGGCGAGAATCTGGCGGCTCGGCTGCGCAGCGGTGGCGGCCGCGCGGGTCGCGAAGAGCATGGTGAGCGGAAACGCCCAGCAGGCGTGGAGCAGGCCGAACGCGGGACGTTGAGCCTTCTTCCATGGTGAGTAGAAACTGGCCTGGTCGCTGATCGTGGTGCTGGTGGCCGCGAGTGCGTCGTTGAGCCAGTTGTGGCCGGCTTCGTGGATGATGTCTCGGGCCAGGATGGATGGGTCCGCTGTGTGATCGAGAAACACGGTGCCCGGTAGCCGGCTGATGGTCCAGCTGTTGAGAGTGGCGTCGGGGCTCTTGGTTTCCAGCAAGCACACGATGGGCGCATGGTTGTCAACGAGTTGGCCGAAGCCATGCTCTGTGGCGATGCCGAGTGCCTCGGCGGTGAGTTCGACCAGAGCTGGAGGTGCTGCCTCGGTGTCGGGGCCGAGAAGGTAGTACGGAGTCTCGGCGATTGGCGACACGTGCATACCGGCGCGGCTTGGAGCCTGGATGACTTTCGGTCCGCGAGAGGTGGATTCGAACCACGATGCCGGTGGGTCGGTGACCGCGGCGCGGTACCACGCGAAACGGTCTCGGTCCCCAGTGCGTGCGGCCTGTTCTGCGCCTTCGAGGCAATGGTGGGCGAGGGCGTAGTTCATCTCGAGATGATTGGGATCGGGGCCGGCACCGGCGCCGAAAGCTCCGACGAGCCTTTGAATGGTCTCGGTTCGGGAACGATGAAACATGGTGATGCGGGGAAGTTCGAAGATCGCATCCAACTCGTTCACTCGGGCACCCCTTTTCGTTCTGAATGTGGTCAGCGCGGTGACTGCGGTGCCATTTGCGCCGCCGCAGTCACCGCGCAGTTCTCTGCCGGCGTCGATTACCGCTCGGCGGCGGTCCAGCCGTCGGAGATGATGCTGGAGGTGTGAGCGGTGGTGCGGATCCGGGAGTCGTCCGCACGCAGTTCCTCGACCGTCTGCAGGAAGTCGGTCATCTCGTCAGTCATGTTGGCCATGGTTGTGAAATCCATTCTGTTGCAATCCAATACGGTTTCAGCGTTGTCTGTGGTGTTGTCTGACTGGCGTTCTCCTGTCCTGGTCCGGTCACGACGTTGTCGCCGTGGTGGTGCGGATGGCGTCGCGCTGCAGCGCATTTCGGAATTCCGTCATGGTTGGCCGGTCTGCCGGGCTGTGTGAGAGTGCGGATGAGAGCACAGCGCCCAAGGGGGTGGGGATGCTCGCGAAGGATGGGGGCACTGCGAGTCGGGGGATGTCGCCGAGAAGTACTCGATAGGTGAACACCGCCAGGCTGAATACGTCGGCGGCCGGTCCGGCACTCTGGTAGTCGGTGCGGTATTCAGGTGGCCAGTGGACTTCGGGGCCGCGGCAGCGGGGACCGCGTGGGATGTTCAGGCGGCGGGCGGCGCCGAGGTCGGTGATGAGGCCGCGTCCGTGGTCGATCAGGATGTTCTCTTGGTAGACGTCGCGGTGTACGACTCCGCGGCCGTGGAGTTCGGCGAGTCCTTCGGCGATGTCGGCCAGGATGGATAGTTGCCCGGCGAGTGCCGATGGTTCGGTTCCGGCGGTGGCCATCAGGGTGGCGAAGTTGCCGTCGGGATAGTGCGGCATGGTGTACCAGTCGAAGTCCTCGCATTGGCCTTCGGCGAGCAGCGGGACGACGTGGGGTGCTCCGGTGCATTCGCGGGCGAGGTCGGATTCGTGGTGGAAGTCGCTGCGCGCCATGGTTCGTTCGGCGGGGCTCATTTGCTGGTACCAGTAGAAGCCGTACGCGGCGGCCCGGTCGTCCTCGGGCATCGCGGCGAGCACGTGGTTGCTGCCGAATCCGGCCTTCACCACGACTGATTCCTCTCCGTCGCGGTGCGCGAGTACCAGGGTGCTCGAGCGGGTGAAGGCGAGGAGGTTCTGTATGTGAAAGCCGTGGCGGCGAAGTTGGTCCAGGACCCATCCCGCCGGGTGCAGAGGGTGTAGCTCCATCACAACGCTTCTCCCGGAACGGGCCGGTGCAGGTGCAGGTGGTCGAGGATCTCCTCGCAGACGCGGTCGGTGTCGCGGGGAGTGAGCAGTCTTCGGCGCCAGAGCGGGCGGTTGACCGTGTGCTGCCAGGCGTTTGCGGCCTGCTTGTAGAGGCGGTGCAGTTGCAGGGCAGCGTCGGGGGCATCGCCGGGGCGGGCTGCGGTAGGTCTGGGGGCGAGTCTGCGACGGCAGATCTCGGGTGGGGTGGTCAATACGACGGTGAGATCCGGTTGGACACCGGATGCTGCCGTTAAGGTGCTGAGGTAGTGCTCGACTGGGCGAGTGTGGGTGGCGGCGAGCAGACATGCCGAGGAGAGGATGAGCCGGTCGGCGAGGACGTGCTGTGCTCGGGCGGCGGGGACGATATTGTGCCGGGCGTGCATGACCAGGTCGTCGAGAACTGCTGTGGTGGCGGTATTTTCATCGACAAGGGCGCGACCGGCGCGCAGCGCGACCAAGGTGCGTGTGGCTGGTAGTGACAGCCACGAGAACTGGCCGAGGTGGGTGATTGCGATGCCGCGGTCGGCGGCGCAGGTGAGTATTCGATCACGGAGCGTGGATTTGCCTGTGCCGGCGGCACCTTCGAGGGCGATCAGCATGGTGGTTTCTCCGAAGCGGGACTTCAGCTGGCGTCGGCGAATAGCCAGCTGATGAATTTGCGGGCGAGGCCGGTGATTACCGGGGTCGTGCCGTGTGTGAGCTGTGATCCGTACAGCAGGGCGGTTCCGGGTTCGGGATCGACGCTCCAGCGGGTGCGTGCCATTTCGCGGAACCAGGGCGAGGAGTTGTCCGCGCCGTCATGGGCGAACATCATCCCCGGCGCGTATCCGGGGCAGGCCGAGGCCACGCCGGGGTTCCACAACCGGGGATCGGAGGTGGTCTCGACGTAGAAGTGCCCGCCCTCGCATCGCGCACCGAGGCTGACGCCGATGCCCGCGATCTGGCGGGGCCAGCGTCGTGGGTCGGGGGCGATTCCGTCCAGGTGCGGTGTGATGTGTTGTCCGGCACTGTATTCCACGTATGTCCACGGTCGGCACGAGGTCACCGACGGCAGGATTCGCGCCAGGGTTGGTTGGGCCCGTTCGAAGGCGTCCTGGAGGATCTTCTCGGCCGCCGCGGGGATGTCCGGGATCTCGAGCCGCCCGGCCGGCTCGTAGACCAACATCGCCTCCTGGGCGCTGTGGCCAGGGATTTCGTGGATCGACACGGTCCGGTTGTGTTCGAGTTCGGCCCGGTCGGTGTTGGCCAGGTAGTCGTCCATGATGGCAATGAGCTCGCGGTCGTTGGCGGCGGTGAGGAATTCTTCGATGCTGCCGATGGCCAGGGTTTCACCGAGTCCGATCAACGATGGCTCGTTCATGTCCCCTCCGGGTGTGTAGTACTCGGGTGATGTCGGCGAGGTCGGCGCAATGATTGAGCCAGCTCGTGACCGGCTGATGCCCGATCGGCCGGTCCCAGAGCACCATTAGTTCGCAGACCAGGGGAAACCGGTCTCTCGGTGGATCATCGCAGCGACCGATATCCGGATGCTCCAGGGCGCAGGCGCCGCCGAACTCCTCGTCGAAGACCTCAGCGAGCTGGGCGCCGATCCTCGCGCACCATTCGGCACGTTGCTGCTTGGGCGGTACGAGATCGGCGTAGGTGGTGGTCTCGACCTCGAGCCAGGCATCGGCGATCGCCGCGGCGCTGTGCCGGATCAGGCAGCGCGCGCAACAGGAGATCAGGTCGGACCGACACACACGTACCCTGAGCGAGGCCGCGATATCAATCGGAACCGCCCACGCCGTATCGGCCAGGCCAGGTGACAAGGGCGCAGGCTGTTCTGCCTTGTCGGGGCGGTGGCGACAGCAGATCTGGACCGGCGTTGGGTGCGCTGGCCGCGGTTTGTTGGCTAGGGCGGGTTCGATGAATGCGATGTGGAAATAGGCGATCCGGCCGAGGAGTTGGTGCACTGTGATCATCTCATCGACGTTCATGCCGCGCCGCTATCGGCGTGAGACGCTGTGCTGCAACCACATTCGGCAAGGGTATCCAGTGAGGTGGAGGTAAGTGCATTCACCATGACGGAGGTCGCGGAATCGAGGTCGGCGAAGTAGGTAAGCCAGTCGGAGCCCTCGGTGCGTTCGAACCGTACATCCAGCACTGGGAACCGGGCGTCGGTCGTGGTGCAGGACAGGTCCGCGCGGCCGATGACGACCTGAATAGATTCGGGTGCAAGGGATTCGATCGAGGCGACGGCGCGGCACAGCGCGGTGGCGACGGTGGCGTATTCGTCGGCGGTACGCGGGAGGATCCCGACGCGACGTTCGGCTGGGGTGAGCGTCAGTCCGGTGTAGGGATGGCCCTGGCAGCTGTCGTAGGTCACCAATCCCCACCTGGTGGTGATCGCGTCGACCAGCGGCCATACGCCGGGTTCGATAGCCTTGCGCCACAGCGGATGCAGCGGATCCAGATCATCGGCTTCGTGCGTGCCTGGGGTGCCGACGGTGTTGATGTTGCCGTGCGTGCTGACCTCCAACCGTACGGGCTGGTGGGGAGCCTGCGGGTCGCGCCAGCGGCCGAGGAACCCGGCGACATCTGCCATTGCGTTGATCTGTCGCGGACGCGCATGCACCCGTCGGCAGAATATGGCGGAAGGAGCGGCAGGGGTGGCGATCAGGGCCGCAACACCGTCGATCAGCCGCATCCGGTATCGGCAGTAGTCCTCGTCATTGCCGGCGGCGGCGGCGACAGCGCGCAGCCGCGTGGCCAAACAGCCGCCGCCACAGCTGTTTCGGTAGCGACAGGTGCTGCATTTGCCGGTCAGGGACCAGCCCTTCGCCAACAGCGGTAGTTGCCTCTGTGCAGCGGCGATCTCGTGTGCTGCCGTGAAATCGGGTAACTGGCCTAATTGTGCGTCGGGCCAGGGCAATTCGTCGCAGCTGCCGAACTTGCCGTCGGGATAGAGGGTGAACACATGGTCGCACTTGAGGTTGGAGAAGTGGCAGAACCCGGTGTCAGCGCCTCGCAGCCGCCGAATCGCTGAGACGACCGGCTCGAGTTTCACTTTCCGGTGCGCCCCGCCGTGTACCCATCGCACCGCGGCGGCGAGAACGAAATCGGCGTACTCGTCGGGGGTGATCGCCCATGCCGGTCCTGCATCGGATATGTTGGCGCGCTGCGAAATTCGACTGGGTGATTCCCGGTTGCCAGTGGTGGCGGTCTGTTTCGTGATTGACGAGTCGAAACAGGGGACGAAACTGATCGCGTCGACTGCGGGGAAGCTTGTCAGATGATCCAGAACGGCCGTCGCCCGGCCGAGTACGGCGGGGGTCACCGCGGTGATGATGCCGACCTTGCGGTCGCGGGCACCGCATCGCTGCAGTGCGGCGACGATGGCGGGGTAGATTTCCTCGCCGTCGTAGCCGACGCGCCAGATGTTTCCGCGGCGGTCGCCGTCGAGGGAGATCCCGATCCGCAGGTCGGGATACACCTCGTCGAACAGGTCCAACCACGAATCGTCGAGGCGGATTCCGTTGGTTTGCAACGTCGCGCGTTGTACCAGCGGCTGTTCGGCCAAGGCGGCGAGCACCTCACGGATGTAGGGCTGCCCGGCGGTCAGGGGTTCCCCGCCGTGCAGCTCCACCACCAACCGACGACCGCCGAACAGCTGCGGCAACCGCGCTATGTCCTCGACACTGATACGGGCGCCGCCTGGGGATTCCTTGCGTTTCTCGTAGCAGTAGAGGCAGTCGATGTCGCAGGTCTCTCCGCGCAGCTTGAGGATGACCGACACCGCTGTCTCGGTGCCGGTTTGCGTCATCGTCAAGTACGGGCTGTCGTTGTCCCCGTTCACAGGCTCACTCCCAACCGGAATCGGTGGCTTGGTCTGGTTCAGTCGACGAGGCGGCCGAGCAGGGCGCCCTGTCCTGATTGCAGGACGTGGGCGGCTTCGAGCGGAATCCAGAAGCATTCGAACCGTGTCGGTTCTGCCTCGCCGTCGTGGTCTTCCTGGCTTGCCCACCGGTCCGGCGCGTCCTGGCACAACTCCAGTTCGAAGAAGTGCCGGTGCTGGATCTCGAACCGGTAGGGGCTGATGTCGTACTCGGCTTCTCCGAGTTTGCGCACGGTCTTGAAGTCCGAGAGCCCGGTCTCCTCACGTGCTTCGCGCAGTGCCGCGTCCTCGGGCGTTTCCCCGGTGCGTATGCTGCCGGCGGGCACCTGGATCCCGACTTCCTCCCACGAGTAGTCGGTGTGCCGGAACACCAGCAGTTTGCCGTCGCGAACGACGTAGACCAGTACCTTCTCCTTGACGACCTTCTCGGGCATCAGGGGCAATCCTTCCTGCGAATCTTGGAATCACGGTGGCGTGGAATGAATGAGCTGCCAGGCCGAGCGCAGCCCTGCGACGGCACGTACGGCCGTCTCCAGCCGGGCAGTCTAGTAGCGGACCCACTGTGTTCACCCTGGCGCCACACCGCCGGGTCTGTCGTCAAATAGCCTGTGTTCCAGAGTTTTTCGCGATTGCGCAGATAGTGGATCGGTGTGTTGCGGTCTGCGGCCTGCCTCGGCGCGAGTGATCAGAGCGTCCAGCAGATCCGCGAGGCTGTCGGGCACCGTGGTTGCGGCACTGGAATGGAAGCGACGACACTCGCTGATCAACGCGGACAACTCCGGATGGTCAGCCCAGTACGACGCCTCATCACCGCTGGTGGCCGCTCGATCGAGAACCGCGGTCAGGGTCACCGACTTCTCGGCGGCCGTAATCACGTTGGTAATCGGCCCGGCCGTGCCCAGCATGGTCATCAGGCGTGCGACATCGTGCGGAGAGCATCCGGTTGCCAGCTCGTCGAGATCGGCGCCATCGGCGGCGGGATCGATCTCACCGGCTCGATGCAGCAGGGCCGCGGCGATCCACTCCGGCTCCGCCCCGGGGGCGTGATCACCGATCGTATTGGCCACCGCGACCGCGTGCGCCAGGGCGGTAGTCCCGGTCACCTGGTTGTCGTGGCCCGCATACCTAGCGCGCGCCATTCGCAGCGCCGCAACGACAAGCGGGTGCTGATGCATCGGCAGCATAGGCATTGCGTTCGGGCACCTTTCGGGCATGTGAGCGGTCTGAGGAGTGCAGCGCAGGCAACCTCTTGCTGCTGCGGGGATGGGGATGTCGAACAGCCGACCTTCCGCTCGGAAGAACGGGCCAGCGAAGATCACCGCCGCCGCGGGCGGACGAGTCATCGCGTACACCACGAGCGGAACTCCCTTCGAACAGGTGGCGCCCCAGAACTATTCACACCATCCAGGGCGCTGCCGCTCTTCACGGACTGGAGGTGCCAGCTGTTCGAGCGAACACATTCACGTTGTCATGGGCGAAGCTCCGCGACCATGCGCTGTCGTCCTAGTTCTGCCCTAGTTCTGTGGTCGAACGGCTACCGTAGGTGCGCGGCAACGACGGATACGGATGGGGGATGATTCGACGTATGGGTTCGGTGGTGGCGCGGTGGACCGGGCGGGAGGCACGTGCCCTGCGCGAGGCCAAACGGATGAGCGTCCGGGAGTTCGCTGCCCACCTCGGAGTCAACGACGCCGCCGTATCGAACTGGGAACGCCGCGGCGCCGACGCAAGGCTGCGGTACGAGACTCAGCAGATCCTCGACATGGACCTCACCCAGTCCGGGCCCGACGTGGGCGATCGGTTCGAACTCATCCTGCGAACCGAGACGGCCGACGAGCCAACGCCTGTGGAGGTGCAGGCTGAGGAGCCATCAGCGCGGGCGTATCTCGGTGATCGCTCCGGTCAGCGGACAGCAGTGCTTCTTGATGCCGTCGGATCGGAACTTGCACAAGCGAGCTATCGACCGGATCGAGCCGCCGTCGAGCGTTTCGCACAGTTCCTTGACTCCCCGTCCAGGGCATTCGTACTGGCCGGACGCGCCGGGAGCGGGAAAACCCGATTCACCCAGCACGTGGCAGACACGATGTCGGCCCAAGCCGATTTCCAATTCCACACCTGCTCGACGTGGACTCCGGCCAGCACGGACCTTGCGACCGAGATTCTTCGATACGCCTCCTTGAGGAGCGCAGACGATGCCCTGCTGAGTCTGGAACGGGCCTCTGGCTCGCTCGAGCGCCCATGTGTTGTCGTCATCGATGGAGTGGATGACGACAATCAGCTCGTCGTGGTCGGCCGCCAGGTCGACAGCATTCTGCGACAGGCGAATTCGAAGAATCTGCGCTTCGTCATCGTCGCTCGCACCCCGCCGGAACTCGATCTTTCGGCCTACCCGGTCCTGGCAGCAGCTACCTTCGGCCCCCCGGGTACCGCAGGCGCGGCGTCGTACTCGCTGACTGCGTGGACCCCGGCCGAGGCCAGGCAGGTGTGGGAACAGCAGCGCCACGACGATCATGTGCCGCTCACGGCACTGCCGGAGTCGGTGCAATCGCTCGCGAGAATCCCCCTGTACATGCAAATGCTATGTAATGCAGGAGATTCTGCCGAGAAAGACCGCCAGGTCAACGGAGCGTTTCACCTGGTCGATCGTTGCGTACGAACACTTCTCGCCTCCGGCGGCGGACACCCTGTCGAGGTTGTCATCAACCATCTGACGCAGATCGCTTGTGAACTGATGCCCGAGGTCATCCCCGAGTCGCTGACCGATGCGGTACTGGTCCCGAGCGACCTCTCTCGCATAGATCTCGGGCGAGCTGGGGTGCCGGTCGTCGAGCAGGCGCCCGGCGGAGGAATTCGGTTCAGCCATGACGTATTCCGCGAGTATTTCCTGGCGACCCGGATCGTCGAGGAGATGACCGCGCGCGGCCGATCCGCGGCGAGCGTCACCGCCTTCAACGAACTCGCCGCTCACGCCACCCGGTCCGCAGTGGTGCAAGGCGTCTTCGATTTCGTCGTCTGCGCCCTGAGCACATCTGCGCCGAACCTCGTTGACATGATCGCTCTGGCACCATCGACCACACTGGATGCCGCGCTGCCTATGTTGATCGAATCAGCAGCGGCACAGGGCATATCCGTCTCCGATGATGTTCTCCGCGCATGTGCGCACCGCTGCACCCAGGCCCCGGCACGCCAGCTCGCCCGCGCACTCCTTGCCACCCCGAATCTTCCTGCAGGGCTTGCCGGTCAGCACGCGCATTGGGTGATCAAGCAACTGCAGATCCATGGCTCGCAGATGTGGGAAGACATCGCCCGCCATATCGAGCACGTCCTCGATATTCGGATAAGCAGCCGCATACTCGAGCGCATCGACCTCGACCATGTGGGGGAAGCCGCGTTTGTCGCCCGCCACTTCGATCTGTTCACCACAGCCGGCCACGACGGCGGAGACCTTCTCGAACAGCTTCTGACGCATCTGGATTGGCGGGTACGCGCCGCGCTCGCCGAAGCGCTACTCGGACACCGCACAATCGCCCGAGTGCACGTCGGCCGGATCGTCGACCGTCTCGTTCGCGACGATGACTACAAAGTCCGAGCAGCCGTCGCCCGTGTAGTCGGAACGTTCGACACCGCCTCAGCGCTGACTTGCCTGCGAACTCTGCTCACCGATCGCAACTGGCACGTGCGCGAGTGCGCCCTGCAGGGAGTCCTGTCCGGAACGCGAACGCCGCTACCGGATCCCGCCCTTTCCAGCACCGTTATCGCCACTGCTGCCAGCGAGACGGACTGGGTTACGCCGCCAGCGTCAGCGATGAAACTCCTGACACGAATTCACCTTTTGGGCACCGACAGCAGCCTCGAGGCGTCGGCAGCCGTGGACGAGAGCCTCTTCGGGCTACTCAGAGAAATCCGGACCGGCTGGATCGCGCTTCCGCCCGGCCTCGAACAATCCCTCATCGCTCGCGGCGAATCATCTACGCGCTGGCTCACCACCCGTGAGGCCCGCGCAACTCGGCGACGGTACGCCGTTCAGTCGGACATAGGAAGCGTCGGCGAACAGTACCGGCGGCGGCGCGGCCGCAGGTCGCTCCAGGTCGCTCTTGACGTGCATTCGCTCGATCGTGCTATCACGATCGCCCGTGCCGCCGTGGACGCTGGATCCGATTTCATCGAGGTCGGCGATCCTTTGATCAAACGATCTGGCGTCGCAGCGATCGCAGCGGTCAAACGCGCCGCACCTGACACGACGGTCGTGGCCGAAATGATGTCCGCCGACTGGGGGCGCGACCAAGTCGAACTCGCGGCCGAAGCCGGCGCCGACGTCGTGCTCCTCATCGGGCCAGCATCCACCGCCAGCGTCTCCGCCGCAGTGACGGCCGCACGCCGCCTCGGCGTCGCACTCGTCCTCGACACGCCGCACGCCCACGTCAACCCCGCGTGGCTGCGCGACATGGAACGCACCGGAATCGACGGCTTCGTCGTCACCACCAACATCGACCTCGGCGTCGGCAGTGACCACCCCCTCGCGACGGCCAGAACGATCCGCAGCTACAGCCAGCTCCCCCTCGCAGTGTCCGGCGGATTCAGCACAGCCGACGACGAACTCACCAGCAGCACCCACTGGGACATCGCCATCATCGGCCGCAGCATCGCCGACGCCGTCGCCCCTACCGATCTCGCATACCAGTTGACCAGCATCGTCCGAAAAATCCATGCACAGGAGCGCCCGTGATCATCACCCCTCTGCAGGTCCAGCACATCAACGACATCCACCACCTCATGGAACTCGGCGAACCCTACATCCGCGCCCGCGGCCTGTCCGACTACTGGCTCTACGCCGAACTGTTCTCCTCGACCTGCCCCGTCATGACCGACGAGGACAACAACATCACCGGCGCCGTGATCGCATTCCGCAGCCAAGACAACCCGGCAGAGCTCTACATCCAGGACGTCATGATCCATCCCGAGCACCGGCAACGCGGCATCGCCCGAGCACTCCTGAACAGCATCCGCACCCAAGCCGAAAAATGGGACTGTCAGCGGATATATCTGACCTCGGAACCGGAAAACCACGCAGCACACGCCACATGGACCACCCTCGGATTCGTCAACGTACCCGGCGACCACCAGATCGACGGCGTCTCGGTCATCACCGACTACAAAGGGCCCGGACGCAGCCGCGCCGTCTACGAATTAGTCTTGAGCCAATGAAACCGCGCTGCGCGGAGATTCACAGCCGACACCCAGTCATATGACACGCGTAAGGGACCCACTGATCCGGACATCGCCCCGCAGCTCTGGAAATACGGCATCCTCGTAAGCGGGCTACTCGAATTTCAGTACGGGGACATCGAACAAGTCCGGGTTTGGTGTGCGTCGTATGTGTGGGTGGGTCACTTCTATGACGAGCATCTCGGTGAGGAACTGGACGTGGGCATCGAGTAGATGGCTTGTGTATCCGGTGGCTGAATACTCTTTGAGGCCAACCGCGACGTGGATGTGTGGTTGGATCTGGCCGGTTTCCGGGTCGTAGGCGAGGGTGCCTCCGCCGAAGGCTTCTACGTTTCGCAGGTGGACTCGCGACCAGACGGGTGCGGCCGGGTTCTCGAGTTGATCGCATGTACCGACGAGGTCGACGTGGCTGAATCCTGCGATGAAGGACGGGATGTAGCCGCCGCGGATGTCGTGGCTGCGGCAGAACTCTGCCAGCGCGGGGTAGAAGTCCTCGCCGTGATCGAAGCTGACCCCGAAGGATCGTCCGAGTGTGAGTTCGTGTGAGCGCATCAGAGGTCCTTGCTGGAATCGTTTGGCCAGGGCCAGGTTTCGGCGGGACGGTAGCCGCCTGCGGCTGCGAAAGCGGCCCTGATTGCGACTATGTCGGTGCCGATGGACAGCAGGGTATGCAGGAGAACTCGTGCTTTGATCGGGTCTAGGTATCCAGCGGAGAGCACGCCCCGGGCGAGCAGATCTCGCTCGGAGCCGGGGAATCCGTAGGTCGATTCGAGCACGGAACCAGCGCCGGTGCGGGAGGCCAGGACTGCGGGAATCCTCGAAGCCAGTGATTCGATACCAGGCACGAGGCGGGCGGGAACGTGGCCAGCTCCCACAGCTGCGAGAACGAGACCGTCGATGTGATCGGCGAGTGCGTGCAGGGCAGTCCCGTCGTCGCCGAGGGTGACGGTGAGGATCGGCACGTGGGTGTCATCGCTGGGTTTGGCTGTGATCGTGAAGCGGTGGCTGAGTTGGTTTAGCAGGCGAGGCCGTCCTTCGACGACATAGCCTAGGGGGCCACCGTTGGGCGACTGGAATGTCGCCGTGCTGATGGTGTGCGTTTTCCGGACGCGGCGGGCGGCGTGGATCTCGTCGTTGAATACGACCAGACACCCTTGGTGGCGAGCTGAGGGGTCAGCTGCGGTTTGAATCGCGGCGAGGAGGTTGGCGGGTCCGTCTGGTCCGGCGAGGGATGGATTGCGCATGGCGCCGGTCACGACAACCGGCTGCGGACCGGTGTGCAGGAGATCGAGCAGGAACGCGGTTTCCTCGATGGTGTCCGTGCCTTGTGTGACGACTACACCGTCGGCATCAGTGAGCCGATCATCGACTGCGGCGGCGAGGGCGGTGATATCGGAGATGGTGAGGGATGCGCCTGGTACTTGGCGAAAGTCCACCACGTCTACGGTGATGCCGGTGTCGGTGAGGCCGGGTACGGCGGTCAGGAGTTGGTCGGCGGACAGGGTGGGCGCGACGCCGCCGGAGGTAATGGTCGACATGGCGATGGTGCCGCCGAGACCGAAAACTACGATGCGGCGACGTGTTTGGACGGTGGGCACCCCGGCAGCCTAGCCATCTTGTCTGGTGAGGTCAGCCAGAAATCGGCATGCGCGGTCCAGGCCGATCAGGGAGAGCAGGCGGCTGCGAGGTCGGCTGAATCCGGATGTCCCGTAGTCGGCGATTTCGGCAGCGCGCACGGTCAGCCAGGACCAGTCGAGCCCGAGGTAGTCGGCTAGCGCGTGTAGCCGCAGGGCGGGTGTGGCGGCGGCGAGGATGGAGTGGCTACGTGCCCATCCGGCGGCCTCGTTGAACTCGCGCAAGATCGGGCGCTGATCAGTGACATCGGTATGCCAGATCCGGTCGGTGTTGATCCATGTGGCGACGATCGCACGGTGCGCGTGATCGAGAACGAATCCTGCCGTTGCGGTGTATTCAGCTTCGGTGCAGACCGCGCCAGTGAAGCCGAACGACTCGATCAGCGCGGCGGTGAGCAGCAGTAACACCCGCTCGGGCGCACCTGACTCCGAGACGGCTGAAGGTGGGATACAGAACGCTCTGATCAGGGTCTTCCCGGTGCCGAACATCGTCGCAGTGCGTTGCAGATACTGGTACTTGTGCGCGAAAAGCAGCCATGTGCTGGCTTCCTCACCGCGCTGTTCGCGAGCCCAGAACGTGGGAGTTCCGGAGAGCTGGTCGGCATGGCGCAGGATATGTCGCGCGCAGAAGTCCGAACCCACCCACATCTGAGATACCGCCGACAACTCTTGGGCCAGGTCGGAACCGGCGAGCGAGCGCGGCTGGCTGGCAAGGGTCGCCGACCGCAGTGCTGCCGCGGCCAATTCTGCATCGTCATCGAGCAAAGCGTCATCGAGATTCGTCACCGCCCAGTAGATGGCCAGGGTGAAATCGTCGATGCGGTATGCAGGCGGAACCAGCAGTGGCGCACCACCATTAGAGGCAGCGAGCCAGGTACGTACGCGGCGACGGTCGAGGCCGTAGAATGCGGTTCCCGCGTTTGTGTCTACAGTTGCTATCACCATGCCACGTTGAGCATGGTGCACTGTGAAATCTTCTGCCGTGTCAGTGTTTACGGTAGCAATGATGCGGTCGCCGTCGGATTTCGCTGGCAACACAACTGCCGGAGTCAACGAACCGGCGAAGAACCGACCCGCTGGCATACGGATACCCACGCCCATGCCAGCAGGTACTGGCGGGAAGTGGTCGATTCCCGACAGCGGCGACACCGAGAACTGGCAAATGTGCACCGGTGTCAGTCGCGTCCTCGTCGAACGCGCCATCGCCACCGATCTCGTCGCCGCGCTAAGTAAGGCCATCGACGGCCTGGTGCTCGCCGACCCGATGAACTGGGACACCGATATCGGGCCGATGATCACCGCTGCGGCGGCACGCACCATCACCGACCTCATCGACACCGCCGTGGATGACGGCGCGACGATCCTGCGCGGCGGACCTGTCCGATCAGCACCGACCAGCGGGGCGTATGTCGCACCGACGTTACTCACCGGCACCGCACCCCATGCCCACATCCTCACCGAAGAGGTCTTCGGACCGGTCGCAACCGTGCTGGAAGTCGAGAGCCCCGATCACGCCGCCGAACTCGCGGCCGGATTCGAAACCGGTATCGCGGCTTCGATCTAGACCCGCAACATCGATACCGCCGTAGGACTGGCCAAACGGCTACACGTGGGCACGGTGTGGGTCAACGGATTCGAGACCGACGACCTGACAGTGCCAGCCGGTGGCCGCGGGCCGTCCGGGTATGGACGATCGAAAAGCCTTGCTGTGCTGGAGAAATACTCCGACCTAAAGACCACGTGGATCACCCTGAACTCAGCGTGATCCACCCGGCGTTTCAGTAGGCGCGGGAGAAGATCACCCGTTTGCCGTAGATGGCCGGTGAGCCACAACGCACGCACCGTCCCGTCTCCGGCGGCCCGTTCAGTGGCACGCATCGCGGCGTCGCCGAGGTCACCGCTTTGATGTCGTCCTCACAAGCCGGTTGCCCACAATGCAGCGCTCGCGCACACCCCGTCGCAACAGCGGTCTCGAACGCGTCCCAGTCCTCGACGTCGGCGGTGTGGGTGTCGCGGAAATCGGCTGCCCGAGCCAGCAGGAACGCCTGGAACTCTTCGAGGATGCTCGGCATGAGTTGCGGCAACGTATCCAACTGCACCGACTGCTTACCCTGATCACCCAGACGGCGCACCAGCACCGCAGTCCCGGCCGCGAGATCACGCGGCCCCAACTCAACCCGGACCGGGACTCCCTTGAGTTCCCAATCGTTGAATTTGAATCCCGGACTGAGCTGATCGCGATCATCGACATGCACCCGCACACCTGCACCGCGCAACCTCTCGGCCAGCGCTTGAGCAGCCGCCACCACATCCGCGCCATCGCCTCGGGTGATCGGCACGATCACCACCTGATACGGCGCCAGCCGAGGCGGCAACACCAGACCCCGATCATCACCGTGAGTCAACACGACACCGCCGAGCATTCGGGTACTCATCCCCCACGACGTGGTGTGGCACAACTCTTCTCACCCATCAGCGCTGGCGTAGCGGATACCGAACGCGGTCGCGAAATTCGTGCCCATGTAATGCGATGTACCGGCCTGCAGCGCCTTGCCGTCACGCATCATCGACTCGATCGTCACCGTCGACACCGCGCCCGCGAACCGCTCACCAGCGGTCTTCTCACCCGCCACCACCGGCATCGCCGCGTCCGACAGCCTGTGGCAGGGTCTGTTCGACTACCAATCAGGTGCAATTGTTTGGCCGCCACTGGTGGCCAGGGCGCGCCCGGCTCGGATACGGCTGGGACTGAACCGGGTCGTGCTGAGATGCATCGACGTGATGTGCCGGTTTCTCCTACGTCGGCGTATCAGCCGAGGTCCGGACGCAGAGTCATCGAATCCCACCGGCCCCGGTGATCCCATTCCGGTTCCACTCTTCCTACCGGCCCGTGCACCACAGCCCAGCCCTCGACGACCTCCAAGCCGGTGTCCGCCTGGACGAGCAGCCGTTCGACTAGCGCCTTGAGACCCGTTGCCGCAGCGCGGTACGCGCCACCGCCGCAGCGCCGCGCACGATCAGCCCGGCCGCCACCAGCGGCGCGAACACGATCCACGCGGAGCCCTTGTGGTAGTCGCAGTAGAACCGCAGGGCGCTGCGGTGGTGAGTGCGGACCTTGCGGTAAGGCGCGGACCGCATGCTGCCGCCCTCGCGGTGGCGAATCTCGACGCTCGGATCGAGCACGACCCGCCACCCAGCCCGGTGCATGTCCAGGGCCATCTTGGTTTCCTCGAAGTAGAGGAAATACCGGTCGTCGAACCCACCCACCGCGTCGAACGCCTCGCGGCGAAACAACATGCAGCACCCGGAAATCCAATCCACATCACTCACCTCGGTGGCAGGCTCACCGAAATAGCGGCGCGTGGCGGGATTGCCCGGCCACACACCGCCGAGCACCGCATGTGCGATACCGACCGCCAGCGACGGGAACCGCCGCCCACTCGGGTAAGGAGTGCCGTCCAGCCGGGCAATGCGGGGGCCGATCATTCCGATCCGGTCATCGGACTTCGCCGTCTCGACCAACGCCGCGATCGCACCCGGTGTCAGCTGGGTATCGGGATTCGCCACGAGTATCCATTCCGCGCTGGCGGCTGCGGCACCCTGGTTGATCGCCGCAGCCAGACCGACGTTGCGGGGATTGCGGATGACTCGCCCGCCGAATTCTTCGACAATCTCGGCGCTGCGGTCGGTGGACACGTTGTCGATCCCGATCACCTCCACCGCGTACGGTTCCACCGACGCTGGCAACGTGGCCAGGAATCTGGGGAGGTCTTCAGCGCTCTGGTAGGTGACCAGGGCCAGGCCAACAGTCTTCTCATCCGAGCTGGGCACGACGGCGAACCTATCACCCTCCGGCCGCGTCCGCGCCGGAGATCAAATCATCGACCAGGCAGTCGATCACACTGCCGCGGCCTGTCAAGTCAAAACAACGTGTCACGCACCCAAAGCGGCTAATAACCACCGCAGCTCAAACCGCCGAAAAGCCGACCACCGTCTACACAAACCTCGGCCGTCATTTGTACAACCGGGGAAATATGGAGAACCCGTGCCAACACCGCTATCTCGACGGATGTCCCCGTCAGCCGTGATCGCTTCGGCACCAGCCTCGGGGGCGCGGGGTCTACGTTCGCGACCCCGATGGCCACAGCTACGAGTTGTTCACCGCCGTCCCCTGAACCGCGCCGTCGGAGACGGAATTTTTGCAGGTCGCACCATGGAGACGAGGGGAGCGCACCACCCTCACCGACTGGTCGGTGTCAACTCCGGATCATCCCCGCGTGCGCGGGGAGCACGTGTTCCACCCGGCCTGGCGGAGTTTCTCCAGCGGATCATCCCGCGTGCGCGAGGAGCACGGGTCGCGGCTGCGCGCGGAGGAAACCCGCGCCGGATCATCCCCGCGTGCGCGGGGAGCACGAGGAAGGCTTCGCTGAATGGTCGGCAACCGGCGGATCATCCCCGCGTGCGCGGGGAGCACATCAAGCCCGATTCGAGCCGGGGCCGCTACCGCGGATCATCCCCGCGTGCGCGGGGAGCACGTCGAGCTCGCTCAGTAGCGCTATCAACTCCCCGGATCATCCCCGCGAGCGCGGGGAGCACTGTTCACACCGTAGCGAGCAGCCAGCTCGTCCTGCGGATCATCTCCGCGTGCGCGGGGAGCACGCCGGTCTCTTCGAGTACCTCGCGCCGTACGCCGGATCATCCCCGCGTCCGCGGGGAGCACTGGTTGATCGTCTTGCGATGTTTGGCGACCTGCGGATCATCCCCGCGTGCGCGGGGAGCACTCATGCCGGGCTCACTCACGAGGGTCCCCGTTCGGATCATCCCCGCGTGCGCGGGGAGCACCTCACCATGATCGAATACCTGTCAACCACCGGCGGATCATCCCCGCGTGCGCGGGGAGCACGCCGACCGAGTGGCGTGAAAAGATCTGGGCGCCGGATCATCCCCGCGTGCGCGGGGAGCACTTGGGTGTGGATCGCGACGACTACCGGTTGTGCGGATCATCCCCGCGTGCGCGGGGAGCACCCGGCATCCCAGGTGCCCATCGGGAACGGACCCGGATCATCCCCGCGTGCGCGGGGAGCACATCGTGAAGTACTCGGCGGTCTCGGTGAGTGCCGGATCATCCCCGCGTGCGCGGGGAGCACGATGGTCGAGCGGAAGCCCAACGGACACAACGCGGATCATCCCCGCGTGCGCGGGGAGCACGGCGGCGAGACGATACCGGGCACGCCGATACCGGATCATCCCCGCATGCGCGGGGAGCACTGGCGGATGGTTGCCTCGGCGAGGTCGGTTTTCGGATCATCCCCGCGTGCGCGGGGAGCACGGTAGCACCCGGTGCACTTAAGGACAGGTGCCGGATCATCCCCGCGTGCGCGGGGAGCACCCGGGGGAAAGGAAGGTCTTGCCAGCAATTTTCGGATCATCCCCGCGTGCGCGGGGAGCACCTCCTGACCTTCACGCGCGTGGGACCTTGGCCCGGATCATCCCCGCGTGCGCGGGGAGCACGCCCCACAAGCAAACAGGTACCGATCAACACGCGGATCATCCCCGCGTGCGCGGGGAGCACGGGCGCCGTTGCCGCCAGTCCGACCAGCCTTGCGGATCATCCCCGCGTGCGCGGGGAGCACAACCGTCCAGATTGCCCAGCGCCTGGCGTGCAAGGATCATCCCCGCGTGCGCGGGGAGCACTCGGCCAGATTGTGCGCCTCCTCCAGGATTTTCGGATCATCCCCGCGTGCGCGGGGAGCACGAGACGTCTTGCGTCTGAGTCTGGTCAACGGGCGGATCATCCCCGCGTGCGCGGGGAGCACGCCACGTCGGGAACCATCAACAACACGTCTACCGGATCATCCCCGCGTGCGCGGGGAGCACGTCGTGTCCGCGGTCCCAAGCAGCGGTGTCGTCGGATCATCCCCGCGTGCGCGGGGAGCACTCGTCGTTGTCCTCGTGCACCCCGAACCTGTGCGGATCATCCCCGCGTGCGCGGGGAGCACGTAGGCGCTGGAAACTTTCACCGTGTCGCACACGGATCATCCCCGCGTGCGCGGGGAGCACTCCGGGACGATCGGCGCGGGGTGGTGTTGGAACGGATCATCCCCGCGTGCGCGGGGAGCACGGGTCGATGCGCCGCAGCCCCGAACTAAGGCGAGGATCATCCCCGCGTGCGCGGGGAGCACACTTGTTGACCTGGTCTTTCCCGGGTGGGATCAACGGTTTTCATTCGGTTTCATTCGGATGTCGTCACTGGGAATGTTTGCGCTTCGACTGCTATTTCGGTTTGAATTTTCGCCTGGCGGTGCGGCGGCGCCATACCGTTTCGGATTGGTGTTCGGCATTGTTTGATGAGCTGTCGCGGGTGACTGTGGGTGCTTGTGCGGGGATGTAGTCGGGGACGGTTGTGCGGCCCATGAGTGTGAGTCCGTCGTGATCGACGGGGGTCCAGTCGTGGCCGTGGACTTTGAAGGCGAGGCGTTGCTCGTTGCGTGCGGAGTGCACCATGAGTGCGCGGCCGTCGGCGACGAACTCGATGATGCGTTGCCACATGAGTTCTCGCACTCGCGGTGAGATGTTGCCGACGAACACGCCGGGACTGATTTCGAGCAGCCATCGGGTGAGGTGGCCTCGCAGGCCGGGTGGGACGGCGGTGAGGACCACGATCGTCAAAATTCGTCTCCGTACCCGACTCCGCCGGCGACTTGATGGTCGCGGTCGTCCCACAGGGAGATCACGTCGAATTCGAGTTCGTCGAAATCTGATTCCTCGGTCGGGTTTTCACCGCGTAGGAGGGTTTGGATGTCTCGTGCGCATCGTTGCAGCAGCTTTCCGTTGTGTACTGCGTCGCGGACGCGTCGGCGGGTCACCGCGGCGATGTCGTCGGGTTGTTCGGTTGCGATGTCGAAGGCGATCGGGATGGTCAGCTCGGCTTTGTAGAGATCGGCGATGTCGTAGACGAAGGATCGGTGGTGGCCGGTGTGGACGAATCCGAGGGCGGGTGAGCATCCGAGCGCGACTATGATCGAGTGCACGATTCCGTAGAGCGCGGAATTCGCCGCTGACAGGGCCTGGTTCACGGGATCGCCGGTGTCCCAGTCCTCGGTGTCGTAGTGGCGGCGTTTCCATTCGATGCCGGTGCGTTCGGAGTGTTGGCGATAGACCGCGCGGACGCGGGCGCCTTCGCGGCCGCGCAGCTGCTGCATCGTTAGTTCCGAGACGTCCTCTCCTGGAAAACGAATGGCATACATGGCCCGCGCTACCTGCAGGCGTGCGCGGGTGTTGGTGACAGCTTCGGCTTGCGCGGTGAGTAGCCGTGAGGACCGTGCCAGTGCTATGCCGTGGGCGTAGTACCGCACGCCGCGTTCGCCGACCCACACCACGGTCGATCCGCTGTCGGACATCAGCGAAATCGCTTGATGGGTAATGGTGGTACCCGGCCCGAGCAGCAACACACCGACTGCGGCGGCGGGGACGTGCACGGTGCCGCGCTCGTCGGCGGCCGATGGTGGTCATCGCGGATCGGTCGTTGGGTATGCGAGGGTGAGCAGTCCGCATCCGTAGGATTTCGCGCGCCCGATACCGAAGGTGAGTGAATGTCGTAGTGCGGCAACGTCGGTGACTTCGAGTAGGCCTTCGTAGGTGGCGGTGGCGATGGTGACCCGCCCTTGGCCACGGGTGAAGCGTCGTACGGTGCGGTCGGTGATGGTGAGTTCGACTTCGTCGACGGTGGCATTGGGTGCCCGGCGTGGCAGGATGCGGATGCCGATGCGGGCGGCTCGGTCGAGGAGCCATTGCTGTTGTTGGGCGACGGTGATGTGGGCGAGGGGTTTGGTGTCGGTCCAGCCGTCGCGGCGGGCGGAGTGGACGGGGTTGGCGGTGAGCCGGAACTGCCACTGTTGGCCGATTGTGAGTCGTTCCAGGAGCCGGTCGTAGGGTTTGGTGTCCCAGGTTTCGGTGGTAGGCCAGCCTGCTTGTTCGACGATGTGGGTGAGGTCGGGTTTGTCGGGGCTGGCGATATACAACTCGACGCGGTGGGGGCCGTAGTTGTCCAGGCGCCACAGGATCCGGCCTTCGTTGGTGGCGGTGGCGTCGGCGAATCCGCTGCATACCGCGGCGTGCAGGGCTTGTGGGGAGGACACCAGTGTGCGGGCGCCGCGGCGGCGGGGGTTGATCGGCATTCTGGTCAGGAACAACTCATGCCTCCAACACCGACATGGCGTCGTGCTCGGTGACCGGGGCGGATGTTCCGTGGGGGTTGGCGATGGTGACGGTGCCGCGGACCACGGCGC
>NZ_JBIAFV010000025.1:0-79073 GCF_042869435.1 Nocardia sp. NPDC006982 | reverse complement strand
CACCGCACTCACAGCCACCAGCAGCATCTACATCGGAATCATCAGCGCCGCAATGCGATTGCTGAACCGCTGCACCGAAAGTGTGCCAGAGCCACTTTCTCATGGCCACGGACACCGAACATAAGTCGCGCCGTTCCGCTCACCGGACGATCGCCGCATGAGTGCTTGTGGGCGTTGGGAGGGTAATCACATGACTGACATTTGGACTGTCCGAGAGTTGGAAGATGCCTTCGCATTACATGCGGATACGGTAGCCGCTGCGGCCGAATCTGGGGATTGGGAGCCGTTCGTGCAGCTATTCCTGCCGGAGGCCATCTATATCGATCCGATGCAGGGCATCATGCGGGGCCATGCGGAGATACGGCCCTGGGTCACCGCCACACTCGGGACATTCCCCGGTTCTGCGATGCGCTACCCCGAAGCCTGGCATCTGCTCGATCTAAAGGATGGGCGCATCGTTTGCGAACTGCGCAACGTACTGCGGGATCCGGGCGACGGCGGCTCGTACGAAGAGAACAACATCAGCATTCTCGACTACGCGGGCGACGGGCGGTTCCGCTGTGAGCGTGACATCTACGATTCGCCCACGATGATCAGGCTGATCGAGTCCTGGGGTCGCCGCTGCTTCGAACTCGGAAGCCTGACCAGCGATGAGCAGTCGTGGTTCGCCGCCGCTTACCCCCACATCTTGGAGCAGCAGTCGAACGCCGCACCCGGTATGTGATCGGTTGGACTGCACCGGCTGTACGGAGCAGCCGGTATTCCGATAGATGGAACGTTGCAGTGGACCAGTTCGCGAACTGGCCTACCGTACGGAATCTGCGGATTGTCTCCCCCATCGGATCCGGGTGGCTATGGCTGGAGGTTTCAGTGTTTTCCGAGCGCGCATTCTTCTCGTTTATCGAACTGACCGAACCGCATCCGCACCGCGAGTACAACGAATGGCACCAGTTGGATCATCGTCCCGAGAATCTGCTCCTGCCGGGCGTTGCCTGGGGGGATAGATGGGCGCGGCCTGCTGGATACTCCGATTTGGGGACATCGTGTGCCGATCTGGCTGGAACCGACTACATGGCGATGTATTGGTTCCGTCCGCCCTATGCCGAAAGTATCGCGGAGTGGAACAAGCTGGGGGAGGATTCTTTCCAGTGGGGCCGCGGTCCGTTGTTGCCGGTGTGCAAAGACATCTGCTGGCGTTCTGGACGCCAGTTAAGGGATATGTGGCGCCGCGAGTGCGGGTGTCCGCCGAGGCGCTGCCGTTTCGTCCCAACCGCGGGCTGTACGTCACCTTGAGTCAGTTTGCCAACCCACATAGCGCTGGCACTCATGAGCAGTTCCGCTGGCAGGACCAGGTGCGAATTCCGCTTGCTCGTCGGACTTAGATTCGACGCGCGAGACAGTCATTCCGCTGGAGGCGTTATTGACCAGGATATCGATCCGTCCGTAGGTATCGACAGTGGCGGCGACGGCAGCCTCAACCTGTGCTCGTTCGGTCACGTCGGTGGGCAGATGCAGGCCGCCGACTCGATTGGCTGTTGCCTCTCCAGAGCCGCGGTCGGCCAACACGACCTGCGCACCCTCCTCGGAGAACCGGCGGACGATTCCCTCGCCGATCCCCGCCCCACCGCCGGTCACCAGTGCCACTCGGCCCTGCAGGCTCGCGCTCAACTGTCCCCTCTCATTGTGCTCGTCGATCTCTCGGGACATCTCTACCAAGACAAGCTACTCGCCGATCTGTCCGATTCCGGCCACTGAAAGGAGCAATACGACGTTCACCTCCCCTGCCAGCGGACGTCTGACGACACTGGGCGGACGCCGCAGACTCAGTGGAGCGCGGCATCCGCTCGGTAGATCAAGTATTCGACCAAGTTGACCAGAATATCCTTACTCGAGTCGCGCCTACGGACATCGCAGAGATGCACCGGCGTATGCGGTTCGAGATCGAGTGCGTCGCGAACCTGCTCGACCGAATACCTCGGTGCGTTATCGAAGCAGTTCACGCCGACGATGAACGGAATCCCGCGGTTCTCGAAGAAGTCGACGGCAGCGAAGGAACTTTCGAGGCGCCGAGTGTCAGTGAGCACTACAGCACCGAGCGTGCCCACCGAGAGTTCATCCCAGAGGAACCAGAATCGATCCTGACCGGGCGTGCCGAACAGATAGAGCACCAATGTGTGGTCGATCGTGATGCGGCCGAAGTCCAGAGCCACTGTGGTGGTCTTCTTATCTTCCACACCTACCAGATCATCTACTCCGGCACTGAGTTCGGTGATCAGCTCTTCGGTGTGCAGCGGCGTGATTTCGCTGATCGAGGACACCATGGTGGTCTTGCCAACGCCGAAGCCACCTGCGATGAGGATCTTCACCGACATGGCGAGCTGATCCGGCGTAACGGGTTTGGGGTTGAGTATCATGGCCGTTCCGGATCCACCCGATGTAGTTCACCGGTTCGCTTGTCGACCGACATGTGGGTTCCGACGCTCTGCACTGCCTGGTTCATCTCGTACGCAATCATGCCCATATGTGCGGTCTCCGCCGCGAGTAACGCGATGCAGGCGTTGTCACCCGCCGACGTTACGAACAGGAACGCGTGGTCGAGTTCGATGACGGTTTGCCGAGCCCGCCCAACGCCGAAATGACTTCCAGCGCTGCGTGCGAGGCTTTGGAGTGTTGATGACATAGCACTGAAACGCTCCGCGTTGTCTCGGTCGATGGACGTTGATCGGGCGAGCAGTAGCCCGTCGGTCGATAGCAGCACGGCATAGTGCACACCGACCAGCCGCGTCACGAGGTCGTCAAGGAGCCAGTCGAGGTTACCGGAAGCGGAGGTAGTCACCGTCGCACTTTCTTGTGTAGTTGTTGTCGCGGCCAACGGAACTCACACGCCCGTCCAGCGCGGTACCCGCTTCTCCGCGAAGGCGGTTGCGCCCTCTTTCGCATCTGCGCTGCGCAGCACTCGCGCTGTAGCCGGGGCAAGCTCCTGCGGCGTCGCTCCCGACGCCTGCGCCAGCATCAGTTCCTTTGTGATTCGCAGCGCCAGAGGACCGTTCCGGGATATCAGTCCCGCGAGTTCGAGTGCTTCCGCTAGCAGCTGCGCGGCCGGGACGACCCGGTTCACCAGTCCGAGCTCGAAAGCACGTGCGGCGTTGATGCTCTCGCCGGTGAGCCCCAGTTCCAGTGCGACAGCCAGCGGTATGCGCCGCGGCAGGTTTGTGCCGCCACCTACTGCGACCAAGCCACGTTTGACTTCGGGAAGTCCAAAGGTCGCGTGCTCGGCCGCCACCGCGAGGTCGCAGGCGAGCATTAACTCGAATCCACCAGCCAGTGCGGCGCCGTTGATCGCGGCGATAACCGGCTTCGGGAAGGTTCGCTGAGTGATCGACTCCAAGCCCGGGCGGCTATCGTCGGATAGCGACGCACCCGACGCAAACGCCCGTAGATCCATCCCCGCACAGAACGCTCGATCTCCTGCGCCCGTCAGGACAACTGCATGCACATCCGTGTCTTCCTCGGCAAACTGCAGAGCTGAACCGATCCCGGCGATCGTGTTGGCGTCCAATGCATTGCGTACCTCGGGTCGGTTGATCGTGACGACCGCGATCGCACCGTGTCGCTTGACGAAGACTGTCACCCGTCTTCTCCTTCGGATCGTGCACGGTATTCGTTGAAAACCGTGGAATCGTTGTCAGGACTGGCATGACGGCCCTGTTTGGTGCCAGCCTCAATGGCGGAGAACAGGTCCCGGGCCTGTTCGGCGGAGCGTTCCGGCCGAGGTGTATTCGGCAGCTGGTGCTGACCGCTATGTGTGGGGTCATGTGCCAGCTGCGGAGCAAGACTGCTCTGCCGGCGGCGCCGCGGCAGTGGCGGTCGGCTGTCCGGGGCTTCGGTGTCAGTGAGGCCGGAGAACCAACCGGCGGACGCAGCGGGGGTGGCTGCGGTAGACGGAGCTGGGGACGGTTCGGGAAGTATCGTTGCGGCGTCGCTTAGCGGTTCGGGCTCGACGATTCCGGCTGGTCGAACATACCGCCGTGGCCCAGACCTGTCGGGTCCGAACGTTGAGTACGGCTTGGCGGTTGACTGCGGTGAGTCGTGCGGCTCACTCGACAAAGGGGGCGAAGTGCGCGATGCCGTGTCTGGTGTGACGAGGTCTGTCGGTATCAATACGATCGCGCGTACGCCGCCGTAGTCGGATTCGGAGAGACGTACCGAGATGCTGTTACGGGCAGCCAATTTCGCGACGACGAACAGACCGAGTCGGGAGTCGCTGGAAAGGGTCGCGACACTGAAGTCAGGTGCATCGCGCAGCATGTCATTGCGTTCGGCAAGTTCCGCATCTGTCATACCCAAGCCTTGATCACTGATTTCGATCGCAACCCCGCGTCCCACAACCGTGGCGCGAACTTCGACGCGCGCCTCCGGTGGCGAGAAGGCCGTCGCGTTGTCCATGAGCTCGGCCAACAGGTGGATAAGGTCGGCGATCACGGTGCCGACAATATGAACGTCGGCTAGGTGCGCCGTGTGAATCCTCGTGTACTCCAGGGTTTCCGCCATCGCCCCGCGGACTACTTCGGATAGGGGGACCGGGTTGCGCCATTGGCGGCCCGGTTGTTCGCCGCCGAGGATGATGAGGTTCTCGGCGTTGCGCCGGGCGCGAGTCGCCAAATGATCCAGTTGGAACAAAGTCTGTAGATGGACCGGATCCTCCAAAGCGCGTTCGGCTCGGTCCAGGATCTCCAACTGACGATGGGCCACGAGCTGACTACGGTGCGCGATATTGAGGAACACCGAGTTGACGCCTTCGCGGGTTTTCGCTTCGGCTACAGCAGCGGACACCGCGACCTGCTCCGCACGGCTGAAAGCCGCTGCAACGTGGCCGATTTCATCGTCCGCATGGTCGATGTGAGCCATTTCGGTGTCGAGGTCGACCGGCGTGCCGTCATGGAGGCGGCGGATGATGTCGGGTAGCTGCTCATCGGCGAGTTCGAGGGTGTCGCGACGTAGTTGGACCAAACGTGCGATGAACCGATTGGCCAGGGCGACGGCCGCGGCGAATGCGGCTATGGCAACCAGCAAGGCGCCGCCGCCGCCGATTATCGAGTTCGTGGCAGTTCGCTCGCCGGCGTCCGTCGCGGATTGCTGAGCTTGGACGCTCTGTGCCCGCCACAAATCCAGCAGGGCCGTGCTGACCGTTGCAGCAGCCCCTTGCCAGGCGGCGAAATTGAGTGGGGGTGCGACCGGCTTGTCGCTCGGAGACGGCAGGCCACGCTGAATGATGGCGTCCGCCACGGTGTTCGAGTCACGCCAAGCCGTGTTGCTGGTCAGCACCCGCAGTTGTTCTTGCAGGCCTTCGTTGAGCTCGGGGGCGATCTCGTCGATTGTGCTGCGGTAGAGACCGACCTGGCGGCTGTATTCAATCAAGTTGTCGCCGACCCATCCGATGCCGTTGAAGGCGGTGACGGCCAGCGCGGTGCTCCGTGACATAGCTTCCTGGGCCCGGAACAAAGTGATCGCAGAGGTGAGTGCCACCGCCGTAGCGGCGTCAGGCGCGGCCTTCGCGGCGACCAGAGAACCCGCAGTCACAACGTCGACAGCCTGGTTGTAGAAATCGTACGCCTCGGCGGCAGGCAACTGCGCCGCATCTGCCCGACTCCGCACCGCTGGGATCTGGCTGAGTAGCGCTTTGGATGTCGCCATTCTGTCGTTGAACGCGTCCGGCGCCAATTCCGCGAGGGCATCGCCGACTGCAGCCATCGACTGCAGCGTCGAATCGACGCGCTGGCGTGCGATACGGAGTTCGTTGACATGTTGTTCGCCATCCGAAAGCGCGGATAGCGTCAACTGCCGTTCTTGCTGGATGGCCTCAACCATCGTGATCGTGGGCGCGGTGGCCTGACTGGCCCGATCGGCCCAATTCTTTGCCTGCTGACCGTTGTTCACAAGGAAAACAGCAGCACCGACTCCCGCGGCCAACATCGTCACGCTCGGAATAAGAGCGATGGCCAATATACGGCCCCGAACACCGAGCCTGGCTTTGAACACCTCGCAAAAATAGGCGACAGATCCGGACGATAATCCCCGAGATTCCAATGAGTGGACGGGTAGTCCGAACCGGCAGTGGTCACTCGGATGTGGGGATAGCCGCGGCCGGGTCCTTGCCCGAGATATCTGCCAAATCGCTGCCGGTTGTTTCGCTGATCTGCCGAATCGCGACGATCGTCACCGCCCCACAGCAGATCGCCAAAACTACCAACGGTGTGCTGCGCAGGTTGTCGCCGAGTAGGCTGCTCGCGAACAACGGGGTGAAACCAGCACCGATGAGCGCGGCCAGTTGGTAGCCCATAGAGGCGCCGGTATAGCGGACATTCGTGCTGAACATCTCCGAAAGAAGTGCTCCTAGTGGGGCATACATCGCCGATTGCACTAACTGACCGAGGACCATCGCAGTGACGAGCCTGGGCGTGGAGACCGAATCGATCAGTGCGTAAAAGGGAAATGCGTAGATGATTATCCCGATGGCCCCGGCAAGGATGACTGTGCGACGGCCGACCAGGTCGGAGATTGCCGAAAACAGCGGGATGGTCAGCAGCGCTGTTGCGGACGAAAACAACTGCCCGGTCATGACATTCGATGTTTCGTATCCGATCCCCGTCGCGTACGTGATCATGTAGGTGCTGATCAATGCGGTCAGCGCGAAAGGGCCGATACCGACCGCGCACGCCAGGATCAAGTTGCATGGTCGGCGCAGCACGCTCGCCAGGGGGATTTGACCAGGTCGCACCGACGAAGCCTGTTGGAAGACCGGACTTTCGGTGACTCCGAGGCGGATGTAGAGGCCTGCGACGAGCAGTAGTGCACTGAACAGGAAAGGTATCCGCCAACCCCAGGACAGCAACGCGTCCTTCGGCAACCATGTGACGACAGTGACGACTGCTGTAGACAGCAGGAATCCTAACGGGGATCCCATCTGCATCACACCATTCCACGAGCCACGACGCTCCCGACCCGAATGCTCGGTGACCATGAGCGTCGCCCCGCCCCATTCACCGCCGATCGCGACACCCTGCACAACACGCAACAACACGAGCAGAGCCGGTGCCGTGACACCAATCTGGTGGTACGGCGGCAGCACACCGATCAGGAAGCTCGCTACACCCATCAGAGTCATCGTCAGCACCAGCATCCTCTTGCGGCCGATGCGATCGCCGAAGTGCCCGAAGATGATCCCACCTATCGGCCGCGCCGCATATCCCGCCGCAAGGGTTCCGAACGCAGCGATTGTGGCCAACGCTGGGTCGGAGTTGGGGAAGAACACCTGGCGGAAGACCAGTGCCGTCATGGTGGCGTACAGCAGAAAGTCGTAATACTCGATTGCTGTCCCGAGCAGGCTCGATAGGGCGACTCGGCCTAAGACACGCCTATCAGGTCGAGTTGCGTCCGCGGATGAGGTTGCGGCCATGGGTAACTCCTGTCTCGCACGGAATTCGGCGATACCTGATTACCGCCCGCAAACCTCGTCCTGCGTGCCGTCTTCTGCTCACTGGAACGGGGTCGGCCAAAGGGCCGACATACGTCACATATGCGAACCGCCGTCGACGCGCACCTCGGTGCCGGTGATGAAGTAGGCATCGGGAGAACCAAGCATCGCGACTACCGCGGCCACGGCATCTGGCTGGGCGAAAATCGCTCCGTTGGGCAGCGGCAGCATGGGAGCAGTTTTGCCGAACAGGGCGAAGTTCGTGTCCGAAGGCAGGCCGGGACCGACGCTCGACTTGGATTCGCCGGTTCCGTCGGTCATTCCGGAGGAGATCGAGCCCGGCTGCACGGAATTGAATCGGATGCCGTCCTTGCTGAACTCCATAGCCAGCGCATGGGTCATGGACTGAATACCGCCCTTGGATGCGGCATAAGCAGACATATACGGGTGTGAGAAGTTCGCGGACGTCGAACTGAAGTTCACGACTGCGGGCCCATTGCCTTGGCGCAGCGCAGGGATCGCTTCCCTGGTTACGAGGAAAGTTCCGACGAGATTGACCCGAAGGACCTTCTCGAAGTCGGCGAGAGTGGTCTCCACGAAATGCGCCGAGCGCAGGATGCCTGCGACATTGACGAGAGTGTCCAGTCCGCCGAGTGTCCGGACCGCCTCGGCCACAGCGGCTTTCACCGATTCCTCATCGCCGACGTCGATGAGGATCGTAGTGAGCCGATCGGCGTAGGCATCGGCCTTGGCGACGGTGTCCTTCAATCCCGGCTCGCTGATATCGGCCGCGACGACGCGTCCACCCTCTTCGAGAATGCGCAGCACGGTGGCCTGTCCGATGCCGGAGCCTCCACCGGTGATGAGGACACGGCGGTCGGTATAGCGCTGCAGAGATGCCATAGATGATGCTCCTGTTCTGGATGTGGGGATGGCGATGCTCGAGGTGTTCTTCGAGCCTGCCGATTAGTGCATGGCGTCGAGGCAGAAGTTCCAGTCACCGATACACCTCAGGCCAGTTGGTATTTCTGCGGAAGCGCTGTTATGGGGTGGAGGCGGAGGTGAACCACGCCGCGGCGGTGTCTATGGTTCGCCGGAATTCTGGCCGTGCGGGACGATTGAGGTGACCATGCGATGTGCCCGGCTCGTATATGGCCTGCACCGGCCGGTCATGCTCGAGCAACTCGCGAGCGAACTCTTCTCCAGAGGCGCGCAGAGTATCGCGATCGGAGTTGATAATGAGGGTCGGCGGAAAGCCGGTGAGGTCGGAACCGCCAGGTAGGGCTCGAGCCAACCGTTCCATGTGGTCGGCGCCAACGTAGTTCTTTGCCATCCATTGTACCGAAGCTCGGGTGACGGTTCCGACCCGGCGCAGGCCGCGTACTCGCCGCCGCAGGTCTTCCCCGAGTGGTGGTAGTTCGGCATGCAGCAGCGGGTAGGCGAGGAAAATTCCCGCCACCGCCGACTTATCGGTCCGTAACCGCAAGGCCAACGCTGTGGCGATTGCGCCGCCCGCGCTCGCGCCGCCGGCGAACAGATCGGGACGCGTCGACCGATTCGGGGCCAATAGCCGCGAAGTCACAGCGTGGGGTCAGCCGTTCAGCCTCAGTTGAGTCGCAATCGACCGGTGCGTGCTGCGGGCAACCGCAGACCGCATCGTGACCATGTCAGGTCCTCCGGATATCGCTCACCCGCCAAAGGCATGCATTGACGTGATCTTCACGTCGGCGTCGAAGGTCAGCACGTCGGTCGGTTCCCCCTCGAGCGCCTGCCCGGAAACTTCAGTGCGCACTCGGAAATGGAATGTCGCACGGTCCCCCGCTATGCGCAGAGTCAGTAGTTCGGTGTGCCGACGGACAGACTCGAGACCGGAATAGAACTCGCGCAGGCCGACCCGCCAGCGCTGCACGCCCGGCGGCGCTGGCGGGTCGGCCCCATGGGACAGTGCTCCCGAATCAGCCGAAGGTGGATCCCGCTGTCATGCCGCCATCGACGACGTACTCCGCGCCATTGCAGTAGCTGGATTCGGTACTGGCCAGGAAGACAACGAGACTGGTCACCTCCGCAGGGAGACCCAGACGAGCCAGCGTGTTCTCGGCGCGATCGACGGTGACGTCACCGGCCATCGCGCCGATCATCGGGGTGAGGATGCCGCCCGGGTGGACCGAATTGACGCGCACACCGTGCGGGGCCAGCTCCAGCGCAGCCGATTTCGTCAGCCCGCGGACACCGAATTTCGATGCCGTGTAGGCGTGCATGCCGGCGACGCCCTGGATTCCGGCGGCCGAGGATATGTTGACCACCGACGATGGCCTGGCCGCGACCAGCGCGCCCCGGGCCGCGGTCAGGCCGAGGAACGCACCGGTGAGATTGACGGCCAGCATCTGCTGCCACTGCTTCTCGGTGTAGGCGCCCAGCGGGCCGCCGTCCAGGATGCCCGCATTGTTCACCAGCACGTCCAGCTTGCCGAAGCGCTGCACCGTCGCGGCGACGGCGGCCTCCCAGTCGTCGGAGCGGGTGACGTCGAGGTGGACGTAGGCGGCTCGGTCGCCGAGTTCCTCCGTAAGCCGCGCTCCGGCCTCATCCGCGATGTCGCCGATCATGACCGATGCGCCCTCATCGGCGAAGGCCCGGGCATGGGAAGCGCCCATGCCCGACGCTGCACCGCTGATCAAGGCGACCCGTCCGGACAACCGTCCCGTCATAGTCGATTTCCTCCGTGGAAATTACAGTTGAGTCTCACGTCCGGATCATCCGAACGACTTGTGCGGTACGCCGACGATAAGGCCGCCGTCGATGATGTGTTCGGCGCTAGTGGTGTAACTGGATTCGTCGCTGGCCAGGTAGACAACGAGATTCGCGACCTCACTTGCGTCGGCGGCGCGCCCGAGGGGATCTGCAGGAAGTCCTCCGGGATGCCCTGGGTGATTGGTGTGCGCACCATGCCCGGGTGCACCGAATTCACGCGAATGTTGTACTGGGCCAGTTCAAGTGCGGCCGACTTGGTCAGGCCGCGCACCGCGAATTTGGTGGCGGTGTAGCCATGCATTCCCGCGCTGCCGCGCAAACCCTCCACCGACGAGATGTTGATGATCGAGCCGCCGCCGGCGTCCATCATGGCCTTGGCCGATGCCTGGATGCCGAGGAAGGTTCCGGTCAGGTTGATGTCGATGATCTGCTGCCAGGCCGTCAGCTCGAAATCGACGATGGTGCTGCCGTTGAAGAGTTCGGTGGGTTGATCAGTACGGTCAACCCACCGAACTCTTCGACGGCAGTACGCACGGCGCGCTTCCAGCTGTCCGGGTCGGTGACGTCGAGATGAGTGAAGCGGGCCGCCTCACCCAATTCGGCCGTCAGCGCCTTGCCTACGGCTTCGAGTAGATCTCCGATGACGACGCGGGCACCATGTTCGACCAGGGCTCGCGCATGGGCCGCGCCCATCCCGCGCGCCACCGCTGATCAGGACAACTTTGCCCGCGACTCGTTCACTCATGCTTGCACCTGCGACTTTCCGTTGACGACCGGCAGCGATTCGGCGATCACCGGGCTGCCGAGCCGGTAGAGGCACTTGGTGCCGGTGTAGATGGTGGGCATGCATTCGTTGCAGTGGATGCACGCCGAACGAGTGGCGGCCTCGGATTGAATGCGGTGCAACAGATTCGGTTCGCGCAGCAACGCACGACCCATGGCGACGAAATCGAAGCCTTCGGTCATGGCCAGCCGCATGGTGTCCAGATTGGTGATGCCGCCCAACAGGATCAGCGGCATGGACAGCTCACGTCGGAAGTGACGGGCCCGCTCCAGTAGGTATGCCTCCTGATACGGGTACTCCTTGAGGAACGAGCGGCCCACTGCGCGGAAGCCCCAACGCGCGGGGACCGGAAGCACTTTCGCGAACGACCGGCGCGGAGCGTCGCCGTGGAACAGCAGCATCGGGTTCAGCAGCGAACTTCCCGCGGTCAATTCCAGGGCGTCCAACGCGCCGTCGGCCTCCAGCCATGCTGCCACCTGCAGTGACTCCGGGACCGTCAGGCCGCCGCGGACACCGTCCTCCATGTTCAGTTTGGCCGTCACCGCCAGCCGATCGCCGACGGCTTCCCTGACCGCCAGGGCGATTTCGCGCGCCAGGCGCGCCCGCTTCTCGGCGGTGCCGCCGTAACCGTCGGTGCGCCGGTTGAGCCGCGGGCTCAGGAACGAACTCGTCAGATAGTTGTGACCGAAATGGATTTCGAGCGCGTCGAATCCGGACTCCTCGGCCAGTCGCGCCGCATTGGCATGCGCGGCAACCAGTTCCGGGATCTCATGCTCCTTGGGCACCGCCATGGGCCTCATCCCCAGCGGGCTGAACATCCGGCTCGGCGCCAAAGCTGGATAGCCGTTGGAGGCCGCGTTGGCCACCGGACCCGCATGCCCGATCTGCGCATTGGCCGCCGCGCCTTCGGCGTGCACGGCATCGGTGAGCCGCCGCAGACCGGCGACAGCCTCCGGGCGCATCCAGATCTGATGCCGGTCGGTGCGACCACCGGGTGCGACCGCGCAGTAGGCGACGGTCGTCATGCCGACGCCGCCGGCCGCGACTTCGCGGTGGAAGGCGATCAGTTCCTCGGTCACCAGCGCCTCAGGAGTGCGTCCCTCGAACGTCGCCGCCTTGATCACCCTGTTGCGCAATGTCAGCGGGCCAAGTCTGGCCGGCGCGAAGACCATGCTCATTTCCGTACTTGTCATTTCTTCTCTTTCGACGGGGCGGTCAAACCGGCCACCACGAATCCCCGCAACGCGGCGACGGCCGCCTGCGACATCTCCCGCTCCTGCGACTCGGCACCCCCGAAGCGCATGATGATCAGATCGAAAGCCAGTGCCCAGCGGCGGCGGCTCTCGGCCTCACTCAGCTCCGGCAGCAGCCCCACCCAGGAAGTCATCCGGAACCAACGCTGGCTCCACAGCACCGGGTGCCGGCCCAGCACGAACTGAGCCAGCAGCCGTAAATGCAAGCGGCCCACCGGATCATCGGCCAACGCCACGAACGGTTCCAGCACCGCATCGACCACGTCGCCCACAGAGCCGCGCTGGTCGGTCACCACCGCCAGCCGGTCGGCCCACAGCGGCCCCAGCCGGTCTTCGAGCAGCGCCGCGACCAGTGCGTCTTTGGACCCGAAGTGGTAATGCACCGCAGCCGGATTGGCGCCGGCCTCCGCGCAGATCGCACGCACCGACACCTCGTCGTAGCGCTCGGTCAGCAACAATCGCTCGGCCGCAGCGAGCAGACGACCACGCGTGCCCGCCGAAAGCTTCTCTGCCATGAACCACAGCAAACCATGCCTCAATCAGTTTTTCAATCATTGATTTAATCAATGAGATAGGTGGGGTTTCGCCCGGTACCCGAGTGCTCGATGTCGCTCGAGAACGGCACGAGGCCTTGCCAATCCACGAGCCCTCGCCGCGAGCGATCACTGCGCGGCACCCACCCGTCGCCAGGTCCGGCCGTGCGCCACGAATCGGGAACTCAGCCGCAACCCCGTGTTCAAATGTGGAATGAAACGTTTCATTCACCATGGCGGGTTGCCATGACACCTCGACCGTGCGCGCGAGAGCACCACAGGCGACCGTACTGCTGATCCAGTATCTGCCCGCCCTGGCGGCTGACGCCGCAACTTGTCCGGCTTTGCCGATGCGACCCGCCCAGGCCGTCGCCGCGCGGCACATCTACGACGGACTCATCACAGCCACGCGGCAGGCCGCGCAGGCGACCGGTACGGAGACGATCTCCTCGCCCAACGCCGACAGCCACGGCGCGTGCGCAGCCGAGCCGTGGGTGACCGGCCTGGTCAATCCACTAACCCCTACCGGTTCCGCCGCGGCAGGGAGTATCCATCCGAACCAGTGGGGCACGACTCAGGTCGCGCAGCTGATCATCGCACGAATCCGCGACTGATCGGAGCCGCGCCGGTCACCGCTACGGCGCCCCTGGGACCGCACAGGCGGCAGTGGCGCAAGCCGGCGAGATGGCGCACTTTTTCAGTCAGTGAAATCCCAGGCCACTTCGTTGGGTCGGGCTGAGCACAATCGGCTGGGACAGACCTTGCCGCCCGCCTCGGGCGTTTCGGCCCGCCGGATCGGCGGAAGAACATAGGAAGCAGGCATGCTGGATCCCGTTGTGCACAAGATGCGCGTGATCGACGTCGTCGCGGAGACCGCCGACAGTCGCTCGCTGGTCTTCGAAGTTCCCGACGAATTCCGGTATACGCCTGGCCAGTTCCTCACCTTGCGCATTCCCGCCGCAGGCGGAGCAATCGCACGATGCTATTCGCTGGCCTCCTCACCACACACGGGCGAGGCGCCGAAGGTGACCGTGAAAAGGGTCTCCGGCGGGCTCGCATCGAACTGGATATGCGACCACATCGCCCCCGGCGATGTCATCGAAACCCTGCTTCCCGCAGGTGTTTTCACACCCAAGGCGCTGTCCTCGGACTTGTTGTTCTTCGCCGGGGGCAGCGGCATCACGCCCGTGATGTCGATCATCAAATCCGCGCTGCATGCGGGAACCGGCCATATCGCATTGGTTTACGCCAATTCCGATGATCGGTCGGTGATCTTCGCAGAGGAACTCGCGCTTCTTGCGCGTACTCATCCGGTTCGGCTCGTCGTGATCCATTGGCTGGTCAGCGTGCAGGGTCTCCCCGAGGTGGCGCAGTTGCGAGAGATCGTGCGCCCGTTCACCTCCCGCGAGGCCTATCTGTGCGGCCCAGAGCCTTATATGGCGGCTGCTTCGGATGCCTTGCGACTGCTGGATTTCCCACGGGAGCGGATTCACATCGAGAAGTTCGTGTCTCTCGAGCGCGACCCTTTCCGGTCCCCCGCAGCCGACCAACCGGATTCGAACCTCGACGATGCCGCACGCGTGGAGGTCGATCTGGACGGGGAACTCACCACTCACGCCTGGCCGCGCGGCCGACCGCTGTTAGACGTGCTGCTCAACGCTGGCATGGCCGCACCCTACTCCTGCCGCGAAGGCGCCTGCAGCGCTTGCGCATGTCGTGTACTCGACGGCGAGGTGAAGATGCTGCGCAACGAAATTCTCGAAGAAGAAGACCTCACGGCGGGCTACGTCCTCGCCTGCCAAGCCGTTCCGGTGAGCGACGCCGTGAAGATCACCTATTCGTAAACCAATTCCGACACCGAGACCTATTCCACCCCAACAGTTTCCAGAAAAAACGAGGAGAATACAGTGACCCGGGTCATCTACGCGCGCAGCGTGCACGACGAGGCCGAGATCAATGCCTGTCTCGAGGTATTGCGTGGCGGGCCTTACGCCATGAAGATCGGCAAGAATGTCGCCGAGATGGAGCAGCGCGTCGCCGAGCTCTACGGCAAGAAGCTCGGCCTGATGTGCAATTCCGGCTCGTCCGCGCTGTACCTCGCGCTGGAACTGCTCGACCTGCCGAAGGGCGCGGAGGTCATCACCTCTCCCCTGACGTTCTCCACCGACGTATCGCCCATCGTGCGCGGTGGCTGGATTCCGGTCTTTGTCGACGTGGAGCCCGACACCTACAACGTCGACACATCCAAGATCGAAGAACTGATCACCGAGAAGACCAAGGCGATCCTCGTCCCGAACCTGGCCGGAAACGCACCGGACTGGGACGCCATCCGTGCCATCGCCGATCGGCACGGCCTGAAGGTGATCGAGGATTCCTGCGATTGCATCGGAACCACATTGCGCGGCACGAAGACCGGCAGCCGCAGCGACATTACCGTCACCAGTTTCGCGATGGCGCACATCATCACGTGCGCCGGCAACGGTGGCATGGTGTGCGTGGATGACGAGAAGCTCCGCGACAAGGGTCTCATGCTGCGCCGCTGGGGTCGCCGCTCCGAGCCACACCTGTTCGGTTCGCAGGCTGCCCGCACCGGCCGCGTGTTCCGCGAGGATCTCGACGGCGTCGCCTACGACAACGACTTCATCTTCGATGTCCTGCCCTGGAACTTCGAGCCCTCCGAACTCGGCGCGGCTTTCGGTCTCGTGCAGTTGTCGAAGCTGGACAAGAACTATGCCCGCCGCGCGGAGATCTTCGAGGCATTCACCGCCGCGTTCGGCAGCTACCCGACGTTGTTCCGGCTTCCCAAGCAACTCCCGGAGTTCCATACTGCCTGGCTGTGCTATCCGGTCACCATTCGTGAAGAGGCCGGTTTCGTGCGATCGGACCTGCAGGAGCATCTTGAAGGGGCCGGCATCGACACCCGGACCGTCTGGAGCGGCAACGTAACTCGCCATCCGATGATGCGCAACGTCGAGTACCGCATCCCCGAGGGTGGCCTGCCCAATGCCGACGAGGTATTCGAGCGCGGCATGTCGCTCGGTATGAGCCACGGCCTCAGTGACGAGGAAATCAACCACGTGGTCAAGAGCATTCACGAGTTCGGGGCACGCTACGCCTCGGCCTCCGAGTAACGGCCCACCAGAGAATTACTGCCCCGGAACTTCGCCACATCACCCCGGGGCAGCTCTCTGCAGGCGGGTGCCGCAGCGCATTGACGTGCGACTCGGCAGCCATCGAAGGTGTGAACAACGCTGCCGACAGCATCGCGCCGAGCACGCCCGCTCTCCGCACCGGTCGCAGGCGTTGCGCCGGATACCTGCCCGGGATCTCGATCGCCGGAACCATGGTGGCCGCCCTTATTCACCTGCCGGCCGAACTCATGGACAACGCGACCGCGCTCTCCCTGCGGGCACCCAGGTTGAGGTCAGCGCGGCGTGGCAGGGCGCGGTGACGTCGTGGAAATCCGCGATCGGGGTATCGGCATGACATCGACGGTGTTCGCCGAACACAACGAGATGCTACGTGCCGCACCCGATTTCAGGTTGGAGAAACTGACCGGCGATTCCCGTATGCCGTCACGTAGCTTGCTGCACGGCAGGGTATCTCGGCACGTCTCAGCGAATCCGACTTCGGCGGGGTGCGAGCCATTGCGCTTCCCCGCGAACCGGTCGCCGAAGCCGCGGCCAGCTCGAATGAGTGCATACCCAGCGGTGAATACCCAGTCGCGTGCTCCGCGCTGGACCGGCTCCTGAGAACGTATACGAGACATCGGGGTTGCGCGGTCTGCGAGTCGCACGACCCCGATGCTGCCAGTTCCTCATGTTTCCTGCTCGATGGCGGCGAAAGCGGAGCGATAGAACAGCAGCGGCGACATGTCGCTGTGCTGGGCGACCCCGGTGACACGTGCGATGACAACAGTGTGATCGCCACCGTCCACCTCACGCTCCAACGAGCAGTCCAGGGAGGCGATCGCGCCGGCCAGCAAAGGTGAGCCGTTCAGCGAAGCGGCCCAGTCGATTCCGGCGAACTTTTCCGAGCCGCTGCGACCGAACTGACGACAGAGCGCTTCCTGATCGGCAGCAAGGATATTCACGCAGAAATCGGTGGCCGCGCGGATACGCGGCCATGTGGTCGAGGTGCGAGCCGGGCACAGCATCACATATGGCGGATCGAGAGACAGGGAGGCGAACGACTGGCAGGTGAAACCGACGGGCTCACCATCATGGTGAGCCGTGACAACGGTCACGCCGGTGCAGAAGCGGGCGAGGACGGCTTTCAAATCCGTGACCGCGAGTGCACTACCGTCCTGCGAAACCATGGTCATACGTCCTCCTCCGCCATGTCCAAGGCAGCGAGATGGCCGAAAACCATTGACGCGCCGATCGGATTACCGCCGCCGGGGTAGACGGTGCCGCTGACGGCGGCCATCGAATTGCCGGCGGCATAGAGGCCGGGAATCACGACGTCGCTGGTGTCGAGGACCCGGGCACGGGCATCGGTACGCAGTCCTCCTTTCGTGCCGAGGTCGGACAATCCGAAGGCGGCGGCGCGGAAGGGTGGTTTCACGATGGGCGCCAAGGGATTCGGACTACCCGGCACCGAGCGGTCGAACGGTTCGTCGCCACGGCCGAAATCCTCGTCCACACCGGTGGCGGCGAGAGCATTGAAACGCTCAACGGTTTCGGTGAGCGCAGCGGCCGGAACGCCGATACGCTCCGCCAGGGCATCCAAGGAGTCCGCGGTGTGCCAGAGTCCGGCGTCGATGTAGCTGCGGTGATCGGCGAGCGGAACCCCGGCGAACAGCACCGGCGGCAGCTCCCCTGCTCGGCTGTCATAGATCAGCCAGTACGGCAGAGTGATTCGACCTGCTTCCAGCTCACCGAGCACACTCCGGCCGGATCGGTCATAGGGCGCGGATTCGTTGGTGAACCGCTTGCCCTCGCTATTCACGAGAATGCCGCCGGTGAACCACAGCGAAAACGTCGAGCTGCCATCGGGATGCGTCAGCCCAGGTGCCCACCACGCCTCCGACATCAGGTCGACATCTGCCCCCACCGCCATCGCGGCTTCTGTCGCCGCACCACGGTTTCCGGGCGGCGACATGGAATCGCGCTCCGATCCCGGCACCCCGTGTGCCTTGCGCATAGCCGCATTTCGTTCGAATCCACCAGCTGCGACCAGCACGCCGCGCCGCGCCCGGATTCGCTGCAGGCCGTCACGGGTGGTGACCACCGCGCCCACCACCCGGCCACCGAGCCGGATCAGCTCCTTGCAGGAGACATTGGTGCGCAGCTCCGCGTCCGGAAACTTGCTCAGCGCCATCAGGAGTCGGCCGATCAGGGCCTGGCCGCCGCCGAGTTCCGCCGGCAGTTCCTGATCGCCACGGTCGGTCCCCAGCGGCGGGCGCAGCAGCGCGCGATGCTCGCCCAGCCGCTCCGCGGGCAATGGAACAGGCACGATGTGTCGGCCGTCCGGTCGGGCATGGGGGGCCTTGCCGAAGTAGTCGGGCCAGGGCAGCACCTGGAACTGGAGTGCGGGATCGGATTCGAGGTATTCGACGAGTGGCGCACCGCCGGTCACGAACGCCTCCTGCAGTTCGGCGGGTGTGCGGTCGCCTACCACGGACCGGAAGTAGGCCAGTGCGTCCTGCATCGAGTCGTCGTCACCCGCGCGCCGCAGCACCGGATTGCACGGAAACCACATACCGCCACCGGAATAGGCGGTAGTGCCGCCGAACTTGCCAGTGGCCTCGACCAGCTGCACCCGCAGGCCTTCCCGCGCGGCGGTATACGCGCCGGTCAGTGCGCCGCCGCCGGAACCTACCACCAGAACGTCGCAGTCGCTGTCCCACCCCACCGCAGTGTCCACCCAGTCCATCGTGACCCTCTCGCTCATGATTGCGCCGATGGTAGGCAGGCCTGGACGCTGCGCCCCGGCGGCTATTCCAGTCAGCGAAACCGTCGCCTCGAGCGTGTCGCACGCACGGCGGCAGCGGCGTTTCGCTCAGCGGAATCGTGCCCCACAAACCCGTCGTAGCCGGTGCTAGAACAGGCACGAGACATGGGGATTCGAGAGATCTTCGAGCAGCGGGAGGACTCCACATCGTGATCATCAGGAACGACGACCGCCTATGTTCGATGCCTATGCGACCGGTGCGCTGCCAGGAATGCGGAGCGCACGTATTGGTGCGCAAGAGCAGCTGGCAGCAGACCAGCGTCCAGTGGGACGAGGATGCCCTCTCCTCCTGTCATGAACGCCTCGGTTTCCCGGCTTCGCCCGCCGAACCGGTATTCCGCGATTGCCCGCGGCTGCGCGAATCCATTCGTTGCGCAGTCGAATCCGGTGAACTGCCGGTGCTCGAACCCTCTTCGAGGTGACCGGCCGCGAGTCCGCCTTCCTACCGTGCGCACAGGGCGGACCCGCATCCCGCGCTGCGAATCGGTCTTCGAACTTCCGAATCCAGCGCAGCGCCGCCGCTCTGTCCCGCCTGGAGCGATGGCGCGGCTCGGCCGAGACCCCGATACCCTCGGCGAGCCGACCGCGTCCGCCTATGGTGGCGGTCGCGGAAACATCGGCCCCACCGTCGCCGTCGACGGTGGGGCCGATGTGCATTCACCTGCCGTCCGGTACCGCGACCAGGGTCTCTCCCAGACTTCCGTAACCCCTGTCCACTCAGTGGAACACCAGGCGGTCGCCGAGCTTCTCTGCCTTCCTACATTCGCTGGTTACTGCTAGCTTGAAATTAGAATTGATTTCATTTTTGGAGGTGGGTGGCATGACCTCAGCGTTGAGTAGAACCGCCGAATACGTGATCACACAGCCTGGGCCTCCCCCGTCGATGGCCGAGCGAATCACCGTCATCATGGATGTCTTCGAGCGTCCAAGTACTGTCCGGACGCTCGAGCAGGTGGCGCTGCGAACGCATCTGCCGCGCTCGACCACGTATCGCATTCTCGAACAACTCGCTCGCCTGCGCTGGCTCGATCGCACCGCTACCGGTTATCGCCTCGGTGAACGATCCTTGGGGCTCGGAGGGCGCGAACCGCGGCAAAGCGGGCTGCGCGCGGCCGCGGCCCCAATCCTCCACGATCTCGCGGTGCGCACGAAACTCGTTGTACACCTTGCCGTCCTAGACGGACCGGAGGTCTATTACCTCGACAAAGTGGCCGGCCCAGCCGCAATCGATGTGCCATCGCGCGTCGGCGGTCGAGCACCCGCGCACTGCACCGCCCTCGGCAAGGCGATGCTGGCACGCTTGACGCCGGAGCGCATAGATGTCCAGTACGCGACCGGAGTCCCCGTATGCACTGCGAGCAGCATCGGCGATATCGGGCGACTGCACGCTGAACTCGGACGCATCCGCAGCGGTAGCGGTGCCGCCCATGAGTTCGGAGAATTCGTTCCCGGGCTCGGCTGCGTCGCGGTCGCGCTGCGCAGCCCTGAAGGCTCGATGGGTGCGATCTCCGTCGCCAGTGACACTCAGTCGGTATTGCAACGCGTGGCCCCACTAGTGGCGCACGCGGCGCGCGCGATCACCGACGAACTAATCCGCACCGCGATCGGGCCAGCGCCAATTCAAGCGTGATACCCACGGATACAACGCTGTTCGCTGTGCGAGACACACCCACATACGAATCCGGTCCGGTCGCCTACGCTGCGGTCCGATCGTTCCCGAGGAGAGGCACCCACGACCATGACCGAAGCAAACTACGAGAACACGTTACGCGAGTTGCACACCGACCAGGGCGTACTGCGCTACCACGAGACCGGCGACGGCCCGCCGTTGCTATTACTGCACGGCTCCGGCCCGGGCGTCACGGGGTGGCGCAACTACCGGGATAATCTTGACGCGCTGTCGCGCCATTTCCGTTGCCTCGTGCTGGAATTCCCTGGTTTCGGCGTAAGCGACCCGACCGACGAACATCCGATGCTCGCCGCTCCCAAGGCGGTCCGACACTTCCTCACCGGCCTTGGGCTCGACCGAGTGGACGTCGTCGGGAATTCGATGGGCGGCATTGTCGCGGCCAACCTCGCGGTCGCGACCCCTGACCTCTTTCGCCGAATAGTCACGATAGGCGGAGTCGGCCGCAACATCTTCAGCCCCGCCCCGGGCGAGGGCATCAACCTACTGATGGACTTCACCGACAATCCATCGCGGGAATCGCTGCTGCGCTGGCTGCATTCGATGGTCTACGACCCAAAGGTCGTGACCGAGGAAATGATCGAGCAGCGCTGGACGCAAGCCACCGATCCGGAGACGCTTGCCGCGGCACGCCGGATGTACAGCCGCAAGGCGATGGAGGCGGCCATGGCCGCAGCCGCGAAATCCGATCAGCCACCGGCTTGGGCGATGCTGCACAAGATCACATCACCGATGCTGATCACCTGGGGTCGAGACGACCGAGTGAGCCCGGTCGACATGGCTTTGCTGCCCATGCGCACGATCCCGAACGTCGAGGTGCACGTGTTTCCCAACTGTGGACACTGGGTGATGATCGAGCAGAAGCATGCGTGGGAGAGCGCCGTGGTGGCCTTCCTGACCCGGCCGGACCGGGATGACACGGCTTGACCGCCGTCGGCACTTATGCTGAAGCAAGGATGATTCGGCAAGCGTTGAGGACAAGGGGTAATGGCGAGAATCGCTGAAGCGCGACCTCCCGCATCACCGGTGTCACGAAATCAGATTGCGCGCCGGGAACGCATGCTCGAGGCCGCCGCAGAATTGGGTGCGACCGCCGAATTCGATCGCGTGCAAATGCTGGACATCGCCAAGCGCGCGGGTGTGGCGATCGGCACGCTGTACCGCTATTTCCCGTCCAAGACGAAATTGTTCGCGGCGCTATTCGAGGACCGGATCAGCCGCTTCACCGCCGAGGAATGGGCCCATAGCGGGACGAATCCGGTGGTCGAGATCGGCGAGAATCTGGTTGCGCTGAACGATGCGCTGCTGCGCGAACCGCGGCTGTGCGGGGCCATGCTGCGCGCCACGGCCGGCCAGTACATGACCGATTCGCCGAGCGAAATACAGTTTCCCTCAACAGAATCCGCGCTCGTACGAGCGATCCTCACCACTCTGGGCGTAGCCACTCCGGACGGGCAGGATCGCGGCGCCATTCGCCTGCTCGTCTACAGCTGGTGGGGTGTACTCGTGTCCTGCCTCAGCCAACACACCCCCGCCGCGCGCGCCGAAGCCGACTTGCGCCAAGCAGCGCAGCTCATCCTTGCCCGCTACGCCGACTGATTCCGCGCGACACGCGAGATTCTGTTCCGATCACCGAAAACCAGGCTCGTGCCCGCCGCCTGTCCGACCTAGCGTCAATGTGTCCCGAGTCCGGGAATTAACTGACTTCAGTTGGAGGTGCGTGCATGTCGCACGAAGTTGTTGGTCGGGTGGAGGAAGTCGCTGCACAGCTCGCCGCGACAGCCGAGGACACCGAGCGGCTGGGCAAACTCTCGGACGAGAGCGTCAAGCTCATCCGGCAGGCGGGCGTGATGCGGCTGTTGCAGCCCACCGACTTCGGCGGCTACGCCGCGCACCCCCGCGACTTCGCCGAAGCGGTCATGGCGGTGGCACAACGCTGCGGCTCGACCGGCTGGGTATGCGGTGTCGGCGGCGTCCATCCCTGGGAAATGGCGCTGATGGACCGCAGGCTGCAGAACGAGGTGTGGGGTGAAAATCCGGATACCTGGATCGCCTCGCCATATGCCGCGCAGGGGATCGCCACCCCGACCGAGGGCGGATACATCCTGAAGGGACGCTGGAACTTCTCGTCCGGCACCGATCACTGCGATTGGATCTTCCTCGGCGCATTGGTGGGTGATGCCGATGGCAAACCCGCCAATCCACGCAAGGCACTGCATGTGGTATTGCCCCGCAAGGACTACACGATCGTGGACGACTCCTGGGACGTCATCGGGCTGTCCGGCACCGGCAGCAAGGACGTCATCGTGGACGGCGCTTTCATCCCCGCCTATCGCACTATTGATTCGGAGCAGGTCGCTGCGGGGGGGATCGCGGCCGAGCGGGCAGGCCGCACCGACACCGTGTACCGGTTGCCCTTCTGGGCGATGTTCCCGCTCGGTATCACTGCTGCGGTCATCGGCATTTCCGAAGGCGCGCTCGCGGCGCATCTGGATTATCAGCGCGATCGCGTTACCGCGATGGGCACCAAGATCAAGGACGACCCCTACGTGCTGTCCGCCATCTCGGAGGCGGCAACAGAGATCGCCGCGTCACGCACCCAACTGCTGGACGGTGTCAGCCGACTCTACGATCTGGCAGACGCGGGCAAACCGATCACCTTCGAAGACCGTTCGATCGTGCGGCGCAACCAAATTCGGTGCGCGTGGCGAGCGGTATCGGCGGTCGACGAAATCTTCGCGCGCTCCGGCGGCAATGCGGTACGGCGGCAGAACGTCATGCAGCGATTCTGGCGCGACGCCCACGTCGGCCTGCAGCACGCCATCCATACTCCCGGCTCCCTCTACCACTCGGCGGCACTCACCTCGATGGGCATCGAGCCGGAAGGCCCGCTGCGCGCGATGATCTGAGCTGGCGCGCGGGTTAACGACGACGAGAAAGGCAGACATGAGCTACATCAGCGCACTCGGTTACGTGCGCGTGCGCGCCACCGACATGAGCGCATGGCGCACCTTCGCTTTCGAGACCATCGGGTTCGCCGAAGGCAACGGCCCCGAGCCCGAGGCTCTCTATCTGCGGATGGATGAGCGGGCCGGGCGCATCGTGGTGCTGCCGGGAGTCGAGGACCGCGTCGAGGCGGTCGGCTGGGAGGTTCGCGACTACCAAGCTCTGGGCCGGGTGCAGTCAGCTGTAGAGAACGCCGGCGTAGCGACGAAACCGCTCTCGCAGGAAGAAGCCGACATACGTCGTGTCGAGGCGGGGATTGCCTTCGAAGCACCCGGCGGCACGCCGGTCGAGGTCTTCTTCGGGCCCGCCCTGGACCACAGTCCGATCGCGACGCCGTACGGAAATCGGTTCGTGACAGGTGAACTCGGCGCTGGCCATGTCGTCGTGCCAGTCAACGACTTGGACGGTGCGCATCGATTTTACGCGGAAACGCTCGGGTTCCTGCCTCGCGGAGCCTTCCGCATATCCGAGACACCGCCGATCCGGTTGCGGTTCATGGGGGTCAACGCCCGCCATCACAGCCTGGCCATCCTTCCATCGGCCAATCTGAAAGCGCCTGCGCTGGTGCACATCATGGTCGAATGCGAGACCCTCGACGAGGTCGGCCGGGCACTCGATCGCGTGCTGAAAGCAGGGTGGCACTTGTCCTCGACACTGGGTCGCCATACCAACGACAAGATGGTCTCGTTCTACGTCCGCACCCCCGGCGGTTGGGACCTCGAGGTCGGCTACAACGGCAAGCTGGTCGATGAAACCTCCTACACCGCAGAGGAAATCACGGCCGACAGCTACTGGGGCCACAAGTGGGATTTCAGCTGACGGGGTCCTTCCTTCGACAATGAGCGGCAGGTCTCCCTCGACGGAACCGAGGGAGATCAGCCGTGGCCCCGTTCCTTCCAGTCAGGAACCGAATGAACATGTCAGACATCCAGAATGTGCGTCCACAGCATGCGAACACCATCTCAGAGTGGGACCTGGCAGCCGACGTCGTTATTGCCGGTTACGGTGTCGCGGGAGTGTGCGCGGCGATCGAGTCGGCCCGTGCGGGCGCCGACACGCTGATCCTGGAACGCACCGGCGGCTGGGGTGGCGCGGCCGCGCTCTCGGGCGGCTTCATCTATCTGGGCGGCGGCACGCCGCTACAGAAAGCGCTCGGGTTCGAGGACACAGCCGAGAACATGGAGGCATTCATGCTCGCCGCGCTCGGACCTGGTGCCGATTCGGCCAAGATCCACGACTATTGCCAGGGGAGTGTGGAACATTTCGAATGGCTTGTCGCGCAAGGTGTTCCGTTCAAAGAAGAATTCTGGGGCGAGCCCGGATGGGAACCACCCGGCGACCACGGCCTGATGTACTCCGGCGGCGAGAACGCCGCGCCCCTCAATACGATCGCCTCGCCCGCGCCCCGCGGACACCTGCCGCAGACGACCGATAAACGCACCGGTGAGCGAGGCGGCGGCTACATGCTGATGAAACCGCTCGCCGACACCGCCGAATCCGTCGGAGTGCGAGCCGAATACGACATCCGGATCGAGCGACTGATCATCGACGACGATGGCCGTACGGTTGGTGTCGTGGCCAAACGCTATGGCCGCCGGCTGACCATTCGCGCTCGCCGCGGAGTCGTGCTGGCTACCGGCAGCTTCGCCTATAACCAGCAGATGGTCGCCACCTTCACGCCGCGATTGATCGGCAGACCCGCCGCTTCGATTGAGCAACACGATGGGATCGGCATCCAGGTCGCCCAGGCACTCGGCGCACAACTGGCCCATATGGACGCCGCCGAAGTCGCGTTCTTCGCCGACCCGCAGGTGCTCGTTCGTGGCATATTGGTCAACAGCCGCGGCCAGCGCTACATCCCTGAGGACACCTACGCGGGCCGCATCGGCCAAGCCACGCTCAACCAGCAGGACAACCAGGCCTACCTCATCATCGACGAGCCGTCCCTCGAAGCCGCCTTCGCCACCGAATCCACCAGCGTGGCCATGCGTCGGCCACCCACTTGGGCAGCCGAGACGGTGGAAGAGCTCGAAGCCGAGATCGGACTTCCCACAGGCGCTTTGAAGACGACCATTGATGTGTACAACCAGCACGCTCGCCAGGGCGCCGACCCGCTGCTCGGCAAGAAGCGGCAGTGGGTCCAACCGATAACCACGCCGCTGGCGGCTTACGACCTCCGCGAATGCACCGGCGGATTCACACTCGGCGGTCTCGCCACCGACCTCGACTCGCGGGTCCTCCACGTCTCCGGTGACCCCATCCCCGGTCTGTTCGCCGCAGGGCGTTGCACCTCCGGCATCTGCGCCGGCGGCTACGCCAGCGGCGCTTCCCTCGGTGATGGAAGCTTCTACGGCCGCCGAGCCGGCCGCGCTGCTGCACGCACGATCGCGGATTGAGCCGTCCTGTACCAATGGCGCTTTCTCGCATTACGCGCTCTTCTGGATCTCGAGCCATGGGTCCAAGGCTTTCGCCCTGGACCCACTGCGTGTTTTAGGGATTCGTGGCAGACGCTTCGGCAACAGCCACCTGATCAGGCGGCGGCGGACGAACCTGTCCGCTCTGCGTTGATGGGTTCGCGGCTCGCGGCTTGCAGAGCGGCGAGGTAGGCGAACACAAACCGTGTGGATACGCGGGCGGAGCGTCGGCCGATTCGAGATCTCCACACCGCACGGAACCTGTCGGTTCCATAACCGTCCAACACCCGCATGGGTAGCGAGTAAAACCACGATCGACATCGAGGGAGAGCACCCGCTCTACCTCCGTTATCACAGCGGCGGCAAGCGCGACTTCAAATCGTTCACACTCGCCCCAGTGTGACTCAATCCCAGACGAAGCCTCCGCGGCGACCGATGGGACGTTGATGGCAGGCATTGACCGCATGGAGACTACCGAAGCCCGCGCGACCGACGACACCGCGAGCCTCAGCCGGCTGCTGACAGATCGGCGAAGTTGCCGGGGATTTCTGCCGGAACCGATTCCCCGCGAGACCATTACACATGTACTCGACCTCGCCCGGCAGTCGCCCTCATGGTGCAATACCCAGCCCTGGCAGGTGCTTATCACTGAAGGCGATGGCACGGAGTGCTTTCGGGCGGCGCTCGCCGGACATGTCGCCTCGGCCGAACTCACTCCGGACTTCTCCTTTCCCTCACAGTATTCCGGTGTCTACCGCGACCGCCGCCGTGAATGTGGCTTCCAGCTCTACGAGAGCGTTGGTGTCGCCAGGGGCGACAGAGCGGCCTCGGCGAAGCAAGCCGCAAAGAACTTCGAACTCTTCAGTGCGCCCCACGCCGCGATTGTCACGACCGAAGCCGAACTCGGTGTTTATGGTGCAGTGGATTGCGGCCTGTATGTCCAGACCTTCCTACTCGCCGCGCAGAGCCTCGGCCTCGGTGCCATCCCACAGGCGGCGCTCGCCGGATACGCCCCCTTCATTCGCGAGCACTTCGGCCTGCCCGAGAACCGGCTGGTCGTTTGCGGTATATCGTTCGGCTGGCCCGATCATGACCATCCGGCGATGGCTTCCGGACCCACCGGGCTACCGTCGAGGAGACTGTCACCTGGGTCGCCGGATAAGTCGGTAGCACCGACCTTGCGGGCGAGAATACCGCCCACGCCACCCAGCGGGCGGCGAAAGCTACAGGAGTGGAGACGATCTCGGCTCCCGAGGCCGAGGGCCAGACGGCCTGCAGTCTGAGCCCGTGGGTGCACGGCCTGATCAATCCTGTCACCTCAGGTCCGGAATCCTCTGCCTCCCTTGCTAGTTCGTACCATCCAAACTTCGCAGGCAGGGCAGAGGTGGCCCGAGAGGTCATCGCCCGAGTCGATCGAGAATAGCGGCCGGACCAATGGCTCTCGCCGATCGATTCCAACAGCACTGAGCCCGGGGAGCATTGCTTCCCCGGGCTGACTGTCTTTCTACGCGCCGATAGCTGCCTGTCGACCATCCGTCGTGGACGAGAACGTGCGCCCGGCGGCGTGCCGGGCCGCGAGATAGGCGAAAACCATGGCGGGTCCGATGGTCGCACCGGCACCTGCGTAGTCATTGCCCATCACCGAGGCAGAGACATTGCCTGCGGCATACAGCCCCTCGATCGCACTGCCGTCGGCTCGCAGTACCCGACCAACTTCATCGCTTACTAAGCCGCCTTTTGTACCCAGGTCCCCGGCCTCGAGTCGGACGGCGTAATAGGGGCCGTCCTCGATCACGTCGAGGACAGGGTTGGGGAGGGTGGGGTCACCGTAGTAATGGTCGTAGACGCTGTCGCCGCGGCCGAAGTCCACGTCGCGTCCAGTTCGGGCCGACTCGTTGAAACGATCGACCGTGGCCCGCAGGTTGCCCGCGGGGACACCGATCTTTTCGGCGAGTTCGTCGAGAGTGTCTGCCTTCGTGACCAATTCGCTCTTGTACCAGGAACGCGGGAACTCCTGGCCCGGGAGGATACCGGCGAACTGGTATCGCTTGCGTGCCTTGGCATCGAAGATCTCGTAGATCGGCACATAGCCGCCTTCGAGCTGGGCATGCACGAAATTCACGTAGGGCGAGGACTCATTGGTGAAGCGCTTGCCGTCATTGTTGACGATTATCATGGGCGGGATGCAGCGTTCCGATACCAACGGGAAGACGCCGCCGCGGGGCAGGGCAATCCCCGGCATCCACCAAGCGTCGTCCATGAGATCGGTTGCGGCACCTAATTTTTCACCAATCCGGTGGCCATCGCCGGTGTTCTCCGGTGCACCCATGCTGAAATCGGGCCGGCCGAGTTCGGGCAGGTGTTCCTCGCGGAGCACCGGATCGTGGTCGAATCCGCCGGTCGCCAGCAGCACGCCGCGGCGTGCACGGACCCTGAGCGGGGTGCCGTCGCGCTCGACCACCGCGCCGACCACTCGGCCGTGCTCGATGATCAATTCGGTGATCGGAGACCGGAGCCACATCGGAATGCCGAGATCCCGCATGGTCAGGCGCAATCGGGCGATCAGTGCCGCACCGAGGGTTTTCATGTGGCGACGTCGGAACACATTTGAGACCACACGCCAGCCCGCTACCGGGATCATCAGCCAGGCACGCCAGGTGCGCTTGAGCATCATGAGGGTGCGCGCCTCGTACCCTGTCATCCACAGGCCCATGGGCGCGGGAACGTCCATCGCGCGCAGTTGCGACTCCTCCTCGCCGAGCAGACGCGCGTCGATCGGCTTGGGCTCAATAGTCCGGCCCATCGGCCGGCCGCCCGGTTCCTCCGGGTGGTAGTCGGAGTAGCCCGGGCACCAGGTGAATGCCATGTGGCGGCTGACTCGTTCCAGCATTTCCATGACCTCGGGGCCACGGTAGGCGTAAGCGTCCAGGCGCGCAGCCGGTACCCGATCCCCAACCACTGCCTGCAGGTACTTGCGTACTTCGGCACGGTCGTCGCCGCGGCCGAGCTTGCGGAGCACAGGATTGTCTGGAATCCACACGCCGCCGCCGGACAATGCGGTGGAGCCGCCGAACCCGTCGGCCTTTTCTACGAGGAGTGCGCTCAATCCGGCATCATGTGCGGCTATCGCGCCAACCATTCCCCCGGCGCCGCTTCCAGCTATGAGAATGTCGACTTCGTGGTCCCAGGTCGACGCATTGGACGTCATGAAATGCCTCCAGCGAAAAGACCGTTCGATGCGGTCTGGATGAAAGTCGGGCCTGCTTCACACGGCCGGACGAATACGTTCAAACGATCTTCGGCCGGGGTTGCCTCTGCGACGAGCCACACTTCCACTCATTGAAATCACACATCTGGCGTAGCAACCGCTATTCGATCGCATCTATCAGTCCCCAGCCGAGTGCGGTATCGACATCCAATGGCTGACCGGTCAATGCCAGAAACATGGTGCGCCACCGACCTATTCGACGTGTGATGCTGACGGTTCCCCCAGCACCTGGAATAAGTCCCATACCGATCTCCGGCCGTCGGAACACTGTGCCACGTGCGGCTGTCACGCGACCGGCGAACGCGGGGAGCTCGATACCTGCACCGATACACGGCCCATGGAGTCTGGCTTCCAGCTTGCGCTCCAGCTGGTACAGCAAGCGTCCGGCCCCCGATGAGGTTCGGAGGAAGTGTGCGGTCACGGACTCGGGTGCGGTGCCGAATTCCGTGAGATCGCCGCCCGCAGAGAAGCATGGACCCGCGCGCCACCGCGCGCCTCGATCACGAGCTCGTCCGGCCCCGGCCGTAAGACCCCGATCTCGTCGACAACGTCATCGATGATCCGGATATCCGTTGTGCGCCCAGCGACCTCGGCGTCGAGGATAACGGTGGACCTCATTTCGGGCCGATCCCGAATTCCGCTAGAACACGAGTTGTATCGACCCCGGAGGCTGGCGCCGTGCCGCGGGGTGAGCGCGCGGGGGGATCGGCCGCCTCCACCGCACGATCGGGTTCGCTCGGGGTTTCGAGCGCGGCGGCGACCTGCTCGCGCATGGCGAGATCGGCCAGCCACCACCCGCCCGACATCCGGCAGGCCAGCGCCACCAACGCCGCATTCACCCCCGTGACCGGGTCTGCGATCGCGTCGCCACATGGCGCTGGAATTCCCGTTTCGGGATCGAAGGCGATGAGTCCCGCAGCGAAGGCCGCGTCATCGCCGAATCCGACCGCGTTCGACCACGGGCCGACGCGGCCGTAGCCGGTGATACTCACCCAGCACTTGTCGGTACCTCGGGACAGGACTTCCTCAGCGTGAATTCCGAGCTGCTCCAACGCCCTCGGTCTGGACGCTTCGATCACGACATCGGCTATATCGATCAGCTGCGCCAGGACCGCACGACCGGCGACCGTAGTGAAATCTATCGCTACCGATTCTTGGCCAGCGTGCAGCAGATCGTAGAACCGCCGCGGTCCACCGCGTGCGCCGTCCAGGCGATGGATGCTCTCCACCTTGATCACCCGAGCGCCGAGCGCGTTCAGCAGATGCCCGCACAGCGGGCCCGCCCACAGCGACGACAGATCGACCACCACGGTCGGTGGCAGAGTCCATTGGTCGGATCGGGACCGACCGGTCAGCTTGAAGGGATGCACCCCTTCGCACTGACCGCGCGCGATCAACTGTTCATCCGGCTTCCCACCCAAGACGGCCACCGGCAGCCCGAGAACCCTTGCGGTTGCCGCTAATTCGACCGCGCTTCGCTGCGCGACCGCGTGGTCGAGTACCGGATCCGGTTCCTCCAACCATGCGGGTAGGAGCTCGATGTCGGAGGACCGAGCTAGATTGACTCCGAGCCAGTCGTCGGCGGCACGCAGAATCCGGAACGATCCTCCTGGGGATCGTGGTGCGTCCCTGTGTAATCCGGCGTAAGCCGCTCGCTCGGAAAGTAGCCGCGCATCGGGGAGTTCGACCTCGCGTCCGCAGACGCGAGCAAGAAGTCGGATGGCCAATAGGGCACCTTCCACAGCGCTCGCGACCTGACCGGGCGCCGCCAGGGGGACGCCATCACGGAGACCCGTGAGTGCCATGAGGCCGGACGCCGCCCACTGCTCCGGCTCACCAGTCGGTTGCGCATCACAGACGACCGCCGCGCCCAACCACGAGAGCATTCCTTCCGGCATGCCAGGCGGCTGCGTCCGATCCGGGCACGGTGACGTGCAAGCCCGCCAACGGGTCCCCGAGTTGCGGGTTCCCCCGCAGACCCTGATGTCCAGAGGTCCTGGCGGGCAGAGTGCGCGCTTCCCCAGCCATGGCGCTAGGCTCCGGTCCAGCGGGGAGCACGACGCTCCAGGAAAGCGGCGACACCCTCCGACTTGTCCGGCGAGGCGAAGGCGGCCGCAACGGCCTCATCAGTAATCCGCCAGGCGACAGCGTCGTCGGCGGAGTTCAATCGCTCTACGGCCCTGAGGCTTTCATGGACCGACACCGGAGCATTCCGACAGATGCGCTGTGCCAGGTTCACCGATTCCTGCTCGGCCGCTCCGTCGACGGTCAGGATATTGACCAGGCCGAGCTGATAGGCGCGCTCAGCGGTGAGCGAATCACCAGTCAGCAGTATTTGTTTCGCGATGTTGAGCGGCAGCGCGCGGCGAGCGCGAAACAATCCGCCACAGCTCGGAACCAACCCTCGTGACAGTTCCGGCAAGCCGAATCGCGCAGATCGGGTAGCGACAATGAGATCGCAGGCCAGCACCAGCTCCATTCCACCGCCCAGGGCGGCACCCTCCACCGCTGCAATCAGCGGTTTCCCCCGTTCGCGGCGAACGACGCCGAGTTCACCTCCACGTTCGGTGGCATCCCCGGGGCCGGTGCGCAGATCGACCCCTGCCGAGAAGACCGGCCCGATTCCGGTCAGCACGGCCACCCGTAGTGCGGGGTCGTCGTCGAGTTCGTTGCAAGCCCGGTCCAGACCAAGTGTCATCTCCGCGTCGATCGCGTTCCGCTTGTGGGGGCGATCCATCCGAATCACCAGAACCTGACCGATTCGTTCGGTCCGCACGGTCATCGCAACCCCTCGCTACTGTGTCGAATGCACCGATCGGTACGTGACGGATTCACCCGCGCCCTCGCGCTACAGATCACTCCCGTTCCAGCTCCTCGAGCTGAAAGCGCATGCGCTGCAGGGTGTCCATATACTCCTCGACCATGTCGAGCACGATCTCGCCCGCGGAACGGACCTTGTTCATGCGGCTGACGATCTGTCCGACCGGACCGCCGACGAGTTCCTCCACCCCGGCCCGCTTGGCCCGGGCGGTTGCGTCGGCGTAGAGGATGTACTGCAGCGGCGCGGGCAAAGCCCCAGGGCTGGACGGGTCATCCCATGCCTCGGTCCAGGGTGTGCGGATCTGCCGATTCGGTTTGCCGGTCTGCGCTTTCGAGCGCACTGTGTCGGTAGATGTCATCTTGAGGATGCGCTCGACGTGCTGCGGCTCGGCCGGCGCCTCCCGGCAGGTCAGCCAGATCGACCCGGTCCAGACGCCCTGTGCGCCCAGGCTCATGGCGGCGGCCATCTGGCGCCCGGAGCCGATACCGCCGGCTGCGAGCACCGGGATGTCACCGGCAGCGTCGACGACGTCGGGCACCAGCACCATGGAACCGATCTCGCCGGTGTGGGCGGCCGCTTCGTAGGACTGGGCGATGATCACATCCAGGCCCAGTTCGACGTTGCGCTCGACGTGATGTGGTTTGCCCACCAGCGCACCGACTTTGGTGCCGCGCTCGTGTGCGCGGTCGACCAGCCAGGCTGGCGGCGGCCCGAGAGCGCTCACGATCAGGCTGCTCGGATGGTTCAGCACGACCTCGATCTGTTCCCCACCGCCTGCTGCGGTGAACCCTTCGGCGGCGAAGTCCTGGTGCTGCCCATCGGTTTCTGGCAGGGGCGCTACGTTGTAGCGGCGCAAAATATCCTCGGCGTAGTCCCGATGCTGCTGCGGGATCATCTGTTTCAGGTGGTCGAGTGTCTGCTCCGAACTGGCCAGTCCGGCCTCGCGGTCGACAGTCTTCACCGGTATCACGACATCCACGCCGTAGGGGTGGCCGCCGGAATTCTCTTCCAGCCAGCGGAGGTCGACGTCGATCTCCTCCGGAGACATGGCGACGACGCCGAGTACGCCCATTCCGCCCGCCCGGGAGACCGCCGCGACCACGTCGCGGCAGTGGCTGAAGGCGAAGATGGGGTATTCGATTCCCAGATCACGGCAGAGTTTGTTCATTCGAATGTCCTTAATCAGTCCGAGGCGGGCAGCGGCTTGGCCACCTTCACTGTGAGCGGAACACCACCGAGGCTCAGCGCGCCGAGTCCGGGCTTGGTGCAGAGCAGTTCGACGGTTCCGTCCTCATCGCAGTAGCGCTTTCCGAGCAGCAGCGGGTCACCGCTGGGCGGCCCGGTCTCCGCAGGCGGGGCGCCGATCACCATCGGGCGACCGCCACACCGGATATCGACATCTCCGGAAGGTGCGCGCACGACGATCACCTCGGCTGAGGACATGGCGCTGTTCAATCGCATGCCTGGTCGCAGTTCCATGATTGATCCTTTCGATCAGTGGTAAACGCCGGGCCGAGATTCAGCGTTCGGCCCGAAGATCAAGCTGTGCGCCGGAACCGCATCGCGCGCGGGAAGTTTCACCGTGGCGAGACCACTGGCTGTCACGACGCCGGCGTGGTTGACGTTCTCGACCTCGACATCGGCGAACAGCTCGTCGCGACCGACCTGATAGGTGCGGCGCACCCGGCCCCGCACCGTATTGGTGTCGCCGATGAGGTTCGGCCGCCGCAACCGAGTCTCGATGCGCACCAGGGTGCCGTGATCGCCGATCCAGTCGGTCACCGCCTGGATGAGCCAGCAGATCCGCTGCGGGCCATAGTCGAATGTCGAAGCCTGTGCCCGCGTTTTGCGCGCGTATTCGGGGTCGGCCCGACCGCCGGCGCCCATATCGATCGTGCCTTCGTCCACTTGCCGGCTACGGCCGATCGTCAATGCTCCATGCGCGAACAGGTAGAGCTCGGTGGTGGTGTAGGTGCCCTTGGGCAGCTCGGGAATGGCCGCGCCTTCGGAAACCGAGTCCCAGAAACGGGGTTCCGCGCCGCGACGGGTGCGTTGCCACACCAGCGGGTCGGGCGCGATGCGCGGGGCCGAGTCGTCGGCTGCGGGCGAAGATTCAACACCTGTACCGGGATTCGGGAAGCGCAGCATATCGTTGCTCAGCTTCGCCACCAGCTCGCCACGCGAATTCCAGTACTCCGTTGTGCCTGTGCAGATCAGGGCTTCTCCGATCTGACGCATGGTGACCCTGCGGATGTCGGTGGGAATCTCGAACGATCGGACCCGATCACCCAGCCGGATCGGTCGGTACCACTCGATAGACGCCCCAAGGTACAGGACCGTGATGTCCTTCATGGAGATGTCCGACTCGGGGATGTGGCCCCAGATCGACGCGTCCGCACCGAAGTCGATCGAGAATATGAAGCCCGGCGCCGCGACGAGTTCGTGAAAGGGCCCCTCGGCGGCATATGCGGGATCTCTGTACAGGGGGTTGTAATCCCCGGCACCTTCGGCGTAGCGCGTGAGCCACTCCTGAGTGACGGTGCGCCAGTCTCGCTTCGGCAGCATGGGCTCGCCGAGGCGCGCCTTGTACGCCTCCTGGAATTCGTCGAGCGTGGTGATCTTCGGCATCAGTTCCCTTCCTTGCGGGGCAACATCGCGATACGCGGGGTGTCCACGCCGATCGGTCCGACCTTGCGGGATCCGCGCGGATTGCCCAGCGGCGCTTGTTTTCCCGGCAGAGCCTCGGTGAAAAACTGGGCGTTGTCGTCGATGAGCCACGTCTCCTCGGTGGGGACGTCGTCGTCGATGTAGATGGCCTCGACGGGGCACTCGGCCTCGCACGCCGCGCAGTCGATGCACTCGGCCGGGTTTATGTAGAGCTTGCGTTCGCCGACGTAAATGCAGTCGACCGGGCACACTTTGGTGCACGACCGGTCCATGACATCCACGCAGGCCTCGCCGATCAGGAATGGCATCGCTACTCCCTTCCATAGTTGGAGACGACTGGTGCGGGTGCCTCGTGGGCGCCCAGCGTGCGCAGGACCGACCAGTCAGTGATCTTGATGCGGTCGCGGCCAGCCTCCGCACCGAGCGCGATCTCCCTGGAGTCGATTGCCCGCCAGCCAGATAGCGGAACGGGCCGACTTCCGTTACGGGCCAGCAGATCATCCAAAGACCGGACCGCGCGGGGGCCGCCGCTGGTCGCCAGATCGTCGAGCAGCGCGGCGATCGTGTCAGCGGAATCGGCCCGGTTGGTTCCGATCACGCCGGACGGACCGCGCTTGAGCCAACCCGCCACGTATTCGCCCGAGCAGGCTCGCCCCTCCTCGTCCACGATCCGCCCGGCATGCTGCCGGACCACGCCGCGCGATCGATCGAAGGGCAGGCCCCCGATCGGCATGCCGTGATAGCCGACCGAACGCAGCACGACGCCGACGGGCAGGGTCTCCGTGCCACCGGTGGCGACGAGCTGACCTGTGTCATCCAGGGCCGTGTGCTCGAGTACCAGCTCCCGTACCGCGTTCTCGCCACGAATCTCAATGGGCCGCCGCCAGAATCGGAAGGTGATGGTGCGTTCACCGGCCGGTAAGCCGGACCATTTCTCGAACAGTGCGAGATTGGCGCGAACCGATCGCTCTGCCACGTTGTCGGATGCGGGCAGTATCTCCTCGGCCGGGACTCGGATACTCACGCCGTCCAGCGTGTCCAGCTCCCGGAGTTCCTTCGTGGTGAAACGGGTGTGCTCGGGACCGCGCCGGGCGATGACCGTCACCTCACGCACCGCGCTGGCACGCAGCGCCGCCAGCACAGGTTCCGGCATGTCCGTATATGAGAGTGCCGCAGCCGGTTTGGTGAGAATTCGGGCAACGTCCAAGGCCACGTTTCCGGCGCCGACGACAGCGATCCGCTCGGCATCCAGAGAAAACGGTTGCGCCGCATCGGGGTGCCCGCTGTACCAGGAGACCAGCTCCCGTGCCGAGTGACTGCCGGGCAGCTCTTCTCCCGGCACGCCGAGCGGACGGTCCGCCGCTAGGCCCGTGGCATACACCACCGCGTCGTAGCAGGCGAGTAGATCGGATCGTCCGATGTCCGAACCCAATTCGACGCCCCCGAGGAACCGCACCAGCGGGTGTTCGAGGATCGTGCTCAATGCCCCTGTGACGGATTTGATCCGGGGGTGATCGGGCGCGACGCCGTAGCGGACCAGGCCGAACGGGGTGCACAACCGGTCGATGAGATCGACCCGCACTGGAATTCGGTCTTGCTGGACCAGCTCGTCCGCCGCGTAGAGACCGGCCGGGCCGGTCCCCACGACGGCGATGCGGAAGAACTCCTCGGTCATCGGGTCACCAGGTGACCGGCAGCAGTTTCATGCCGGCCGTGAGGTATTCGGTCGCGTACTCGGGTTCGCCTGCCAACTGCAGGGCCGGGAATCTGCGGAACAGCGAGCTCAGCGCAACCTGCATCTCCATCCGGGCCAGCGGTGCGCCGATGCAGTGGTGCAGGCCGTGGCTGAAGGTGAGATGCAGGTTCGACTTGCGGGTGACATCGAATGTTCCCGCGTCGGCGAACATAGCCGGATCGTGGTTGGCACAGCCGGGATCGATGAGCACCGCTTCGCCCTTTTTGACGGCCTGCCCATCGATCTCGACGTCCTCGGAGGCAATCCATGGGGGCAAGCCATTGCCGCCCGCAACGGGTTGTCCTACCGCAAAGGTGCCGTGCCGCAACACCTCCTCGACCGTGGTGCCGACGACAGCGTCGATATCCGCCAGCAGCTGCTTCAACTGGTCTGGATTGCGCAGCAGTGCAAGGACGGCGGTGTTGATGAAGTTCGCCGTGTTGTCGAAGCCGCCGACGATGAGGAGCATGGCGATCGGCAGGATCTCGGCGTCGGTGAGGGTTTCGTCGGCGTCCTCGGCGGCGGCGAGCACGCTCAGCAGGTCGTCGTGTGGTTCGGCGCGGCGCGCAGCGATCAGTTCGGCAAGGTACATGTACAGCTCGGCGCCCGCCTGCAGTACCTCTTCCTCGGTCATACCCGAGGTCGCCAGCGTCGACTTGCTCCAAGCGACGAACTTGTCGCGGTCGGAGAGCGGGACGCCGAGCAGCTCGCTGATAACTTGAATCGGCAGTGGCAACGAGAAATCCTCATGCAGATTTGCCGACGCGCCCTTCGCGGCCATCTTGTCGAGCAGGTCCTCGGCAATGAGCAGGGTTCCTTCGCGGAGCTTGTTGACCCGGCGGGCGGTGAAGCCCTTTGCGACCAGCTTGCGCAGCCGGGTGTGGTCCGGCGGATCGGCGAACTGGAAAGTTTGCTTCAAGAAGTCCGGGAATTGCACGAAGTACGGGATCTCCCGCTCGTTGCGGGCGAACGGACCGCGCACGAACACAGGGTTCTCGAGCACCTGCTTGGCGGCGTGGTACCGGTGGATCACCCACACGTCACCGCCGAATGGCATGGTCATCTTGGACATCGGCCGGTCTGCTATCACCTGTTGGATCAGCTCGACGGCCCGATCGGGCGGCACAGCCGGAAACGGGTACACCGCAACGGATTCGGTCATTATTTTCTCCAGATTCAGGGTTCGGATTCGAACTCGGCGCCGGTCTCGTCACGCAGCACGATCGCCGAGACCGGGCACGATTCGAAGGCGTCGACGAGGGCGGGCGAGGCCGACCAATAGGCCGATCGCGCCCGAGACTTGCCGTCGGTGATCTCGAAGACGTCGGGGGCCGAGGCGACGCACATGCGATTGCCTACGCAGAGGTCGCGTTTCACCTCGATGGTCCACACGTCGTCGGTGGTCATGCACCGGTGGCGGGAGTCGGCAGCATCAGCGATGCAGGCTGGAGTTCACCCAACGCGAGGATCGCATCCAAGCGGGCAGCGACTCCCTCCGGCGTGAGCGCGGTGTCGGTGATCCCGGCGGTGTAGCCGAAGGCGATACGGGACACACCGCCTCCCGCGACATTGAGGATTTCGCCGGTGACAGCGCAGCTTTCGTGCGACAGGTATGCCGCGACCGGTGCCACCAGCTCCGGCGGCATGGACTGCTTCATGTACTCGGCGGTACCCGGCGGCAGCGCATCGGCCGCCTCGTCGATCATCCGGGTGCCCGCGCCAGGAGCTATGGCATTGACCTTGATGCCGTGCTCGTGGCCTGCGACGGCGAGGTTGCGGGTGAGGCCGAAGATCGCCCCCTTGGCCGATCCGTAGTGCACCATGTCCGGTACGCCGAGTATGGCGCCGGAGACAGTGTTGACGACCCGCCCCTGACCGGAAGCGATCAGGTGCGGCCACGCCGCCCGCGCTACCAGCAGACTGCCGAAGAAGTGGACGTCCAGGAATGCCTGGTATTCCGCGAGAGTGATGCTCGTCCAAGGTTTCACGGAGTAGATACCCGCGTTGTTGACGACCGCGTCGAGCCGCCCGAAGTTCGCGATCGCGGTGTCGATGATCGACTGTGCGCCTTCCTCCGTGGCGACCGACGCGGACGATACGACGGCCTTGCCACCGGCGGCGCTGATGGCGGCGACCACTTCGGCGGCCGGGTCCTCGGTGAGGGCGCTGCCGTCGATCGCGCCGCCGGTGTCGTTGACGATGACGGCCGCGCCGCGGGCAGCCAGCAGCTCGGCGTGCGCACGGCCGATGCCGCGTCCCGCGCCGGTCACGATGACGACGCGATCGGCGAAGTCCAACTGTGTCATGGGAGTTCCTCCAGCAGTTCCAGGATGGTGCGGCGCTCAGGCCACGAAGCGGGCGAGTTTGGCGGCCGCGACCTCGTCGGTGGTGAGCCCGAGTTCGGCGAGCACCGCGTCGGTGTGCTCACCGATCGCCGGGGCCGGGCGCGGGTCTTCGGGTCGGGTGTGGCCGAATCGGGGCGCGGATGTGGGATGCGGCCGGTCGCTCAGGTTCACGAAGGCGCGGCGCGCCACGTGATGTGGGTGCCCGGGCGCTTCCGCCAGGCTCAGCACCGGCGTGACGCAGGCGTCCGCGTCGGCGAATTCCGCAGCCCATTCTTCGCGGGTGCGGGTGGCGAAAGCCGCCGCCATCGCGATCCGCAGGGCGGGCCATTCGTCCCGATTCATCTGTCGGTCGGAATCGAATTCATTGAGCCCCAGTCGTTTCAGCAGTTCGCGATAGAAGACGGGTTCGAGTGCGCCGACGGCGACGTACTCGTCGTCGGCAGTTTGATAGACGGTGTAGAAGGGCGCGCCACCGTCGACCAGGTTCGTCCCGCGCGGTCCCCAGCCATCGGTGGCCGCCGCAGTGTAGAAGGGGGCCAGCAGGGCTGCGACGCCGTCGATCATGGCAGCGTCGACGACCTGACCACGGCCGGTGCGATTCACCGCGTGCAGCGCGGACACGATACCGAAGGCGAGCAGCATGCCGCCGCCTCCGCCGTCACCGACCAGATTGAGCGGCGGAACCGGTGGCCCACCCGCCTGCCCGATCGCGTGCAGCGCACCGGAGAGCGCGAGGTAGTTGATATCGTGGCCGGCGGTGCTCGCGAGGGGACCGTCCTGGCCCCATCCGGTCATCCGGCCGTAGATCAAGCGGGGCCGGCGCTCCAGGCAGACCTGCGGCCCGAGGCCGAGCCGCTCGGTCACTCCGGGACGGAAGCCTTCGATCAGGACATCGGATCGCTCGATCAGCCGCAGTGCCAGATCGACGCCGCGCTGGTCCTTCAGGTTCAGCGCGATCGAGCGGCGGCCGCGGCCGAACACGTCGTCGACGGGATCACCGGTGTGCCAGGCCGATCCGACCGCACGATCAACTCGGACCACGTCGGCACCGAGGTCTGCGAGCAGCATGCACGCCAAGGGCGTAGGCCCTTGGCCCGCGAGTTCGACGACTCGCAGCCCGGAAAGTGGTCCGGCCATGTGCGTATCCTCTCGACTGTCGGTGATTCAGGGACGGGTCGTCCCAGCGGAGACGGACGCCTCGGTGGTCCAGATGCTGCCCTGGCCTTCCCGCACCGACTTGTCGAAGTCCATGACCTCGAATCCGCAGCACAGGTATAGGGTTCGACGGTCCGGACCACCGAGGCCGCATGCCGTCGCAATACCCGCTTCGACGGCTGGCGGTGTGACCTCATGGGTGATCTCACCGCCGTCGAGCACACGCACCACCCGGCCCTTGGCGGTCAAGCCGGTCCACACCGCGCCGTCCTCGTCCAGGCACAAGCCGTCCGGGTAGCTGTCGGGCCCGACCTCGGCGAAAGTACGCCGCCCGCTGAGTTTTCCGTCGGCGTCGACGTCGAACGCGGTGATCCGGCTGATGTAGGTTTCCGCAGTCACCAGCGTGGTGCCGTCGGCGGAGATGGCGATGCCGTTGGCGCCCATGAGCGGACCCGCCTCATCGGCGGTGCGTGCGGTGCCGTCCGGCTCGATCACGACGATCGGCGACTCCTTCGGGCTCTCACCGATGAACAGGTTGAAGCCGAGCTGGGTGATGTAGACGCGCCCTGCGGCGTCGACGACCATGTCGTTGATCGGGCTGGCGGCCACATCGCGCAGATCGGCGTACACCGTCGTGGTGGAACCGTCATGGACCAATACGATCCGTTCGAACATGGAGTTGATCAGCAGTCGGCCGTCGGGCAGAAAGCCGGTGCCGGAGGCCACGATTCGCTGACCGTCCGCAGCTTCGCGATCCGACAGGTCGACGACGGTTTCGGTGGTGCCATCCGCGGCGACGGTGACGACGCGTGCGCTGTAGAGATCGGTGAAGTAGAAGCGGCCGTCGTGCCAGCGCGGACATTCGGTCCAGCTGAATCCGGTTACCAACCGGGCGGCGGGAAGGGGCGTGGTCATGCGGTGATCTCCTTCGATCGGTGGGGACTACAGCCCGGCGGGCCGGTAGCCGATGAGCCCGCGCTCGGTGAGTTCGTCGATGCGGGCGCGGGACAGCCCGAGTTCCTTTTCGAGCACTTCGACGTTGTGCTGGCCTACGGTCGGCGGCGCCAGCCGAGACCAGCGTGGAATGCGGCCGAATCGGAACGGCAGCACCGGAAGCGGAATGGTCCCGTGTACCGGGTGGTCGATGTCCTCGAAGTAGCCGCGCGCCGTGATCTGCGGGTGGGCGTGCACATAGCGCTGGTCGACCACATGTGCTGCGGGGATCCCGTTCGATACCAGCTCGGCCGCCGTCGCCGCCGCGTCACGACCGGCGGCCCAGGCGCTCAGGTCCCGGTCGAGCCGGGATCGCTGCTCCCAGCGACCGGCAGCAGTCGCCAGAGCCGAGTCATCCCACGACTGAATTCCGGCGTAGGACATCAGCTTCCGCCACTGCTCGTCGGTCACCACAGACAGCGCCAACCACTGCTCGACCCCCTTGGCGGCATAGACGCCCTGCGGTGCCCAACCTTTCGCGTGATTGCCGTCGCGTTCGAGCAGCGTGCCGTTCGCCGTCCACTCCACGACCTGCTCGGCCGTCATCGTCAGCGCGGCTTCCACCAGCGGAGATTCGACCAACATGCCGCGCCCGGCGCGATTGCGCTCACGCAGGGCGACCAGCAGCGCGAAGGCGGCGTTCGAGCCACCCATCGGGTCGGCAGGCCCGCTCGGATTCATCGGCTCACCGCCGGGATAGCCGGTGCGCCAGCACATTCCGGAATACTGCTCGACGGTCTGCGCGTAGCCGACCATGTCGCGGCGTGGCCCGTCCAGCCCGAAGGCGGGCATACGCAGCATGACGATGCGCGGATTCAGCGCCCGCACGCTGTCCCAGTCCAGCCCGACATTGTCCAGGACCCGCGGTGCGAAGTTCTCCAGCAGCACATCGGCGTCCGCGATGAGTCTCTTGACGAGCTCGAGGCTCTCATGATCGGTGAGATCCAGGGTGATATCGCGCTTATTGTGGTTCGCACCGAGATTGACCCAGCCGTACTCCCACCAGTCGGGCGCATCAGTGATAGTGCCGCCCAGCATGCGCGCACCGTCGACCCGGCGGACCGACTCGATCTTGATCACGTCGGCGCCGAGCGAGCCCAGCAGCGTTCCGACCAGCGAGCCGACCCACCAGTTTCCCAGGTCGATCACCCGGGTACCGGCCAACGGCAGCGCTTCTGACGGTGGGAATTCACCGTCAGCTCGCGGCACGCGGGTGACGGGCGTGAAACCCTTGTCGGCCATCGTTTCTGGCGATCGGTGTGCCGGGAACGGTCGATGTCCGTCGAATAGGAATGGAACCGCTGGGTGCCGGAACCTGCCGGAAGCATCCTCGACGTAGAAACCACGGGAGACCACTTGTGGGTCATCGAGAATGGTCTTCGCACTGTGCACCGGTGCGCAGGGAATACGGAAGGCCGCTGCGATTTCCACGATTTCCGCGACGGTATGTCGCTTGGTCCAGGCATGCACCGCAGCCGAGAACTCCTTGCCACGCGCATACCGGCCCTGGTGCGTTTTGATCCCCTCGTCGTCTAGCCAATCCGGTCGTTCGATCAGAATCAGGAAGTCCTCGAGATTCTGTGCGGAGGCGAGGTTGAACCCGACCCAGCCGTCGGCAGCGGGTTCCACCGACGGCAATAGCCGCCGGCGCAGCACATTCGGGATCCGCATGGCCTCGCTCACTGTGGCCGAGACGTCGGCGAACATGGTCGCCGAGTAGGTCGTCACCTCCAGCAGGGACAGATCGACGAGTTCGCCGCGTCCATCGCGCTCCAGCCCGGCCAGTGCGCCCAGACCCGCGGTCGCGGCGAGTGCGCCTGCGACCCAGAGAGTTTCGTTGCCACCCAGGGCCACGGGATAGGAGCCCGGCTCGCCTCTGTTGCTAAGCGACCCGGCCTCGGCCTCGATTGTGAACTGCGTCCACGGCCGGTCGGCCTCCGCCCACGGGCCCGTCAATCCCCATGGTGTGATCGCGATGACCACCGCTCGCATGGCGAGACGATTCAGTAACTCGGCATCAGGCCGGGTTTCGGATTCCAAGATCACGACATCGGCGTCGGCAGCCAACTCTGGCCACGACATGCGGGTCACGGTCTTCCCGGCCGCCAGGAAACCGAACAGTGGTGCGTCCGTTCCAGGTTCGCCACGCCCACGCAGCGGGTGTCCATCCGTCGGTTCCGCGAGCAGCACTTCGGCACCCACATCGGCGAACAGCTTGCCCGCATACGCCCCCGCGATGCTCCGGGAGACCTCGAGAACTCGTAGCCCCGCGAGCAGTCCGCTGTAGCTGGGAATGGGATTCATGCACCGGCCCTTCATGCCTGCGTCGATCATGGCGGCAGGTTTCCGATTGCCGCGATACACGCACGATATGTGCTCGGCGACGTGCCCTTTCACCGGAATTCCATTGACTGGAATTGGCTTCGAACTGCCCCCTTCGCCACGCGACCGCCTTGAACAATAATTCAAGGGCGCGAATACGAATGCCCGGTATCCCGACTCGGAATCGGGATACCGGGCAGCGGTGACCGGAGTGCTTCGGTGCGCGAACTATCGGTTCGCAGCGATATTCGATCGGCACGCGGCCAGTGCGCTCAACCGCCGCTCCAGCAGTTCGACGGCTTCGGGCGCGACCTGACCCGACGACCGCAGTCGTTCGAGTTCAGCGACCGTCTCCAGCTCATCCTCGGCCAGTCGCTCGGTGGCCAGTTCCCGAGTGAGCAGGTCCTGTTCGGTCCAGTCCGAAGCATCGATATCGTGTTCCGGCATGATTCAGCTCGCCTCCTGGTCGAAGAAGTCGAACAGTTTTCGCGTATTCAACTCGACGATCTTGTGCACCTCTGCGTCAGGAATGTCCGCGAAGACCTTTTCTGCATATTTTCGACTGTGCGGCCAGTACGAGTCGGAATGCGGGTAGTCGCATTCCCAGGTGATGTTGTCGATGCCGATATCGTGGCGTGCCTTCAGACCCGCCACATCGTCGATAAAGCAACCATAGATGTGTTTGCGGAAAAGGTCCGACGGCCGCACATCCTTGACCACGTTCTGGTACCAGCGATGCCGGTGCCAGGTGCCGTCGATTCGCTCCAGCAGATACGGCACCCAGCCGACACCGCCTTCCGACAGTGCGACCTTCAGGTTCGGGTGCCGGTGGAAGACCGGTGAGAACAGCAGGTGCGCGGTGGCCGACATCGAGTTGGTGCCATACAGCGAGATGGTCACGGCGTAGGGAGCTTCGGGCGCGGTGGCCGGCGGCGAGCCCGACGAGCCGAAGTGCATGCACAGCGGCATGTTCGTTTCCTCGGCCGCAGAGAACACCTTGTCCCAATGGTCGGTGTAGATCGATGGCAGGCCGAGCGGAACCGTATTCTCCGGGAAGGTGATTCCCTTGGCGCCTTTGGCCGCACAGCGATGGATCTCGGCGACGCACAAGTCGGGATCCCACAGCGGCAGGATGATGAGCGGGATGAAACGATCCGGTGCCGCGGCGCACCACTCGTCGATGACGAAATCGTTGTAGGCCCGTACGCACGCGAGCGCGAGCTCGAAATCGGTGCTTTCCGCAGTGAACAGGGATCCCGCGAAGCGGGGGAAGGAAGGGAAGTTCGCCGCGCCCCACACGCCGTCGAGATCCATGTCGACCAGTCGGGCCTTCGGGTCGTAGCAGCCGGGGATCATGTCGGCGTACCGCACAGGCTCGACGCCGAATTCCTCCGGTTTCTTCCCCGCGACGGCGTTGAGGCCGATGGCGGGAAAACGCTTGCCTTGATAGTGCCAGACCTGGATCGGGAGCCCGCCCGAGGACGAGGGCTCGTCCGCGATGCGGGGTCCGCTTTCGAGGAACTTCCCCGGCAGCCGATCGGCCCACACCTTCGGGTGCTCGATGAGATGGTCGTCGACCGATATGAGTTTCATCCACGGTTGCAGTGGCATGTGAGGCCTCCGTACGGAAATTAGTGCGATGTACCGGTTTTCATGTATGGCGTGCGAAGCCTGGCGGAATCGATGTCACTCGGCTGCCAGCCTGGAACCAGGTGGCGCCCGTCGACGGTATGTACGGGACGCTCGAGCTCGACGAGAAGCGAGAGGTTGTAGTTCACCCGACCGGTGCAGGTCTTCGGGTTGCCGGTGCACAGTGCGAGCGCGGCCTCGGCAATCGTCTCCTCGGGTTCCGAATTGTCCTTGCGGACACCCGCGACGGAGAGCGCGTTGTCGGTCGCCACCTGAAATTCCGGAGCCAGGGTGTTGACGGCGATGTTGTCGTCGTAGAGATCCATCGCCGCCCCGGTGGTGATGCGGTCGATGAACGCCTTCGTGCCGCCGTAAAGCGCCGCGCCATTGGTGGGGTTGTCCGCGAAGGGCGGACCGAGCCGCGGACCTGCCTGCGAGGACGAGATATTGAGAATCCAGCCTGCCCCTCGTTCCCGCATGCCGGGCACCGCCGCGGCGGCTAATTCCCAAGCCGCCCATACGTTCGTCTCGACCGCCTCGAAGAACGCCTGCCGGGTCATGTCCGCGAATCGGCGATCGAAATGCCGTGTGGCAGCGGCATTGTTCACGACAATATCCACCGGCGCGCCGAATGCGGATGCCGCGGTCGCGATGATCTCACGCCGGTCCGCGGTGGTATCGCCGAGATCGAACTGGATACCGACCGCGCGGCCACCGTCTGCGGTGATCTGCGTAACCGTCTCCTCCAGCGATCCGGCGAGCTTGCCGTCACCGGCACACATCGACCGCGACACCGCTGCTACCGCAATCCCTTCCGAGGCCAGCCTGCGGGCGATGGCGCGACCGATACCGCGGCTGGCTCCGGTCACAATCGCGACGTGCGGCAGCGCCGTGGTCATAGGCTCAGTCCCGTCAGTCGCCGGAAATTGCCTGCGGCCAAGGCGGTCCGTTCGTCGTCCGTCAGCGGCAGCTTCTCTAACACTTCGATCTCCTTGTCGAGCCGATCGTGGCTGGTCGCGGGTGTGACGCCCGGGCGCGACCGCAGCCACAGGTATTCGCTGATCACCCAGTTGCTACCGAAGAGAATCCGGTCCGTGCCGATGGCGCGCAGGTGAGCGACCATGTCGTCGGCGCTGACGTGTCCTTCCGCGACCTCGATCAACCGCAGAGAGACGTCGGTGTGCACACCGGAGTACTGTCGGGCGAGCTCCAGTACTTCTGCGTCGGCTCCCTGCCCGAACTGTCGATCGTGCCCGAGGTGGGCGAAGATCAGATTCAGGTTCGGAAACTCCTGCAGTGCCTTGGCGTAGCGCGCCGGCCGGCCCGGCATGAAACCGGCCGCCTGGGTGAGGATGGGGATGCCCGCCCTGGCGCAGTAGTCGAATACTGGCCACATGCGCGGATCGTCGCCCTCGATGCCGTGGTTCATCGGCACGTGCTTGACCCCGAGAGCACCGCGGCTGATCCCGGTCTCCACCTCGGTGAGCAGAGACTGCTCGTCCATCAGCACCGGGTCGACGCCGACGAAACAACTCAGCCGGGGGCTGCGGGCGGCTTGTTCGAGTGCCCATGTGTTGTTGTCCCGGATGCGGCGGACGATCCGGCGGCGCAGTTCCTGCGCCTCGTATTCCCGGTCGGTGGGGTCGTCGGGCAGGATGTTGCGGCCCTGCCGCCAATAGGCACCCGACCAGGTGAACATGAGGATGTTCATGTGCGCGATACCCGTTGCGGCCATGACCTTTTCGGCCTCATCCGGGGTGCCGGAGAAGCCGGGCTTGTCGGGCAGGCCCATGGCGGCGCTGAAGCGCAGCAAGTTGCTGTAGAGGTCGCAGCTGTGGTCGGCGGTGCGCAGGATATGGCTGTGGCAGTCGATGATCTCGAGCTCAGTCATGTCCGCCGCCGCCGATCCCGCTGAGCGCCAAGGGCTTCAGTGCGCCGACCGGCGGCCGCTGCGTCGTGTGCACGATGCCGCCGTCGGAGACCACGGCGTGCCCGGTCATGTACGAGGACAGATCCGACGCGAGGAACAGCGCCACGCCTGCCGTCTCCTCGGCCAGCCCGAGCCGCTGCAGCGGTGTCGCGGCGGCGGCCTTGCGCAGGAATTCGGCCTGCTCCGGCCGCTTGGACGTGGGCGTCTCTCGGCCTGCCCGGTTGATGTTATGCGTACCCGGAACGACGCAGTTGACGCGGACGTTGTAGGAAGCCAGCTCCAGGGCAACGGATTTCGTCAGATGGATAACCCCGGCATTGGCCGCGCCATAGTGCGACACCGAGGGCGCGGACACGAGACCACTCGTGGATCCGAAGTTCACGATCCGGCCGGGCACACCATCCTCGATCATGGCGATGGCCTCGGCCTGCATGCACAGCATCGTCGAGGTGAGATTCAGCTCCACCGGGCCATTCCAATCGTCAATGGTGAAGTCCAGAAACGACTTCGGCGTGGCCGCGCCGAGACTCCCGACCCCATTCACAGCGACGGTGATCGGGCCGAGTCGACGCCGGGTCTCCTCGATCATCGCCCGGACATCCTCGGGGCTTCGTACATCAGCGTGCAGTCCGATGGCGCGGCGGCCCAGTGCTTCGATCTCCTCGACCGTCTGCGCGGTGAACTCATCTGCGATGTCGGCGACAGCCACGTGCGCACCCGCCTTGGCGAGGGCGATGGCCGTGGCCTTGGGTATGCCGCCCGCACCACCGGTGACCAGCGCGACCGCGTCGGTGAGTCCGAACAGCTCGGCGGCGTGATCTGTACTCATGATTCTTCTTTCTGCTGTCAGCTCAGCTGCTGTGCCAGTTCGCGGCGCAGCAGTTTGCCGGTTGGGGTGTACGGCAGTTCGGTACGGAAGACGATGTCGTCGGGGGTGCGCGAACCCCGAAGGCGGGCGCGCACATATGCGCGCAGATCTTCGGTGTCCGGCTGCGTACCGGAAACCGGCACGATGACCGCGACGATCCGCTCGCCCCATTCCGCATCGGGCGCGCCGAGCACGGCGACCTGGTCTACCGCGGGATGCTCGACCAGGACGTCCTCGATCTCGGCTGGCGCGATATTTTCGCCGCCTCGGATGATGGTGTCGTCGGAGCGACCGTCGACGAACAGGTAGTTCTCCTCGTCGAGGCGCCCGCGGTCGCGGGTCGGGAACCAGCCGTCGGCGTCGAGTACCGAGCCGATGCCCCGGTACTCCCCTGACACCTGCGCGCCGCGCACCCAGATCTCACCGGTCTCACCGGGCGGCAACGGCTTCCCGTCCTCACCGCGGATCTGGCATTCCACCCCGGGCACCATGCGCCCGACCGATGCCAGCCGCGCCACCGCCGCCGAATTACCGGCGAGCGCCGCGCGATGGTCCTGCGGTCCGAGCACCGCGATGGTGGAGCTGGTCTCGGTGAGACCGTAGGCGTTCACGAAGTCCGTGTCCCCGAACGCGTGCAACGCCGCCCGCAGCACGGTCGCCGGCATCCGGGCACCGCCATAAGCGATGGAACGCAACATCGGCACATCGGCGGGCGCACCGTCGAGTTCGGCCACGATTCGGGCCAGCATGGTCGGCACCACCATCGCGTGCGTCACTCGATCCGCGCGTACGAGGTCCAGCCAGCCGCGGGCGGTGAAGTCCGGAAGGTAGGTCATTCGCCTGCCTGCGTACAGGTTGCTCAGTACCGAGCCGATCCCCGCGATGTGATACGGCGGCACACTCACCAGCACCGCGTCCGGCTCAGCGGCGGAAGCGAATTCCACCGTTTCGAGCACATAGCTGAGCAGGTGTGAATGCCGCAGCACTACGCCTTTCGGCTTGGCAGTGGTGCCGCTGGTGAACAGCACCACCGCCGGATCGCTATCGGCGGCCGGGATGGCGTCGACCGGATCGGTGCGCCGGGCCAGCTCCAGCCAATCCTGCGACCAAGTGTCGGCGGTGACCACGTGCGCGAAGGCCCGGTCCGCCACCAGGTACGGGCTTTCCAGTTCGGACAGGAGCTCGCCGAGCTGGTCGGCCGAGAGCCGATAATTCAACGGCGTCAGCGGAATTCCCGCCCGGGCCGCCGCGAATACCAACGTCGGCAGCACCGGACCGTTCAACCCGACATAGGCCACGCTGCCCGCGCCCGCGGCCCGCAGCAGCGCAGCGCCGCCGTCCGCGGCCCGCGTCAGGTCCGCGTAGGTGAGGCCGTCCGTCTGGCGTCCCAGCGCAACCCGGTCGGCAAGCCCGTCGCCTGCCATGTCCAGAATCAATTCAATTCCCATGATTTCCCTCCGGATCCGGCTCCACGTACGGCAGCGTGATGCCGCCACCGATCTGGTGGAACACGCCCCGCACTCGCATACCGGTCAGCACGTCCTCGACGGTGCAGCCGATAAGATTGGTCAACAACGTGAAGCCCTCGTCGAAGTTCACGATCACTACCGCGTAGGGCACGGTGAATTCCGGTGTCTGTGGCCGCCATACGACGGTGTGCGAGTACACCTCTCCTCGCCCGTCGCTCACCTGCCAGGCCATGTCGTCCGAACCGCAGTGCCGACAGACCCACACCGGGTCGAATTCCGCGTGCCCGCACGTCCGGCAACGTTGATAGCGCAGCTCTCCGGCCGCGCAGCCATCCCAGAACGGCCTCGAGACCGGGGTTGGTTGCGGGAGCGGGATTCCAGCATGCTGAGGTCGCAGCATGGTCATGGTCGTTCACTCCCCAGCAGGACGACGTCGGTGAACAGCGCGCCCGCACCGCCGTTGCTGCACAACACCACTCGCGCGTCGGCGATTTGGCGGCTGCGGCACTGCTTCTGCAACTGGTGTACGCCTCGCGCGACGCGCTGACTGAGCTGCACCATGCCACCGCCGTGGCTGTAGGACATGAGCCCACCGTCGGTGGTGATCGGGAACTCGCCTTCCGGTGCGATCCGGCCGCCCATAACGAAATCTCCGCCCTCGCCGTCACCGCAGAACTCGAAAGCCTCGAACTGCCTGATGATTTCGAACGAGAACGGGTCGTAGAGCTCGCACACGTCGACGTCGACCGGACGCAATCCCGCCATGGCGAACGCTTTTCGGGCGGCACGGCGTCCGACATAACCGTTCGGGATGTCGCTGCCGCGGCCCGTGAGATCCCAGGCCGGAGCATGTCGATAGGCCGGCCCGAGTGTGTCCAGCCCGCCGCCGAGGATGTAGACCGGTGTGCCGGGCAGTTCGGCGGCGCGCTCAGCGGTGGTGATAAGCACCGCACAGCCGCCCTCGGAAGTCATGGCGCAATCCAGGAGATGAAACGGCTCGGCGATCATGCGCGAGGCCAGCACGTCGGCGGGGGTGAAAGGTCCCCTGCCGCGGTAGATCGCGTCCGGATTGACGTGCCCGTTGTTGCGGATCGTGGCGGCGACCTCGGCGAGCTGCTCCGGCGAGGTGCCGTAGCGGTCCATGTGCCGCCGCGCGATCAATCCGAATTCCGCGGCCGTATACAGCCCGAACGGAGCGACGAACTCGTTGGACGGACGCGTCCACGGCGCGGTCGCGGACCGCTCGGTGTAAATCCCCGCCTCGCCATCAGCCAGCAAGACCGTCTGCGCCAGGCCGGTGGCAACCAAGCTCGCCGCCTGCAGCACACCCGCGATGCCGCTCTTGGAGTTGGAATTCCAGACCGGTCCGATGCCAAGGGCGTGAATCAACTCGGGGGCGTGCTTGCTGAACACGGTGTCGACCTCGGTCACCTCGACCGCGGCCTCGGCCAGGACGCCGCGCGCCGCGTCGAGGGTGATGGAGAAGGCGGTATGGCCTTCCAGCACCCGCGCCTGCGGCGTGTTGAACGCGGCGATGATGGCCACGTCGCGGAAAGGGTGTCTACTCAACGAATCTCCGGTTCTACAGATTGTCCGGCCGCTCGCCGATCACAGCCGTCCGGCGTAACTCCGCGATACGGTCGGGGGACAGACCCGCGATCTCGCCCAACACCGGGTCGTTGTGTTGTCCCAGCGTCGGAGCGGGAGCGGTAAACCAGGGCGCCCGCCGATCCGCCAGGCGCAGCGGCAGACCCGGTAGGCGGTAATCGCCCAGCTGCGGATGGCGGACGATTTCGGTGAATTCGCGGGCGGCAAATTGCAGGTTGTCCCACGCACAGGCGGGCGGAACCACGAACTCTGCCGGAATACCCTGCGCGGCAAGCTCTTCGGACAATTCGGCGGCATCCCGGTCAGCGCAGAACTCGGCGAGTCGCGCATCGATCTCGTCGTGCAGGCCGCGGCGGCCCGAAACTGTCGCCAGCTCCGGGTTGCGCGCCCATTCCGGATCTCCGAGGGCCGCCCGCAACGCGGCCCATTGCTCGTCGGTGGCGACGGCCAGCGCCAGCCATGCGTCACCCCCCGGTCCGGCGCAGCGGTACAGGTTCTGCGGTGCGGCGACCGGTCCGCGATTGCCCTCGCGCACGAGTTCCGCACCGTAGGCAGCGAATTCGATCACCACCTCGGCTGCGATATTGAGTGCGGTCTCCACCATCGGCACCTCGACGAAGACCCCACGCCCTGCCACGTCGGCGCGTTCCAGGGCGGCGAGGGTGGCGACTACCGCGTGCAATCCAGCGACGGGATCGCACGCGCCCTTCAACACCATGGGCGCGGTGTCCGGGTATCCGGTCATCCACGACAGCCCGGCGGCCTGTTCCATCGTCTGTGCGAAGCCTGTGCGATCACGCCATGGCCCGTCCAACCCGAAGGCGGGCATTCGGACCAGTGTGAGCCGGGAGTTGATCTCCTGCAAGGCATCCCAAGTGATGCCGAAGTTGTCGAGCACACGTGGTGAGAAGTTCTCGATCAGCACATCCGATTCCGCTGCCAGCGCGAACAGCGTCCTTCGGCCTTCGGGCCGGGACAGATCCAACGTGATGCCGCGCTTGCCGGCGTTCGCGCCCTGGAACACCGCGCCCCACTCCCACCACCCCTCGAAATCGGGAGGCTTGGTGGAGGTGAACCGCATGCCATCAGGTCGCTGCGTCGATTCGACCTTCACGACTTCGGCTCCGAACGCGGCCAGCAGTTGAGTAGCGGCTGGACCCGCCCAGAATCCGGTCAGATCCAGCACGCGCAGACCCGCCAACGGCGAACCATCCGCGCGCCGGACACCGCGCCGCGGGCTCCACAGCACCCGGCCGGTGTGCTCGCCGAGGAGCGGAGCGGGCCCGGGACTCTCACCTGCATCGCCGTCGAGCAGGTACGGACGCCGCGGCTGCGGGAAACCACCGGAGGGATTCGTCACGAACACCTCGCGCGCCGCGAAGTGTGCGTTGCCGGTGACCGTGCGGGGAGTTCCCAACGGCGACACCGGAATCCGCATCGCGCTTGCGATCTCCTCGATCGCTGCCGTGGGCAGCGCACTGGTCCACTCCTCGATCGCCTTCTGGAATTCGCCGTAGCGCTCCTGCCGCGCCTTGGGATCGACGATCCCCGGATCGTCGAGCAGATCCGCGCGGCCGATCATGAGCAGGAAGTCCTGGAACATCTGCCCGGTGATGGTGCAGAAGCCGACCCAGCCGTCAGCGCTGCGCTCCACCGACGGGATCTCCACCGTCCGGCCGGGCGGCTGCAGCCCCGACAGCGACACGGTCAGTGGGGTGTACAACGACATCGCGACGCAAACGCATTCGAGCATCGAAAGGTCCACGTGCGCGCCGCTGTGCCGGTGGCGGCGGGCGGCGGTGCGCAGCACCATGGCCGCTGCCCCCGCGTAACTTCCCGCGATGAATTCACCGAGCCGTCCGCCCGCGTGCACCGGGGGGCGGTCGCGGAAGCCACGAACACCGGTCGAGCCGGCGCGCGCCTGCAGGGTGAATTCCGTCCACGGCCGATCGCACCACGGCCCGGTGCGGCCGAATGGTGAGATCGACACGACGTCCAGCGCGGGGTAGTCCGCCCGGATCGCAGCAAGTTGGGAAGCGGTCAACCGATCCTCGACCAGCAGATCGGCTCCGGCCAGCAGCGCACGTATCTCGGGATCGGCGCAATCGCCCAGCACGGAACGCTTTCCGGCATTGAGGTATCGGAACATGGCCCCGTCCGCACCGTGCAGGTCGGCTCCCGACGCCGACCACCTCCGGTACTCGTCACCGGTGGCCAGCTCCACCTTCACCACATCCGCGCCCGCGTCCACGAGCAGCTTCGTGGCGTAGGGACCTGTAATGCCGGATGTCATGTCCAGCACCCGGAACTCGCGCACGTGCGTTGTGCGCTCTGCCCGCATCGCCATCTCAGTTGGTAGTGGCGGCAGCGGGCCGCTGCTCGACCGGGTTCACTGGTACTCCGCCCTGCCGCTCCAGATTCTCGGCGACCTCCCGCTTCCAGTACTCGATAGCGCGCTCGGTGTCGAGCTCGAATTCGAAGCGGTCGGTCATCGCCGGGGTGACATCGTCGACGTCCACGTAGAACTGCTCGTACCACCGGCGAAGCTGATACACCGGTCCGTCTTCCTCGCACAGCAGCGGATTGTCGACGCGGGTCTTGTTCTTCCAGATCTCCACGTCCTGCAGGAAGCCCACTTCGACGCCGTTCGCTGTGGCCTCGGCGATCTTCTGCGCGATCTCGTCGGATACGCCCGGCTGCTTCTTCACGATCACGCCCCATTGCAGGACGAAGCTGGTGGGCGTCACCGGGTAGTGGCAGTTGATGAGGACCGTCTCGGTCCGCACCGCTCCGGCATTCCCGTGCAGCCAGTCGATCATGTATGAGGGTCCGAAATAGCTTGCGTCCGAACTATTTTCGGCATCCTCTTCATCGGCCGCACGCTTGGTGTAGTTCGAGCCGAGCACGATGTCTCCGCGGCCGCGTGAGCGCATGTGCTGGGTGGCGACGTGGCCTTCGAAGATGTTCTTGAAGTAGGTGGGGAACGAGTAGTGCACGTAGAAGAAGTGCGCCATGTCCACCACGTTGTCGACGATCTCCCGGCAGTTCGATCCCTCGATGAGCACCGAATTCCAGGTCCAGTCCGTCCATTTGTCGGAATAGACTGCGTCGATTCGGGGTATCGCGACCTCCGGTGGCGGCGGATTGCCCTGCGGATCGTGGTAGACGAACAGCTGCTTATTCTGCTCGAGTACCGGCCACGCCTTGGTGCGCGCGAGCGGCGGCACCCGGCGGGCGTACGGAATGCCCGTGCAGCGACCCGAACCCGACCAGCGCCAGTCGTGAAAAGGACAAGCCACCGCGTCACCCTTGACGGTACCCATGGTGAGGTCACCGCCCATGTGCGGGCAGTAACCGTTGAGCACGTGCAGTCCGCCCTTGCTGTCGGCGAACACCACCAGCTTGGTTCCGAACGCCTGTACGGCGTGCGGCTTACCATCCCGGAATCCATCTGCCAGGCCGAGACAGTGCCAGCCGCGCGCGTATCGCACGGGCGGCGCGCCTGCCTCGATCACACGGATATCCTGAGACTCCAGTGATGTCATCGCTCCTCCAAATCTTCTCACCGGCAACGCGTCCCGGCGGACTCGCAACCACTCGCGTTCATCCTGGAAACCAGCGGGAAAGCGGGAAAGCCGAGCTCCCACTCACCGAAAACCGGTCAGCGCCGGAACCGGGCGCAGCGGACGATTGCGCACTCGCGGCACCCCTGATGCGGCGTATCCGATCTCGACGGCAGCACTGCGAACCGCAGCGGCCATGGTTTCGATGCGCACCGAATTGGTGGGTCCGCATACCGATAAGGCCACTCGGTTGCCCGAGTCGTCGAACGCCAGTGGTGCGGCGACGACGGTGACCCCCAGAGCGCAACCCTGCGCGTCCACGGCGATACCACCGCGATCGCGCACGCGCGCGACCTCACGCTCCAACTGCGACCTGGCACGGATGCTGTAACAGGTCGGCGCAGAGGCGAATTCGAGCTCGGGCCATTCGTCCGGCTCCATTTCGGCGAACAACGCCCGTCCAGGCGCGGTGAGTTCAGCTGCTTGCCGCGCGCCCACACCCCACTCCCGGCCGACCGCAGGCCACAAGCCGACCCGCTCCATGTGCATGATTTCCCCTCCGAGCAGGATGCTCAGATAGGCCGTGTATCCGCTTCGGCGATGCAGATCGGTCATCACCGGCAGCGCGGCCTCGTACACACTGCGCTGTCTTACGACCTGTGCGCCGAGCTCGAACATCCGTATGCCCAGCACGTATTCGAATCCCGATCGCTCCACCCAGCCCAGCTCCACCAGCCGTTGCAGAATGCGATGCGTCGACGAGCGTGGAAGGTGTGCGTGCCTGGCGATTTCGGCCAGGGTGAGCGGCCTTTGTCCAACGAAGGCGTCGAGCACGGATGACACTCGGTCGATCATCGCGGTGGGGGCCTCTTCGGTTTGCGTCATTGCCACGTGTACCTCCGACCGCTGACGTTTATGTCATACTATGACTAGATGTCAGAATCTGACAGGTGTGAGTGTAGACACACTCGCGGCTCTATGTAAAGCAGGTCACATCGGCTCGCCCCCACACGTACGAGACCGCGGATGCTCACCACAGGATCGCGATAATGTGAAATCGAGTGAAGAGTGAGGGAGTCAGCAAGTGAGCAAACCGGCCAAACAGACCCTGACCGAGCGCCGCGCCGAAGAACTCAAGCTCACCATCGCCTTGACGGCGCGTGATTTGTTCGTCACCGATGGCGATACCTCCGCGACTGTGGAGCGCATCTGCGAAATCGTCGGCATCTCCCCGCGTACCTTCCATCGCCACTTCCCCGTCAAGGAGGATGTGGCCATCCCCCTGTTCCGACGCTTCGGATCCACCACCACCGAGGTGTTCGAGACCGCCGGGCCGCAGGACGATCCGGTCGAAACGCTGGTCCGAGCGTTCACTACGGAAATTCGACGCCGACACTTCGAAGAGTTCGACCGCAAGTTCATGTCCCTGGTCGTCAAGACTCCCCCATTCCGTCTGCGCTGGATGGAATGGTGTGAGCATATGGAACAGCCGGTCACCGAGTTCCTCTCCACCCGTTTTGATCTCGACGACGACCCATTCCTGCGCGAACTGCCCGCACGCCTGATCGTGCACACCAGCGTCCATGCCTACATCCAGTGGGTCGACACCGGCGACTTGACGGAACTCGAATCTCGGCAACGCGAGGGCATGCGCATGATCGTCGGTGGCTTGCGGGAGAAGCGACGGCAGCCGACGATATCCGGCCAGTGAGAACGCGACGATGATGCGCGAAGCGCGGACAGTTCGAGATCAATCAGGCGAGGTATTCGCCGGGGAGCGGCTGACACACGGTCGTTCGGTCGAGGTGAGCTTCGAAACCAGGGCACGGGGCCCGAACGAACCCCACATCCCGGTTTCCGGCGCACGATCGACACCGTGCGTCCGGCTGACTGCAGCCGTCGCGACCTTCCCCTCCCCCCTGATTTGGCGGAGGCACTCAACAGGCTGAAAATGCTCTGCTGACAAGCCTCTCCACTCAACGACGATCTGGAACTGCAGGCCACCCCGAACGATACGGCCTGCCACCAGCACGCGACCTCTGGAACCGAGACCGATGGCTGCGGTCCGCGCTACCGCCCGTAGGAATTGTCGAGGGTTGACGCCGGGCGACTTCGGTCACGAACACGCTGTCACGACATGGGCACAACAATGGGTCTGCGGCACGCAGTCTCGTGCGGCAGACCCGTTGTCGTGAATCGGCACCCTACTGTGCGGCTGGGAAGGGGGATCGAGTTTGTCGGCCGCTTTCCGCGATTCCGCTACCTTGCCCGAGTCGGGTACTCGACTGAGCCCTTTGTTCGAGCTGTCGTAGCTGTTCTCGCAGTTGCGAATTGCGCTCGAGAGCCCAGTCCGTCAACGGGTTGACCACGCCGCGCAGCGCGGAGATCGGCGCCCACCTACGGGGAACCATGATGCGTGGAGATCGCGTCTCGAGGCCTTCCACGATACGAGCGGCGACGGTCTCGGGCTCGATCGCCTCCGCGAGGAATCGAGGATAGAGCTGCCGGCGCATCTCGGTGACGAGATCGTTGCCGCCGAAGGCGCTCTGCGCGATCGGCGTACGCACCCATCCCGGATACAGCACGCCCGCGGTGGCTCCGTGCACGGCGAGTTCGGTGCGCAGTGCCCGGCCGAATTGTTCGACACCGGCTTTGGACATGGCGTACGCGGCGTTGATCGTTCCGTTGAAGTACGCGTAGACCGAGGCCGTGACGAGCACATGGCCCTTGCTTGCGACGATCTGGGGCAGCGTCGCACGCACGGTCCGGACCACACCGAGCAGGTCGACCTCGATGATGCGCTCGAATTCGGTTGGGTCGCTGGTGAAGATGGTGCTGGGCGTGGCAGCGGCGATACCGGCGTTGGCGAAGGTGACGTCGATGCCGCCGAATTTCTCCACCGACTGTTCGACCGCGTCCGTCAGGCTGTCGGGGTCTGTGACATCGAGTGCGAGCGGCAGCACGCGGCTGCCAGCCAGCCGATTCGCGAGCCGCTCCACACCATCCAGGTGTATGTCGGTGAGCACGACGTTGGCGCCGCGGGTGTGGAGTGCGATGGCACTGGCGGCACCGATGCCGCCGGCTGCGCCGGTGATGAGGATCGTCTTTCCGGCGAGGGGCCAGATCTCGGACAACGTCTTCTCCCTGGGTCAGTCCGCGGTCGCGGTATGGCGGTCGATAGCTCGGTGGTCATGCCAACCGGCCGGGGCGGCCAGTTCGGTGGCGTGGGCGATGGTGGTGTCCTTCCAGGCGACGCGGTCCAGCACCGGGCGGAAGAGGCCGGGCGCTTTGGCGATGAGCGAGTTGCGTTTCGGCACCACGATCAGCTCGGAGCGCCGTTCGATGCCGCGCACGATGCCTCGCACGACCGTGGCGCTGGGCACCATCTTGAACAGACCTTTCTCATTGCCGCCCCAAAGCACTCGACCGGCGGGATCGGCGATGACGTCGTCCATCATCGGGGTGCGGAAGAAGGTCGGGTGCACGCTGCCGACTCCGACACCCTGATGGCGCAGTTCGAGGCGGATGCTGTCACACATCGCCCAGACACCGGCTTTGGTGGCCGTATACGACGCTTGCAACGGGGAGTGGACGAACGCGGCCATCGAGGAAATCGCCAACAGATAGCCGTGATTGGCCTGCACGCCGGGCAGCCCGGCGCGAAAGGTGCGCCACACCCCGGTCAGGTTGATGTCGACGACACGTTCGAAGGCCGCGGGATCCAGAGTGGCCATGGGAGCCATGGTGTCGATTCCGGCATTGGCGATGACGACATCGAGACGGCCGAAATGCTCGGTGGCCGCGTTCATCGCGTCGGTCAGGCTGGTCATGTCGCGCACATCCGCATACCAACCGCGAGCCTGACGCGCAGTACCGAGCGCGGCCGCTTGCGCATGGACATTATCGGCGTCGATATCCAGGAGTGCCAGGTTCGCTCCGCGGGCACGCAGGGCTCGGGCCAATTCAGTGCCGAGCCCACCGGTGGAACCCGTCAACGCGACGGTGCGGCCTGCGAGTGGATAGCGGGTCATCGTTCGGACTCCTCGACGGTGACGCGCGGTGCGACGTGAGCGTGCAGGAAGGCGATCTGGTCGGCGACGACGCGCTCGAACCAGTCACCGACGTAGATATCGAAATGCCCTGCGGGATATAGCGCGATCTCCCCGCGGGGAGCCTTACGCGCATGACGCAGAGTGGCTTTCGCCGGTGCGACCGCATCCCGTTCGCAGATGGCGAACATGATTGGGCAGCTCACCTTCGCGGCGCTGCGCCCCGGGATGTGCCGAGTGATAGACAATGCGACCCGGGCGGCGACTTCGTTGGCGAACGGCGCCGAGTCCGGCACCAACGCCAGATAGCCCGGCTCCGAATCCGGCGACGCCATCAGCGCGGTCGAACCCGGCCGCCCCGCCGTGGCGATCATTACCGGCTCCCTGCCCACATGCGCCCCGATCAGATCGCGGACCGCTCGCGCGGTGACACGCAGCGCGTTCGACGGCGGCATCGCCAGTACGGAGGCGAAACCGTCGGTGAAAGGACACTGCGCGACCACCGCCGCGATGTCGCCATCACCGGCAGCGGCCACCAGGACGTGTCCGCCACCGAAGGACGTTCCCCACAACACGATTCGGCTCGTGTCGACCACGTTCAGCGAGCGTGCGAACGCGATCGCCGCGGCCCAGTCCGCGAGTTGCTCACGTATGTCGATCAGCTGGCGTGGCGTGCCGCCGCTGGCCCCGAAGTGCCGATAGTCGAAAACCAGGCACGCATACCCGGCGGCACGGAAACGCTCGGCGTAGGCGTCGAGCCGCATCTCGCGGATACCGCCCAGACCATGTGCCATGACGATGATCGGGGCCGGACCGCCGACCGGCAGATACAACCAAGCAGCGCATTCCAGCCCCGCGGGGCCGGACGGGAAGCGGACTTCGAGGCGATCACCCATCGGCTAACTCCTTTGCTCTCGCCGGTCGACTATGACCGGCACCACATAGTATATGGAATAGGTTCCAAATATGGAAGTCATTCCAACAATGGAGGTCACTCCATGACGGCCGTACAGTGGGCGCATGGACTCCGCAGGCATGACACGGACGGCACGACGGGCCGCAGCCACCCAGCAAGCGATCGTCGACGCCGCCGAGAGCCTGGTCCTCGCCCACGGAGCCGACGCCCTCACCCTGGAGGCCGTCGCCGAGCAGGCCGACGTCGCGGTCCAGACCATCTACAACCGGATCGGCGGACGCTCGGCCCTGCTCATCGCCGTCGCCGAACGCGCACTGGAACAGAACCGCCAGTACATGGACGACGCCTACGCCGCGCCCGGGTCGCCCCGGGCACGGATCCTGCGAGCAGCCGAGGCGTACGCCCGGTTCGCCGCCGAACGACCACACCAATTCCGGCTGCTCATCGACCCGCCCAACGAGCCGCGCGCGCTCGCACGCGTCGCCGATCTCATCGAGGAACAGAACACGAAACTCGCCGCCGCGTTGTCGGATGGACTCGCCGACGGAACCATAGATCCGAACCTCGATCCCGAGCTCACCTCGACCGCGCTGTGGGCAGCGATGAACGGCGTGCTGGCCCTGAACTGGCGCGCCGACCGGCTGCGCGCCGAGGGTCACCGCATGGAACTGCTCCTTGCGACCGTCATCGGTCTGCTCGACAGAGGCATCAGCCCGGGCAATGGGGACTGACAGCCGACACGATGGTCATCCGGATTCCATCGACGACGCCGTAGCGAAGCCGGCAGCCGATAGGCCCGGCATGCATCTGACCATCAGCGCCATATGCCGTATCACCACGCGTTTGCGTGCGCGGGAGTTGATTGGGCCACCGGTGGCGGTACCGGTCAGCGCTGGTACCTCACCGATCGCGGGCGAATCTTGTGGGCGACCACCAAGGGAAACCGGTTCACTCTCTGATGACCTGCGGGAGAGACGAGTCACCAATCGGTAGCAAATATCTGATCTCAGGGTATTTCACCCCCGGTGTCGTCGGCGCCGTCGATACGTTCGGGCTCGACACCTTGTGCCACCGTTGCGCCGACCTTGGACTCGAGATGATCTGACGGGTGTGCCGCGTGGAGGACTTCGAGTCGAAAACAACGAAACCCTCGGGCGCTCCGAGGGTTTCGTCGCAGAACTGGCTCTGTTCGTGTCAGAACTCGTCCTCGTCGAGGGTCATGATCTCACCGTCGAGAGCCGAAATGATCGCGCTGTCAGCGTCCAGGCGCGGCAGAATCTGCTGGGCGAAGAAGGTCGCCGTCGCGACCTTGCCGTCGTAGAACGCACGATCGGAGTCGGCGGGATCGGAATCCAGTGCGGCAAGGGCCGTTTCGGCCCCGACGAGCAGTCTCCAGGCCACCAGCAGATCACCGACCGCCAGCAGGAACCGGACCGAACCCAGGCCGACCTTGTACAACTCGTCGGGCTGTTCCTGCGCGGCCAAGAGGTAGCCGGTCAGCGCGCCCGCCATGTCCTGCACCCGATACGCCGCCGTCGCCAGCAGCTCCCGGGCCACCTTCAGCTGTGCCCAGCTCTCGGACTCGGCGGTGGCACGGACCTGCCCCAGCACATGCGCCAGTGCGACACTGCGATTGCGGGCGACCTTGCGGAAGAAGAAGTCCTGCGCCTGGATCGCCGTGGTGCCCTCGTACAACGAGTCGATCTTCGAGTCTCGAATGTACTGCTCGATCGGGTAGTCCTGGAGAAATCCCGAGCCGCCCAGCGTCTGTAGCGATTCGGCGAGATACTGGTACGCACGTTCGGAGCCGACGCCCTTCACGATCGGCAGCAGCAGATCATTGACCGCGGCGGCGAGTTCCGGGTCCGCGCCCGAAAGATGCTGGGCCACCACATCGTCCTGGTGTCCGGCGGTGTAGAGGTAGATCGAGCGCAGCCCTTCGGCGTACGCCTTCTGCAGGTGCAGTGAGCGCCGCACGTCCGGGTGGTGGATGATGGTCACCTTCGGGGCGGTTTTGTCGGCCTGCCGGGTCAAGTCGGCGCCCTGGACTCGTTGCTTCGCGTAGTCGAGCGCGTTCAGGTAGCCGGTGGACAAGGTGGCGATCGCCTTGGTGCCCACCATCATCCGGGCTTCCTCGATCACCTTGAACATCTGGGCGATGCCGTCGTGCACTTCACCCACCAGCCAGCCCACGGCGGGCGTGCCGTGGTCGCCGAAGGTCAGTTCGCAGGTCGACGACGCTTTCAAGCCCATCTTGTGCTCGACGTTGGTGACGAAGACTCCGTTGCGTCCGCCCGGCTCGCCCGTCTCGGGATCGAAGTGGAACTTCGGCACGAAGAACAGAGACAGCCCCTTGGTGCCGGGGCCCGCGCCCTCGGGCCGTGCCAGCACCAGATGTGCGATGTTCTCGAACAGGTCGTCCGAGTCCGCGCCGGTGATGAAGCGCTTGACGCCCTCGATATGCCAGGAGCCGTCGTCCTGCCGGATCGCCTTCGTGCGTCCGGCGCCGACATCCGACCCAGCGTCGGGCTCGGTGAGCACCATGGTCGCGCCCCAGTTGCGGTCCACCATCAGCTTGGCCCAGTGCCGCTGTTGCTCGGTGCCCACGCCGTGCACGACATTCGCGATCATCGGGCCTGTCAGATACATGTACGCGGCCGGCTGTGCGCCGAGCACGAACTCGCTCAACGCCCAGGCGAGCATGGCAGGCGCTGCCACGCCGCCGATCCCCTCGGCCTTGCCGACCCGCCAGTACTCGGCGTCGTACCACGCACGCACGGCACGCTTGAACGTCTCGGGCAGCCGCACCGAATGGGTCTGCGGATCGAAAACCGGTGGAGTGCGGTCGGTTTCGGCGAACGGCGCGGCCACCGGCCCCGCTGCCAGTCGCGCGGCCTCGATCAGCATGGTCCGCGCGACGTCCGGGTCGAGATCCCCGAAGGCACCGCCGTCCAGGACGACATCGAGACCGAACACCTCGAACAGGTTGAATTCGAGATCGCGGACATTGCTCTTGTAATGGCCCACGGCGCCACCTTTCGAGAAGAAGCGGAGGATTACCGCACGAGTCGCAGCAGAGCGCACAGATTTGATCGCTCACCGGCCACCTTGGATCACGATCAACTGGCTGACAATTCACTGTTAATGACCACTAAGTAAGGCAGCCAGGGAATTCAATCCTTTCGCACACAGGTAGCAGGCAATCCGAACCTCATAAGTGAATGGCCGCTAAGTGGTGTAATTCACTGGGCCGGTGCGCGTTCGCCGATCGGCGCCGCTCCGATACGCTCACCGACGGCGACCAGGACGTCAACGAGATCGCTCCGGCGACGCAGGCGCGGGTTGCGCACCGCGTCGATGACGACGGTGGTGGAAGCCCGAACCAGCAAGCGCGCCACCGCAGCCGGAAGCTCGGGCCGGGCAGCCTGCAGCATGCGACTCCACTGGGCGATGCCGTCCAGACGCACCCGCCGGTAGCGTTGCACCGCCTCAGCGGGCAGGTGCCGGGTCTCACTCACCGTGATGGCCAGCTCCCCTGATCCATGTCTCCGATGGTTCCGCCAGCACCGGAATCGCCTGCGCGGAGGCCGAAGCCGGGCTGCTCCCCCGCCGCCCAACCGTCGTGGTCGGCCAGCAGTATCTGCTCGACCCCCCCGTAATTCGTTGTGCCAGCTTGTCATCACGGGGCCTCGAATCCGGCGGCGCGGCGTTCGACGCCGCGGGCGAGCAGGTTGATCCAACAGGTGCGCAGCCGCGCCAGGACGCGATCGCGGCGGGTGGGGTTGTAGACGACGTCGGTGCGGTAGAACGAGGGACACAGCACCGCGGCGTGTGCGTTCGCGCCGCACACCCCGCATCCGCGAGGACCGCCCGGGACTGGCGGGAACAACTCCACGTAGTAGACCGTCGCGCCGGTGCGCTGGGCGACGCCGGGCACGGAGGTGGTCGGGCGTAGTAGCCGACGGTTTCGGCGACCTCGACGATCCAGTCGGCGAGGACACCGCCGCCCTCGCCGCCCATGGCCAGGATCGCGATGGTGATGGGGCCTACGGCGGCTCGTGCGAAATCGACCAGAGCTACCTGTGGCGGCCGCTGCCCTCGGCCGGGCGGGCGCTGATGTGGTGTTCACCGGTTTCGCGTTCGGCGAGTTTGAGTCCGCTGAAAATAGAAGATGGCCCTCGGCGACGGCCGGGTAGACAATTCGGCGCTGCTCGACGCGGCGCGCCGCGGCTCGAAGACACTCATCGCGGCCGATTTCATGGCGGTCGCCGAACGTGCTCGCAGCGTCATCAGCGCAGCACTGTTCGGCGCGCTGGCCGGCGCCAACGTACTGCCTTTCACCCGTGCGCAATTCGAGCAGCCGATCCGCGCGTTCAGCAAGGGAGTCGAACAGTCCCTGCACGCCTTCGCGGACGGCTTCAGCGCCGCCGCCGAACCCGAGCCGTCCGGATCGGAGCAGCCCGAAACCGCCACCCCACAGCGCAAATCACAGCCGGTGGAGTTGACGCTCATCCCGAAGCCGCTGTCCGCGGAGGAACGCAAGGCCCGAGAGGAGAAGCGGCGCAACGACATCGCCGCCACCGACCCGGGTCGGCTGGTCGGCCCGAAACTGCGTGCGCTCGCCGACACGGTCACCGGTCTGCCACCCGCGGCGCGATCGATGATCCTGCACGGCTTGGTCCGCACCGCGCTGTACCAGAACACCGACTACGCGGAGCTGTATCTGCGTCGCGTCGGCGTATTCGCCGACCTGGATCCCGACCGGGACAGCGACGCGCTGCTCACCATCGAAGCGGCCCGCCAGATCGCGCTGTGGATGTGCTACCAGGACACCATTCAGGTTGCGCTGCAAAAGATCCGGCGCCACCGCATGGACCGCATCCGCACCGAAGCGCGGGCCGAACCGGACCAGCTCATCCAGGTCCGCGAATACCTGCACCCACAGATCGACGAGATCACCGACACCATGCCCACCCGCCTCGGATCGACACTGCGCCGCTCCACCGCGTTCCAACGTCTGGTCCGCCGAATCACCCACCGCGGCATGATCGTCAACACCAGCTCGATCACCGGCTACACCGCGCTCTCGCTCACCGCACGCCTGCGCCCGCTGCGTCCGCATTCGCTGCGGTATCTCCGCGAACAACAAGCCATCGACGAATGGCTGAACACAGCCTCCGCCGCGGCCGCCCTGGACCCCGACTTCGCCCGCGAGATCCTCGCTTGCCAGCGCGTATTGAAAGGTTACGGCGCGACCTACGAGCACGGCACCGACAGCTTCACCGCCCTCATGGAAGCCGCCCACGCCCTGGCCGGACACGCCGACGCGGCCGAACAACTGGCCAACCTGCGAACCGCCGCCCTCGGCGACGAAACCGGCGCCACCCTCAACGCCCAACTCGCCACCCTGCATACCGGCAGGCAAGCGACTATCGGTTGACCGATGCCGGCGGCCGAAACCAGGTCGCTCCTCGGGGCTGGTCGCGCAGGATCATGTTCTTCGACGCGAAGCGAAGACCACATTGATTGCACGCGACACAAATTGAAATTCGTCCGGCTCAACCCGCGTAGCTGGCGGGAGGTCGCGGTCGTTGCCGACGAACGTCGGGGTGTACCGGATGCCGAACCGCTTCGACTGGCGCTACGTCGGGCAACCCGACGGCTCCCGTCGGGGCCAGACGACCCGTCGCGGGCTGACCGCGTTCGATCGGGCAACCCGATACACATGTGCCAGTAAGCAGTGTGAAGTCCTTGACCAGGTCCGCCTGGCCCTGCTCGCGCAACGCGTCGATCCAGCGCTTCAGATCCGGCACCACGAGTTCATCGCGCCAGTGGTCGACAGTCTTGCGCGAGAACACCTTCTGCAGCGCCTTGCGATGATTGGTGTGTTCCGGCGGATCCCACTTTCGGGTGTCATCGGGCGGTCTTGGCGAGCGTGCGGAAGTCGGTGTTCTGGGCGACAGTGAGCCACGGCATGTCCTTCACCCCGGTGATGGTGTTGCGATACGCGAATCCGGACGGCGGGCTGCAGATGATCACGTGTGTCGGGGTGTCGGTCGCGACCCGGCCGAACTCCTGCAGAGCGGCGGTCCGTTCCGGCGCATCCACCGGGAGCGCCAATACCTTCTCGGCCGCCGCGCGGACCTCGGCAGGCACTCCGCCTGGGCTGTCGCCGCCGAGGAAGTTGTTCACGATCGTCAGAGCGGGATCCACTTCGGCGTTCATCTGCAGCACCAAGAAGTCGGCCTTGCCCTGGCGGAAGGTGGCCCGCGCTTCTTGCGCAGGAACCGGAGCCATCTCGAAACCGATTCCCGCGGCCTGGAAGTCGCCTTGCACTGCGGGTGCTTGGACACGCGCCAGCGCGTTGTTCGAGAACAGCCCGTTGAGCCGCAAGGCCGGGAAACCAGCCTCCGCGAGCAGTTGCCGCGCCTTCGCCGGGTCGTAGGTATATCGGCTGTCGAGCTCGGGAAGGTACCCCGGCCCGGTCGGGAACGGCTGCGGGTTCGGCTTGCATTGCCCGCCCATCAGTGCATCCGACTGCGCCTGCCGGTTCACCACGTAGTTGAGTGCCCGGCGCACCCGGGGATCGGCAAGCGGACCTCGTGAGATGTTCAGGAAGACAACGGAATTGGCCTGTGTCCGAATCCAGTCCACGGTGACGGCGCCGGTGCCGGAGAGTCGGGACAGCGCACTGGTCAGATCCGGTTGGGCGTTCGTCAGGTCCAGCTGACCCGCTTCGAGCGCGTTCAGCCGTGCGGTGTTGTCCGGAATGCCCTTGATGACGAAGTGGGCAGCCTTGGCCGTATCCGGATTCCAGTAGCGGTCGAACCTGTCGAACGTCACGCTGTCCTGGTTCTGCCGAGCGAATCTGTAGGGCCCGGAACCGATCGGCGTGGTCGCTGCGGTCGCGAACGACGCGGGGCTGATCAGACCCAGCAGCGGCGACACCAGTTGGACCACCGCCAGCGGTTCCGGTTTGATGTACCGGATGACCACGGTCGAATCGCCGTCCGCCGACGCCGATTCCATGGTCGCGGTCTTGGACCGGATCAACGGTGTATCCGCGGCGATCGCCCGTTGCAGGTTGGCCACGACAGCCGGTGCGTCGATCGGAGTGCCGTCGTGGAAGACCGCGTTCTTGCGGATGGTGAGCGTCAACGACCTCTGGTCGGCGGCGAGCGCCCATTTCTCCGCGATGAGCGGCGTCGGCCCGCCCTTCGCGTCGAGCCCGATCAGGGTGTCGAACATCAGCGAGTAGTACGGCAGCACCGCGAGCTCGCTGTTGGCCGCGATCGGGTCGTTCTGCGACGGTGGCACCGAAACACCGACAGTGATCGTCGCGTTTCGATCGACTGCTCCCCCGCCTGACCCTGACCGGGCGACATCGGCGCATCCCGCCGCGACGAGGGTCACCGCCAGCGCCACGGCGATACCCCGTGCCGGGCGGTAACCACGGGAGGAACGTCCGGATTCATTGCGACGCAACACCGTCGATAGCTTGAGCACGTGATCCATTCCTCTCCACAACGAGCATCAGTGACCGGAGTCACAGGCAAAGAGTATCCTTTTCCGTACCAGTGTCAATGCACTTTGAGGAATCTGACCGAGTTATTCTGTCCATATGCACTGATCTGCGAGACAATTAGAGTCCTAATATATTGTTCGAGCGCCACAACGTAACTAGGCTGGGACCACGACGGCCGACGTACCTGTGGCGAGCGCCGGCCGGATCCAGGAGAGTGCCGATGCCCATGGACAGCCGTCCTCACCCACTACAAGTCGCCGAGATCCCCGCCCACGTGCCGGCCGATCTCGTTCGGGACTACGACCATGTCTCCGGCCCCGAAGTGCTCCGGCATCCCCCCTCCGCGATCGACGGCCTGCGCGAGGGCACACGCACGTTCTACAGCCCGCGCCACGGCGGCTTCTGGGTGCTCACTCGCTACGAGCACATCCCGGCCGCCTTCCAGGAACCGGGAGCCCGTACCCGCGTTGAGTGGTTGGAACTGGCTGTCGCACACCATCTTCCACTCGGACCTGCGAACGACGGCATGGGCGAGGTCGAAGCGGATCCGCAGATCCGCGCCCGCCGAATCCTGCACGAGGGCCGTGATGCCGACGGAGCGCCCTTCACCTATATCGGCCAACCCGCACTCGACGGCACCCCGGCCGCCAATCTCGAACCGGCTCCGGGCCACAGCCAGCACACCCGAGCGATCCTGAGCGAGGCCGGCTTGTCCGACGCGGAGATCGATGCGCACGCCGACGCCGCGGTAACCACAGCTCCGCACCTGGTGCAGGACTACATCATCACCGGTTCGCAGGGCGAATGACGGCATCGCGCGCTCGCGGCTCACAGCGGGTGCTGAGCAGGAAGCTGCTCTCGCTCATGCTCGTGATGGGCCTGTACATGGTCTCCTTCGGCATGGCGCTGGCACTGCTACCGCTTTATGTCGTCGACGAACTCGGCGGCGGCGGTTGGCAGCTCGGTTTGGCATTCACCGGCAACCGGCTGCACTACGCGGCGGAACCCTGGTTCCGGTCGGATCAATACGATCTCAAACTCCAGGTGGTCGGGCTGTCCACCGGCTACGACCGCGTGATCGTGCGGCCGGATACGGACCATGGCCGGCCGATCACGGTGTTCTATCTCCGCGACAATGTCGTGATAGCCGCCGACGTGGGCAATAGGCCAGCCGATTTCGCGGCGGCCAAGAAAATGGTGTCCGCCGGCACGCCGATCGATCTCGACCTGCTGGCGGATTCGGATGTTCCGTTGCGGACGCTGGTGCCCGTGGCTCGACCCGGATGATCAGTGGCGGAATCGTTCGCCCCGGCGCTTGCGCCGGGCGCGAAGGATTCCGCTGCGGCAGAGGGGATCTACTTCGTCTGCAGCGAAGGCTGATTGACGGTGGAGATGTACTGGATGACCGCGCCGATCGCCACCGGCGCGGTCACCAGCAGCTGCCCCATGACGGTGCCCAGCGCACCGACGGCGATGACCCCGCCGATGCAGCCAACAGCGGCAGCCGGAATGAACGGGCCGAACATTCCGACGATCGTGGCCGCGGCCACCGTAGCGCCCGCGATGCCGCCGAGCACACATCCGACGGCCGCGCCGCCGAGCCCGCCCACCAACGTTCCCAGCGTGGCGCCCACGGTGACGGTGCTGGTCATTCGCGACCACGCGGCCTGTTCACGGTCGTAGTCGCTCTTCCACGGCGCCTTGTCCTCATAGGGCAGGGCGACCGGCTTATAGGCCGCATGCGCCAAATCGAACTGCGGCGTCAAAGTGGCGGTGCGTCCGTCGATCTCCGCGGCGATCGGAAATTCGAAATCGTCGACACGGAACGTCAGCGGCGTCCCCGCCAGTACGGTGCCATCCGGCGCCGTGACCTTGAAGATCCCGCCTTCCACCAGGAGCGAGCCGGCCTCCGTCGAGACGACGGACCGGGCGCCCGCGGTATAAGCCGTGAAGCCGACAGCGTCGTCCGAGTGGGCGTGCGCAGGCGTCGAGCCCGCCACTACTCCCACGGCAGCCGCCAGACCCACGGCCATACCAGCAATGTTCCTCATCATTACTCGTTCCTCTCCGGTGAACTCGGAATCAGCGGCAAAAGCATGCCGCATTAACACCGCTGCCGCGGTGGCACAAATAGAGAAAGAGGCTACTTTTAAAGTCGTAGTGGCACGCTTTTCACCACCTAGCCTCCTGAGATTTTGCTAATAGTATCCTCATTGCCTTCTGTGAGCAACCACCAAATCAGGGCAGATCCATAGCCTTGGGCTATTTCCCGGATGGGCGCCGCCGATCTCGCGATCCAGCCTCAGCAAGAGGCAAAGTGCACTAATATCTCCCCACCGCTGGCCGAAACGGCCCACTTCTGCGGATTCCTCGTTGACAGCCCTTCATAATAGGATACTCTTCCGTGTGACTCCAGTCACTGGGACTGTCGCGAAGGAGAGCAAGATGATGCGTGGGAAATCAGCGGCCGTTGCGACCCCGGTGACGCCGCGTCGGCCCGAGTGCGGGATGTAGCGAGATGATCAGATTCATCGGTCTGCGCCTCGCGGCAATGGTGCCGGTCGCACTGCTGGTCACCTTGATCTCGTTCTTGTTGATCGAGCTGATTCCCGGCGATCCGGCACAGGTGGTGGCCGGCGAAACGGCCACTCCCGAACAGGTGGCGGCAACCCGGGTGGCGCTCGGCCTGGACCGCAACGTCTTCGAGCGCTATGTGACCTATCTTGGTGACATCGCTTCGGGGAACTTCGGCAAATCCGTTGTCCTGCAACCAGGCTGGAACGCGATGGACCTCATCACCCAAGCCGTCCCGGTCACACTGTCACTGACCCTCGTCTCGCTGATCATCGCCGTTCTCGTCGCGGTGCCACTGGGCGTGGCCGCGGCGCTGCGCCGGGGCACGTGGGAAGATCAGTTCCTCACCGGACTCACTGCGCTGGCGCTGGCGCTGCCCCCGTTCGTCGTCGGCCCGGTGCTGGCCGTACTCTTCGCGATCACCATCAGGGCGTTTCCCGCCGTGGGCTACGAGCCCCTGTCGACCGGATTTCCAGTGTGGATCAGTTACCTGGTGTTGCCGTCGCTCGCACTGGCGGTCAACCCGATCGCCGAGATCGCCCGCCAGATCCGCGGCTCGCTGGTGGACGCGATGGACCAGAGCTACGTCCGCACAGCCACCGCCAAGGGTCTGGCTCCGGCTCGCGTGATCGGTAAGCACGCACTGAAGAACGCCGCCATACCCGCCGTCACCGTGTTGGGCCTGCAGGTCACCCGGGTCATCGGCGGCACGGTTGTCGTCGAGATCATCTTCGCGATGCCCGGGATCGGCTCACTCGCCGTGAATGCCGTTCTGGCGAAGGACTTTCCGGTCATCCAGAGCCTGGTGTTGTTCAGCGCCTTCGCCGTGTTGCTGACCAACCTGCTGGTCGACCTGACCTACGGCTATTTCGATCCACGCCTCCGAAAGGCATGAACCGATGACGACACTGGTGAAATCCGGCAACCCGGATATCGAAACTCCGGCGACCCCACCGGGGCGCAGGCGCAGGCTGCGCACAACCCGAATGATGTTGTCCAGCCGCCGGACCCGGATTCTGCTCTGCCTGCTCATCGCACTGGCCGTCGCCTCGATCGCCATACCCGCGCTCTCGCCCTATGGGCTCAACCAGCAGGACCTGCTGAACCGACTGCAATCACCATCCGGCGCCCATCTGCTTGGCACCGACAGCCTCGGCCGCGACACCTTCACCCTGCTGTTCGCCGGCACCCGGCTCAGCCTGCTCGCGGGCCTGCTCGCGGTCGGCACCGCCGTGGTGGCGGGCGTACCGAGCGGACTGCTGGCCGGATATCGCTCCGGCTGGATCCGTGCACTCGGTGACCTGTTCTCGGACACACTGCTGAGTCTGCCGCCGCTGATCATCGCACTCGCGGTGGTGGGCGCGTACGGCGGCGGCGTCGTCCCGGCAATGCTGGCGGTCGGAATCACCATGGCACCCCGGTTCTTTCGAGTCACCCGAGGCGTGGCGAGCTCGGTCGCCAAGGAGAGCTACGTCGAGGCGGCGCGCGCGATCGGGTGCCGCACATCCCGCATCCTCGGTCACCACGTGCTGGCCAACAGCATCGCGCCGATTCTTGTACAAGTCAGTTTCTCGATCGGCCTGGCGATCATCGCCGAGGCTAGCCTGAGCTTCCTCGGAGTGGGCGCGCAGCCCCCCGCGGTCAGCCTCGGAACAATGGCGCGCGATGCCTTCACTCACGTGCGAGAGTCCTCGTTCGCCGTATTCCCGCCCTGCCTGATGATCGCGCTGATCATGTTTCTGTTCGCGTCGCTCGGCGACTCACTGCGGGACACGCTCGCCTCAGGAGGGGACAAACTATGACGAACACGACGACAGCGCCCGTATTCGAGGTCCGCGACCTGTCGGTCGACGCGGTGCGCGGCTCAGCGCACACGCCGGTACTCGACCGGGTGAGTTTCGATATCGCCCAGGGCGAGGTACTCGGCTTGGTCGGCGAGTCGGGTTCCGGCAAGACGGTGACCTCGTTGGCCGCCATGCGCTTGCTGCCGAGGGGACTGCGGGTGCGTGGCGGCGAGGTTCTCCTTGACGGAACCGATCTGCTGCGCCTATCCCCTGCCGAACTGCGATCCCAGCGCGGCGCCAGGATCTCCATGATCTTCCAGGACGCGATGCGCTGCCTGAACCCCGCATACACCATCGGTGACCAGATCGCCGAACCGCTTCGGTTGCATCGGAAGATGTCGCGAAAGGACAGCCGCAAGCGCGCGATCGAACTGCTGGAAATGGTGGAGATCCCCCGGGCCGCCGATCGGATCAGTGCTTACCCGCACGAACTCAGCGGCGGCATGTGCCAACGGGTCATGATCGCCACGGCGCTGGCCTGTTCGCCCCGCGTACTCATCGCCGACGAACCGACTACCGCACTCGATGTGACCGTGCAGAAACAGGTGTTGAAGCTACTGGCGAATCTGCAGGCGGAGATGGGCCTGGCGGTCCTGTTGATCACGCACGATCTCGGTGTCGTGTCCGAGATCTGCCACCGCACCGCTGTCATGTACGCGGGCGAGATCGTGGAGCAAGCCTCGACCCGCGACATCTTCCTCGCACCGGCTCACCCCTACACCGACGGCCTCATCTCCTCGCTGCCCTCCACAGACGCGGACAACCGCCGCTTCGGCTACATCCGCGGTGCGGTGCCACGGGTCGGGAACTGGCCGCCCGGTTGCCATTTCGCGGATCGCTGCGATCACGTTGTCACCGGCCGCTGCACGAACGGTCCGATCCCGATCGAGATGCTCGGCGATCGCACCGTCCGCTGTGCGCGGACCGGGGAACTGGCGCTGGAAGGAGTGAAGCGATGACACCAACTCTGCTCGAAGCCCGGGAACTGCGAAAATCCTATAAGAAGCCGGGTTTCGGCCGCGATACCTTTCACGCGGTCAAAGGTGTGGACCTTGCCGTCGGTGTCGGCGAGACGATAGCCGTCGTCGGTGAATCCGGTGCGGGCAAATCCACCGTCGGCCGGATGATCCTGCGCTTGATCGAGCCGACGTCGGGCTCGGTCACCTTCGAGGACACCGATCTGCTCGCGCTCTCCGGTTCGGCACTGCGCAGGTTGCGGCCCCGGATGCAGATGATCTTTCAGGACCCGTTCTCGTCGCTGAATCCTCTTGTGACCATCGGTGATTCGATAGCCGAGCCCTTGCGGGTACACCGCCTCGCGGGTCCGGACGCCCGGCACGAGAAGGTGCTGGAATTGCTCGACCGAGTCGGACTCGACGGTGCGTTCGCCGACCGGTATCCGCGGGAGTGCTCTGGCGGTCAGCTGCAGCGCGTCGCGATAGCGCGAGCCGTCTGCACCGAGCCGGCGCTGATCGTCTGTGACGAACCGGTCGCGGCGCTGGACCTGTCCATCCAGGGGCGGATTCTCAACCTGCTCGTGGAGCTCCAGCAGGAACTCGGGATCTCCTATGTTTTCATCTCCCACGACCTGTCGGTGGTGCGGCATTTCGCCGACCGGGTCGTCGTCATGAAGGCCGGAGAGGTAGTCGAAACCGGATCCACGGCAGACGTTTTCGAGAATCCATCCGCCGAGTACACCCGCACGCTGCTGGCGGCGGCGCCGGTGCCCTCGTTCACCGTCTGAGGAGCCCGCGACATGTCTGCGCAAGCCCGGAGGTCTCCGGCACCAGGCCCAATGCCGGGTAGTTCAGGTGGCGGGCCCGTGGTCAGATCGGCGGATGCTGCGTCGGCCAGATCCGGGGATGTGTGCGACGGTATCGAATTCTGTTGGCTGCCAAGATGTGTGGTGGTACCAAGACAGCGGAACGCCGGGTATTGATGGGTTCGTCCTCGCAAGACAACCTGTCGCCACGGTTGGAGTCCCGCTGTCTGCTCAGTCTGTCATCCACCGATCCGTCGCGGTAGCCACGGGTGCCTTCGCACCCGGCCATCTCGGCGAGTTGAACCAGATCGTGCCGTTCGAGATGGTCGATGATGTTCTCGCCTCAACCGCGAGCACCCAACATCGGGTGCGGGACCTGCCCTCGCGGGTCGTGGTGTACCTGCTGCTCGCGGCCGGATTGTTCACCGAGATCGGCTATGGGCAGGGGCGGGCTCGACTCACGACCGGTCTGGACGGGCTGGCGGTGGCAACGGGAGCCTCGTCGGCCGACCCTGCATGTGGTTCCCGGCCAGCATGTCACCTTGCAACTGGTCAATAATCTCGGCACGGCAACCAATTTGCACTTCCACGGGATGCACCTGCCCCCAGATAGCAACGCCGACAACATCTTTCTCTCCAACAAGCCCGGTCAAACCCTGACCTATCACCTCGACATCCCCGCAAACCAGCCCCTCGGGACCTACTGGTACCACGACCACGACATGTGCCCCAAGAACGGCCAGTCGATGCCGGGGATGACAATGACCGCCGACCCGGCCAACATGCGCTGCGACGGAACCGAGAACCAGATCGGGGCGGGACTGTCGGGAACCATCATCGTCGGAGACAATCGCGAAACCTTGCCGCCGGCCATCTTCAACGACCGGCCGAGCACTTGCCTCGTGACTCACCGGCTCACGAGTTCAGGCGAGGGGGCCGACCGCGGCCATGGCCCGGTCGAGAGCCTCGCGCAACGACCCGCCGCCGGCCGCAGCCGCGGCATTCGCCGCGGTCAGGCAGGCGAATGCCGCGCCCACCAGCGCGAGTGGAGCGGGGTCCGCGTCGTCCCAGCCGTGACCGGCGTCGCGGGCTCGTTCCCGGGCGGCGTCGGCAATGCTGGACTGGTTCCCAAGCATCCGGTCCAGATACGCCGCGCGTAGTGACGGCGAACCGTTGATCACCCGCTGAAGCTCCGCCGCGCCCGCGGCCTGCGCCGGATCCATCATGTAGTCGACGACGCCGTCGAACATCCGCCGCAGCGACGTCCACAAGGGCTCGTCGAGCGGTCGAGCGCGCAGGGCGTCGACGAACTGCTCGCCCAGGCGTTCGTGCTTGCCGAGGATCACATCTTCCTTGCTGCCGAAGTAGCGGAAGAAGCTGCGCTTGGACATCCCGGCCGCCGCCGCGATCTCGTCGACCGTCGTCGCCTCGTAACCCTGCTCGAGGAACAGCGCCAGGGCCGCATCGAGCAGCTGCTGGCGCACGGCCAGGCGGGTGCGCTCCCGCAGCGATGGTGATTCCACTCCTGCAGGCTAACATCACACGCCACACTTGACACCGAGTGACATGTGTGGCGTACGGTGACATCAGAGACGAAGGAGGTACTCATGACCAAGATCTGGTTCATCACGGGCGCCGGGCGCGGGTTCGGCAAGGAGTTCGCCAAGGCGGCACTGAGCCGCGGCGACAAGGTGCCGCATCGGATTCGGCCGGATTCGACTGAGAATGACGAGTAAATACGGAGTTCCATACGATCCTCATCTCGGGTGCGAAGCATCGCGACTGCATCCCCAGGGCAATCTGGACCTGAGATCTCTGGGTTATGACGGACCGCGATACAGCTACCTTCGGATGGCGTCGGTTCCCTACATCTACCTGCACAGACTCAGGTCCTGACCATGCGCCTACATGCCGCCGTCTTCGGGTGGATTCGGACCAAAAGATCCAGTAAAGATCCAGCCGGGAAATGTGTTTCAGTAGGTCTCAGCCCCGGGGAGCGACCGCCACGCGGGACGGTACCCCTAACCCACCGCCACCATCTCAGCGTTGCGCTCCTCGGTCACCTCATCAGGAAGCGACCGCCACCCCGGTACTCGATCATTTCGTCGTAGGTAATGACAAGGTTGCGATCCTCGGTCGCCTCAGGGAGCGACCGCCACGAGACCGTAGAGACCGGCCACAGCGAGCGAAATCGAGTTTCGATCCTCGGTCGTCCCAGAGAGCGACCGCCACAGTAACTGACGTGGGTTTTCTCCGTTCGGTCGTCGGTCTGTGCCAGTTCTGACCCACTGGCAGTATCAGTAGCGCCTGGTCGCTGTTTCGGAACCTCCCGGCGAGTTGGTGTGCACTCGTGGTTCCGATTGCCAGATCAGGTTCGCACACATCTAGGATCGTGCCGCACATCGAGGAGTTGGGCGCGATCTGCATCGGCACGCAGGTCGTCAGAGATCTCGATACGACGGTACTCAGCTTCGGGCATCGGTCCATCGACGCGACAGTTCGAACGACCGGAACCTCCGGGGAACCGACCAATAGCACAGGGACGGTCGGGGGGTGTCCCTATGTTCGTTGTCAAGTCACGGGTCGGTGTCCTGGCGGGTGAGGGTGTGGGGCGAAGTCGGTTGTCGGTAGCGTGATTTGGGTGGGGACGAAGGCTGAACGGCAGGCTGCCCGTGGCTTGGTGGCTGCGTATCACCAGGCGCAGCTCGGTGTGCTGATTGAGCATGTCGGCCAGGCGGTGGACAGGTTCCGGGCCAGCGAGCAGGACGCGTTCGAGGTCGACGCCGTGATCCACCAGTTCCGTCGGGCGGCCCGGCAGCTGTGGTCGTTCTGTGCCCAGTCCGGTGCGCAGGTGGAATCTACCGCGCACCTGATTGAGCGCATGGCTGATCACGGTGAGGCCATCGATTGGTGGCAGCGCGGTGCACCGGCCAGAGCTCGCGGCGCCGAGGATCTGGATGCCTGATCGGGCCGGTGGCAGCTCAGGCGGCTGTGGGGCTGCGGTAGGGCTGTTTGGTTTTCAGCATGGCGTAGAGGACGTCGCAGCGGCGTCGGGCCAGGCAGATCAGGGCGGCGTTGTGTTTCTTGCCTTCGGCGCGGTGAGGTCGGTCCGGAGCGCCCTGCCGACGTTGCCATCGGTGGGTTTCTCCGGACCGCCTCCCGAACCCGGCGTGCCTGTTACCAGGCACCGGGCTCTCCACGAATCCCTTCGGGTGCAAGGGATTTCCTCATGCGGTGACCGTCCATGGGGTGGGGATGGCCGTACCCCGGTATCGGTAGCGCGTGATGTGCACCGCTCCGGGATCGAACAGCCGTCCGGTGCTGGCGGTCGGCCACCATCCGCCGCCGCAGTAGCGGCGGCGCAACCATTTCCAGGTCGGTCTGCGGTGTTTTCGCCAGAGCCATTTCATCACCTGCCGCCATGCGATCTTGGACAGGTATTGAAAGGTCGAGCTGGACACCCCGGTCCGAAAGTAGTTGCACCAGCCCCGCAGCACCGGATTGAGACGGCGCAGCAGTGCGGGCAGCGGTCGGTTGATGTCGGTGCGGCAGATTGTCTTGACCTTGACCGTGATCGCCTTGAGGGCTTTCTTGGCCGGGTAGGTGTAGACGAACTGCTTGGTAGTGCCTCGTTTGCGGTGGCGCTGGATGCGCCAGCCGAGGAAATCGAGGCCCTCGTCGATGTGCGTGATCATCGTCTTGGCCTGCGACAGGCGCAAACCCATCGGTGCCAGGACCGCCGCGACCGTGTCCCGGATTTCTTCGGTGCGTTCACGGTCTCCGACACCATGACCAGGAAATCGTCCGCATACCGGATCAACCGGTAGTTGGCCTGGCCGCGGTGCCGTCTCTTGCGGCGCTCCCATTCCTTGGTGGCCGGTCCGCCCGGGATCTGGGCGAAGTACTCGTCCAGGACCGACAGGGCGATATTGGCCAACAACGGAGAGAGGATGCCCCCTTGCGGGGTCCCGGTGTCGGTGTCTCGCAGCGTCCCATCCTGGGACAGGATGCCCGCCTTGAGGAACGCCTTCACCAACGCCAGCACGCGCTTGTCTCCAACCCGCAGACGCACCCGGTCCATCAGGGCCGTGTGGTCGATCGAGTCGAAACACGCCTCGATATCACCTTCCACCACCCACTCGTAAGACCAGGAGGCGAGAAAGCGCGTCTCAGCGATCGCGTCATACGCGCGGCGGTTTGGGCGAAACCCGTAGGAACACGGCCGGAAGTCCGCTTCCCAGATGGGTTCCAACACCAATTTCAGCGACGCCTGCACCACTCTGTCGGCGACAGTCGGGATCCCCAGCCGGCGAAGCTTGCCGCCAGCCTTGGGGATCATCCGCTCCCGCACCGCAACCGGCCGGAAACTGCGGTCCCGCAACTGGGATCGCAGCCGGGCCAAGAACTCCTCGGCTCCGGATCGGTTCTCGATATAGGAGACGGTCTTCCTGTCGATTCCCGCCGTGCGGGCATCGGTATTGCTGCGCACCCGATCCCACGCCACCAGCAAGAACGCGGGATCGGTCACGAGGTTGAACAGATCATCGAACCGGCGATGAGGATCGCCGTTCGCCCAATGGTGCAGCTTGGTTTGGATCTCCAGTACCCGGCGATTCGCCCGGAGCAGGGCGATTTCCTCCGGCGCGTCGGTATTCACCAACGACCTCCCGGCATTCCAATCTCCTCCTTGCAGATTCGCTGGTCCCCTTCGCCATGTGCACGCCTCTCGCGTGCTCGGACTACTACGAGACCTCCGTCCCACCACGCGGTCGTCAGTCGGCAGCGGACCTGTCCCGAACCGGGCTGGTTGCCCGGTGGCCGGGACGGCCACGGGTGGTTCCCACGTTCACTTGTTGTTCGATCGGTCAGGCAGGCATCCAGCTCTACCCCGGCAGCATCGCCACGACTACGCCGCAGACTTTCACCGTGGCCTCCGCACCGGTCGAAAAAGGCGGCGGCGGAGTCGGCTTCCTCGCAAAATAGAAGCCGCGCACTGCATCCCGGCCCATATCCACCAGGTTGGAGCCGGTACTACGCTTACGGGGCGTCAACCACTGGTTCGCTCTCGCTATACCCTCTGACCTCGCTAGCCGGACCCACACCATCTGGCAGTTCTGGCGCGTCCCGACATCGTCGGAGCTGCTTCCCACCCTCACCGGCGCTCCCCGGATCAGGCTGCTCCCAGCTTCAACTCGACCGCTGCGACAGCCAGGCGAGGAAGGTCTTGCACCTCCCTTCGAACATCAAGCGCCTCGTGGCGCACTTTGCGGTCGTAGTAGTGGCGGCTGGCGGGGTCGTGTAGAGCGGCGAAGGCTGAGAGGAACAGTGCCCGTTTGAGTTTGTGGTTGCCTGATCGGGCGGGGTGTTCGCCGCGGATCGAGGTGCCGGAGCGGTGGGTGATCGGGGCGATGCCCGCGTAGGAGGCGAGGTGGCCGGCGGTGGCGAATGCCGTGCCGTCGCCTACTTCGAGCAGGATGCGGGCTCCGGTCCTGCGACGCCGGGCATCGAGGTCAGGACCTTGGCAAGAGGGTGATCGTCGAACATCCTCTCGATGTCCTCTGCGATCTGTTTTCGTTGCAGCAGAACAGCTTTCAGCGAGTCGGCGAGTTTCGGGAGAACGGTTTCGGCGGCCTTGGTGCCGGGAACGGTGACTGTTTGGGCGGGTAATGCGGCCAGGATGTCCTCGACCAGACGGGCGCCCATGCGCGGGGCGTGTTTGGTGGCGATGGCGGTGAGTTTGCGTCTGCCCGCTGCGCGGATTCCTTCGGGTCCGCCGCAGCGGGACAGGATTTCCAGGACCGCCGGATGGGCGATGCGCGGGCCCAGGACCCGTTCGAGAGCGGGATGGACGCTGGTCAGCAGACCGCGGATGCGGTTGCTGGTGCGGGTTGCTTCACCGGCGAGGTCGTCGTCGAACCCGACGAGAACACCGAGCTCGGTGAGGGTCTCGTCGCCGATGTCGACACGGCGCAGGGTGTGCGGCATGGTGCGGGCCGCGTCGGCGATGATGTGCGCGTCGCGGGCGTCGGTTTTGGCCTGCCCCGGATACAGATCGGCGATGCGGCGCATCGACAAGCCCGACAGATAGGCCACGTCGTGGCCGCAGGCGCGGGCCACGGTGACCGGTAGCGCCCCGATTGTGTTGGGTTGATCGACCACGATCAGCACCGGGCCGT
>NZ_JBIAFV010000024.1:0-81800 GCF_042869435.1 Nocardia sp. NPDC006982 | reverse complement strand
CTACCCGATGTTGCCCACCGGCCGCTGATCAGCCACCGGAAACCAATCCGAACCCGACTACGCCGGGCCGAAGGCCCGGCGAAAGATCGAGGCTAGTGCCACGAATTGTTGCTCATGCGAATGACAACCATGCCGATGGCGTCCTTGCGTCGCCGCATTACCGGTTCCGGGAGCGAATCCCGCATGCCTACAATGGATCTCCACGGAAACTGCAGGGAGTGCAAGTTGGTTCCATCGTGACGGTTCCCCTCGGTAACGCCCTGGGATACCACCGCTCGGGTCGCTATGGCGCAATTGGAGGACATGCGAATGACTCATGACGGCGACGACCAAGGTAATTCCGCGGACTCTGATGCTGTCCCGCCGCCCGCGCGGCGCGTGAGCTCGATGCCGGCCGCTCGAACTCAGAACCTTCGCGTGCTCGAGGGCCGCTTCGTCCTCGAGCGGATGTCCGACGTCGGCAAGGTCGCCCCCGAATCCGGCCTGCTCGCGCTCGTGCTCGGTCCGGACGGAGGCGCGGTGATGCGGCGCGACGACACGGCCGAGGACGGCTGGGCGGCGCTGTGGAACGGCGATGACGCGCACGACCCGGAAGCGACGGGGATGCTCAGCGCTATCGTCGCGCCGCTCGCCGCCAGCGAGCTCCCGGTCTGGACCGCCGCGAGCTATGACGGAGACCTCGTGCTCGTCCCGGCTGGCCGGCTCGAGGAAGCCGTCGGCGTACTTCGCCGGGCCGGCCACCAGGTGTCCGTATGACTGAGTTGAGACAGGGGTAGCGCTCTGTCCTCGAACGGGACGTCGCGTCCCGAGGCGATCTACCTTACCCGGGCGGTTGCCTCGATCTCATCCGTAAACAGGCAGTTCAGCTCTCGGAATCCGTCGATTGCTGTGTCGCACTCGACACTTCCGTAGCCGACGCCGTCCTCGACTTCCCTGCTTCATCTCCGACCGAATTCTTCACTGAATCCTCGTATCGCCGTGCTGTACTCACGTCATGAGATCGGCCGAGATATGGGCGAGGATTCTTGCGGGATTCGGTAGTTTCGTCGCCGCCGCGCTGGTCAACCCAGCCGGAACGCTTTGACGGGATCCCGTCTGTGGTGCTGGGGCCACGCCGATGTCAAACGGATTCTGCCTCCCCGCTATTGGCGACATGGCCAGCGCCTTCCAGTCACTATCGTGTGCTCACTGTTACCGATCGGAATAGTTGAGGAGAACCGATATGGCACGAGTTGTCCTTCATTCGTTGACTGTCGCAGTGTGCGTGGGATTGGGCGGAATCGGTGTGGCCGGCCTCGCGCCGATCGCCACGGCCGAACCTTCGATCTACGAACCGAGCATCACCCCGTGCAGTCACCTGTTCACGACCCCGCTCGAACCCGGCCGCCCGGGTACGAGCACCTATTGGAGCCCGTTCGGCACCGCCGACATCGTCTGCTATGACGTCGGTTGGTCGCCGGTGAGCTACTACCAGCGCGACCCGGCGGGGCAGTGGCACGCGATGAACCAACTGATCCCGGGCAACTACTTCATCAACATAGTCGGCTACGGCCACTTGCCCGCATAACGGCGAACACGACGCGGACCGAGGACGACCGCATCTGGGTCGAGATGTGCGATTACCAACGGGATTGGGCACACTGCAGGTTCAGCTCATGGGACGGGCGACCATTCACCACGATCCACCCGGTCGACGATCACCGTGAGTTTGAACAGTACGCCGTGATCCAGATCGTGCAGTGGCCCCGTCCTACATCAGAACTTGTGGTGGATAGAAGTGTGCGCAGGCGCGGAAGGCGCCTGCACACACCTGATTTCACGGACGAGCTGTCACGGCTGGCCGGTCGCGAACGCCTGCTCCGCGTCGAGGAATTCTTGACCGCCTTGGATGTATCCGCCGGCGATTCCGCCGACCTCCCAGCCGATGGACGCGGTGATCAGCGACAGGAACCCGAAGCCCGGGAGGGCGCCGATGAAACCGCCCACGGAGCCGGTGTCGAAGAGCTGGTTGGCATTGGCGTGCGGCTGCGGCAGGGCTGGCGAGGTGCCAGTCCATCGGGTCTGGCCGAGTGGTGGGCGCAGGATGCGGTCCTGCTCGCCGCGGCCGTGCACGATCGGCAACGGGGTGGTGAGCAGCGGCAGGTATGCGTCCAAGTCCAGGGTCAGTTCCTGTAGGACCGACATTGCGGTGCAACGGTTTTCCCGGTCGGGGCGCGCACCGCGGTCGGTGCCGTAGTACTCGAATGTTTCCGGTCCGGGATTGCCGGCGGGCATCCCTTCCGGATTGACCGCAGGCCAGTACTCGATTGCACCGGAGTCGGACTGGCGCTGTGTGATCTGCGCGAAACTGTCCATCAGCGCGGCGAAATTGTCCGCCCCGAAGCGATTTCGGATCTGTTGTACGCGGCGGCAACCAGCGCGACGGCCTTGATTCTCGGGTCGAATGCCGCGAGTTGTGTCGCGTAGATCCCGTCCAGGCACACGCCGCGCACGGCGATGTTGTCGGCGTCGACTTCCTGCCGTGCGGCCAGGAAACTCACCGCGTGCCGCAGATCGGACACCATGGCCCTGGCATCGTCGTGCTGGCGCGGCGGCCCTTCGCTATCGCCCCAGTTACGGTGGTTGAACGACAAAGCGAGATAGCCGCGCTGGGCACCTCCGCGGTCCACGCGCCCTCCTGTCCCAATTTGCGGCGAACCGTTTCACGTGGTAGCCCGTAACTTGTTCTCGCACACCGGAAAACGGTCCGGTCAGCACCACCGTGCCACGCTCGGTGCAGCGGATGGCCCGACAGGACCCGCGCATCAGCCTGTCCGCCAGTCCGCTCGCCTACGGACTCCTCACCCGGCTCACCCTGCTCGCCGGTAGCCGGCTCGCCGCACGCAAAGCCGCCCGTCTCTGGAACTGGACGCCACCCACCGCCACTCGGAATTGTTAAGGTGCGCTTCTGATCGATGGTGTGCAAGGTGCAGGAGCGGGTGGATGCTATACGGCCGAATGGCGGAGCAGCGCAGGATCGATGAGCTGCTCGCCGACGCCGTAGCGGGGCGGCCGGGCGCCATGGTCGTGCGGGGTGAAGCGGGCATCGGTAAGTCCGCGCTGCTGGAATACACCGAGTCGGCGGATGCTCGACTGCTCCGGGTCACCGGGATCGAGTCCGAAACGGAATTGCCCTATGCCGCACTGCATGTGCTGTTGAGTCCGGTATTGGAGACGGTTACGCAGTTGCCGCGACAGCAATCCGATGCGCTGCTTGCGGCATTGGGATTCGGTTCGGCGACACCGGCGGACCGCTTCCTGATCGGCCTGGCCACCCTGAGCCTGCTCACCGAACTTTCCATGGACGGACCGCTGCTGTGTCTGATCGATGACGCGCACTGGCTCGATCAGGAATCGGCCGACGCGCTGCTGTTCGCGGTGCGCCGACTGCACAGCGAACCGGTGACGCTGATCTTCGCCGCCCGCGACGGGGAACGCCCCTTTCTCGCACCCGGTGTGCCCGAACTGAATTTGACGGGACTGGATCACGCGGCCGCCGAACAGCTCGTCGATGCCACCCTCGCACCATCCGCGCGCGATCACGTTATCGCCGAGTCCGGTGGCAATCCGCTTGCCCTGCTGGAGATTCCACGCACGCTGACGCCCGCGCAGCGCGCTGGAGACAGCACCCCGCTGGCGTATTCACTGGGCGGGTCCGAGCCACCGTCGAGCCGGGTGCTGACCGGATTCCGCGAACGGATCCGGGCATTACCGGATGCTTCCCGACACTGCCTGCTGGTTGCCGCCTTGGATGACAGCGGACTCATCGAGCCGGTGACCCGCGCGTTGTCGGCGCTCGGTGCGACACTGACGGATTTCGCGCCCGCCGAACAGGTCGGGCTGGTTCGGGTTACCGCATCGGGAATCGAATTCCGCCACCCACTCATCCGCACCGCTGCACGGCTGGCGTGCGATGTCGCCGAGCGGGTCGCGGCGCATCGCGCACTGGCCGGTGCCGTGGACGACGATCGCAGAGCCTGGCATCTGGCCGCTGTGACCGCATTGCCGGACGAGGCGGTGGCCGCGCAATTGGAGCAGGCCGCGATGCGGGCGCGGCGCCGCGGTGGGCAGATCGCGGTGAGTACCGGCTATGCTCGTGCCGCCGAATTATCGCCCGCCCCCGAGGACAAGGCGCGGCGCTGGACGATCGCGGCCGCCGCTGCTTATGAGGCCGGGCTGCCACAGCGGGCAAGCGAATTGGCCCAGCGGGCAACGGATTCGGCAGAGCGCGGGGTGCCACCCGTCGAGCCATCGATCGCCGCGGAACTCGCCAGGGTGCGCGCCGGTCTGGCCTTCGAGGCGGGCCATCCGCTCGAGGCCACGCGCCTGCTGCACGACGGTGTGCTCGCACTGGCCGCCACACAGGATCACCAGGCCTGGGCGATGCTCGGCTGGGCCGCGATCTACACGTGGTCCAGCCGACCGCATCCGGACCAACTCGTATTGGCCCGCCGCACAGAAGAACTCGCCGCCCGGGTGTGCGGGCCGCACCACGCGATCCACGCGCTCGCCCGCGATATCCGCCTGCTGCTCGAGGGCGATCGGCTGGCGGTCAATATTGCCCCGCACGACCTCGGTGATGTCGCGGATCTACCGATCGACCTGCATGTCGTCGCCGCCTATCTCGGCTTCGCACGCGGCGATGTGGATGGTATGTACCGGGACGCGACGCGCCTGGTCGACGCCTGCCGCAACGCAGGGCGGATCGGACGGATGCCACAGGCCATGATGATGCTCGCGATCGCCGAACTCGCGACCGGGCGACATCGCGCCGCGCGGGCCACCGCGGCCGAGGGGCGCCGGCTCGCCGAGGACATCGGCCAGCACTATTGGAAGTACTACCTGGCCGGGATCGCCGCCTGGTTGGCGGGGGCGGCGGGTGCCGAGCAGGAATGCGCGGCCCTCGCGGCGGAAGCGATCGAGGAGGGCGGGATGTGGATGACCGGCTTGGCCTGGGCCACCTACGCCCTGGCCGCACTCGATTCCGGTTACGGCCGGTATGCGCATGTGCTGGACCGGCTCGACAAGGCGGCAGCAGGTCCGGGCAGGCACGCATTCGTCTGGCGCTACGCCTATCCGGACTATGTCGAGGCCGCCGTCCGCACCGGCGATCCCCAGCGCGCGCAGCAGGCGCTTACCCGGTTCGCCAACTGGGCCAAGGCAATCGGCCAGCCATGGGCGCTCGCGGTCCTGCGTCGGTGTCACGCCGTGCTGACCGAAGGCGATGCGGCCGATCTCTACGAGCGCGCCCTGGACCTGCACGCGCGTGGCGATCAACCCTTCGAACAGGCGCGAACCGAATTGATGTACGGCGAATGGCTGCGCCGCCACAACCGGCGTGTCGAGGCGCGGACGCAGTTGCAGGCCGCGATGGCGACATTCGATCTGCTCGGCGCGGTACCGTGGTCCGAGCGTGCGGCTGCGGAATTGCGGGCGACGGGGATCTCGATATCGGACCAGAACCGGGAGTCGGATCCGCTGGCTTCGCTTACGCCACAGGAACTTCAGGTGGTTCGACTGGCCGCGACCGGGGCAACCAACCGGGAAATCGGCACGCAGCTGTTCCTGAGCGCGCGCACCGTCGGCTATCACCTGTACAAGGCGTTTCCCAAGCTGGGCATAGCCTCTCGTGCCGAACTCGCCAGGTACTCCATGACCTAGTAGTCGCGCAGAGCGAAAAGCACCCAGCTAATGCGTACTCGGTCATCATGAGGTAACCGTCCGTGCGAATCATGCCGGCTACTACAGTCATTCGACAGACGCGGCCACGGTGTGCTCGTCCGTAGCGTCACCTGCATGAACATTCCCACTGAGACAGATGTGCTCGTTGTCGGCGCCGGACCGGTCGGCATGGCGCTGACCGCATCCCTCGCGGACAAGGGCGTCCCCGTCGTCCTCGTCGACAAACAGGCCGCGGGCGACAACACCTCGCGAGCCGCCGTCGTGCACGCCCGCACGCTCGAGGTGCTCACCGAGTTGGACGTCACCGAGAAAATGATCGCGTGCGGAATCATCGTGCCGCAGGCCACCGTTCGCGAACGCGACCGGGTGCTGCTGCATGTCGGCTTCGACGATCTGCCCACCGACTATCCCTATACGCTGCTGATCCCACAGGACAGCACCGAGCAGATCCTGGTGGAGCGACTGGAGGCCACCGGCACCCGGGTCACGCGGCCGTGTGAGCTGACGTCGTTGGTCCAGGATCCCGACGGTGTCACCGCGACCACGGCCGCAGGCGAAGTGATTCGGGCACGCTATGTCGTCGGTGCCGACGGGATGCACAGTCTGGTCCGCCAGCAGGCCGGTATCGCCTTCGAAGGTGACACCTATGCACAATCATTCGTCCTGGCTGATGCGGTGCTGGGTGGTGATGTGCCGGATGCGGAGATCCGGCTGTACTTCTCTCCGGAAGGCGTCACGGTCATCGCACCACTGCCGGGCGGACGGCACCGCATTGTGGCCACCGTGGACGATGCCCCGCAGCAGCCCGACCATGTCTACGTGCAACACCTGCTGAGTACCCGTGGCCCGCAGCGGAATCCGGCAACCGTTGAGAAAATCGTCTGGAGTTCCCGTTTTCGTGTGCACCACCGCTTGGCCGAGCGCTACCGCGCCGGTCGGATCTTCCTCGCTGGTGACGCCGCGCACGTGCACAGTCCGGCCGGAGGACAGGGCATGAACACGGGGCTACAGGACGGGCTGAATCTGGCCGCCAAGCTCGCCGCGGTCATCCGCGACGGTGCCGATGACGGTGTACTGGATGCTTATGAAACCGAACGGCGACCGGTCGCCGAGAACGTCGTCGCCTTCACCGACAAGATGACTCGGGTCGCGGCCGTCGGCAGCGCACCCTTGCGCGGCGTGCGCAATACGGTGTTGCGCGCGCTGGACCGGGTACCTGCGGTGCACCACAAGATGGCCATGAACCTCTCCGAGCTCGGCATTGATCCGCAGCGCATGGTCAAACTTAAGCCGATGTAAATGTGCGATTCGTCGGTTGGCGGGGGTGTGGTGGCTGCGTCAACAATTCCGTTGTCGGAGAAGTGGACCGCAAGGTTTGTAGTCCACATCTGATCCTGCGTCGGCGATTCAGCATCGATCGGAGTAAGCCCGTGCGGCCTCACATCAGTATCGATATCCAACTCACCGAGGACGATCTCGCGGCCGCACTGCGTGCCGACGTCCTGCGGGGACTGACCGGGAGCCGGAAGTGGTTGCCGTCCAAATGGTTCTATGACGCACGGGGCAGCAAACTGTTCGAGGCGATTACCGAGCTGCCCGAGTATTACCCCACCCGCACCGAGCGCGCACTGCTTCGCAGCTCCGCCGACGCGATCGCGTCGGCGGCGACCGATGCCGGGGAACTGATCGAACTCGGCTCCGGTTCATCGGAGAAGACACGGCTGTTGTTGACCGCGTTGGGCGCGCACGGATCCTTGAAATCATATCTGCCGCAGGATGTTTCCGAATCCGCGCTGCGCGCCGCGGTGACCTGGATACACCAGGTGTATCCCGAACTCGCGGTACACGGGGTGGTCAGCGACTTCACCAGCATGCTGCATACGCTGCCACGGGGTGACCGGCGGATCATCGCGCTGCTCGGCGGTACGCTCGGCAACCTGGTCCCCGAGGAGCGCGCCGAGTTCTACCGTTGCGTCCATGAGGTGACCGAGCCGGGCGAACAACTGCTGCTCGGAGTCGGATTGGTGGTCGACCCCGCCGTCATGGTCCCCGCATACGACGATGCCGCTGGTGTGACGGCCGAGTTCAACCGGAACATCCTGCATGTGGTGAACCAGCGGCTCGGTGCCGATTTCGAGCCCGACCGCTTCGCGCATATCGCGGTATGGGATCCCGACAACGAGTGGATCGAGATGCGGCTCGAGGCCACGGCCGATATGTCGGTCACGATCGCCGAATTGGATCTTGTTGTCGACTTCGCGGCGGGCGAGCAACTGCGCACCGAAATCTCGGCGAAGTTCCGGCTGACCGAGTTTCGTCGGGAGCTCGAAACCTGCGGCTTCCAGATGCAGTATTCGTGGACCGACTCCGATGATCGGTTCGCCCTTGTTCTCGCGCGCAGAGGATGAGCGATCTCGTCGCACCGAACCGGGCCGCGCTCGCACCGCCGCGCCTGCGTTCGGTTACCGGACGCTGGATTGTCGCCGCGGCGGTGCTCGGTTCGGCGGTAGTGGTGCTCGACGCGTCGGTCGTCAATATCGCTGTGCCGCGGATCGGTTCGAGTCTCGGCGACAATGTGGCCGACCTGCAGTGGGTGGTCGGTGGTTACACGCTGGCCTTGGCGTCGCTGATACTGGTGGGCGGAGCACTGGGGGATCGGCTCGGGCGGCGCACGGTATTCGTCTGGGGCAGTATCGGGTTCGCGCTGACATCGCTGTTGTGCAGTGTCGCGTCCTCGATGGAAATGCTGGTAGCGGCGCGCGTGGTGCAGGGCATCGCGGGTGCGCTGATAACTCCGGGCAGCCTGGCATTGATCTCGGCCTCGATCGATCGGCGCGACCATGGTGCGGCAATCGGCTTGTGGGCGGGGCTCATCGGCGTTATCGAGGCGGTCGGACCGATTGTCGGGGGCTGGCTGACGGAGCTGGCCGGGTGGCGCTCGGTATTTCTCATCAACGTGCCGTTCGCCGTGGCAGTCGCCGTCGTAGCGGTGCGCTACCTTCCGGAATCGCGGGACGCGGATGCGCGGCCGCTCGATCTGCCGGGTGCGGCGACCGCCGTGGCCGGGCTGGGTGCGCTGACGTATGGGTTCATCGGCGGGCGAGGATGGATGGCGCTGCTCGGCGTGGCACTGCTCGGGCTATTCGCGTGGATCCAGCTGCGCGGTGATCATCCGCTGCTGCCGCCCGCACTGTTCACCTCGCGTGTGTTCACCGCGGCCAATCTGGTGACAGCTGCCGTGTATGCGGGTCTCGGCGGCGTGTACTTCTTGCTGCCACTGGAATTGCAAGTGGTCGCGGGGTATTCGCCGCTGGCGGCAGGATTGGCGACGGTGCCGATTACCGGGATCATGTTGGTGTCGTCCGCGTCGGCCGGTCGGTGGGCGCAGCGGCACGGCGCACGGATCCCGATGATCCTCGGGCCTGCGCTCGCGGCGTGCGGAGCGGTTCTGCTGACCGGGATCGGCTCGCGCACAACCTATCTCAGTGCGGTGTTCCCGGGGACCGTCATGCTCGGAGTGGGATTGGCGATGTTTGTGGCTCCGCTGACGGGTGCGGTGTTCGCCGCGATTTCCGCAAGGGATTCCGGGATCGCCTCCGGGGTGAACAATGCCGTCGCCCGCACCGCACAGTTGCTCGCTGTCGCCGCGCTGCCGGGGCTTGTCGGCATTTCCGGCGCGAGAATCACCGATGCCGCCGCGTTCGGCAGTGGCTTCCGTATTGCCCTGTTGATCTGTGGCGCACTGCTTCTCACCGGGGCGCTATTTGCCGCGATGCTGATGCCACGATGGTCGGAAGCACCGGTGCAGTGACCAGTGAGGTGGGCCCCGACGTGACGGTCGCTATCACTGCTGCGGTGACCAGTCAAGTGAGCCTGGTAGCGCGATGTTCGGTTTGCGCTGGTGCACTACGCACCCGCGGGCCTGATGCCGCGACGGCCCGACTCCCGTTGCGTAGACCGGCAGGGCGAGCCTGATGCCGCTACGGTCGGAATCGTCGGGTTCGCTCGCCGAGCACAGTCGAAACGCGACACGACACGTCATGCTGCACCGCCATGTGGCTGCGCTCGACGGATAGCGATTGGCCCAGAAGCCAGCTGGACGGGGTGATTTGAGCCGCCGCGCTTGGCGCAATCTCCGATTCGCTGATCGGTCAGGTGACGGCGCTTGATGCCGCCGGTCGCGATCGCCGATGCGGTTATTGATCAGGTGACTGAATCTTGGTGCCGCGGTGGTTGCGATCGGCGATGTGGGGACTGGTCGTCGATCGAGTCCAGTGCGGCGGCTTTCGCGACCACTGCGGCACGGACCGGTCAGGCGGTGCGCCCTGCCAGGGCACCCACCGCCATCGACTCCCCGATATCGACCGAATTCGCCACGGCGGCACCCGGATTCCACCGGTAGCCGTAGCTGTGGATGGTTGTGATCAGTCCAGGGCGGTTCAGCTTGGTGCGCAGCGCATTGACGTGCACGTACAGCGCATGCGATACCGCGACGAACGCATCGCCCCAGATGCGGTCGAGTAACTGCTCACGGCTGACCGCCGTACCGGGCTGCTCGACCAGCGTCCGTAGCACCGCGAATTCGACCCGGGTCAGCTGAACCTGTCGACCTGCGACCTCAACCGTCCCAGCCTCCAGATCTACCCGAACATCGCCCGCGACGACCATGGTTGTCGGTGTGGGGACGGCGGGCACCGGAAGCCGTCGCGTGATCGCGTACAGCCGAGCCGCCAGCTCCGCCACCCGCGTCGGCTTCACCAGATAGTCGTCGGCGCCACTGCGCAACGCTCGCACCACCGAGCGCTCATCGGTATCCGCGGTGAGCACGACCACCGGCACCGAGCTGACCTCGCGCAGCTTGCGCAGCGCCGTCAGCCCGGACATATCCGGCAGATCGAGGTCGAGGATGACCGCGTGATAGCGATGGTGGGTAACCAGCAGGTCCGAGCCCCGACGTTTGCGATCGGCCTGGTGTCCACGCAGGCGCAACTTGTGCACCAGTGCGTCGCCCGCATCGTCGTTGTCGTCGACCACGATCACCCGCATACCCGATCCTCTGCGTTCGAATGCTCTGTGCCCGGCCGATTTCGTACGGGCCGAGCGGTCGCATTTCGGACACTAGGCCAGCAGGGGTGCCGGATCATCCGCCATTTCGGGCGGGAATATCCGCATCTATGTCCGGCGGTCCATCAGCCGGCCGGGGTCGGTACCGTCGCGGCCGGTCATCGAGCTCGAGTCGGCGCGGTCCCAGGGCGGATGCGAGGAACGTACGGTGCGGATATTTCGGTCGGTCACGGCGGATGTTCCCGGCGGACAGGTGCCATATCGTGCCGATTGTCGAGAACTCGATCGGAGACAGCGCGAACGAAGCTCGCTGGATAGAGGAGTCATCCATTGACGTCCTCCGACGATACCCTCGCCCGCTCCAACGATATCTGGGATTGCCGAATGGGAAATATTGCCAAGTCCGTGCGAGTGGTTGCCGCAGCCGATGTCGCGGAGGTCGTGGGACCGCAGGAGCAGCATCTACTGCCCTGCATAACCAGGGATACCTGTGGTGCCGAAGGGATTTCGGCGGCCCTGGTGAACATGGCACCGGGCAAGGTGGCGCGGGCGCATCTGCATGAGCACAGTGAAACCATCGTGTTCTGCGTGACGGGACAGGCGGTGACCCTGATCGGCCCCGAATTGGAGCCCTATGTACACGGGCCCGGCGAATTTCTGTACATCCCCCAGGGGGTGGTTCATGTGGCGGTGAATCTCAGCGACACCGAGGGATTGGTGGCGGTGGATGTGCGCACCGATCCGATGTTCAGCGATGACCTTGTGCTGACGCCGGAATTCGATGCCGCGGCAGTCGAGGTGGCCGCGCGACTGCGGCAGGAGTTGGCTCGGGTATGAGTGAGCGCAGCGAGCGAACAAACAACACAGCCACGAGCGTGCTCGGGCCGGAGCCGAGCGCCAGCGAGGCGAAGGCGTGAGCACGGGTGTCGCGTTCGGCCGGGAAACGGCCATGCGCAGCGGGCCGATCGACGACGCGTTCGCGACATTGGCGCGTCGGCCGGATGTGATCTCGTTCGCGGTCGGCGCGCCGGACCCGGCACTGCTGCCGGGTGAGCTGGTGTCGTCACTGGCCGCGGCCGCGATCACGAAGTACGGGAGCAGCGCATTGCAGTACGGACTCACGCAGGGTTTCCCGCCGCTGCTGGAGCAGGCGCGAATACTGTTGTCCGGTCGCGGAATCGGATGTTCGCCCGAGCGGGTGCACATCGCCACGGGCGGATCCGGCGCACTGCACAACATCTGCATGGCGCTGCTGCATCCTGGGGCAGTGGTGCTGGTGGAGACCCCGACCTACGGTCCGGCCGTGAAGGTTTTCCGCAGCCACGGCGCATTGGTCGTCGAGGTCGCTTCCGATGCCGACGGCGTCCTGCCGGAAGCGTTGGATAGTGCACTGGCACAACATGTTCCGGCGTTCGTGTATCTACTGCCGACATTCCAGAACCCGACTGGGCGGACCATGTCCACGGCCCGACGCGCGCAGGTAGCCGCGGTGATCACCCGGCACGAAGCGCTCGTCGTGGAAGACGATGTGTACACCGACCTGCGGTACCGCGGAGAGCCGCTGCCGACGCTGTGGTCCTTCGCGCCGGACCGTACGGCCTACATCACCTCGCTGTCGAAAACCCTTGCCCCGGCATTGCGGATCGGCATCACGGTGCTCCCGGATGACCTGCTCGAGCCCGTACTCGCCCTCAAACAGGGCATCGATATGCAGACCTCTGCCTTCAATCAGGCGATCGCCGCCGAATTCCTCGGCACGCCAGTGGGTTCCGCGCATCTTCGGCTGCTCGTGGAATCCTATGCGGCCAAACTGAATACGGTGGTGACCGCTTTGGGTCGATACTTGCCGTCCGGATTCAGCTGGACCGAACCCGATGGCGGAATGTTCGTATGGGTGCAGGGCCCAGCCGATTTCGATGCCGACCTGTTGGTTGCCCCAGCGTTGAACAGGGGAGTGGCATTCCTGCCCGGATCCGCCTTCTTCGCGGCCGCCGATGCGCCACGCAATGCGATCCGGCTGAGCTTCGCCACCGTGCCCGAACGCCGGATCGAACCCGGCATCGAACTCCTGGCCGGGCTGTGCGCATGAGCATCGTCGGCGTTTGGGAAGTGGTGGCCGACGGCGCGCCGTTCGGCTACCACGTCATGACCTTCCACGCGGACGGCACCATGGCGCAATCGAATCCGGACCACGGCAACCGCACCACCAGCGACAGCAACGGCATGGGCACCTGGAAAGCCGATGGCGCAGCCGTATCCGGCGCGTTCCTCGAATTCACTGTCGACCGCGCGGACCCCTCGCTGGTGCAGAAGGGAATCGTGCGCTTCGACCTGACCGTGCACGGCGACGATTTCACCGGCTCGGCAAGCGCAACCTTCTACGACCCATCCGGCACCCCGCGCCGCGGCCCACTCCCCGCCACCCTCACCGGCCGCCGATTCACCTGTCCGGGGTAATCGGGATTGGTATGAACACCTTCATACTCGATGGTATGATTGGAGTATGAAGCGGATTACCATCAGCATTCCCGACGATGTGGCCGCCAAGGCCGAGGCTGCCGTCTCGCATGGCGAAGCCCCCTCGGTCTCGGCCTGGTTTTCCGATATCGCCCGCCGCGAACCCGACTGGGCCACCGCTCGCGAGATCGCCGACGAACTCGCACGTGAGGCCGGTGTGACGGACGAAGACCTCGCATGGGCGGACCGAGTGCTCGGACTCGACGACGCCGAAATCGGTGGTGCCGCATGATCATTCTCGATGCCGGGGCACTGATCGGCATCGAAAAGGGCAACGCCCGCGCGACCGCGCTGATCAAGCGTGCGATGGAGAACAGGCTGCCGGTGCACGTGCCGGCCACGGTGCTTGCGCAGGTGTGGCGCAACAGCCCTCGTCAGCACCCGATCGGGCCGCTGCTCGGCGCGGCAGGTGTAGAGGTCATCGAACTCGACCGCCGCCATGCCCAAGCAGTCGGCGCGCTCCTCGCCGGTTCCGGCACCACCGACGTGGTCGACGCGCATGTGATCGTGTGCGCGCGTTTGACTCGGGCCCGTGCCGTCATCACCTCCGATCCCGATGATCTCCGTGCCCTCGATCGAAATGTCCGGCTCGAAGTTGTGTGAGTTCCGCGGTCAGTATTCGAGTTCGGTCCAGGGGATGGTGATGGGGAAGGGGAAGTCGATGGCGATGCCGTCGGGGTTCTCGTGGGTCCATTCGCCGGCGGCGATGTAGTTGTTGGGGCGCAATGGCCGTGCGCCATCCGGCAATTGGGCGTGCCCGATCGACAGGACGTTTGCGCGAACCATTTCGATGGCGCTGGATTCACGGTCCAGGGCCACTTCCCAGTACCACGGAATCCCGGCGTGCGCGTAGCGTCCCCTCTTCCCTTCCCTGCCTGCGTAGGCGCACATCACCTCGCCGACCAGCAGGACGTCCTGGGCGCGGATATCCTGATCGGGCGTTTCGAGGCACCGGTGAATGAGGAAGCTGGGGATTGAGAAGTCGGACCTTCCGCTGGTTCCCAGGAAGACGTTGGTCTCACAATCGACCCGCCAACAGCTTTCGTCCCGCTCCGACATCGCCTGCCGGGCAAGGTGTTCGATCGTGTTCGTCAGGCGACGCGTGAACACTCGATGTTCTTCGGCGCGGTGACCTGCCCAGACAACGCGGCCGTTCCAAAGTTCGATCTGCCCCGCGATCTCCTCGGGGAGTAGCTCTAATTCCTCCCAGGTCAGGTACTCGGGGAGATCCGGTCGCTGGATGAGCGGAAGGGGCATGCCGCGATGATAGAGGCGAGCGGCCGCATCCTGATTTGTGTTCAGGGTGCGGCCACTCTGGGTTCGTGCGCGGTTGCGGGTGGTCAGGCGGGGTGGTTGAAGGCTCCGGCTTGGACGCCTGCGGTGAAGGCATCCCATTCGGTCGGGGTGAAGGCCGGGGCTGGGCCGGTTGGGTTCTTGGAGTCGCGGACGCCGACGATGCCGGTGTCGAGGAAGGCGACCTCGACACAGTCTTTGGACGCCCCGCTGCGGCTGCTCTTGAACCACTTGGCTGCGGATAGGGCAACGTTCACGCTGATACTCCCTTGCCGGTCGGTTTCAGGCGGGGCTGTCGAATTCTCCATCTCGTACGCCTGCGGTGAAGGCGTCCCACTCACCCGGCGCGAACACCAGGGCTGGGCCGGTTGGGTTCTTGGAGTCGCGGACGCCGACGATGCCGGTGTCGAGGAAGGCGACCTCCACACATTCCTTGGTCCCGCCGCTGCGGCTGCTCTTGAACCACTTGGCTGCGGATAGGTCAACGTTCACGCTGATACTCCCTTGCTATCTTCCGCAGCAGTGCCCTGCTGCCGATCTCATCCAGCGCTGCTTGCTGGAGGGTCTGGTACGCGTGTGTGTGTCGCTGCACGATACCCACCTTCTCGGAATACATGTCGCTGGTGTAGTTCTCGGCGTATACGATCGTCGGCTCGATCGGCTCTCCCTGACTATCCGTGGGGAATTCCAGGATCATGAACGGTCCGATCTGGTCACCGGTGGGGTAGCCCGCTGAGAACGGCAGCACACGTATGTTGACGTTAGGCAGTGTGCTGGCGTCTGCCAAATGTTTTAGCTGAGCGGCCATGACTGACGGGCCGCCGATCACGCGGCGCAACACCGCTTCCCCGAGGACTACGTTCAAGGTGGCGGGCCTCGTTTTGCGAGTGATCAGATTCTGTCGGCGCAGTTTCATCGCGATGCGCTGTTCACGTTCTTCGGCGGTATCACCGGGACTGGCGGCTCGTGCCAAGATTCGTGCATAGTCAGCCGTTTGGAGTAGCCCTGGAACAAGATCCGGCTGGTAGGTCGTCAAGGTCTCGGCTGCGGACTCCAAACCCATGTACACACTGAAGTTCGCGGGGATGGTCCCACCGAACTCATGCCACCACGACTTCTCCGCCGCCTGCTTCGCCAACCCCCGAAGCCCTTCCGCGCGTTCGGGATCGATGCGATAGATATCGATCATCCCGTCGAGCTCGCGCATCCGGATCTTCTGGTTCTGCCCCTTCTCATACCGCTGCAGGGTGCTCTTGCTCCACTCCATCAGCCGTGCGGCTTCCTCCAGCGTCAAACCGATCGCGTCACGTGCTTCGCGCAGCAATCGTCCGAGCTGTCGACGAGTGATGCTGCTATCGCTGTCCACCAATGAATTACCCCCATATTTCGAGCCGACATGTGCTCCAGAATCGGGAAGACCCTTCCACAAACTTCGGCTTTGCGCTGGGCTTTTCCACCGATTGACAGGGGTTCCCGTTTCCGCCTTCCAAGACGCCCGCGGGCGGTGTGTCCTAGTCGTGGCGGTCGGCCGGTCCCACGGGACGACCGCCACCATTGACCACCGATACGCCGAGGCGAAGGTTCGCGACGATGACGAACATACAAGCGGGACAGCCGGATACTGCCTACGTCCGTACCCGACCGGACGGCCGTGACGCGCGCAGGCCGAAGGCGGTCGGCCTGGTCCGGACCGGCGTGTCCGGCCTTGCCGCGCCGCGACATGCGGCCGAGATCCGCCGCCACGCAGAACAACTGGGGTACCACTACCTCTACACGGTCCGGCCACCGGACAATCCCGACACCGATCCGATCGGCTACGCCCTCACCATCGCCAGCGGTGTGCAAGCCGCCGCCCTGATCGTCTACGACCTGGCCAGCGTGGACAACACCCCCGCCCGCGTCTGCGAAACCTGCGACCTCGAGACGGTCTGCCCGCCGGTGACCTGGGCCCGCGCCATGCCCAGCAGCATCACCCCGGACCACGCCCACCCCGACCATCCACTCACGGTCGCCGAGTCACACCGAATCATGCAGCGGCACATAACATGCCGCGCCATTGCCTGCCCGATAAAGGCTGCCGCTCTCAGGTGTCTGGTGCGGGCGGGCGCGCTCGTCCCGCCGGCCATGAGCCCACGCGAACGCGCTGCCGCTCGCGGTTTGCCATTCGAACCGATTGGAAACGAACTGCACGAATGGCGCGGCCCCGATCTCGCAACCCTGCTGGACGTGCTCGACGCACTAACCGACACTGATGCTCACACCATCCGGGACACCAGGCCATAGCCCTCGACACATATGGACGGCATCCACCGAACCGAAGCCGACGGCCTGCAAGCAACCTGGCACCTGAACCAGCGTCACGAAATCGGAATCATGTTTGTACACAACACATCCGAAACTACCCTGATCGTCTCCTTCGAACCTGGCGACTACCCCGACCTCGTCCAGGCACGCGAACGCGTCCCAAAACTCGCGAAACTCTGGGACGCCGTCCGCCACGACTTCTGGACCGAAGCCATTCCCGCACACCGACCTTCGCGCACATCCGAAACGCGGAAGCGAGCCTGATGCCGATCAGGACACGCGATTCAGTGTCGCCGCAGCCAGTCGTCGAGTTCGAGTTGGTGCAGGCGACCACCGCGTCCCCACGGTCCCGGCCCGAATTCGACCTCGGCCGCAGAGACGATGGAATCCATTGCGCGGTATTCCGGGGCAGAGTTCATTCGCATCACCTCCGTGCCGACGGTCGATGCCCGGACGGTGTCCATCGAGGGCCAGAAACGATACGGCCAGAAGGTGAACACCCCTGGGGTTCCGTCCGCACCCAGCTGTCCGGTCGCAACCGCCACATGTGCGAATCCGTTCAAGAACACCAAGTCGCCGCGCTGTGGTTGCGGACCGTTGGGCTCGAGATAGCTGTGTGATCCAGATGGTGCGAGCGACAAGTCATGCGTCCCGTGCGGTGCCAGGGCCATCATGGCCACCCGCCCGTGCTGTTCGGCGTCCTCCTCCGCGATCTCCGAACTGTCCAACCAGGTCGGCCCCGTACCACCGACGGGCATACCGATCTGGTCGTTCCACCATTCGAATCTGATGTAGGACCGCAGATAGTCACGATCGAGGACACCGCTCAGGACGCCGCCGTACAGCGGAAGTTTGATGCAGTTCAGAACATTCGCGACATTGATCGGCGGGGGCGCGGACGGCGCCGTCGAGATCGCCCACCGATCGAACTGATGAAAGCGCAGGGGGAGTTTCGCGGTCGCCCAGATCGCTTGCTTACCGACGAGTTGGGTCTCGATGGCATCGGCCACCATCGATCCGGCCTGCGCGGGGTCGAGCTCATCGGGCCGCGCGATGAGAGGCTGGGGCCGTATCGGCCCGGTCAGTGTATCGGGACGAATCGGCATACCAGCAGCGCTGAACTTGGCCGCTGCCTGTTCCAATTCCGCGATCAGAACCATCTGTCCTTCGAACCCCAAATCGGCTGTCGCCGCCAGGAATTCCCGAACCTTGTCCGCATCCTCGAGATGGCCTCGGTACTCCCCGGAGACCACCGCCTCGGCATCGAACGGCAACGATGCCGTCCTCTCCCGCAACGTATTCCACGTCTGCTCCCGAACCCGGTTCGCCGCCTGCCGCAATTGCTGCACTAGCCACTGCGGATCAGCCGGAGATCCCTGTGGTTTGGTCGGCGTCGCCGCGATGGCCGTTTCCCGCTGACGGGGTTGGTCGTTCCCGGGTGGTTGGCCGGGTGGGGGGAATGCGTGCCCCTCGGGGTTGGGGCCGATAGCGTTGACTACCGGGTTGAGGTGTCCAGGGGCGAGTCGCCTGCGGTGTTTCGGGGCGGGGAGGTCGAGTACTGCGGGGTCTATGGTGCCGTCGAAGCGCAGTTCTGGTCCTTGGGGGTCGCCGAGTCCGGGCATACCTGCGGTGCGGGGAGTGCCGGTGGTGGCTCGGGGGCCGGCTTCTGTTCGGTGTTCGGCCGGGGCCGTCGCGTCCGGTTGGTCGCAGGGAATGCTTGGCATCTGTTGTGCGACTGGGTGATCCACGTTCGAGATGCCCGTCGTCTCGGGGAGTCGCGCCCCCGTAGCGTGATTCGCCCCAGGTGCCGTGGGTGTCTGCGTCGGCGACGATCCGATCAGATTATCGATGAACGGGACAGCGATGGTGACGCCCTGCGGGGCGCGGTGCTTGACGGCATCCCTGACGTCGTCAATGAATGCCTGCGTCTCCGGGAGTCCCCGACGGTGCAGGTACCGGCCGAAATCGTGCTCTCCGGCCAGCAGGTCTCGCACGGTAGATACGAACTGTTGGAGTGCTCGATCCGCGCTGGACAACGCGTGGCTTCGGTCCGGCTGCGCTCGGAGGGCCTGGCGAAGTTGATCGGGTGCGGAATCGGACGGTGCCGCAAGCATTTCCGCCACGATCGTCGCGAACCACCGACCGATCCGATCCTCGGCTGATGTTGCGCCGTCGAAGCTCGCCTGTATGTCGCGGGCCTCGCCGAGCAGATAGGGCTCGACAACCGTGTTCAGGTACTTCCCGTCGACCGTCAGGCAGGCGAGATGGTCTTCATAGAGGGTATCGGCAATATGTCGTGTGCTCAGGTACGCCGGTGATTGGCGCTCGAGCAAGCGGCAGCCCGGAAAATGCAGGCCGAACACTCCGCCGCGCAGGAGTTGGTTCCAGTGCGCCTGCTCGGCGGGCGTCAGCAGGGGCGGTGCCATCCATTCGTGTTCCGCGGGGATCAGCGGCCTCGGAGCCACCAACAGGCAGTAGGGATATTGCGGAAGCTCGTCGAGGGACAGAGCGCGGGCAATCTGGGCGATGATGTTGGACAATCCATCCGCGTTCTGGGTCTGAAACTTCCAGACCGGGAACAACACACCGGGCAGCTTCTGCCGGTACTGCACGATCAGCAGCGCGCCCAGCTCCGAATTCGGCAGGCCGAGCTGCGCTGCGGCCTCGAGCGCGGCCGCAGTGAGCGCGCTGAGCGTGCTCAACCGAGCACTCCGCTCCGCCAGCCAGGAGAGCTCCCAGGCTCGCTGCTCCAGGCTATCGATCCAGTCCCGGCCCTGCGGCTCACCGGCCTCGGGCTCCGGCAGTTCTTCGATGTAGTCGAAACCGTGGTGGAGCAACTCCGCCCTTAGCGCAGCAGAACCGGAACTGCCTGTGCCCGAGGAGGTTTCGCTAGTAGCAGGGGGTATGGTGTGGTGCTGGGTGTGGCGTGCCGACGCTTCGTCCGGGTTTTCGGGGGTTGGTTGTTGGTTGTCAGGGAGGAGCTGGGGGCGGGCTTCGGCGGCGTTCATGGTCTCCGGCGAATGCGCACCATGTGCCTTCGGCGCGATGGTTCGCACCACATCGGGTGCGCGGCCTTCGAAGTTCTCGTGCAGTTCGATCGCCCTGCCTGGGAACCGATCCAGTAGGGCGGCATAGGCCATTCTCTGGAATTTCTCGAATTGCGGGTGATCGAGTTGCGGATCCCGGTGATTGATGAACGCGCGGACCGGTCCGTCGTCGATGTCTCGGTACTCGATGCGGCACCGGACCGTAAGATCGCCGATCTCGATATCGATCACTTCTGGAATGCCGAAAGTGTCTCGCAAATCGGGGTGCGACGGTCCCCGGGCCTCGATCACGAGCAGCACCAGGGCGTCCGGTCCGCTGTCCGTGCGGACAGCGGACACGACTCCGGCCGCCGAGTGCCTGGCGTTGCCAGGGAGGAGCCCAAGCGACTCGACGACCATCGTGCCGGATACCGTCGGCCCGGTGGGCGCAGGCTCGGGAGCGTCGTCGGCTGGCTGGTTGCCGGGTGGTGCCGACTGTACGTCCGCGTTATCGGCAGGATAGATTTTGTCGGTTTGCGCAGGTTCGGCGTCCGTGGCGGCTGGCGTAGTCACCGGCGCGGCGGTATCCCGACTCGTCTGCGCTTGCGGAGCGTGCTCGGGTTGTCGACCCGGTACCCCACCGCCGCCATCGGCGTTGAGTTCGGCGAGGTTGTCCACCCATTTGTGCCTCGGTCCCGGCTTGCGGCCACGATCCCAGGCTTTGCCACCGCCGTCGAAGGGCTGATCAGGGTCGGGGAGTTCTCCGACCCCGATCATGCCTGTGGGTCGGGCGGGCCGAGGCGGCGACTCCACGAATGAATCCGGGTGTTGCTGCTGCTCGGCGGCTGGTTCCGCAGATGCCACTGCCCGTGTCTCGACGTCACCGAGCAATAGTGTGGCAAGTCGCTGGATGGCCTTGTAGAAGGTATTTCTGTGGTCCGGCCCGAGTACTCGCGCGACCTCACGCATCGGTTGGTTCTGAATCAGCCGCAGCTCGATCACCGTCTGCTGCTTTTCGCCGAGTTCAGCAAAGTGATGGTTGAATGCCGTTCGATTGTGGGACAAGGCATTCTCGACCACCCGCAACGGTTCGTTACCCGCGTCCGCTTCCAACAATTGAGCGAGGCGGAGAAAAGCGGCCCGTTGCATCATCATGACCGCGCCTACGTTGCTGCCCAGCGCCTCCGCAGTGGTCTCGAGGCTCTCCTTCCGCCGGAATCGGTGATCGAGGCAGGCCCGCTGTGCGTCGGTGAGCTCATCGATGCAGGCTTCTAACGCGGGCCGATCGTTGTCCAAAGCTTCCCGCACGATCGGCGGCAGCCGGTCGAGAATGAGGCTGCGGGTCAACGCCGTCGCGATTTCGGCGGCGGGTACCTCGTGGACCACCGGCGGTTGGGCCGGGCGCGGTTTCTTCGCCGTAGCGGGCGGCTCGTCGTCACCGATGATGTGTCTTTGCTTGGCCACCGCGACAAGCGCCGCCCGATCGCCAGGGGTATCGAGCTTGCCCCGGATGCGTTCGATAGTGGCGGCTCGGTACATCTGATCTGCCAACCGAGGTCGTGATGGGCGGACCGCGTGTGCTTGCTCGAACGCGTAGGCGTAGCTGATCAGCGTCGGTTCGCTCCACGCGCCGGCTCGGAAGGTGACGTTGACGTGCTCTCCGGCGGGATGGTCACCGTCGGCTGGCGTGCGACCGGCCGGAACGATGATCCCTGGGTATCCGGCCTTGTCACCCATGATCGTTCCGTAGTTGTAAACCGACACCAAAGCGGTGAGGTTGTGCTCGGCCATCACCGCGTCGATCCGGGTCTTGCTTTCGGCGAGGTCCAGCGCGAGGTCGGCCAGATATTTCGCGGTATCGGGACTTTCCGGGCCGAGGTCGATTGCCTCGGCGGCCAGGAGCAAGTCCTGGCCATACTTCAGGGCGGTATCGGCGTGTGCGGTGTGGTAGGCGATGAGGTCGGCCAGGGTCTTGATCGGGGCGTCGGCCGGTAGTCGCGACAGATATGCGAGCAGATCCCGTTTGAACTCGTAGGTGAATACGCTCGACCAGGGTGGTTCGCTGTTCTGGAAGCTGTCGGTGGTGTCCAGGTCGACAGTGATCAGGGTTGCGCCCTGAGCCGCCAGCGTATTCAGTGCCGCGTCCCACAAGGGGCGCTGTGGGGCATCCTTAGGTGGAATCCCTGCCGTCATGACGCCGAGCCGGGCTCCGCGCAGAGCGTTCGGGTTCAGATCCTCGGTGAAGTCGTGACCTACCAGTGGGTTGTGCGCGGTTGCCGGGTCTTGGGGGTCGACGCCGACGAGCGCCGTCAGCAACATCGCGGCACCAGCGACGTCCGTACTGAACGCACCTGGCGTGTCCCTCGTGGTCGAGATGGGCACGATGCCCGTGCGGGGAACAGCGCCGACAGTCGGTTTGAGTCCGACTATCGAGTTGTAGTTAGCCGGATCCAGGATCGAGCCGGTTGTTTGGGTGCCGATGCCGAGCGGCGCGACTCCGGCCTTGACACCGACGGCAGGTCCCGTGCTGGAGCCTCCCGGCGTCAAAGCCTCGTCGTATGGGTTGAGGGTCTGGCCGCCGTAGGAGCTGTAGCCACTGGGCATCTTGCTGCTCAGGTAGAACGCGAACTCGGTGAGATTGCCGTGCCCCAGGATCACCGCACCGTCTGCACGCAATTGCGACACCAGAGTGGCGTCCGCGGCAGGATACGAATGCGCCAGGGCCACCGAGCCTGCGGTGGTCGGCATGCCTTCGATGTCGACGTTGCCTTTGACAATGACCGGCATCCCCAGCAGTGGCCCGTGCTCGGCGCCCGATTGCCGGATTTCGTCGGCTCGGCGGGCTTCTTCCAGCACCCGCGGATTGATGCCGATCACCGCGTTCAGTGCCGAAAGTGCTTCGATGCGTTCCAGATACAGCTGAGTCAGCTGCACGCTGGTGATCTGCCCACTGTCCATCAACTCGATCAATAGTGTGGTCGTCGCCGTCACGAGGTCCAGCGTCGATGTCGTGTCATCGTTCGGCAGCCCTGCAACCGGATCGGTTGCGCCGGGATGGTTTTCGCCGAGTATGCCCCTGGCTCGCGCCTCCGCGAGCGTTGCCGTGCGCCCCCGAACGCCGAAGATCTTTCCCGCGCGCTCCACTAACCGCTTCACGGCGCTCTCGGAAATGCTCTCCTGCTCGCCGATTTCCTTGTACGAGAGGTCCTTATCGGCCAAGCGAAGGATCTCGACCTGGCGACCGGACAATCCCTGGTAGTTGGGAATTGGAGCGGGCTCGGTTGCAGCCGCGGGGGCGTCTCCGCCGTGGACCCATTGTGCCGCTAGTTCCCCCAGCACCAACCGATCACCGATGCCGACCTTTTCCGAGATATGCGCGAGGTGGCTCTTCACAGTGCTCGTGGACAAGCCCATCTGTGCTGCGATCTCGCTGTTCGACAGGCGCCCTGCGAGGAAGCCGAGTACCTCGCGCTCACGGTCGGTCAGTTCGACCTGGGGGCTGCTGGTGTCGTTCGTCCCCGCATCCATGGCGTCTTTCATCGCGGCTCGGTCACCGGTTTCGAGTTTGCGTGCCATGCGGGCCAAGTGGTTTCGCACCGTGATTTCGGACAGGCCCAACGCATTCGCGATCTCCTTGTTGGTCAGGCCCTGCTCGACCAGATCGAGCACCTCGACCTCGCGTTCGGACAGCACGCGGTGTGCCGGTGCCTTCGCGATAGCGAAAGTTGATGGTGTCGCGTCCACACGTGAGGTGGATGTGAGCACGCCGTGCTCCTCCATCACACTTCGGGTGGTGACGGCAATCCATCCGTCGATGTCTTGCTTTCGGACCTCATCGAGACGATCGACAGCGCGCGCGCAGGCCTCGTCGGTGATGGTCCGGGCCAATCGAGTTTCACCGGTGAGAGCCGATATCCACGGAAACACCAAGTTGTCGAACCGTTCACGGATCCGTTCGACCGCCCGCTCCGGGTGACCCGCCGCGACATCTTGTTTGAGCAGCTGCCGGAATTGCTGCGCTGTCGGATTGCTGTCGTTGTTGGTCGCCGCTACGGCTTCCGCGCGCGGCTCGGTCTCCGCGGTTGGTTCCGTCGTGGACTGTGTCGGTGTGACCGCGGCCGGATGGTGCTGGTTCCACTCCAAACCGTTGTCACGGTTGTGGTGGAAGCCGACTGCGCCGTCGGGGATTCCGGCGAATCCGGGACCACCTACGGCGGGTCTGAACCGCTGACGTGGCGCGGGTAGGTCGGCTGCGGCGTGTATGTCGAATCCGTGGAGGTTTTCGGTCGCGCCGAAGGGCGGCCCGGCGGTGGTCCGGCCACCGCCGCGGGCGCGTTGCTGTGGCTGGGGCGATGCGGTCGGCTCGGCGGCTGGTTCCGCAGCTGTTCCTGCCCGTGTCTCGGCGTCGCCGAGTAATAGGGCGGCAAGTCGCTGGATGCCCTTGTAGAAGGTATTTCTGTGGTCCGGCCCCAGTATCCGCGCGACCTCACGCATTGGTTGGTTCTGCAAGAGCCGCAGCTCGATCGCTGTCTGCTGTTGTTCACTGAGTTCAGCGAAGTGGTGGTCGAATTCCGCTCTATTGTTGCGCAAGGCATTCTCGACCACCTGCAACGGTTGGTTCCCCGCGTCCGCTTCCAACAATTGAGCAAGGCGGAGAAGGGCAGCCCGTTGCATCACCTTGACCGCACTTACGTTGCTGTACAACGCCTCCGCAGTGGTCTTGAGGCTCTCCTCGCGCCGGAATCGGTGATCGAGGCAGGCCCGCTGAGTCTCGGTGAGCTCATCGATGCACCTTTCCAACGCGGGCCGATTGTTGTCCAACGCTTCTCGCACGATCGGCGGCAGCCGGTCGAGGATGAGACTGCGAGCCAACGCGGTCGCGATTTCGGCGGCGGGTACCTCGTGGACCACCGGCGGTTGGGCCGGGCGCGGTTTCTTCGCCGTAGCGGGCGGCTCGTCGTCACCGATGATGTGTCTTTGCTTGGCCACCGCGACAAGCGCCGCCCGATCGCCAGGGGTATCGAGCTTGCTCCGGATGCGTTCGGTGTAGGTGTACACGACGCGGGGCTTTATTTCATGCGCTTGCGCGATCTCAGCGGTTGTCCAGCCCGCCGCGATCATACGGAGTATTTCGGTCTCGACTTCGTTCAGGTCTCCTTGCCTCGGAGTACGTTCCCGGTGTGCCCCCGGCGCTGCGGGTGGGGCTGAAACTGTTGTGGAAGTGCGTGTTTCGAACCTGTGAGCAGACTCTTCACGAACCGACAGCGGCGAAGTGGGTAGCTGTGCGCGGATGCCTCCCGCGGCCGCAACCCCGACGGCGAATTCGCAGGCCGCACCCCAGACCACGTGTGGCGGAATCGGCCCGACCGATTTCACGCCGGCCGCAGCCATCACGAATCGAACAATACGACCTCTGCGATCGGATGAAAGGGCGTTGAGGCAGCGCCGGACGTCCGATGTGGACGCTTCGGCCCAGACCTGGATCAGTGGATCGGACTCCGCCAGACCGGCGCCCTGGATGACGAGATCCTGGATCCGCTGCCAGATCGCGGCGGCCTGGCGGTGCTGTCCCACAACATTTCCGGCGACGATCGAAACGACCCATTCCTCGATCCCCGTGTTGTTGTCGACCTGGGAGAACCGCTTGATCGCAGTCGCGCATACTTCTTCGGCGATCTCTTGCGCCGATGAGCGCCCGACGGCCCGATCAGCCAGCTGGAACACCTGCGCGCCGAATTGTGCACGAATGAGGTCGACCGCCTGCTCCGGATGACCTTGCGCGACATGCTGTTCGACCAACTGCCTGAGTTGCTCCGGTGTGACGTTGTCGGTCGCGGGCTGGTCGGCCCGCGCAGTCCACGGGGTGGTGCCATTGTCCGATTCCCTGCCGTGCGCGGCGCCAGATGGTTCGGGAGTGTTGGGGTCGGAGTCGCCGGGTGGCTTCGGCAGGGGGGATCCGATCCATTTATCGGAATAGCCGTATCCCGGATCGCCCGGGACGGGCGCGAGCGGATCGAACGCGGTGACCGGCAGCATGTCGCTTCCGAATATCGCTACGAATATCTCTTCTCCGTCGGGCCCGTCGGTTCCCCGAACGTATTCGTGCCATTCCTCCTTGCGGTCTGCCCGATCCAGCCGTTTCTTGTTCGCGTCGTAGCCGACGAGATCGCCTTCGTGGACACAAAGGTTCTGGTCGACCTCCATCACGGTCGCGTGCGCGCCCCAGAGATCGGGATGCTGGACCACCAGCACGGCTCGGGCATCAGCGCCGTGGGCTTTCACCAGATCGGCGGCCTTGTCGCGAGCTGTGCGCCGCTCTTCGGGGGCGAGTCCACTGTGCTCGTCATCCGACGTGAGCCGGTGCGGATGCCAACCGGCATTGGTCAATTCGGAGAATTGCCTGGGCAGGGCACCTTTGGGAGAGAGTGGTCTGTCCGGCATTGTCACCGGGACGCCTGCGAGCAACAGTTGGGACAGCACCCACATGAGACAATCTCGGGCGCCTTCCATCAGTGTTGCCAGCTCCGGGTCGTACCAGGACAGCTCGCGGTCGTCCGGGGTGTGCGATTCGGTGGAGCCGTCATGGATCCGAGGCGCTGTCGGCGACTGCGGTGTGGCCAGGTGACGCGTCAGATCCTGGTCCAACTCGGCCAGCGCGACCACTCTGGCGTCGTCCGGGGTACCGCTCGAATCGAGATGAATCCCGCCGAGCGTCGGTCGGCCACCGGGCTGCGCGGCGTAGTACTCGCGCATTCGGCGCAGCCCGATTACCAGGGATTTCAATCTCGTGACAGCGTCCTCAAGGTCGGAGTGCCCGATCCACATTCCCCGGGCGACTGGGCGGCCGGGGTTGATCCGCGCAGATGTTTCTATTCCTGCGGCCAGCCCGGTGATCCCCGCTGTTGCCGATTCCAAGGTCAGGTCACGGCCGGTCACTGTCAGGTGTACCTCGTCGGCGGCATCGACGTCACCGATGATCAATACGAACTCACCGGGACCGAACCGCAAGATCTGAACGGGCGGTTCCCCGGGCAGTCCGGCGGCGACCTCCTCGGCCATCATGATCGCGGCCACAGCGGCGTCGAGCCGCGCGTTGAGCAGATGAAGTGCGCGCACGGCGTCTTCTCCGGCGCCCTGCAGCGCTTCGATATTTCTGGCCGCGATGCGCTTCATGTCGGCGATGACCGCGCGCGCGTCTCGGTCCAGCCACCGGCCTGGCACATGGTTGAGGTCGACCCGCCCGGCCATCCGTCCGACCATATTCCACCGTTGGTCCCGGTTCAGGAAATGGAAGGCCTCCGTACCGAGAAGGTCGGAGTCCCAGTCGGATTCGCTCAGCAACTGATCCATTTCCAACATCTCGCGGACATTGGACACCTGTTCGGCCGTCGCGGCCGCGTCTCGGGCCCGAGACGTGCTGCCACCCGGCACTTGCGTCGGCAACACTTGCCGGGGCTGTGGTGCGGCGGTGAGTAGCTGATCGGCGATCTTATCGAGCCGGGCATCGAGATCGCGTATTTCCGCGCAGATCTGACGGAGCTCGACCGAGCTCGGTTCGAACGGCGGGTGCGGCTCGACCGGATCGAACAAGCCGAGTGCGGCGATGTCTGCCACCGTGCCGAGTCGGGCGCGTAGCCGCTCGCGCCGCGCGACCGCCGCGCCCCGCTGCCCGAGGAGCCGTTCGAGTTCGCCGAGCCCCGCGTTCAGCCCGGTGAGCTCGGCAGCCAGCGAGGTAAGCGTGGCGAGCTCGCCGTACCGTCGTGCGACCCGATGCCAGGGATCCTCCAACGGCACCCCGCAGAAATCGAAGAAGTCCACCATCCACATGCCCAATGCCGTTGGGGCCACGCCCAAGTGGTCTGCCAGCAGATCCCCGATCCGGTTCCGTTCGGTCTGCAGCGCGGCCGGATCATCGGGATCGAGATCGTATTTCTCGGCCAGCTCGTCAACGGTGCCCCACACCTGCATGCCGCGTGCCTCACCTTCGCGATCCGCCGCGGCGAACTTGCCGAGATGGCGGACTTCGGTCTGGAGTTCGATGACTCGTTCGGCTGCGGCCAGCAGATTCCTGGCATTGCGGAATTGGTCCAGAAAACCCTGCGCGATGATGTTGAGGGATTGCGATGGATCGGTGCCGAGTTGTATGGCCACCATTTCCGCGGCCAGATTGCACCTGGCGCGCAGCTGCTTCAAGTTTTCGGCGCCCGGCGCGAAGAATACTGCTGGATCGATTTGCAACTGCTCGGCCAGCTCGTTACGCCGGGCCACAGCTTGCTCGAGTGACGACACCAGATCGACGGTGCGGGGTGCATCGCCGTTGCCCTGGGGTGTCGCCTGTGCTTCGTGGGCGGCGGGTTCGTCCCATAGCTGGGCATAGGCCGCCGCATCGCCCTCGGACCGCGACTCTGTTGGAGTGTTGGGGCTCTCGGGCGCATGCCGGGCCGCGTCTGTGGGCTCCGGTGTGTTTTCGGGTTGGTTTCCCCGCGCCGCACCACCGCCGTCGATATGGACCTGTGCGCGCTCTTGCATCTGCTTCCACCGCGGCTGGCGCTTCTGCATTCCATCCCAGGGGTTGCCGTCGCGTCCGTCCCAGGCGGGGACGGCGTCTCCAGCTCCGATGAGGGGGGCACGCCGTGGTCTTTGCCTCGGTTCGGGTGTGGGGGATGTTTCAGTTGTGGCCGAACCGCTTTCGCCGTCTTCGGACGGGTTCTCCGGGCTTGTGGCCGCGGCTATCGTCGCGTCCCGTCCCTTGGTGCCCAGCTTTTTGGCGGCGCCAGCTAGATGGTGCTCTGCCGTGTGCGGCGCGATTGTCAGCTGCTGCCCGATAGCACGGGTTGATAGTCCACGTGCTGCCAGACCGACAACTTCGGCTTCACGGCGCGAAAGTTTTTCGATGGCTATTGAATTCAACTGAGCAGGCGTTTCGACCGGATCAGCCGATCCAGCAGACGAAGCGACCTGCGGATCAGTCGGTGCCTCTTGCTCGGGGGTCGTCGATCCGAGCTCTTCGGTGAGGAGACCCCGGCTTCGCGCTGCCGCGAGTATCTCGGCTCTGTCACCGGTTCCGAACTCGCGTGCGATTTTGGCTTGTCGCGCCTGCATCGCACCTAAGGAAATTCCGAGCTCCGCAGCGATTTGCCGATAGGTCATGCCCGTGGCGAGCAAACTGAGGATCTTCATCTGTTCTTCGGGCACCTTCGGGGCAACCGACGGTTGTTTGATCGGTTTATCCGCCGGGTCGTTGCCCAGAAGACCCAATGCGGGCCACTCCGAGTCCGCTGCTGGGGGGGTCGGCGTCGGCGTGGGCTGACTTGCGACGATGGCCCTTACCATGCGGCGGGCCAAGGCCGCGAGCCTCCCCACTTCGGCTGGCGTCGACCCGAGCTGCTCCGCCGCCTGTTCGCGGGTACGGCCGTCGACTGCGGTGAGCCACAGGACTGTTCGTAGATTTTCCGGCAGTGCCTTGAACGCGAGATCGATTGCGGAATCCCCCGAAAGCTCACTCGCCGGATTGCCCGCAGACTGGTCTGTCCAATGTTGAAAGCCACCCATGAGGAGCGGTTGGTCGGGACGATGGCGGAATGCGATTGCGGCACGGTGGACCGACACTGCCAAATATGCGCCGACGCTTCCCGTCGGCCCGCCACCCCGACGGATGGCGGCGAACAAGGCGGCGAAGCGATCGGCGACCACATCCTCGACGTCGGTCGGGTTACTGAGAATTTCCGCGGCGACGCTGGTGGCGAGTCCGCAGTAGTTCCTGTACAACTCATCGAAGGCCGCGACATCGCCCGATTGAACCGCAGCGATGCGCTCCCGGTCACGATCACGCTCCGCTAGCCATCGCTTGGGAATATTGGTGCCGGCCTCGTTCTCGGCCTGGCTGCTATCCGACTCACCAGCTCGGGCCAGCGCGTGCTCGGGATCTGTTGGCAGCGCCGCTGGCTCGGCGGGCGCGTGCATTTCGGTTGGGTGCGGTGTTTTCTGACGCTTATTCCATGGTGTCGCCGGTACTCGACACGCTGGTTCCCCTCCGCTCGATGGGGATACCGCCGATGGCGCGGCATCCGTATCGCCGTGCTTGCTCGGCGAGTCGACGGCCGCGTCCAGTACGGGTTGTTGGGAAGCAGCTGTGGTCTCGCTGGAATCGGTTGCGACGGACCCCGCCGACTCAGCCGCGGCGGCTCCTCGTGATTCCGAATTCTGTTGGTCTGCAACGGTGCCCGGTTCGGTGCTGGTGGGGTTGGTTTCCGATCGCTCGCTCGGCAGATCGCTCGAATAGGAGATACCGCCGTCGGACGCGAGCATTTCGGCGAGCGCGTCGATGTCTGTGACTGGTCCGGCCGTGCCCGTGCCGCTCGAGTCGGATCCACCGCCGTTGCCTCCGCCCCCACCAGTGCCCCCGCCTGCGGCCAGCGGCATCGCGTCCGAGAGCCCGGAGGGATCCGGATCCGACGATCCGACGGCAACATGCTCGGGCGCGGAATCCTCCGGCTCGGTGCTAGCGGGGGTGGTCGTTTGCCCATGCTCTGGCTCGGCACCACCTAGCGGCGTGTGGTCGGCAAACGGCTCAGTGGATGCCCGGTCGCTGGTATCCGCTGGGCCCGGATCGACTTCGCCCGGATATTTGTTCATGAAGACCCCGATGTAATGGGATCTCCAATAGTCGCCATATGACTGGTTCGTGCCGCTTCCGACTTCGTTCAGATCGTGCAGCTGGCCGATCTGCGCGCGGGCCTCATCTCTTGTTAGGACACCCTCCATGAGTTGTTCGTAAATAGCTTCGTAGTTACTGAAATTCGCGCCGCCGACTCGGATGTAGGGTCCGCCGTTGCGCTCGATTTCCCACAGGACTTCTATACCGAAAAGTTTGGCCTCACCTTCATCCAGCAGATGCAGAGCGACATTGCTCTCAACCCATTCTTCGACCGATCCGCCTTCGTAGGGAAGCTCGCGGGGCGGATTGTCGTAGGTGGCGTGGCCCACCTCTTCGGCGATGATCGATATCTTTGTTTTGCAGTAGTGCCCAGGCCGGTATTTTCCGTCTACGACGATCTGCTTGTTATCTCGATCCGCGTAGCTTCCTTCCCCGGCCGGGCCGTATTCGATCGTCCACCCTGCTTGGCGGAGATCGACCGTCCGCGCCGTGAGCGTGGGGGATTTCGCGGCCAGCTCGCAGACCTCGTCGCCGAGTTCGGGGAGGATCCTTCCTTGCGCCAAGAGTCTGTCGGAGTCGGAATTTTGTACGCCGGTATCCCGCCTATCCTTCCAATCCTCAGGGCGCTGAGCCTTCGCACCGCGAGCCCCGCCCACAGGCGGTGCCCCCTCCGTGTCTGTGCCATTCGGAGCCGGGTCGGCCGCCGAGTGGTCGGCAGTGCCGCCCAGGTAGCGACGGTAAGCGGTGCCATCGGTTGCGATAAACAATGCGTGCTGGCTACTGCGCAAGTTCAAGGGGAATGCGGACTCGGCGAGCATGCCTGCGGTGTCCTCGGGCACCCAGGTCGTTGTGTTCCCAGCGCCCTTCGGAGGCGCGGGGTTTTCGGGCGCGGGCGTCGTGGCGTCGTGTCGTGGATTCGATTGTGTGCCTTGGGGTGTGGCCTCGGCAACGGCCTGCTCGGCCATGAAGAGGTTCTCGATCGCATCGGCTAGTCGCCGGAGTTCCAGGTCGCTAGTCGCATCGGCCACCGCACGCAACTCCGTCAGCGGCTCCTCGACGGAGAGGTTTGCGGTCGGGCCCGGTTCCGATAGTCCGAGTAAGTCCGCCAGATGGCGATCCAGTTCTTCGCCCTCAGCAGCGTGTTGCTGCAGTACCGCAGGGTCCGCCCCCGCGGCGGTCGCGGCTTCGATTGCCTGAAGCTGTCGGAGCCGCAGTTCCATCCAGTCGACCAGGTGGTTCAGCTCTCCGGCCGCGACCACCGCCGCCAGGCCGTCTTCGTCGAGCCCGCGAATCCACTGTTGGGCGATGGCCACTACCCGCCGTACCCGCCCTGGTTCTACGAGATCTGTATCTGCGAGCACCGAGAGCGGATCTGCATCTGGGATCACCGCGACCACCGCGATCAGTTCGGTGAGCGCCGCGTCCAGGCGGGTATGCAGTTCGCGCAGGCCGGCGTTCGGATCGTCGGTCGGCCTGTCCGCAGGTGCCTCGGTCCCGGTGAGAGTTGCTCCGGACGCGGTCAGCCACGGATCGACCACTCTGGTGTGGAATTCCTCCATCGCGGCGGCGACCCGCTCCCCATCCTCACCGAGGACGACATCGGTGTATTTGGCTGTGATTACGTCGTTTTCGCGTGTGAGTACCAAGGTGATCCGGCCCGGCTTGCCGAAAATCGGGTTGATCGAAAACACGATCGATAGCGAGTCGTCCGCCGGAAGAACGGACGTGACGTGTACCCAGAACTGGGCGGTGGCCCCGGGAAACATTGTCCTAGCACCGAGAACAGTCGCGCTGGCGCTTTCGCCTCGATTATCGATCAGCGCACCGGCGTCGGGCGCGCCGACCGGGATCTGCTTTCGCCACAGCGCTCCCAGGATTGTGTCGGAGAATTCGAAAGGGATCCCGCTCTTGGTCATTTCGAATAGGCCCTGGGTGACGTACTTCATGTCCTCCGTTGCCTCCGGCAGTATCCCACTGCCGAAGTAGATGTGTACATCTCGGCCATTTACCGCGACCAACTCCCCGAATGCGTACAAGTGTATTTCGGGATCGTCAAATGTGCTCAATAGATCGATATGCCGCGCCGGCATCGTCCATTTGCCGTTTGCCGTGAAAAAGAAGACCTCGCCATCAGACCGCGTGGTATAGGCTGCGCCTTTGTCGTCGGTCAAGCCTTCAGCAGTGGTATGCACTCTGCTGCGCAGGTGCCGTATGGCCGCTTTCGGTCGGTGCAGGCGCCCTGGTATTTGCACAGTGTCGTATTCCGTGCGGTCTTCGGTTTCTGCGGTGGTTTTGGCACCGGTTGTCTTCTCCGCGGGATGGGTCGTATCGCTACCCGCACCGGTCTGGTGAGTAGCGGAACCAGGTGCCACGTCCGTATGAGCGGAGCCGGAAGCGGCGGTAGCCGGGGGGCGGTGAATGCGCGCCTGCTCCCGCAGCGCCGCTGGGTGCTCTCCGGCTCCGACGCCGAATGGTTTTGAATTCGGTTGGCCCGTAGCCTTTCTCGGTTCGGAACCGGCGGCGTTCGCGCTTGCCTGGTCACTCGGCGTGTTGTCGGATGTCGACTGGGCGGGCTCGCGGGGATCGGCTGGGTCCTGCGGACTGTCGGGGCGCCCAAGGAGCTTGGGTGGATGTTTGATGTGCAGGAACCTGGGCAACGGTCGGCGAGCAGGCGTGGGAGTGTCCTCATCGCGGGTGAACGCGGCGTAGAAGCTGTCTTCGAAGGAGTCGTAGGAAGGTTGCCATTTGTTGTCGCCGTTCTCGTCCCCATCGACGTTGCGCACGTGCAGGGTGTCGTTGTCGGGGTCGTGGATGTTGGTGTCGAAAACAAGGATTTCGCCCTCGACGTCGATGACGTAGTGGATATGTGTGCCGACGCTGACCGCGACCCTGTCAATGTTGTTGCCTTTGTCGCGGATGATTTCGACGGCCTTGGCAACCGGGTCGGTACCCTTGGTTTTCATTGGGCGGAGTTGGGCGCCAAGGGTTTTCTCGATCATTCGCCAGTTGTCTTCGGCGTCCCATCTCGGGTCTTTGTCCTTGGGTTCCGGTGCGGTGTCGTCGCCGAGTGCTCGGTGTACGCGGCTGATTTGGATGGCGCAGTTGCGGATGACGGTGGGGTCGGGGGTTTGTGTGTTCGGCGTAGCGTGCTCGGCCGAACCCACTGGTTTCTGAGTGTGCACCTGAGCCGGTGCTTTTGGCGGCAGTGGCTTGTGTGAGGGCCGTCCGAACCAGCCTCGGCCCCGAGTAACGATTCTGGCGAAGACATGGCCCTTTCTGACGAAGAAGACAATGCTGTAGCCAGCCGCGGCGGCGGCGCTGATGGTCGCTGCCAACGCGGCGAGAGTGTCGCCACTGTGCGTGGTCGCCGCGGCGCTGCCCACAAGGGCGCTGCTCGCAGCCAATCCGACGGCGGGGCTGACTCCCACGAACAGGCCTTTCACGCCCCCAGCTCGGCCTCGGATGTCGTCGGGGAAGACACTGGCCTCGTAGGAGGCGACCCGACTGTTCATGGTCCACATCACCAGCGAGTCCGCGAATGTCGAGACGGCTATCACGGCAGGGTTGGTGGTCGCTGCCTGGAGCGCGAAGAATCCGGCCATATTGGCGAGCGCTACCGGGTAGAAGGTGGTCGGCTCTAGCTTGCGAGTCATCTTCGATAGAACGCCGCTCATAATCCCACCGAGCGCGGGTGCGGCAACCACCGCGCCGGTGGCCCAGCCCGGCAGGTCGGAGGCTTCCAGCACTGTGGCGGTGCGGAACCCCATCATCGCCCATGCGGCGTTGTTGATCGAGGCGATCGCGGTGTATTCGCGGAGGAATTTCTCCTTCCACAGCGCCTGCGCGCCTTTAGCGATATCAGGGAATATGCGGCGTTGTTTCCCGGGCTCCCGATTCTGGGGCGGAAGCGGCAATTTCCAAATATTCGTGAGATTCGAGATTGTGGAGTATGTGTTCAGGAAGAACGGCACCGTGGGGAAGATGCCCGCAATACCGGCGCCGAATGCTTGTCCGGCGGCCTCCGCTGACCCGCTGGTGACATTTCTCAGGTCATTTCCGGTGTGTAGTTGGTCCAAGGTGAGCAGAGCAGCGGCGCCTGTTTGGAAGGCACGGAAATAGAGGCCCGCGCCGATAGATTCGCCCAGTGCCGCTGCGGCCAGTATGGTTCCGAGATTGGACGGTTCGAATAGGACCGCCCCAGTGGCGGTGGCTGCGGCTACCGCGCTCGCCGATAACCCGTAGAGCATTGCTTTTCGCCGATTGCGGTCGGCGGCTACGCCGAACAGCGGGTCGAGGATTTTCGGGCCCCACGCCGCGGCTGCCACGATTGCGGCGAGGGAGGGTGGCACCCCTGCGTTCATCGCTACGTATGGCGTGGCGCTCGCGGCAGCGACGGAGCCGAACTTGTTGAGGGCCTGCCCGCCCGGTTTGTAAACCGTGCCCAGCAACAGATGCGCGAAGGGCTTGTTGACGGCGAGCAGTTCTCGTGTCGTCAACGGGGCTTTGGTTGCCGGATCGGTGGGTTCTTTGGAACTACTTGGGCCCGTCGGGTTTTGGCTCTTACCCGCAGGAGCGGACTGCTCCGCGCCGGTTTCCTCTGGTTCGTCCGGGTTTTCGGGGGTTGGTGGTTGGCCGGGGAGATTGTGGAAGAAGACGCCGCCGTGCTGGAGGTGGGCGGGGGCTTTCGGTTTTCCGGGTACGGGTTTGTTGCCGAAGACCGCATCGAGTTGTGCCATTGCAATTCGATGTTCGGCCACGACGTTGTCGATGATCTCGAGCAGTCGTTGTGCCGCGGAGTCAGTTTCGGTGGGTAGTGGTTCCTGTGCTGCGCGTGCGTGGACCCTGGCGGCGAGATTTCGTGCTATCAGTGGGTTGCCGACCTGGGCCATCAGGAGGTCGTAGACCAGGCTGTCTTCAGCAGCTGCTGCGGGCTGGTCGGAAACGACGGCGGGATCGCCGGAAACTGTTGCGGTGTGCGTTGATTCGTGGTCGATGTTCGGATCGTGAGTCGGTGCGGCGACCCCGCTCGCGGCCGGAGGCTCGATGTCAGGGTGGGCGGCGGTCTCGGAAGATTCGGAAGTCGTTGGGTTCGTCTGGGTTTCACCGCTGGAGTGCGGATGACTCGCGTCCCGCTGCTGGCCGTTCGGTACATCCGTCGCTGGCAGTGTTTCCGTTTCAGCATGCTCGCGCAGGGCGGCGTCGGCGTCGGCAATGACGTCCTCCGCGCCGCGACGGCGCGGCGCCGCGGTGACTTCGTTCGCGGCGGCCGGGGATCTGGGCGCCTCGCCGAGAGCGTCGGCGATGGTATCCAGGACGTCGAGTGGGGTGGCGGTGCCAGGTCCACTCGTATCTCCGCTGCCCGAGCCGGATCCACCCCCATTGCCCCCGCCAACGCCCCCACCTGCGGGCAATGCCATCTCATCCACGATCTCGGGCGCACCAGGATCGGTTGTCGCCGAGTCGTTGTCGGCGCCCGCGTGCGGCGGCTGATGCGGTTCGGGCCATTGGGCGTGGTTCGCCACCTTGGTGCCGCGGCGGTCGCGCCTTTCGAGATAACCTTCGGCGGCCAGTGCGTTATATGTCGGCAGCAGCGCTGGCGGTGACAAGTTGAGCTGGCTGGCGAGTGCTTTGGCTGTGGGCAGCCGCGTGCCCTCCGCTATCGCGCCTGATCGGATCGCCTCGCGCAGTAGTATTTTCACGGTCTCGCGCCAACCGAGCCGCCGTGCGATTTCGGTCAACGCCTCGGTTGGCGATTGCGCGGCGAGTTTGTCCAGCAGTCGCTGCGGGGTCATCGGCACGGCGAGGGCGGATGCCGGTTCGCTCGGCCATTGATCGTGGTTGGCCACCGTGGTGCCGCGGGCGGTCGGGAGTTCGACGTAGCCTTCTGCGGCCAGGGCGTTGTATACCGGCAGCAGCGCTGGCGGTGACAAGTTCAGCTGGCTGGCAAGTGCTTTGGCTGTGGGCAACAAGGCGCCCTCCGGTATCGCGCCTGACCGGATCGCCTGGCGCAATAGCGTTTCCATGGTCTCGCGCCAACCGAGCCGCCGTGCGATTTCGGTCAACGCCTTGGCTGGCGATTGCGCGGCGAGTTTGTCCAGCAGCTGTTGTGGGGTCATCGGCACGGCGAGGGTGGGTGCCGGTTCGCTCGGCCATTGATCGTGGTCGGCCACCGTCGTGCCGTGCGTGGTTCTCGCCAGATAGCCTTCGGCGGCCAGGTCCTGGTAAGCCATGTCCACAGTCGATGTCGACAAATCGAGCAGTGTGGCGACCGGACCGGCGGCGGGCAGTCGTGTTTCCAGTGGGATTCGGCCCGACCGGATCGCCTGGCGCAAAGCCATTTTCACGGTTTCGCGCCAGCCGTAGGCTTGCGCGATATCTGTCAGCTCCTGTGCCGAGGACTCCGCCGGGAACAACTCCAGCAGTAACTCTGCCCGCTCCGTCGACGGCTGTTCGGTTCGACCACCGCCACGTTCGCCGCCGTCGTCACTGTTGCCGCTCCCAGAACCATGCGCCACGCTGCTGTCCCGCGCGCCGTCCGGATCGCCAACTGCGCCTTCGCCTTCGGACTTGCCTTCGCGATTATCAGCCTGAGCGGCGAGCTCCTCCTGCGGGCCAGTAGGGATGCTGTCCGCGGACGGATCTTGCGCGGTCGGCGTCTGCGGCGTGGACTCGACTGCCACCGTCTCGGCAGGGTGCGTGGCCACGCCCGAGGGCAACTGCGGATCGGACTGCTCGCCGCCGCTGTCCGGATTCACGCCGGAATGGTCGACCTGTTCTGCACTGGGCACAGCATGAGCAGAGCCGGAAGCGGCGGTAGCCGGGGGCTCGACGGTTGGCGTGGTCTCTTCGGAACTGTTTGCGGCCGAAGTGGTTTCACGGGGTGGGGCGTTGTCGAAAGCTGGACTGCCCCACTCTTGGCCATCACCTTTCGGATGGTGGTGGTTCAAGACGAGGGGATCGAGTCCGAGCCCGTCTCTTAATCCCAGGCGCCCTCTCTTTGCGGGGCGTTCGGGGGCGAAGACATCCTGGAAGGCCACCACCGGGCCGGGGGACTGCCCGCCCCCGCCACCAGGTTTGTGCTGATCCTGCGGGGATGCGGGCAGAGAGCCATGATCGGCTACCGCAGGCGCGGACGCCGCACCACCGTTGGCACCAGTGGCGTCCTGCGGCGCGTCGTTCGCATTCTGCGCGCCAGGCACGGGCTGGGCTGTCTCGGGCCACGCGACTTGTTCCGAGGCCAGCACTTCGGACTGCGTTTTCGGTGCGGGTTCGGGCGCACCGGCTGGTGCCTGTGTCGGCGTGGCGACATCGATCGCGCTGTCGGTCAGTGGAGCGGGTTGGCTGTCCCGTTCCTTCGACGTGTTCGTGGATTGTGCGGCGGGGGTTGGGCGAGGGGACTGGCAGCCGATCGTTACTGCGGTGACATTGTCGTATTCACCCGCATCGATGGCGGACTCCACAAACGCCCGTGTCGTATCGAGTAGATTTCCTCCGGATTGCTCCAGCTTCTGTCTGAACGAGTCGGCGATTCTCTGTTCGGGAGTCTCCGTACTCGACTCGTCCTCGTAATGGATGTTCGCGGCGCCGTCCGAGACCAAGGCCACAAAACCGCTTTCGGCGATGTGGTGGACGTTGGGCTGCAACTCGCCCAGTTCGGTGTCCTTACTGAGGTAGCTGTTCAGACCTGAAGCGAGCCAGGAATGGCGCAGCGCGTGAACGGTCATTTTGAGGCTCTTCGCCATTTCGACGATGGCTGGGTCGTCGTTGGTCAACTGGATGGCGGGACCGCCGTCGGCTGGGATCCAAAAGGCGGGGGAGTCGCCGCACGACAGGGTGATGAGCTGCGTCGGAGTAGCGATGGTCAGTACCAGCGTGGTCGCGGGCGGATGGTTGGATGCGGGGTATTTCGCCGTGATCAGATCCTGAATGGCGCTGTGGGCGGCCTTGAATGCACGCTTCGCGGTCTCGACAGGGTCGGGCCTGCCGCCGAGCGCAACGTCGGCCGCCGCCTCATGAAGAACAGCGGCGGCTGCTGTGGTGGCCGCAGCTGATACCTCTTCGCTGTGGTCTTGGCTGGATATGCCGTCGGCCACCGCTGCCAAGGTCCACTGCTCGTCGCCGACATCGGCTGTCGTGAGCGCGAAGAAATCCTCGTTCACATTATGTTGCCGGCCGTCGGGCTGTCCGCCCCGGTCGGTCACACCGGCAGCGGAGAGCAGATTGACCTCATAGTGATCTCGCCATCTGGGCGAGCCGTCCGGCAGCCACGGGTGATCTGGATCCACGCCGGTGTCGACCAAGGCAGCGATGGCTTCGTAGTGGAATGTCGCGAAGTCGCCACCGGCCGCCAGAGTCGATCGCAAGGCCGCGAAGATGGGCGATGACCGAAGGTCACCGAAGCTGCTCCCATCCGCTGAGTCGGAGCCGATTCCAACGCCCGCCATAACCTGGTGCGTCATGGCGGGAACGGCCCACAAGAAGGCGTCCTGGTGTTGCTCCTGATATCTGCGTAGCCACGGCATGATCCGCAGGGCGTCTTCGAGTTCGTCCACATAGATGACGATGCTGTCGCTCGACCACTTACCTGGTCCGGCGATTTTTGCGCTCTCGACACCGGCATAGTGATCCGGCTGGTCGACGATCTCGTGCACGATATCGTGCATCAGTGCGGGCGCCGCGTCTGGATGTGCGTGGACATAGACACGGAAATTGTGGCCGGTGGCCGCGCGGTCTCGGTAGTAACGGATGAATTTGATGTTGTCAGGGAGGCCGACCACATATTTGGCCTCGTCGACACCGAAATTCATGGGCCCGTTCGAGTAGGTGTCGGTCGTCGCATTCTGTAGTTCGGTGGGCCGCCCTTCGAGAATGCCTACCAGTGCTCGGAGATGGGATCCGGGGTCGCTGACCGTGTCCGCTTCGGTCTCGGACGGTGCGTTCTGAATTTTGTAGACATCCCTGGCTGTCCTGATTTTCTCTCGATCTTCCCATATTTTCCGGAGTAGAATTTCGAGACTTTCACGGGAGCGACCCGGCGCATTCATTCCATTCTTTTGATACGAGATTTCCGACAAGGCGACTATATCGTCGAATGGTATATCCGGAAATATTTCGTGAAGCTCTTCGGGTGTTCGCGTCCGGTCGAATATCTGTAGGAGATTCGCAAGGGCATTCTGGACTACTGATGTACCTGCCGCCGACTCAGGCACGCCTGGACTGTTGGGCTGGGCCGCGTTCAACTCGTTGCCGAGCGCGGTGACGCGATCGTCGGCCATTCGGAAACGATTGACAGCCGCCGTGACCAACTGCTCCCGAGCACGAACGTAGACCTGTCGGACGCTCGTCGCATCGACGTTGTTCGCGTCCTTGAATGCCAACCACTCGGCGGCGGCATGGAAGTGGTGGACCAGCGATCGCAGTCGGTCCTGTGCGATCTCCGCATCCTGATCATCCACTACGTCCAGCAGTTCAGTGATCCGACGGAGCATTCCGCGCAGCTTCTGATAACGTGCCACCTCCGCAGGCGCCGCGATGCGCGGATCCACAAACGCGGCAGCGCATTCCGCCTCGAGCGTCGTATGAACCGTCCGGATCAGGCCGGTATCGATAGCCTCCAGCAGGCCCCTGTCCGGGGTGCCAGTCGGCTCGCCGCTCGGGGGCGCGTCCAACTTCGCCGCGAGCTGATCGACGCGGGCGTCGGCGGCCTGGTGGCGACGTACCGCCTCGGCCGCCCGCCGGTCCCGATCACGAAGGTCGTAGACCTGCTGGACCCCGGCTGCGGGGAGGCGGTTTTCGTCCGTGATGTTGTCGGCGTCGGTCATTGCCGCCAGCCGCTCCGCTACCGCATGGAAGTGGTGGACCAGCGTCCGGAACCGGTCCGGTTGCACATCCGATCGATTCATTGCTTCGCGCAACTCGCGCAGCCCGGCCAGCATGCTATCGAGCCGCTCGACCGGCTCCACATCCGAAGCAGGCCCCGCCGATGCGGCATCGCGTTCCGCCTCGACCCCGACGATCACCAACTCCAGTAGTCCGATGTCGACTGCGGCGCCCAGCTGCGCAACGGCAGCATCTGTATCGGACCTGCCAGGTCCGACGCCGCTCGGGGTGGCATGGGGTGAGGGGACGTCGGCCTGGCTCGTCAGGCCGCCAGGATCTTGGTCCGGGTGTGTTGCGGTGCCGTCAGGTTCGCGATTCCCTGCGCCCGATTGGCGTCGGCGGCGTCCATGGGGGCCAAGTGCGCCATCGCTGTGATGGTTCCGCATGAATGGGTCGAATTCGTCGGGTCCGATCCCGCCGCTGAATCGCTGGCGCGGCTTGCCCGCGTGGTGGTGCGGCCTGCCTGGACCGGCTGGGCGTTGACGTGCGGGTCCGGGCCGTTGCCTCGGTGTAGCGATGGGTTCGTCGTTCGGTTCGTCGGTGTACGCCGAGCGGAGGCTTTCGGCGGCCTGTGCGATGAGGTTGCGAGCCGCTTCCGGCTCGATATCCAGTTCTGTGCACATCTCGGCAAGCGAGATTTCTTCGATGAGGTAGTTGAGCACAACACGCCGCTGTTTGTCGGAGAGATTCGGCAGGGCTTCTCGAATCTTCGGCATGTTCGAAAACGTTTCATCCACCGGCCCGGCGGCGGTGGCAATGGGAGCGGCCGCGTCCTCTACCGACGGGTTATCGTCCTCGTTCGGGTCGGAATTTTCCTCGTCGGAGACCTGCGACTCCAGAAACACCGGTTTTCGCTGGGGGATCCGCTGTCTTGCCTCGCTGACTTTGGTGAGGTCTAGTCCAAGCGCCTGACTTATTTCGATATTATCGGGTTCTGAATCGCCAGTTTTGGTGCGATTCCTGATATATGCGTCGACGGCGACAATCCGTTGGAGATCTTTCCTCCCGAAATTCGGGTACAGATGATCGTAGTACGCAAACTTCATGGCGAAACGAGCATCCGACAGAGCAGCGCGAATGAAACTTCCCGGCGGGACAAATGTTCTGGTGGCGGCACCGATTGCTTCGATAGCGTAATGGAGAAGATCTTGACGTTCCGTTCCCGGGACTGTCCAATACGCAATAGCTGCCTCTGCGATCCACGCGTACTTCTCCAAAATCTGGCGTCTGATTTCGCGCTCCTCGGAGGACCCGGGGCGAGTCGCGATCAGATTCCAGATCAGTCGATTATCCTCTTCGTCTCCCGATCCAACGTCCGTGCCCGCGTAAAATTGTTGCAATGCTTTCATCAAAGTGTCATTTGTGAAAGCTGCACCCGGAACCGGCACGTCGGCAGCTTGGAGAATGTCCCGCAGCTCGCGAAGGGCCACGACAGAAGGCCTGGTCCTGGTCTCTCTTCGGCTGATCGTCTGCTTCGGTAGTCCGATCAGGGAGGCGAACTCAGACTGGTTCATACCATAGTACAGCCGAATTGCCGTCAACCAGTCGTGTACCGTCTCGTAGAAGGCTGCATCGGGGATTGTTTCACCTGCCGGATCCATTCGGTAGCGATAACCCCATGCCTCGGCCAGTTCGTTCCATGTGCCAACACTCTGGTCCCGCAGGACGTCGCGATAGATTCCCAGCATGGCAAGTTCGTCAAGTTCTTGGCCCTTCTTGTAGCGGCCTACCTTTACCCTGGTAATCCCGAATGCTCGTGCCGCATCCGCGTCATTGACATTGTTCAGCCTAAGGAAGTATCGCAGATATTCGCCGAGCGATTCGACTGCACGGGGATCGGGAAATACAAGGTTCTTCCTCGGCAAGTAGGTAAAGCATTCGGCGAGCTCGTCATTTGACGCATTATGTGCGAACGGTGCAACTTCGCTGATCATCTCGACTGCCGATCGAGGAGGCCAAGTCGTTCCTAACTCCCAGTTTATTACTGTGCTCCGCGACTTGCTTATCAGAGCGCCGAGTTCCTCTTCCGAAAGATCTGATTCGTTACGCAGCGAGCGAATGTACTGTGCGATATCGGAATAACCCTCGGGGTATGCCGGGACCCCATTCCGTGTTAATAGTTCCGGATAATAGGAGGCGGCATCCACGTACATTCTTCGGGCGTAGGGAACGCGGCGTAAAAGCGACCGGACCTGGTCGATCTCGAGATCCGGGCCTCCCTGTTCGACCGCCTCCCAGGTCCCCTGCGGCGCATCGATCAATTCGTCCATTCGCGCTGGTGCCACCCCGAGGTATCGGCGCAATCCGGACAGCCACGTCGTCTTGTCGCCGTCTCCTGGCCACGGGAGCTGTGCTATCGGCTCTACCGATTGGTCACTCGCTGCGAGCCCCGACCGCGCCAGCCATCGCTGCACCTGCCCGACTTCCAGGTGATGCATCTCGACATACTCCGCAAGGCTCTGTCGCGGCAGCCCAGATTGATCCGCCAGCCGCCCTCGGTACCACTCGAGAAAGCGCAGTTCTTCTGGAGACTGCCGCGGGCGGGGCTCCTCCGGCTGCTCGGTTTCAGCGGGCGAAGCCAATCCGTCGGACGAGTCAGCGTGCGGTGCGGTGGGCACTGCCCCGGGAACACCCGGTTCAGGAGGTGACGGCGGGGTCGCGGTGTCGGAACCGGAGTCGTCGTTGTCCGGAGCGACGTCGGCAGGATCTGTCGTCCCGAAGTCGAACCAAATCGTCTTGCCCCCAGCACGTTCCAGGCTGACGCCCCATGTGTTGGCAAGCTGACCCACCATCTCCCGGAAGAAGCGGCCATGGGTGCCGGGCAACAACACGCCCAGTGCCCACTCATCGGCTTCCTCATCGGCGAACGGGTCGGTATCACTGTCTTCCTGCGGCCGCGGCAAATTTTGGCTGTCGTCGCCGATCTCGACCCGCCCGGTTCGCCAAACCCGTACTCGTGCATCCGAGTCGGGCACGTATCGAGCGACGTTCTGCATTGCGTCCGAAACCACCGACAGCACGTCATCGATTCGCTCGTCCGGTAAACCAGCTTGCCGCAACAGTTCGCGGACCTCCCGCCGGGCTTGCGATGCGCCGCGCTCGACGGTGCCCGGGGGGAAAATCAGGTCGACATCCGGATCGGACGTCGCCTGGGATGGATCACCGTCGCCCGCGGCTTCGAAGAGCTTGAACCACACCGTCTTTCCCGCACCCCGCGGCAACTCGTAGCCCGACGCCTCCGTTTTCTCGATCATCGAGTCGATGGCAGGCCACCCAGGTTTGCCGTCCTGGGAGCGCACAGGCATCTCGCCGTTTCCATCTGCCACCTCGATGATCGCCCACCGATTGCCCGGTTCTCCATGAATCGATGCCGACACTCGCGGATCGCGATCCCTCCCGGGATCGAAATCAGGCCGGGTGAGCGCCTGCTGAACCAACGCCGCCGCTATCCGCTCGGCGGTGTCGACCTGTTCGGCATGCGGCCAATCTCGCAGTGCCGTGCGAACGGCTCGGTCTGCCGCCTGCGCGTTCGACTGATTGCGCTTGGGCCGCTTGGGTGTGGGCGGTCCCGGCGTCGGTACGGCGGGCGCAGCCGCGTTCTCTTGGGACTCCTGCGGCGGAGGGGGTGGTGGTGGCTGGGGTGGTTCGGGTGGCTTTTGCGGTTTGCGTTTGGGTTTGCGTTTTTTGGGGTCGCTGGCCGACGCCTGAGCCGTTGGGATCGGGCGGGCGGGGACGACTGGCTGTGGCAGGGGTCCGGCGGGTGTGGTTGGGGGGACGCCGCCGCGGGTGGGTTCGGTGGTTAGGGGTGGGTTGTAGTCGGTGCTGTGACGGTCGAGTTGGGGGGTGGTGGGTTCGGTTGGGGCGCCGGGGGTTCCGGGGTTGGGTGTCGTGGCGTAGTGGGATGGTGGGTTGAGTTCGGTGGGGTGGTCGGCGGGTTGGGCTGGCAGGTGTGGTGCCGGGTTGTTCAAGTGGCGGGGCAGGGGCGGTTCGGAGTCGTGTACGCGTGGCTTCTGCCGGTCCTGGTCGTCTTCGGCGGGTGCGCCGGGGATGGCGGTGTCGGGGATCGGGACTTGTGGTCGGTCGGTGAGGGGGATGGCGGATCCGGTGTTGGGGATCGCCGGTGTGGTCGGGTGCGGGATGATCGGAATCGCGTTGGGGGGTGGGCCGTCTGGTGGGTTGGGTTGGCCGGGGATGTTGTAGGTGGTGCCGGGTGGTTTGGTGTATTCGTCGGGTGCGTTGTTGGGGTATTCGTCGACCTGCGGTTGTGCGGGGACGTAGCTGGGCATCGGAGGTTTTACGACGGTCCCGATCTCGTCCTGGTCGGGGAATTCTTTGGGATCGCTGGAGGTTTGGTCGTTGTCGGTAGGTTGTCCGCTGGTCATCGCGGGTGCCGGTGTCGAGAGTCCCGCGGCGATATTCGACGGTCCAAGTCCCCCTGGTATGACACCGGCGATTGCCGCTGGCGGGAGCGCCTGCGCGCCGGGGTTGTTCGCTGCCGCGCCGGAGGCGGGTGGGGGTTGCTGCGGTGAGTTGGCCGCCGGTGTGGGCGTTGCTGGTCCGGAGGGAGGACCGGGCGGTGCGCCCTCGGATGCGGCTGGGTTCTTCGTCTCCGTCGCGGTACCCGATGTGGTGTTGTCTTCGACAGCCGTCTCGTTATCGAAGAAGTGGAGATCGAGGACGCTGGGCTCGTGACCGGAGATGGTCGAACTCGAGGTGTGTCCGCTGTTGGACGACGAATCCGTGTGTGAGACAGGCGGTTTCGCCGTGACTCCTGTCCTGTTGTCACTGCTGGTGCCGCCGAAATCCTCCGCAGTGCCGAAGTGGGTGCTCCCGGTAGGGGAGTCAGCACTGATCGTCAGCGGCGTTACCGATTGGTCTTCGGCGGCGATGGTTCCGGCGAGGCCCGGCTGTGGCTTTTCGGGTCGATCGCTGTGGAATTGGGTGTTTTTCGGGAGGTCGGTTGATGACGGGCTCGCCGATGTCGTGCTGGGTTCGGTCGGTGCGGGTGCGTTGTACGTGCTCTTGATGAGTTGTTGCAGGGCCGTGTCCCAGGAACTCCAGCCGTAACCGGGCGCGGGCGCGTTGGCCGAGGAGGTCGGCGCTTGGGTCGAGTTCGAGAGTGAGGGGGTGTCGCCGTCGTCGGGTAGGCCGAGTTCGTGGAGGAGGGCACGGCTGATCTCGTTGATGTCAGCGATGGTCTGCTCATCGATCTCGGCGATGGACTGCTCGAGAGGTCGCGGTGTGTGCCCGTCGGTGCTGCGTCGACCCGAGGATTCGGCTTCCGGCGCGAGCAAGAGTCCGTCGCTCCAGCTGTCCGCGAGTGATCGCTCGAGCTCGGTGATAGCCGCCTCGAGGGGGCGGACCAGTGTGGCCGTGCCTTGGGTGGGGCGGACCGCCGTGGCGAGGCCGCCGCTGATCATCTGCTCGGCGAGGTTCCGGCCGTGCGGCTCGGGTCGGGTGAGCGCGGGCACAGTCAGCGCACGGGTGGGGTCGGCGAGGGTGATGGCCAGGTCGCGTCCGGTCGTGCGTGCCGACTGTTTGGTCGCGTTCGTGCGAATCGGTGGTGTGGAAGGTTGTGTGTGCTTACGGCGCTCGGGTCGTGGGATCGGTATCGGCGCAGGTGGTTTCGCCGTCGGCTTGGGTGGTTCGGGTGGCTGTGTCTTCGGTGTGCGCTTCTTGGGCTTGACCGCCGAGGCTTGGGCCATCATGGGGACCGGACGTGCCGGAGCCACCGGTTGTGGCAAGGGTCCCGCGGGCGTGGTCGGCGGGACGCCGCCGCGGGTGGGTTCGGTTGTGAGGGGCGGGATGTAGTTCGTGCCGTGGCGGTCGAGCTGCGGAGCTCCGGTGGGATCGGTTGGTGCGCCCGGGGTTTCGGGGTTTGGTGGCGTGGCGTAGCGGGCGGGTGGGTTGAGTTCGGTGGGGTGGTCGGCGGGTTGGGCGGGCAGGTGTGGTGCCGGGTTGTTGGAGTGGCGGGGCAGGGGTGGTTCGGAGTCGTGTACGAGCGGCTTCTGACCGTCCCGATTCCCTTCGGCGGGAGCGCCAGGGACAGCCGTATCCGGGATCGGGACCTGTGGTCGATCGGTTAGAGGTATGGCAGATCCGGTATCGGGGATCGCCGGTGTGGTCGGGTGCGGGATGATCGGAATCGCGTTGGGGGGTGGGCCGTCTGGTGGGTTGGGTTGGCCGGGGATGTTGTAGGTGGTGCCGGGTGGTTTGGTGTATTCGTCGGGTGCGTTGTTGGGGTATTCGTCGACCTGCGGTTGTGCGGGGACGTAGCTGGGCATCGGAGGTTTTACGACGGTCCCGATCTCGTCCTGGTCGGGGAATTCTTTGGGATCGCCGGAAGTCTGGTCGTTGTCGGAAGGCTGCCCGCCGGACAATGCGGGTAGCGATGCCGAGTGTTCTGCGGTGGTATCGGGATTCGACGGCCCATGCCCGGCCAGTGCTGCCGCGCCGGCCAGTGCTGTCGGTGGGATCGTCTGGGCTGCAAGGTCGTTTGCGGGTGCGCCGGGTGTCGGTGTGGCGGCGTGCGGCGGTTGTGGCGAGTTGGCTTGTGCACCTTGCGGGTTGGCTTGGTGCGGTGCATTGCCCCGCGCGGCGTGTGGTGTGGGCTGGGGTTGGGGTGTGTTGGCTTGTGCGGCGTGTGGTGTGGGCTGGGGCTGAGGTGCGTTGGGTTGCCCGGATTGTTGGTTGGTGTGGGGCGGATTGGCCACAGGTGTGGCAGCCGGTGCACCGCTGGGACTGGGTGTCGCACCCGCATGCGCGGTAGGGTTTTTCGCCTCCGTCGGGGTGGCCGATGGCGTTGAGCCGGACCCACTGCCCGGTCCTGATTCGACCACTGTGGTGCCCGCAGCGTGCGGCGGCGCCGCGGGTGAGTCACCGCTTGGTGTGACCGGCTCATTGGGAACCGGTTCGGGATCGAAGTCGAGTTTGAGGAGGATGGCCTCGTCGGAGTCGGGCGGCGGTTCGCCCGGCCCGTGCCCGGATTTGGGCGAACCCGAGCCAGGACCGCCTCCGGTCGGTGAATCCCCGTGTGCGACAGGTGGTCCCGCGGTAACACCAGGTCCGTTGCCGCCGCCGCTGCCGCCGAAATCCTTGGCAGTGGCGACGTGGGTGTTGTTCTCGACGGGGGTGTCGGCACTCATCGTCATTACCGATCCCCGCGTGGCGCCGGGCTGGCCCTCGGCGGCGACGACGGTTCCGGCCAGGCTCATCTGCGGAGTATCGGGTCGGCTGCTGTGGAATTGAGCGGTGCCGGGAAGGTTGGTCGACGACGAGCCTCCCGGTGCGGCCATGGGATCGGCCGGCGCCTCTCCGAAGCCGCCCTCGGTGAGTTGCCGCAGCGCTGCATCCCAGGAACTCCAGCCGTGGCTGGGTTCGGGTGTGCCGCCGGGCGATGTCGGCGATGCGGGCGGGGTCTGCGGGGTACCCGATGACGGTTGGTCGGTACCCGGAGACGGCGGGGTGCCGCCCTCATCGAGTTTGCGGAAGGCATCTTCTAATGACCCGCCGCTCTCGTCGTCGCGCAACTTGCCCAGCTCGTTGATATCGGCGACGGCCTCCTTGGGCGGCTCCCAGGGTGCTTGGCCTTCGCCGGTGGTTTCTCGGACCGGGACACCGTCACGCGAGCTGTCGTCCCGGGATCCGCCGATCTCAGGGATGGTCTCCTCGCGTGGCCGAGGCGTGTCGGCGCTGCCGCGTGCTCTGGCCCAGTCGGGCGCTGATCGGACCGGGAGGCCGTCGCGCCCGCTGTCGTCGCGACTGCCTCGGGATCCGCCGATCTCGGGGACGGTCCCCTCAGGGGCGCGGGCGGTGCTCATAGCGCGGGTGACGCGCACCGCCGCGCCGATGCCCGCGATAGCGCCACCGCTGGCACCCATCAGGATCATTTGGGTGAGCTTTCGGCCGGTGAGTTCGGTGTCGGTGAGCTTGGCTACGACCACCGCCGCGCCGGCCCCGCCCGCGGCTCCGCCGCCGGCGCTGGCGAGCACGACGGCCACGACGCGTCCTGTCGTGCGTCCCATCGGTGTCGCGGCGTTGGCCGCGACGCGAGTGAGCGCAGGCAGCATTGTGCGGGTAGCCAGTGAGCCGACCAGGCCACCGGCACCACCGGCGGTCGCCGCCACCCAGACTTGGCTCCAATCCATGCTGGTACGGCGACCGGGCTTGCCGCGGCCCTGGAGGATTTGGACGTATTCGGCACCGGCGACGACACCGCCCATGGAAACCGCGCCCATGATGGTCGCGCGAATGGCGAGCGCCATGTGCGGGAATCGCTCCATGAAGCCAGCGGCGCGTTGGAATAGGAAGGCGAGGGTGTCGCGACGGGCGGCTGTGGCGGCAACATCGGCGGCGATGCGGTCGCTGGCGGCCTTCATCGGTACGGCGGTATCGATGAGCAGGTTGGCGAGGAGGACGGCCCCGATACCGATGACGATGTACTGCTCGAGTTCGATCGAGTTGGCCGAGTCGTAGAGCAGGCCGGCCATGCCGTCGGCGAATTCGATTTGATTGCGCGTGTTCGCGATCTCGGTTTTCAGCTGTTTCTGGATCGCCTCGCCGGCCTCGCCCTGGATTGCCGCGGCCACTTCGCGTTCGAGTCGTTCCAGGTGCCCCAATGTGACTTTGAGGCGTTCGGCCGAGTGTGCCCAAGCCTCGGCGGCGTCGCGGATGTCGTTGGGCTTACCGACGGGGAAGTGGCCGATCACCCAGCGCGTCAGCCAGTCCGGGAAGTGGGGTGGGATAGAGACACTCACAGAGGCGTCGACCGCCCTCTCGCGCCCTCCACCAGCAACCGATACAGCACCCGCGCCGGACCGCACGCGTCCTCGCCGCGCAACTCCACCTCGGCGAATGCCGCAACCAACGCCGCGCGCGGCTGGAACCGGCCGTCGAGGATGCTGTTGCCGCCCAATTGGTCTCGCCATCGCCGGTAACTGCCCACGATGCGGGCCAGGGTATCCCCGGCGCCCCACGGGCCGTTGATGCGGCGATATTCGGTGATCAGGGACCGCTGCGCCAACCTCCGGATGGGCTGACCCGCCTGATCCTCCATGATCCGGCCGAGGTCGCCGACGATCGTCGAATACATCGGTCGCTCCTCTGATCCGGCTATAGCGTTCCCGGATTGTATTGCGGCGTAGACCTTTTCGCTGAACTGCGCCGGATTCGCGACGAGGGCGCGGTCGAGCATGATCCACGACCCGGTATTCGCCGATTCCGACCCTTCATCGCCTCGATCCCGGGTCACCTGGGAGATCCGGCCTTCGAGTTCGGTGATCTCGATTCCGCCGAGCTCGATGAACGGATATTTGCCGAGAATGTCGTCGATGGCCGCGGCCAGTTGAGCGACCATCTCCTGTCCGATACCCGAGGTGTCGAAGCCGACGATCCGCAGTTCGTGTCGATCGGCGAGCTCATGCGCCGCGGCCAGCGCCGCCGCATCGGTCGGCGCCCGGACGAGCTCCGCCGCGGTCGAATCGCGCTTCTTCTTACGTCGCTTGTCCTCTCGTTTCCGATCGCTGGGCGGCGCCGGGCCGACGCCGGTCGGGGGCGGTGCGAAGACCTGTGCCGGTGGGCGAGCGCCGCTACGGGCCCAGGGGGTACCCGACGGTATCGCCGGGAAGGCCGTTCCTGGCGTTCTCGACCATGGCGTGCCCGCGGGCTTCTCGGCGACCCCGGGATCGCCGGTCCGGGGTGGCGCCGTGGCGGCGGATGGCGTCGCGCCGGGCACAGCTGGGGCCGAATCGTCCGCGACCTGTGGTGATGTGGCATTCTCGCCGTCTCCAGGCGAGGTTTGCGCGGTAGGTTGGGGCGCGGAGTCCGGTTCGTTCAGCGGTGTGCTCGAATCCGGGTACACGGGCTGCGGACCGAATGGTGTGGGCTGGCCGATCGGGTTGTAGCCGTTGGCCTCCGGTTGTGGGTAGGCGCTCGGAGTGGAACTCGGCTGGGTGGACGAGGTGGGAGACGATCCGCCAGTATGTGTCGGCGTCGCGTTCGCGTTGTCGGTATTCGCCCCGGAATCGGTTGCGGGCGAACTGGTTCGGGGTGCGTTGGTGCCGGACCACGTCGTATCCGGCACGACGGACACCGGCTGATTCGACCCGGTATTGCGGATCTGTTGCCCGCTGTCTTGGTCCTGGTCGTGGAGTGCGTCGGCGACCTCGCTGACGCCCTTGCTCAACCCGTGCAGATTGTCGACTAGGTTCTGGTATCCCTCGAGCCCCTTCTGCGCCTGCGGCTCGTAGGCATCGCCGACCATTCGCCCGGGCTCGTCATCACCCCAGGGCTTGCCCTCGCGAGCCAGGGCCTCCTTCAGTTCGGTCAGATCTTGGTGCGCGGATGCGGCGACTGCGGCGAGTTCGGTGACGAGCGCATGGACGCGGTCAGGATCGATATGCAACGACTGGCCCATACCCGGTCACCCTTCAACCCTCACCAGCGAACCGAGCAGGTGATTGCCTGGCGAAAAATCTTACTGCGGCCGCACCATGACTTCTCATTGTCGGGAATAGGTGCGGGGCTACTCGTCGCGCCGCTCCGGCTCGCGCAGGCTCGGGGCCCCGAGCACCAGATCGGGCAGGTCGGGCAGGTCGTGGATGGCTGCGGCAACCGGGGCCAGGATCTGTGTCGCCTGCTCCCGCACACGACGAGCCGCCTCGCGCCCGGCCTCGGTGACCGACCGGCCCAACTGTTCGGCGGTACTATGCGCGGCATCCGCAGTGAACCGCACGTCGATGAGGACACCGGAGTTGTCGACGGTGACCTCCACCAGGCCATCCGCCGAAGGTATGGTGCACCGTGCGGTATCCAACTTCCGCTGGACCTCGGCCCGGTGGGCCTGCTGCTCGGTGAGTACGCCGAGAATGTTCTCGACCTGATTGCGTATCCCGAAATTGGCCGAGCGCAACCCTTCTCGTTCCCAACGGTCCATGACTTCCTCTTCGGATCTCAGCCGTGGCGTTCGGCGTATCGGCGTTCGAAGTCGGCGATGTAGACCGGCGGATCGATGGACGTCGACGACTGCTCGAACAGACCGTCGTCGCCGAGATAGAAGATCGCCCGATCGGTCGCGACCATCCCGGCGGATACGGGCACATGCACCATCCAGCCGACGCTGAATCGTTCGGCGGCCAACTGTTCGAGCGGATATCCCGTGGTGTCCAGTACGCGCCCGGTGATGTAATCGCGCACCCGGGAGATCGCCTCCGCGGCGGGCATCGGCTCCGGCGTTGGCGGCGCCAATCCGGCCAGCGAGTACTGATAGAGCGCACCGTCGATGTCGAACCGGCGGTCCTCGCCGAACACCGCGACCAACTCTCGACGCGTGACCCTACCGCCCTCAGCCGCCACCAGCAGTGCGGGAATCGCTTCGCGTGCACCAGGATTCGGCTCTGTGCCGAGCAGGTCGGCGACGATCCCCAGCGCCGTTTCCCTGGTCCACACCCCGGGGACCGCCACGGCGCACTCCTCCGCCGACGGCGAGGCCCCGCGGTACCAGCGCCCGGCCTCCCACCAGTAGCAGAACGACAGCAGACCAGATGCGGCGCGCGGGTCGAGCACCGGATCGGCGACCCAATCCGGTGCGCCCGCATAGAGATCCGGCATCGGCTCGCCGCCGTTGTAGACCGCGTCCAGCGTCGGGGCATTCCACACTCCGCCCGAGAGCACGGCCCGCCCAGCCGGGAGCGCGTGCAGCGTCGACCCGTGCAATGCCGCCCCCTCGAACACTCCCGTCCACGGCTCCATCCGCGGACCGTGCTCCGACCGAGCGGCGACGAAGGCCGCGGCGATCGTCGCCCAGCGCGCCCACATCTGCGGGAACGGGGGAAATTCGTATTCCGCCAGCGTCGCCCATACCTGGCCGGATCGATTTGCGCGGGCCTGGGAAGCTGCCTGTTGCGGTGTGCGACGTTGGCGGTCGCCGTGGCCGATGTAAGCGCCCATCCACACCGGGACCTGGGCACGCGGATACGCCTCGAGGTCGGCGCGATACGCCTCCGGAGCGAACAGCTGCCCGGGCGGGAACGGCTGCTCGCCATAGTCGTAATCGATATCTATCTCGCCGGACTCGGCCAGTACAACCAGCATGCGCCACCACGGTCCGCCATTGGATCGAGCCGCGAGCGTGCGCAGTTCCCGGACCAGCGCGAGGACCGACTCCGGGGGTGATAGCGGAACCACCTGATCGCCGACGGAGTACGCGAGCTGCCCGACTTCCCCCGCCACCGTGACCGCGAACACCGCGTCCGCCTGCTGCCAGCCGGTTGGTCCGAGCGCTTTCAGCGCATCGGCGAGCCGCTGCTCGGCGGCTGGTTCGCGTGGTTCGTCCGCCAAACAGTCCTCCTCATGCGAGCGCGGTACATCCGGCCCCTAATTTTGGGGTCTTCCCATAGCTGGGACGGCGCTCGATTCAGTCGGCCGAAACCTCGCTGCGATCGCCGCTCCACAGCGTGTGGTACTTGCCCGGCGCATCGATCCGCTCGTAGGTGTGCGCGCCGAAGAAGTCGCGCTGCCCCTGGGTGAGGGCGGCGGGCAGGCGTTCGGCGCGCAGGGCGTCGTAGTAGGAGAGCGAGGAGGCGAACGCGGGCACCGGGATGCCGAGCAGGGTGGCCGTCGCGACCACGCGGCGCCAGCTGTCGATGGCCGTCTCGATCGCCTCACGGAAATACGGCGCGAGGATCAGGCTGGGCAGTTCCGGGTTCTGGTCGTAGGCCTCTTTGATCCGGTTCAGGAAGCGGGCCCGGATGATGCAGCCGCCGCGCCAGATGGTGGCCATGTCGCCGGGACGCAAGTCCCAATTGTATTCGGCACTGCCCGCCGCGATCTGATCGAAGCCCTGAGCATACGCGACGATCTTCGACGCGTAGAGCGCCTGCCGGATGTCCTCGGTGAATTGCGCGACATCGGTAGGCTTTTCGCCGAGCTTGCCCGCGGCGAGACCGACCGCGGCCTTGCGCTGCGCACGCGAGCCCGACAGCGCCCGCGCGAAGACCGCCTCGGCGATGCCGGTGACCGGGATGCCCAGATCGAGTGCGGACTTCACGGTCCAGCGACCGGTGCCCTTCTGCTCGGCCGCGTCGACGATGACATCGACCAGCGGCTGCCCCGTCTTGGCGTCGACCTGGTTCAGCACCTCTGCGGTGATCTCGACCAGGTAGCTCTCGAGTTCGCCGGAGTTCCACTGCGTGAAAACATCGGCGATCTGCTTGGCGTCGAAGCCAAGCGCGTCGCGGAACAGGTGGTAGGCCTCACCGATCAGCTGCATATCGGCGTATTCGATGCCGTTGTGCACCATCTTGACGAAGTGTCCGGAGCCGTCGGGGCCGATATGCGTGCAGCACGGTGTGCCGTCCACCTGCGCGGCAATCGATTCCAGCAGCGGGCCGAGGGATTCGTAGGACTCCTTGGGGCCACCCGGCATGATCGCCGGACCGTTGAGCGCGCCCTCCTCACCACCGGAGATGCCCGCGCCGACGAAGTTCAGCCCGCGTGCCTTCATGGCTGCCTCGCGGCGGATGGTGTCGGTGTAGAGCGCGTTGCCGCCGTCGATGATGATGTCGCCGGGCTCCATCGCCGCGGCGAGCTCCTCGATGACGGCGTCGGTCGGATCGCCCGCCTTGACCATGATCAGCACCCGGCGCGGCTTCTCCAGCGCGGCGACGAACTCCTCGATCGTTTCGGTGCGCACGAAGTTGCCGTCGCCGCCGTGTTCGGCGAGCAGTGCGTCGGTCTTGGCGATGCTGCGGTTGTGCAGTGCCACCGTGTAGCCGTGCTTGGCGAAGTTCCGGGCGATATTGCTACCCATGACCGCCAGGCCGGTAACCCCGATCTGTGCGGATGCTGTTGCGGACGCCATATATCAGCCCTCTCCGTTCGGTGTCGTCACCTTCGGTGGAAGCCTAGTCCAAGCCCCGTTTCGCCTTTTCCGGTGTTCGCGTCAGCGCCTCGAGATCCAGATCTGAGGACTCGGCTGATTCCGAGCAAACGGCCATACTTGCCTGTCATGGACCCAGGTTGGATCGCTCTGGCGGGTGCCGCCGTCGGCGCCGTAGGGGATCGCGCCGTAGGGGATCAGCCTGATGCCTCCGTTCCCCAAGACGCGGCCCTACGGCATCGGGCATTGCTCGCGACGCAGTTTCATCCGCGACCTGATCCCGGCGCGACCGTCGGTGATGCACCTGGCAACTGGGTGTGCAGGATCCGCACCATGGTGTGATGTGCAAAGGTCTCCAGCCTAGAGTTCCGGCCGCCATATCCACTGTGCTTTGCGTGTGCTGTCAGATCTGCTCTGCGTGATTCCGGCTGCGCGGGGGTGGCGATCTGTTCCAAGCGGCCGATGGGGTGGTCTGGTATCGGTGTGACAGGTTTGCAGTGGCCGGAAGACTCTCGTCACCGGATTCCCGTCTGGTCGATCGATGCTCGCGCCCACCGGCGACTCGGTTCCAAATACCGTCGTCGAGCCTCGGCGAACAGTTGCACGGCGGCTGGTCCCGGCCAATTGTGGGGCAGCATTTCGTCGGGCAATCCCGGATCTATGTAGGGAATGATCCGCCACTCGTCGAGCATCAGCGTGAAGTGTGCGAAGGCATTTCGGTCGCTGGTGTCGTCCAGGTCGAGGATTCCGCAGTGATTTCCGTAGAAGGTTCGGTGTCTGGCCGCGAGATCGTCGAGATTCCACCATTGCGCGGCGGCCTCGCGCAGGGTGCCGGGCACGGTGGGGTCGGTCGCGCGGAACGAGGTCACATAGCCGTCGAGATCCAGGGCCGTGACGATGGCGGCTGCCTCGGCCGCGAGGTACTCCGGACAGATCCACAGCCCCGCCGAGACGGTGCCGCAGCCGTTCGCGGACAGTCGTCGCCGAAGCTGGTGGCGCGCGGCGCGTTCGGACTCCGGGATGGCGTAGGACAGCAGCCGCCAGGCATCGCCCGAGGCCATCTGGCGGAACCCGAAGATCCGTGGGTCGCCGCGGGCGAACATGGCCAGGGCGGCATCGGTCAGTGCGTAACCCGCACGCCTGCTGCGGGTTTCGGCGTACAGCACGCCTTTGCTCTTCAGGCGTGTGATCGCGGTGCGCGTGCTCGGTGCCGGAATGCCGAGCACGGCAAGTAGTTCGGTGAAATCGGCCACCGCGATCCAGCCTCCGAGGTCGCGGATATAAGCGCCGAGCACTGTGCGGGTGAGCGAGGTCGCGCTGCCCGGCCGTGCATCGAAGTCGTCGAGCACTGCGGCTGCGAGCGGCTGTTGGGCATTGGTCATCGCGTGTCGGGTATCCCTTCGAGGTCGAGGTCGAGGTCGAGGTCGAGGTCGAGGTCGGGTGTCGAGTGGCGATTCGACTCGGCTCGTTCGGGATATCCGCCGATTCGCTCAGTGTCCCGTCCAGGTGCGGACGGCGAACAGCTCCGGGAAGTAGCTGTGCTCGAGTGCGCGTTGTAGAAATCCGGCCCCGCTGGATCCGCCTGTCCCGCTACGTCTTCCGATGACGCGCAGCACCGTGCGCAGATGACGGAACCGCCACAACTGGAAATTCTCCTCCAGGTCCACCAGCTCCTCGAACGTCTCGTACATCGACCAATGTTCTTCCGGCGCTTCGTAAATCGACTGCACCAGGGCGAGCAATTCGGGGTCGAGCGTGTGGGCCTCGCTGACATCGCGTTCCAGCGTCGAGCGCGGCACCTCCAGTCCGGTGCGGGCGAGATGACGCCAGAATGCGTCGTACAGGGTCGGTTCCGGCAAGAGCGTGGCCAGCGTTTCGTGTGCCTCGGGCTCGGATTCGAACACCCGAAGTACGGCCGCGTTCTTGTTGCCGAGAATGAACTCGATCGCACGGTACTGGTAGGACTGGAATCCGGACGAGTTCCCGAGAAAATCGCGGAACTGCGCGTATTCGGAGGGTGTCAGCGTCGCGAGCACAGACCATTGTTCGGTGAGTGTCTTCTGGATATGTTTCACCCGCGCAATGCATTTGAGTGCGACGCCGATGTCGTCTGCATCGAAAGCCGCACGCGCGGCGCGCAATTCGTGCAATACCAGCTTCAGCCACAGCTCGGTGGTCTGGTGCTGAATGATGAACAGCAGCTCATCGTGTTGCTCGGGTCGGCTGAGCGGATGCTGCGCGCTCAGCAAGGTGTCGAGGTCCAGGTACGCGCCATAGCTCATGCGAGAGCTGAAATCGGTGACGATGTCGCGTTCGAGTGCGTCGCGTCGGATGGTCATCAGCGGCTCGTTCTCCTATGGCCCCCGATTCACCGTATTACACGAATATGACGCTCGTTAGGGTTGTGTCATATGGCGGTCGGGCATAGCTCCGGCATCCGTGGCACCGAGGCTGGCCAGCAGGCGCAGGTTGTCATGGGATTCGGTGCGGGGTTCGGCGGACAGGACGACGAGTTCGGTGCCGGTTTCCTCGGGTAGGGCGAAGTTTTCCTGGTGTAGGTCCAGGGTGCCGACCAGGGGATGGACGAAGGATTTGCGGCCGTGGGTGCGGGAGCGGACATCGGCGCGGGCCCACAGCTTGCGGAAGCGATCGCTGTGCACGGCGAGTTCGCCGATCAGGGCCGACAGTTTGGGATCGTCCGGATACTTGCCCGCAGCCAGGCGCAGGTGGCCGACGGTATCGCGGGTACACAGATCCCATTCGGCGTAGAGCGAGCGGCCGTCTTCGTGCAAGAAGATTTGCCGGGCGATATTCAAACCCTTCATCGGGCTGTGTCCGTACAGCAGTTCCGCGAGACGGTTGCCCGCGACCACGTCGAGACGATGATCGAGGATGAGGGCGGGCGCATCGGGGATCAGATCCAGCACCCGCCGCAACTCCGGGCGGATGCGGACATTCGGTGCCGACTTCGCCGGACGCTGTGGGCGGCGGGCCAGCCGGTGCAGGTGCTCGCACTCCACCTCGTCGAGGCCGAGCACGCGAGCCAGTGCATCGAGGACCTGTGCGGACGGCTGCCGAGCTCGCCCCTGCTCCAAACGCACGTAGTAGTCGACGCTCACCCCGGACAGATGCGCGACCTCCTCGCGACGCAATCCGGCCACTCGACGGCGCGAATCGGTAGGGATGCCGACGGATCCGGGATCCACCCGGGACCGCCGCGTGCGCAGGAAGTCGCTGAGCTCGTCCATCCCTCCAGTATTGCCACGGCTTCGCGGGGGAGGGTGGTCCTGTCAATACCAGGAAGTGCCGTCCGATGGAAGAAGCGTCCCTGAACAGCAGCCGATTCGAGTGGCGAAGATCGAACACATCCGATCCGAAGGAGCAGCAAATGCGGACACTCATCGTCCACGCCCACCCCGAAACGCGCTCGCTCAACGGCGCACTGAAGGACATCGCGGTGACCACTCTGCGCGAAGCCGGGCACGAGGTACAGGTCAGCGACCTGTACCCGATGCGATGGAAGTCGACGGTCGACGCCGACGATTTCGGCGGGACGAGCGGCCCACTGCGGGTCGCCGCGGAATCCGGCCGCGCGTACGACACCGGAACGCTCACCGCCGATATCGTGGCGGAGCAGGAGAAACTGCGCTGGGCCGATACCGTGATCTTCCAATTCCCACTGTGGTGGTACTCGATGCCCGCAATTCTCAAGGGTTGGTTCGACCGGGTCTTCACATTCCACTTCGCCTATGGCGTAGGCGAACACAGCGACACCCGCTATGGCGACCGCTACGGCGAGGGCACTCTCGCGGGCAAGCGGGCCATGCTGTCGGTGACGATCGGAGGCCGCGAACCGCATTACACCGACCGCGGTATCAACGGCCCCATAGATGACCTGCTCTTCCCGATCCAGCACGGCATCCTCTACTACCCCGGCATGGACGTCCTGCCGCCGTTCGTGACCTACGGCGTGGATCGCTTCTCGCCTGAGGACTTCAGCGACACCGCCAAGGCGTGGGAGCAGCGCCTACTGTCGATCGAACAGACCGATCCGATCGCCTTCCGCACCCAGAACGGCGGCGACTACGAAATGCCCGCCCTGCGCCTGCGCGAAGGTCTGGAACCCAAGGGCCGCACGGGATTCGGACTGCACGTTCGTGCCTGATCCGAGGGGCAATGCTGAGTTCACGCCGCGCACGTAATCGAAGCGAAAACGTGCGCGGTGCCGTTGCGCGGTGTCGCATGACACGACGCGATGCAATCTCCTGACCCAGGGCTGGACAACCGATCACCATGTATCGGTGGCGGCAAATGTCGAGAGTGCCCCTCCACCAGCGCATTCTCGTCAGGTGGTCACGCAGTTGCAGGCGCGGGGTCGCGGGAGTGACGGCTCGGGCGCCGTTCCGTAGCGGTCTATGGGCCGACGGGGAGCGTGCTGGCCGCATGGGTTCAGAGCTTGCGGCCGGCTGCTGGGATCAGGAGGGGGTGGGCGAAGTGGTAGATCTGTTCTGCGGCATCGAATTCGGTGGTTACGGCCGCGCCGGGGGAGTCGGCCCATTCGGCGGGGACGGGTGTGCCCGGCCAGGTGTGGCCGCCGGCGAATACTGTCCATGCCGTGACCTGTGTCCCGCCGACGCCGCCGGTCATCGTGTGTCGGCCCGAGTGCTCGGTCGTGATCGTGCCACCGTCGTGCCAGCAGCGATCGAGTGCCTGCCAGTGACGAGCGGTTTCGATCAATCCCAGTGTGCGGCCGCGAGGTTCGCCGTTCACTCCGTGGCGGCGCGAGTGGCCGCCGGTGATCGGTTGAATCGGGTCGGCGTCACCATTGATGAGCATTGCCGATACCGCATGGGTGGGCCGCATATCCAGCAATGCCGCCGGGAAGCCGCCGGCGACCGCAGCGAATACCGGGACTCGATCGGCGGCTTCCAATGCGAATCGGTGAGACATGAATGCGCCGTTGGATATCCCGGCGACAAGTGTCCGATCCGGTGCGGTGCCGAACTGGTCGGCGCACCAATCGATTACCGCGTGCAGAAACGACACGTCGTCCACCCCGGCCTCGTCGGCCGCTGTGACACCGCGCCCATCGGCCCAGCAGCCACCGTGACCGTCTGGATACGCGACGGCGATGCCCCATTCGTCGGCATGGGCGGCAAAACTGGTCCAGTCGTACATGATCGGCCTGGTGTACTTCCGCGCACTATCCGAGTGATTGCCGTGCAGCACCAACACCAGCGGCGCATTCCGTTCACGCGGCGGACGCACGGCGAAGCTGCGTGCAAGCCCGTCAACGGCCAACTCACCGGTCACCAACTCATCGCTCACCAGCCGAGGTATACCACCGCCCTCACCTCGGCCAGGTGAGAAGTTTGTCCCGGAGCCGTATTCAGTTCGATGGATGCCGCTGCGTCCGCGCATCATCGGCTGCGGCGGCACCTGTAGCCACCGATCGCGCCACGGCAGCCATTCGCCGTGCTGGGCGGTACAGGTTGCACTGCTCGGTTTCATGCATCGACAAGATGTGCGGCGCTGCGCTGCGCCCAGCGCGCGATCGGTCCAATGCAGAGTCCAGCGGTCAGGAATATGCCGCCGAGCAGAACCCATCCTGCCTGGCCTCGGTCGATGCAGAGCACACTGAGCAGAGCTGGGGCAGCGGCGATGAAGACGCCGGTTCCCATGCCGAAGATCCCCTGATAGCGGCCTTGTGCATGTTCCGGTGCCAGCGCGAAACCGAGTTCGAATTCGCCTGCGGCGTGGGCGATCTCGCCCAATGTGTGCACTATTACCGCGAGCGTCAACACCAGCATGGCGAATACCGGCGAGCCTGTGGCGCTGACGCAGAACAGCAGGCAGCCCAGCGTCAGCAGGACGGCAGCCTGGCGGGTGATCGTGATTGCGTCGGCGATGGAATCGACGCGACGGCCCGCTCGGACCTGGAGGCCGACGACGAGCAGTGTGTTCGTCAGCAGCAGCGGCGAGACCAGCCAGGCCGAAGCGGCGGTGTGGGTGAGGATCCACAGCGGCAGCGCGACGGTGAGCACCGCATACTGCAGCGACAGCACGCCGTATAACCCGGTGACGGCCAGGAACGGCAGGTCCAACCTGCCGGGGCGCACAGTATGGTCGCGGTCGGGCCGAGGCAGCGGGGGCTGTCGTGGCATACGAGCGATGACCAGCGCGGTGAGCAGGAAACTGGCGGCATCGACCAGGATCAGCGCCGAATACGCTGTGCGCGTATCGGATCGAATGGCCAGACCCGCACCGGCGGCACCCAGAGCCACGCCGATATTGGTGACGGATCGCAGATAGCCGCGCAACCGCGCTCGCGCATCCCCGCCGATCCGTGCGATCAGCGCACCACGCACCGCTCGGCTGCCCTGCTCGGCGATCCCGACCGCGGCCGCGACGAGCACGAACACCGCGAAACTATGAACCAGGACAAGACTTCCGGTGGCCAGGGCCTCGGCAGTCAACGTGACCAGATAGATCTCGCGCGCACCCAAGCGGTCGGCGAGATGACCCACCAGCGGCCCGGCGCCCAATCCGGTTACGCCCGCGATCGTCAGTCCGATTCCAACGTCGGTGCCGCTCAGCCCGACCGAGCGGGTCAGAAAGAGCACCGTACCGGCAAGATACAGACCGTTGCCGATGGCGGTGATCAGCACCGCGCAGGCCAGTGCCCGAGCGGCCCCGCTCACCACAGGATCATGGCTTCCGCAGGTCTGGGACAGGGCAGATCCGCCCATGCCCCGAGCGGAATATCGCCGAGCGCGCCGATGAGCGCCAACGCCGTATTCGCATGGGTGACCACGACGAGCCGCCCGGTGGTACGTGGCTGCTCGGCGCAATGGTCGAGCACTACCGGGACGGCCCGCCGCGCCACCGCCGCCAGTCCTTCCCGGCCGTCGAACGCGCCGATGTCACCGGCCAGCCAGCGCGCGTAGCCATCCCGGTTGGTACCGGCGATTCGGCCGCGCGTACGGCCTTCCCATGATCCGAGTGATTCTTCGCGCAGCCCGCTGTCGATCGTGATGCCGTGTGGGTCGAGTTCGGCGGCAAGCGCGATCGCCGCGGCGGTTTGTCGTGCCCGGGTCAGGTCGCTGCTCAGGATGCGTTCGGGGGGCGGTCGCCGCAGTGCCCTGCCGAGTTCGGCCGCACGGGTCCGCCCCTCCGCAGACAGGGGGATGTCGGTGTGACCGCTGAATCGCCCCGCTCGTGACCATTCGGTCGGGCCGTGCCTGGCAATGACGATCTGCCAATCAGGTGCGGCCACCGGAGCCGCCCGAGACATCGATGGAACTGCCGGTCACATAGGAGCAGATCGGCGAAAGTAGCAGTGCCGCAACGGGAGCCACCTCCCGCGGTGTTCCGAAGCGTCCCAGCAGTATGCCCCGGCGGCCTGCCTCGCCCGCGGACCAGTCCGCGAACGGCTCGGCCGAGTTGGCGGCCAGGTAGCGGGCGTGCTGGCGGTCGGTCGTGATCGCGCCGAGGCTGATCGCATTGACCAGAATGCCGGACGGTGCCAATTCGACGGCGAGCGAACGGGTCAGGTTGGCCACGGCCGCGCGCGTGGCGCTGACGGCGGCCATGCCCGGATCGGGCGCGTGCGCGGTGACACCGTTGACGACCACCACCCGTCCGGCGTCCGACTCGCGCAACGCGGGCAGCGCCGAGGTGACCAAGTTCAGCACCGATCCCACCTTCACCTGGAATTGGTTGTGCCACTCCGACTCCGGTGTGCTCAGCACGCCGCCGGAGATTCCGGCTCCGGCATTGGCCAGCACACCGTCGAGCCGTCCGAATCGTTCGAGCGCCCGTGCGACGGCCTGTTGGAGGGCATCCGCATCGCGGACGTCGGCGGTATGCGTCAGCAGCCGGTCGGCGTGCGCAGGTGGTAGTGCGGCCCGCATCTGCTCGAGCACCGCCGTGTCTCTGGCGCAGGTCGCGACAACGGCGCCCTCGGCGAGCAGCAGTGACACCACCGCTCGTCCGATGCCGCGGCTGCCGCCCGTGACGTAATAGGCGCGTCCGGCCAGTCCGAGATCCATTGCGGGTCAGCACCCTACCGTCGCGGACTCGGACAGCATGTGCTCGTCCAGCCACGCGATGACCGAGTCGTACACCCGTCGCACACCGATATGGTCGTCGTCCGCCAGCAGCGCATCGATCACATAATCGGATACCTTCGCGGCCCGTCCAGGGCGATCATCCCGGTGGAAGCGCACGACACCGGGCAAATCGCAGCGCAGGCCAGGGGGAAGCGATCGCGGGGACCGCGGCACCACGATATCCCCATAGCAGCGGCCGGATTCGGGCATTGCGCGTTCGATCGGCACGTCGATGCCAGCCTGCCCGAGACAGGAGGCCCGGTTCAGATCGATACCGAGTGCTTCGCCAGCGATCAGGTTCAGATTGCCGCCACCGGTGCGGCAGGCGATCTCGCAGAGCATCGGGCCGTGGCGGGGATGATCGAAGAGCTCGCAATGAAAACTCATGGTCTCCTCCGGGGCGGGCAGTGCGCGCAACAGCCGGGAGAGGTACTCGCGGGCGGCCGCGACGCGCGGATCGTCGGCGTCGAGTAGCAGAATGCCATGCGGCGCCAGCTCGACCAGCGAGTGCAGGCAGGTCCGGGTGTATGCCCCGACCATGACGGCCTGGAGCTGTCCGGCTCGCATCAATCCGTCCACCGAAAGCATCGGCGCCGCAACCCATTCCTCGACGAGATAGTCGGTGGGATCGTCACATGAGAGCGCGCGGGCTTGCACCCAGGACTCGATCTCGGTCCGGTCGCGCAACACGACGACGCCGACCGAACCAGACCCGTCGACCGGTTTGACCACGACACCGTCTGGGTGGCCGTCCGCGAAGTCCATCAAGGTGGAAACGGAGTCGACGAGCCGGTGCTCCGGAACGCGCAGCCCGGCCCCGCCTGCCAGTGATTTCATGACGGACTTGTTCCGAAACGCGGTGGCCGATGCCAGTCTCTGCCCCGGAATATCGAGGTGGTCGCGAAGTTCGGCGGCTCGGACGAGATCGCATTCGCTCAGCGCGATGATCCGGTCGAAGGGCTCTTCGGCATGTGCGGCCGCCACCGCTTGATCGACAGCTCGGTTGCGCTTCCAAGCCGGAAAGAGACGCGAGGTCGAGTATTGGTGTGCCCCAGCGAGAAATGTGCGACTCGCGGCGGTGTCCTCGGCGAAAAGTGTTGTCTGGATGCCGAATTCCGATAGCCAGCCATCGTAGCGATGTGTGGTCAGCGGTTTCTTCGACAGCACCGCCACCCGATGCGAACGCTGCCGGGTCAATTCAGCCACCGAACCTTCTCGGCCCACCAGTGCGTCGTCTCCCGGATTCGCTCCCGCACCTGTTCGGCGGTGTCGGCATGCACCGCGACCGCCGCCGCCGAATGCGCGGCGTACTCGGGACCGTGTGCGAAAGTGCCTGCGGGCATGTGCAATTCGATCTCGGTCCCGGGAATCGGACAGACACCCGTTGGCGGCTCGAATCGGCCGTGTCCGGGTGGAAAAAGTACCCAGCCGGCCGCGCGCCTGGGTGCGGTGGGTTGATGCCTCAGTTCGAGGCCGAGCCCGCACTGCCCGCGCAGATTCTCCCGGGACAGATGCACACCGAACGCTTCCCGATAGGTGCGGGCAATGAGGGCGCCACCGGTTCGGGAGGCGACCTCACAAAGCACCGGCCTTCCGTGCGCCGGTATCCACGCCTCCAGGTGGAAGCTCGTCGGGAATGCGGGCGTCGGCAGGGCGCGGTGAACATCTGCGGCAAAGCGTTGCAGCAGAGTGGTTCTCGGGTCATTGCGGGCGAGCAGCACGCTGGACAGCTCCGACTCCCTCTGTGCGGCTTCGGCATTGCCGCTGTTGTACTGGCTAGGCCAGCAGTGCACGACCGCCGCGTCGGCCATGACGCCGTCCACATGGAAAAAGTCGCCGTCGACGTATTCCTCGGCAATCCACCGCCCGCAACGCTGTGGTGCCGCGGGCAATTCGCCCGATGCCAGGAATGCGGTGACATCGCCGCCGTTGCGCAGGATGCGCACCCCGATGGACGCGGAGCCGCGACGCGGCTTCACCACGACCGGCAACCCGGCCTCCTCGACGAACTCGATCAGGTCGGTAGGCCGATCGATGGCCCGCCGCCGGGGGACAGCCACTCCGGCCCGCACCGCCGTATCCTTCATGATCAGCTTGTCGCGGTAGGCGTGTGCGGATTCCAGTGTCTGCCCTGGCAATCCGAGCCGACCACGCAGCCGTGCACTGCGCAGCACATCGTCCTCACTCGAACTGGCGACGAGACCGATTCGGTGTTCGCGCGCTGCACATTCGGCCGTCCACTCCGTAAACCACGATTGGTAATCCGGTACGGTCCGGCATTCACGAAACCGGTCGCGCACGTCCGCGCCGATATCCGCCAACGCCCCGGGCACGGTGACGAGAACGGTGTCGGTCACGACCTCCGCGAGCCACTCGTGCAGCGGGCGCTCGATGAGCGGTTTGCGCGAGAGCAGCAAGATCCGCTGCGGCGCAGACTCATTCGGCATTGACGACAGCCAGTGGTAACAGTGTCGCCGGTTTCCACTCGGGCGCGGGGTTCACCACCCCGGTCGGGGACGACCAGTTCAGCCGGGCCGGGCACGACGCGACACCGTGGGTGTCCATAATCCGCGGATACAACTCGCGGCGACGCTGCACGCACGCGAGCAGGCCACCGTCCTCGGGAAACCAGCTGCCCAGGTATTCGTCGGAGAAATTGCATACGAGCGCATGGCCGCAGGGCTCACAGTAGATCTTGGCCACATTGGCGCAATCCTTGACCGTGAATCCGAGGTTCCGTGCGGGCGGATAGCAGGAGACGGTCACCTCCGGACCGCCAGGCTGCTGGATTTCGTCGTAGAGCTCTTCCATGATGCCGGTGAACCGATCGAACAGTACCGAGGGGCTCAGGCTCAGCTCGGTCTGATTGGTCGCCGCTAGTCCGGACGGAATCCAGGGCTTGATCTGCACGACATCGACGCCGATCTCGCGCATGATGCGATAGATCTTCGGTGCCTCGTCGAAGTTGTGCTTGCCGAGCCCGATTCGGATGAACACCCACAGACCGGCCGCCTTGGCCAGCCGGATATTGCGCAGGATCAGCTCGGCGTCATCGGATTTCGAACCCTTCATCAGGGTCGCGAGCCGCGCGGCATCGGCCGTGTTGTAGGTGACCTTCACCCCGGACAACTTCATATCGACCAGTCGGGCGATCCGCTTCTCGTTCAGCAACGTGCCGTTGGTTACCAGGCGCGTGGTGATGCCGCGTTCGCCCAGCGGGCGAAAGACCTCCTCGACCAGATCCAGTGCCATCAAGGGCTCACCGCCGGTGCCGTAGACCGCCTCGGGCCGTTCCGGCTCGGTGGGCGAATCGATCCAGTCGAACAGCGACCGCGCGAAGCGCCCAGCGTCCAACGGATTCAACCGTTTCCCGATGTAATCCTCGTTCACACAGAAGATGCACGACCGATTGCAGCCGTCGAGAAATTTGACTTCGACGCCGTCGACGGGAAGGTAACCGGCCAAGTCGGTCTGCGGGAAGTTCTCGACCCGGAACTTGCGGTATCTATCCGGAAGCGGGTCCCGCTCGCTGGCCATCACGATATCTCCTCTGCTGGAGTCGATTTCGCAGTCGCTGCGCCCCACAGACGGCCGCCCACTCGTCGCATTGACTCGCAAAGGCATTGGGGTGCAAGGAAAGCAGGCCCACTTCGAGCCAGAAGAGATTGTCCGTCATCGGCCCGATGACGGATCTTCCCCGCACTGAGAAATCGGGTACAGAGGGTGTCGCGATTCGGTGTGGTCGATCGACCTACTGCGGAGTCTCTTCGGCGTTCATGGGAAGTCGCGGATCGATCGCCATATCGGTCCAGGTGCCGCGCAGCCACGTCTGCGCCGGGTCGTCGCTGATCCGCCAAGCCCGCTCCGGTCCGGGACCGGCCATGATGTTCAGGTAGTACATGTGATAGCCGGGTGCGGCGATGGACGGGCCGTGGTAGCCGTGCGGCACCAGCACCACATCGCCGTCGCGGACCTCTTCCAGCACATCGATCGGTCGCTCAGGGGTCCCGTACACGCGGTGATAGCCGAAGCCCGGCGAATCGTCTGCGCCACGGGCGAATTCGAAATAGTAGATCTCCTCGAGCGGCGTCTCGGTATCGGAGAGCTCGTCGTGTTTGTGCGCCGGATACGACGACCAGTTCCCGCCCGGGGTGATCACCTCGCAGGCGATGATCGAATCGGCCTCGAAGGTGTCCGCGGTCGCGAAATTGTGCACTTGGCGACTGCAATTGCCCGCACCGCGCAACTCCACGGCCACCTCGGCGGCGGGCACATAGCGGAACGGCAGTTGCTGCTGGGCACGTGCGCCACCGAGCGCGAACCGCCCACCGTCGGTACTGGTCACGGTGTAGGCGCTATCGCGTCCGATGTAGGCGAAATCGGTCGGGCCGTCGAAAACGTCGTCACGCCCAGCTAATTCGAACGACTCGCCGGCACTGGCCACGGTGCACGAACCGGACAGCGGAACCACCACGATCTCATCGGCACGGCTGTGCGTGCGATGCGATTGCCCCGGCGCGAGCTCGATGACGTGCAGGCTGGCGTGATCCCACTCGGCCGCCTCCTGGGTGAGCGCCACCGTGTACGGCGCGCGATAGGTGCGGGCGGCGGGCACGTAATGCTTGCTGTGCATTGCGATCACCGCACCAGCGATACGGCAGTATCGACCGCGCCCGCGACATCGTCATCCGGCGGATAGAGCAGCGCACGGCCCACAATGAGGCCCCGAACACCGGGCAGCGCAAGGGCTTTCGACCAGCGCGCGAAGGTTTCGTCCAGGCCGGTCTGCGGATCGCCGCCGAGCAGCAGGGTGGGCAGGGTGGTGGCGTCCATGACTCGCTCCATCTCCGCGACGACGGGCAGCTTCAGCCAGGTATAGGCCGAAGTGGAGCCCAATCCCTGCGCCAGGTGCACGCTCTTGATGACCGCATCCGGTGACAGATCGTTGACCACCTTGGTCCCCGGCCCGTCGGGCCGATGCGATATGAACGGCTCGAGCATCGCGGCCAAACCGAGGGCGGCGAGCTCATCGATGGCGGTGGCGCTCGCGGTCATCATCGACAGCGTGCCCGGATCGGTGAGATCGAACCGGTTGAGCATCTTCGCGCCGTTGAGTCCGGCCGCGGCGGTCGCCCGCGCGGTATATCCGGTCATCCGGTCGTCGAGTTCGAAATCCGCGCCCGCGATGCCACCGCGGTTCATGGAGCTGAAGACGACCTTGTCCTCGAGTGCGCCGAGCAGCAGCAGATCCTCGATGATGTCCGCGGTGCCGAGCACACCGTCCACGCCCGGCCGGGCCAATGCCGTGACCAGTCGGTCCAACAGTTCCCTGCGGCTGTTCATGGCGTAGGGGTTGCCGGACGCCGCCAGCGCGCCGCGGGCCGGGTGGTCGGCGGCGATGATCATCAACCGGCCGTCGCCGCGCACCAGACCGCGACGGGTCCGCGTGGCGAAGGCTCTGGCGATGGCGCCGGGATCGGCCGCACGCAACTCGGTCAACTCGGCATAGGACCGCACTCCTTCGCCACCCCTCGTCGAATCGCCGCGCGACGCCACTTTCATTTCCGGGCCTTTCCAATCAATGACAGCGCGACGAGATCGTCGATTTCGGCGCTGGTCGGCATGGCGGTGGAGCATTCGAGCCGGGCGGCCACAATGGCCCCGGCGGCATTGGCGCGGCGCAGGACGGTCTCCAGCTCCCATCCGGCCAGCAGGCCGTGACACAGGCTGCCGCCGAAAGCATCGCCCGCGCCGAGGCCGTTGCGCACCTCGACGGTTGCCGGGGGCACCGCGACGGATTCGTGGCGGGTCTTGCCGAGCACCCCATCCGGCCCCTGTTTGACGATGGCCAGTTCGACACCCAGATCCAACAGTGCGTCGGCGGCGCGATGCGGATCGGTCTCGTCGACCGCGATGCGGCACTCCTCGCGGTTGCCGACCGCCACCGTGACCTGGGTCAGAGCCTCGCGTACCTGTGTGCGGGCCTGTTCCTCGTCGGCCCAGAACATCGGCCGGTAGTCCAGATCGAGTACGGTGAGCGGCCGCCGTTCCCGGATCGACCACGCATCGAAATGTGCTGCACGAGAAGGCTCTTGGGACAGACCGGTGACAGTCGACCAGTACACGCCCGCACCGCGGATGATGTCGGGATCGACTTGGCCGCCGGTGATCTGCAGGTCCGGCGCGCTGGGTTCGCGGTAGAAGTACAGCGGGAAATCGTCAGGCGGGAAGATCTCGCAGAAGGTCACCGGGGTCGGCAGGCGATCGGTGGTCTGCACGAGGCCATCTGATACGCCGAGCCGGACCAGTTCGCGCCGCACGTATCGACCGAAGGGATCGGCGCCGACGCCGGACCACAGCGCGGTGCGCCGACCGAGTCGCGCCGCCGCGACGGCGACATTGGCGGCACTGCCACCGAGGAACTTGCCGAAAGTCTCGACATCTTCCAGGCCCACTCCGGATTGGAGCGGATAGATGTCGACGCCGACCCGACCGGTCGACACGACCTCGAATTGAGCGTTCACAGGCTGACTCCAGGGTTCGGGCCTCGGGGGACGGGCATAGCCGCGTATCCAGACTTTGCGCCCGTCATACCCGCTTGTCAAGACTTTGTCAGGACATACTTACTTACGGACATATTCAACAAGAACTGCTCGTTGTGATTTACAGTGGAAGAAACCGGCGCTCACCTGCGCCCGCTCGCCCCGAGGAGCCGACGATGCCCGCGCCACTGGATGTCGCGATCGACCGCTCGAGCCCGGTCCCGCTGTATTTCCAACTGGCACAAGGCATCGAGAACGCGATCCTGAAAGGTCGGCTCGCCCCGGGGGATCGCCTCGAGAACGAGCTCGACCTTGCCAAACGGCTGAATCTGTCGCGGCCGACCGCGCGGCAGGCAATCCAGGCGCTGGTCGACAAAGGGCTGCTGATGCGCAGGCGCGGGGTGGGCACCCAGGTGGTGCAGAACCAGGTGCGTCGGCCGGTCGAATTGACCAGTCTGTACGACGATCTGCTCACCGCAGGTCAGGAACCGACCACAGAATTGCTCGACTATCAGCTCGGCGCTCCGGATCCGGATATCGCCAGCGAACTCGGCGTGCCCGAGGACGCTCGCTTCGTGACCTTCCGCAGGCTGCGCCGTGCCGGGAGTGAGCCGCTGGCGGTCATGACCAATTACGTGCCCGCTGAATTCGCACCCGCGCCCGATCAGCTCGAACTGCACGGATTCTATGAATGCCTGCGGGCCAAGGGAATTCACATCGCACTGGCGCGCCAGCGGATCGGTGCGCGCGGTGCCACCAGGGCCGAGGCGCAACTGCTGGACGAGCGCACGAACGCGCCGCTGCTGACCATGCAGCGGGTCGCCTTCGATGATTCCGGGCGTCCCATCGAAATGGGCAGGCATGTCTACCGGGCCTCGCGCCATTTCTTCGATACCACGGTGCTGAGTCGCTGACCTGCTGAGCAGGCAACTTCGGTAACGTAATTCCCAGCACTGGAAAGTCGACCTGCTGGTATCGGAGCATAAACTCTGACCATATGACGATGGCGATGGATGCTTCGTGGCGGAACTGGCTAGCCGAAAACCTCGCACGGGGTTGTTCAGTCGAATCGGTAGTCGAATCGATGATCAGGGGTGGTTTCGACAAGGATGTGGCCGCCGCGGCGGTGCGCACTTTGCTGGCGGGAGAGATTCCAGGCTCCTCGGGCTACGAATACGACACCTGTCCCGTTTCGCCTGATCGAATTATTCATGCTCACGACCGCTCGATCTACCCGATGTTGCGGCTGGAACGGCCGCAGCTGATTCTGTTCGGCAATGTGCTCTCCGTCGAGGAATGTGATCAGGTGATCGAGTTGTCCGAAGGTAAATTGCAGCGGTCCACGATCGTCGATCCCGACACCGGGCGTTTGGAGACAATTAGGAATCGCTCCAGCGAAGGCACGTATTTTCAGTTGTCCGAGAACCCTTTGATCGACCGGCTCGATCGGCGGATCTCCGCCCTGATGAACTGGCCGATGGAAAACGGTGAGGGGCTGCAAATTCTGCGGTACGGGGTCGGCGGCGAGTATCGTCCCCATTTCGATTACTTTCCGCCGGACCAACCCGGCCACGCCGCTCATATCGCTCGCGGTGGTCAGCGGACGGCCACTCTCGTGGTCTATCTCAATGACGTCGAAGGCGGCGGTGACACCGTCTTTCCGGAGGCAGGTATTTCGATTTTCCCGCGCAAAGGCCAAGCAGTCTATTTCCGATACTTCAATAACCTCGGACAAGTCGACCCGAAGACAAGGCACGCCGGAGCACCGGTCCTCGCCGGCGAAAAATGGATCATGACCAAGTGGATGCGCCGCTACCCTTACTCTGGCTGAGGTGCGAAACGCTGACTGCGTTCCGCACGACTCACCGAGCAGCACGTGCACATCTGAACCTGGGATGAAACGTCTTCTGTTACGGCTGCTCTCGGGTTTCGGAGCGGCTCGCCATGTGCACGAGGATGAGTCCGACGGCGGCGAGGAGGAAGTTCTGCAGCGCCGCCGATGTGGCGTTCACTTGTTTGTTCGCCCACATCCGGAACCACTCACCGCCGATGGTGAGGAAGCCGCCCGCGAACAGCAGCACGGCCATGGTCCAGCCGAGGCTCGACAACTTCGCTGCCAGTGCGGTTCTGGCGGAATTCCGGCCGATCAGTGCCCACCAGCCGGTCACTGCCCCCGCGAGCAGCACGAAGCCGGTCAGATACTCCCAGGTCACGATAAGGATGTAGGCGATAAGGACGACCGTGCTGTTGGTGATGGCATGCCAGTCGACGCCGGAATGGTGGATCGTGGCTTGCATCGACAGCACCGCCTGCACGCCGCGCCGGTTGGTATCGGTGTCGATGCAGTTGGTCACCGCGACGATCAGGTAGTACAGCGCGGTGATCGATGCCAGCACCGTCACGGCCGTATCCCGGCTCCCGGCCACATCCAGGAACCGCTTACCACTCAGACCCATATCCGCCACCTCGGTTGATCTGGCACAAGATTCGAGACCGCCGCATGCTACGCCGAACCGACAGCCCGGGCCATCATACTTCAATATGCGTGATTCGAAATGCTTTGCTTCGCAAGGGGGTTCGCCACCTCGTCGATTGCCCGCGGCGGAGAATCTCGCAACCGTTGCGGATCCGGTGATCACGGTGTGGTTGCTGCGTTTCGGCATGCGGCAGACTTCTCGCAGCGTGCCCCGACGAAGTGCGGCGGTGGACTATCGAGTCCACCGCCGCGCTCATGTTATCGGGATGTGTTGGGCCGCAGCGGATTACTGACCGGGCTGGCACTGCGGCGGCGGGCCGTGCGGATGATCGCCGGGCGGCGGGCCGTCCGGGTGGTCGCCAGGAAGGCTGGCACTGCTGTCCGGGCACCGGCGCCTGGGGTCCGTCGGCGCTCGTCGCACCGGCTCCGATGCCGAGCATGCCGCACGCGACGGCATCGGCCGCCGTGCGCCGGTTGGTCGGTCCCTGCCAGCTTCGATTTGAATCCTCCCCCGCCTGAAGGCGGGGGATTCCTGGCTCATGCTGCCGGTGGTTCGGCGAACGACCTGGTCTTGCGCAATCAACACCAGCAGGGAGGAAACCAGCCCTGTTCAGCATCACACCCGCGGAGTTCTTATCCCTGGGGGATTTGTATCCGCAGTGCTCGCACCAGAAGGTGCGTTCAGACAGCAGGAGGCGATGCTTGGCTCTCGCCCCGCACATCCGGCAATCCATGGTCGTATGTGCGGGGTTCACCAGCCGCACATCCCGGCAGTGCTTTCGGCCCATCTCTAGCATCGCTGTTTTCGTCGCACCGATCGCAGCGTCCGCTGCTTTCCGCGCCATCGTCGTCTTGGCGAGGAACTTCGGTTTGAAGTCCTCCACAGCGACCCGGTCGAAATCCTGCACAATGGCTTTCGCCCACTTGCGGGCGGTGTCCTGCCGCTGCCGCGCCACCTTCTTATGCAGCTTCGCCGCCAGCTGTTTAGCTTTCCGATAGCGGCGTGAGCCCTGCTGTCCGCGTTTCGGTTTCCGCCGCGCCATCATCCGCTGGTAACGGGCAAGCTTCACTGCCGCTTTCTTCCCGAACGCCGGGTGTGGCAGGTCGTGGGAGTCGCTGGTCGTGGTGGCGATCTCCTTTACGCCCCAGTCGATCCCGATCGCTTGCCCTTTCGCGGGTAGCGGCTGGGCCTGGGCGGGGACAACGAAGCTGGCGTACCAGTGGCCGATGCTGTCGCGGTAGACACGGACACTGGACGGCGCGGCCGGTAGCTCCCGCGACCACACCGGACGCACAACCAGACCTCCAGCCAGATGAAGACCGCCGTCCACGAGACGGAAACCACGCAGCGTGTAGTTCAGGGTCGGATCAGCGACATCCTTCTTCTTGAACCCTGGCATCCCCGCCCGTCGGCGTTGCGGCACACGGTCTTTGATGTCTTTCACCGCTTTCGCGCGGGAGCGGCCGAAGTCGCGGATGGTCTGTTGTTGCGGAACCGATGCCCCGTCGCGGAGCCAGTCGTGTTCACCACGCCAACCGGTGAGCTTCTTGTCGAGGGCCGCGGGGCCAATTTTCTCTCCTCCAGTGCGTCGCCGGGATTCGGCGACGCACTGGTTCCATACCCACCTGCAACGGTCCCACTCGGCGATCAGGGTGCGGCAGGCGGTGGTGGAGAGCCTTAGCCGGTACGTATACCGTGCGTGCCCGGCCTCGCCCCCATCGCTCATATGTTCGATTGTAGCGGTTGTCGGTGCATGAGCGCAGTTCGATGGCGACCTAACCACATCCACCTGTAGATCAACTGGATCGGCTGGGTGCGCGCTCACAGCCGACACATAGTTTCGGCACAGTTACCCCCCCCAGCGTTCGCGGTCATGGTAGGACGATGTCCGCGATGAGCGCCGGGAACGGGCCGGCCGAACGAGTTGTCATGCGCCGCGCCGAAGGCAGCGCCATCACCGTGCTGGTCGTCGACGACGAGCCCGTGCTGGCCGACATGATGTCGATGGCCCTGCGGTACGAGGGGTGGGAGGTCAGCACCGCGGGCGATGGTCGAACGGCCGTCGCGAAGGCGCGCGAGGCCCGCCCGGATGTGGTGGTGCTCGATGTGATGCTGCCGGATATGACCGGACTCGAGGTGCTGCGCAAGCTGCGCGTACAGCTGCCGTACCTGCCGGTGCTCTTACTGACCGCAAAGGATTCGGTCGAGGACCGCATCGCCGGGCTGACCGCGGGCGGCGACGACTACGTCACCAAACCCTTCAGCATCGAAGAGGTGGTGCTGCGGCTGCGTTCGCTGCTGCGCCGCACCGGCGTTGCCACCGAGGACAGCGGCGCACAGCTGGTGGTCGGCGATCTGGTACTCGACGAGGACAGTCACGAGGTCACCCGGGCCGGTGAGCTGATCGTGCTGACCTCCACCGAATTCGAATTGCTACGTTTCTTCATGCGCAATCCCAAGCGGGTGCTGAGCAAGGCGCAGATCCTGGGCCGGGTGTGGAGTTACGACTTCGGCGGCCGGTCCAACATCGTCGAGCTTTATGTCTCGTATCTGCGCAAGAAGATCGACAGTGGACGGGCACCGATGATCCACACCCTGCGCGGTGCCGGATATGTCCTCAAGCCCGCGAACTGAAGTGGCGCGCCGGGTGCTGAAGCCGCGGCGCTGGTCGCTGCGGGCCCGCCTGTTGGTCGGTCAGGTGCTGTTGCTGGTGATCGTGGTCGTCGGTATCGGTGCCGCGACCGAATTCGCATTACAGCAGTTCCTGGTGCATCAGCTGGACACCGAACTGGTCGATGTGCAGAAGCGTTCACTCGGTGATGTCGGCGGCGGTCCGAGTCTCGGGCCACGACCCAGCGGCCAGCCGTCGATGCCGCCTCCGCTGCCTCCGCCGCCATCGGGTTCCGGTCCGGGACCGGATTTTCTGGACCGGCGTGGCATCCAGCCCGACACGATCGGCGCCATCGTCCATGAGGGGAGCGTCACCAAGGCGGGCCGAATCGGTGCCGACGGGGCGCAGCGTGCCCTGACCCATACCGCACAACAGCAGCTTGCCGCGGTGCCGGCCAATGGGAAGCCGGTCGATGTCGCGCTCGACGGTCAGGGTCGCTATCGAGTGGTCGCGGATACGGCTTGGTCGGGCGAGATCGTTGTCACCGGTATGCCGTTGACGGCGGTCGACGCCACCCTGCTGCGCGTCCTGCTGATCCTCGGGATCGTGACGGCGATCGTGTCGATCATCGCGATCACGTTCGGTATCTGGCTGATCCGGCACGCGCTGGCACCACTGGATCGAGTCGCGGCGACGGCCGCGCGGGTGGCCGATCTGGAACTGGATCGCGGCGAAGTCGTACTGCCCGTGCGGGTTCCGGCCGCGGACGCCGATCCGCGCACCGAGGTCGGGCAGCTCGGTTCGGCGGTGAACCGCATGCTCGATCACATCACCAGCGCGTTGTCGGCGCGCCACGACAGCGAGACCCGGGTCCGGCAATTCCTCGCCGATGCCAGTCACGAACTGCGTACCCCGCTGGCCGCCATTCGTGGCTATGCCGAACTGGCGCAACGTAAACGGGCCGAGGTGCCCGGCGAGGTCGCCTATGCGATGGGACGGGTGGACTCCGAATCCCGGCGCATGACGGGTCTGGTCGAGGACATGCTGTTGCTCGCGCGATTGGATTCCGGACGTGGGCTCGAGCATGAGCCGGTGGATCTGACCCAGCTGACGGTGGACGCGGTGAGCGACGCGCATATCGCCGGTCCCGAACACCGCTGGGATCTGGAACTGCCCGACGAGCCGGTGGTGGCCACCGGTGACGCGGCCAGGTTGCATCAGGTGCTCACCAATCTGCTCACCAACGCGCGGGTCCACACCAGTCCGGCACCACGGTGCTCACTTCGCTGGAATTCAACGGCGCCGGGGGAGCGGTGTGGCGGGTAACCGACGACGGTCCTGGCATCCCGGAAGCCTTGCAGCCGATGGTCTTTCAGCGTTTTGCGCGCGGTGACTCGTCGCGCTCGCGGCGGGCGGGCAGTACCGGTCTCGGGCTGGCGATCGTCGCGGCCGTCGTCAAGGCGCACGGCGGTGATATCTCCGTGGACAGTGCGCCCGGCCGAACCGAATTCACCGTGCGCCTGCCCGGTGCCACCGCCGCGAACTGAGCGCTGCGCCACACAGCGAACTCACAGTTACAGCAGAGCTGGCAACTACGTCAGGCCGCGACGATCGAAGCATGACGACAACATTGCTGGGAGCTCCTGCCGCCGCGGCGGTCGAGCCATCGGATGCGCGGCCATCCGGGCGCGGCCCGCTGCGGCGGCGGGTATCGCTCGCGGTGCTACTCATCGCGACAGCACTGCTGTATCTGTGGAATCTCGGTGCCAGCGGCTGGGCCAACGACTTCTACGCCGCCGCGGTGCAGGCCGGTTCGCAGAGCTGGAAGGCGATGGTGTTCGGTTCCAGCGATGCGGCCAACGCGATCACCGTCGACAAGACCCCCGCAGCGCTTTGGGTGATGGATATTTCGGCACGGCTGTTCGGCTTCAACTCCTGGAGTCTGCTGGTGCCGCAGGCGCTCGAGGGCGTTGCGGTGGTCGCGGTGCTGTACGCGGCGGTGCGCCGCGTCAGCGGTCACTGGGCCGGGATGCTGGCCGGTGCGGTGCTGGCGCTGACACCGGCGGCGACGCTGATGTTCCGATTCGACAATCCGGACGCACTGCTGGTGCTGCTGCTGACCGTCGCGGCCTACTGCGCGCTATGGGCCATCGAAAAGGACAGCGGTGCTTGGTGGTTGCCGCTGGCCGGTGTCGCGGTCGGCTTCGGCTTCCTGGCGAAGATGATGCAGGCATTCCTGGTGCTGCCCGCCTTCGCGCTGGTGTATCTGCTCGCCGCGCCTGCGCCGCTGCGCACCCGGATCGTTCGATCGCTCGCGGCGGTGCTCGCGATGGTGGTGTCCGCGGGCTGGTATCTGGCGCTTGTCACGCTGTGGCCCGCGTCTTCGCGGCCCTATATCGGTGGCTCCCAGCACAACAGCGTGCTCGAACTCGCGTTGGGCTACAACGGTTTCGGCCGATTGACCGGTAACGAGACCGGCGGCCTCGGGAACCTGAACTTCGATGTCGGCTGGGCCCGTTTGTTCGGCGCGGAAATGGGCGGCCAGATCGCCTGGGTGCTGCCCGCCGCATTGATCCTCGGCGTTGCCGGACTGTGGCTCACCCGTCGGGCCCCGAGCACCGATCGGACCAGGGCGGCGCTATTGCTGTGGCTGGGCTGGCTGATCGTCACCGGCGTGGTGTTCAGCTACGCCAATGGCATCCTGCACCCGTACTACACGGTGGCGCTGGCACCGGCGATCGCGGTCGGTGCTGGCCTATTGTGGCAGCGCCGCAACGATATTCGGTCGACGGCAGTACTGTCCGGTGCACTGGTGGTGACCGTCGTGCTGGCCTGCGTCCTGCTCGCACGGACCCGCGACTGGCTGCCGTGGCTGGGACCGGTGGTCGCGATCGCCGGTCTCGGAGCGGCGGCATTGCTGCTGGTAGTCGGTCGGTTGCCGAAGGCCGTTGCGACTGGTGTCCTCGCGGTCGCGGTGGCTGTCGGCCTGGCCGCACCCGGTGCTTATTCACTTGCCACTGCGGCGACTACACACAGCGGTGCGATTCCGTCCGCAGGACCGGCCGGTGCGGGCCGGTCCTTCCTGGGCGGCGGGCGACCGAGCGGCACCGATGGCGGCGCGGGCGCGCTGGGCGGTGGGGCGGCTGCGCCGGGCGGAGGAGCGGGCGCGCCGACCGGCACCGATGGTGGTACGAGTGTGCCAAGCGGCACCAGCGTTGGGGCGGGTGCGCTGGGCGGAGGAGCGGGCGCGCCGACCGGCACCGGCAGTGGGGCTGCTGCGCTGGGCGGTACCGGTGGTGGCGCGGGTGCGCTGGGCGGAACCGGCGGTGGCGCGGGCGCGCGAGGCGGCACCGGTGGGGGTACAGGTGGCGGCGCACCGATGGGCGGAATGTTCGGCGGCATATCTCGCCGCGCGCTCGTCATGCGATCATCCAGCTACGTAAGTGGGCGACGATGTCCGCGGGCTTGACGGTGATCGGCCGATGGCGCCGACCCAGGCGGTCGGTCAGAACGACTCTAATCGTGCCGTCTTCAGCGATCTTCGGACTTCCTTGTAGTCGGCGTGTTATTGCTCCCTGTTTCGCCAGGTCTGCGCGAATCATCAGTGCGGCCATGGCGAGGGCATCGCGGCGGCTACGGTGCATTGGTGCCACGCTGACACGAGTCAGCTGCGGCGTGAAGGTCAGTCTGGTGTAGCCGCAGTGCAGTTCGAATCTAATTTCGGTTTGCGCGGCGGCGTGTTGGGAGTCGGCGATCGGACGTGGCTGCCCTGTTTCGTCCATCGGGTTGCTCACGGTACCTCCCCTTGCGCCCATGTGAGCTGCTGGCATCGTCGTCAGCGAACGACGTTCCGGCAACTCCAGGGTATGTCAATGGCTTACGTCATTGGATCGTAACTAGACAGTTCAAGTCTGTCTATGTCTCGAGATGTCTAATCTGCCTACTGACCTCGCGTCATGCCTGACCAAAGGCTGGCCCGCCGGTCCCCGAATGGATAAAGCAGGAAAGCGCCCGCAACGTGGGCTTTCCCCCGCAAGAACTCCTCGACCTGCAGGTGCGGGCCCGCACCGAGCAACAGAGCGCGGCCTGGCGCACACGGTATGCGGTCCGCTCCGGCATCGAGGGCACCATCTGCGAATTCGCTCACGGCCACGGCATGAGAAGATGCCGCTACCGCGGCCAGACCAAAACCCACCTGCAGCACGTGTTCACCGCCATCGCCGTGAACATCGAACGCCTCAGCGCAGGACCGCTACCAGACGAACCATCCCCGCCGCGCCCGCCAACAGCCTTCCGAAACTACCTAGACCACAAGGGAGTTCCCCGACCACGGTCCTGGTGGGCGGTCAGCAGTTGATCTCGCAACTCACAAGATCACCGACAGAGTCAAGTTAGGGCTTGTTTCATTAGTGCTCGGCGGCGCTGAGGTTCTCGCTCGGCTGGTGTGAGTTGAAAGATGTTGTGCGCGTTGGTGTGTTGGTGCCCTGATGTGAGAGAGGTCTCCGGTAAGGGGTTTAGCGACCAAGCAAAACCCTGAAATACCGGAGAAATCGTGACCAGCGTATCGGTCGCGGGGCGCGCGGATCTGACCGATGCCCAATGGGCACGGCTGGAACCGGTGCTGCCCCGTGGTGTGAAGGCGGGCCGTCCGCCGAAGTGGACGAAACGGCAGCTCATCGAACGGGATTCGGTGGCAGACCCGCACCGGCACGCCATGGCGGGACGTGCCCATCCGGTACGGGCAGTGGCAGACGGTCTACGGACTGTTCCGGCGCTGGCAGCGTGGCGGGAGGTGGGCGTTGATCCTGAAAATGTTGCAGGCCTTCGCCGATGCCGTCGGTGCGATCATCTGGCAGATCAGTGGACTCCACCATCATGCGGGCCCACCAGCACGCCGCTGGCGCCCGCCGCGACGGTGATGGGCAGAAGCATCCGCCCGGCGGGGTCGAGGTCGAACCTGCCGACCACGCGTTGGGTTGCTCGCGTGGCGGCTGGACCACGATACTGCATCTGGCCTGTGAGCAGGGCTTGCGCCCCCTGTTGGACGAACACCAGGTCCGCACCTGGACCTCATGGCGACGCTGGACCCTGCTGTGCCTGCTCGCGCTCGCTGTGCTCACGGCCCTGGCCGTCCGAGCCGCCGCATCCACGACCGATACCGCCGCCCTGAGCCCGCTGACCCGCAACGAGATACGACACCTCCTCGTCATGCAGACCCCACCGATCCACAGCCTGAAATACGCCCTTGCCTGGTCGACCTGGCGAAGACGCCACCAACACCAAGCCCTCCTGGGTTACTACCAGCGCAGAACAGGCCAAGCAGCATGATCACGATCTACCGTTGGAGACTAATGGCCCGCGAGGCGTCCGGTCAGGTAGTGCTGGATTGAGGGCGCGACAATCGCGGTGAGGTCGTCCAGGTCGGTTGTGGCCAGTGGCTCCACGGCCAGGATGTAGCGCGCGATCGCCAGACCGACCAGGTGCGACGCCGCCAATTGCGTACGCAGCGCGACGTCGGCACGTTGATCGGCGGCGAGGATCGGAGCGAGGATCTCCGAGGTGAGAAATTCTCTGAGCAAGGCGGCCGCGTGGCCGTCGGTCACGCCGGAGGCGAGCGTCATGCGCAGCTGGCGGTTGGTCGTCGGGTTCTCCCATAATCCGAGGTAGAACCGCACCACACGCGCGCCGAGGTGGTCGCGGTCGGTATCGAGCAGCAGCAGCGGGAGGGTGCGGACGGCTTCCTCGGGCAGGCGCATCGACGCGGCGAACAAGGCGGCCTTGGTGCCGTGGACGTGATGCACCAGCGCGGCGTCCACGCCGGCCGCCGCAGCGATGCCGCGGATAGTCGCAGCCTTGTAGCCCTTTTGGGCGAACTGTTCGCGGGCGGCGTCGAGGACCTGCTCCTTCGTCGTGCCGGAACCGGTCGGAGTGGTGCCGCGAGGACGGCCTCGCCGCCGTCGTGTCTGCGGAGTCGTGTCGTCATCGGCCATATGGGAAGCATATAGCCGGTAAAATCATTATCTGTTGATTTTCTGGGCCTGAGCACCTAGAGTCCTGGTAGCGCCCGGTGTCGGGCGCTACCGGACGTCACAGATTTCGGACCGCGCGGTCTCTGCATCGGTCCGGGACGGAGTATTTCCATGGCAACGAACTCAGGAGATCGTGTGTCTGCCCGACCGCTCGCCCTGCTTCATCTTGTCAATGCGGTCCTGACGATCGCGGCGTTCGTCTTGGGGAACTTTTTCCCGCCGACGCTGTTCAAGTGGGTGGGTGTCGACATACACCACGACGCGTACCTGGCGCCGTACATGCTCGGCTCGGCCGAGTTGCCGATCGGGTTGATGAGTTTGGCGATTCTTCGAATCACCGATGCCCGCGCCGTTCGCGCGTGGTCGTTGGCGTGTGCCGTGTTTCACTTCGCGTCGGTGGGGTCCGAGTTGCACGCGGAAGCGCTGGGGATCGAAAGTGGCTCCTCTGCGTGGATCAACATAGCGCTGCGCACAACGCTCGGAATTCTGTTCCTGGTTCTGGGCGTGGTCCGAGTCCCTCGAGACCAGTCGGTGCGCTGGTAGCCAGGACTCCGCGTCGACCGCATTATGTGAAGTTGAGGACTGGAGACGACAATGCAGACCGTCGGTGCGCCGCTACCCAAGGCGACCCTGAAACCGCCGAACCCCAATGGATACGTGCTGCTGGCCGCCGTGGTGGACGCGTGGCCGGCGCCGCTTCCTCCGAGCCGGCGCAAGCGCGCCCTGCTGCGAAACATGAAGCGCAGTATCGCCGAGCTACGGCAACTCGCGGATATCCAGGCAGCCAACGTCTTCCAAGCGTTGCTGCGTCCTCCAGGGGAAGGCACGGCGCTGCTGCGTCGAGCAGGTATCAAGCCCGCCCGATATGACGTCGTGGTGTTGATCCGCACCACGGATCTCGTTGCGGCCGAGAACCTTCTCGACGACCGACGATTCGGTCGGTTGGTCAACGAGTTGACCGCGAACGCCCGCGGCGATGTGTACCGCATCGTGGCAGACAACGTGCGGAGAATCGAAGATGTCCCCGAGACAAGTCGAGAAGTCTTCCTGTTCAACTACTTCTATGCGGACGATCCGCGCGAACTCATCCCCGTGTGGGAATACACCGCCGGCTGGTTCATGGCGAACGCACACCTGCTGAACTCCACGGTGCTGCGTCCTGTCCATCCGGGACCGTACGGGATAGTCAATCACGCGAGCTGGCCACACCTGTGGACGTTCTTACCGCACTTGATCTTGCGGAGATCGTTCCGCCGCTACGTCCTGGGCAACTTTGCCGCGAACGGCATAGCGGCCCAGCCGATCGTCTATCGCCGCCTGTCACCGGCCCGGCCCGATCTGTGACGGCCGCTCGTAAGCACCTCCCTTTTCTCAGGTCGGTTCCCTCGAGGACGACCGCCATCACGGTGGCTCCACCCGCCTCGAACGCCTCCGTGTCTATGCTCGCAGCAGCGGCCACCGTGAATTCAGTTGTACTCAACACAAGCCCAACCGAATTACCCGGTGGCCGTGCCCTTTTCAGTCAGCGACACGCGGGCCACCACCACAGCTAGAAGCCCAGCTCAGCCGCACGTCACGATCTACCGCTGGAGTGCTAGTGCTGCGTTCCTCAAAGATCATGTATTTTGTTGTCTGACTTGTTGGTTCGGGTGTGATGGGGTGGGTTCTGCCGAAGGTGTTGGTTGCGCGGCCT
>NZ_JBIAFV010000023.1:67734-82527 GCF_042869435.1 Nocardia sp. NPDC006982 | reverse complement strand
CACCGCACTCACAGCCACCAGCAGCATCTACATCGGAATCATCAGCGCCGCAATGCGATTGCTGAACCGCTGCACCGAAAGTGTGCCAGAGCCACCCGCAACTGGCCATTGACAGAGCCGGTGTAATCCAACCTCAACTCCGACGGCAGCTCGGCCCCCAGACGATCGGCCAGTCGCGACGAGTCGCGGGCAGTCTGAGGTCCGATTGATAGCGGTCACGAAGAAATCCTAAGGACCACAGGGGCATCGGCCTGCCCAACGAGCGGGCGACAACTTGCAATCTTTCGAAAGTTTGTTCGTGCGGCTCCTTGCCCGCGTAGGCTCCAGCATTCGGGCACTGACCTATGGGAGACTGAGGGCCGGTCTCTATGTGGGTGGGAGGAGGTAAAGGTGACTACTGTGCAGTTTCCGGATCATCTTCTGACGCTGGATGATTGGATCGCGCTGCCCGAGGACAACAGCCATAGCTATGAGCTTGTCGAGGGGGTACTGGTCGTGTCACCGAGGCCGATGTCGAAGCATCAGCGTGCGATCTGGCGGCTGGCCGCACAGTTGGAGCCTCAACTACCAATCGGCTACGGCGTGTTGACGGAGGCCGAGGTGGTGATCGAGTCGGGCCCGCCGAGCACGGTCCGGGTGCCGGACGTCATCGCGGTGTCCGCTGCTGGGATCGACGAGAACCTTCCGCGCTGGAATCCCGAGGATGTCCTGCTGACGGTCGAGATAGTGTCGGTCGGCTCCAAGCGGACCGATAGAGTCACGAAACTGTTCGAATATGCCGAGGTCGGTATCGAGCACTACTGGTTGATCGACCTCGATGACCCGGTCAGCCTGACGGCGTATCGATTGATCGACGGGGACTACGAACTGGTCGGTGAGAAATCCGGGCGGGCGGTACTCGACCTGGCTGGTGCGTCGATCACGTTGGATCTTGCGGCACTGGTGAGCGGCAGGGCGTAGATCGCTGAGTCAATGGTGGATCGAGCCGTCGGTTCGTGCCAGTGGCCGGACTCGGGTTGGGGTGGTGAGGGGGCTCGCGGGCGTCGAAGACGGTGATGCGGTAGCCGCGCTGTCGGCCGATGTTCGGCAAGCTGCACCAGCTGTTCGAGCATCGTGCGCGCGGCCACCGATCCTTTCCCAGGCGGAGCTTTTCGTCGTCGCCGGCATAAAGCCTAGCTACCGACCAATTCTTATGCGCTGCGCCCGAGTTCATGCGTTGCGTCGCGCTCGACAAGCAACCGCTCATCCTCCTCGGCCAGCCGCGCCCGCAGATCGGCAACGGTCAGATGAGTGCGGGTGGGCTGCGGGCGGACCTGCATGGTGACCACTGTGGCGATCGCTACGACAACAAGTGCGACACCCACGATCACGACGACATTCATGGTTGTCCCCTCCAGACGTTGCGCATCAATCCAGAACCTCACGAAGTTGGAAACCTGCCGGGATATCGCCGGTGTGGAAGTAGGTCGCGAATACCTCCGCCGCATGTTCGGCGGCGAAGATCTCGTCGGGGTACACGCGCAGGAGCTCGGGCCCGTTCGGCACGTCGACGCCCGGGTAGCCGATCCGCTCGCCGGGTAGGCCGAGCAGGTATCGGTGCGGCATCCCGTCGTCGGTGCGCAGTTCGATGGCCAGCATGTCGGCCGACCCGATGCACTCCACAGAGTTCCTGCCCGGCGCGGCGCTGAGCGTCGCGGTGATCTCGGATGCGGGCATCGGGTGTGGCAGCCGGGTGAGATTCACCGAGTAGGAATCGAATCCGTCCAGTCTGCGCAGCGGGCGCAGGAAGTTGATCACGGAGTCGTCCGGACCGATGAATACTCTGAGTCGATTGCTGTAAGTGAGCCGATGGGTGGTGGTCACCGGTTCCGCTGTCGGACCGCCCTCTTCGAGCTCGACCCCCGACCCGACTACAGTACGCGCGCTCATCGGACGCGGAACCTCCATGTGAAACTCACCTACCACCATAGTTATCTGCTAGCTAACTCAGCATTGCTTTTGTCGAGCCCAGATGGAAGGTCTGGGTGATGTGTGACGCATCACGGTTTCATCGCGAGCTGCTGTGAGCGACCTGGGTTTCTTCGGGCGTGAGTGAAATATCGCGCGGTTCCGTCGAATCCGGGTGCCGCGCGACATTCGCGATCTCTACTTGGTTGCCAAAAGATTTCCAGCAGTCGAACAACTCAGCGTCGAAAGCCGGAGATCGATCTGGGCTCGGCGTCGTGCCGATACACCGGTGTGAGCAGATCGGCATCGACCGGTTCCCCCGTGGAACGGTCGTAGCGGACGGCGACCAGCACCGAAAACAGATGTGTGGCAGCACGTTCGTGCAGGGTGGCCAATCTTGTTGCGAGCAAACGGATTGCGCCGAGCGAGCCAGGTGGGTGCAGGCCGTCGATGATCAGGGCGGTGCCGCGTCCGTCGGGACGCGGCAGACGCGCGACATAGGCGATATCGTGCGGTTCCGGGCCGCCCGGCCGGTATACCCGCCGGGCCGCCCGATCTTCGATGCGGCGCCGGGCATCCCCGGCGCGAGCCACCGCGCGCCGCAGACGCGGATCGGCCGCGATGAGCTGACGAATGCTCGGCGAGAGTTCGGGCCCGCCGAGCACGATCAGTCCGTCGCGATTCAGGTCGACGGGTCGGCCGGGCAGGAAGTGTTCGACCGTTGCGGTGAAGCCGAGTTCGCGAAGTAGCTCCACCAGTCGTTGTGCCGCACTCGGATCCGGTGCGCCGAGCACTCGGCCGCTGCGCACCTCCGGAGCGATTACCGTGAGCGATCCGTGCCCGAAAAACAGACCCTCCGGTGCGGGACCTTGGGTACTCACCTGATGGATCCGCGCGCGGGAAAGTCCCGCCGCCGCACCGATTCTGGCGAAGGTCCAGCCTTCGGCATGAAGTTCCCTGATCACCGCCCTGCGGATACGGGTTAGTTCGTTGATGGTCTGCTGGGCCGCCGCCACCCCATCGGTGGCCGCCTTGAGTCGCTCGACTTTATCTTCGATCGCGAAAACGCGCGCCACGTCATCGGCCGACATGTGCGAAGTCTAGACATCTCGACACGATCAAGCGTCTAGTCTTCTTGACACAACAGACCCGTTGCGACCCTTAGCAACCACGTCGGAGCGAGTCTTACGAGCGACGTTCGCGGCTCGCGGCAAATCAAACACAGTCACGTCGCGTCGGTGTCGATCGGCGGACGTTCGTTGTGCTCCAAGGGCTTTTCGAGCTTGGGCATCGGGTAGTCCGGCATGCCGCCGCCGGCGCCGAGCAGGTCCTGTTTATCCGGGATCGCCTTCTCGAATTCGCGGAGAACCGAATCGTCGCCATTCAGAAGATGTTTGGTGACCATCTGGCGCGGCGACATCTGGCGCAGCTCGTTCAGATCGGCCAGCGGCTTACGCAGGTCCTCGAATTCCGGTCCGAGCTCCTGCTGCAGCTGCTGGGTCGCGCCGCTGGCGTAGTCGCGAGCCTTGCGCAGGCTCTGCGTGGTCCAGCGAATCGCCCCGGGCAGTCGCTCCGGGCCGAGGATCACGAGGGCGGCGACGAGGAGGATGACCATCTCGCCCCAGCTGATGTTGCTGAACACGAGTCCAGGCTACCTGGGCCGACGTTGCCGAGCCGCTCCGGATTCCATCCGCGGCTCAGTCCGATTCCAGCGTGACCGGTACGTCCACCTGCCTGCCATCGCGGATCAACTGCACGTTCACCGTCTCGCCGATCTTGCGCTGCTGCACGGCGACCACCAGCTCGTCCGGGCCGGTCACCTCGCGATCGCCGATCTTCACGATGACGTCGTTCTCCACGATTCCGGCCTTGGCCGCCGGTCCGGTGGGGTCGACGTCGGCGACCGCCGCGCCGCTCATCACATCGTTTGCGACCTGCTTGCTGCGGGCACTGAGACCGATCTTCGGGTGGTGCACCTGGCCGTCATGGATCAGGGCCTGCGCGATATTGGTCACCATATCCACCGGAATCGCGAAGCCGAGGCCGACCGAACCGCCGGTCTCACTGCGGATCGCGGAATTGATGCCGATGACCCGGCCCTCCATGTCGACCAGTGCGCCACCGGAGTTACCCGGGTTGATCGAGGCGTCGGTCTGCACGGCGTCGATGACGGCCTTGGTGTCGCTGCCTTCACCGGAGAGCGCGACGGGCCGGTGCAGGGCGCTGACGATGCCGGAGGTGACGGTCTTGCTCAGGCCGAGCGGCGAACCGATCGCCAGCACGTCGTCACCCACCTGGACATCCTTCGACTTGCCCAGATTGGCGACAGTGAGATTCTTCACATCGACCTTCAGCACCGCCAGATCGGTCTTCGGATCGCGTCCGACGATATTCGCGGGCACCCGGCTGCCGTCGGAGAAGGTCACCTGAATCGCGGCCCGATTCGACTTGTCCTGTGCCGCCATCGAAATCACGTGATTGTTGGTCGCGATGTAGCCCGCACCGTCGATGACCACACCGGAACCGGTGGCGCCGTTGTCGCCGACCGTGACCCGGATCGAGACCACCGAGGGCAGCACCGCATTGGCCACCTTGGCGATCAGGCCGTGCGGGCGCTCGATCTCGCCGGACTGCTCCAGACTGACCTTGCGCGAGGTCAACGGGGAAGTCGCCTCCGCGGTCAACCGGCCGACCAGGCCACCGAGTACGCCGATGGCCAGCGCGACGGCCGCGAGCAGGGCCAGCGCCTTCGGCGCCACCCGGGAGCCGAAGAGCACCTCCCTGGCAGAGAGCTTCCGCGCCTGCGGCAGCGGTGCGGGTCGCGGGGTGGCGACGGCGGGTGCGCCGAGACGTGCGGCGGCCTCGGGATCGCGCCACGGATCGGCCGGACCGGCCACCGGTGCGCCGGTGTCGGCGGCATCGGGATCGCGCTGCAGGAGTTCGGTGGAGCCTTCGGGGCGACCGAAAGCCTCCTCGAGCACGGCGTCGGGCGGGCTATTGTGCAGTTCCGGGCCGAACTGTGGCAGGCCCGAACCGGTCGACTTGGGCTGCTCACCGAACGAACCGGCCTGGCCCGAAGGGCGGCGGAACGCATGTGCCGTGTGACCGTCCACATGGGGCCGGTAGACCGGGCGCGGTCCGAGGACGGGCGCGTCCGACGGCCTTAAATTCCCCCGGGGCGCCGAATCGTTGGTATCGCCTGCGGAGGGCCGCGATTCCGACGGCCCGGAATTCGTCGATTCGGTGGTCACTCGGCAAACTCTACTTGCGCCACCATGTTGTCCACCGGGTCGCGGTGAACGAATCGGTCAGAAATCCGAAAACCGCCTCGTTGCGGGGGCTTCCGGCGGGCGGCCGGGCGGCCGCGCTGGTTGCGCCGCCTGGCAGTTCGGCGAGCGGAATGCGGGTGAGGCTGTCGTGCAGATCGGTCGGAATCGACACCTGACCGGCCCGGCGCAGGGCGATCCGCGCCTGCTGCTGTGCGTCGACCTCAGCCGCACATTCGGGGCAGACGGAAAGATGTTGGGCGGCACGCAGATAGGCATTCATCCGCAGTTCGCCGTCCACATAGGCCGCGATCGCCTCGCTGGCCAGATGCTCGGTGGGACGGAAACGGGGACGACCTGACGTGCTGGCGTCGCCACTCATTCGGTGCTCACCCTTCCAACCGACATCATCCACTCCTGCGCTCGACCGAACGGATATCCGGCCGTCGGGTGCGGTTCGGCTTGCGCCGGATCACCCCAGGTTCGCGTCAGCGGCGAACCGCTGCTCACTTCCATTATGCGCAAGGTAGTCGCGCAGTGCCTGACGGCCGCGGTGGATGCGGCTGCGCACGGTGCCGAGCTTGACACCGAGGGTCGCACCGATCTCTTCGTAGGACAGACCCTCGATATCACAGAGCACGACCGCCGCGCGGAACTCCGGAGCCAGCGAATCCAGGGCGGATTGCAGGTCGGGATCCAGTCGGGAGTCGTGATAGGCCTGCTCCGGGCTCGGTCCGTCGGCGGGCACCCGGTCGTAATCCTCGGGCAGCGCCTCCATCCGGATCCGGTTGCGCCTGCGCACCATGTCCAGGAACAGGTTCGTGGTGATGCGGTGCAGCCAGCCCTCGAAGGTGCCCGGCTGGTAATTCGACAGCGAACGGAATACCCGAATAAAGGTTTCCTGGGTCAGATCATCGGCGTCCTGCGCGTCGCCGGAAAGTCGGTAGGCCAGGCGGTACACTCGGTCGGCATGTTCGCGGACCAACTCGTCCCAGGACGGCATCGCGGAACGGTCGCCCGTCGCGTCGAAGGCCGCGGTACCGGTCAGCTCGACTTCGGTGGCGTCCTCGTCGTGCATTTCGGCCTCCGTCGGGAGAATTTGCGCCGCTTCCGTCGGGATAGCTTGCGCTGGCAGGGTGGCGAACTCGCGCGCCGCCCCGGCGCGACCGACGGGCCCGGAGGCGGCAGCTTGTGTAACCACGGAGGGCACCGGGAGCGTCGAAAATGACCCTCTGTCCATGTGGATGGTGATACCTCCTACTCGGGACCGTGGCTGCGGATCTGGTGGCGATCCGGGTCTCGGATCGTCACGTACGGTTACAACAGACGATCGGTATGTCGTTGTTCCCGCGCCCCCGTGCCGGACGGTCGGCTGGTCTTGCTTGCCCATACTCTTTCCTGCCTCGATATGCCGAGGGTGTGGAGATCCTGAGGGACACCTGAGAATCCGCCCCCGCCCCCGACAAACAATTAATCGCACGGCCACGGCATAACGCTTCACCGATGAGCCAAACTTGCGACTTCGTGCCCTAGATTCATAGGCGTGGCATCGAATCTGGAGCGAAATCTCTCCTACGTGGAGGAATCCGTCGTGGAAGACGAGGTCCTCGTCAGCGCGCGTGAGCGGGCCACTGAACTCGGTGCGTTACCCGTACCACCCTCGGTCGGCGCCCTGCTGAGCATGTATGCCCAGCTGCTCGGCGCGCGCGCGGTGGTCGAGGTGGGGACGGGCGCGGGGATCAGCGGGCTGTGGCTACTGGATGGCATGCGCGAGGACGGGACCCTGACCACAATCGATTCCGAACCCGAGCATCAGCGCGCGGCCAAGGAGGCATTCCGCACCGCCGAGATCCTGCCCGCGCGTACCCGGTTGATCAACGGCCGAGCCCTCGATGTGCTGCCCCGACTCGCCGACGGCGCCTATGACCTGGTGTTCATCGATGCGGCCCCGCTCGAGCATCCGCAATACGTCACCCAGGCCGTGCGGCTGCTGCGCGCGGGCGGCGCGATCCTGCTGCACAATGCCCTGCTCGGCGGCCGGGTTCCGGACCAGACCCAGCGCGACCCCGCGACCCAGGCCGTGCGCGCCGCGACCAGGGCGATCGCCGAGGATCCCGAACTCACCAGCGTGCTGATCCCGGTCGGCGACGGTCTGCTCTGCGCATCGCGGGGCTAGTAACCGCCCGGCTATTCACAAGCGTTGGGAGCGTGTGGATTTCATTCGCCGTGTGCTGATTTCATCGCCGCCGGACGGGTATTCGAGCTGATGCCAGGTTCGACGACGGCAAGGTACGCCCATGGTGTGGGAGCGCGGATCCCAGATCCTAGAAATCGGCCATTTCGGCCACACGATCAAAGAGGGACAAGCACGCGGTGGTTGTCTGCTGCCCGCTCTCGGCTTTCTGATTTTCATCATGGTGCTGGCCGTGGTGGTGCTGTTGTGGGTCAGTAATGCCGATTTCGGCACCGAGCACACAAAAGTTCCGCTGAGTCCCGGTCCCTGCGAACCGTTCTGCACGGGCACCGTCGCGCCACCGGAACCCGGCCCGCGATAACCGTCGGAAACATTTCGCGCGAAACCGCCGCCGACTGGGTATCAAGGAGTAGAGGATGTCCCGGGAGTGGCGATCGGGGGAGGTTCAGCGTGTTTCGCGACAACGATGATCGAGACCCGATCAACTGGGGCTGGTCGGCCATCTTTCTCGTGCTGGTGCTCGGTCTCGCCGTTGTGCTGATGCTATTGGTCGTCACCGCCGATTTCGGCGATAAGTCACCGGCCACGACAGTGCCGAAAACACCCGGTGCCTGCGCGCCGTTCTGTCCGTCGAATCCGACGTAGTCAGACCCAGACGCCCTTGCCGACGGTCACCACGCCGCCGTTGCTGACCGCGAAGCGATCCCGATCCCGGTCCAGATCCACGCCGATGATCTCGCCCTCGCCGACGACCACGTTCTTGTCCAGAATCGCGCGCCGCACCACCGCACCGCGCCCGATCCGGACGCCGGGCATGATCACACTGCCCTCGACGGTCGCGCCGTCGTCGACCATGACATTGGAGCTGAGCACCGAATTGCGCACGGTCGCGGCCGACAGGATGCAACCAGCGCCGACCACGCATTCCTGCGCGAGCCCGCCCTGCGCGAACTTGGCAGGCGGCAGATTCTCCGCCGCGCCGCGAATGGGCCAGTGCTTGTTATAGAGATTGAAGACCGGATGCACCGAGACCAGATCCATATGGGCCTCGTAGAACGCGTCGATGGTGCCGACATCGCGCCAGTAACCGCGATCGCGCTCGGTCGCGCCGGGCACCTCGTTGTCGGCGAAGTCGTAGACCGAGGCCTCGCCCGCGGCGACCAGCGCCGGGATGATGTCGCCGCCCATATCGTGATCGGAATCGGAGTTGTCGGAGTCGGCCCGGATCGAATCGACCAGCACCTTGGTGGTGAAGACGTAGTTGCCCATCGAAGCGAAGGTGACGTTCGGATCGTCCGGTGTGCCCGGCGGATGCGCGGGTTTCTCCAGGAATTGGGTGATCCGCCCGGACTCGTCGGAGTCGATGCAGCCGAACGCACTGGCCTCGCTGCGCGGCACCCGGATGCCCGCGACCGTGACGCCCGCGCCGGAATCGATGTGGTGCTGGACCATCTGTTCCGGATCCATCCGGTACACGTGATCCGCACCGAAGACCACGATGTAGTCCGGATCCTCGTCGTAGATCAGGTTGAGCGACTGCATGATCGCATCGGCGCTGCCGGTGTACCACCGCGGACCGAGCCGCTGCTGCGCCGGGACCGGCGTGATGTATTCCCCCGCGAAACCGGAAAGCCGCCAGGTCTGCGAAATGTGCCGGTCCAGCGAATGCGATTTGTACTGGGTGAGCACACACAGGCGCAGATAGCCCGCGTTGACGAGATTGCTGAGTACGAAGTCGATCAGTCGATACGCACCGCCGAACGGGACAGCTGGTTTGGCCCGGTCCGCGGTGAGTGGGAACAGGCGCTTACCCTCGCCACCGGCGAGCACGATCCCGAGTACGTGCGGCTGGCTCCTCACACCTGCCAAACTACCGCGCGTCGCGGGTACAGGTGGCCCATGCCAAAGTGAACGTCTAGTTTGAAGCCGTGAGTTTCGGCACGGGCGGTGCGGGTGCGGGGGCGGAAGCCGGCGATCACGACCGGCTTCGCGTTGCTATGTTGACGCGCGAATATCCCCCCGAGGTGTACGGCGGGGCAGGTGTCCATGTCACCCAGTTGGCCGCGCAATTGCGGCAGTTGTGCGAGGTGACCGTGCATTGCATGGGCGTGCCTCGCACGGATGCCGTAGTGCACCAACCGGATCCGATGCTCTACGCCGCCAATGCCGCGATGCAGATGCTGTCGGCCCAGCTGCGGATGGCCGATGCCGCGGGTGAGGTGCACGTGGTGCATTCGCATACCTGGTACACCGGGCTCGCCGGACATCTCGCCGCGACCCTCTACGGGATACCGCATGTATTGACCGCGCATTCGCTGGAGCCGCGGCGGCCGTGGAAGGCCGAACAGCTCGGCGGCGGCTACCGGCTGTCGTCCTGGTCGGAGCGCAATGCCGTGGAGTACGCCGACGCGATCATCGCGGTGAGCGAGGGTATGCGCCACGATGTGCTCGACGCCTATCCGACGATCGATCCGGACCGGGTTCACGTGGTGCACAACGGCATCGACGCCGCCGTCTGGCATCCGGGACCGCCCGTCGGCGAAGCCCGCACGATCCTGGACGAACTGGGCGTGCGCAGCGACATGCCGATGGTGGCCTTCGTCGGTCGCATCACCCGGCAGAAGGGGGTCGGGCATCTGCTCGCCGCCGCCCGCGAATTCGATCCGGAGATCCAGTTGGTGCTGTGCGCGGGCGCGCCGGACACCCGCGAGCTGGAAACCGAGGTCGCCGCGGCCGTCGCGGAACTCACCAAGGCACGCGGCAATGTGTTCTGGGTGCGCGAGATGCTGCCGACCGAGCAGATTCGCCAGATTCTGGCCGCGGCCACGATGTTCGTCTGCCCCTCTGTCTATGAACCGCTGGGGATCGTGAATCTCGAGGCCATGGCGTGCGCGACCGCGGTGGTCGCCTCCGACGTCGGCGGCATTCCGGAGGTGGTCGTGGACGGACAGACCGGTCGCCTTGTGCACTACGACCCCAATGCACCGGAGCAGTACGAACACGATCTGGCCGCGGCGGTCAACCAGGTCGCCGGTGATCCGGTGCTGGCCGCCGAATTCGGCGCCGCCGGCCGCCACCGCGCCATCGCCGAATTCGACTGGCTGCAGATCGCCGCCCAAACCGTGGCGATCTATGACCAGGTTCGCAAGTTCTGACGTCGGAAGGTCGAGATCTGGACCGAGGCGGTCACCTCGAGCGTGTCCGGTAGGCCATCCAGGTGGTTGGTCGCGTGGTGGGCGGACGGGCCCATCGCCACCACGTTGCCGATATCGGTGCGGGTGAGTTTCATCGGGTATTCGACGACGGTGCGGTCTACCGCGTCGAAGTGGCCGGTCATGGCGTCGGTAAGACGGCGATCCTTGTCCCGGTCGACCGTCACCATGCCGAGTGGGCCGACAAGCTCGGCCAGATGACGTGGGGTAGGTGTGGCGACGACGAACCGGCCGTCGGCGGTGAGGACCCTGGCGACCTCGCTCGGATTACGTGGTGCGAATACCGAGACCACTCGATGCAGCGCACCGTCTCGGACCGGCAGTCCACGCCAGGCGTCGGCAAGTACCGAGGCGGCACGCGGATGGGCGCGGGCACAGCGTCGGGCCGCGGGTTTGGCCACATCCAAGGCGATCCCGATGGCCGGAACGGCATCGAGCACCGCGGCCAGGTAATAGCCGGTTCCGGCACCGACCTCGAGCACGGCGGCGCCGTCGAGCACCGGATCGTCGGCCGCGACGGCCGTGGCCACCGCATCGGCGATCGGCGCGAAATGTCCCCCGACCTGGAACGCGGCACGCGCGTCCAGCATCGCCGAGGTATCGCCGGTCATTTTCGTCGACGCACCGGTCAACAGACTGACATAACCCTGTTTGGCGATGTCGAAACTGTGCCCGTGTCCGCAGCGCAACGCCCGATCTCGCGACTCCATTTCCGAGCCGCATTCCGGACAGGCCAGCAGACCGGCCACATCAGCGAGTGTGGGATTAGCTGGTGACACTCTTCAGTTCGTCACCGAGCGCTGCCGCTTCATCCGGCGTGAGCTCAACGACCAAACGCCCGCCACCCTCGAGTGGAACCCGCATCACGATTCCACGCCCTTCCTTGGTTGCCTCGAGGGGACCGTCCCCGGTGCGGGGCTTCATGGCCGCCATCCTCTGCTCCCTCCAGATCTGCGCGATATGCAGCGCACTTTCTTGGAACTCCAGTTGTCACCAACTAGTGAGCTCGCCGGCATTTGGCGAGCTACACCCGCCCCATTCTTCCCTATCGCCGGAGCGGACGGATACCTGAGTTCGAAATGTGACCGCTCGGCCTGTGTTGGGCCGTCCTCCCTAGACCCAGCAATCGGCCAGGTGGTCGTCGACCATTCCGGTCGCCTGCATCAGCGCGTAGGCCGTCGTCGGGCCGACGAAGCGGAACCCGCGCCGCTTCAATTCTTTTGCCAGAGCTACGGATTCGGGGGTGGTCGCGGGCACCTCGGCAATCGCGCGCGGGCGCGGCCGGGCGGCGGGCGCAAAGGACCAGATCAACTCGTCGAGTCCGATATCGAGGTCGGCGGCAACCCGGGCGTTGGCGATCGACGCTTCGATTTTGGCCCGATTGCGCACGATGCCGGAGTCGGCCAACAGCCGCGTCACATCGTCGTCGCCGAACGCCGCCACCCGCTCGATCGCGAACCCGGCAAATGCGGTTCGGAAGGCTCGACGCTTGCGCAGAATGGTGATCCACGCCAGCCCCGATTGAAATGCCTCGAGGCACATGCGCTCGAACATGGCGTCATCGCCGTGCAGCGGTTTGCCCCATTCGTTGTCGTGATAGTCCCGATAAAGCTGGGAGCCCTCCGACCACGGACAGCGGATCTTGCCATCGGATTCGGTCGTATCCTGTGTGAACACAGCGATTTCGGCGGTCATTTCTGGTCCATCCCGAATGGCGTGTGCTGCTGCGCGCTCGGGGCCTGCTGCGAAGCTGGGGCCTGTTGCGCGGTTGGGCCGTGCTGTGCGGTTGGGGCTTGCTGCGAAGCCGGGACCTGTTGCGTGGTTGGGGCTTGCTGCGCGCTCGGGGCTTGCTGTGCGGTTGAGGTCTGCTGCGCGCCCGGGACATGCTGCACGCTCGGGACCTGTTGCGCCGTTGGGCCGTGCTGGGTGGCCGGGGCCTGCTGTGTGGTTGGGCCGTGCTGGGCGGTCGAGATCTGCTGTGCGGTTGGAACTCGCTGTGCGACTGGGACTTGCTGCGCGGTAGGGGTCTGTTGCACGTTTGGGGTCTGCTGTGCGGTCGGGATTTGCTGCACGTTCGGGGGCTGCTGCACCCCCGGGAACTGCTGCGCGGTCGGAGCCTGCGAGGCGGCGACGGAGGGCTGCATGGTCGGTGGCTGGGCGATTGCACCGTTCTGCGGCACAGTCGTGGTCCGCTGGACAGTCGGCAGCTGGAGCGAGGCGACCGATGGTTGTCCGAACGGTCCCTGGGTTGCGGTGCCGTTGGGCGGGACGGTCGGCGCTTGGGCCTGGCCGGTCGGGGCTGCCTGATCAATCGTGCCGTTCGACGGGACGGGCGTGGTCTGCCGGGCAGACGGCAGTTGGGGCGGAGCGACTGATGGTTGTGCGATTGGTGGTCTGGGCGCTGTGTCGTTGGGCGGGACGGTCGGCGCTTGGGCTTGGCCGATAGGGGCCGGCTGATCAATCGTGCCGTTCGGCTGGAGGAGTGTGGCTTGCCGGGCAGACGGCAGTTGAGGTGGGGCGACTGATGGTTGTGCGATTGGTGGTCTGGGCGCTGTGTCGTTGGGCGGGACGGTCGGCGCTTGGGCTTGGCCGATCGGGGCCGGCTGATCAATCGTGCCGTTCGGCTGGAGGAGTGTGGCTTGCCGGGCTGTCGGTGGCTGCGGCCGGGCGACCGATGGTTGTGCGATCGGTGCGTCGGGCGCTGTGCCGTTCGGCGGGGCGACCGACGGCTGTCCGATCGGTGCCTGGGTCGCTGTGCCGTTCGGTGGGTCGGTGGGGGCCTGCGGCGGAGCCACAGGTGGCTGGACGGTCGGTGCTTGCGGGGTGATCGAGCCATGCGGCGGGACAGTCGGTATCTGGGGCTGGCCGGTCGGTGCTTGGGGCTGGCCGGTCGGGGCCGATGACTGAGCGGTCGAGGCCGGTGGCTGGGCGATCGTGCCGTTCGGTTGAGGGATCGCTGCCTGGGGCTGCTGATGCGGCGCGCTCGGCTGTGGCTGCTTCGGAAGCTGGGCGCTCGGGGTTTGGGTGCCGCGCGCCTCGGCTAGTTGGAGTTGCAACTCGTCGATTCTGGCCGCGAGCCGGGTCAGTGCCCAGTCGACTTCACCGGCCTTATAGCCACGCACCACCTGCTGGAAGCGTAGGGCGCGTACATCCGCGCCGCTGATGCCTTCGGCGGGCAGCACGGTCGCCGTTGTTCCCTCGGGCAGCGGTCCGAGTTCCTCGGCTCGCCCGAAGACCGCACTGGCGAGCAGGAACAGCACCGCGGCGACCAAGCCGACGATCAGCACGTACAACAGCAGCGTGAGCATGTCCCCGAGCTTATTGGCCTACGCCGACACCTGACATCCGCCCGCCCGCGAAAATTGGACCTCGAATTGCGAGTGGTCATGTCATCGGCACACCGAGCTGTGCGATCGCCTCATCATCCGAGTCGGCACGGCGCTGTCGCGACCCGATAATGACCCGCGATGGTAAGGACGCCGTAGGGCGGCCGCACCGTACGCAGGTGAGATTCACCCAGCCTCCGGTGGGGGCCTCGATGACGCGTTCGTTCCACGGTGCCGGGTGGGGTCCGCAGTGACGGTCTGGCCCGGGCAGTGACGGGTGTGGCCCGCGATGACGGTGAACGCCACAGTGACGGTGCGATCAGCGATGACAGGTGTGGTCCGCGGAGATGGCGTGGTCCGCGATGGCGAGTGCGGTCCGTGATAACAGGTGTGGCCCGCAATGACGGTGCGGCCCGCGGCTACACATGGTGCGTATCGATACCGAGCGACCTACTCCCGAGCCCGCGACGGCGCACTGCGAGTTTGTCGGCGACCTCAGAAGTGCCTCAGAGACGCGTGTGGCCCGCGATAACAGCTTCGGCCTGTTACTACAGGCTGCCGCGTCGTATCGATTCCGAGCGACCTACCCGCGAGTCCGTGGCGGCCGACTGCGAGTTTGTCCCCGGTCGGGGCTGCTTGATCAATCGTGCTGTTCGACGGGACGGGCGTGGTCTGCCGGGCGATATCAGCAGCGCGACTGAGCAGCGTGGCCAGCTGTTACGAGTGGCGCGTTGTATCGATTCCGAGCGATATGCCCGTGAGTCCGTGGCGGCGGACTGCGAGTTTGTCGGCGATATCAGCAGCGCGACTCAGCGGCGTGGCCGACTGTTACGAGTGGCGCGTCGTAT
>NZ_JBIAFV010000023.1:0-67640 GCF_042869435.1 Nocardia sp. NPDC006982 | reverse complement strand
TCGTATCGATTCCGAGTGACATGCCCGTGGGTCCGTGGCGGCGGACTGCGAGTTTGTCGGCGGTATCAGCGGGTGTGGCCCGCGGCTACGAGTGGTGCGTCGTATCGATTCCGAGTGACATGCCCGTGGGTCCGTGGCGGCGGACTGCGAGTTTGTCGGCGGTATCAGCGGGTGTGGCCCGCGGCTACGAGTGGCGCGTCGTATCGATTCCGAGTGACATGCCCGCGAGTCCGCGGCGGCGCACCGCGAGTTTGTCGGCTACATCGAGCAGTGCCTTCGCAGCCGGATTCTCTGGGGCGCGCAATACGATCGGGGTGCCCTCGTCGCCTGCCTCGCGCAACTCCTGCTCGATCGGAATCTGGCCCAGCAGTGGCACATTCGCTCCGACGGCTCGGGTGAGGCGGTCGGCGACGGATTGGCCGCCACCGGAACCGTAGAGGTCCATCCGGGTGCCGTCGGGCAGATCGAGCCAGGACATATTCTCGATGACGCCCGCGATCCGCTGCCGGGTCTGCAGCGCGATCGCACCGGCGCGTTCGGCGACCTCGGCGGCCGCCGGCTGCGGGGTGGTGACGACCAGGATCTCCGCATTCGGGATCAGCTGCGCGATGGAGATCGCGACATCGCCGGTGCCGGGCGGGAGGTCGAGCAGCAGCACATCGAGATCGCCCCAGAACACATCGGCGAGGAACTGCTGCAGTGCCCGGTGCAGCATCGGACCGCGCCACACCACCGGAGTATTGCCCTGGGTGAACTGCGCGATCGAGATCAGCTTCACATTGTGCGATTGCGGCGGCATGATCATCCGCTCGACCTGAGTCGGTCGCGCGTCGGTACCGAGCATCCGTGGAATCGAGTGGCCGTAGATGTCCGCGTCGAGCACACCGACCGAGAGACCCCGCGCGGCCATCGCGGCGGCGAGATTGACCGTGACACTGGACTTTCCGACGCCGCCTTTACCGGAGGCCACCGCATAGACGCGGGTGAGCGAACCGGGCTGGGCGAACGGGATGACCGGATCGGCGGAGTCGCCGCGCAACTGCTTGCGCAGATTGGTGCGCTGCTCATCGCTCATCACATCGAGGTCCACCGTGACCGCGCCGACGCCCGCGACGTCGGCCACCGCCTTGGTGACCCGCTGGGTGATCTCGGTGCGCAGCGGGCAGCCCGCCGTCGTCAGGTAGACCTCGATATGGACATTGCTATCGGCACCGATCGCGATGCTCTTCACCATGCCCAGTTCGGTGATCGGTTTGCGGATCTCCGGGTCGTCGACCTTCGCGAGGGCTCCCCGCACATCCGTTTCCGTTACCACTGGCATGGCATGAATTTTACGTTGTCTCAGATTCGCGGCAGGTCGCCGGGCTTAGGTGCGACGCCGGAGGCGTAGGACCCGGCCCACGCCATCACATTCGCGACATAGGCCATGGAGTTGTTGTAGCGCAGGATCGCCCGGGTCTGCTGGGTGAGATCGCGCATATTCAACCCGCCGTCGCACAGATACCTGCCCGCGGTCAGCGCCGCGTCGAACAGATTCTGCGGATCGGCGATGCCGTCGCCGTTACCGTCGGCGCCGTAGCGCTTCCAGGTCTCCGGGAGGAACTGCATCGGGCCGATGGCGCGGTCGTATCCGCTGAGTCCGTCCAGCGCGCCGCCGTCGGTGTCGTGAACGACGTGGTTGCCCGCGAGGCTGCCGTCGAGCACCGGACCGTAGACCGGTGTCAGCGGATTGCCGTCCGCGTCGGCCTTACCGCCGAAGGCGTGCGTCGACTCGACCCGACCGATGCCGGCGAGCATAGACCACGGCATTCCGCAGACCGGATTCTCCGCGGCGAGTATGTTTTCGGCGTTCTGATAAGCCGCGACGGCAACGCCGGGAATGCCGAGCGGGCCGGGTGGCAGCGCGGCCGGTTGCCTACCATCGGGCAGCGCAACGGTTTTCACGATCGGCGGCGCGCTCGGTGCCTGCTTTGCCATTGCGTTCGCGACGAATTCGGTCGCCGCCGGTTCCGCGGCGACCGAAAGTCTGGCCGCCTGGTCGTCTTGATCGTCCCCCGGAATGTGTTGCAGGACAGACGATGCGGTCGGATCGCCGGTGCCTGCGGACGCGGCGACGGCCACGAGTCCAGCGGGGACCAATCCGGTCAATGCGATAACGGAGCTGCGCTTGATCGTCGCAGGCGACTGCTTTCGGTGACGCCCCACTGTGCGGTGACCCTCCCATTGACTCGATAACGAGCCCTTCGTGATGGACGAAGTAGAGGGTACCGCATTCGAGACCTTTTTGTTACTGCTTCGTTATCGGGTCCCGGTGTGGCGTCATCTGTTCGATATCAGGCCTGGTCTCAGCCCTGCGGGACCGGTGCCGGGCCGGGCAGCGGGATCACGATGCCGAACGGCAGCGTGATGCCCGGTGCGGGCGGCGGGGTGGCTGCTTCGGTCTGGGGCGGCTCCGGCGCTTCGGCCACGCCGGGCTCCGGCGTCTTCTCCGGGGTGTTCTGCTGCGTTTCGCCCGGCGATTGCGCGGGGGCCTGCGCATTGGGCGCGGGCTGGGCCGCACCGGGCTGGGCCGCATCCGGTTGGGCCGGAGTGCAATTGGCGGGTTGCTGTTGCGGCTGCTGCTTATCCGGGTGCAGCTGGTCTTGCTGCTGAGGATCCTTCGGCTCGCCGTTTTCCGCAGCACCGTAGGTCTGCGCCGGTGCAATGGGCGACTGTGCCGGATCGCTGGGGGCGGGCAGCTGCGCCGGGGCCACCTGCTGTGGATCGCACGGCGGCTTGGGTACCGGGCGCGGGCAGAAGATGCCGCAGGGGATCGGTGGCAGACCGGGGATGGTGATCATCACCTCGGTCGGCGTCGGAATGGTCACGGTATTCGGCGGCGGTTCGGGCTTGGTGGTGGTCGTCGGTGCCGTCGAGGATGCGGCCAACATGTCCGCGCCCGCCGTGATCGGCGCGGTACCCGGCGGGACGAGATCGGGGGAGATGCTCACCTGGCTCGGCGTGCCGCCGGTGCGATAGGCCGCCGACCAGCTCAGCACATTGGCGGCGTAGGCGAGCGAGTTGTTGTAGCGCAGCACCGCGCGCAATTCCTGTTGCGGATCGCGCAGGTTCAGCCCGCCCGAGCACAGGTACTTGCCTGCGGCGAGCGAGGCGTCGAAGACATTGTGCGGGTCGGCGATTCCGTCACCGTTGCCGTCGGCGGCATACAGGTTCCAGGTGCCGGGCAGGAATTGCATCGGCCCGATGGCGCGCACCGCGCTGCCGTCGCCGGCCTTGATCACTTCGTTGCCCGGCAGCGTGCCGTCCAGCGCAGGTCCGAAGATCGGCGTCACGGTGGTGCCCGCGGCGTCGGTGCGTCCGCCGCCCGCGTGCAGCGATTCGATCCGTCCGATCCCGGCCAGCAGGCTCCACGACAGACCGCAGCCGGGCATCGAGGATTCCAGCGCGAGTTCGGCATTGCGATAGGCCGCGAGCACGATTTCCGGTATCCCGAGCGCGCCGCCGGTCGCGGGCAGGGCGATGTCGTGCAACGGAACCGAACCTGCGAACAGCGGGGTGCCGTCAGCAAGCGGGGTCATTGCTCGAAGTTTGCGGGGAGCCTCCGGCGTTACCGGAAGGAGACCAACTGTCCGGGACAATGTGGGTTCGCTGGTGTTGCCGGATGTTCCTTCGGCGGCGGATGTGCCGGTCGACGCCGCGAGTAACGCCTCGGGCGCGGTATCGGGAGTGGTGGATTGTGTGGTGTTGGTACCCGAGCCTGTGGCCACCAGACCTGCGACGACCAGTGCCGAGACGGTTATCGGAGCAGAGATTCGCATTCGGCCACACCAATCCTCTACGTCGTGAGAGCGCCTGTCCGGGACATCCCCTGCCCGTCCGCTCGGGACAACGTCGTCCAGGTTACCCGTGGGTCACAACCTTGTAGAGCATTTCCTGTCAATCGTCAGCAACTGGCGGTGAAACCTGAACTGTGCCCGGCTTTCTGCCGGAGCTTTTCTTGCGATTGCCCTTCGAAGGCTTATCGGGGCTCGACTCGGAATCCGGTGACCGCGCGGCCTCGATCCGGTCCAGCACCTCTCGCATTTCCTCCAATTCCCGGCGCAAGTAGTCGCGCGTAGCAACCTCGCCGACTGCGATCCGCAGCGCCGCGAGTTCGCGGGCAAGGAATTCGGTATCGGCCTTGGTCTGGGCGGCCCTGGTGCGATCCTCTTCCAGCGAGACGCGGTCGCGGTTGTCTTGTCTGTTCTGCGCCAACAGGATCAGCGGCGCGGCATACGCGGCCTGGGTCGAGAACGCGAGATTGAGCAGGATGAACGGATACGGATCCCAGCGCAGCGCGATCACGAAGGCGTTCAGCAGGATCCAGACGACCACCACAATCGTCTGGATCGCGAGATAGCGTCCGGTGCCGAGGAATCGGGCGACCCGCTCGCTGGAACGGGCCAGCGCCTCGGCGTCGTAGTCGAAACGGAACCGCGATTCCACCGGCGTTTCCAGGCGCTGACGCGCCGGATTCTTATCACTCGGCATCGGCTACCCCCTCGTGCCCCGCGACCGCGTCGTGGGCCGTATCTTCTTGCTCGCGCCAATCTTCCGGTAGTAGATGATCGAGCACGTCGTCCACACTGACCGCGCCGAGCAGATGGTTCTCCTCGTCCACCACCGGACCGCAGACCAGGTTGTAGGTCGCGAAATAGCGGGTCACCGCACCGAGCGGGGCATCGGGACGCAGCGGGGCCAGATCGGTATCGAGGATGCCGCCGACCAGGTGTGCCGGGGGTTCGCGCAACAGTCGCTGCAAATGCACCGAGCCGAGGAAGCGGCCGGTCGGGGTTGCGGTCGGCGGCCGCACTACGAACACCATGGTGGCCAGCGCGGGTGTCAGATCCGGATTGCGCACTCGGGCAAGCGCTTCGGCGACCGTGGTGGCCGGGGTCAGGACCACCGGTTTCGGTGTCATCAGACCACCCGCGGTATCGGGGGAGTGCTCGAGCAGCCTGCGGACGGGTTCGGACTCCTCCGGATCCATCAGCGCCAGCAGCGATTCCCGCTCACCCTTCGGCAGTTCGCCGAGCAGGTCGGCGGCGTCGTCGGGATCCATCGCCTCGAGCACGTCGGCGGCGCGGCGCACCTCGAGGTGGCCGAGCAGATCGACCTGGTCGTCGTCGGGGAGTTCCTGCACGACGTCGGCGAGTCGCTCGTCGTCGAGCGCGATCGCCACCTCGATGCGCCGCTTCTCGGGAAGTTCGCGCAGCATATGCGCGACATCGGCGGGACGCAGGCCCTCGAACTGCTCGAGCAACTGGGTGACGTCCTGGCCCGGCCTGCCGATCTCGTACGGCGTCAGCCCGCTGACCTGCGTCCAGTCCACTACGTGCACGGTCCGGCGGCGGCCTAGCCTGCGATGTCCGCGCACCGCGACCCTGGTGACCCGCCAGTCCCTGGTCCGGGTCTGTTCGATGCCCAGATCGACCACGAGCAGATCGACGTCCGCGAGATCCGGCAGATCCGGATCATGAACGCGCACCGAAGAATCCACGATCTGCGCGAGTGCGAGCATCTCGCCCGGACGCTGGGTGAAGCGGCGCAGGCTCACCGTGCCGGTATTGAGCGCGACGACACCGGGTTCGATCGTGGTCACCCGCAGCATCGGTACGAATATTCGGCGCCGGGACGGCAATTCGACAACCAGGCCGTGCACCCGGGGTTGCTGGCGGTCGTAGCGGACGGCCACGACGACGTCACGGATGCGGCCGATAGACTCGCCGTCCGGGCCGAGTACCACCAGTCCGGCGAGCCTGGCGACGTACACCCTGGTTGCTGCCATGGCTGTCAGGTTAGAGGGTTCGCTGACCGGTACTCACACCATGCCACGATCGACGGGAGTGATCATGAAGCCGCGCCGCTCGGTGCTCGCCTGCCCCGGCAGCAGCAAGAAGATGATCGATAAGGCCAAGGGCTTGCCGGTCGACGAGGTATTTCTCGATCTGGAGGATGCGGTCGCCCCCGCCGCCAAGGCCGAGGCCCGCGCGAATATCGTGGCCGCGTTGAACGACCGCGGCTGGGGCGATCAGCTGCGGGTGGTGCGGGTCAACGATTGGACCACCCAGTGGACCTACGCCGATGTGATCACCGTCGTCGAGGGCGCGGGCGCCGCGCTGGACGCGATTTTGCTGCCGAAAGTGACCGATGCCGGTCAGGTGCAGGCACTGGACCTGCTGCTCACGCAATTGGAGAAGGCCAGTGGGCTCGAGGTCGGGCGGATCGGTATCGAACCGCAGATCGAGAACGCCATGGGGCTGCGCAATATAGATGAGATCGCCACTGCGAGCCCGCGGGTACAGACCCTGGTTTTCGGCCCGGCCGACTTCATGGCCAGTATCAATATGCGCACCCTGGTGGTCGGTGAGCAGCCCGAGGGTTATGACACGGGCGACGCCTACCACCACATTCTGATGACCATCCTGCTCGCCGCTCGCGCGCACGGCCTGCAGGCAATCGACGGCCCCTACCTGCAAATTCGGGATATCGATGGATTCCGCAGGGCGGCCGGGCGCACCGCGGCACTCGGTTTCGACGGTAAATGGGTATTGCATCCCGGACAGATCGAGGCCGCGAACGAGATCTTCAGTCCGCGCCAGGCAGATTACGATCGCGCCGAGCTGATTCTGGATGCCTACGCCTTCCACACCTCGGAAAAAGGCGGTGCGCGCGGAGCGGTAATGCTCGGCGACGAAATGATCGATGAGGCCAGCGCGAAGATGGCTCAGGTAATCGCTGATAAGGGCCGGGCTGCGGGGATGACGAGGACCACGCGTTTCACACCCCCGAACTCCGGTTCGGAATAGCAGAATAGAGATATGACGAATCCCTTGGGGAACTCGAATCGCGGTCGCCAGGGCCTGCCGACGCCGCCTTCGGGCTGGCCGGTCGGCTCGTATCCGACCTATGCCGAGGCACAGAAGGCGGTCGACTTCCTGGCCGACAACGAGTTCCCTGTGCAAGACGTGACCATCGTCGGCGTGGACCTGATGCAGGTCGAACGCGTGCTGTACCGACTGACCTGGGGCAAGGTGATCGGCGGTGGAGTGGTTTCGGGCGCGTGGCTCGGCCTGTTCCTCGGCCTGCTGTTGAGCTTGTTCACCACCAGCGGCGGTTTCGCGCCGGTGCTGGTCGGCTTGGTCGGCGGCATCATCTTCGGCGTCATCTCCACCTCGATCCCCTACGCGGCGACCAGGGGACAGCGCGATTTCGCCTCCACCATGCAGTTGGTGGCGGGCCGCTATGACGTGCTGTGCGACCCGAAGTCGGCCGAGCAGGCTCGGGACATGCTGGCGCGGTTGGCGATCTGAGCGCATGGAAGTTGTAGACAAGGTCCGCACCGAGGTGCTGGATCACTTCGGTGCCGCCTCGACGGGCGTCGACTCCGCGTCGGTGACCTTCCTCGGTCTGGAGCCCATCGAGATTCTGCGTATTCCCGGCGACGAGCTGGTGCACTACGTGACCCTCGGCGGATCACGTCATCCCATGGGCGATCCCAGTGACCTGCAGGCCGATCCGGTGCGCGGGCCACGGGCCGAATTGGTGCTGACACTGCGTGCCGGGGTCGGCCCGAGTTCTGGACTCGCCCGCACCCTCGGTGTGCTCGTCGCGGCGCCCGCCGTGGAAGGTGTTGTGCTGCAAGCCGATGCGCTGCTCGATCTGGGCGAGCCGATGTGGCGCGATGCGCCGTTTACCGCGGTGTTGTTGGGGGACAGCGATATTCCCGAGGTCGCGCTGCCCGAACCCGCCGAACCGGTGCGGTATTTCGCGGTGGTTCCGGTGACCGCGACCGAGGCGGCCTGGGTGCGGGTGCGCGGGGCGCAGGCGTTGCGTGACGCGTGGGCCGAGGCCGGGATCGATGTGCACGATCCGGCGAGAGGCGCTGCGTCGCTGTAGTTCTCAGAGCCAGTTGTTGCGGTGGAAATTGACGTAGAGCACGGCGCAGATCGCGAGCGTGATCACGATGACGATCCAGAAGCCCCAGGTTGCCTCCAGCCCCGGCATATGCGTGAAATTCATCCCGTAGATGCCGGCGATCATCGTCGGCACCGCCGCGATCGCGACCCACGCGGAGATCTTGCGCATGTCGGTATTCTGCTGGACACCGACCTTGGCGAGCGCCGCGGTGATCAGTGCGCTGAGTGCCTCGTCGAAATCGTTGATCCGCTCGGCCACTGCGGTGTGGTGGTCGGCGACATCGCGTAGATAACGCCGAATCTCTTTGGGCAACGGCATTGTGGTGTTGCGGCCGAGTGCCTCGAGCGCGGTGCCGAGCGGATTCACCGCTCGACGCAGCTCCACGACCTCTCGCTTGAGCTGGTAGATCGATTCGATGGTCACCGTGCTACGCGGGGTGAAGACCTCTTCCTCCATCTCGTCGATATCGTTCTCGACCGACTGCGCCACCGCCACGTAGGAATCCACAACATGGTCGGCGACCGCGTGCAGCACCGCACCGGGACCGAGCGTGAGCTGTTCGGGGTGATCCTCCAATTCCTTTCGGACACCGGCGAGTCCGGTGTGCTCGCCGCGCCGAACGGTCACCGTGAAATTGGGTCCGGTGAAGACCATGATGTCGCCGGTCTCGACGATCTCACTGACCGAATGGATTTCGTGTGGGACGTAGCTGACAGTGCGCAGGACGAGGAACAGAGTGTCGTCGTAGCGTTCCAACTTCGGCCGCTGATGACCATGGACGACGTCCTCGACGGCCAACGGGTGCAGGTCGAAGACCTTAGCGATATCGGCCATCTGGAACTCGTCCGGCTCGTGCAGTCCGACCCATACGAATCCGGTTCCCCGATTGCTGACCTCGGCCATCGCGTCCGCGTGGCTGAAGTGGCCGGGCAGCCGTCTGCCGTCGACGTACACGGCACAGTCGACCACCGCACGCGCGGTGGGGACCGGGATATGGGGCACTGGGGTACGTACTCGGCCCTGGCCGCGGAACGACGGTAGCGGCGGAATAGATGGCACGGGTTGATGCTACGTCGCGTGCGCCTGCGTGCGCCGTGTGAGCGCACGGTATGAAAGAAGGCGTGCGCATCGACCTGCATACCCATTCGACCGCGTCCGACGGTACCGACACCCCGGCCGAACTCGTCCGTAACGCGGCCGCGGCCGGCCTGGACGTCGTCGCCATCACCGACCACGACACCACCGCCGGGTGGGCCGAGGCGGTCGACGCGCTACCGAAGGGATTGACGCTGGTGCGCGGCATGGAGATGTCGTGTATCGGGCTCGGTGAGGACGGGTGGCCGGTCCCGGTGCACCTGTTGGCTTACCTCTTCGACCCGACCGACCGGTGTTTCGCCGACGAGCGGGAACGCTTGCGCGCCGAACGCGTCGAACGGTTGCGCGCGATGGCCGAGCGCATGCGCGACGACGGACTACCCATCGATCCGGATGCGGTCCTGGCCTCGGCCGGACCGTCGGCGGGGCGTCCGCATCTGGCGCGCGCACTCGTCGCGGCAGGTGTGGTGCCGACCGTGGACGCGGCCTTCACCGAATTGCTGGCCCCGCACGGCCCCTACTACGCGGAGAAGGCGGATACACCGCTGCGCCGGGCCGTCGAGATGATCGCGACCGCGGGCGGGGTCAGTGTGCTCGCGCACACCCGGGCGCGTAAGCGTGGACGGCTGCTGGCGATCGACGATATCCGCGAACTGGCCACGCTCGGACTCGGTGGGCTCGAGATCGATCACCCGGACCATTCCGCGGCCGATCGCGCGTTGCTGACGGAGTTGTCCGCCGAACTCGGTCTCATCACCACCGGTTCGTCGGACTATCACGGTTCCAACAAAACCATCCGGCTAGGTGAATTCACCACCGACCCCGCGCAATTCGAGGAACTCGCGGGCAAAGCGACGGGCGTGCCGGTGATCGCCTCGTGAGAGTGCTGCGCGGACTCAGCGGAATCGTCGCCGGTGGGATGTTCGTGCTGGCCCTCGTCGTTATCGGGGCTGCGGTAATAGCTGCTCGGCGCGGCTTTCCCGGACCCGGCGGCGAATCGGTGACGTGGCATGTCGCCACCTCGGCGATCGGCCTCGGCGCACAAATTTTTTCAGATCGTCATCGGGGTATGGCAGCTTTTTCCGGATCGGTGGTCGTTTTTATTGTCGCCGGGATATTGCTGTGGACGCAGTGGTGGAGCTGATAAATCGGTAATGGTTGCGGTCGCGTGAATTGTGGCCGAACATTTCTCTTTGTGACGGAATTCGAGACGGATGTGCTCGTGCTCGGCGGCGGTCCCGCCGGGATCTGGGCCGCCATCTCCGCCGCCACCGCGGGCGCTCGGGTGACGCTCGTCGACAAGAGCCGCTGCGGCGCGAGCGGGCCGACCGCCGCAGGGACGACCTCGCTGTGGAATATCCCGCCGGGGACCGCGCGAGACGAGGCGGTGCGGCGCGCATACGCGCACGGCGGCGGACTCGCCGAACCGGAATGGATGCTGCGCGTACTCGATGAAACGCACCGGCGGGTCGAACAGCTCGTGGCGTGGGGTTATCGGTTTCCTGGTGAGGGCAACGGCGCAACGCCATTGCGCGTATGCCTCGACGGCGCACGCTATCTGCGTCGGATGCGCCGCAGCCTGCTCGAAGCCGGAGTACGAATTCTCGATCACCATCCCGCCCTGCAACTGCTCGTCGATCGCGACGGTGCGGTCGCCGGTGCGGTTGGTGTGCAGCGGCACAACGGCTTTCGGACCTGGACCATCCGAGCCGGGGCGGTCGTCGTCGCCACCGGCGGCTGCGCCTTCCTCTCCGGCGGCGCAGGCACCGATGTGGATACCGGCGATGGACTGCTGCTGGCCGCCGAGGTGGGCGCGCAACTGTCGGGCATGGAATTCTCCAGCGCCTACGGTCTGGTACCGGATGCGCCCGCGCCCCGCGACACCGCCTTCGCTCCCGGGCTGGCACTGCATTTCGCGACGCTCTACGACGAATCCGGTGCGGAGATCACCGGACATCGCTCGGCGGCATTCACCGCGATCGCGGATGGCCGCCGGATCTACGCGGCCCTGGATGATGTGCCCTACCCGGTCCGGCGCTGGCTCTCCAGACAGGGGCTGGTCGACCACACCCGCCGGGTACCGCTGCGCGCGGTGCTGGAGGGGACGGTCCGCGGGACCGGCGGGTTGTGCATAGGCGGGACCGACTGCGCGACCACGGTGGCCGGCCTCTACGGTGCGGGCGATGTGATGACGCGCGAGCCGATCACCGGCGCGGTCAGCGGCTTCGGCGGTCAGGGCGGAGCATGGGCCATCGCCTCGGGTGTGTGGGCCGGAAAGGGGGCCGCGCGCTTCGCACGTGGGCGCGGCGTGACGGGTCCGGTACGTGAGGTGGCCGGTGCGGGACTGAATCCGGTGGCCCGCATCGATCCGCGCGCGGTGGTCGGGTTGGTGCAGGAGCACACGCTGCCACTGCGGCGCAGCTACTGGCGCAGCGCCGGAAGTCTGCGCGACAGTATCGGCGAACTCGACGCGATGTGGCCGGGCGCCGACTTCGATCTCGGCGGGTTCGGCGTGGACCGGTTGCGGGCCAGGCAGGCGGCGGCGCTGCTGGCGGTGGCACGCTGGACCAAATACAGTGCGCTCGCGCGCACGGAGAGTCGCGGGATGCACCGGCGCACCGATCATCCAGGCGCAGCGGCGGATTGGCGGGTGCGGCTGACCTCCGGCGGACTCGAGGCGGTGTGGGTGCGCCCCGGGGTTGCCGATATGATGCCCGAGCCCCCGGCGCGGCCGGAGCTCACCGCGGCCGATCCGCTCCGGTTGTGACAGCTCACCGGATACCGCTGCCGAACTGCGAGTTTCTGCTTACCCCCTGGTAATTCCCGCGACCTACCCTCGAAAGATGACGCTCGACCGGGACACGACACGCCGGTTTGGCAATGCGTCGTCCCGGCTGGCAGAATGTTGCGGATTCCCGCCTACGCCACCGCCGGGTTCGGGAACAACGGCGATCATCGCCTCGCGACGCACCGTCGCGACCCGAGGATCTCCCCGCACGTTTCGTACGGACACACCCGTCCGACCTTCGCTCTGCGGATCAGTGCCGCGCCACGTTTCGGTTGTAGATCGTCGCATTTCCGACGCTCTCGTCTCGACCCGAAATGTCCCGGTCAGCGCACTCGATGAGCGTGTGAAACAGCTAATACCCATGTACCCGGCGGTAACCGTCCCCCCGGCTTGTCCGACCCGATCAGGAGTGAAATCGTGTCATCTGTGACTGACGCAGCGAATGCCACCGCAAGCCTTTCCGAAATCACCGAGGAAGAAATTTTCGCGGGCCACCTAGGTGGCAAGCTGTCGGTCGAACTCGCCGCACCTTTGGACACCCAGCGCGACCTTTCCATCGCCTACACCCCGGGTGTGGCGAAGGTCAGCCTGGCCATCGCGGAAGACGAGGCGCTGTGCAAGCGCTACACCTGGACCGACCGGCTCGTCGTTGTGGTCAGTGACGGCACCGCGGTGCTCGGTCTCGGTGACATCGGCCCGCGCGGCTCGCTGCCCGTGATGGAGGGCAAGGCGGCGCTGTTCAAGAAGTTCGCCGGACTGAATTCGATCCCGATCGTCCTGGACACCAAGGACGTCGACGAGATCGTGGAGACCATCATCCGGCTGCGACCGAGCTTCGGCGCGGTGAACCTGGAGGACATCTCGGCGCCGCGTTGCTTCGAGATCGAGCAGCGGCTCATCGAGGCCCTTGACTGCCCCGTCATGCACGACGACCAGCACGGCACCGCCATCGTGGTGCTCGCCGCCCTCAATGGCGCGGCCAAGGTGCAGGGTCGTGCCATCGAGGGCATGAAGGTCGTGGTGTCCGGTGCGGGCGCCGCCGGTGTCGCATGCACGAACATCCTGCTCGCCGCGGGTGTCAAGGACGTGACCGTGCTCGATTCCAGGGGCATCGTGAACCGCGAGCGCGGCGACCTCAACGAGGTGAAGGCCGAGCTGGCGCAGCGCACCAACCCGCGCGGTCTCGCCGGTGGTGCGGCCGAGGCGCTGGACGGCGCCGATGTGTTCCTCGGACTCTCCGCGGGCACCATCGCCGAGGAACTGATCGCCTCGATGGCGCCGGAGTCGATCGTGTTCGCCATGTCGAACCCGAATCCGGAGATCCACCCCGATGTCGCGCACAAGTACGCCGCGATCGTGGCCACCGGGCGCAGCGACTTCCCGAACCAGATCAACAATGTCCTCGCGTTCCCCGGCGTCTTCAAGGGCGCGCTGGACGCGGGCGCGCGCCGCATCACCGAGGGCATGAAGATCGCGGCCGCCGATGCCATCCTCAGCGTGGTCGCCGATGAGATCGCCCCGGACAAGATCGTGCCGAGCCCGCTCGACCCGCGCGTCGCTCCGGCCGTTGCCGAGGCCGTGGCCGCCGCCGCCCGCGCGGAGGGCGTCGCGTAATTGCGACCCGGAAATACGGGGCTGCTCACTCGGATGAGCAGCCCCGTATTGCGTTGTGCAGGTTGATCAGTGCGGAACGAATACGGCCGAGACGAATTCTGCGATTTCGGCGTCGCTGAGGTTCTTGGCGATATCGGATTCGCAGATCATGCCGACGAGTCGCTTCTTGTTGTCGATCACCGGCAGCCGTTTGATCCGATCATGCTCCATCATGTCCAGCACCTCGCGGACGTCGGCATCGGCGGATATCCAGCGCGGGGTGCCCTCGGCCAGATCCCCGGCCCGCACCTTGCTCGGATCATGGCCCATCGCAATGCATTTCACGACGATGTCGCGATCGGTGAGCATGCCGACGAGCCGGTCGTCGTTGCCGATCGGCAGCGCGCCGATATCCAGCCTGCGCATCATCTGCGCGGCCCGATCCAGCGTTTCGTCGGCGGGGATCCACTCCGCGTTTTCGTGCATGATGTCGCGCGCCTTCATAGAGCGACTGTTCACGGTACGCCTCCTGGTCTCGGATGAGTGATCCCGCAGAATTCGGCTCCGCGATCGTGCATCGAGCATCCGCGAAGCAAACTCCTGCGGCCACGTCACATCGTGACCCATGTCACATCATTGGTCAATGCCGGAGCGGTCAGCGCAGGCGAGCGGTCATCGACGCGACGCCGTCGCCCGCCAGCAGGTCCATTGCCGCTGTGCGGCCGGTGACCAGGAGTAACAGTGCGGTGATCGGGCCGCGGATCTCCGGTCCGCTGCCGTGGGTCCAGTCGACGTCGGATGCGACCAGTCGGATGCCGTCGAGGCGGTGTTTATCCCATACCGGCCATCCGACGGTTACCGCATGTGCGGCCGCGGCCGCCGCGGCGGCTGGCTCGATCTCGATCGTGCGACCGAGCGGAATTGCGATGTCCTGACCGTGCACCATCGTGTCGAACAGGATGTTGTGATAGTTGGTGAGCTTGGGTAGCGTCCGGGAACCGGCGTTGGCGTGAATCGCCGAAACAATTTCTGCGGCTGGATGTTTCGCGTAGCGCCTGGTGAGCTCATCGATGAACCGGTTGTAGTTGCCGCGTGCGCGGATGCCGGTACCGAGCATGACGCCGATCGGGGGTGGCTGCGGTGTCAATGCGATGTGTGCGGCGACCTCCCGGATTCGCCAGCCCGCGCACAATGACGGTGTTTCCCACTCGTCGGCCGAAAGGTCGGCCAGCAGGTCGGCAATCGCGCGCCGCTGCTGTTCGATGGTCTGCCAACAGGTTTCGCGGTCCATGGTGCGCTCCCGGGTTTCGGACCTCTTGTAAGATTGGTCAGATAGGCTTACCAATATAGTAAGCTTATCTGATCAACGTCAAGGAGTGGGATGGCCGACGAGGATATGAATGTGGGCCTGCTGATGTTCATTGCGCACCGATCGATGGAGGACCGGATCTTCGCCGATCTCGCCGAGTCCGGATACGACGACATCACCGTCGCCCAGGGGCGGCTCGCGGCGCGCATCGGTCCCGATGGCAGCCGCCTGACCGAATTGGCCGAGCAGGCCCAGGTCACCAAGCAAACCGCCGGATTCCTGGTCGATCAGCTCGAGCGCGCCGGCTATGTGCGGCGCGTGCCGGACCCGAGCGACGGTCGGGCACGGTTGGTCGTGCTGTCCGAACGGGGGGCGACGATGGCGGCGTACGCGAACTCCGTCGCCGATCGGATCGAGGCCGAGTGGGCGACGCACCTCGGTGTGCAGCGCATGCGGCAGCTGCGCGAGACGATGGCCCGGCTGCGCGAGATCACCGATCCCTATGCCTGAGCTCTATTCCGCGGTCTGCAGGATTCCGGCAGGGGTCATGGGTAGCTGAGAGGTACGACGCAGGCGACCCGTGCCGGGTGCGCTGACCCAGACCGCGAAAGCCAGCAGCCCGTCCATCACCATGGCGAGGACCGCGACCAGCAGGGCTCCCACGAGGACCCGGTCGTAGCGGTAGACGGCGATGCCGTCGAAGATGTAGCGGCCCAGACCGCCCAGGTTGACGAAGGCGGCGATGGTGGCGGTGGCGATGACCTGCAGGGTGGCCCCGCGCAGGCCGGTGAGCAGGATCGGTAGCGCATTGGGGACCTCGACGCGGAACAGGATCTGGCGCTCGGTCATGCCCATGGCGCGTGAGGCGTCCACGACATCGGCCGCGACATTGGCGATTCCGGCGTAGGCGCCGGCCAGCAGCGGCGGAATGCCCACCGTGACGAGTGCGAGCAGCGGCGGAATCAGGCCGAGTCCGAGGCCGAGCACCAGGAAGGTCAGCAGGCCGAGGGTGGGCAGCGCGCGCATGGCATTGGCGAATCCGACCAGCAGCGCGGAACCACGACGGGTGTGCCCGATCACCAGCCCGAGCGGGAGCGCGACGGCCGCGGAGACGACGACGGTCAGGAAGCTGTACCAGAGGTGCTCGGCGATGCGGTGTTGGATCCCCGCCGGGCCGCTCCAGTTCGCGCCGTCGGTGAAGTAGTGCCAGGCATCGATGAAAAGGTTCATGACGCAGTGCCTTTCGCCGTCCTGGTGTCCGCGCGAGTCCACGGGGTCGCCCAGCGTCCGATGGCGTACACCAGGCGGTCGAAGATCAAGGCCAGCGCCAGTGTCACGATGATTCCCGCGATGATCTCGTCCGGGTAGTCGCGCTGATAGCCCTGGGTGAAGAGTTTGCCGAGCCCGCCGACACCGATCAGCGCGCCGACCGAAACCATGGCGATATTGGTGACCACCACAACGCGCAGGCTGGAGACGAAAACCGGGATGGCCAAAGGCATATCGACGGTCACGGTGCGCCGCAGCGAACTGAAGCCGACGGCGTCGGCGGCGTCGATGACGGTGGGCGACACCGAATCCAGTGCCGTCGGCACCGCGATCACCAGCAGTGCCGTCGAATACACGGTGAGCGCGATGATCACATTCAGCGGATCGATGGTCGAAATCCCGGCCAGCGGCGGAATGATCACGAACAGGGCCAGCGACGGAATGGTGTACGACAGGCTGGCCGCCGTCACCGTGACGCGCCGCAGCCAGGAGATCCGGCGCACCAACGCGCCCACCGGAATCGCGATGATCAGCCCGAGCAGTAGCGGCACCAACGCGAGATAAAGATGGGTCTTGGTGAAACCCATGATCTCGGAGAAGTTGTCGATCAGATACTTCATGCGTTTTCGGTTTCGAAGAAATGCCGATTGCGCTCGTCGTCCTCCAGCGTGCGCTGCCCGGCGAGTTGCTCGAGTACCTCCGGAGCCCGGATACCGCCGCGAGCCGCACCGGAATCGTCAACGGCGACACCGATTCCCGACGGTGAGGAGATCGCCGCGTCCAGCGCCTGCCGGAGGTCGCCGTCCGGCGGGAAGAGCGAGCCGCCCGCGGCGATGCTGTCGTGCAAGGCCCGCCCGGCCCGAAGGCTCTCTACGCCGGTGACATCGATCCACCCGCGCGGAACGCCGGAATCGGTGACCACCAATACCCATTCGCCGCGGTCCAGCCGCAATCCGGCGAGTTCGGGTTCGGTCGCGGTGTGAATCGCGTGCAGTGTCAGGCTATCCGCACTGCGGAACGACAGTGCGCGATAACCGCGATCACGTCCGACGAATCCCGCCACGAAATCTGTTGCGGGCGCGGCCAGTACGCGCTGCGGTTCGTCGTACTGCTGGAGGACGCCGCCCGGTCCGAACACCGCGATCCGGTCGCCGAGTTTCACCGCCTCATCGATGTCGTGGGTGACGAAGACGATGGTTTTGCGTAATTCCGCTTGCAGCCGCAGCATTTCGGCCTGCAACTCCTCGCGCACCACCGGATCGACCGCGCTGAACGGTTCGTCCATCAAAAGCACCGGCGGATCGGCGGCCAGCGCCCTGGCCACCCCGACCCGCTGCTGCTGCCCGCCGGAGAGCTGGGCCGGATACCGGTTGGCCAGCGATCGGTCCAACCCGACCCGGTCCAGCACCTCGAGTGCCGCCGCGCGGGCCGCGCGACGCCGAACTCCTTGCAGCACAGGCACAGTCGCGACATTGTCGACGACGGTGCGATGCGGCAGGAGTCCGGCGCTCTGGATCACATATCCGATACCGAGCCGCAGCTCGACCGGATTCACCGTCGAAATATCCGCGCCGCCAACGGTGATGGCGCCCGAACTGGGTGTGATCATCCGGTTGATCATGCGCATCGAGGTGGTCTTGCCGCAGCCCGACGGTCCGACGAATACGGTGAACGAACCGGATTCGATGCGTAGATCGAGTTCGGAGACGGCGTGCGTGCCGTCCGGATAGGTCTTGCTGATACGGCTGAAATCGATATCGGACACGCTGGCTCCTACCCGGTGGGCTTGTTCAGCCCTTGGGCGGCGACCCATTGTTGTGCTGCGGCCTTGGGTTCGGTCTTGCTGCTACCGGAGACCGCCTCGTTGAGCTTCAGCAGTTCGTCGGTGCTGAGTTTCGCGGAGACCGCGTTGAGCGCGGCGAGCGCCTTATCGGTCTTCTTGGCGGAGTTGAACAGCGGCACGACATTCTGGGCGGGGAAGTTGTGCTTCGGATCCTCCAGGACCACCAGATTGTTCTGCGCGATCGCCGGGGAGGTGGTGAAGATATTGGCCGCGGTCACCGTGCCCTCGACCAACGCGCGCACCGTCGCGGGTCCGCCGCCGTCGGCGATCGGCACGAAATTGTTCGCCGCGATATCCAGATTGTAGTTCTTCTTCAGACCGGGCAGACCGCCTGCGCGCTCCTGGAATTCGGCGGGCGCACCGAATTTCACCTCGGCCGAATGTGCGGCCAGATCAGCGATGCTGTGCAGGTTCCAGCGCTCCGCGGTGGCCTTGGTGACCACCACCGCGTCCGAGTCCTGGCCCGGGGCCGGGGTGCCGACGGCGAGATCGGAACCGAGTGCCTTGGTGAGGGCGGCGTCGATATCGGCTGAGCTTGCCGCGGTGGCGTTCTTGTCCAGGTACTGCAGCAGGTTGCCGTTGTACTCCGGAATCACCGAGATCGCGCACTGGCGCAGTGCCGGGATATACGCTTCGCGGCTACCGATATTGAGTTTGGTGTCGACATTGAATCCGTTGGCGCGCAACACTTCCGCGTAGATATTCGCGACCGTTTCCGATTCCGGGAAGTTCGCCGAGCCGACGGTCAGCCCGTCGCCCTCGCAATTGCCCTTGGCCGCAAGCGGATCGGAGTTGCCACAGGCGGACAGGATCATGGCGGCGGCCAATGCCGCGGCGGCGACGAGAATGCGGGCGGCGCGCAGCGTCAGCCGCAGCGCGAACCGCCCGTGCCGCGCGGCATCGGGGTTGATCGTGGTTTTCACTGGAGTCCTTCCGGCATGACGGGCGGTGCGAGAAGCCGTGCTCGCACGGCCACCCGGTACATTCTGGTTGTTCATATTGCCCGCTGCATGCAGTTCCTGTTCACTACCGAAGGTTGGTGTCGCCGGATGGGGTTGGCCGCGTCGAGGCGGATGCTGGCACGGATCGTGGTCGTCACGGCCGTCGGGCTGGCTGTTTCCTGCGGAAGCGACGATTCGGGCCCGACGATAGCGGTCGGCGCGGGCGATTCGATGGAATCAAATCTGCTTGCGCAAATTTATGCGGGCGCGTTGGCGCGGACCGGTGCGCGCAGCTCGGTCACCGCCGATCTCGGTAATCGGGCGGACTATCTGGCCGCACTGGATGCGGGCACGGTGACGGTGGTCGGCGAACACAGCGGCGAACTGCTCACCTTCCTGAATGCCGATGCGCGGGCGCGCAAGCCCGAGGTGACGACCGAGGTGACGGACAAATCAGCACCAGTTCGGCTGTCGGTGACCGAGGAGTTGAACCGGTCGCTGCCGGAAGGGATGGCGGTCTCCGATCCGGCCGACGGCACGGATATGCGAGCCCGGGTGCTGCTGACCGAAGCGGCGGGCAAGGACGTGCGGTCGCTCAGCGCGCTCGCACCGCGCTGTGGCGAAATCCAGGCCGGGGTGGCACCGGTGCCCGGGGTGCTGCAAACCGCGGCGCCCGTGCGGATTGCCGGTTGCGACTTCGCCGCTACCAGGCCCTATCCCGACGCGACTGCGCTGCGAAAGGCCTTGCTGGACGGCGAAATCCAGGCCGGAATCCTGACCGGCCCGCCCGCGCTGACCCCCGGTGCGACCGATGGGCTGACGGTCCTCGCCGATAACGACTACGCGGTGCGAGCCGAGAATGTGCTCGCGGTCTACCGCAAGGGTCTGCTGGATGATCGGCAGATCAAGAAGCTGAACTATGTCGCGGGTGAGCTCACGACCGGCGAGTTGGCGGAGATGATCCGCAAGGTCGGCGAAGGTGCCGCTGCCGCAGAGGTAGCGCGCACCTGGTTGGACAACCACGCACTCTAGAAAATCCCTGGTCACGACGGCCCGAGCGGTTCACGCTCGGGCCGTTTGCTATGTCGCCGATCACATTTCCGCTCGATAGTGCGGTCTTGTGGACGGACTGTTCCGCGCCGTATATTCCACGTGGAGTATTTGATGCGGAGTATGTCGGTGGCCATGGCTATCGTGCTCCAGGAATTCGATCTCGCATCCGCGAGTGTTGTGCAGGAGGTGACCGAACATGGGGCAGCACGCGCGCCCGTCGGTGACGCCATTGGCGATCGCCGTGCTCGCGCTGCTCGACGAGCGGCCCATGCATCCCTACGAGGCGTATCAACTGCTGATCGCCCGTCGGGAGGACATCTTGGTGAAGGTGCGTCCGGGCTCGCTCTATCACACGGTGACGCGGTTGGCCGACCAAGGAATGGTGCAGGCCGAGGGCGTCGATCGGGATGGGAATCGGCCGGAGCGCACCACCTACCGGATCACCGAAAGCGGCCGGGAGGCATTGCGTTCCCGGATCGCCGAGATCCTGCGCAATCCCGGGCGGGAATACCCGGTATTCCCGGTCGCCCTCGCGGAGGCGCACAACCTGCCCGCGCCGGAAGTGCTCGCGCTACTGCGGGAGCGGGTCGAGCGATTGGCGCAGGACCTTGCCGACGTCGACATGATGAGCCAGTGGGCGGGGTTGCACGCGGTACCGCGGCGCTACTGGATCGTGCTCTCGTATCTGCGTGCCACCATCGCCGCCGAGATCGCGTGGGTCGACAACCTGATCTCCGAACTGGACAGCGGCGAGATGGAGTGGGACGAATTCGATCCGGCCACCGGCGTCCGCATAACCGAACATCAGCACCCCTGGTCCGACCAGGAACATTCCGAATCACCCCCGGTGCCGCGCCGCTGGAACGAGACCAGCGCGTCCTCGCCCTGATGCGTACCGGTGTGCACACGCCCTCCGGAACAGACATCCGAGATAGGAACCAAATCCATGACCACACAACGTAATCCGTGGCTGGCGCTGTTCGCGCTGGTCGTCGGCTTCTTTATGATCCTGCTGGATATGACCATCGTCGCGGTCGCGAACCCGGCGATCATGACGGATCTGCAGGCCGACATCTCCCAGGTCATCTGGGTGACCAGCGCGTACTTGCTGACCTATGCGGTGCCGCTGCTGGTCACCGGTCGGCTGGGTGATCGCTACGGGCCCAAGAACCTGTACCTGATCGGTCTGGCCGTATTCACCGCCGCCTCGCTGTGGTGCGGTCTGTCCGGATCGATCACCATGCTGATCGCCGCGCGGGCCGTGCAGGGTCTCGGCGCCGCGATGATGACGCCGCAGACCATGGCGGTGATCACCAGGACCTTCCCGCCGGACAAGCGCGGTGCGGCCATGGGTCTGTGGGGCGGTGTCGCCGGTCTGGCCACGCTGGTCGGCCCGATCCTCGGCGGTGTGCTGGTCGACGGGCTCGGCTGGGAGTGGATCTTCATCGTCAATGTTCCGGTCGGCGTCGTCGCGTTCGCGCTCGCGGTCTGGCTGGTTCCTGCGCTGCCGACGCATGAGCACAAGTTCGACATCCCGGGTGTGGTGCTCAGCGGAATCGGTCTGTTCCTGCTGGTCTTCGGTATCCAGGAGGGCAATACCTACGACTGGTCGCTGCGCATCTGGCTGATGATCGGCGCGGGTGTTGTTGTGCTCGCGGTGTTCCTGGTGAATCAGTCGCGCAATACCGGTGAGCCGCTGCTGCCGTTGGGGCTGTTCCGTGATCGCAACTTCGCGATGTCGAATGTGGCCATCGCGACCATGGGCGCGGCGGTCACCTCGTTTATGGTGCCGACGTACTTCTACCTGCAGGCGGTGCGGGAAATGTCACCGACCAAGTCCGCCTTGGTATTCGCGCCGATGGCGATCGTCACGGGCGTCTTCGCACCGATCATCGGCAAGGTCTCCGACAAGCTGCACCCGCGTCTGGTGCCCACCATCGGATTCATCGGATTCTCGGCGTCGATCTTCTGGTTCTCGGCAGTGATGACTCCGCATTCGTCACTGGTGTGGTTGCTGGTCTCGGCCGCGCTGGCCGGTTTCGCCAACGCCTGCATTTGGGCGCCACTGGCTTCCACCGCCACGCACAACCTGCCGATCCAGTTGGCCGGGGCGGGCGCGGGTGTCTACAACACCACCCGGCAGGTGGGTTCGGTACTCGGTAGCGCCGCGATCAGCGCCTTGGTCGCGGCCCGGATGAGCGCAAACGGCCTCGGCGGCGGCAAGGTCTCCGAAGGCGGTGCGGGCCAAGGGCCCATCCCCGAATTCGTCAAGGACGCCTTCAGCACCGCCCTCAGCCAAGCCATCCTGCTCCCCGCGGGCATCCTCCTGATCGGTGTAATCGCCTCGGCCCTCTTCATCCGCCACGGCAAGTCCGCCGCATCCGGCCCGAAGACCGACCTGGCCAAGGCCGACACCGTCGGCGTCTGAGTTCTGTGTGCCCCGTGCGTGATTCGCGCACGGGGCACACCCGTCAGCGGGCCAGACCCGTCAGCTGAGTCCAATCGATGGTTATCCGAATCGGTAGGTCGACGGTGGTCTGCGGCTCGTTCGGCGTCAACTTCGCATGAGGTCGGTATTGGCCGAGGACATGGTCAAGAACGAAGATCTCGATCATTGAGACGCTGTTATCGCCAATCCGGACAATCCAGTACCACGGGATACCGGCAATGGCGTACTCCGCTTTCTTCTCGACCAGGTCGATCCTCGTGGTGCCCGGCGACACGATCTCGATGACCAGCTTTACCAGGTGAGCGGGCAGCGGTCGGAGATCGGCGGGTGCGCAGTCGTAAATGCCGAGATCGGGTCGCCTGATGGTTGTTCGCGGCGCTTCCCACAGCAACATGTCGAAGTCAATACTTGTGTCCAGGCATTCGTCCCGATACTGGTCGACGTGCTCGGCGATTGCTCGGTCAACCATGTGTGCAAGTCTGAACGTCGCTGTGTGATGCGGTCGACTCGGTTCTTCCGCCCGGACCGCTTCGCCGTTCTCCACCTCAACCAGGCGGCAGAAGTCTTCGGGAAGTTCCTTCCAAATCTCCACCGTGATCGGCTCCGGCTGCAGGTTCTCTTCCCGCGCCCAATCGAATACGGCGGACATGCTGCTCCTCGGGACCGGCAACGAGTATCGGGCCGATCCTATCGTGGCAAGCGCAACCGGCTGGTAAGCGCGCACCGGGCCGAAATGTTGTCTGATGCGCCGTAATCGTCAGCCGACCTGGATGGTGGTGGAGGGGTAGCCGGTGGCGCCGTCGGGGACTACAGGGGCGCGGGCTTCGGTCTGGGTTTCGCCGGTGCCGTCGGTGGCGCGGGCGCGGATGGTGTGGGGGCCGGGGGTGGCGTTCCAGTCGTAGACCCATTGGCGCCAGGTGTCGATGGACTGTTCGGTGGACAGGCGGGCGGGTTGCCAAGGGCCGTTGTCGATTTGGACTTCGACGGCTCGGATGCCGCGGTGTTGGGCCCAGGCGACGCCGGCGATGGCGGTGTTGCCCGGTTGCAGTTTGGCGCGGGCGCGCGGGGTGTCGATGCGGGTGCCGGTTTTGATGGGGCCGTAGGCGGACCAGCCGCGACGGGTCCAGTAGGCGGTGGCGCGGTCGAAGCGGGTGATCTCCAGTTCGGTCACCCATTTGGTGGCGGAGACGTAGCCGTACAGGCCGGGGACGACCAGTCGGGCCGGATAGCCGTGTGCGACCGGGAGGGGTTCGCCGTTCATGCCGACGGCGAGCAGCGCATCGCGGCCGTCTGTGAGTACGGCCAGCGGGCTGCCCGCGGTGAAGCCGTCGATGCTGTGCGACAGGACCATATCGGCATCCGGATGCGGTCCGGCCTCTGCGAGCAGTTCGTCCAGGCGGTAGCCGCGCCAGCTCGCATTGCCGATCAGATCGCCGCCGACCGGATTCGAGACACAGGCCAGCGTCACCAGCGTCTCGACCGGTGTGCGTTTGGCGAGATCGTCCCAGCTGAGCTGGATTTCGTGATCCACCATCCCGTGGATCCGCAACGACCAATCGTCGACGGATACCTGCGGCACGATCAGCGCGGTATCGATCCGATAGAAGTCGCTATTGGACGTCAGATACGGCGTCAGTCCCGGCAATTTCAAATCCGCGTCGGGTGCGAGCGAAACGGTCGGCCCACTCGGCTCCGGCAACTGAATCGCCGCCCGCTCACCGGAAACATCCCGCCGCTGTGCCCCGATCAGCCGCCCACCCACCCCACTGAGCAACCCCAGCCCACCCGTGATCGCAATGCCCCGCAACACCTGTCGCCGCTGCGGTCCCGAAGCCGCAGGTTCCTTCTCGGCCGCCGCCGCGGTCGAGCGGGCCGGTGTCCCGCCGCTGCTCGACGCTAGTTCTTCCGCCGTGACCGGACCGGCCTCGGGGACCCCTGCCGCGCCCTGGTCGGCCGAGTCATGGTGGGTGGCAGCCGGTTCCGGTGTCGCCGATGACGATGCTGCCGCGCTCTCGCCAACCCCCTCACCGGGCGCGGCCGACATGTCGGTGCTGGATGAGTCGGCTTCGGTGGCAGTAGTTTTCGGCGAGGCGGGCCGGGACATGTGTGCGGCTGCTGCGTCGTCGATTCGGGAGGTCAGGGCGCGGAGGGCGTAAATGCCTGCGGCGACACCGATTACGGTGGGCCAGACGGTGGACAGTCCGGTGCGGCCGAAGGCGATGGCGGCGGTGAGCAGGCCGAGGGCGGCCAGGAGCCAGGACCCGCGCGGGTGATCTGTTCGTTCGATGGCTCCGATGAATCCGGCGACCAGTACGGCCACGAGTGCCATGCAGACGAACAACAGGGTCTTGTCATTGGTGCCGAAGGTTTGGATGACCCATTCGCGCAGGCCGTCCGGGGTGTGGTCGATGGCGGTGGAGCCGAGAGCGTTCGGCGGTGCGCTGTCGGGGCCGATGAAGGCGGCCACGAGCTCGGACACGCCGAGCGCCAGACCGGCGGCGACAATGCCCGCCGCCACCCGAAAGCGCAGTTCAGCCATGGTCCGAGCCTACTGCCGGGTGCGGTTGGGGAGTATGACCATTCGGTGACGTGAACCTCAGTCCGCGGACTTGTGCCGCTGGTAGTAGCGGGCTACGCGGACCCGGTTGCCGCAGCGTTCGGGTGAGCACCAGCGACGGCGCGGGTGGGCGGGCAGGAACAGCAGAACGCAGTCGTCGGCTTCGCAGCACTTCAGCTTGCCGATCGATGGATCGGCGAGCAGGTCGGCGGCGGCTTCGGCCAGGACCGCGGCCAGCTTCTCGGCCGCCGTGCCGGTGCGGCGCACGGTCGTGATTACCGCATCGCCGCCCCACCCGAGCTGTCGGACCGGGGGCGCGGCGGCCTGCGCGGCATTGAGTCCGCGCAATGCATCGGTGGGCGGGCGACGATCGTGGAGCAGAGCGTCGAGGACGGCGCTGATGTGGTCGCGCACTGCATGGACGGCGGCGAGTTCGGTGGAAGTGGGGTGTGCAATCGCTGGCTCCGGGAACCGTTCGGCCTGCAGCGCAAGCCAAATCGCGAGGTCATCCGGGGTCGCCAGCAGATCGACACCGCTCGGCCGGGTATTGACCAGGTCCAATGCCAACGGCTCGCCGACCAGCGGAGCTTCACTCATGCATCTAATGCTACATCGTGCAGTTGACACATTAGAAGTTGATCCGCTAGAACTAATGCAACATCACGGAAAGAAGGCATGTGAAGCCATGATCGAGCTGCCAGTCATCCACCACCGCCACATCGATGTCGACGGCGTCGAGGTCCACTACCGCGAATCGGTCCCCAACCGCGCGGATGCTCCGGTGCTATTGCTGCTGCACGGCTTTCCGTCGGCCTCGCACCAGTTCCGCAGGCTCTTCGATGTGCTCGGCGCACGGTACCGGCTGCTCGCCCCGGACTACCCGGGCTTCGGAAACACCACCGCACCAGCCGATTTCGACTACTCGTTCGAGCGATTGGCCGATGTCGCCGAGGGATTCGTCGAGCGGCTGGAACTGCGCGAGTTCGTCATGTACGTCTTCGATTTCGGCGCTCCGGTCGGCTTCCGCATCGCGCTGCGCCACCCCGAATGGATCAACGGCCTCATCGTCCAGAACGGCAATGCCTACGAGGCGGGACTGTCGGATCTCGCTCGCGACTTCACCGCATTGCGGCCCGAGGACGAAGGAGCCGAAGACACGATTCGCGGTCTGCTCACAATGGAGGGAACCCGCGGCCAATACGAACAGGGCGTCCCCGACCCGACCGTGCTCAGCCCCGAATCGTGGATTCTCGATCAGTACTTCCTCGACCTGCCCGGCCGCAAGGAGGCCCAGGTAGCCCTCGCCTTCGACTACAAGTCGAATGTCGCTGCCTACCCCGAATGGCAGCAGTGGCTGCGCAAGTACACCCCGCCGACCCTCATCGTCTGGGGCTCGAACGATCCCTTCTTCCCTGAGCCCGGCGCGCACGCCTACCTCGCCGATCTCCCGGACGCCGAGCTGCACGTCTTCGATACGGGCCACTTCGCGTTGGAGACACACCTGGCCGAGATCGCGCCGCTGATCGCCGACCTCCTGGACCGCCTCCCCAGCTGAACGAAAAGCAAAGGCGCCGCCCGCAACTCGCGGACGGCACCTCGCAAAACCAGCGTCAGCAGTAGATCTTCTCCACCTCGGACGCGTACTGCTTCATCACCACGGCCCGCTTCAGCGACATCTTCGGCGTCAGCTCACCGGTCTCCTGGGTCCAGTCGACGGGCAGGATGCGGATCTTCTTGATCGCCTCGGCATGCGAGACCTTCTTATTGGTCTCCGCGACCGCCGCATTGATCTCCGCGACCAGCGCCGGATTCTCGATGATCTGCTCGATCGGGGTCTCGACGGGCAGGTTGTTGCGTTCCTTCCAGCCCGGCAGCGCCTCCGGATCGAGGGTGATCAGCGCGCCGACGAAGGGCTGTCCGTCGCCGACCACCATGACCTGGCTGATCAGCGGGTGGGCCCGCAGCGAGTCCTCCATCAGACCGGGGGAGACGTTCTTACCGCCCGCGGTGACGATGATTTCCTTCTTGCGGCCGGTAATGGTGACGTACCCGTCACCGTCGACGGCGCCCAGGTCACCGGTCTTGAACCAGCCGTCGGTGAACGCCTCCTCGGTGGCCTCGGCATTGCCCCAATAACCGTTGAAGACAACCGATCCGCGCAGCAGCAGTTCGCCGTCTTCGGCGATCTTGACCGCATGGCCCTCGATCGGCTTGCCGACGGTGCCGACGCGAATATTGCCGGGAGTGTTCACGGTGATGGCCGCGGTGGTCTCGGTGAGGCCGTAGCCCTCGTAGATGGTGACGCCGACGCCGCGGAAGAAGTGGCCGAGGCGTGCACCGAGCGGTCCGCCGCCGGAGACCGCGGCCTCACACTGACCGCCGAGCGCGACCCGCAGCTTGCTGTAGACGAGCTTGTCGAAAACCGTGTGCTTGAGCTTGAGCACCAGGCCGGGCCCACCGTTGTCGAGGGACTGGCTGTAGGCGATGGCGGTCTCGGCGGCCGCGTCGAAGATCTTGCCCTTGCCGCCGTCGTGTGCCTTCTGCTTGGCGCTGTTGAACACCTTCTCGAAGACGCGCGGCACCGCGAGGATGAAGTGCGGGCGGTAGCTGCCGAACTGTTCGACCAGGGTGGACCAGTCGGCGGTGAACGCGACGATCACCTTGGCGTCGAACGCCGCCAGCGTGACGGCACGCGCGAAGACGTGCGCCAGCGGCAGGAACATCAGCGTCTTCTTGCCCTCGGTGACGTACTTGCTCAGCGCGATCCGGTCGGACTTCGACTCCGCGTACAGATTCGAATGCGAGAGCATGACGCCCTTGGGGCGGCCGGTGGTGCCCGAGGTGTAGATCAGGGTGGCCGGGGACTTGGCATTGACCTCGGCGCGGCGCGCGTGCACGGTCGCGTCGTCGAGGTCGGCGCCGCGCGCGATCAGATCGTCGACCGCGCCCTTGTCGATCTGCAGGGTCTCCTTCAGATCCGGCAGCACGCCCGCCTCGATCTCATCGATCACCTTGCGGTGCTTATCGCTGTCGACCACCAGCAGCTTGGTGGCGGAGTCCTGCAGGATCCACTTGGCCTGTTCGGCGGCCGAGCTGTCGTAGATGGCGACGGTGCAACCGCCGGCAGCCCAGATGGCGAAGTCGAGCAGCACCCACTCGTAGCGGGTCGGGGCCATGATGGCGACGCGATCGCCGAGCTCGAGACCGGAGGCGATGAGGCCCTTGGCGACATCGGTGACCGTCTTGGCGAATTCCGCGGCCTTGATTTCCCGCGAGCCGCCACCGTCGGTGACGTTGAACAGCACCGCACCGGGCGACTGCTCGGCATGCCGGAAGACATTATCGGAATTGTTCGCATCTTCTGGGACGGTGTAGGAAGCCGGGACTTCGAACTCTCGCATCAGTGCCCTTCCACGTGGGTTTACTCGCCAGTAATCTACGACACCTGTGACCGGGACGTCAGCTCGGCCTGCTCACAGATCTATCCTAAGTCTCGGATCGAGACCGGTTGGACGGCTTCTCCCAGGAAATCCGCCAGTTCGGTCAGTGCCGCGGCCGCGGGACCGACGAGCGCGGCCTGCAGCTGCGCGACGTGCCATAGCCCCTTGCTCTCAGTAAACCGGACATGGACGCCTGCTGCCCGTAGTGCCGTCACGAATTCGACACATTGCGCATGCAGCAGTTCGCTGACATCGACCTGTACATACGTCGGCGGCAAACCGCGCAGTTCACCGTGCAGCGGTGCGTAGCCGGTGTCCTTGCCGTCCCCGTCGCCGAGATACGCCGCGGCGCATGCGCGCGACCACGGCCGATTGATCACCAGATCGCGGAACTTGTCCGGGACCTGATTCGGATCCACCCACGGCGCGATCAGGCCCAGCGCCGCCGGGGTGTAGCCGTGTTCGGCGATGAGCCGCTGCGCGGTGGCCAGCGACAGCCCGCCGCCCGCCGAATCACCTGACAGCGCAATCTGTTCGGGGCGGTAGCCGATATTGCCGACCAGTTCCAGGAAGGCCGATTCGGCGTCCTCGAGTCCGGCCGGGAACGGGTGCTCCGGCGCCAATCGGTAGTTGAGAACATAGACGGTGCAACCGGTTTCGTGCGCCAACCGGGCGGCCAGTGAACGGTGCGTCGTCGGCGATCCGATCGCATAGCCGCCGCCGTGCAGGTACAGCACCGCGCCGGCGTTCAGGTTCGGCCTGGCCGAACCCGCGGTGATTCGTTCCGCGGGTCGCCCGCCGAGCCGGAGCCGGTGCACGGTCGTGCCCGATGGCAAAAACTGTGCGCGCGAACCGATATCGAGCAGCAATCGCTGCATCTGCCAGGGCAGTCGCGCGTTGAGTGAGACCCGGAAAATCGGACTCAGCAGCGCTCGCGCGACGGGTAGCGGAATGTTGATGTCACGCATAGGTTTTCCTCGATTCCCCGCGCTGGTTCAGGGTAGGAACGGACGGTTCACCGCCGCTGCGATGCGCTGGTAGCCAGAGGCGGTGACCCGGACGAACAGGTCGAGCACCTTGGCCTCCCAGCCGATCAGCACGCGACCGTGTCCCTTGCGAACGCCCTCGGTAATGGTCTGCGCGGCCATTTCCGGGGTGTGAATGGCCAGCTTCTTGTCGAACAGCGATGCGGCGCCCTGGCTGTCGATGCCCTCGGCATAGGTGGCATTGCGGGCGACGGCGGTCTTGATGCCGCCGGGATGCACACAGGTCACCTTGACCGGATGCTTGCCGACAAACATCTCCTGGCGCAGCGATTCGGTGAACCCGCGCACCGCGAATTTGGCTGCGTTATAAGCACTCTGGCCCGGGACCGCGATGAGGCCGAACAGGCTGGAGACATTGACGACGTGGCCGTCGCCGGATTCGATCAGCAGTGGCAGGAAGGCCTTGGTGCCGTTGACGACGCCCCAGAAGTCGACGTCCATGATGCGCTCGATGTCCTTGAACTCCGAGCGGATCACCTCGCCGTGGTAGGCGATGCCCGCGTTGTTGTAGATCTGGTGCACCTTGCCGAAGTGCGCCTGCACGGCGTCGGCGTACAGCAGTACCGCTTCGCGCTCGGTCACATTCAGCCGATCGGATTTGATTTCGGCTCCGTACACCTCGCAGCGGCGCACCGTCTCGGCCAGGCCATCGGTATCGATATCGGAGAGCGCGAGTTTGGCGCCGCGCCTGGCCAGGTTCTCCGCGAGGGCGCGGCCGATGCCGGAACCCGCCCCCGTGATCACACAGACCTTGCCCTTGAAGTAAGCATCATTGCGCCCACCCGTCGCCCGACCACCACCCCCCACGGAATCGCTTCGCGATGCTGCATTCACTGTGCCACCACTTTCAGATCGTCTCGGGAGGTTTCGACGCTAGTCGTCTCATAGGCGGAGACGTCGAAATTCTTTGTAATCCTGCGGAATTCGAAGGTGAAATCCGGCCAGAGCGTGGTGTTGTTGCCGTGCTTGTCCAGGTACCAGCTGGCGCAGCCGCCGGTACTCCACACGCTTTTCACCAGTTTGCCCTGCAGGTTCTTGTTGTAGGTGTCCTGCACCGCGCGCTTCACCTCGACGGTGCGCAGGCCGAGGCGATCGACGGTGGCGAGAGCATCGGCGATGTAGTTGATCTGGGATTCGATCATGTACACCATCGAGGTGTGGCCGAGGCCGACGTTCGGGCCGAGCAGGAAGAACATATTGGGGAAGTTGGCGACGGCCGAACCCTTGTAACCCTGCTGGCCGATTTCGTCGAATACCTCGGCCAGGGTGCGACCGTCCTTGCCCGAGATGGCGTTGTAGGTCGGCGAATCCGTGACGTGGAAGCCGGTCGCGACTATGAGTGCGTCGATTTCGCGCTCGGTGCCGTCCTTGGTGACGATGGAATTCGCGCGCACCTCGGCGATGCCGTCGGTGACCACGTCGACGTTCGGGCGGCTCAGCGCCGGGTAGTAGTCGTTGGAGATCAGCATGCGCTTGCAGCCGATCCGGAAGTTCGGAGTGACCTTCTTGCGCAGCTCCGGATCGCGGATCTCCAGCTGCAGCTTGGCCTTGGCGATCAGCTCGAAGGCCTGCATCAGTGCCGGAACCTTGGCGAGGCCGACGACCTGGGTTTCACGCGCGGCGTAGATGGCGGCGCGGGATAGTCGCTGGAAGCCCGGGATGTGCCGGAAGGCGAGACGCTCCGGCAGCGTGTACGGGCGGTCCATGCGGGGCAGCAGCCACGGCGCGGTGCGCTGGTAGACGTCCAGGTGCGCGACTTTCGGGGCGATGGACGGCACGATCTGGATGGCCGAGGCGCCGGTGCCGATGATGGCGACGCGCTTGCCGGTCAGATCGGCGTCGTGGTTCCAGCGGGCGGAGTGGAAGATCGCGCCCTCGAAACCGTTGATGCCCTTGATATCCGGGAGCGCGGGCTCGCACAGCGCGCCGACGGCGGACACCACGGTCTCGGCGGTGAAGCTGCCCTTGGTCGATTCGATATGCCACAGGTTGGTGGCGTTGTTCCAACGGGCCGCGGTCACATCGCAGTTGAACAGGTGCTTGTCGAGCACGTTGTACTCGCGCGCGACGCCCTGGATGTACTGCTGGATCTCGCCCTGCTTGGAGAACGAGCGCGACCAGTTCGGGTTCAGCGCGAACGAGTACGAGTACAGGTGCGACGGCACATCGCAGGCCGCGCCCGGGTAGGTGTTGTCGCGCCAGGTGCCGCCGACATCGCTGCCGCGTTCCAGTACGAGGTAATCGTTGCGGCCCTGCTTGCTCAACTGGATTGCCAGGCCCAGACCAGCGAAACCGCTGCCGATGATGATGGTCTTGACGTGGCGGTTGCCGACAGCTTTGTCTGTAACCTTGCGACTCATATAATGCAGACTACGGCGCTATTGAGCATGAGTCAACAGTATTGAGCAGCGTTCAGTAAGATGGGCCCGTGAGTAGTCGAGGCACCGGAGAAACTGTCAAGCGCACCCGGCTCAGCCCGGACGAGCGCCGTCTACAACTGATCACCCTGGGCGCGAAGATGCTCGGGGACCGCGCCATCGAAGACATCTCGATCACCGAAATCGCTGGGGAAGCCGGGATCTCCCGCGGCCTGCTGTTCCACTACTTTCCGACCAAACAGGACTTCCAACTGGCGATAGTTCGCCATGCCAATGCCGAGCTGCTGGAGCACGTCGAACCCGACCGCACCCTCGGGGTATTCGAGATGCTGCGCGATTCGATCGAGCGCTACATCGAGTACGTCGGCGAGAACCGCAATTCGTACGTATCGCTGCTGCGCGGCCCGGCGAGTGTGAGCGCCGAGGTGCTCCCGCTCGTCGACCAGACCCGCAACGTCATCATCGACATCATCCTGACCGAAGTGCCCGTCGACATTCCCGACACCGACCGCCCCCGCCTCACCCTCGCCATGCGCGGCTGGATCGCCTTCGTAGAGGAAACCACCCTCACCTGGCTGCGCCACGAAACCATCACCCGCGAACAACTGGTCGACCTCCTGGTCGAATCCCTACTGGCCCTGGCCCTTTCGCTGAACCCGGCACTGGCCGCTGCGCTTCGCGGCTGACAGCACTTCGAGCGGCGGATATCCTGACGTATGGGTCTGTCTCGTCGGCAGCTGTTCAGGGTGGGGACGGCTGGATCGGTCGCGGTGTTGGTGGGGGCGTCGGCGGCGAGCAGTGGGCGGTTTCGGGCGCCGCGGTGGTTGGGGGATCCGTTCACGTTGGGGGTGGCCTCGGGGGACCCGCTGCCGGATGGGGTGGTGTTGTGGACGCGGTTGGCGCCGGATCCATTGGCGCCGGACGGGCTCGGGGGGATGGCGCAGCATCCGGTGACCGTCGATTACGAGGTGGCGCACGACGAGCAGTTCCAGGACATGGTGGCGCGGGGGAGTGCGGTCGCCACGCGAGAGCTCGCCCATACCGTGCATCCGGAGGTCGGGGGACTCGAGCCGAATCGCTGGTACTTCTATCGATTCCGCGCGGGCTCGGCGATTTCGCCGATCGGTCGCACCCGAACGGCTCCACCGACCGGACAGCCCACTGCGCGAATGCGATTCGCGTTCGCGTCCTGTCAATCGTGGACCTCCGGCTATTACACCGCCTATACGCATATGAGCGCCGAAGACCTCGATCTCGTGGTGCACCTCGGGGATTACATCTACGAACGCGGCTGGAACCGTGGCCGTGCGGGGATGTCGGTGGAGCCCTATCTGGCCGCCGAAGCCGTCGATCTCCCCGGCTATCGGCTGCGCTACGCCCAAGCCAAGGCCGAACAACCGCTGCGCGCCGCGCACGCGGCCTTCCCGTGGCTGGTCACCATGGACGACCACGAGATCGACAACAACTGGTTCGCCGACCATCCCGGCCTCGGCCTCGACATCTACCGCATCCCCGCACTGTTCCGCCGCCGCAAAGCCGCCGCCTTCCAAGCGATGTACGAACATCAGCCACTGCGCATCGCGGCCCTCCCGTCCGGCCCGACCATGCGCATTCATCGCCGCTACACCTTCGGCGACCTAGCCGATATCACCATGCTCGACACCCGCCAATACCGCACCGGCGGAGCATGCGGCAACGGCAATATCGGCGACGACTGCCCCGGCCGACTGTCGACCGATCGCTCGATTCTGGGTGCACCACAACGCGATTGGCTGCTCGACGGCCTCACCCGCTCCACCGCACGCTGGCAGATCCTCGGCAATCAGGTGGCCATGGCCAAATCCGACTACGACCCCGGCCCCGGGACCAATTTCGGCACCGATGCCTGGGACGCCTACGTTGCCGACCGCAACACCGTCCTCGCCACCGCCGCCGCCCGCGATATCCACAACCTCGTCGTCATCACCGGCGACCGCCACCACAACTACGCCGCCGACCTCCGCCCCGACTACACCACGCCTGAATCCCCGGTCGTAGCAGCCGAATTCACCGGCACCTCGATAACAACCGGTGGCGACGGCACCGACATGAACCCCACCGGCCGCAACCTGCTGGCCGCCAATCCCGACATGAAATTCTTCAACTCCCAACGCGGATACGTCCGAGTCCACCTCGATCACACTCTGTGGCACACCGACTTCCGCACCGTTCCCTACATTCGCCGCCCCGGCGCCCCCATCCGAACCCGAGCGAGCTTCGTGGTACAAGACCGAATCCCAGGCGTCACCCCAGCTTCGCGCCCCGACCCCGACCCGGCCGCCGGCAGCGCTGGGGCGCCACCTGCCCCACGGTAATAACTGGCCACCACGAGCAACGCCGGACCGAATCACTCTGGGGGAGAGTGGATTCGGCCCGGCGTCGGGTCAGCGGGAAACTACGCGGTCGGCTCGAAGGCCTCGGCGACGATTTCGGCTTGCTCCACGGCATGCACCTTGGACGAACCCGAGGAGGGGGCCGACATGGCGCGGCGGGAGATGCGGCGGAGTTTGGTGAAGCGCTCCGGGAGGAGTTCCGGGAGGTTCAGGCCGAAGAAGGGCCAGGCGCCCTGGTTGGCCGGTTCCTCCTGGACCCAGGCGATATCCGTCGCATTCGGGTAACCAGCCAGCGCCTCGTTGAGGCGGAACTTGGGCAGCGGGTAGAGCTGTTCGATGCGGACGATCGCCACGTCTTCGCGCTTCTGCTTGACCTTTTCGGCGACCAGCTCGTAGTAGAGCTTGCCGCTGGTGAGCAGGACGCGCTTGACCTTGCTGCGGTCGCCGACGCCCTGCTCATAGGTGGGCTCGTCGAACACCGAGCGGAACTTCGATTCGGTGAAGTCCTTCAGGTCCGAGACCACAGCCTTGTTGCGCAGCATCGACTTCGGGGTGAAGACGATCAGCGGACGGCGGATGCCGTCGAGTGCGTGGCGGCGCAGCAGGTGGAAGTAGTTCGCCGGGGTGGATGGCACGGCGACCGTCATCGAGCCCTCGGCGCACAACTGCAGGAAGCGCTCGATACGACCGGAGGTGTGGTCCGGGCCCTGACCCTCGTGACCGTGCGGCAGCAGCAGCACGACCTCCGACAGCTGACCCCACTTGGCCTCACCGGAGGAGATGAACTCGTCGATGATGGACTGCGCGCCGTTGACGAAGTCACCGAACTGCGCTTCCCACAACACCAGTGCGTCCGGGTTGCCCAGCGAGTAGCCGTATTCGAAGCCGACGGCGGCGTATTCGCTCAGCGCCGAGTCGTGCACCGCGAACCAACCCGGGTTGGAACTGCCGATGTTGTGCAGCGGGGTGTATTCCTCGGCCGTCTTGCGGTCGATGATCACCGAATGGCGTTGGGTGAAGGTACCGCGGCGCGAGTCCTGACCGGTCAGGCGCACCGCGCGACCCTCGTCGATCAGCGTGCCGAAGGCCAGCAACTCGGCAAAGGCCCAGTCGACCTTGCCCTCGTACGCCATTTCGCGCCGCTTCTCCAGCACCGGCTTGACGCGCGGGTGCACGTTGAAGCCCTCGGGGACACCGAGGAAGGCGTCGCCGATGCGCTGCAGCACGGTCTTGTCCACGGCGGTCACGACGGTCGCAGGCACCTGCTGGTCGTCCTCGACCGATTCGCTCGGCTCCGGGACGTACTTCTCCAGCTCGCGAACCTCGTTGAAGACCCGCTCCAGCTGACCCTGGTAGTCACGCAGCGCGTCCTCGGCCTCTTTCAGCGAGATGTCGCCACGGCCGATCAGGCTCTCGGTGTAGGCCTTGCGCACCGAGCGCTTGGTGTCGATGACGTCGTACATGTACGGCTGGGTCATCGACGGGTCGTCGCCCTCGTTATGGCCGCGACGCCGGTAGCAGATCATGTCGATCACGACGTCCTTGCGGAACTTCTGGCGGAAGTCGACCGCCAGACGCGCCACCCAGTCGCAGGCCTCCGGGTCGTCACCGTTCACGTGGAAGATCGGCGCGCCGATGAACTTCGCGATATCGGTGGAGTATTCGGTGGAGCGGCTGTTCTCCGGTGCGGTGGTGAAGCCGATCTGGTTGTTCACCACGATGTGGATGGTGCCGCCGACGCGGTAACCGCGCAGCCCCGACAGGTTCAGCGTCTCCGCGACCACACCCTGACCCGCGAATGCGGCATCGCCGTGCAGCATCAGCGGCATGACGGAGAAGCCCTCCGGCCCGTCGCCCTTGTCCAAAAGGTCTTGCTTCGCGCGTACCAGACCCTCGAGCACCGGGTCGACCGCCTCGAGGTGCGAGGGGTTGGCGGTCAGCGAGACCTCGATCTCGTTGTCGCCGAACATCTGCAGGTAGGTGCCGCGCGCGCCGAGGTGGTACTTCACGTCGCCGGAGCCGTGGGTGGCGGCCGGGTTCATGTTGCCTTCGAACTCGGTGAAGATCTTCGAGTACGGCTTGCCGACGATATTGGCGAGCACGTTGAGGCGACCGCGGTGCGGCATACCGATGACGACCTCGTCGAGCGAATGCTCGGCGCACTGGTCGATGGTGGCGTCCATCATCGGGATGACGGCTTCGGCGCCCTCGAGCGAGAAGCGCTTCTGCCCGACGTATTTGGTCTGCAGGAAGGTTTCGAAGGCCTCGGCCGCGTTCAACCGGTTCAGGATGTACTTCTGCTGTGCGACAGTCGGCTTGACGTGCTTCTGCTCGACCCGCTCCTGAATCCACTGCAGCTGCTCGGTTTCCAGGATGTGGGTGTACTCCACACCGACGTGGCGGCAGTAGGCATCGCGCAGCACCGAGAGCACATCGCGCAGCTTCATCCGCTCCTGGCCGTGGAAGCCCGCGACATCGAAGGTGCGGTCCAGGTCCCACAGGGTGAGGCCGTGCTGGGTGACATCGAGGTCAGGGTGGCTGCGGAACTTGTCCTTGACCAGCCGCAGCGGGTCGGTGTCGGCCATCAGGTGGCCGCGGTTGCGGTAGGCCGCGATCATCTCGAGCACGCGGGTGCTCTTGTCGACGCCGCGTTCCTTGACGTCCTTGCGCCAGCGCACCGGCTCGTAGGGCACGCCGAGGCCGTGGAAGATCTCGTCGTAGAACTCGTCGCTGATCAGCAGGTTGTGGATGGTCCGCAGGAAGTCGCCGGACTCCGCGCCCTGAATGATGCGGTGGTCGTAGGTCGAGGTCAGGGTCATCAGTTTGCCGACGCCGAGCTCGTTGATGCGCTCGTCGCTCATGCCCTGGAATTCGGCGGGGTACTCCATCGCGCCCGCGCCGATGATCGCACCCTGGCCCGGCATCAGCCGCGGCACCGAGTGCACGGTGCCGATGGTGCCCGGGTTGGTCAGCGAGATGGTGACGCCGGTGAAGTCGTCGATGCCGAGTTTGCCGTCGCGGGCGCGGCGCACGATGTCCTCATAGGCGGTGTGGAACTGCCCGAAGGTCATGGCCTCGCAGCCCTTGATGGCCGCGACGACCAGCGAGCGGCTGCCGTCCTTGCCCGCCAAGTCGATGGCGAGACCGAGGTTGGTGTGTGCCGGAGTGACCGCGTTCGGCTTGCCGTCGATTTCGGCGAAGTGCCGGTTCAGGTTCGGGAACGACTTGACCGCCTGCACGATCGCATAGCCGAGCAGGTGGGTGAAGGAGATCTTGCCGCCGCGGGTGCGGGCCAGGTGGTTGTTGATGACCAGGCGGTTGTCGATCATCAGCTTCGCCGGAATGGCGCGCACGCTGGTCGCGGTCGGGATGGCCAGCGACGCGGACATGTTCTTGACCACGGCGGCGGCCGGGCCGCGCAGGACCTTCGCCTCGTCGGTCGCGGTGTCGGCAGCCTTCGGCGCGCCGGAAGTGGGCGCGGCGTTCGAGGTCGGCGCGGGAGTCGTCTGCGGCGCGCGGGTGGTGGGCTTCGCGGGCGCGGGAGGCTTGGGTGCGGGCGCGGGCGCTGCCGGAGCGGGGGCCGCAGCGGCGGGGGCCGCGTTCACCGGCGCGGGGGCTGGTGCCGGGGTGGCCACCTGCGCGGGCGCGGCCGCGGGCGCGGCGCTGCTGTTACCGGAATCACCCGGGACTTCGGGCGTGTAATCGGCGAGGAACTCGTGCCAACTCTCATCGACGGAAGATGGATCCTGTTTGTACTTTTGATACATCTCATCGACTAGCCACTGGTTCTGTCCGAACTGGGAAGTTGAGCTGCTCACAGCAGGTGTTCGCCTCATTTCGTTCTTCGCGCTGCGACGTTTGTGACGTGCCCGGCACGGGGATCAGCGGATGCGCGCCGATGCGCCCTCTGTCGAGGATAGGCCCAGCAGCAAATCAGTGAATCGACTGACCACCGGACAACCCCGATCCCAAAGATGACGACCCGTCCTCACCCGAGAATATTCCCCCCGTTTCGCTGGCCGCCGCCCAGAGCTGGGCATAGCGGCCGCCCGCCGCAACCAATGTGTCGTGCGGCCCGATTTCGGCGATTCGTCCGCGTTCCACGACGGCGATCCGATCGGCTCGCGCGGCGGTGCCCAGTCGGTGCGCCACGACGACGGTGGTCCGGCCGCGCGTCAGCGATCGGCTCGCTACCAGCACCGATGCCTCGGTCTCCGGATCGAGGGTGGCGGTGGCCTCGTCGAGCAGCAGCAGATCCGGACGGACCAGTTCGGCCCTGGCGAGTGCGATCAGTTGGCGTTGGCCCGCCGAGAGGCCCCGACCGCGCTCGCCGATCGGATGACGCATGCCCCGCGGTAGCGCGGCGATCATGTCGGCCGCACCGACCGCCGTGGCGGCCGCCGCGATCTCCGCTTCGGTCGCGGAAGGTTTCCCGAATGCAATGTTGCTGGCGACGTCGCCGGTGAAGAGGTGAGCTTCCTGGGGGACGATGCCGAGCCGGGCGCGGTAGTCGGTGAGGCGGTAGTCGCGAATGTCGATGTTGTCGACGGCGATCACCCCCGGGGCGTCGCTGGGCAGATCGTAGAGGCGGGCCAGCAACTTGACGATGGTCGATTTGCCCGCGCCGGTCGGTCCGACCAAAGCCAGCGTGGATCCGGCCGGAATCCGCAGTGACACTCCGTCGAGGGCCGGCTTCTCGGTGCTCGGATAGTGGAATCGGATGTCGTCGAGGACGACCTCGCCGCGCAGTCCGTGGTCGATCGCGATCGCGTCCGGTGGATCGGCGGCGATCGAGGACGGGGTGCGCAACAGGTCGCCGATGCGGCGCAGGCCGACGCGCGCCTGCTGGTAGCCGTCGAAAACCTGGGACAACTGCAGGATCGGGCCGAAGAGCAGCTGCAGGTAGAGCACGAAGGCGATGAGTGTGCCCGCGGTCGTGGTGTTCTCGGCGACTTCGCGCGCGCCGAAGTACACGACCGCGGCCAGCGCCAGATCCGCCCAGGCGATGACGAAGGCGAAGTACATGGCGATCGCGCGCTGGGCGCGCATTCGGCTGGCGCGGTAGCGATCGGAATATTCGGCGAAGCGGCGGGCAGCGACCGGCTCGTGCCGGTTGGCCTGGACGGCGCGTAGACCGGCGACGTTTTCCTGGAAATCGGCGTTGACGGTCGAGACGTTTTCGCGCGAGACGGTGTAGGCAGTGGAGGAGACGCGGCGGAACAGCGCCGTGGCCACCAGCAGCGGCGGCAGCGCGATCAGCACCACCGCGGCCAGCGAGGCATCGATGACCAATAGCGCCACCGCGATACCGACCAGGGTGAGTGCGCCGATCAGGGTGGTCGCGACGCCGGTTTGCAGGAACGTCGAGAGTGCGTCCACATCGGTGGTCATCCGGGTCATGATGCGACCGGACAGCTCGCGCTCGTAGTAGTCCAATCCCAGCCGTTGCAGATGGGCGTAGCTGCGCACGCGGAGCCCGTAGAGGACGCGTTCGCCGCTGCGGGCGGTGAGGACGGTGGTCGCCGCGCCGACCGCGAGACCGAGCACCACCAACACCGCGCCGAGCACTCCGGCCCGGGCTAGTGCGCCTGAATCATGGCCGCTCACACCGGAATCGATGGCATAGCGGACGATCGGCGGGAAGGCGACGCCGATGAGGGTGTCCAGTGCGAGCAGGGTGATTACGGTCAGAACCAGCCAGCGCACCGGACGCAACAGGCGAGCGAGTCGGAATCCGGGATCGGGCCGGCGCAACTGTTCGTCGTCCAGGTCGGGTTGTTCGGTGGCCGGTGGCAGGCGCTCGATGGTGCGGCGCAGTTCCGGGGTTTCGCTGAGATCGGCGGCTGCGCCGGAGAATCCGCCCGGGCCGCTTGTCGGTGTGGTGGTGCGGGCGAAACTGGTAGTAGCGCGTCCGGGGCCGCCAGCGGTGGCCCGTCCGGGATTGGTAGCTGTGGTGCCCCTGGAATCGGTGGCCGTGGTGCGCCCGGAACCGGCTGCCGCCGGAATGTCGGCGATTGTGGCTTCATCGGTGGCATATGAGACCGGCCCGGGGAGCCGGATCACTCGATCCGCGTGGGCCAGTGTGGATTCTCTATGCGCCAGGATCAGTGTGGTGCGTCCGCCCGCATCGGGCAGTTTCTCGAAGATGGCCGCCTCGGTCACGGCGTCGACCGCGGAGGTCGCGTCATCGAGCACCAGTATCCGTGGCCGCGCCAGTAGTGTTCTGGCCAACGCGATTCGCTGCCGCTGTCCGCCGGAGAGCGTCAATCCGCGTTCGCCGACCACGGTGTCGTAGCCGTCGGTGAGTTCGGTGATGAACTCGTCGGCCGCGGCAAGCTTTGCCGCATAGCGGATTTCGGCATCGGTGGCCGCCGGTCGACCGAGCGCGATATTCGCGGCGATGGTGTCGCTGAACAGGAACGGGTCGTCGAACACCACCCCGACCGCGCTGCGTAAATCGGACGCGCGCAGGTCGGCGATATCCACCTGCTCAGTGGTTTCCGCGGATCCGAACAGGCGGATCGTGCCGGATTCCGGAGCGTAGAAGCGGGGAAGAAGCAGTGACAGCGTTGACTTTCCAGAGCCTGCGGGCCCGATGATGGCAACAGTTTCGCCGGGCCGCACGGTCAGATCGAGGTCACGCAGGATGGGCTGCGCGGGCTCGAATCCGAACGTCAGCGAATCGATTTCGATACCCAGGGGCCCATCGGGGAGCTCGGCGGGTGCGGGCGGGTCGGCGATTTCGGGGGCGGCGTCGATGACCTGGTAGACGCGCTCAGCGGCGGCCCTGGTCAGCTGGGCCATGATCACCACCGACGACATGGTGCGGGTGGTGACGGTCATGGTGGTGACGTATGCGGAGAAGGCGAGAAAGGTGCCGATACCGATGACGCCGTGCAGGGCGAGCAGCCCACCGACAACGATCACCGCGACCAGTCCGGCTTGCGGAATCGTGGTCACCACGGGGGCGAAGCGCGCATTGATCTTGGCGGCGCGCATGCGCTCGGCGTAGAGAACGCGCCCGTGCTCCTCCAGCACCCGCACCATCCTGGCTTCCTGCCCGAAGCCCTTGACCACCCGCACACCGGTGACGGTCTCTTCGACATGTTGGGCGACCTCGGCGGCTCGCTGCTGCGCCGACCATGTCGCCGCGTACAGGCGGGGCCGCATCCGATACACCAGCACCGCGATTGCCGGAACCACCAGCAATGCGACGGCGGCCAGCGGCGGCGACAGCCACACCATCACCGCGGCGGCCAGCAGGAACTCCAGCAATGCCAACCCGGACAGCGGCGTCATCGCCAAAAGGCCCTGCACCAACTGCAGATCCGTGATCGAACGCGACACCACCTGTCCGGTGCGCAGCGCGTCCTGCCCGGCGCCGTCCAGCCGCTGCAGCGAGGCGAGCAGGTTGACACGCAGCGAGTGCTGCACGTCGAGGGAAAGCCGTCCGGCCAACATGCGGCGTCCGAAGGCTGCGGAGAAGCGGCCGAATGCGACAAGGGCGAGCAGGGCCGCGATGGTGCCGATGACGGAGGTGTCACCGACTCCGGCCGCATCGACGGCGCGCTTGGTCAGCAGTGGCGCGGAGATCTCGACCAGTGCTCCGGCCGCCAATGCGATCGCGATGCCCGTGACCGTTCCCCGGTGGCCCCAACACTCGGCCCACAATCTGCGCATCCAACCCATATCGCGCTCGGTCACTCCGCTGCTCACCCCGTCTTGTCGTGCTGGTACCGACGGTAATGACACGTCTCGCCCTTGTGTTGTTCCCTGCCGGTGGCGCATGTTGTCCCGCACCGACTTCTCGGGGTCTGCTGGTCCGGGGAGGGCTTGGCGGTCTGTGGTTTGCCTTTGGCAGTGCTGGGCACGTCGAGTGTCGTACCCGGCTTACCTCCCGCACTTGTGTACGCAGGCCCGCAGTCCCAGCGCAGTCGACGGGCTGTGGTTGCGTTCTCGAGAGCTTGTCCAGCGTAGTTAGTTGGTGGTTGGTGGTGGGGTTTTGGGCCGCCATTTGACTGCGCTCGGCGGTCGGGGAATCAGATGTCGCGGGTGCGGAGTAGCCACCAGGCACCGCCCGCAGTGGCGATGGTCCAGAGAATGAGGACCACCAGGGCAGCGGGGGTGGGGGCCAAGAAGTCGCTGTCTTTGAAGGAACCGACGGCGACGGTGCTGACGGTGGCGGAGCCGGGCAGGACGGTGACCACTCCGGCGAAACCGATCGCCTTGGCCACGACCCAGATCAGCGGTTCGATGATCACCAGCCAGCCGAGCATCGCCACGACCGCCGTGGTGGAGGTGCGCAGCAGCAGGCCAAGGCCGGCGCCGATCAGGGACCAGCAGACCGCGGCGAGCAGCCCGCCGCCGAGGACGGCTAGTAAGCGCACCCCGAAGTCGAATTTGCCGCGGCCGAAACCGAGCAGGCAGGCGAAGGCGATGAGTTCGACGACGAAGGTCGCTGCCAGGGCGAAGCCCGCGGTGACGAGGAACTTCGCGGCGACGAGCCGGTCCCGGTCGGAGGTGAACAGGGCGGTGGTCGGCATTGTGGCGTAACGGTATTCGGCTCCCGCACCGGCCGCGCCGAAGGCGCCCGCCAGCGCGATCGCGACCGCGAGACCGATATAGAGCCCGATGGTCGCCGCGCCCGTGGCCGGATTGGATTTCGGATCGGCGGGTCCGGCGAGCAGTACGGTCACCGTGCTCGCGACGAGGGCGACCGCCGGAATCAGCGCGGCCAGGATTCTGCTGGCGCGCAGCGTGCTGACCTTGCGGACCTCGGAGTTGACGGCCGGAACGAGATCCGGTGGCAGAACGGCGATCATCGTGTAATCCCGTAGGGGGCCGGTTGCTGCGGTGCGATCCCGGCATAGGGGGCGGGCTGGGGTGGGCGGGCCGGTTTGACCAACGAGGCGAGCACTCGGTCGGGATGGATCTGGTCGGCGGCGATATTGTCCACGCGCACACCGGCCGCCGTCGCCGCCGCGCGGATCTGCGCTTCGGTCGCTTCGGCGACGGCGAGGCGTCCGTCGGGGCGGATCACCGCATCGGTGAAGCCCTGTGCGGCCAACATGGTCGCGAGTGCGATCGGGGTCGATGCGGCGACGACCAGTCGATCGGGGTGTCCGCGCCGCAGCCGGGCGGGGGTGCCCTGATAGACCACCGAGCCCTCGCTCACGACAATGATGTTGTCCGCCATCGGAATCACGTTCGCGAGGCTTTCGCTGGACAACAGGGCCGAGCCACCGCGACGGGTGTGCCGCCGCAGGACGTCGGCCAGCCAGGCGCGTTCCGCCGCGTCGAGACCGGCCAAGGGCTCGTCGAGAATCAGCAGCTGCGGGTCGCCCAGCAGCGCGGTCGCCAAGGCCAGCCGGGTCTGCGATCCGTCCGACAGCTCGCCCGCCCGTGTTTTCGCCAACTCACCGAGGCCGACCAGCTGGATCACCTCGTCGACCCGCGCGGCCTCCACTCCCGCGGCCGCCGCATACACCAGCAGATGATCACGTGCGGTTCGAGCCGGATGCAGCCCACGTGGCTGCAACATGGCGCCGACGACAACCGCGGATCCGTCGCGCCGCCGCGAGCCCGGCCCGCCGACCGCGGCGGTTCCCGAGGTCGGCTGGTGTAGACCGAGCAGGATCCGCAGGATCGTCGACTTACCCGCGCCCGCCGGACCCACCAGGGCGGCGGTGGTACCGGACGGCACGGTGAAGCTCACGTTTTCGACCGCGGTGACCAGGTCGTAGCGCTTGGTCAGGCCGCGGACGGAGAAGGCGAGCGGTCGGCCCGCGCTCATCGTGGCGTGGTCGGCGGTTGCGGCTTGACCGGATCCAACGCCGGCAGCGGGTCGGCGTCGATGACGAGCTGCCGATCGGCGGGCCAGGTCACCGGCGCGGGTCCGAATGCCTTGCGCGCGTTGCCGATCGTGGTCTTACCGAGCGCCCGATTGCCGACGCTGCCGATCACCGCCCCGATACCGGCGGGCACCACCTTGCCCGCCATCAACGCGGCCCGCTTGGTGATGAAGCGGATGATGAATCGCTTGAGCAGCGAATCGTTCATGCTCGACAGGCCGGGAATCCTATTGGCGAACAGCGTGCCCCAGTTCTTCGCCGAATGACCAACCGTCTTCTCGACGATCTCCATCCCGCTCTCACCGAGCACGACCGCGAGCACCAGCGCCCGCCGCGTCTCTTTGTCCTCGGGGGAGATGCCGTGCACGGCCGCGACGGCCAGCGTGAACACCGCGGACGCCTCCATGAAGAAGGTCGTCTCGGCACTGACCGCCGCGAGCGCCGCGATGGTGCCGACTCCCGGCACCGCGGCGGTCGCGCCGACCGCACCGCCACTGCCGGTGACCGCGAGCAGGTACTGGTGCTCCAGCCGCTCGATGATCTGCGCGGGGTTCTCCGAGGGATGCGAACGCCGCAGCCGGTCCACGTACTTGGCGACCGCGGGCGCCTGCAGGCGGGACCCGGTATCGAGTAGCTGGACCACCGTCTTCTCGAACGTGCCTTTGAACACGGCGATATCCTCCTCTTCCGCCCGTACGCCAACGACCTTATTGCACCGGCCGCCATCAACTCGTCATGACAACGATGTACCCGGTCGGCCGGGTTCCCGATGGGGGATGGCAGCCGGCGGAGCCGGCGGGGTGGGTGTGCCCTGTGTCGGTTCGATCACGCCGGTTCGCGCAGGGCGGGGACCCTTTCCGTGAGCGGTGGCGGTGGCGGCGGGGTGCCGTCGCCGAATGGCCTGCCGCCCAGCGCTTCTCGGCCATGCGGGGTCAGCCAGTTGGTCAGCTCCGGCCCCTTGGGCACGATCTGGGTCGGGTTGATATCGCCGTGCACCGCGTAGTAGTGCGTCTTGATCTGCCCGAAATCGATGGTGTCTCCGAACCCGGGTGTCTGGTAGAGATCGCGCACATAGGCCCAGAGCACCGGCATTTCGCTCAGCTTGCTGCGGTTGGTCTTGAAATGGCCGTGATAGACCGGATCGAAGCGGACCAACGTGGTGAACAGCCGTACATCGGCCTCCGTGATGGTGTCGCCCACCAGGTAGCGCTGGGTGGCGAGCCGTTCGGACAGCCAGTCCAACCGGCCGAACAGCCGATCGTAGGCCGCCTCGTACGCGTCCTGCGTTCCGGCGAATCCGCACCGGTAGACGCCGTTGTTGACATCACGGAAGACGGCCAGGTTCACCTCGTCGATCTCGGCGCGCAACTCCTGCGGATACAGCGCCGGGGCGCCGGGGCGATGGAATTCGGTCCACTCGCCGGAGAAGTCGAGGGTGATCTGCGCGTAGTCATTGGTCACCACCTGCCCGGTGGGGACGTCCACGATCGCGGGCACGGTGATGCCGCGCGGATACTCCGGGAACCGCGCGAGGTAGGCGTCCCGCAACCGGGGGATGCCGAGTACCGGATCTACCCCACCGGGATCCAGATCGAAGGTCCAGCTGAGCTTGTCGTGCGTCGGCCCGCACAGCCCGAGCGAGATGACGTCTTCCAACCCGAGCAACCTGCGCACGATCAGCGTGCGGTTGGCCCATGGACAGGCCCGCGCCGCGATCAGCCGATAGCGGCCCGACTCGACCGGATACCCGTCGCGTCCGTCGGCAGTAATGCGTGTGGTGATGTAATTCGTGTCCCGGTTGAACTCACCGGGCTCGACGTAGGAGCCGTTTTCCGATACCGACTTGGTCACCCGCCTAGTCTGGCAGATCGACGCCTTACTCTTGCCGGATGAGTGATACGAAGGCCACCAGGCTGACCCGGGAAATCACCGACGCCGGCGCCGAGGTCGCGACCCTCACCCTGGCCAATCCGCCGCTGAACCTATTCGACCAGTCGATGCTCGACGCGCTCGTCGAGGATCTCGCCGAGCTGTCGGCCGATCCGCCGCGCGCGGTGCTGCTGCGGGCCGAGGGCAAGGTGGTCTCCGGTGGTGTCGACGTGCACATCTTCGACGGGCTCCTCTCACCCACTCCGTCGGCTGCCATCCCCCCAGCGGTCGACCAGGGCGCCGCGCTGTGGCGCACCCTGTTCGCGCAGATCATCCATCCGCTGGAGGCGCTGCCGTGTCCGGTGGTCTTCGCCGCGCACGGCCTGACTCTGACCGCCGCCTTCGAAATGGCCCTGGCTTGCGACATCATCCTGGCCGCGCCGAAGGCGAAATTCGGGCTGGTGGAGACGGTCGTCGGCCTTACGCCGTCGATGGGCGGGCCACAGCGACTGGCCGAGCGCGCCGGTTCGGGCCGCGCCCGCGAGTTCGTGATGACCGGTGACCTCTACGACGCCGCGACCATGGTCGAATGGGGCGTGGTCAACGCCATCCACGACGATGTCGATGCCGCCGCGAAGGACTTGACGAATCGCCTGGCCCAGGGTCCGACCCGGGCGCATGCCGCGACCAAGCAGATCATCGAGGCGTGGCGATCCGGCGGTGTGGCGCACGCGGATTCGGTGACGCCGGAGGTGTCCGGTGCGCTGTTCGACACGGCGGATCTGCGCGGCGCGGTGCGCAGCTTCCTGGAGGTCGGCCCCGGGAAGGCGACCTACACCGGTCGGTGACAGCCGGGACACGTTCACCGTCTATGCCAGCGAAAATGTGACTCGCGTCATATAGTCGCAAGAGCCTGCAGGCTCGAGGCGTGTGCGGAGGACCCATGTCGCAGTTCCTGGTCGAATATCCACTCAACCGTCCGCATGCTTGCGACGCCCCGCTGGCTCGCGGCGCCGACGGGGTGCTGCGCTACGGCAATCTCACCCCTGCGCTGACCGAACTATTGGATCTGCAGGTGCACGCCTTCTCGACCAGGGAGGCGGTCGTGGAGATCGGCGGCCCCCGGCTGAGTTATCGGGAACTGTGGCACTCCGCATCCCGTATCGCGGGCGGTCTGCAGGAACACGGCATCGGCTACGGCGACCGGGTCGCCATCCACATGCCGACGGGCGCGCGCTGGGTACAGGCCTTCTTCGGGGCGCTGCTCAGCGGCGCGGTCCCAGTGCTGGTGCACGACGGACTGCCCGATGCGGTGGCCGAGCGGGTGATGGCCGACAGTAGTACCGATTTCGTACTCGGCAGCGGCAGCGACGAACTGCCCGACGGCGCCGCCTTCATCGATGACGGTGCGGCCCTGAATGATCTGGCACTGCTCTGCTATACCAGCGGCACCGGGCCGTGTCCGGTCAACGCCACGGTCGCGCCCAAGGGCGTCGAGCTGACCAACGAAAATCTGCTTTCGGCGATCCGCTCCGTAGTCGCGGCACTTGATCTGCCGACCGATGGACTGCGCAATCTGGTGCTGTTGCCGCTGGCGCATGCGAGCGGCTGTGTGGACCAGCTGCTGCCGACTTTCGCGGTCGGCGGCACCGTCGTACTCGCGCCGGAGAGTCGCAGCCTCGCGGAAACCATTGTCTCCGAACGGATCGATATGGTTTCCGCGACACCGCGCATCTTCGCCCGCCTGCTGCCCGAACTCGCGGTGCTGCGCACCGAGGGATTGTGTACCGAGGGCATCGTCCGGGTCAGCAATGCGGGGCATCGCGGCGAACGTGCCGCCGCTCCCACCGATCCCGCGGACCTGGCCGCCCCCTTGCGGGATATGTTCCCGGCCGCGCGGCGGTGGTCGGTCTGGGGCGCGACCGAAACCAGCGGCATCGGCCTGGTCGTCGACGACGACACCGATACCGCGCCCGGCGCGGATCCGGTGCTCGGATTCCCCTTCGGCGGTACCGAATTGGCGCTCTGGGGGCCGCAGGCGCAGACCGGACACGGCGAATTGCTGTGTCGCGGACCGAATGTCACCCACCGCTACTGGAACGATCCGGAGACCACCGCGGACCGCTTCACCGGAAGTTGGTTCCACACCGGCGATCAGGTCAGCATCGACGCCGACGGTCTGGTCCGACGCGAGCGGGCGCAGGCGGGGTGACTCACTCGAGCATGCGCTCGCGCAATCGCGCGCGCAGGTCGGCGGTGAATCCGATGGCGGTCAGGTAGGTCTCGAAATCACCGTGGCTTTCGTGCACCGTATCCGTCGCGATGCGCAGATAGTCCTCGCGTACGCCGAGGATATCGATGGAAAGTTCGGCTCCCGCAGTGAGTTTCGGTGCCATCATGGCGCGCAGCGCGGGGACGGCGTCATTGCTGGCCATGAAGTCGGCGAGCACATCGGCCTCGCCGACCGTGACCGCGCGCAGCAGAGTCGCGATCGCCCACCCGGTGCGGTCCTTGCCCGCAGCGCAATGCACCAGCACCGCGCCGTCGCCGTTGGCGATCGTCTCGGCGATGGCGATGATCGCGGCATTGGCCTCGGGCCTGGACGGGAAGTCGCGGTAGACCTCGAGCATGTGTGGGAAGGCGGCGTCGGTCTGCGCATCGTGCGGCGGCGCCTCGGCCATCCGGGAGTCGAACGGTGTGACATTCAGTCGCACGCCCTCGGGCAGATTGTCGTGGCCGATGTGCTCGATCTCGCGCGGCCCGCGCAGGTCGAAGACATCGGTGACGCCGAGTTCGCGCAGGATCGCGTGTCCGGGCAGGTCGAGGCCGCTCAGCTGGGCCGAGCGCAACAGCACGCCGGGGCGGATCCGCGCACCGTCGAGGGTGCGCAGACTGCCGACGTCGCGGAAGTTGAACGTGCCGGTCAGATAGAACTGGTCGGCCGATGGCGAGAGAGTCACCGGTCCAGGCTAGCTACCTCGTGGTGTCGGCACGGTGTCGATCGCGGAACCGTCGGCCGTCCAGTTTGCGAGGTATTGGTGTGGGATCCGCCACAGGATGCCGGAGCGGTACCGTTACGTACCGTAGTCTGGCCGATGGTCTATCTTGCGTGGGGCAGACGCGAGAGTGACGCCCTGGGAGGCGATTCCGGTGAACTCCGCTCGATCGCGGCCGGATTCCGTTTAGGTAACAAAACATTCTTCCAGTCTGGAAATACCCAACGAACCCGTTCTTAAACCCTGGAAACGCTCTACCATTGATGAATGTTGGACTGGGCATCCAGGAAATTCCCTGACGGGGGATTCGTGAGAGCCGCCTGTCATGTTCAGCGAGTCGCGCCGACGAGGGTGCGCGAGTTCTTTCCTCGAGGGAGTCGTCGTTGAGCGTACGTGGAGAAATAGCGGCGGTCAGGCTACGGCCGACCATCTGCGAGGCCGTCGAGAAGGCGGCCGCCTCGCTCGATTTCACCGGAGTGCGAGCGCTTCGGGTGCTGCTGCATGCCGGTGTGAGCGCGTACTGGCCGTTGGTCAAGGCGGCTCCGGCCAAGCAGGCCCGCAGGTACGAGGCGACCGCGCATCAGTTGGCCGAACGGTGGGAGGCGCAGACCGACTGTGTCGCCGACCCGCAGGTCGCGGCTCTGTTCCAAGAGATGGACTCCGAGGTCGCGAGCTTCTTGGATCTCTGCGCCGACCGTTCGGGCGCGCAGTGGTTGGAGCCGACGGATGCCATCGCGGCCTACGTGGTCTCGATGCTGCAGGGCACGGTGCTGCGCTGGCTCGCGGACTGCAATGACGAAACGATGCTGGTCGTGCTGGACGACCTGGTCAGCAGCCTGGCCTCCCGGGCCGCCGAAGTCTGATTCCCGCAATACTGGACGTTTGACCAGTTTGGTGGTTGAGTGGGTCCGGTGACCGACACGTCGCCGATTGTCGCACTGCATGCGGCCACGGCCGAGCTGGACCCGCCGCTGGCTGCCCTCGACCTGACCGCGCTGCGCGCCAACGCCGCTGACCTGGTCCGTCGTGCGGGCGGGGTGCCCATCCGAGTCGCGAGTAAATCGGTGCGCTGTCGCGCGGTGCTCGAAGAGGTGCTCGGCGCCGAGCTCACCGCGTCCGGCGGCTTCGCGGGCATCATGTCCTACTCATTGGCGGAGGCCATCTGGCTGGTCCGCCTCGGCGCACGCGACGTGCTGCTCGGCTATCCGACCGTCGACCGCGCGGCGCTCGCCGAACTCGGCATCGATGACACGCTGCGCCAATCCATTACGTTGATGGTCGATGATGTCGCGCAGTTGGACCTGATCCGTGCCGCGGTCGGCACCGATCTGGTGCGGCCCCGGATCTGCCTCGATGTGGACGCCTCACTGCGAATCGGACCGCTGCACCTGGGTGTTCGGCGCTCGCCGGTGCGTACTCCCGAACAGGCCGCCGCGCTCGCGCGCGCGGCCGCGAACCGTGGATTCGACGTAGTCGGCGTGATGACCTATGAGGCGCAGATCGCCGGACTGCCCGACTCCAATATCGCTGTGCGCCTGGTGAAGCGGGCCTCGGCGGCCGAAATCGGCAAGCGGCGCAGACAAGTTCTGGACGCGGTGCGCTCGGTGGTCGGCAAGCTGGAGATCGTCAACAGCGGTGGCTCCGGATCTGTCGAGGTCAGCGTCACCGATCCGGATGTCACCGAGGTGACCGCGGGCTCCGGGCTGTACGTGCCGACGCTGTTCGATCACTACCGCGCCTTCACCCCGCGCCCAGCGCTGTTCTTCGCCACATCGGTGCTGCGCAAGCCGACCCCGTCCATCGCAACGGTTTTCGCGGGCGGGTACATCGCCTCCGGACCGGCCGGGGCGGCGCGGGTGCCGAAGCCGACGTGGCCCACCGGCTTGAAGCTGCTCGGCACCGAGGGCGCGGGCGAAGTGCAGACGCCGCTCTCGGGAGCCGCCGAACTGCGGATCGGCGATCGAGTGTGGTTCCGGCATGCCAAGGCCGGGGAGTTGTGCGAGCGGTTCAACCACGTCCACTTGGTCGATGCGGCCGGCATGCGGACAACGGTGCCCACTTATCGCGGTGAGGGCAACTGCTTCGGCTGAGCCGGCTGCTAATTGCGAATTGCGCGTGACCGCAATTTCAAGATCGAATTCCACTAAAAGAACCAACCGGTTCGGACTGAATATTTCGGTCACAATCCGAGCAAATGCTGAAAGAAATATTCAGCTGAGTCGCAGGAATGTCGCCAGATCCGATAGATCGTCCGGCGTACTCGGCAGATATTCGGTGAGCAATGGTGACCGAATGATGACGGCCTTCCACATGGCCCGACACAGCGTCGCCTGAACCAGACTGCGCGACAGCAGGAATCGCATACCGTAGGGCGCGTCGGCGGGGCTGGACGTGGTCATCGACATGAGCACCACCGCCGCCTCCCGACCGCGGAATCGCTCAGCGGTGCCGACCAGCACATCCTCGATCTTGGCCCGGGCCAGCAGCGTTCGGATCAGTCCGACCTGGGCGCTGTAGGGCGCGACCACGAGGATGTCGTGCGGATGCAGCCGTCGCGTCATCGCACCGGTCATCCACGAGACCCCGAGCAGCGCGCGCACCCGGCGGACCACCTCACGGGCCTCGGCCACCGATTCGGTCGAATCGCCGCTGTGTGCCACCAGCACCGTCTCCACGCCGGGTTCGATGCCCTCCAACTGCCGCGCGAGCGTGACGGTTTCGTTGGAGCGCAGCCGGTTGTCGTAGTACAGCCGGGAGATCGGATCGCAGACACGCGGGTGCATCCGCCAGGTGCGGTCCAGGAAATAGCCGCGGTCGGCAGGCAGGGTGTCGCGGCCCTCGGTGAGCCATCCGAGCACGGATTCGTCGACCGGTTCCGGATGCGCGCTGCGCGCCGCCGAGGGCGCCGGATCGCCGACCAGCAGCAGCTTGCGCGCACTCACCGCGACGGCGACGGTATCGGCGAGTGGGAAGCGGCCCGCGTCGGCGATCACCAGCAGGTCGAGACTGTCGCCGGGCACCACCTCGTCATCGGCGAAATCGGCCGGTACACCGCCGACTACGCAGCCGTTGACCGCATTGTCCAGGAACCGCGGATAGCGCGTGCCGTCGATCACCGACCACTCCGGCGCCACCGCCTCGACATCCTTCTTGGCCAGCAGTTCCGGTAGCACGCCCATCGCGACGATCATGTCGAGCAGGCTCTCCACCGTCGAATGCGTCTGCGCGACAATGCCGACGCGCCACTTGTGCCGCGTGACCAGACGTTCGATCGCCCTGGCGACGGTGGAGGTCTTGCCGGTGCCCGACGGTCCCTGCACCGCGAGGTAGGAATCGTCGAGATCGCGCAGCGCGGCCGTGATGGCCGCCGCATGGTCACCGTGCACATCCGGTAGCCGCTCGGCACGCCGCAGGCGCGGGGGTCGGCGGGCGAGGATGTCGAAGACCGCGCCCGCCGGGATCTCCGGTAGCGCCATCAGCAGTTGCTGGGCGGCGTATTCGACCGCGGTCTCGATATTCTCGTCCCAGGCGGGCAGGCCGGGTGCGATCGCGGTCGGCAGCTCGTCGTAGGGTTCGCAGCCGTGCGGCAGCAGTTCCTCCAGCCGCACGGTGTCGTCGAAGTTCGCGTCCACCGAGCAGCCGAGCACGGTAGCGCTGGCGGTCGCGCGTCGGCCGACGGCGGTGATCATCCCGGCGGCGACCGGCTGATCGTAGAAGGTGTAAACGGTGGCGCCCGGCGTCAGCACCGAGCCGGTCGCGGCCCCGCCCGCGGTATCGCGGCCGCCCCAGCCGATGCCGATCCGTCCGGTCAGCGTGAGGTATCTGCGCATGGTCGGCTGGTGTGGGCTGCGATGCCATTTGGTGTCGACCGTGCCCCAATCGGCCACCAATACCCCTGGCGCATCGGCCCATTCGTCGACCGGATGACTGAGCCGGTCGGCATGCGCCCACCACAGCGGCTGCCGTTCGCGCCGGTGATAGCCGAGCGCCGCCGCCATCAATGCCGCGGGATGGCGTGGCTCGTCCTGTGCCGCCGCGAATTCCGCGAGTGCGGCCTCGATCGACGACGGCCGCGACGGTGGCAGCGGATCGGGCTCCTCCGGACTCGGCACCAGGCACCACGAACTCGCCTGATCCAGGAGCACCGCATCCGAGTCCACGCGCCGTTCGGCGACCCGATCCAGCAGCCAGTCGCGCAGCCGCAGCACGGTGACGCAATCGCGTTCCTGGCCTGCGGCATTCGGCAGTAGCCGCCGCAGTCGACTCAGCCGATAGGAGCGTTCCCCGATGAGCAGGGCATTGCGCACGATCGGATACAGATCGACGAGCACACCGGCATGCAGCAGATCCTCGACGATCTCCTCACCGACCCCGTACCGACCGGTCCACCGCAGCAGCGCCGAGCGCACGCCGGAGGTGTAGTGGTACACACGCATATCCGGATACATCCGCAACCTTTGCGCGACGAAGTCGAGCACCTCGTCCAAAGCGCGCCGCTGCCCGGCCTCCTCGTCGGCGATATCGGTCATCGCCCGATACGGTGCGCGCGCCGCGCCGAAAGGGGCACGGAAGGCCAGATGGACCGTGCCGTTGCCGCCCACCTCGATACCGAGCAGCCGACCCGATGAGTCCTCCTCGATGGTCAGTGCGAGATCCTCCGGCGAGGGTGGCGGCAACGCGCCCAGCGCGATCGCGTCGACCAGCGTGTGGGTCGGCCGACCGGAATCTTCTCGAGCCAGCTGGATTTCGGCTTGGCGATGCAATGCATTGAAGGTGCGCGGCGGGAGGCCGGGCACGGTCGCGGTGCTGCTCGCCAGCCGGTCGATGGTGCTCACCCCGGCCTCGCGCAATCTGGCCCGCGCAGTGCGCGACATACCGGCGACCAGCAGCAGGTCTCGTGCGGCCGAGATCGCGCTGGTGCAGGTCGGGCAGTGGCCGCAGGCGAGATAGCGCGGATCGCCCCACTGCACCGGCAGCAACTCGCTCAGTTTGTCTTCCAGGATCCGTTCCACCCGAGCGCGCCGAGCCAGATACACCGGCAGCAGATCGGTGAGCGCGAGGGTCTCGCTGTTCTCGACCAGGTACAACCGGACCAGGGGAGCGGTGAGCGCGCCGCTGCGGTCCAAAGCGTCGGCGCAGGCGGCGAGTTCGAGTGCCGCGGCGATCCGATCCGGTGGTCCCGCCGCGGTGCCGTGCACGGTATAGCGCACCCGATGACCGGCCCGAATCAGAAAATCGCTGGTACAGACGAATTTTCCGTCGAAGAAGGTGGCGCCGTGGATCACGTGCGCACCGGCCCGCAGTGCCGCGACCGTCTCGGCATTGGCGGCCCGCAGCGCGGCGATATAACTTTCGGGATCGGCCGCCGGATCGTGCGCGGCGCAATGGATCTCCACCATCCGACGGCCGAATCGATCACGGAAGTCCGCGAGCCTGCGTGCGCGCGCATCGTCGAATGCGCTGCGCTGCGTATGATCCGGCGCCACATCCGCCGTGTCCGCGATGGTGCCCAGTTCGGTATCGAGGGCACGCAGCAACTCGAATTCACACTGCGCCGCGCGCACCAGGTCGACGGCGGAACAGACGACACGATCACCGAACACGATCAAACGCGGCCTCCTGTGTCTTCGCCGGACACGGACGGCAACACTGTAGCTAGCCGCGTTGACCTTGGTTTACCCCTCCCCGGTTCAGGAGCGTGGCTTGCGCCGTTCCGGTCGCTTGCCGCCGTCGCGATCGCGACGCGGTCCGGCGCGGAACGGACGTCCGCCGGGCGGACCGGAATCCAGCTGCAACTGGATCAGCTGGCCGCTGATCCTGGTGCGCCGCAACGCATCCAGCGTCTCCGAGGATAGGTCCGCGGGCAATTCGACCAGGCTGTGGTCCGGACGGATGCTGATATGGCCGAAATCGCTGCGGCGCAGTCCGCCCTCATTGGCGATCGCGCCGACGATCGCGCCGGGTACCACCCGGTGCCGCTTGCCGACACTGATTCGGTAGGTCGCCAATTCGGCTCCGGTCCCGCGGTGATGCGAAGGGCCGCGATCCTCACCCTCGAACCGGCGGGCGGGCCGATCCCCGCGCGGCATGCGTTCGCGCTGCGGACGTTCGACCGGCTCCGGCTCGGGCTCCATGAAGAAGTTGTCACCGTCGTAGCCGCTGACCGCCAACGCTGCCGCGATATCCACCAGCGGAATGTTGTGCTCGCGCTCGTAGTCCTCGATGAGCTTGCGGAACAGCGCCAGGTTCGTCGAGCTGAGGTTCTCGGTGATCGAATCGCCGAATTTGGCGACGCGCTGGGTGTTCACATCATCGACGCTGGGCAGCTGCATTTCGGTCAGCGGATGCCGGGTGGCGCGCTCGATCGACTTGAGCAGATGACGTTCCCGCGGCGCGACGAACAGCAGTGCCTGACCGCTGCGCCCGGCCCGGCCGGTGCGGCCGATGCGGTGCACATAGGACTCGGTGTCGTGCGGAATGTCGTAGTTGACCACATGCGAGATCCGGTCCACATCGAGGCCGCGCGCGGCGACATCGGTGGCGACCAGGATGTCGAGTGCACCGGACTTCAGCTGGCCGATGGTGCGTTCACGCTGGTTCTGCGCGATATCGCCGTTGATCGCCGCGGCGGAGAAGCCGCGCGAGCGCAGCTTTTCGGCCAGTTCCTCGGTGGCCTGCTTGGTGCGCACGAACAGGATCATCGCCTCGAACGACTCGACCTCGAGGATCCGGGTGAGTGCGTCGAGCTTGCGCTGATGGGAGACCTGCACCCAGCGCTGGGTGATGTTGGTATTGGTCGAGGTCTTCGACTTGACGGTGATCTCGACCGGATCGCGCAGATACTTCTTGGAGATGCTGCGGATCGCCGAGGGCATGGTCGCCGAGAACAGTGCGACCTGCTTCTCGCGGGGGGTATCGGCGAGGATGCGCTCGACGTCCTCCTGGAACCCCATCTTCAGCATCTCGTCGGCCTCGTCGAGCACCAGATACTGCAGCTGGGACAGGTCGAGCGTGCCCTTCTCCAGATGATCGATCACCCGGCCCGGTGTGCCGACCACGACGTGCGCGCCGCGGCGCAGGCCGGAGAGCTGGACACCGTAGGCCTGGCCGCCGTAGATCGGCAGCACATGCAGTCCGGGGATGTGGGTGGCGTAGCGGCCGAATGCCTCGGCGACCTGGATCGCGAGTTCGCGAGTCGGGGCCAGCACGAGGGCGCGCGGAAGTTTGCCGGTCACCTCGATACCCATGAGGATCGGGATGGCGAATGCCGCGGTTTTGCCGGTGCCGGTCTGGGCCAGCCCGACCACGTCGGCGCCTTCGAGCAGCGGTGGAATGGTTGCCGCCTGGATGGGAGACGGCGACTCATAGCCCACATCGGCGATGGCCGCGAGGACGCGGTCATCGATGCCGAGATCGGCGAAGGTCGGGCCGTCGTTGTCCCTGTCGTTGTCGCCAGGAACGCTGTCGACCTGATTGGTACTCATTGACCAGCAGTTTACTGCCTCGCGGTGGTCGTCCCGGCCACCGGGCCAATACGGTGAGACGTATGCAACCCAAAAACGTGTCCGTGCATCACGATCCGGAGTCGTCGGCGGTCGCTGTGGCGGTGGTCCAATTCGCGCCGGGAACCGATCCGTCCGGCAATCTCGAAACCCTGCGCGCGCACGTTCGCGTGGCCTCGGAACGGGGTGCGAAGGTGGTGGTCGCGCCCGAATACTCGATGTTTGCCGTGTCCCGGCTCGACGAGCGGGTCGTGGCCGTCGCTGAACCGCTGAGCGGGCCGTTCGTCACCGGTCTCGGTGAAATCGCGCGCGAATTCGGGGTGTATCTGGTCGCCGGAACGGTCGAGCAGGTGGCGGCGGCTGGGCGGATCCGCAATACCCTCGTCGTCGTCGGACCCGACGCGACCCTGGTGACGAAATACCGCAAGGTGCATCTCTACGACGCGTTCGGATATCTCGAATCCGATGTTGTCGAGCCGGGTGCGATCGAGGCCCCGGCGACCTTCACGGTCGGTGCTGTGACATTCGGCATGCAGACCTGTTTCGATCTTCGCTTCCCGGAAGGCTGCCGTCGCGTCGCGGCCGCCGGAGCCCAAGTGCTGGTACTGCCGGCGCAGTGGATTCCCGGTCCGGCGAAGGTGGATCAGTGGACGACGCTGCTGCGCGCGCGTGCCATCGAGAACACCGTCTATGTGGCCGCCGCCGATCAATGCGCACCGCGCGGTGCGGGCGCATCGATGATCGTCGATCCGACCGGTGTCGTTCTCGCCGAACTCGGCGACGAACCCGGTGTACTCACCGCGGATATCGACCTCGAACAGCTGGCTACGGTCCGCCGGACCAACCCCAGCCTGGCATTGCGGCGATTCGCGATCACCGAGCGCGTACGGGAGTAGCGTTAATTCGGATGATCTACTCCGATCGGACAGCGGCCGGTCGCGCGCTGGGTTTGGAACTCGGCCACCTGCGTGCGATGCAACCGCTGGTGCTCGGACTGCCTCGCGGCGGGGTTCCGGTGGCGGCCGCGGTGTGCGAGGTCATCGGGGGCGATCTCGACATCATGCTGGTCCGCAAGCTCGGTGTGCCGTGGCAGCCGGAGCTGGCGATGGGCGCGATCGGTGAGGAAGGGATCCGGGTGCTCAATCAGGATGTGTTGTCGCACACCGGGATAACGACGCGGCAGCTCGCCGAGATCGAGGATGTGGAACGCGCCGAACTGGAGCGTCGACGCGAGATGTGGCGCGGTGATGCCAAGCCGATCCCGATCTCCGGCCGCACGACGGTGATCGTGGACGACGGCATGGCGACCGGGGCGACGGTGGCCGTCGCCTGCCGGGTCGCCCAACTGCACCAGCCGACGCGGATCGTGGTTGCGGTGCCGGTTTCGTCCACCGAGGCGTTGCGCCGGGTGGCCGCCGAGGCGGATGAGGTGGTCTGCCCTTGGGTGCCGCGCTCGCTCGGCGGTGTCGGAATGGCGTACCGCGACTTCCATCAACTGGACGACGACGAGGTCACCGCGCTCCTCGTATGAGATGCCTCGTCTAGGTCAGGACTGGACTTCGGTGATGCCCTTGCGGTGGCGCTGGCCGAGTTCGGTGTAGAAGCCCGGATTGAGTTTGACCCAGCCTTCGGCCTGGGTGCCTTCGATGGACTTCTTGACCTCGGCTGGGGAACCGGCGGTGAGTACGCCCGCGGGGATCTTGGCGTGCGGCGGGACCAGGGAGTGCGCGGCGATCATTGTGCCCGCGCCGATTTCGGCCAGGTCAAGGACCGTACTGCCATTGCCGACAATGGCCTCCGCGCCGACCGAAGCACCGTGGAAGACCACGCTGTGGGCGATGGTCGCGCCGGGGCCGATTTCCATCGGCACATCCGGCGGCACGTGCAGAACCGCATTGTCCTGGACATTGGCACGTTCCCGAATGGTGATCGGCGCCAGGTCCGCGCGCAGCACCGCGCCGTACCAGATGGACGCACCCGCCTCGACGCGCACATCGCCGATCAGGGTCGCGGTCGGCGCGATGAACGCGGTCGGATCGACCGTGGGCTCCCCCGCCTCCCCGGGCCTTTTGCCGGTCGTCGTGTGGGAAGACGGTTTCGTCGCGGGCCGGCGGTCTAGTTGTCGCAGGGTTTTGGGCGTACCCGACGAGTTACCAATGTGCTCTCTAAACGCACCGCCGCTGGTCATGGTGCCGACAGTACCGAGTGTTCTGTGGCCAATTGCCATCTAGTCGTCAAGAATTCGGCCGACACTTGCTCGCTGGAGGCGATGCACACCGCTGGGTCGCCAGCATGGTCGCCTTGCCCTTGAGCAGGCCGAGGCAGCGCTGGAGGTATTCACCGACACGAGTCCACCGGAATTCATCGCAGCAGCCGAACTCGATCCAGGTAGTGGTCCAACAAATGACTCAGCGTGCCATGGCGGCGAGCAAAGCGGCGCGGCAGCGTTTCAATAAGCTGCCGTCGCGCTCTCGGACGTCGCTGATCGGTTCGGCTTCAGCCGTGCACCGGTCTCGGTATGGGGTGCGGCGCCACCGGATCGAGGAGACACTGCTGATCCAGGGTGATGTCAAGGTTCACTGATGACTTTGCGTAATGGCTCAGACGGCCCCGTTTCGAGTGTCCCAGTAGGTCGTACTGGGGACTGCACGGGCCCTACATCTTGGCGTATCGGGCCATGGCGAAGCTGTAGAGGCCGTAGGTGATGATGCCCAGGCCTGCCACGACAAGCAGGGCTGCGCCATATGGTTGGGCCCTGAGGGTTTTGAAGGCGCCGTCGAGTCCGGCGGCCTTGTTCGGCTCGGATTGGCTCACGGCGAGGATCACCAGCAACCCGATTGCGGCGATGGCCAGTCCCTTTGCGATGTATCCGATGGTGCCCAGCCGTCGCACGAGGTCGCTGGTGGTGCCCTCGAGGTCGTCGAGGAAGTTCTGTCTGGCTCCTTTGTAGATGTGGTAGCCGCCGATCGCGATGATGATCAGCCCGCCCGCGACGAGGGCGATCGTGCCTGCGGTGGTGTGCATCAAGCGTCCGGTGAGCCCGGCACTCTGGCCGCTGCTGGACTTGCCGCGGCCGCGGGCGAATCCGAACGCGGAGAAGGCGAATGCGAAATAGACCACCGCCAGGGAGAACGCCTTGATGCGATCGATGGCTTCGGATTTCTTGCTGTCGGCGTCAGGTTTGGACGAACTTCCCAGTGCCGCTTCGGCGAGCCGCCACAGCGCCATCAGCCCGAACGCGACGACACCTACCCACAGGGCAAGGACGCCGCCCGGCTTGGCGGCCAGTTCGGTCATGGCGCCGGATTGGTCGGCGGTGCCGGCTGCGCCGCCGAGGGCGATTCGGATGGCGATGTAGCCGATGATCAGGTGGACAATGCCGCTTACGAGGAAGCCTGCGCGGGCGAATCGTTCGAAAACGCTGTTCTGCGCAACCCGGCCGGCGATGGAAGACGAGTTGTCATAAGACGCCGACGTCGAATCGGCGGGGGACGGCTCGGAACGGTTGATGTCAGCCATGGTGGCGTCCCTAAGTTTGTAGGTGTCTGGGATTGGTGCCCTGGATGCGCGCCTTGTACTCCTCGATCTCGGCCAGCGGTGCCCGCGAGACCGCGATGAACGCGGTGTCACGGGCCCGCAGCCGGGCGAGTAGATCGATCGGAACCTCTTCGGCCGCGGCGCTGCAATTCGCACACCCCTGGTCCCGGCCCGGATCCAGCATGAAGTGGCAGACCATGAGCCGACGCAGGCCGTCAAACAGATCCAGCAACGTGGACTTGCCACCAGGGCCCTCGAAGTCGTATCCCTTGTCCAGCCGCACCATCGGCAACCGACGCCGCTGAGCTTCGACCGCATCACGCAAACGAGCGGTCACACTCGCCTGCGCCAGCACCTCCTGGCGCCCGATCAGCCAGTCGCCACGGGAAACAACCTGCGGCAGGCTCATCACTTCGTCCGGCAGAGATCTTTCAGGTACTGATGGGGTGGTCACATCGAGTCTTTGCGGTGTGCACTCATAATGGTGGTCCATTGCGCACTTACTGCGAAGGGTGAGCAGTTTTACACGGCCAGCAACTGATACGCCGAACATATGGCGATTACGGACTAGGTTGCGGCATATCGACGTGGCAGTTATCGACTTTCGGATTCATGCCGAGGTAGTTGAGCGGCCCGGCGACGATAGTTGCCGCGATTGTTCCGGTGCTCGCACAGTTCTCCGGTTTGCTCCCGAAGTAGTGTCGTTGCCCAGCAGCGATCGCGCCGATGATCAGCCACACGAACACCAGCACTATGAGCACGCTGGTTATTCTCGAACGGCGACCTCCGCGCATTCTCCTGGTGTCGTTTGCGTAGGTATCTCTCATTCCTTATCTCCATTTAGTCTAATGTCTTACTGCGGGTGCAGATTTCGGGATCCGCAGCGCCATTCGACACATATTCCGGATGCTGCGATATCGCGATGTGGACAGTGGGCGGGCGTCGGGGCTCGAAGGCGAAGCCGAGGGTCGTCCGGTTACTCGAGTCGGTCGCGCCAACTCGGGTTGGTGCGGATATGCCGCGAGCCTCCGGCGTGTTCGTTGATGTCGCGGCTGAGCGCGGTGTCTTCAGGACGCGATCGGCCGCGAAGGCGTCGCGCGGCGCTGCCGAGGGCGGGGCGCTGGACATTTGGCGATAGATGGCTGAGCACAGCCATTCCGGTGGCGCCGATGACTATGCCGGCGATCAGGGCGATGATGACGATCATGTCGAGCCTCGGATCTGTTGGTTCTTCAAGTACACAGCTCCGGTCACGTGGTGTCAACAATGTAGGTCTACATCATTGAGCTACAGCGTATAGCCCGGTGGACCATAGGCTTCGATGGCGACGATCCCTCGTCTCGGCAATCGCTGGGCCTGTCAGCGGATTTCAAGGGTTGATCACCTCGTGGCCGTTGCTGTGGCCGATTTCGATCTTGTGCTACCGCCGAGGTCGGCGATGCGTTGGCACGGTTTCTGACGGATCTGATGTAATTCCCACCTGCATCGCCGAATTTTCGTCGCCGGCCTCGTGAATGTCCGACGGCGGGTGGGGCGACGGTGTGCGTCTGGTCGGTTCAGCACCCGACCTCCGCGGATTCATTCATGTGACATCCCCAGTCGAGAGGCGTCTACTGGTGGTCTAGAACGTGAGTTCCGGGTTGATCGTCATGGTTATTGTTATCGGATTGAATGTTGTTCTCGCTGCGGTAGGCGGACTGAGCAACGCGGTCATCGCCCACTCCTTGACCAACGACGTCATGATGTTCGGGTCCTGTCGCGAAATGGCGTTTCCGAGCCGGAAGCGACCTCACCGACCGACATCAGCATCTCGAATAGCGGCCTGGATTCTGCATGTTCGCCCCTCGATCACTCACGCAAGGACCACACGATGAGCATTGGTAAGAAGATCGCGCACAAGGCCGAAGCCGCCAAGGGCACGGCCAAGAAACTGTTCGGCCGAGTCACCGGAAACACTCGCCTGCGGACCGAGGGCCGCGTCGATCAGGCCACCGGCAACACCAAGCAGGCCGGAGCAAAGATGAAGGACGCCTTCAAACACTGACTCCGCACACCCGTCGAGAGGACCCCTTGCGGGCTTGCGTCACACCCTCGTTACCCAGTTCCAGCACCGAAACCACGTAGCTCCCATGATCATCCTCGGAATCGTCCTCCTGATCGCCGGATTCCTACTCAAAATCCAAATCCTCTGGGCCATCGGGATCGTGGTCCTCATCATCGGCCTGGTGCTGCTGGCATTGGGGTCGATGGGCCGCGCCGTCGGCGGGCGACGCCACTACTACTGACGCCGCGCCGTGCGGGGTTGTCGCGCGACGCGAGCAGAACTGCCCAGACAATCGCGCCGACGCCGACGCCGGGAATTGTTGCGGTGAGCGTGACAGCGGGGCAATCCATGAACCATTCGAGGTGAGGAGCCGAAATGGCTACCAGCACTATCATCGTGATCCGCCAGAACCAGGCCACCCGCACCGACTTCAACGCCGCTGGCCGCAGGCCCGGCATGCCGCAGCCACGTGATGAACAACCCCAGCGCCGCGACCCGTCATGCCAATGCCGGCCGGTCCGCCCGCACCAACGCAGGAACAACGCGATCGAGCCCGCGTATGCCCTGGTCGTCAGCTCCGACCCGTCATGGCCGAACCGCAGGTGCCGAAGAAACGCATCGGCTTCGGCGACCACCGCCAAGTCCTCATCCAAAACCGTCCAATACCGAACCCCGGACCGCAACCTCACAGGAAACGCCCGCACCCTGATCTCCTCTCTCGTGGCAGGCAGTGATACGACTACCAGCCACGAGCGCAACACCCCGGGAGATGTGTCGCGAATCAGTCCGTGTCGCCGGACCTACGCAACATCGTGCAACCCCGGTCGCCGCGGGCCTGCACGCCCCAGTCCGTCTTCCTGAGTCGTCAGCCAATTGCACCTCGGCCCTGAACGCCACCGCTGCGGCTGGTTGTTCAGTCACGTAATGCCTGTTCTCGCAACGAGCTCAGCAGTCTGGCCAGGATCCGAGAGATCTGCATCTGCGAGACGCCGAGGGATTCGGCGATCTGGATCTGGGACTGAGATTCAAAGAACCGCATGACCAGCACTTGCTGATCGCACTCGGGTAGCGCGGCGATCAACGGTTTCACGACGAGGCAGTCCTCGACGGTGCAGAACTCCGATTGCTCGGCCCCCAGGGTGTCCAACAGCGACGTCGGCGCATACTCACTGTCGCCGCCGGTCAACGCGTCGATCGAGGAGGTCCGATAGCCATTGCGGGCGATCAGCGCCTGGGTCACCTCGACCAGGTCGACGCCGAGTTCCTCGGCGATCTCCGCGGCTCTTGGGGTGCGCCCCAACCGCTGCGACAGCCTGTCCATCGCCGGGACGATGGACTGCTGGATTTCCTTGAGCCGCCGCGGTACTCGCACCGACCAGGTGTGGTCGCGGAAATGTCGGCGCACCTCGCCTATGATTGTCGGCACCGCGAAAGCCAGGAACGACGCGCCATAGTCGGGGTCGAAACGGTCGACCGCGGCCACCATCCCCACTCGGGCGGTCTGCAGCAGATCGTCGAAGTTCTCACCGCGGCCGGCGAACTTGCGGGCGATGTGCTCAGCCAGTGGTAGACAACCCCGGATCAGCTTCTCTCGCAATGCATCTCGACGAGGATCGTCTGGGTCCAGTTCCGCGAGCTGAACGAGCAACGGTTCGATGTTGTCGTAGGTGTCGGTGCCGTGGCGTGTGGGTCGTGTCTTCTCGGGGGATGTCAGTATCGACGGATAGCTCATCGGTGTTTGCCTCGGATCAGATCCAGATGACATCGACAACAGCCCCCAAACCCCGACACCGCAGTGCCGTACAAGGTTCGGGGCCGCGTCGATCGAGTCGAGCGCGAGTCGCCACGATGCACCGGTCCGAATCGGACTCGGCCCGGCACGACATCAGATGCCGCAACACGCAGATCTCGATATCTAACGTTGCGTCTTGTCAGGGGCTGGGTTGGGGCAGTTCGCAGTTGTTCACCTTGGGGTTGACACCTGCGTAGTTCAGCGGACCCGCGATCACGGTCACCGCGATCGTTCCCAGGCTTGCGCAGTTCTGTTCACGGTCGGTGAAATAACCTCGTTGACCGGCGGCGACCACACCGATGATCAGCCACACGAGCACCAGCAACGACACTAAACGCACCATCACCCACCTCATTTCTTATGGATCGAGATCGTCTCGATCCGGTAGTCGAATATCGGACAGACACATCGCGGTTTGCCTCCGGGGTGTGTCGACCGGCCCGGGACCGGCCGACCTATCTCCGAACAGCTGGCCATGGCTCGCATCCATGGGGCGTAGGCCGACTTTCGGATCCCTGCCCGGCGGCATTGCCGGATGCATCGGCCGCGGCGGCAATGCCGGTATGGCCGGTGTGAACAGGGGTGTCTGGTGCGCCGAAGGGCCGCGGCCGCATCGCCCGACGCGGACGGGGCTGGGTTCAGTGGGGTTCTCGTGGGCGGCGCCGAGATCGCCGCGGGCGGCGCGACTCGAGCCACCCGAAAGCATGCTCAGTTCGGCCAACCCGATGGTGATGATCATGGCGATCCTCACGCCTTCGCTCGGATCTATTGCTCATTCAAGTAGACGCTGCCCAGAGCATAATGTCAACAATGTAGGTCTACACTGGCTATCTACAGCGGTTCATCCGACGAAAGGTCGACCAGCCGCCCACCGGATACACCATCGACACGATCGGACGTGACCCCATGGCGACCTACCTCGACTCCCCCAGCCTGCCCTTCACCTTGCACTTCGCCGCGACCGAATCCCCCGCGGTGGCTGCCGCCGCCCGCGACTGGATCGCGCGCGGGCAGATCTTCACCGTCGCCCTCACCGATAATTCCGATGCGGTCGAAAACCGGTATCTGCTGGTGAATTTCGGTGCGGTGCCCTGCCTGACGGTGCACAACAGCGACACGCGGGGCGACCCGAACCAGCACCGTGTCACCTACGGTGCGTCCCTCACCGAGGACGGAGACCTCGCCGTCGAAACCCGGGCACTGTCAACCCATATCGGCTGATAGTTCACGGGAGTCCGGGGCGGATCCGGGCGCGGCTGGCGCCACTACACCAGCGGACCCCGACCCCGCCGCCGTCGGCGTCGGGCGCGGCAAAGCTGGTAAACCAAAAGCCCTGACCACAGCCACCCAAGCCGGCAAATTCGTCTCCGGATCGAACTCGCCGAATGGACCTGCAATGACCGCGCGGGACCGAATCGCGCTATAACCGGTGCCAAAACGATGGACGATTCGTCGGCGCACGAAGGGGTTCAACGTCGACGACGGGGTAACTCCCATAACGGAACCCGAACGCGACCCGCGGACTCGGACGACGCACAACATCTCGACACCTACCGCATCAGGAAACCCGAGGAGGTCATCGTGAAGCCTGCAGGCCATGACGAACCGTCTGCGCCGAATCGGCCTGACGGAATTCCGGTCGAGCCGTCAGCTCCGGTGCAACCAGCGCCACCGCCAGCCCGGATCGACCGGACCAGAGCTGGCAGCATCTGGGTGAGCATGAGCGTCGGCGGCGTGTTCTTGGTGGTGCTGTTGACATTCGTGGTCCAGAACACGACCAGTCTCCGGCTGGGATTCCTGGGATGGCACTTCACTCTGCCGGTCGGGGTCGCGATCCTCGTCGCCGCGGTCGCGGGACTCCTGGTCATGGCCGTAGCCGGGGGCGTCCGGATCATCCAACTTCGCCAAGCCTTCACCCGCCTTGCACGCGCCCGCAAACCCGACACACCTCACCCCATCCACAACACAAAAACACCCCGGCCGTGAAGACCGGCACCGAGGACGGCGAGTGCTGCGAGACCGGTGCGGAAGGCCGCCCTGCGTTTGACGTTCGTCGTGGGCTCGAGCGTTGCTGCGGCAGAATCGTTCTCGCCCAGGTGGCCGATGATCCGTACGAGCAGGGCCGACGCCTCGAAGTGTAGTTCGAGGTGAGTCGCGGTCTCGTCAGTTGCGAGCGCGTTCGATCCTATGCCGTATCTCCCGAGACGAGGACTGTTGCCGCCTGGGTTACTCGATCCCGACCGTGCAGCGGACTGGAGACGCGCACCACAGACCGATATCAACGGGCACGGAAGAATTCGCGGTCGTAGTATTCGCCCGAGTTTCGGGAGACGGCGGCGAAAGTGGTTGTCGAGCGGTGGCCGAGGTCGCTCGTGAGTTGGGTGTGGTCGAGCAGACGCTGTGGAAGTGGGTCAGAAATATCGTGAGACTCGTCCGGCGGGTGAGCCGGAGTTGACGGTGGCGGAGCTGGCGCGGTACCCAGTATCTATCCACTGAATTCGCCGCTGCAGGGAGAACCCGAGTGCCCGTCCTCCGCCGCTGACACGTCGCCTCTTGGGACTCGTCTCAGGGTTATGGTGCCGGCGTTGAAAGCTGTTGCAGGACGGCGTGGGCTGCGGTGACACGGGCGTCGATGGGAAAGTTCTTGTTCGCAAGCATGACGATGCCGATCCGTTCGTCGGGCACGAAAGCAGCGTACGCGCCGAACCCGGCAGTGGAGCCGGTCTTGTTGAACAAGGTCGGACGCGGGGGAGATTGCGGGGTGATGGACGTGGCCGGGTTGGGCTTCATAGCCGCGATGGAGTTGCCGACCAGTAGCCGATCAAGGTCGGTCGGGTAGGGGTATTGCTCCCAGCCGAGCCCTTGGGTCATCTCGCCGACGTCGAAATATCCGACATGCGTTCCCTCGACAGCATCACGCAGGGGCGGTTCGAGGGTATCGGGCGCAATGTTGGCCTCGATGAAACGGAGCATATCGGTGGCAGAGGACTTGACGCCATAGGCTTCGGCATCCAAAACGCCTACGTTCACACGGACCGGCGTGTTGCTGTCGTCATATCCCCATGCGTAATCGTCCATCTTGGCTTGCGGAACGTCGATGTAGCTATGGGACAGCTCCAGATTCGGGAAGAGCTGACCTTGAATCAGGTCGGTGAAATCGCCGTTCATCGCCAGGGCGCTGAGATAGCCGAACAGTCCGATGCTGGGGTTCGAGTACCGCCGCTGCCGACCGGGAGCGGCATCGGGCGTCCACTGCTGGAAGTAGGTCGGCATCTGGGCTTTGTCGGTGACCTCCGGCGGAAATTGCAGGGGTAGCCCACCTGCTGTGTAGGTGGCCAAGTTCAGCAGCGTGGCCTTGTCGGTGGCACTCCCGGCCAATTGCGGCAGGTAGGTACTGGGGTGATCGTCGAGCGAGATCCGGCCGAGTACTCGTGCGTAGGACCCTAGTGTTGCGGTGAACGTCTTACTGATCGACCCGATCTCGAAAATGGTGTCGGGTGTAACGGGAGCGCCGCTTTGCCGGGAGGCAACGCCATAACCGAAGTAGTGCTGTTCGCCGTCGACCGTCACTGCTACGGCCATACCGGGTACGTTGTACTTGGCCATGAGCGGTTGAAACGCACGGTCCACGGCGGCGGCGAGAGCATCGGCGCTTCCGGCGCAGGCAGCCGCGCTGACGAGCGTGCAACAGAGGGCGATCACCATGAGCAATGGCGCGACGGCTTTGGTGATGGCCCTCAATCAGTGTCCCTTCCCACCACAAGCAAGCCCGGTGGTTTTGGGTCCGCCCGAGTCGAAACCTTACCTAATCTGCCCGCGTGAACCGCGACGACCCAGTCGCTTCCGTAGTACTCGGGATTCATTCATCCCACTGGGTTGTGATAGCCCCTAGAGCAGGCCGCCGGTCAGAAAGTGGACTGTGTCTCCCACGACGGCGAGAAGTCCTGTGACGAGGTT